>NZ_CP150238.1:4800000-6845873 GCF_037975205.1 Paenibacillus sp. FSL R5-0470
TCGATCTCCACCCGTGTAATGGGCTGACGATAGGCCACGATCGCCAATGTCTCTAATGCAGCCTGTGACAAGGTTGATCTTGAAGGGGAATAAGCTAATCGCTCGAAATAATGGGCATGCTCAGGCAAGGTAGCCAGCCGATAATTCCCGGCGATTTGGACTACCTGTAACCCCCGCTCCTGCGTTACATAATCCTCTTTCAGTTCTTCTAATGCTCCAGCTGCAAGCTCTGGCCGCTGCTCTGTAATCTCGGCTACTTGCCGTACGGAGATCCCTTCATCACCTGATAGAAACAACAGGCCCTCAATAATCGATTTCAGCGTTTTGTAATCCATTGAAGTGTTCTCCTCCTCTCCACTCCATTACGATGTCCTCAAACAATTTCTCTTGATAGCAAAAAATCGCCTTCATTTTCATCAGTTCCAGAATCGCAAGAAAAGTAACTACGATTTCGTGCCGCGCCATTTCATCGTGAAGCAGTGCTGAGAAATGGAGCCTACCGCCCTTCCCTCTGCGCTGCAGCGCATCCGATACATCACGTATACGATCTTTTACCGATATTTCGTCCCGGGTGATCCGCTGGTAAGATGACCTTCTTGCCGCCTTACTAAGTGCTTTACGGAAAGCAGCTATAAGGTCGGAAGTATGTAGTCCTTTTAGCGTATGGTCAATCTCTTCAGGCACGTATGGACCCAGATCCTCCGGCTCCTTCGTAAAAATCAAGCTCCGCTCGCTCTCCATATCCATTAAATGAACAGCAATACTCTTGAATTTACGATACTCAATCAGTCGCTGAACAAGTTCAGCTCGTGGATCAAATTCATCTTCTTCGTAATATTCAAAATCATCGATCTCAATGACCGGTGGTTTGGGCAGCAATAGCTTGCTCTTTATAGATAATAGGGTTGCGGCCATCACGAGAAATTCACTCGTAATATCCAGTTCAAGCTCCTGCATACTTCGCAGGTATTCCATATACTGTTCGGTGATCTCGGCGACCGGAATGTCCTGGATGTCGATTTCCGCCTTATCAATTAAATGCAAAAGCAGATCCAGCGGACCTTCAAACGTTTCCAGCTTGTACAATACAGTCACGAAGCATCCTCCCGCCAAAAAAAGTAAAGTGCAGCGCCCTAAAGGACGCTACACAAGTAGAAAGGGCTCTATAATCCATGCTTTCTTCTTATACTATAAATAAGCACGAATTCGACTGATTCGTCAATAGCTGTCTTACTTAAACAGTTTGTTAAGATTCGCCATTTCAATCGCAGCAGTCGCAGCATCCCAGCCTTTATTCCCTGCTTTGGTTCCTGAACGCTCAATGGCCTGTTCAATATTCTCAGTAGTTACTACGCCAAAAATCGTCGGCACGCCAGTTTTAAGATTGATCGCAGCTACCCCTTTTGCAACTTCATTACATACATAATCATAGTGCGTTGTAGAGCCACGGATAACAGTTCCTAAAGTGATTACAGCGTCGTATTTACCGCTTTCCGCCATTTTTTGAGCGATTAACGGAATTTCAAACACGCCTGGAACCCAAGCAACATCTACTTCATCATCGTTAGCACCATGGCGTTTAAATGCATCAAGTGCACCTGACAAAAGCTTGCTAGTAATAAATTCATTAAAACGTCCTACTACGACTCCGTATTTTAACCCCTCGGAAACTAAATGTCCTTCTAAATATTTCGGCATATCATTCATCTACCCTTCGTTTTTTATTGTGTGTGATTATACTTTCGAATCCTCATTTTGTTCAATGTCGTCAAAAGACAGCAAATGCCCAAGTTTCGCCTGCTTCGTATGGAGATAATTAGTATTATCTTTATTCTCCGGCATTTGGATTGGCACTCGCTCAACAACTTCCAATCCATAACCTTCCAACCCTTTGATCTTTCGAGGATTGTTCGTTAAGAGACGAATTTGACTTATACCTAGATCCTTCAGAATTTGTGCTCCAATCCCGTAATCACGCAAATCTGCTGGAAAACCAAGCTTTAGATTGGCATCTACAGTATCGAGTCCTTCTTCTTGAAGCTTGTAGGCTTTAAGCTTATTAATAAGACCAATGCCTCTGCCTTCTTGACGCATATAGAGCAACACACCTCTACCAGCAGCTTCGATCTGCCGAAGCGCTGCTTCAAACTGGGGACCACAATCGCAGCGATGGGAGTGGAATACGTCACCCGTCAAGCATTCGGAATGTACTCGTACTAACACTGGCTCATCACCGGAAATATCGCCCTTCACCAATGCTACATGTTCTTTATCATCCACTTCATTTGTATAGGCGATGGTCTGAAACTCACCGAAATCGGTAGGCAGACGTACAGACACCTCGCGATTGACGAGCTGTTCCTTCTCGTTCCGATAGTGAATGAGGTCTTTGATGCTGATCAACTTAAGATCATGCTTCTTAGCAATCTCAACCAGATCAGGCAACCGGGCCATCGAGCCATCTTCTTTGATGATTTCACAAATCACACTGGCTGGATATGCACCACACATACGGGCTAAATCAACAGCAGCCTCTGTATGTCCGGAACGGCGCAGTACGCCACCTTTTTTCGCAATCAGCGGGAACATATGGCCAGGTCTACGGAAATCAGACGGCTTCGCTTTAGGGTCAATCATGGCCTTTACAGTCAAGGATCTTTCCCCTGCTGATATACCAGTAGTTGTATCTATATGGTCAACCGATACAGTAAAGGCTGTGCCGTGATTATCTGTATTGTGACTGACCATAGCCTGTAGTTCAAGCTCTTCCGCACGCTCAGCGGTAATTGGCATGCAGACCAAACCACGTCCCTCAGTGATCATAAAATTGATGACTTCTGGTGTCGCCCGTTCAGCAAGAGCTATAAAATCCCCTTCATTCTCACGATCTTCATCATCCACCACGATGATGACTTTGCCGCGCATTAAATCATATATCGCTTCTTCAATCGGATCCAAGACACTATCCTTCTTCGATTGTTCGCTCATGATCCTATCCTCCTAATAGCTTTACGAAGGATTATTCCCTTCTTCGTAAGCTTACTCATTATTTAAACAAATCCGTTTGCCGCCAAGAAATCACGACTAATCCCGGAACTGCTATCACTTTCTTCATCCTGTGCAGCTGAGCCATAATGAAGAAGATGATCTACATATTTGCCCAGGACATCACACTCAATATTCACACTATCTCCTGCCCGCTTATAAGTTAGCACAGTTTCCCCTAACGTATGCGGAATAATGGATACAGTAAGCGATGAAGCCGTCGTCTTTACTACTGTTAAGCTAATGCCATCAATCGTGATCGACCCTTTAGGGATGATATATTTAAACAGCGATTTGCGATCCGGCGCAATCTCATAGACTACTGCATTTTGATCACGCTTTACACTTTTGATGACAGCAGTGCCATCTACATGTCCCTGAACAATATGACCTCCAAATCGACCACCGGCTGCCATTGCTCGCTCCAGATTCATCCGACTGCCAGGACGTAGCTCCTTCAGATTACTGTTTCGATAGGTCTGAGGCATGACATCCACTGTAAAATAGTTCTCGCCTAAAGTTGTCGCTGTAAGACAGACGCCATTAACCGATACGCTATCACCAATCTTCAAATCATCCATGATGACGGAAGCGGCAATGTCCAGCACCATCATTTCTCCACCGGTAGAGACACTTCTCAGAGTGCCAACTTCTTCGACTAATCCAGTGAACATGCTTTCCCTCCTAGGAGTTTTGTGTGAGTAACACTTCTCCGCTATCTCTCCGAACAAAACTTGCTCCGGAAGCACACGATTAAGTTTTGTAACCATTCACTTTAGCGTACCGGAGTACCGCTGATACATACATTATCTCCGAGCACTTTTACTTCCAATCCCTCCAGAGAAATCGCATCCTTCATTAGCTCTATACCAGGAAATACGAACGTCCCTTTCGCTTCAGCACCACCGCCAACAATCTTTGGAGCGAAAAAGAGAATCACTCGATCAACGAGCCCACTCTCCAGCATCGCACCATTTAGCGTGCCTCCACCTTCAAGTAAAATCGATCCGATTTCCATTTCACCGAGTGTTACCATAGCAGCCTTCAAATCCACCCGTGGTCCTGCTCCGCTAACAATGATTTGCACCCCCGCTTGAAGAAGTGCTGCTTTCTTTTCATCATCTGCGGCTTCAGTTGTCACGATGATAGTAGGCGCTAGACCGTCACTTACAACTGCTGAATCCAAAGGAATACGTAGTCCAGAATCAATCACAATCCGTATCGGATGAATACCCGGCACTTCCGTTCTTGTCGTCAGTGAAGGATTATCTGCAATCACTGTGTTCACACCGACCATTATTCCCTGATGCCGATGCCGCAGCGTATGTACGATCTCCCGCGCTTCACCATTTGAAATCCATTTACTGTCTCCAGATTTGGTAGCTAGGTTACCATCCAGCGTGCTGGCACTCTTGAGCGTAACAAAAGGCTGTTTTGTTAAAATATACTTGATAAAACGCTCATTCAACCGCAGCGCACGTTCACGCAGCAACCCTACTTCTACTTCAATGCCATGCTCACGCAGCATTTGAACGCCGCGACCCGCAACCTGAGGGTTAGGATCTTCACAAGCGACTACCACTCTGGCTACTCCCTCGTCGATCAGCCTTTGGCTGCAGGGCGGAGTCTTGCCATAGTGACTGCATGGTTCCAGTGTTACGTAGGCAGTGCTGCCCTGTGCTTGGCCAGCCGCCATATTCAAGGCATGAACCTCAGCATGACCTGTTCCGCGCTGCAAATGAGTTCCAAGTCCAATCATCGCTCCATTCTTTACAACAACACAGCCAACTACAGGGTTAATTCCCGTCTGTCCTTGGGCACGTTCTGCCATATCCAGCGCTAACGACATATAAAACTCGTCATTCATATTATCCATCTCGTTCCTCCTATCCACTTACTGTCTATCTGATGCGTAAAAACAGAAAAACCCATCTCATTCTCCAGGAGGAGTAAAGATGGGTTATGCGAGAGTTTATCGGCAGTCCAAATAAAAGTGTGCGTAAATAACCGTCAAACGACGGCAATTGTGAAATATCGCACATAATAAATGAAAACACTGCAGTCCACCTGTCTATTACAGACAAGCGGTTAACCTCTCCTTCTTCCATCCAGACTATACTGTCGGTCCCGGAATTTCACCGGGTCCACCGTTCGCGTCAACAACGCGAGCCGGGTAGCGGACTAAGTGTGGTAGATAAACTTAATAAATAAGCACTCTACAACAGCATCACCGCCGGTAGGGAATTACACCCTGCCCTGAAGGATTGATCCTTTATTTAATTGAGGTTCAAGTTTTCCTTACTAACAAAATTATCACTTACACCTTCGAAATGCAAGTGCGTTTTATATATTTACTTAAAATTTGTAACTTAATTCTGAGAGGTATGGTGATTACTAGAAGAAACGACATGGTTATATATAGCCTGCAAATGTACAGTTAAAACCCATTCCATACATTTACATAACAAAAGAAAAAGCGCCTGGACTGTATCTTCAGGCGCTTTTTCTTTTTCTTTTTCCAATTACAATCCGCGTTCTTGTTGTTTCAACAAATCACGAATTTCCGTTAGCAACACGATATCTTCTGGGGGTGCTGGCGTCTCCACCACTTCAACTTTAACGGCTTCTTTGCGCTGGAATTTATTAGCCAGTTTAATCACCATAAAGATTGAGAAGGAAATAATAAAGAAATCAACTACCGCCTGCAAAAATTGCCCATAAGGGATAAGCAGTTCATTATGCATAACCATAACACTTAGAGCCCGATCCTTCAGATCTATACCACCTGTTATCAAGCCAACAATTGGCATAATGATGTCAGATACTAATGAAGTCACAATCTTACCAAAAGCTGCTCCGATAACGACAGCAATGGCTAAATCTAGTACATTTCCTTTCAGGGCAAAAGCTTTAAACTCTTTCCACATCTTCCAATTCTCCTCCAACCTATTGAATTTGAAATTATTATAGCATAGCCGCTTCCCAAATCTTAAGGCTTGTTAAGAAACTATTAAGTTTACTTTTTACTTTTACATGCCGCCATTGGGAAGATCGCCTGTCTCATCTTTGGTATGTGGAAGGCTTTATGATAGCTTTAAGTTTTTCAAAGAGCTAAACAAACTGTTTCCCATCGATCTTCGCCGGCCTTCAAATAAGGATTTCAATCGAGAATATTGTATACTTCTTGTAGTACGGACGGTATAGAGGCCTGTATAAAAATTCGAGAAACACAAAAATTCCCGATTATTATGTTATCTGCCAAGGGTCAGGAACTAGATAAAATCACTGGACTCAGTAATACACTCATGCTACACATTCGAAAAATCAGAGAAAAAATTGAAGCTAAGCCGAGAAAACTACTGTATTTAAAGACGGTATAGGGCGTTGGCTACAAACTGGAAAAAGGAGGTTCTTCTAGTTGAACTTTAAAAGATTCGATACCTTATCTTGGAAAATAGTTGGCTTTAGCCTAACGAGTCTAACTCTTACAGCAGCAATTTTATTGGTCGGCTATTATGGGACATCCCTTTTGCTATGGCTCAATCCTTCTCATTCCTTCTGGGGCGTTAAACTCATCCGCTGGGTGACCAATAACATCGGTTCTACTCCTATAGTGATTCTTATTGGGGTTCCTTTATTTATTTTTTTTCATCCTGAAGCTATCCAGAAATACAACAAGCCATCTTCATAACATTTCAAGCGGGGTTCAAGCGATTGCTGACGGCAACTTATCTTTCAAGGTACCAGTAACAGGAACGGATGAACTCGGTAAACTCGCCGAAAATATGAACCTCATGGCGGGCAAGCTAAAATCCGCTATAGATGAAGAACGAGCAGCAGCGAAAGCCAAAAACGACCTAATCACTGGTGTATCCCATGATCTTCGAACCCCTCTAACTTCTGTACTGGGATTCCTGGAATATGTGGAGAAGGATCGTTATAAGAACGAGGTTGAGCTGCGTTATTATGTGAATATCGCCTATGAGAAGTCCCTGACTCTTAAAAAGCTGCTCGACGATTTATTTGAATATACACGTGTTAGCAGCAACGGGCTTCCCCTTAATATGGAGCCTTTAGATCTCGGCAAGCTGCTCAAAAAGCTTGTCGAGGAATTCGCTCCCGTATTGGAGCAAGCGGATATGACCTGCCGTATTCATACGGATATGGGCCCTTTGATTATCCATGGTGATGCGGACGAGTTAGTACGATTATATGAGAATCTATTTACCAATGCGGTTAGATACGGTAAAGAAGGTAAGATTCTAGATATTTCCGTTTATAGAAAAGATGACAGTGTGATTGCTACATGCACGAATTACGGTAACCCGATCCCTGCCACGGACCTCCCCCACTTATTCAAGCGATTTTATCGTGTAGATAAGTCACGTTCCAGGGAGACTGGCGGAAGCGGCTTAGGACTCGCGATTGCCAAGAGCATCACAGAGCTCCACGGTGGAACAATTTCAGCCAAAAGCTCACGTAAACAAACCGAATTCGAGACTTCCTTCCCTGCGAGTGAATAGGTTCTAAACACAAACAAAAGCACCCGACTATAATCACGCCGGGTGCTTCATTCAGTTCAATTTCAATTCATACTTATTCACTTACTTTAAGTTTCCTCCACGTCTAAACACACGGTTTAGAATATAGCCTATGGCTATTAATCCAATACCTGTCATGTAGAGCGGCGCAGGGCTACTTTCTCCCGTCTTTGGAAGCTGAGGGGCACTTGAAGTGCTGTTGTTGACTGTACCTTTCGGAACTTCCTCATCAACAATGTCGACTTCACCCAAAGGAACATTTTCATCTGTAATAACTAAATCAGGAGTTCCTACTTCTTCTGATGTCGCGGATTCCAGATCGCTCGTATTCCCAGGGCCAGCAGGTACTGCCGGATCATTGATGATTACTCCTGGCACCTGCGAACTCGTAGGTGTAGGTGTCAACGGACCTCCTGGGGCTCCTGAGGTTGGTGTAGACGCAGGTTCTGATGTCGGCTCTGTTGACGGAGTAGCCGTCGGTTCCGATGAAGCTGATGGTGTTGCGGTTGGGACTATAGTTGGTTCTGGCGTTGCAGTAGGCGTAGGCTCAACTGCTTTATGATTCGTAATTACGAATTGATTCGTTGATGAGGAATGAATGGACACTGGATGCTCTGTAGGATCAAGTACATAGCCACTAGGAGCTGTCGTCTCAATCAATACGTAGTTACCCAACCATAATTTATTGAATGTTGCTGTACCAGCGGAATCTGTGGTTAAGCTATTAATAAATACCCTGTCTGAGCCGTTAAGGCGATAGAGTGCAAAAGTTGCATCTGCCAGCGTCTTCAAGTTGTCCTCTGCATCCAGCTTCTTGATCATCAAGGAACCTCTAACCCCGCTGCCTGATCCTGATCCACTCGACACACCGACGATAATTTCTTTAGAAGAATCTTTGCTTATTTCGATAACATTAAAACCACTGAAACGAACAGTATTAATTACTTTGTCTCCTGTATTCGCCATAATCAGGGATTGATAGTCGAGAATATAAGGTTTACTAATCTCCTTGCCGAAGCTTAAAGCAAACGACTGCTTGCCGTCTACATCCGTTTTTATTTCTAAGCTGTAATCGATACCCTGAATCAATTCAGGTCCGCTTTTTGTTACATCCCCGTTTTCAGCTACGCTTGTAGGATACAGATGGAATGAATCCTGCAGCAGAATCTGATTAGCGCTAGGAGTATCGTTGATTAACGCATTCTTCACAGTAGACTGACTACGATTAATTTGAATGCTCCAATCGATTTTTTCGCCATTCTGAACACCATTTTTCAAGAGATATTCATCTCCATAAGGAATCTTTACGGTAGCGTTCAAATCCTTGGATACCTTTTTTGTTCCATCATAGAGGCTGGCTTTATTATCAATAGAAGTGCCAATGACTTTACCTTCAAGACTTGTATGAAATTCTATATAATAAGCGGATTGAATAGCATCTGTAAAAGAGAGCTTCAGCTCATTATTACCATTAACACTGTAAGTGTATTTGCTACTGTTTACCTCGACACCTTTCGTTGGGTCTCCATTCTTAGCAACATTCATGGTGTATACTTTCAGCGATCCAGGAACCAGGGTTTGACCCGATTTCAAAATATCCACGACTTCTGGCTCTGCAACCGTTTTGCTATTATAATTGACCCCTAATGTCCAAGCTAATTCTTTAGTTGAAGCATTATAAGAACCAAACTTCATACCATTGCTTTTCGCTTCGGTTCTTGGAATAAATAGCCCTTCTGCTTCTGTTGTGCGAGGAATTTCGGACGTGTCTAACCAGTCCATCCTAACCTTGTTATTGAAATTTTCAGTATTAGACCAAATCCAATCCTTATTAAATTCCGTTGTATAGCTAATTGTATAAAGACCAGTAATCTGCGAATTAAAGACAACCTTGAATCCTTTATTAGCCTGAACAGGAGCATTGTAAACCAAACTATATTTGGAAGGATTCAATACATTCCCATTAGAATTTCTAATTACGAGTGATTCCGGAATAAACTTCAGTCCGCCAAACGGGAATGACTCCGTAACTTCAACCTGACCCATTGGATAGTTATCACTGTTTAATGTGACTTTCCATCCAACCGTTTTATTCTGATAATCTACGCCTGATAAGTTCTTATACAAAATGGCTGGCCGTATTAAGCGTGTAGCTTCTCCAGTATAGGTACTGTCCGTAACTGTATTAGTGATTATAATATCTTCAAACACACGTTTTACAGCTTTGGTCTTATACTCGATTCGATAAGCAGATGTTACATCTTGTTTAAATTGCAAGGTGAACCCTGACTTCTTCACGTCTGAAGCTGCAACTACAGTGTAATCAATATCCTTGGTCAAAAGATTACTCAATGTTGCTGTACCCGCTGAATCCAGTTGCACCGTGTATACTTTTATCGAATTGGCTACTAACGCTTGAGAATCATCAAACAAATCCTTTAGTACAGCATTTCCTTGCGGAATCGTTTTTTTATTATAGTTATATTCGATTGCCCAGGAAATGATTTGATTGCTCCAGTCATATCCGCTAGAGTACTTGTTCAAACTTCCTCCTCGTTCTACTTGAACAGTAGCAGAGGAACTTGCAGGAACTTGCCCATCTCCTGTAAAAGTCGCTGTATTCGTGAAGCTTAGCCGATGCTCATCAGTAATAGCTGTGGAGTATTCAATACGGTAAGCACTCGAAATCGCAGGATCAGTGAAACGAACATTTAACGATCCTCCAATGAACTCTGTAGAATATTTACTGGTATCGAGTAGTGCACCTTGTGTTACCGAACCGTCCAACTGGATACTCAGTTGATACACACTCACAGTAACCGGAGTGCTAAGTGACAAACCTGTTGGTATAGGGTCCGTTACGACTGCATTTCCAACAGTTTTTAATGATTTATTTATGTCAACAGACCATAGAATATGGTCTGCATTAAAACCCTGAGGAATCCCCCTCTTCTCAATGGTCGATCCTACATTCGGTTTAAAATTCACAGTAACCGTCTGAACACCACCGCTCACCGGAAATAAAATCTGCTGAACAGTACTTCCTGAGATTGTTTGTTTATCAAACTTAGTGTTGATCCGAAGCGTTCCTTGCACATCATCATGCGTTTCTATGTAGTCGTTAAAGGTCATTGTTACTTGGTGTGATAACTGCTCAACTGTAAAAGTTCCTACATCTCCATCCTCTGAGACCAACAAGCCGCTAATATCATTAAAAAGCTGAAACTGCTCTGGAAGCTGAAAGGTAAAGGTGTCACCTTGCTTGTACGGATGAGCTTTAGGAAGAGACCACGTATAATCTAATGTTACATTAGCTTCTTGCTCATAGACGCTATCCGTAACCGTCTGCCCGTCTTCACCATATACAGCCATAGAGACACTGGTGATGATATTCCGCTCTTGATCGATTGCCGCTGCTTGTACTTGTGGAGTGAACCCGATGCCATAGGCATATTGCGCTACAAGCATCAGAATAACGAGCATCACACTTATTCTTTTTTTTAACATTATCCTAAAGCCTCCAATTCCTTTTCCAATTTGATTTTTCTATGTTTGTATCTCCTCTTGAAGCGTAATCTCTGCCATTCCTCATGCTCGAATGCTTCTTATGTAATTCCGCGCCCATTGCCCCATCTTATGTTAAAATAATGAAAAGCCATCCTTTTGTGGGTTAGCTGACAGAATGCATACATATATAACCATTTTATGGATGTTCAGAAACAGAAAATATCAAAAATTTACAAAGTTGTTTTTTGAAGTGCTTTTTAGGTACGAAGGAGGTTGGTTCATGCATCTTTCATCTTATTTTGATCGACAGCGTACGGAGGATTTCATTATGTTCTCCCCTTCACATTGGATTGCTCTGTCTATCATTACATTGGTCTGTATACTGTTTTACAGTTTAAGATTCGAGATTCGGACTGATGTGAGACTTCGGCAAAGTGTGCGCTTGCTGCTGATTATTATTCTTTTGTTCTCAGAAACAGGACTTCAAATATGGTACCTCTCTCAAGGCGTATGGCAATCCAGCAGCTCACTCCCGCTCGAACTATGCGGAATTACTTTACTACTATCCGTTATCATGCTGATCACTCGCAGCCGAGCACTATATTCCTTTCTGTATTTTGCTGGGATTGGTGGAGCATTCATTGCTTTACTCACACCGAATCTGGTCTATCCATTCCCTCATTTCCGATTTCTACTGTTCTTTATAGCACATGGTGGTATTGTTCTCGCTTCACTTTATATGACCTGGATTGAGGGCTATAAGCCCACTTGGAAATCTCTCCTGTTCACCATGCTTGGACTAAACATTGTGGCCGCTTGTGTGTGGATCGCCAATTACATCCTAGGATCTAACTACATGTTCTTATCTCATAAGCCCAGCACTTATTCTGTATTGGATTATTTCGGGCCTTATCCTTATTACCTGCTTGTTGAAGAGTTGTTTGCCTTCATTGTGTTTCTGCTCATGTATTTGGTATTCTTCTGGGTGCCAGAGCAGCGTAAATCGAGACGTAAACGAATAAGCCGGATTCCTTATTAAATAAGAAAAGGCCAGCCTCCGATAATCCGGAGACTAGCCTTTTTAAATTAAGAATTCTTAAGCTTCGATGATTTCTACCGAAGTCATTTTGTCGCGTCCTTTGAAAGTATCAACAAGATCCATACCTTCAACTACTTTACCGAATACAGTGTGAACTCCATCCAAGTGTGGTTGTGGTGCATAGCAGATGTAGAACTGGCTTCCGCCTGTGTTCTTACCCGCATGTGCCATAGCAAGTGTTCCGCGCTCGTGTTTGTTTGGGTTGATTTCGCAGTTGATTGTGTATCCTGGACCACCAGATCCAGTTCCGTTAGGACATCCGCCTTGAGCTACAAAACCAGGGATAACACGGTGGAATGTCAATCCATTGTAGAAACCATCTTTTGCTAGCTTTTCAAAGTTAGCTACAGTGTTTGGTGCATCTTGATCGAACAAGTCAATCAGCACTACGCCGCCATTTTCAAGAGTAATTTTCGCTTGCTTTGCCATATGTAAATGACCCCTTTCAAAATTAACAAATTTAGAATACCTCAATTATATTACTATGAAACTACGCACAAAGCAAAGCAAGCAGGAGTAATTCCTGCTTGCTCTTTATGCCTTACCAGTTTTCCCTACATAACATTAACGGCTGTTACTTAGCAACAGCAGCTTGTTTAGCGATACGCTCAGGAACAATATCGTTGGCAATAAGATCATTATAGCTTTCGCGACGCACTACAAGATCGCTGTGTCCGTTCTGAACGAACACTAAAGCCGGACGACGAAGCCGGTTGTAGTTACTCGCCATGGAGTAATTGTAAGCGCCTGTGCAGGCTACAGCCAACAGATCGCCGCTTTCAGCCTCAGGCAGCTCTACATCCCAGATCAGCATGTCTCCGCTCTCGCAGCATTTACCAGCGATGGATACAGTTTCTGTAGCCTCTTCATTCGCACGATTAGCAAGTAATGCCTCATATTTAGATTGGTACAATGCAGGACGTGGATTATCAGTCATCCCACCGTCGACGGCAACGTACTTACGCACGCCTGGGATATCCTTGTTCGTACCTACTGTATAAAGTGTAGTACCTGCATCTCCAACAATACTACGGCCCGGCTCCACCCAAATTTCAGGCAAAGCATTATAGATTCCAGCAAAATGAGTCTTCACGGCATCCGTAATTGCAGTTACATATTCAGAAACATGTAATGGGGTATCCCCCTCAACATAACGAATACCGAAACCTCCACCTAGGTTTACTACACGGAAGTCCACTTCCAAACCTTCTTTAACACTACGAGCAAAACTCGCTACACGTTCAACAGCAAGCTGGAATCCATCCGTTTCAAAAATTTGAGAACCAATATGGGAATGTACGCCAAGCAGCACTAAATTCTTTTTGCTGACTGCCGCTTTAACTGCTTCATAAGCTGATCCATTACCGATATCAAATCCAAATTTGGAATCGGTCTGGCCTGTTGTTATATACTCATGCGTATGAGCTTCGACACCTGGTGTCACACGTAACAAGATGTTAACCTTAACTTCTTTACGTGATGCAATCGACTGCAAAAGATTAAGCTCTACCAGATTATCGACTACAAAGCAGCCGATCCCGGCATCAATCGCCATTTCGATCTCTTCAGAAGTCTTATTGTTGCCATGAAAATGAATGCGTTCTGCAGGAAAGCCAGCTTGCAAAGCAGTATAAAGTTCGCCATCAGATACAACATCAAGCGACAAGCCTTCTTCATCAGCCAAACGAACCATAGCCATTACTGAGAACGCCTTACTTGCGTAAGCTACTTGGAACCCAAGTCCAGAGGATTTAAAAGCATCCATATATTCACGGCAACGTTGTCTCACCAATTGCTCGTCCAATATATATAGCGGGGTTCCATATTCCGCCTTCAATTCAGTTACATCACATCCGCCGATCTCCAAATGCCCAGCATCGTTAATTCGGCTAGTACCGTGTAGAAACATTCTTTAGTCCTCCAATTTCTGTGGAATATCAAGGTTCCACCCTGTCTTTAGTGTATTCAGTATAACAGACAGTGGGAACTCCATTGAATGGACTAATTTGCAGTAGTTTTGTATTTTCCTACGATTGTTAATCATTCTTTTGAGTAGGCGGCACCCTTGTATTGTCTCTAGTTTTGTTGAAAGACGGCCTTGTCTTCGAGCTTAAGACTGGCTTACGCACTAGAATTTCACTCATTGCCTTTGCATTAAAAGGTATAAACGGCCACATATAAGACGAGTTATAGGAGCGGTGAGTAGTTAGGAAAATAGTCAGTAGCGTCGTTCCAATCATAAATCCTGGCACCTGGAATGCCGCTACGGCAATTAGCAACACAAGCCTGACTATTCGATTCGCAAGACCCAGCTCATAACTCGGGGTTGCAAACATACCGATGGAGGCTACAGCCATATACAGAACTACCTCGTTTACAAACAAACCACTCTGAACCGCTATATCGCCAATCAATATAGCTGCAATCAGACCCATCGCTGAACCTAAAGGCGTTGGTGTGTGTACTG
This sequence comes from Paenibacillus sp. FSL R5-0470, assembly GCF_037975205.1. Taxonomy (NCBI): domain Bacteria; kingdom Bacillati; phylum Bacillota; class Bacilli; order Caryophanales; family Paenibacillaceae; genus Paenibacillus; species Paenibacillus sp. FSL R5-0470. Next base: position 4,814,660 of record NZ_CP150238.1, read on the forward strand.
CAGCCATCCGCAGTAAATCAACCCCAAGCTCCACAATTAGAAACTGGGCGAGTATTGGAATTCTGGCGGTCTTTTGAGGTCCAATGAAATCCAGCATAGCCGGCTTTAGTTCAGGATGAATGACAAGCAACATCCATAGCGGCAGCAGGAACATGGACGCAAATATACCGATGAAACGAACCCACCGCAAGTACGTTCCCATAAAAGGAGTCTGACGATTCTCCTCTGCATGCTGACAAAGATCAAAAAAAGTAGTCGGAAGAACAATAACAATTGGTGAGGTATCTACAAACAGTATTACCCGACCCTCCAATAAATTTGAAGCTACGACGTCGGGGCGTTCAGAATAACGCACCATAGGATATGGATTCCATCCACCGCCGATAATCGCCTCCTCTAATTGTTTATCTGCCAGAGGAATACCATCAATATCAATGCTTTTGATTTTGTCGATAACAGACATAACCTGTGTTTTATCAACGATATCATCAATGTAAGCCACGCATACATCTGTTTGTGTCCGTCGTCCAACCCGAAATAGCTCATATTTCAGGCCTGGATCTCGAACCCGTCTTCTGACAAGCGAGATATTGCTCAGTAAAGTCTCTGTAAAACCGTCGCGCGCACCGCGCACCACCCGATCAATCGAAGGCTCGGCTGGACTGCGACTAGGGTAAGAACGAGTATCCATGATGATAACTTTGTTCTCACCTTCGACGAATAGCACGCTCAAGCCTTCAAGTACCTTCTCGATACTTTCACTTAAAGAATTCCCCTCTTCCACCTGGATGTGAGGGACATATTCATTCATAAAGCTAGACAGCACACCCGTAGACAGATTCTCAGAGGTGAGATAGGTCAGACGTTTTAGAATATCATCGGTCACATCTGTGTTGGTAAAACCACTTAAACAGAGTAGAGCTGTCTTATGTCCGCCAAAGGACATCTGTCTGAACGTTACATCAAAGCTTGTGCCCAGTCCCATTACCTCAGTAAGTGTTTGTTTCGTATCTTGCAAGGACATTGGGATTTCATCATTACCTTGCCAGTAAATGACGGATTCTTTTAATGAGTTGGAGTGCTCGCGATCTCGTTTCTTCTGTAGCTTGCTGCTTCCCTTTTTATTGCTGTCTTGTGACTCTTGTTGCGCTTGCTTTTTAGATAGTTTGGACTTTGGCGTCACTTTGGCTTGAGATTCTTCCCCGGACTCTGTTGCGGACTCTGATCCGCCTGCTTGTTGGGTATTCTGATCTTGCGCCTCATCTTCGGATTCCGAGTCTGAATCTAAGCCGAATAACCTGGCAAAAAATCCTTTACTAGGCTCATTCTGTTCCTGATTCCCGAGCTCATCTGACGCCTCTGCATCCTGCTGCCCGGAATCCGGTTGTGCAGCTTCAGCGCTTTGCTCTTCTGCCCCTAGCTCCGTAGATGCTTCTGCATCCTGCTGCCCGGAATCCGGCTGAGCTGATACTTCTGCGCTTTGCTCTTCTGCCCCTAGCTCCGCAGCTGCTTCTGCATCCTGTTGCCCGGAATTCGGCTGTGCTGACGCTTCGGTGCTCTGCTCTTCTGCCCCTAGCTCCGCAGGTGCTTCTGCATCCTGTTGCCCGGAATCGGGCTGTGCTGACGCTTCGGTACTCTGCTCTTCTGCCCCTAGCTCCGCAGATGCTTCTGCATCCTGCTGTTCTTGACTCGGATCAGCTGCTGTAGTATTTTCCGCCGGATCTGCGTCTTCACTGGTCATAGAAGCTCCGTTAATCTCGGTATGATCATCAACTAGATCCTCTGCGGTATTCTTCATTGCTGCGGCAGCCGCAGCGTTTTCTTCCTGATGATCCTCTTCTGGCACAGAATCACCGCTGTGAATAAATTTGCTCATTCCATAACCCCCATTTACTGTCGGTATACAAACCAGTCGAACAAAGAACCCGCGACCTTCCCGCTTACCATCGCCATTAACAGCCCGAACAAATAATGTGTCATGTTCAAGCGTTTAGCGAGTATCGGCAGCACATTTAATACCTCGGTCAATGCTGCAGCGAGCATCCCGACAAAAATCCCGTCAAAAAGTCCTATACCAAGTTCAACTAAAGGACCTGAGGATATTTTCCAATTCCAAAAATCACTTACGGTTCCTAGCAATGATCCAGCTACCATCGCACCCTCGTACCAATGTACTTTATCGTAAGAAGAAGTTAATTGAGCCAGACGGGGCACCATGTCGAGAACCACAAATAAAGCGATCACACCACCACCTACAGCGATCCCCCCTGCAATACCCAGCAGCAAATTCAACCCTAGTGTTATAGGTGCCGTCATCTTCCGTCCTCCACGTTCTCTGGTTGATTTTCTCCACGGCGCCTCATTTTGCTATACTCCTCATTAATGACGTATTGGTCGATATTTTTCTGATACAGGTACATTTCCACTTCTAGCGGTGTAGGCTCTTCATTCCACTTTTTCTTAAATAAATGGTTGAAAAAAATGACCATCCCAAAGCCGATTCCTACAGAATACGCAATCTGAAATACAACCGGATGCTCATCCCGATGACCGGTAATCATCTCCACGATTCGGATTTGAACCTCCTGCATGTTTACATCCGCATGGAAATTCATGATGGTCAGCGCAGACCCAAAGAACAGCAGCAGCCACACTAAGACAAACATCGCTACTGAAGGCTTCCGCCTCTCCACTGGACCTTCAATCTGAACAATCGTTCTCCCTTCGCCGATCGGCTCAATGTCCGCTTCCGGCAAAAGCTCATAAATGCGGGGAATAACCATCAGAAGATCAATCAAAATCAGATTGCCGTCACTTTGCTCTGGCTTCATTAGCAGAATAGATTCCAGCGACTCTTTCAGCTCTGGCTCCGCGATCAAAAATGCAATATCACCCAATGTGACACCTTTACCTTTGGGCACCGTCACCCGGTTCTTAAGCTGTATATAGATGGCGGGAGCAGAATGTTGTTTCATCCGCATTCCTCCTAAAGGTTGTGGTCAAGTAGCTCCGGTGCAAGATAACGGTAGTATGGGAGTAAAGCCTTATTTTTACTCTTGTAGCTCTGAATCAATTTCCAAAGAAGCTGAAATGTTGAATTTTTATTGGTATCGGGAATGCTTACCCCACCTTACAATCTTGTTATAAAAGAGAAAGGGAGGAGTTTTATGTAAACGGATACAAACATCGCTAAACTAAGGGCGCCTGTTGTTAAAATCCTAATCCGGAGGTTATGATCATGAACAAACAGAACTCAAAAACTACGTTCAAATTGTTCTTTTACCTGTCTCTCGTGTTTAGTATGTGTTTCAACTTTGGGAATAACAAACCAGCGGAAGCTGCTACGACTTTTGCAAAAGGGGCTGATGTAGGCTGGCTATCGGAGATGGAGTACTATAATTGGTCTTTTTACAATGATAACGGTGTGAAACAAGACCTACTGCAAATCCTCAAAGATCACGGAATGAACTCCATTAGACTACGGGTCTGGGTTAACCCTTCCATTAATTTCTCTAACAAAGCCGATGTTGTGAAACAGGCCGTTCGGGCCAAGAACATGGGTTTCCGAATCATGATTGACTTTCATTACAGTGATACATGGGCAGATCCCGGCAATCAGAAGAAACCTGCTGCCTGGACCAGCAAGAACTTTACAGCTCTAAAGACAGCGGTATATGACCACACGTATGATGTTATGAATACACTCAAAGCTAGCGGTGTTACGCCGGAATGGGTACAGGTAGGGAACGAGACGAATAATGGAATGCTTTGGGAGGATGGAAAAGCTTCTGTAAGTATGAGTAATTTTGCCGCGTTGATCAATTCAGGATATAGTGCAGTAAAAGCGGTCAGTAGTAGTTCAAAAGTCATCGTCCACCTCTCTAACGGCTACGACAATTCCTTATTCCGCTGGATGTTTGACGGTCTGAAGTCTAACGGTGCCAACTATGATGTGATCGGCATGTCACTATATCCCACTACAAGCAACTGGTCTACACTGAACGCTCAGACATTAACGAATATGAATGATATGGTTGCCCGGTATGGTAAAGAGGTGATCATTTCAGAGGTCGGCATGGACGTTAGTGCTCCAACAACGGCGAAAGCTTTTCTTACCGACATCATTAGCAAAACAAAATCGGTAAGTGGCGGCAAAGGGCTTGGCGTGTTCTATTGGGAACCGGAGAGTTACGGTACATGGTACGCTTACACAAAAGGTGCCTTTGATTCTTCTGGTAAGCCTACGGTGGCTTTAGATGCCTTTTTGAATTAAAAAAGAAGACAGCCACGGTGCTTAACCATTGGCTGTCTTCTTTTCTAATAATCTTTAGAAATGGAGCGAATCCAGTTTCTTGCCTTCAAAATCAAACAGGGCTAAATTGGACCAACCATTCTCATGCCCAACAGACCATTCCTTTTGCGAAGGAATCCAAGCAGGCTCCCAGTAATAAAAGCCGATTCCTTTTCCGTCAGGTGTATTCTCAATTACGTTTATGAAATCCTTCATATACTTAGTTTGACCCTCTACTGTGGCTGGATAACCTTCATGGAGCTGGGCTTCCTCATTCACAATTACTGGAAATCCTTCAGGTGCATTCAGTGTCCATGGATAGGCTGTTTCCACCACAATGATATCCTTGTTATAACGCAGCGCTAATTCGTTCAGGTTAAGCTGTAAGTCGTCCAAAGTACCATGCCACCAAGAGTAGAATGATAATCCGATAACATCATAATTTACACCATGTTCTAAGAAACGATCAAAAAAATTACGGCTCGCCGGATGATCAGCACCCCGGTCAATATGGATCATGATGGACAAGTCAGAATCGACGGATTTCGCACCCGCTATACCTGCTTTAACTAGCGTAGTGAACTGCTCCCACTGCTCCGGAGTATCACAATCTCCATCAACCTTGCCTTCTCCCCATAACATGCCTGGCGTAATTTCATTACCGATCTGCACCATATCGGGCAGTGTGCCTTGGGACTGTAAAGCTTCAAGGGTCTCGCGTGTATACTCATACACGGCGGATGTCAAACCACTGAAGTCAAGTGCCTCCCAAGCTTTTGGCTTCCATTGGTTAGCTGGATCCGCCCATTTATCTGAATAATGAAAATCCAGTAGAAAATCCAGCCCTGCTTCTTTGATCCGCTTTGCCATAACCAGCGTCCGTTCCAAATTGCAAAAGACACCTGGAGGGTCATTCCAAATCCGCAGCCGTATGGCATTTACTCCATTGTCCTTAAGGATGTGGAGTAAATCCTCACCTTCCTCAGCAGTCTGAACAGAGCGACTATGGAATTTGCCTCCACCCTGCTCTATTTCATCCAAAAACGAGATGTCCATTCCATTGATAAATGTCGTTATCATCATCCCTACTCCTTTACAGAACCAAGTGTCATTCCTTTAACAAAATACTTCTGCAAGAATGGATATACGATTAGAATAGGAGCAGCCCCGATAAAGATTTGCGCGGCTCTAACCGTTGTCTGCGAGATTAATTCCATCTCCTTCGGATTAATGCTCATGGAGCTCATATCCCGTTGAATGATAACGGTCTGCAGAAAGGTCGCCAGCGGAAACTGCTTGGAATTGTTCAAGTACAATAGTCCATCGAACCAGGAGTTCCAGTGGAACACCATACTAAACAGTGCAATCGTCGCAATCGATGGTAATGAAATCGGTAAGTAAATGCTGAACAAGGTACGGAAATGTCCTGCGCCGTCAATTAGCGAAGCTTCCTCCAAATCTTTAGGAATACCGCGGAAGAAGTTCAGCATCAGAATTACCAAGAATGTATTCACCGCACCTGGCAGAACGAGTACCCAGAAGGAATCCATTAAGCCAATCTTTTGAATAACAATATAGAATGGAATCAGACCACCATTAAACACCATGCTGAACACGAACAACCAGGAATAAACATTCCGGCCTTTGAAGGCTGAGTTTTCCTTAGATAGCGGATAAGCTGCCAGAAAAGTAATCAGAAGCGTAAGTCCGGTTCCGAGTACAGTTCTTTGTACGGATACCCATATAGAGTGTAGGAATATCGGATTATTCATTGTCTTTTTATAAGCTTCCAGAGAGAACTGCTTTGGCCACAAGCCCACCAGATTGGCATCAGCCGCAGACTTGGCACTGAAAGATACAGCTAATACGTGAATCAGAGGAACAATACACATGAGTGCGAGTATGATCAGAAAACAAGTATTGAATATGTTGAAAATACGATAACCTCTAGTTTTGTAATACATAGGTCTCCCTCTTCCATTGGTAGTTTAGAAAATGCGATATCCTGCCCATTTTTTAGCCAGACTGTATGATACAAGGATTAGGACCATACTAATGGCTGACTTGAACAGTCCGATTGCTGTACCAAAGCCCATCTCACCATTCAGAATAGCTGTCCGGTATACGAAGGTGTCGATAATATCGCCTTTCTGATAGACCAGCGGATTGTAGAGGTTAAAGATCTGGTCAAACCCTGCATTCAATACATTTCCGAGAGCCAGAGTACCTACCACAACAACCATTGGCAGTAGAGAAGGCATTGTGATAAAACGTGTCTGTTTCCAGCGGGTTGCACCATCTATTTCAGCAGCTTCATATAATGAAGGGTTAATTCCTGCTAGAGCAGCCAGGAAGACGATCGTGTTATAACCAAATTCCTTCCATACATCTGTGAGAATGACCGTGAACCTGAACCAGTTATTATCTCCTAAGAAAAAGATGGGTTTAATCCCCATACTCCCGAGGATCTGATTGACGAAGCCATCTGTTGCAAGCAAATCTAGCAAGATCCCGCCAAGGATGACCCAAGACAAGAAGTGAGGTAAATAAACCAATGTCTGAATTGTACGCTGTATATAAACCTTGCGAATCTCATTCAAAAGAATGGCGAAAACAAATGGCACAGCCAGATTGAAGATCATCTTCAGAACGGCAATAATCAATGTGTTCCAAATGACCTGCATGCTGTCATTACGTTCAAATAGATAGCGGAAATTATCTAATCCAACCCACGCTGATCCCGAAATTTTTAGCCATGGCTTATAATCTTGAAACGCCATCACAATTCCGCCCATCGGTATAAAACTGAAGATGATCAGGAATATCATCGCCGGCAGCAACATTAAGTGAAATGGCCATGTTTTTTTAAGTGTTCTCATCCTTGGTCCCCCATATCGTGTCAAGTTCTTCTGTAACCATACTCAAATTATAGCAACGACAGGATTCCCCAAATAGCGAGCAAAACCAATATATATGGTACAAAACCAATCTCTTTACCGTATAGAAACAGAAGCAAATTTATACAAATTCGGATAACCGCTAACGCAAAAACAGACCGTTCCCACAGCTAAATATACAGCTGAGGAAACAGTCCCTAATTGTGCTACTTATACCCTTCACAGAGCATTACTTTACACTGTCATACCATTCATTTACTTCTTTAGTGATTTGGTCGCCGCCGCCTGATTTCCAGGTCGCTACGAAGGTATCGAAAGCTTCTAGTGGCTTGTTGCCATAGATGATCTCATTAAACGTTTGGTTCTCGATTTTGTTCAGATAATCCATCTTCGATTTCATAGTTTCAGTAGTAGGACCAGTGAACATATTTTTGAAGGATTTATCCTCTTGTGCCAGCAGAACCTTTGCAGCTGCAGGGGTATCCTTACCATAGTTCACAGCTACATCCTTCTCCAAACGAGTGGTTGGTTCAGCACCATCCGCAAGATTAAGAAGGGCTTTCATTTGGGCATCCGGAATCCGGGCACCGTCACGAACCAGCATATAACGAACGCTGTTCACATAACCACCAGCAATTTTATCATTTTCAATCATCTTACCGTTTGCATCTAGTTCATAGTCATATCCTGCGAAGAGGCCATTATCCAGCTCGCTACCAGGCTTAGGATCAGCGAAGTTATCGAACAGATAGTTTTGATAGGTGAAGAATGCTTCTGGATTTTTCATCTTAGTGCTAATCAGAGTTACACCGTTGGTGAACTGTGTTCCATGACGCATAACTTTACCATCTGGTCCCGCTGGAATTTCAATTGGAGCCCATACAGCATCCGGAGCATTCTTCACAGTATCTTGAAGCGGCCAACCGCTCATCCAGTAAGGTCCTGGGAGAATACCTGCTGTACCCGCCACTGCCGGCTCAGCTGTTTTGTTCTCATCCCAAAGCGCTGCTTCTTGAGGAATGTAACCTTTTGCGAGCCATTCCTTCATTTTTTCCAGCCCTTGCTTCATACCTGCATTTACAGAGCCGTATTCCAATTTACCATCAGCATCAAGATTCCATTGCTGCGGAAGCGTTCCATAAGCACCGAAGATCCAGGAAGGATCGCCCATCCAAGTGTTCATCGATGTCTTAAAGCCGATACTAAGCGGAGTTACCTTGTCTGGTGCCAAGCCATCAGGGTTCTGATTCTTGAATGCATCCATAACTTTTTCCAGCTCATCTATCGTTTTAGGTGCTTGCATATTTAGCTTGTCCAGCCAATCTTGGCGGATCCAAAGAATGTAATCATGGTTGTACGCGTAATCGAGAACAGGCAGACCCATTCTTTTGCCATCACGGCTGTATTGGTTCCATACGTTCGGATCCTGTGCCATGGCTTCTTTCCAAGTAGCTGAAGCGTATTTATCAAACAGTGTTCCCACTTCAGCATACATACCGGAATCGATCAAATCCTGAGCAATCGTGCTATCACCCGTACCGATCGTTACAACATCGGGCATTTCCTGACCAGATGACATCGACAGGCGTAGCTTGGTTCCAAAAGCACCATTCGTATCTGTAATGGACCAAAGTGATTTAATATTGATGCCGAACTTTTCTTTTGTCCACTTCGTAGCTACGTTATTCTCAATGCTTTCCCCGTTCTTGAATTTAAGCTCAGGGTCAACACCCCATACCGTAGTAATGGTTACCTCAGGATCATATTTATCCTTGTAGGCGTTTTCAGAATTAGATGTTGTATTGGTAGTCGTATCACCGGCTGTATTCTTTCCATCAGCAGCATTATTGCCTGAACAACCTGCGAGACTCCCTACTAAAAGCATACTCATACACAGGAGCGGCAGCCATTTTTTTCTCTTCATCGCGCTCATTTTGTTCCCCCTTAGATTCCTTAAGTGTTGGTTATGACTTAATTATAGGGAACAGAAATGATGTCGAATACGTCATTTAAACAAGGTTTCTGCACCTTTCTCAACCTCTCTATCCGTCACGAAACTCATTTGGTGTCATATTGTAATGCTTTTTGAACATTTTGCTGAAATATTGCGGATTCTGATATCCGAGTTCGGTAGTGATTTCGTAGATTTTTTTATTCGTATTCTTAAGTAAATAAAGTGCACGTTCCATCCGCATGCGGATAATATAGTCTCCGAGCCCTTCCCCTGTCTCTGCCTTATATATTTTAGATAAGTATACGGGGTGCAGATACACATGATCCGCTATCGTCTTGACCGACAGATCATGCCCAGAATGGTTCCCTACCAGCTCATGTACCTGCTTAATAATGTAACTTTTCGTGTTCTGATCACTTTCTGAGAGTTCCTTCTGAAGCTTGTTTAGCATATCGAACGCCCAGTCCTTCAGTTTGTCAAAAGAAACAATGATGCTCTGAGTCAACATCGGATCGAACGCATATTGGTCGATTTGTGAGATGAACTGCCCCCCTTTGTGAGCAATGTACATGAATGCATTAGTAATGGACAGAAAGACTTCATACAGATGCTCACTTGAAAAGCGTGCATTCTCCATATCTCGGAACACATCAGCTATCTTCTGGCGGGCTGTATCCCATTGCTTAGATTCCAGCAAATGAATGAGCGTTGGCGGACGATAAAGGCTTTCGAGTGATTTGATGCTCATCATCTCCTGAAGATGACGATCCCCCAGATAAAGTACCGATCCTGTTTCATTATGTGTTGTCAAATACATTGAACTTAAGCCACTTCGATAGGCAGCCGTCATCCCTTCGGGAAAAGCAAACCACTCCGTTACGATAAGCGATATCTCACCCTTCAGGTAGTTACTCACACTAATTCTGAAGTTAGCGATCGCTGACTTAAGGATTTGTTGTCTCGCAGCATCGTAATTATTCGACTTCTCTAACTCTCGCTGGATGACTGGCTTCAGTTCCACAAGCAAAATTAAACAATCATGGGGTGCTTTGCAAAACCAGACATGGAACTGCTCCTTAAAGAGCTCCTCGGCAATATTGCCGATGGCATATTCCATTAGGGAAACTGAATGATGATCCATTGCGGCATAATGTTTACCCAGCTGAATCAATAACATCGCCGCTTCAACATCTGATTCGAAAGAGATTTCATATTCCTTAAGCTTTAATGCAAGTGTCCGCTCAGACAGCACTCTACCAAGTAGTAACTCATGCATCAAGTTGGCCCGTAAAACACTGTAATCGGCTTTGCGATTATAGAGTAGCAAATGATATTTATCATGTGCCTCCCATTCGTCTTTTAGAGACTCAATCGCTCCGGAGATACTATTGATAAATTCCTCATCACTTACTGGCTTCAAAATATAATCAAAAGCCTGTAGCTGAATCGCCTTCTTAGCGTACTGAAAATCAGAAAAACCTGTCAGCAGAATCGACCGGATATCCGGCCATCTCTCGCTCACCGTTTCAATTAATTGCAAACCGGACATTCCAGGCATTGAAATATCAGTAACCATGATATCTATGTCCTGCTGTTCCAATATTTCCAGAGCCTCGGCACCCGATGCCGCCTGATGCACTTGCTTTACGCCAATCTCGTCCCACGGAATCGTGCGGGCCAGACTTTCTGTTACATAAGGCTCATCATCGACTAACAATATCTCTATCATCATATACCCTCCTAGATGTCATCCATATTATTGTCAGTTAGCGGTAACAACCACTGAAGTTTAACCTGCAATCCTCCGAGTGATGATGGTGCAATCGTCAATCCTGCATCCTCACCAAAACGCAGCCGCATTCTCTGATGCACATTCCAAAGCCCGCAGCCCATTTCTTCATCCATCGCTTTGCCTAGCTTATTTTCCAATACGATAATTTCCTCCGGGGTCATGCCTTTTCCGTCATCCTCAACCGTTAATGTCATAACTCTTCCGTTGCATGTGCCCGTAATTCGCACCAGCCCCTCTTTAGAGACAGGTTCAATCCCATGGATAACCGCATTCTCGACCAAAGGCTGAAGAACCAACGGAGGAAGATCTCTTTTCCGCATTTGCGGCGGGATATGAACATCATATTGAAGTCTGCTCATCCTCATTTTTTGGATCTCCAGATAGTGAGTCACAAATTCCGTTTCTTCAGATAAAGCGACAAGATCGCGTTCTTGGCGGGTCGTATATCTGTAATACCGGGATAAATTATGCGACATACCGACGACAGCACCCATATTATCGAGCTTCGCCATACTCGTAATAAATGAGAAACAATTATAAAAGAAATGCGGATTGATCTGGGATTGAAGCTGCTTTAATCTAGCTTCTCGGACATGGATCTTTTCCATTAACACATTCTCAATCAGCTTCTGAATCTGTTCCACCATGCTATTAAACCTTCCGGACAGGAAGCTGAACTCATTCTTACCTTTGATCTCCACCCGAGCAGAGTAGTCTCCTTGCTTCAATCTCTGGAAGCCTCCAACCAATAATCGAACGGGGACCTGCACCTGAACATATAGTAGATAGGCTACGAGACAGCTCATTAATAACAATGCACCAATAGCAAAATAAAATAAGCGATTGGAGGTTTGGATCGGATGTAGTATTTCTGACAGCGGCATATAGTCGATCAAATACCAGCCCATTTTATCCGAATAGACTATGTTTACACTGTAGGACTCACCATTAATGTTCACTGTACGATTTTCACTTTGCTTCAGCTGCTCTTGCTCCAGCCTTTTTACCAATTCATTAGCTAGCAGCTTGTCAGCACTACGGTTAAAGATAAGTCCAGTACCCTGTTTATAATAAAAAGGATCTCTCCTGCCATCACTTTTGAATTTATCCAGCATATCTTCAATGTTTCGGCTGTCAAACTCCACTTTCATAATCGTATTGACCTTTTCAGGAGTGAACTCTGACATGAAGGGGGTAAAAGAAAACCAAGAGAACACAAAATGGTCGCCATCTTGCTCAACGATCTTTTCTACATGCCAGCCTGACTTAACTTCCCGCTTCAAATCCTCATCCGAATACGGTATAGCATCATTCTCTGACACCATTCGGTGGATGGACGGTGAATAGAGGTACAACTTACTCTTCCAGTTGGAGGAGCTTTCCTGAATACTGATTTTGGTCTGAATCCGCTTAATCAGGTTAATCGCATCCAGGTTCAAATGTGTTCCCTTCAAATAAGTATCCTTCAAGCTCAAAATATCAGGATCATGAATGAGCAGGATCGGCCAGGAGGACAACAGCTCCATATTACTCTCTACTTGATTCTGAAAAAAACTGAGCTGATTGCTGTTCGAAGTATTTAACTCCGTACGTAGCACATCCGTGGTCGTCTTATTGGAATAGAAATAGAGGATCGTAATAGGAATCAGCATGATGACCATGATACTTACGATTTTGGTAAATAAATTATATCTATACACTTTCCTTCACACTCCGACTCAAATGTCATAGCCTCTATTGTACAAATAATCTTCATTAACGCATAGATAATTTCTGCCTGCAAAATGAGGTAGACAGGTGATAGCTTGTTCAAGCACTGTTATCGTCTTCTCTATTGTAAAGGCTTAAATTATTGCGCTATATGCTACGTACGAAACATTTCTGCAGTTTTTGCAGTCTAATGTATTGTAGAGACATACAAAAAGGGATGATCCGAAAGCCGCTAGGCATTCCAGTCATCCCTTTATACTTTATTTAGTTCAATCTATACAATCAGAGTCTGTTCAGAGCGTTTGTGCTTTAGATTGTTGACTCGATATGAAGAATAAAGCGGTCCAGATCAACGCGAACCCGATAATTTGCGGTAGCGTGACGAGCTGCTGGAATACGATCCAGTTAATGATTACTCCCGTCATAGGAAAGCTTAGTTCAGCCAATGTAGCGAAGGAAGCTTTAGTAGTGCTTAGTCCTTTGTAATACATCAGCATACTGAGTAGTCCTGGCAGCAGAGCCTGCAGCAACAAATTAATGGCTATGGCAGCAGATGCACCAAACCCACCATTAATCTGCCAAGGAGCACCTTCTAATGTGGTGATAACGAAAAGCAACGGCAGCGCCAATATAAATCTTAGGGAAGTCACTGTCTCATATTTCATAGACCCAAGCAGATAACGTCCCATTACTGTTGAGCCACCCCACAATGCGGCCGCTCCTAAGGCCATCAGACTGCTAACACCGATAAAGTTGTTCACATGTCCGAATGGAATACTCCAGCCAAAGGTCAGGAGATAGGTTCCTACCAGTGCCACAATAATGAGGATTCCGAAATTTTTAGGCAGACGTTCTTTAAGAATTAAGGCTGCAAGACCGATAGCGAATATCGGCTGAAGCTTTTGCAGCAACAGCACAGCATTTAAATCCCCACTGGAGAGTGCCATCGTAAATAGAATTGTCGCCCCGGCAGAACCTCCCCAGGAAACAATTAGCAAAGCTCCAATCTGGCGAAATCCAATACCTTTTAGCTCCGCCCGGTGACGCCAAAGAACAGGGGAAGCAGCCAAGAAAAGCACCACATGCTCCAAAAGAACAATTTGCGATGAGGTCAAAGATTTTAAGAGGATAATACGAAAGAGCGGATCAACGCCCCATAGTGCTGCACCGAACACAACGAGCCAAAACCCACTGCGTAACGGCGACGTGCTGCTTACCTTATTAGCTGATGATGAAGCTGTTACATTACTCATAATTCCATTCTCCTTGTCGATACAAACCCTCGATAAGAGACCAAAAACCCCCGAATCACCATAAAAGGTCGATTCGGGGGCATTATCAATAAAGACGTACAGGATAGACTCCTAGCGCCTTTATCTTATGATCCTCTCCCATCCGGACTTTACCGTCGGCTCTGGATTCACACCAGATCAGTCACTTCTCTGCAAGCAGAACAAGTGAGTCGCGGGCTCAGTTCGCTTTGAACATTACCGCCGGTTGGGAATTTCACCCTACCCCGAGAATCTTGTATTCCGTTGTTTTTTTCACAATCTCAGAATAAACCTCTTCTTGCCATTCGTCCAGTACTTTATGAAAATATACATAAAATTTTCATGTATCACAGCTTTTCTTACATATTTTATTCGTTATTGTTCTACTGTCTCATCCAAAAAAATCTGTATAATGAAATTATGTTTATTTTTCCATAGTTTAGGAATTTTTCTAAGGAGGTTGTTATGAAGGAATCATTTTGGATGAAGGAGTCATTCTGGACGAAGTTATTGTTCTCCTTTTTTGCTGTCGGAGTCATAGCTTTTTTAGGATTCATAGGTTCGATAATTACCGCGCTTTTCGGGGGACTAATGTTTTATACTCCACTTGTGGCGATTTTATCTGTTGTGATAGCTATTTATGTTGTACTCCTTATATTTAATGTGTTGTCCCGAAAAACAAGCAATATTATATTGCTATCCATCCTCGGACTTAGTGTGCTCGTAACCGCAGGATATGAGATCAAACAAGCATATATCAACAGCATTGCCACGGTCGATGATCGGGAAGTTAATTTGGTACAATACGAACCTTTTGCTGAGAATACCAAAGCAGTGAATTTGGATAAACCTTCTTCATATCATATCGATAACAACTTACCAAAATTGGATGGCGCTACCGCACTATACCCACTGTATTCAGCTTTCGTGCAATCTGCTTATCCTGCGGCAAGTTATAATCCATATGATTTTCAAACAAGTCAAGTGATTTGCAGTAGCACACCGGAAGCTTACAAAAGACTAATCGAAGGTGAAACTGATATTATCTTTGTCGCTGCTCCTTCTCTTGCCCAACAGAAACATGCGAAGCGAAAAGGCGTCGAGCTGAAGCTCACACCCATCGGCCGCGAGGCTTTCGTATTTTTTGTGAATAAACGAAATGAAGTAACTGGACTTTCCACCGCCCAGCTTAAAGATATCTACGCAGGCAAGATCACCAATTGGAAAGATGTAGGCGGAGCTAATAACCGTATTCGCGCTTTTCAACGCCCAGAGGATAGTGGGAGCCAGACGATGCTGCAAAAGTTTATGGGAGACACTACACTCATGACACCTCCTAAGGAAGACGTGGCGGATATTATGAGCGGAATTATTAAACAAACCTCCAGTTATCGCAATTATAAAAATGCACTCGGGTACAGCTTCTTATTTTACGCCTCAGAAATGAATCAAAGTGGGGAAATTGCACTACTCGCCATCGATGGTGTTAAGCCCGACAAAGAGAGTATTCGCAGTGGACAGTACCCTTTGGCTACAGAATTTTATGCTGTGACTGCTGGAAGTGACAACCCCAATATTCAGCCCTTTCTAGATTGGATGCAATCTGCTCAAGGTCAGGAATTGGTAGAAAAAACGGGTTATACTTCTTTGCAATAAAATATTGTTAGGGAAAGAGAGCTAACCCAAATGTTTGGGAAAGCTCTCTTTTCGCTTTTTATACCGAAATTTTTCCTTTTTCACTCTAAAAGAGCGCAACTTTTGGAAACTATTGTCGTTTAAGATTTATATAAGCCGAAACTGCATCATAGGAAGAAAAAGTAAGAATTGCTAGAAACCAAGAAACGGGGATGGTAGGGATTGCAGATGAAGAAGTTTGGTTTTTTGGCGTTACTGCTGCTTTTGTTGGTGCTGGTTCATCCAGGAACTGGTTATGCCGGCTCTGCAGAGACACACATCAATCTAGACGGCAATGATCTTAAGATTTCAAAAGAAGCACAAGTTCAAATTGTAAATGGAAGCGTGATGGTTCCACTTCGCCTCGTTACGGAGCAGCTTGGTTATACCGTGAAATGGGATAATGTGACCAAGACTGCAACCATTGAGCAAAAGGGAACGACATTAAAGCTTATCGTGAATAATGCGATGGCAGAGGCTTCGGGGAAACAGGTAAAACTGGACAACCCTCCTTTTCTCAGTGGCAACACGACCCTCGTTCCTTTGAGATTTGTTGGTGAACAGACAGGAACTACTGTCGGTTGGGATAATGTGACCAAAACGGTATACTTAACTTCTCCAGTACCAGAGATTGGCGGAAGCGAACCAGAAATTACAGTTCCAGACACATCTGTAACCGCACCCTCTGATAATGGATCGAATGGTAACACAACAACTGATGGAAACACCTCGACGGCAGCAGTCACAAATCTTAGCTTCATCGATAACAAGCTCATCATCGCGATGAACGGCAGTGTAACACCAAATGTATTCACAATGACAGATAAAGACCGAATTGTCGTAGATTTACCGAATACCAGCTTTGGCGACAGCTTTCATCAGAACCTTTCTGTCGGAAAAAACCAAAGTGGGCAGTTGACGATTACCGAATATCCTAACGTCTCAACCATTCGTTATTCATTATTCAGTAGTTCTCCCTCTACGATCCGGATTGTGATTGATCTGAACAGCGCGAATAACTACAGTGTAACGAATGCTAACGATGGACTTATTATAGTGGATCTAAATGGGACAAGCACAACGCCTCCTGCAACCACTGTACCTGAAGTACCGGTCACAACGCCTCCACCTTCTACTGGCAACACAGACAAGAAGATAATCGTTATTGATGCAGGACATGGTGGGAAAGATCCTGGCACAGGAAGTAACCGCAAAGAGAAGGATTTCACCTTGCCAACAGCACTAAAAATTGCAGAATTACTAAAGAAAGAGCCAAATATTGAGGTTGTGCTCACTCGAAGTGATGATACATACCCGACCCTGCAGGACAGATCCAACCTCGCCAATAAGGTGAAAGCAGATTTGTTTATCTCTGTTCATGCCAATAGTATCCCAGTGGGCAGTAAGAGCAATCCTAGTGGTACAGAGACCTATTACACACGTAAAGATAGTTTATTATTCGCGCAAACCGTTCATAAATATCTTACTGTTGCTACAGGTCTTCAGGATCGAGGGGTTCGTCAAGCAAATTATCATGTAACAAGAGAAACTAAAATGCCAGCCATTTTATTAGAATGTGGTTACTTAAGTAATACCAAGGACGAAGCATTACTCTTTACGGTAGATGTTCAGAATAGGATAGCCGAAGCAGTAGTTCTAGGGATTAAGGAATATTTAGGTCGATAGAAAAAAGGGGAGCTTCTTAGCCAATTGGCTAAGAAGCTCCCCTTTCTATTTTATTCTTGTTTGTTATTCCAAACACTCATTCGTTCTCTTAGATTAGAAGTGTGTAGCTCTAACTGAATCCCATCTGGATCGAGAAAGTTGACGGTCCAGCCTACTCCCCTTTTAACAGGTCCTCTAATGATTCGTACTTCGTGGGTACGGAGTACCTGTACAGCCTCCTCGAAATGTTCTTCCGCTATACTAAAAGCAACGTGGTCTATCCCAATTACACTGCCCATTAATTCAGTGTATTCTGGCTTTTCAATGAGGCAAATCCATGCGCTTCCCCATTCCAGATAGGCATCTGTATTGCCTTTGTGTATTAGCTGAAGACCCAAAATACCAGTATAAAAATTCAATGAACGTGATAAATCACTCACATTTACCGTCACATGATTAAATCCTTGGACCTTCATCCCCGTTCATCTCCTCAGACTTCTCAAACCAGAATAGAGACAATTCTCTTGCGTTTCTCTGAATCGGGATCTTGAGTTACTCGCATCTCTTCATCAAAGATCAGTGTAGGACGTTCCTCCAGATTATACTCAGGCCATAATAGCTCAGATGTAGCTGGGTTTCCTCGATGAGCAAAGGCAATCCATGCCGTATGCATACTTTCAGCCAATTTTTGCATCGCCGGTGTAATTTCCGCACCCAAGCGAGTTACATGAGACAAATTGTTAAAAGCATAGACAATTTCCGCACCATGTACAGCTTTGTTTAACAATGGATGGCCAGGGACCGTCCCATCAAAACGATACATCCACACAGGCGCATAGGCCAATTGATTCTCAGCTAAGGATATAGAGGTTCCCCAGAAATATAGATCCGTTAGAATCTCCGCCTGGCCTTCCCATGTAGAAGAATAGTGGCTGGCAACCTCCGCCAGACTTCCAGTTCCCATCATCTGCTCCAGCGCCTTGAGCGATTCATCAAAGTCTGCACCTGGTGTTTCTCCCCTAAAAAATAAATTTCCCTCATCTCGATTGGTTCCAATCAACAAAGGAATCCCCTGGGCCGATCCTTCTGCCACAGCCTGTGCAGGATCTACAGGAAGCGTATCCCCATCAATGACAGGCTGAAATAACATGCCTATTGAACCACCCGTTAATTTAATGGTCATTCTTGTGGCTGCTTCTATAATTTGTTCCGCTGAGAACGTATTAAGTAGGCTAGTATCTCCATCGGGAGAAATGCCTAGTTCAGTAAGTAATGCTACAGCAATATCTTTTCCTTGTTGATTTGGCAAGGTTTGAGCAGCCCCACTTTGCATGATCGCTCCAGCAAATAATCCCTTTGCAGCAGGCATAGCCAGAAGGGCAGCGATACTCATGCTGCCAGCTGATTCTCCAAATACTGTAACTCGCTGAGGGTCGCCTCCAAAGGCGGCAATATTAAGCTTTACCCATTCCAGCGCGGCAATTTGATCCAGCAAGCCTTGATTAGACGCAAATCCATCACCAAGCGAAGACAGATGCATAAAACCAAACGGTCCCAGTCGATAATTAATCGTCACCAAGATTACATTACCGTTCTTCGCGAAACTAGTGCCATCAAACTGTGGCTGACTTCCAGCACCAGTCACAAATGTACCCCCGTGGATCCAGAACATTACAGGAAGTGCCTCGCCTGGGGATGCAGGTGACCATACATTTAAATATAAACAATCTTCAGAATGACGAGGTGTTAAGCCACCGAAACGCGTACCTCTCGTATCCGCTGGCTGATGGCTAACTGGACCAAATTCAGAAGCATCTCTAATTCCGCTCCAAGCTTCTGGTGGCTGCGGCGCACGAAATCGAAGCTCTCCAACTGGTGGAGCGGCAAAAGGGATTCCACGCCAAACGTTCACGCCATCCTCCTCTCGTCCTTGAAGCTTACCGTAAGAGGTTACTGCTATCGGTCCTACCATTACATTTCACCCTTCCACATTATTCCTTATTCTCTTCAAACTGCTTATACAATCCGGACTGGAACCGGAACCATTGAAAAATATGTGTAAATACAACCTTGAGCACCGCGTAACCAGGAACTGCAAGGATAATGCCAAGAACGCCGAACATTTTGCCGGCAAAAATAATCACAAAAATGATCGTGATCGGATGAATCTTCAGTGTCTTGCCCATAATCTGCGGAGAGATAAACTTCCCTTCAATCAGCTGTACAGCCGTCCAAACGATGATCATCTTCAGCAGCATAAATGGCGAAGTGACCATGGCCACAATTAAGGCTGGTGTAATAGCAATTGCCGGACCCAAATAGGGAACAACTGCTGTACATGCAGCAGCAA
Organism: Paenibacillus sp. FSL R5-0470; assembly: GCF_037975205.1. Classification (NCBI taxonomy): domain Bacteria; kingdom Bacillati; phylum Bacillota; class Bacilli; order Caryophanales; family Paenibacillaceae; genus Paenibacillus; species Paenibacillus sp. FSL R5-0470. The sequence goes on from NZ_CP150238.1 coordinate 4,834,264, forward strand.
TGGCAAGGACAAGTGAATACTCCAGACCAATAATCAAGTAGCCAATATAGAGCAGCGCACCAATGCAGCAGCTTACTATAATTTGCCCTCTAATATAGGAAGATACCTGGGCGTTCATCTCCGACATTACCATCCGAGTCTGCGGCTGCAGCGCGGTAGGTACAAATTTCAAAATGTAATCTGGCAATCTTTTTCCATCACGAAGCAAGTAGAATAGAATAAACGGTGTCGTCACCACCGCCAGCACAATCTCCGTAACGGCTCCGACGAAGCTTCCTACACCTGTTAGCGCATTATTCAGAAAAGAAGTGCCCCAAGCCGTAATTTTACTGGTGATTTCACTTAGGTTAGTTCCTATACTATCTTGAACCTGACCAAAGAATTCGCTTCCCGTCAGATTCATAAATCGTTCCTGGATCAAGTCACTATACCTTGGAAAATCGTCAATCAAACCAGATAATTGCGTTCGAAGAATCGGAATCACCATCACCAGAATCAACGTAATAATACCCGCAATTAACAGATAAAGAATGATGATTGCATACACACGTTTCATCCTGAATCTTTTTCCCATTAGGTCTACTAACGGATTCAGCAAGTAATAAGCGATGCCGGATAGTAACAATGGTGCAGCCACCGTGTGCAGCAATACAGATATAGGCGTAAAAATAAACGGTATCTTTGAGAACACCAGGATAGTTACCCCAGTTAACAATAAAATAAGTAAGGTTACCACAAATTTATTGTTCAGAAAAAACTTCTTAAACTTTCCCGGCCACACCTGCAGCCTCTCCATCGAACCCTCTCCCCCATGCGCCACCTTATATGAAGTGTTATTTTATTCACTTTTTAATAGCATAGTCAACGTTAGGGGCGCAAGTCAAATTTGATATCTGCAATTCTGCCCGCCTTCACAAAACCAATCGATTGATATACTTTGTTAGAATCCGGGTTTTTGGCATCTGCTACGCCATGAATTCTGCAATCGTAGTACTGTATTCTTCAGTCGCAAGCATCATATATGTATGAAAAGTTTCTTCATGTAATTCACAAAAAGATTCCGCAAACAACTGCGCCGTTTCTGCATGATCATCCACTGTAAACCTCTTAAACATGTCTATTCCCCCCAGATCTTCCTTTCATTCAATCATAATCCTCTACTAAACAAAAAGAAACGAAGTTGCTTTCCTGAAAAGACAAAAAAATACCGCCAGCGCATTGACGGTACTTCAATCATTTCTACTTAGATTTCACTTAGCTGCGAACCTTCGATCAGTGGACAGCTATTTTTTCTTCTTCCCTTTAGCTCCCTTGTCATTTGCAGCCATCAGCTGACCATCATATGTGTACAGCAGATGATCTTCAAGTCTCTCGCCCTGTAAATGCTTCCGTACTAGCGATTTCGCTGATTTAGGTGTGATCTCTTTATACCACACGCCTTCAGGGTATGCGATCACGACGCAGGAATCTGAACATCTACCATTACAACGGGTTACCGTCGTATGTATAAGACTCTGTGCACCTTGCTTTTCAATCTCATCTTCTATCGCTTCAGCTACCTCTTCACCTTTATGTTTCTTGCAGCTGCTACCATTACATATCAACAAGTGACTTACGGTTCCTTGTAAATTCCAAGTTGTCATGAAATCCCCATTCCTTTCATACCTAAAAATATTCGTTAGCGGATTATTCTAAACACTATCATAAGAGCCGTTATAGTCAATAGAAAGAAAGACTGGTATACTATAATTGAGAATGATTATCACTGAAAAAAGGGAGCGACTTCTACCATGCCCATCCAATCCGGCGGGATGCCACATCATTCCCATCCTTTTTATATGCCTGTTAAGATTAGTAGCCTAACAAGTCTTTCCCACTACGCAACCGATAACATCCCAGCTACGAATTCCTGTATTATGTTTGTCTGGGAAGGTAAAGGTCAGCTTGAGATAGATGGCGAACTTCATAACCTCGAATCCGGAAGCATCATGATCTTTGCTGCAACTTCAAATTTGAAGCTAGAGAATGAGCAACAGTTACAGGGGATGTGGATAGAGTACACCAGTATGCCCAACCATAGGCAGGAGCATTATTTTCTAAATAGTAGCCCAGCCTCACACCACGCCTCCACACAATTGATCGCATTGTCTGGTGAGCTTTACAGTGCTTGGATAGAACCTGATGATCGGAAACCGTTTAAGGTCCAGCAATTATTCACTCAATTCATCGTGGATCTTCATCATGAATTGGCTGCAAAAAAGGAGACGTCAGGAAGCTGGATTGAAAATGTGTTTGAATACATAGAAGCTCATTACAACGAAGATATTACTCGGGAGCAGATGGCTACGTTAGCTGGGGTAAGCCCTGAACACTTCTCACGTACCTTTCGTAAAATTATGGGCCAAACTTTCAGCGCTTATATTACACTGTTAAGAATCCGCAGAGCACAGCAGCGAATCCTCACCAGTTCCCCAAATCTAACAACACTGGCGCATGAGGTTGGTTATGAAGAAGGAACTTATCTGAGCCGTAAATTCAAGCAGCTTGTGGGTCTTTCACCTACAGCCTATCAGAATAAGAACAAAAAAATTGTTGCTTTAAACTACAATCACACAGCTATCCTACGGGTACTGGAAATTATGCCTCAACTCGGTGTTTATTCGGATTGGCATCGGAGCTTAGAGCAAGTGCCAGCCTCCAAACAACTTACGATGAACGAAGGTAACTCTTCCCTTCTATTTGATTCGATAGCTTTAGCAGAGCCGGATATCATTATCAGCTACAATATTCCTGAGAATAAGATACTGACTCCAGTTGCTCCGGTCATTGAATTACCCTTTATGCAAATGAGCTGGCGAGAGCAATTTGGTTTGATCGCTGATGTAGTCAACCGGCGACAGCGAGCAGAAGAATGGTTAGGTCATTACGATGGGCTCTGCCATACTGCCAATAAGAAACTGAATCATTCGATAGGATCGGAAAGAGGGACAGCTATCGTTTGGGAGCTTAGTTCCCGAGCAGCTTATTGTTTCAGTAGCAGTTACGGTAGGGGGTGTCAGATTTTGTACGGAGATCTTGGATTCAAGCCACCATCCATCATTATGGAGAACGGAATAATGGATTCAGGGTATCTAGTGTCATCTATTGAGGAAATCGGAACCTATCCTGCAGACTATATTATTATCACTAGCATCCCATCATCTTCTGAGGGAAGAAAACGCCTCTCTCACCTTCTGCATTCTCGTGATTGGAAGCAGTTAGATGCAGTCCGTAACAATCGGGTATACATCCTGAACCAGGGTGACATGTTCTATGGATTTGATCCGCTGTCTTCTCAAGCACAGCTTAAAGAATTGCTGCAAGTGATGACATCATAAATATGCACAAACGAAGATCATATTCGTCCATAGTAAATAATCAGAGAAGATTGTAAAGTTCTTATTGAGAATGATAATCAATTACCATAGGAGGAACAACAAATTGCATAATCTACAAAAGAATACTTCGAAACAGAATCATTGGCTTCTATTTCCCTTCATGCTGACGTTAATTCTAGTCTTATCAGCTTGTGGAAATTCCAATACTACGGTGGAGAATACAGGTGGTACCAGTAATACAACAGCAGCAACACAAGCACCAACCGAAACTAATCAAGAAGCAGAAAGTGCTGAAACCCCTACTGTCAAGACAGTAAGTACCGTAAAAGGTGATGTTGAAATCCCTGTTCATCCTAAACGAATTGTCGCTGAGGAATACTTGGGAAGTCTAATAGCTCTTGATACCATTCCTATAGGAGCTCCAGGCTTGACCTTAGAGAATATGTATTATAAGGAGGCTCTTACCGGTGTTACAGACACAGGGGCGTACGGTAAAATGTCACCTGAAAAAATCATCGCACTAAATCCTGACTTGATTATTTCGGGACAAGCAGAAAGCTATGAAACGCTTAGCAAAATTGCTCCTACCATCATTGTGCCTTACGGGGATTTAAAAGATGCTCATGCAGAATTAACCTATTTCGGAGAACTCCTTGGAAAGGAACAAGAAGCAAAGAATTGGCTTGCAGATTATGACAAACGGATAGCCGAAGCTAAAGCAAAAGTGGACAAGGTCCTCCCGGCAGATGCAACCTTCTCCATCATGGAAGACGGTGGAAAATCCATCTGGGTCTATGGCGATAACTTTGGCCGAGGCGGACAGCCCATCTATCAAGCGCTTGGTCGCAAGCCGCCTACAGAAGTAGCAGCGGAGATTATGGAGAAACAATGGGCGGAAATTTCTAAAGAAGCGTTAACTAAATATGCCGGAGATTATATTATCTTAACCTCAAATAACCTTACAGAAGCTGATTACAAGGCTGATTCATTTTGGGGCAACCTTCCTGCAGTCAAAAATGGACACCTCTATGTTTGGAAAGAAGAACGTTCCTGGTATTATGACCCTATCGCGGTATTAACCCAGACCGAAGAGCTGGCCGATTGGCTAATAAATAATAAATAATGCATGAGAAAAAGGGATGTCCGAAGCCATAGCGGCTAAGCGGACATCCCTTCTCACGCTTCAAATTTAACTTATTGTAGAGACTTCAACAACGTGACTATCTCATCCAGCTGCTTGTCCAGCGCATAAGCATCAGAGAGATAATAAGTTTTGAGATCGTAAGTGAACACATGACCCGCCTTAACAGCAGGTAGACTTTGCCAGAAGACGCTGTCCAGAATGTCCAGTTTATCCTGCTCCACACCACGGCTGAAGCCTTGGAATATATAATCAGCTTCTTCTAGATACTCGGGCAGCGTTTCGAGAGAAAGGGAAGCCCAGCCTTCCTTAAAGGCTACCTCTTCGACAAGATCAGGTGCATGCAGCCCCAATCCGTTGTATATAATCTCTCCACCACGCCCATATGACGAACCGTATAGATACAGCTCTTTACCGGCAATTTCAAAGATTGCCACCTTTTTATCAGCTGCGATCAGATCGGCCAATTCCGCTTTCTTCGCTTCCAGCTTCTGATTGAAATCCGCCACCCATTTTACAGCCTGCTGCTCCTTGTTCAAGATTTTCCCGATCTCGATCAATCGTTCCTTATAATCGTATTTGCCCCAAGGAATAAAGACAGTCGGAGCAATCTTGGAGATTTGCTCATAGGTATCTTCCTGATAAGTGATAATCAAATCCGGTTCCAGGCTCGTTATTTTCTCCAGGGACACCGTCATGTCATCACCCACTACTTCTACACCTGTAAGCGCCTCTTTGAAATATGGATGATTCAAGATGTCATTCCCAGCTACGGCAATGGGCGTCACCCCCAGCGTCAGAAGATCACCGATAAAGTCTTGTACCGGAATTACAATTCTTTGTGGATTGCGTGGGATCTGCACCGGACCTTTATCGCTTTCGTATGTCCAGTACTCTGCATCAGCAGCCGGCTCCGTGCTGGCAACTACAGAATCATTAGTGCTTTTAGCCACTTCAGCAGACGTGCTAGCTGGAGCATTCCCCTGATTAGCAGCTTGTCCGCATGCGCTCAACATTAGCACCAGCGTAAGTACAACGGCTATCATACTTGTTTTTCCTAACGATATTACTCTGTACAATGTAAATCCCCCTTGAGACTTTATATTATTGTGATATTGATAATCAATATCATTTAGATCCATGTTTAATATAACGTCTCCGTGGGAAAACATATATACACGCTAATACATCAATTTGGCTATGGACGATTGTCAGCTTAACTTATGGCCGATTAACAAATCTGTCTGTATCTCCAACTGACGTTCGAGTGCAAGCCCTTCGCTGCCCCAAAATTCCTCAAGCTTGAGGTAATATATGCGTTCATTCCTGAATGCTGGAAGATTGCGCCAAACCACACTCTTGCTAATGCGTTTACGTGTTCTCGACATCCAGTCCTCTCGTCCTGATACAACCACAAACATATGGTCAGCCGCGTATATTGGCAATTCCGATAGTGAGATGCATAGATGATCATTCCGCTCCAGAACATCTGACCTTACCTTGTCCGGCGGAGCTAACCCTAGCATTGGATACAGATTGTACACACCTCGGGCTGTATGATTCCAGATATAAATACTGTTATCTTGCCTAATCTCATACACCGCTACCGTTTCACCAGATTCAATTAGTGAGGACAAGCGCTGCTTGGCCAAATCTATTTTCAAATGATAGTGTCTTATCCATGCTTCTGCCCTCTCCTCTTCTCCCAGCAGTCTGCCGAATAAACGAATCTGTTCTAAGCGGTCCATTTCATCACATTCCACCGTAACTAGTGGACCCAACTTTTCCATCCATTTAAGCTGACGGGGGCTCAGATAGGTCGGTGCAATGACTATATCAGCTTCCAGTCCAGACAAGTCCGCTTCCGCCGGACATCCCTGCAACTCAAACGATCGTACATCCGCCAGTTCCGGCTGTAAAAGCAATGAGTAGTTCATCACATCTTTTTCAACCGCGACAGGCTTCACTCCCAGCGCAAGTAAATCCCCGAAAAATTGCAACGCTACTATCCGCTTCGGTTTGGGACGCAAACGGAAATCTGTTGGAGTCATCCCGGTGATTTGCTTGAATTTCCGACTCAGATATAGTCCATCTGAATAGCCTACTTTTTGAGAAATTTGCTGGATTGTTGCTTGGCTGGACATCAAATATTTTTTCGCTTTATTCACTCTTAAATGAGCTACATATTCGGTGAAGCTCCACCCCGTCTGCTTGCGGAACCATACTGAGAAATAGCGAGGATTAAATCCCATCATTCTAGACATCATCTCTCGCGTAATCTCCTTTTGGATGTTCTGGTGAATATAAGAGAGCATTCTGAAATATGAACTATCCGTAATGTCTGCTTCAGTGTCAGCCTCTACGACCAGTTGATGCAGCTGATACAGCAAGGATTGAATTCTATCTGCCTGTACTTCTAAATTATTGGCAGCAACATCTTCCAATTCGCTGAATAAGCGGGTTATTTTATTCGTCGTACGTACTGGTAAAATCCCATTGACCGGAAAAAATTCACGGCAAAGTCCATAAACCAATTCTTGCTCAGTGCTATTGCTTAGCCCATATACCTCATAGGAGATTGCTAGAACAGAGATAACGGTCTCTAATGGAGCATTAATATGATAAATCGTACCTGCACTTAAAAAAAGAATTTCACCTATTTTAAGAGCTACTGTCTCTCCTTCAATGGTTATTAGAACGGTAGCTTCTTTTGGTGTCAGGAAGAGTGGGGACTGGGCCATCTGGAGATTACTGATGTGACCACCGCCGCATTGGCGTTTCCCAGCCTCTTTTAACATATAAATTCTGTGTACCAGGTTATTATTAGATAGCTTCATTCCTGCTCCCTTCCAGATCATCAGGCTATTAAACCTTGAAATATAAAGAAGGCGCATAAGGCTTCTCTCCGCTCGAAATGGATAAGAAGCCCTATACGCACAACATTAAAATCAAACCTATTCCTTAAGAATTTACCGCTATTAATGGTCGTCAACGACACCAAGCGCCTTATTCTTCTCTTTGAACCGCTCATTGTGAGAAGACACATAAGCAACTTTAGCCGCAGTTGGATCTATGAACAGCTTGGCACTATTAAGCGCCAGAACTGCATCCGTGAAAGCACCGGCAATTAAACGTACCTTACTTGTATAATCCACAAAGTCACCAGCTGCAAATATGCCTGGGAGATTGGTCTCCAGCTTATCAGATACATTCGCACACCATTCGCCCATATCAAGGCCCCACTCTTTTAACGGACCAAAATCGCTCTTAAGACCATGGTTTACGATCACTGCATCCACTTCAAATTGCTCTGATTCACCTGTCTCTATGTGGTTGATCGTCACCTGATCTATCGTTTCCCCATTACTGCTGTGTAATTGGCTTACTGCATAGGGCACGCGGACATTGACCGAAGATTCCTTCATCCGCACAATATTTTTCTCATGACCTCCAAACTGTTCACGACGGTGCACAATCGTTACACTTGCTGCAATGGACTCCAGTTCATTTGCCCAATCTACTGCAGAGTCTCCTCCGCCGGAGATCAGCACTCTTTTGCCACGGAATGGCTCTAGCTCCTGAACGGTATAATGAAGATTCGTCACCTCATAGCGATCCGCACCTTCGATTTCGAGCTTAGCCATTTGTAGGATTCCGTAGCCAATTGCCAGAATAACGGTTCGTGTCCAGTGTTGTTCCCCGGTAGACGAGGTTAAGATATATGTCCCGTCTTCCTGTCTCTCTTGATTCATGATTTGCTGTCCCAGCACAATGGTGGGTTCAAAGGTCTGCGCCTGCTCCTTGAGCTGCCCGATCAGCTGATGACAGAGAGTCGGCGTTACTCCGCCTACGTCCCAGATCATTTTTTCAGGATAAATAAGCATTCTTCCTCCGAGCTCATCCTTCGCTTCAATCAACTTCGTCTTGAGGTCTCTCATTCCACTATAAAAAGCTGTATACATCCCAGCAGGTCCGCCGCCAATAATCGTTACATCGTATAATTCCAGTTGATTGTTCATTATGTCCCTCCAAAAGTATATTCTATTGATGCCCTTAGCTTCTTACGCTCCAAATTGTGCCTCATGTAGTCGACTGTATATTCCGGTAGTCTGTAACAGTTCTTCATGTCTGCCTTGTTCAGCGATACCACCTTCCGCAACAACAACAATACGGTCGGCATTCTTGATCGTTGCCAATCGATGAGCAATAACAAGCGTCGTACGACCTTGTGACAACTCTGCAAGTGCTTCCTGAATTGCGGACTCCGTCTCGGTATCCAACGCCGATGTGGCTTCGTCTAGAATGAGAATCGTTGGATTCTTCAGGAACATCCGGGCAATGGACAGCCGCTGCTTCTGACCTCCAGAGAGCTTAACGCCCCGCTCCCCGATCATAGTATCCAGTCCAGCAGGCTGGGATTTGATCAGCTCTTCCAATTGGGCGCGCCGTGCTGCCTCCCAGATTTCTTCATCGGAGGCACCCAACCGCCCGTAAGCGATATTCTCACGGATGGTTCCGTCAAACAGAAATACATCTTGCTGTACAATCCCGATGTGTGAACGAAGAGATTCAAGCTTCATGGAACGAATATCAATTCCATCAATGCTAATGTTACCCTCACTTACATCATAGAAGCGAGGTAGTAGACTGCAAAGCGTTGTCTTACCCGCACCAGATGGACCGACCAGAGCAACGGTCTCTCCTGCTTGAATCGATAGATTCACATTTTGGAGTACGTTCTCTTTATCGCTGTAGGCGAAAGCCACATCATGGAAGGTTATATTCCCCTTAAGATCATGAACTGTCTTAGCGTCAATCGCATCATCAACATCCGGCTCCGTCTCCAGCAGTTCGAGATAACGTTTGAAACCTGCAATGCCTTTGGGATAGGTCTCAATGACCGAGTTAATCTGTTGTAATGGTCCTAAAAATACATTGGACAACATCACAAAAGCAATAAATTCACCGTAGGTCATTTGCTTCTGGATTACAAAATATGTTCCGCATACGAGAACAAATAACGAGACCAGTTTCATGAGAACAAAGCTAAAGGATGAATTCCAAGCCATAATTCGATAGGTCATCAGCTTTGTTATACGGAAGCGTTCGTTATTGACCGCAAAACGGGAAATTTCATGATTCTCATTAGCAAAAGCTTGCACAACGCGGATCCCGCTTACATTGTTCTCCACGCGTGCGTTATAGTCAGCAATATCCGCGAACATAATGTGGAAGGCTTTAGACATTTTCCGGCTGAAGTACATGGATAAATAAATCATAAGCGGAACGATCACAAACGTCAGAATAGCTAATTGCCAATTGATACTGAGCATAATGCCGAACACACCGAGCAGCGTCATTACTGCTATAAAGAGATCCTCTGGCCCGTGGTGGGCAATCTCACCGATGTCCATCAAATCATTTGTCATCCGGGATACTAGATGGCCGGTCTTGTTGTTGTCAAAGAAATTGAAAGATAACTTCTGAACTCGGTCAAAAAGCTTTTTTCTCATATCCGATTCGATATTAATCCCCAGCTTATGCCCCCAGTAAGTGACGACAAAATGCATAAAGGCACTGACAATATATATCCCCAGCAAGCCGAGGCATGAATAGAGTATCCATCTCCAATTGCCGCTTGGCAGCAGATCATCTACTACCCGGTTAACGGCTAACGGAAAGACCAGTTCAAGTAGTGCAGCAGCAATCGCACAAGAAAAATCAAGAATAAACAATCCCTTATAGGGCCTATAGTAAGCAAAAAAACGACGCAACATGTTAATAATTCGCTCCTTCTGGTGAGAGATCAGCCTACTTTCATCAAGATTTCGTACGGGCTAACAAATACAAAAAGTATGGTGCTCCAATTACAGCTACAACGATACCCGTAGGAATCTCAGACGGCTGGAGGATCCAGCGTCCAATGGTATCCGCTGTAATAACGAGTAGTGACCCAAGCAGTGCCGAAGTCGGAAGCATGAGTTGATGCTTCGGCCCAACTAACCGTCTCGCCAAATGGGGTCCGACCAATCCCACAAAACCAATTCCACCGCTGACAGCGACACTCGCCGCTGCTAATCCTACCGCAGCCGCAAGAAGCCGAAATTGTTCCTTCGTTACTGCGGCACCAAGTCCCACAGCGGTCTGCTCCCCTAGATTCAGTACGTTCATCACCCTTGCCTTATAGATGACATAAGGCACCAGAATAAGAATCCACGGTAGGAGTGAAAGTACAAACTTCCAGCTTGTTCCCCAAATGCTGCCTGCTAGCCAAGTAGCGACGAATTGGTATTTTTCTGGATCAAGCCTTAGCGTAAGCACGATCATAGCTGCACTCATCCCAGCTGCGACAGCTACACCAGTCAACAGTAGACGCATAGGCGATATTCCTTGGTGCCGTTTATAAGCTAGAGCATAGATTAAGGCAGCTGTAAGCCCCGCACCGACGAACGCTACCATTGGCAGCAGATACACTGGAGCCGCGGTTGCCGTAGGGTAAAAAGAGATCAACAGCATAACCATAATTCCTGCACCAGCATTAATCCCTAAGATACCAGGGTCCGCCAACGCATTACGAAAGACGCCCTGCATCACAGCACCGGATACAGCCAGACCTGCCCCAATTAGAACGGAAATCACAATACGTGGCAGCCGAAACTGAAACAAGATTAACTCCTGCTTGTCGGTTCCTTTACCGAACAATGTATTAATCAACTCCATAGGAGTCAAACGTATGTAACCTGTATTCATACTAATAATAAAAGCAATCACAATTAGTACAGCCAACGAAATCATGATAATTAAGCCCCGTTTGTTTTTGGCGGCTTCGAAGGAACCGAATGTCGTCTTTTCCATCATTACAGCTCCCTCCTTTCTTTACGTGCAAGATAAAGGAAGAATGGTACACCAATCAGTGCAATAATAGCGCCAAGTGGCGTTTCATTAGGTGGATTAATCATCCGCGCAGTTAAATCTGCAAATACAGCAAGTAGACTGCCGAGGATCGCTGAACAAGGAATAATCCATCTGTAATCAACACCCACAAAAAATCGTGTCAAATGCGGAATAATTAGTCCAATGAAACCAACTGCACCAACTACTGCAACCGATGATCCAGCCAAAATCAATACGATTAATGCACCTGCCAACTTCACAAGCCCTGTACGCTGACCTAGACCTTTCGCAACATCGTCACCTAAACTGAGCATCGTGATCGATCGAGAGATTACCATTGCACCAATTAAAGCGGCCCCTATCCAAGGGAACATGATTTTGAGTTGGATCCATTTCGTTCCAGCCACACCTCCCGCATACCAGAAGGCTAAATCTTGACCGATGTGAAAATATAAAGCTACCCCTTCACTCAGCGCAGACAAAAGTGCACTAAAAGCAGCACCGGCCAGCACCAAACGAGCAGGAGTTAATCCTCCCTTAGCAAGTGATCCTATTCCGTATACGACACCCGCGCCTACGCCGGCACCCACGAAAGAATATAGAATCAAATACATAAACGATAAATTTGGAAAAAAAGCAAAACATAATGCGAGGGCAAATCCTGCGCCTGAGTTGATACCCATCAGACCTGAATCAGCCAATGGATTTCGCGTCATCCCTTGCATAATGGCACCTGCAACTGCAAAGCTAGCCCCTATCATTGCTCCGCCAAGTACACGAGGTAATCTTAATTCTCTAATAATCTGATGATCCATGATCTCCGGATCAAAGTGAAACACAGCTGACCATACCACAGACAGCTTAATATCTGCTGCACCGAAGGAGACGGAAACAGCGATTCCTAATAATAATAGCGCCAGACCGCCGACCAAGATCAATGTTGCCGCCCAAGGACGTGAACGAAATTCTCGTTTAACTACTCCTTTATCGGCTCCTATCCTGGTAGTTATCTGTTGATTCATGAATGCCACCCTATTTCTGTGAAATTGATTCTCATTATCATTAGACTATTGTAAATTACATTTCCTAGGTTTGGCAATAGATAGATTTAATTGGAACCATTTAATTTATTGCATTGACAGAAATTCTAAGCTTTGATACAGTTCAAATTGAAAATAATATTGATAATGATTCTCATTATTATTATTTGGTACATATACTTAGGGAGGTTTACCATGCTAAAAAGAAAGACCCTTTTCCCCATCCTGGCACTCGTAATGTTATTGTCTGTATTTGTGACGGCTTGCGGGGGAAACAACAAGGCTTCATCTAATACACCAACAGCGACAACTGAAGCAACAACAGCCCCGAGTGCAGAGGCAACAGCTGTTCCTGATGCTTCCGCTGCCGAAATGCGCAGCTATGAAACTACTAAAGGTACTGTTCAAATCCCAGTTAAACCTCAGCGTATCGTTACAGATTATTATGGTGGGGAATTACTCTCCGTTGGAGCTAACGTCATTGGCGTTGAACCTAGTACTTTTGATAACCCCTTCTTGAAAGACCTGCTCAAAAACACACAAGATGTTGGTGCTCCAGTCAATGCTGAGAAAGCACTAGAACTTGCACCTGATCTAATTGTAGTTATGTACGATGACAACTATGATGCTTTATCCAAAATCGCTCCAACCATTCATATTCCATACGGAACTGCTACGAACATCTATGAAACCGTAAAACTGTTTGGAGATATTGTAGGAGCACCTGATAAAGCTGAGCAATTCATTGCTGACTTTGAGAAAAAGGCTGCTGAAGGCCGCGAAAAGCTTAAAGGTGTCGTGAATGAAAATGATACATTCGGAATTTATGAGCTGACTGACAAAGGTGAGCTATGGACCTTCGGTAACAATGCTGGCCGTGGTGGACAAGCCCTCTATAATGCACTTAAGCTGAAAATGCCTACTAAGAACAGCAATGACAACCAAACACTGCAGCTATCCATGGAGCTGTTGCCAGAATATGCAGCGGATTACATGTTCCTAACTACTTATGATCCTGATAAAAAAGGTGATAAGCTGAAAGAGCTGAAGGAATCGCCCGTTTGGAACGGACTTGCTGCTGCGAAGAACGACCATCTGTTCTACAACGATTTTGATACTTTTTATCGCTATGATCCTATTGCCATTACCGCACAAATCGATCTGTTCGTTGATATGATTCTTGAGCGCAACGGTAAGAAATAAGAATAGACACATAAAGAAACACCCCACTTATTAGGCATCGCCTAAAGTGGGGTGTTTTGGTTATACATAAGAAGTTTCTATTAAATTTATATCATCTAGTATATTCATTATACTCATCAGTGTTATTTAATTTTTTGTACATATACTCATCATTTTTAAGCTTATAGAGCTGCCCCATCCCCGCAAATACGAAAAACAGCACCAAAATTAATCCATACGCATAGGTGAATTCACCAATATAAAAGCAAGTGACTATCGCAACAAGGATCAAGATCATTAATGCGACTGCAATTCTGGAAAAAATCTTTTTCAAATGGAATCCCCCTACGTTTTATTTGTTAATATTATCATAATTGGAATTAAATTTACATCTTGTATTATTCGTTGTGGGAACATCAAGCAGTTCGATATGTGCTAGCATATTGCGTGTGTATATTTTGGTGTATATACGATAAATGAGGACTTGTAATAAAAGATACGCTCCACCTACCAACAAACAAAACCACATCGGCTCCAGAGCTGTAAACATTTCAACCCTGGAAGAACTAACAACATAAAAAGAAGACAATGCAATACCTAATGCATACGGGAGAAAAAACAGCACTTTTAAAGGGCCGCCTATAATGCGAGCCACGTCCTTAGAAGTAATTCCAATCTTGTTCAGCTTCCTGAATTTGATCCTCTCACGCTCTAAATCGGTCTGAATACTGAAATGCAGCACTATCCCGGAGGCGCCGAAAAATATTAAACCAACAAATGAAATTACGAAGATTCCAAATCGGCCAGACTCCTGTAACTGTAGATAGTCACTTATTCTAGACTTCGTAGAGAATACGAGAGCTTCGTGCCGTTCATTGCCATACCAGGACTCTGTATTGTCTTTGTTATATTTGGCTAAAGCGGCATTTAACTTAGCATCTATATTCACAGTTTTTTTCCAATCCTTAAAATTCAGGAGCTGAAGGTTACCGATCGCTTTTTTATTTTCCGCTTTCAGCACCATATAATCCTCTTCGTTAACAATGACATGAAGACCATTCATAAGATTCGGCACAGGGTTAAATAGCATTTTAAATATAAGTCCTTGTGAGTACAACGTATGATTCCCGGAAGAAAGCTTCATTTCGAAGCTGGGCATCTCTGGTCTTTGATTCTTCCATTCTTCTCCTCGAGCAACTAAGGCAAGATTAAGAAAGTGTTCTTTCTCCACATGATAATCACTGCCGATTAATGTGTTGATGTTTTGATCCAAAAATACCTTGAAATTGAACAAATCAATGTATTCAAGCGTTTGGTGTGAAATCAGCGGTGTAGCACCATGATCCGTGATTTCGCTGAGTGTCTCAGATGGAAGGCTATTTTTCCCGAATACTTCTGCATAGGCAATATCATAAGGGTTGTTTTTTACAGGAATATTCTCAGCATCCCAGGTAATATAAAAGATAATACCGCTTAGAGAAATTGTTATGAAGATGAGGAAGGTGATAAGAGAAAGCACTATTTTGGAGCGACCAAGGGTATAGTTCAAATCGGAGCTAAACATTAAATGCTTGTGATAGGCTCTGCTTGATCGCGATATAAAAAGTTTCATCCAGTCCCCAAGTCCTGACAGCAGCAAATAGACACCCACCATACTTACTCCCAGATTGATTAACATCATACGGGCATCATCAGGACTGTAATGAGTAATCATATCATAAACGGAGATCCCAAGTAGTACGACTCCGATGATCCCTGTGATTTTACCATGAAGAAGGCTACGTTCTGCGGTTCTGGATTCTTTTAGAAGGCGTACAATGTTGTATCTCAGCGTTAATATTAATTGGATTCCAATCACAGCTATGTAAATAATCCCGAAGAATTTAATGGTATACAGATAACTTTCCAGCGTAAGTGAAAAAGAACTGCCCCCTATATTAACAAACAACGAGATAATGAAGAAGAAAAGACCGGAGAAGACCGTCCCTGCACCTAAACCCGTGAGAATCGAAGCTAATGCAATCAAGCTATTTTCTAACAAAATAATTTTACGGATATTGTGGCTTGTCATTCCAAGCACCATTAACAGCCCAAAGTCGCTTTTTCTAAATTTCAAAAAGGCCATTTGCGCATATACAATAAATAGAACAGCAAACACTCTCATAACCAAGAAAGGAGCATATAAATTACCGGACACCATTCCATTCACTTGATAGGGGTCATTAAAATCAGGGTTGGTATACAGGGAGTAAAAGGCGAAAAAGACCATAATCGTAAAGCTGCTGCATAGGAAAAATAACAAGTACCTTCTAAGGTTTGCCTTAAACATCTGAATAACCATTCTCCTAAAGGTCATCTTCTCCCCCTCCAATGAAGGCCAGACTCTCCAGAATCCTATCAAAAAATGCTCTCCGTTCTTTATTGTCCCTAGTAATCTCTAATAGAGCCTTCCCATCCTTGATAAAGAGCACGCGATTACAATAGCTGGCCGCAAAAGGATCATGCGTGACCATCACAATTGTTACTCCTTTCAGAGCATTCAGTTTGGCGAAGGTCTTCATTACTATACTTGAGGATTTGGAATCCAAATTCCCCGTCGGCTCATCCGCAAAGATCACCTCCGGATCATTAATAATCGCTCTGCTAATCGCCGCTCGTTGTTGCTGTCCTCCTGAAACCATATACGGATATTTATCCTTCACCTCGCCCAGATCAAAGAGCAATAACGTCTCATCTGTCTTGGTATTGATGTCGTCTACCTCTTGGTCATCCAGAACCATGGGCACCATTATATTTTCCCGTAGGGTCAGGCTATCCAGCAGATTGTAATCTTGAAAAACGAACCCCATTCGCTGCCGGCGAAACAGTGCAAGCTCATTCTTAGACATCTCGCTTATACTAGTCTCTGCAATCCGGACTACCCCACTATATTCCGTGTCGATCCCGCTAAGGATGTTTAGCAGCGTCGTTTTACCACTCCCCGAAGGCCCCATAATCGCAACAAGCTCTCCGCTATCCACACTCAGGCTTATGCCGTTTAGCGCCCGAAACACATTCATTTTGCCCTTGCCTTTATATTCTTTTGAGAGATTCTCTACCTCTAGAATAGGCATGCTCGCACCGTCCCCTTCATAGCTTGGCGGATTAACATTAAATGGAATTATGTTATTCCTGTAAATACTATAAAACTAAGTGAAGAGAACGGTTGTTAGATTGCTCACAGAACAAGAAAACTTGATTCCTCCTCTATCATTTCCGCTCTCGCAAGAAACAAAGACAAACAAAACCAGTAAAAGCAAGTCCTCCGATAGCTGCCAGTGAGAAGGAAAACGCCCTTACATAATCCGATAAATCTGCTTCCAAAAGAGAATGTTTCAACGAAGTGGAGAACAAAATACCGATTAGAGCCACCCCTAACGTGTTTGCTAAATACATAAATGTAGTGATCAGACCTGATCCTGTGCCCGTAATCCTTGCTGGTACTGAACTGAGCGTGACGTTGACTAATGGTGTAGTAGCCATGCCGAGACCGAAGCCATATATCAATATTATTAAAATATTTCGTGCGCCCAGCAGATGCGTCGCATCCACATTTAGCTCCCATATAAGCAATAAACTAGAGCATCCCATCATCAGCGCTCCTATTTTAAGTACACTCATCCCCCATCTTTTGACCATTCGAGACGAGATTAGGGAAGTCAGAAAAAAGCCTATACCTATAGCCAAAAAAACCAAACTTGTATCTTGAACATTATAGTGCAAGCCAAATTGCATATAGTAGCTTAAAACAAAAAAGAAGGAGAACATGCCTAGATAAAGGACAAGCACGGTCGCCAGACCTATACTAAATGTTCTATGTCTGAAAATAGACAGATCGACTAATGGACAATTCCCCTGCTTTCCTTTCCGATTTTCAACCCAGATAAAAGTAAACAACACGAATAAAGCTATAATTAGACAGCCTGAGATCCACAAGGGCCACCCTTGTTTTTGTCCCTCAGATAACGGATAGATCAGCAGAAACAAACTGATCAGCAGTAGGAAGCTTCCCGTCCAATCAATACTGTGCGTCTGCTCGGCTCGTGTTTCAGGAACAATCGGCATTAACAGCAAGACGAGAAGTCCGAACGGCACATTGAAAAAAAATACCGTCCGCCAACCGAGATCGAACGGATTCCAATTCACAATAGTGCCTCCGAGAATGAATCCGAAAGCGAATCCAATGCCAATCATTGCACCATAAATACCGAAAACAAGCCCTTTTTCCTTTGGCAGAAAGCTGACCTGAAGTGTAGACAAAACCTGAGGCTGGATAAGCGCAGCTGCCATACCTTGTACGATTCGAATAACAATCAGAAGTGTCGGATCTGAGGTCAAACCACCCAACACTGCCATAATCGTAAATCCACTCACTCCGATAATCAGCATTCGTTTTCTGCCGTATATATCCCCAAGCTTACCACTAATGATCAACGCCACAGCTAATCCTAGCGAAAATCCGGTGACGATAAGCTGTGCTTCAGAGAAGCTCGCATTCAAGCGATGTTGCATTAATGGAAGGGCGACTTGAATCATATAAGTATTCAATGAAATGAGTAATGTTGGAAGTAGAATAACCCATAGCGCATACCAACGTCGCGAATCAACTTCTTGCATTGTATGACCACCTCTTCATGAAATCTATGATAATGATTATCAATTATAATAGTCTTTTTCTCTACCTGTTAAGGGAGGTTTACTCCTTGATAAGGGAGCAAACACAAAAAAACCTCAAACAGGCAGAATATAGTGTTCGATTCCGAACCCTATGTCCTACTGCATGAAGCCATCTGTAAGTACAAATCATTCTAGATCCTATTTCGCTCCAAAGTCTGTTGTTCGATACGTTTTAAGTACTCGCTTGGATTGCAGCCGTAGTGCTTACGGAAGGTTGTCGTGAAATTGCTGACATTACTATATCCGACCGAAACGGCTGTTTTTCCTATATTCAAACCTTCTACCTCCATGTACCAAAGTGCCTTCTCCATCCGCTTTATACGAACAAGCTCGAAGATCGTCATGCCAAATAACTCACGGAAACCCTTTTTTAGCTTGAATTCATTGATGCCTACCCGCTTGGCTAACTCACGTATGGACAGCGGTTGTTCGAAATGGATTTGCACCAACTCATGTACCCGCTTTAGATTTATAATATCATCAGGCCGGAACGTCATACTCCCGCTCATAGAGCCGTAACCATCGGACTCCCCAAATAAAGCGATAAATTCAAGCGCTTTGCTCTCCATATATAATCGTCTCAATGTTCCATGATAAGTACAATGGATCATTTCAAAGACACATTTTCGAATCGCCGCAGTGTCAGGATAACGGTCAATATTTCCATGATGATGTTTAAGCCAGGTCTCCATCTGCTGTTTCTCCGCTAGATCTCCGGCATAATACAGCAGTTCGCTAGGAGCTAGCCGTATTTCTAACAATTGATTGGAGACACCAGCTTTTTTCTCTTCATACACCTGAACATCCTCTAAAAAAAGAACATTGCCTGTTTGTTTCTCCGTGTGACTTTCCTTGCCGTTCCATTCGCAATAGATTTCTCCACTCACGTTATAGCTTAGTTCGAATAACGGACAAGCTTCCTGAATGTAGAGCTTCATATCTTGTTCGTAAGTTATATCCGTATACATGATCTCCATACCTGGACGAATCCGCGTACGTGTAATGCTTCCCTGACCGATATGCGAGGGTATGGTAAGACGTTGTTCCCACTGGTTGTGCTCAACATGCCCTTCTATCCGCTCTGTAAATTGTTCAAAAAGATCATGAATCTCCAAATTCAATATTTTTAAAGCCATCGAAAGCCTCTCCTTCTTCGCCAATACAATTAAAGCCATTCACAACTCAAATGATAATCGTTATCATTTGGAGGTGTCAACATGGAATAATCTATAGGAATTTTATCCCCACTTGGGATGAAACCCTAGGTTTACATAAAAAAGCGTTGGTGGATTTTCCTCCTACCAACGCCTATGGTAATGATTATTCATCAAATTTGTTCGTCCAACATCCCCGTAACCTCCATAATCTTCGAGGCTAACAAAAATGAAGGAACTTCATAATCCACGCACTTGAGCTCAACCGCCGCTTCAGGCATTTCATTTACAATCGAAGTCTCTTGCGACTCTACAAGGGTAGATTGGGCGCCAGCTTGTTTGGCAATCAGCATGCCTCTCGCGCCATCGTTTCCCCTTCCGGTCATTAGAATCAAATGCTGCTTCAAGATTTTCAGTCCAGAAATCGATTCGAACAATACATCAATGGATGGACGGTATCCGTTCACTGAAGCTTTCTTGTGAAGTTTGATTCTACATACTTGCCCTTGCTGAACTACGGTCATATGACAATTACCAGGTGCAATATATGCCGTTCCGCCATGTACCAATTGATCATCTTTCGCCTCAACCACCCGTACACTTGAGAATCGATTCAATCGTTCTGCTAGTACTTTCGTATACTTGGGTGGCATATGCTGAACGATTAATAAAGGATATGGGAAGTTTGCCGGGAGCGAGCTAATTACGATTTCAAGCGCCTTCGGACCACCAACTCCACATCCTATGGCTACGATTTGATCGAATTCTTCCGTACATCCGTTCTTAGAATTGTCTTCTGCCTGTAGTCCTGTCATCACTTTCGAAACAGTAATATTGTTAAGGATAAGGGTTCTCAAAGGAATTTGAGCAGCTTGTTTAATTTTGAATATTAGCTCGTCTTTTATTTGGGACAAATCAGGTCCATGGATTTGAGTGGGCTTGGATATAAAATCTACAGCTCCGTTCTGTAGACCTGTGATAGTTGCTGTTATTCCATCCTTTGATCCCGAGCTTAGGATAAGGATAGGGGTTGGACGTTGCGACATAATACTAGAGAGCGCTACTAAACTATTCAATTCTGGCACTTCTATATCAATCGTCACGACATCAGGCCTGAGTTCTTGAACCATGCTAACCGCTTCGGATGCATTTCGAGCTGCTCCAATGACCTCGATAATTGAATCCTCCGCAATAAGGTTCGAGATCTGTTTACGCATCATTACTGAAGTAGCTACAACGAGCACCTTTAACTTTTGCACTACTTCTCCTCTCCTATCAATGATGATCCCCATGACACGGCTTATTTAACTTTAAAAATAGATACGAGTGCATTTAGTTCCTCCGCAAGCTGTGCTAATGCATTAGCCGTTGTTGCCGTTTCACTACTGCTTGCCGCCATTTCTTCCGTTGCTGCCGATATGCTCTCGATCGAGTACAACACTTCTGATGACTGCGCGGCCTGTTCTTCACTGGCAGCAGCAATTTCTGTTACTTTATGAGCGGTATCGTTCACCATAGAGAGAATATGATCAAAGGCTTCCCCATTTTTTTGTGAAAATGCTACGCCTTCGACTACAGCCTTCACGCTATGCTGCGTATTCTTCTGCATTTCTTTAATAATGTCCGTGACTTGCTTAGTAGCCTCACTGCTCCGCTCTGCTAGCTTTCTTACTTCATTCGCTACAACGGCAAAACCTCGGCCCTGTTCACCTGCACGAGCCGCTTCTATAGCTGCGTTAAGAGCCAGCAGATTTGTCTGTTTTGCAATATCATCAATGACCGCAATGATCTCGCCAATTTTATCTGAGCCTTCTTCTAGTCTAGACATTTGGTTGTTAAGTAACGTCATCCCTTGAATGGAGTCAGTAACCACCGCACCTCCATCCTGAGCAATACGCATCGTATGATCTGACAGCTCTGAGGCTTGCTCTGCACTCTGAGCTACTGAATTAATCGCTTCAGACAATTCTCGGAACAACTCATTCATCGTTTGCGCTGCAGTGGCTTGACTCATACTGCCGCTAGCTACTTCCTCAGTACTTGCTGATATTTGCTGTGCTGCCGCCGAGACACTTTCCGCAGAGGACAAAATCCCCCCCACAGTATGCCTTAAGTTCAGAACCATTTCATTCACAGAATTCGCAAGTTTTCCGATCTCATCCTTAGAATTTAGATTCGAAGTTTCGCTTAAGTCTCCATTGGCTACTTTACCTAGCAGGCGCATCACTTGATTAAGAGGCCGTGCTATAATTTGCGAGATTAGATAGCCAAAACCCACGCTGATTAAAAGTGCAATGATAGTAACACTAAAGGTAATCAACCGAGAGGATTGATATAATTCATTGGCGTTATCACTGGATTCCTGTGCCTGCTTCATATTGATGTCAATTAAACCTTGCAAGAAATCCGTCATCTCCGTAGTGGCCAGCTGTAAATCTCCTGTTAGCAAATAATTCGTATATTCTTCATTACTAATGATCTTCTTATCCAATTCAATTGCATGATCCACGCTGGTGGTATAGCGTTGCCAGATCTCAGGATAATCCTTCATTTTCTCTAATTCTTCTTCTCTCAATCTTGTCTTACTATATTTACTCATGATGTCTTCAATGCTTTGGACATTCTTATGTAATTTATCCCGATATTCTTTTTTCTTCACCTCGGTTTGGGCCATCGTATTTATATCCCGGATGTTTATTCTATTCGTTAAAAAAAGTTCATTCGCTTCACCGAGATAGGCAATCGGTGTTAAGCGATTTTTATACATATCCTCGATGGACTCATCCATCTTACTCAAATTACTTATTCCATAGAATCCTACAAAGCATAAAATGACTGATACCAACACAAATGCTGAGATTAGCTTCACTGCTGTTCTCAAATTATAAAACCATTTCATCCTTCTGCACCTCATTACGTTAGTCAATTTTTAGTAATTCTTAGGAACTATTTCATCATAAACGGTAAGAAGAATATGGTAACCGAAAATAAATAGCGTGATCACGCAAAATTATTGCGTACCTCCGCAATGACGCGCAAAACAAAAAATCCCGCCTCACTATCTAGTGATCGGGATTTCAATCTATAGGGTTGTTACGTATTTTCACAATGAATTAGTAAAATCTGATTCCTTCAATATTCCGAGCCGTTTAGCTTTTATAGCCGCTTCAATTCTAGATTTCACATTTAGCTTTTGGAACAAATTCGTTAAACTATATTCTAGTGACCGCTGACTCATAAGCACAATCTCCGCTATTTCCTTATTACTTTTTCCTTTTGCGATTTCCGTCAGCATTTCATGTTCCCTTTTGCTAATCATGGAGGTTGCTTGTTCATCATTGATTTCTAATCCTTTAGGCGGTACTTTTCTTAACTGCTTGACTAAGGTCCGCGGTAGAATGACTTCCCCTCTTAATGCACATCGTACCGCTGTAATCAACTGCTCTCTATTGGTTGTTTTTGAGATAAACCCAAAGATCCCCGATTCTATCATCAGGTTAAATTTGTTAGTAAATTCATATCCGGTGTAGATTAAGATAATCGCATCCGCGTTCATTGTTAATACTTGCTTCGCCAAATCAATCCCATTCACATCCGCGATATGAAGATCAAATAACATTACGTCAAAGGAATGACTACTCACCATTTCAAGCACTTCATCCGCTGAATTAGCTAGAGTAACCTTCATGTCTCCCTCTTGCTCTAATATCATTTTAGTCCCTTCCATAACAGATGGATGATCATCCACTAACAATATTTGAATCATGCCTATGACTACCCCTCTATCCAATTGTTATGCCGCATGATTAATCTGCAGGTATAGATATATTGACCGCTAATCCCTTTTTATCTGGCGATCGGAATACTATTGACCCATCCATACTTCGAACCCTTTCCTTCATCCCATAAATCCCCATACTTGTAAGTGAATCCTCACCAAATAAATTCATTCCGATTCCGTTATCTTTATAATCCAAATGAATATGATTGTCTTCACTAGCTAAGGTGATGTGGACTTCTGTCGCAAAAGAGTGCTTTGCTGCATTAGCTAAAAGCTCTTGCACAATACGGTACAGACCTATAAGCACTTCATCATCTAACTTATGCGTGAATCCTTCAGACTCGAAATAAATCTGATAGTTGGTACGTAGCTGCGTAAATTCAAACAACGTCTCCAGCGAGGAGATAAGACCTTCATTGATTAATGCAGGAGGTCGGAGCTCGTTACAAATAATCCGCAGTTGATAAATAACATCAAGTAAACCTTCTGAGATCTGTTCTAGTTGTTCTCTAAGTTCCCCATTAATGGACCTTTCACCCAAAAGAAAATCCAGCTTACGATACCAGATAATCTGTTCTTGGAGCGCTGAGTCGTGTAAGTCCTGAGCAAGTCTTTTTCGCTCATTCTCGGATAAATTAAACATAAAGCGAAGAAGCCATGTAGGCGCCACTTGCTTGGAAGCTGCTAGCTCAAGATCCTTCGTTAAATCTTCGATAAGCAAAAAATGATCAAAGAGAACACTGACATAACGGGTAATCGTCTCCAGCCACACTCGAATAGAACCGATTTCTAGTAAAAGCGTCTTCTCGTTAATCGACAGCAAGTAACTCTTTCCTCGGGACTCCCCGATCTTGAGTGAATACCCTTGCTCCGTCTCGATAATTTCACATAATTTATCATGGTTAGATTCAACTGCGATAAATTTTATATTTGTTATCTGCAGAGTTTCTCGGACTTCTCTAAGTAACCGCTGCTCCATATGACTAATCTTCATCACACCAAAAAGATCTTGGGAGAACTGATCGAGACTCGTTTGCAGGCGAAAATACCGTTCCTCACTCTCTCGAATAATCTGCTCTGTATGTTGTCTATCCTCATCTGCTTTTTTTCGATCACTTATATCCCTAAATATAGAGATACATGCGACTTTTCCTTTGTGCAAAATGGAGCTAGCTGTTACCTCTACATCGATAATCGTCCCATCTGAACGTACGACCTTTTGTTCAATAGGAACTAAGACCTTATAGGGTTCTTTATAGATCTCACGCATGCGTTCTTTCGCCAGCGGCAGATACTCCGGATGCGCCCAATTGAAAATATTTTTACCGATCAATTGACTCTCATCGCTAACTCCAAATAATCCAAGACAAGAGAAATTTACATAAACAAACTTATAATCGCTATGCAGAACGACCGCTTCAGGCGACATCTTGATCAGCTGCTGATTGAATTCCTCGCTTTCCCTTAATTCTTGTTCCATTTGGACTCTCTTGGTAATGTCTCTTGCTACAATTACGATACTCATTACTTCTCCATCCTCACCTAGAACGGGAGTAGCAAGACATTCTAAATTTAAGATATAACCTTTTGTGTGAATAAAACGATTGTAAAACATCTTACTTGCTTTTGTCCGAAAAATATTTGTTATTTGTTCACGCAAGCTTTCTTGCTCATCTGGATCGATATACTCTAAGATGGTAGTGTCCTTGATTAAACCTACAGGAATACCGATTAGGGTCTCACAGGAGGGGGAGGCTACAATGAAATTTCCTTTCTGATCCAGAACCCCCATCATATCCTTCATGTTATTAATAATTAGTCTGTACTCTGCTTCTCGCTGTGCCAGCTTTTGTTCTACTTCTACTGTTGATGTTATATCTTTAGCGACAACAAAAGCACCCACAATACGACTATTCACATAAATTGGGATGTTTTTCATAGTCCAGTGGCTCACTGATCCATCCTTACGCGAAGAGGCAACAACATAATGCTGAGCAGATCCCCGTACTGTTCTTCCGAAATAATCCGACATCCTCGTTATATTTTCTACTCCAAATAGATTCATGATGGACAAGTTCTCTCCGACCATACTTAAAGCTTCTCCAGTAATTTGCTGTGCCGCAGAATTGATTGCCAAAATATTACCTTGCAGATTCACCTCACATACGACGTCTGAGTTATAGTCAAATAAGGATTTATAGCGCTGTTCACTTTTGAGTAAAGCCTCCTTCATTAACTTTCTTTCAGTAATATCTGCCAAGATCCCATCAAGCCGAACTACCGCTTGGGATTCATCTAGACTGGGTATGATTCTGACCTGTAGCCATCGAGGCTCACCACTTGCGTGGATAATTCGATATTCACTAAGTTGTGGAATCCCTTGACCAACTGATGATATGATCTCTTGAATCAAGGGATTTTCTTCCTTATAAGCAATACGAAGCCAAAAATCATCCTCTTTCGCCTGCTCAACGGAATAACCGGTGATATTGAGAATGGCATCCGATATAAATAACACTTTCTTAGATACGTAATCGTAAGACCAAACCGCCACATCTAGATTAGAGAACATCTGTTGATACAAAGAAAATGTGCTCTCTAATTGAATCTGAGCCGTTTTTTGTTCAGTAATGTCCAGCATAATTCCATCTATTCGGCAGATCTTGTTCTCCTTATTTAGGATAGGCGTGCCGATATTTTGAACCCACTTCAGTCCTGCAGTAGGTAATTGCATCCGATACTCAAGACTACTGATATGACCAGCATTTAATCTTTCCATGTAAGCATCATATCGATCACGATCCACTACATTTACAAGTTCCCGTAAAAAACTAGGGCTGTGCGGTTTAGTCTTACTTGTGCAACCAGCCCATTCCTCTAAAATTCTCGACATCGTCAGCAGATTTTCTTCCATATCCATAGACCATGTGATCACATTCTCGTCACCGAGTGAATGCATATTAAGATCACCTCCACATAAAAAGCCCCCCCTTTTCGGGGCGGCTTTTTGTTCTAATTCGCTATTTTACAAGCGTCATTACATGAATAACTTTATCCTACTGAGCAATCTGCTCACGGATATTCTGCAATATTTTCTTCTCCAGCCGGGATACCTGCACTTGAGAGATCCCTAGACGACTGGCGACCTCCGACTGCGTTTGATCACGATAGTAGCGTAGATAGACAATCAGACGTTCACGTTCACTGAGGCCTCCGATAGCTTCATTTAATGCCAGCTTATCGAACCAACGCTCCTGTGATTCGTCAGCGATTTGATCAATCAGCGTGATCGGATCTCCATCATTCTCAAACACCGTCTCATGGATAGAGGTCGGTGGTTTATTGGCTTCTTGAGCGAATACCACTTCTTCGGGTGTAACCCCTAGCGCTTCCGCAACTTCACCAATCGTAGGCAGACGATCAAGCGTTTTAGACATTTCGTCCTTCATCTTACGAACTTTATTAGCCATTTCCTTAAGGGAACGACTGACCTTCAAGGTGCCATCGTCACGAAGGAAACGCTGAATCTCACCGATAATCATCGGCACCGCATAAGTGGAGAACTTGACCTCATAGCTGAGGTCAAACTTATCAACGGACTTCAGGAGTCCAATGCAACCGATCTGGAACAAATCGTCAGGCTCATACCCGCGGTTCATAAACCGCTGTACTACCGACCAGACCAGTCGGATATTACAGCTTACAAGCGTGTCGCGGGCAAGACTATCTCCGGCCTGACTGAGCGCGATAAGACGTTTGACCTCCGCATCGTCCAAATAGGTCGGCGGAGCTTTTTTTGACTCTGCATCCATGGCTCCAACCCCTAATTGTATAAAGCTTTTTTCGAGACGATGGTTTTCTTCATTGAGATAGAAGTACCGTGTCCCGGTTCACTAGTGACTTCAAATTCATCCATGAAATTCTCCATAATAGTAAAGCCCATGCCCGACCGCTCCAGCTCTGGCTTAGAGGTATACAGCGGCTGTTGCGCCAGCTCCAAATCCTCAATGCCCCGTCCTTGATCCTCAATGGTTAGATGTACCGTTTCGTTGTCCAGCGATGCCGAAATGGTCACAATACCTTCCGGATCACTATCATACCCATGAATAATACAGTTGGTGACCGCTTCCGACACGACTGTCTTCAGATCATTCAGCTCGTCCATCGTAGGATCAAGCCGGGAAACGAACGCCGCTACGACTACACGTGCGAACGATTCGTTCTCCGAGCGTGCAGCGAACTGCACGTTCATGAAGTTACCAGCCTTACTATTTGTCATAACGCAACCTCCAAATCCGAGAGTGCAGTACTCTCGTCGTCATATAGGGGCATGATTTTGAACAGGCCTGACATTTCCAGCAGCCGCTTCACAGGTGCCGTTGCGTCACACACAACCATTTTTCCACCTTTACTGTGGATCAGTTTATACCTTCCCAGAATCACGCCTAGGCCTGAACTGTCCATAAACTGCAGATGCTTAAGACTAAGAACCAAATGCGATACCTGACCACGCATAATCGCTTCATCCATATCCATTCTTACAAAATCGGCTGCGTGATGATCCAACTCCCCTGATAAACGGACAATCAACACACCCCTGTGATGCTCCATCTCCACATGAGAATTCATGCTTGCCACTCTCCTCTTCGTTGCTTTGAAAACTGACCTTGAAAGACAGTACCTATTCCCTTCAAGGACAAGGTTTTCTACGCGGCAAATCAGGAATCCTGCCTCACGACAAAACTAGAAGAAAACCCCTATGAATCTACAGAGTACATGGGGGTAATCTACAAAAAAACTGTTTTTAATCTACGCCGAACATCGAGCCTGTTGTGCGCTTAAAGAGCTTCCACCAGCCTGCTTTCGGCACAGCTTCCCCTGCTTTTAATTCATACTCCTTAATCACTTGGGTTCCTTGGTAGACCACTAGCTTGCCCACAGATTGACCTTCAGCTACTGGAGCCTTCACGCTTTCCGGCAATACTAGTTCGTGGCGAATGCCTTCTTGAGTCACACCTTTTTTCAAAAGAACACTGTACGTCTCTTTGGCTGTTATCGGCAACTCAGATTTTACGCCCTTTTCAATCTTTAGGGTGCCGATGGCATCTCCTTCTTTGTGGATCGTGTGTACTTTATATTGCGAGAACAGGTAATCGAACATGCCTGACACTTCGCTATTGCGTGTCTTTGTGTTCGGCTCGCCTAGCACAACAGCGACAGCACGTAGGCCATCTCTTGCTGCAGTAGCGGACAAACAGAATTTTGCTTCAGCAGTATAACCAGTCTTCAAACCATCAGCACCAGTGTAAAAACGCACTAGCTTGTTCGTGTTCACCAACCAGAACGGTTTGGTTGAATCCTTACGTAAGTAATCCTGATAGGAACCGGTATATTTGATAATTTGATCATGCTTCAAAAGCTCACGACTGATGACCGCAATATCGTAAGCTGAGGAATAGTGATTGGCGGCTGGAAGACCGTTGCAGTTGGCAAAATGGGTATCTTTTAGACCCAGTTCCTCTGCACGTTTATTCATCAGATCGACAAACGCACTCTCTGAACCAGCAATTTTCTCCGCCATCGCCACAGAAGCATCATTACCAGAAGCCATAGCGATACCTTTGAGCATATCGTCTACCGACATTTCTTCACCAGGCTCCAGAAAAATCTGCGATCCGCCCATAGAAGCCGCATATTCACTTGTTCGCACCTTATCAGTCAGCTGCAGCCTTCCTTCATCCAGCGCTTCCACCGTTAGTAACATCGTCATAATCTTCGTAATACTTGCGGGAGGCAGCTTATCATGGCTGTTCTTCTCATAAATAACAGTTCCGGTACCAGCGTCCATCAAAATAGCAGAACGTGCTCCCGGTGCGAGGTCTACAGCGGCAGCATTACTGCCAGAGTCCTTGGTTTTTTCTTCTGCATAAGCGCCTGACATAGGTCCTAGAA
The DNA here is from genome assembly GCF_037975205.1 of Paenibacillus sp. FSL R5-0470. Lineage (NCBI taxonomy): Bacteria > Bacillati > Bacillota > Bacilli > Caryophanales > Paenibacillaceae > Paenibacillus > Paenibacillus sp. FSL R5-0470. The sequence goes on from NZ_CP150238.1 coordinate 4,863,501, forward strand.
CCGATACAGCGATACAGAGCACAAGCACAGCAAAACGCATTTTTCTCACAATGGTTCCCCTCCTGAACGTTAACCTTCATATCACAGGTACTGTGTTCCAGTTTCGTCAGAAAGGGTGAAAATTATTCCATTTTTAAGGAAATAACCACAATTATTTATCTCAAGAAGTAAGGATGTCATCAATTAAAAAAAGCCCAGCAGCAGTTGCAGAGCATTTTTATTATAGGGGAGATTAAATAATATTTCAAATTTAAAGTATTTCCATTTTTTTAGCTCTCATTTTAGGACTTTTAAAGGTAAATCGTAGACTTTCAACGAATGCTAACTAAGAACCTATACTGTCTTACAGAGGAGTGAATATACGAATGAACCCACTAGAAACTTATATTGAGACAGAAGCAAAACAGAACGATTTCTCAGGCGTAGTACTAGCAAAACAATATGATAAAGAAATCGCCAGCAGCTGTCACGGTTATGCCAATAAGTCGGATAAGCGCGAAAACAATATTCATACTCGGTTCGGGATCGCTTCCGGGTGTAAAATATTCACAGCAATTGCCGTCTGTCAACTCGTCGAAAGGGGATTGATTTCTTTCGAAAGCAGATTATCAGACTATCTGAAGAAGGTAGAGTTCCCTCTCTTTAGTTCTGAAATCACCATACATCAGTTACTTACGCATAGCTCTGGGATTCCAGATTATTTTGATGAAACAATCATGGATGACTTCGAAGAACTGTGGAAGACACAACCTATGTACACTTTACGGCAACTGGAAGATTTTATACCGATGTTTAGAAACCTCCCCATGATGTGGACCCCTGGTGAACGTTTCCACTACAACAATGCCGGATATATCGTGCTAGGTCTTCTGGTGGAGGAATTGAGTGGAATGTCCTTTTCCGATTATGTGGAGCTTCACATCTTTAAGCCTTGCGGAATGGAGCAATCCGGTTACTTTACGTTAGATGCCTTACCAGCCAACTGTGCACTAGGATACATAGAAGAAGAGAACGGTAGCTGGAGAAGCAACATCTATTCAATCCCGGTAAAAGGAGGCGCTGACGGTGGAGCTTTCGTAACCGCTCCTGACATGCAGTTATTCTGGAACGGGCTAATGAACCATACCCTTTTGAGTCCAGTACTCACTTCATTGTTGCTTACTCCCCACATACATGTGGATGGTGAAGGCTATTATGGTTATGGTGTATGGATAACCCTCCGAGAAGAAAAAGTGTTCAAATTTCACATTATGGGCTACGATCCCGGTGTTTCCTTCCGATCGGCTTTCTATCCGGCTAGTGGAGAGACTGTGGTCGTATTATGTAATACAAGCAGCGGGGCTTCTCAGATTTTCAATCTTATCGATAAGCATTTGTAGCTGCTCCGTCAAAAACGTAAAACAGCGAGCCTCCTATTAACGAGGCTCGCTGTTTTACTGTCTATTTCAGGTCTTTGTCATGACAATAATTACATTTCCTTGGCTAGTACCGTGTTACTCCATCCTTCGTAACAAGCGCGAACACCAATGGCAATGGTGGAACCGATTCAGAAGTAATACGGTAAGCTTCTAACACCTTGCCCTCAGCTTCCTCCACTTTCTTATCACTGGCATCATTGATATGCAATACTGCAAGTGTATCCCCAATCTCTACAGCATCTCCAACTTTTTTAGAGAGTTGAATACCTACAGCCAAATCTATTACAGATTCCTTAGTTTCACGTCCTGCACCAAGCAGCATAGCAGCAATGCCGATTTCTTCTGCTTGAATCCCCTCAATGAAACCCTTAGTCTTCGCTTTCACTTCAATGAATCGTTTAGCAGCAGGGAGTTTCCCCGGATCATCGATTTGTGAAACATCTCCGCCTTGCGCACTCACGATCTGTTTGAATTTCTCCAGCGCTGTGCCATCTTCAATATGTGTCATCAGAATTGAACGAGCCTCCGCTTCATCCTTGGCTTTACCGCCAAGAACAAGCATCTGACTGCCCAGAATAAGGCAGACTTCCTGCAAATCTTTAGGACCGTGACCCTTCAAGGTCTCGATTCCTTCCTTAATTTCCAGCGCATTTCCGATCCCGTAACCCAGTGGCTGATCCATATCACTGATGATGGCAACGGTATTACGACCCAAATGAGTGCCGATATCCACCATAGCCTGGGCAAGCGCAATAGAATCATCAAGCGTCTTCATAAAAGCACCGCTGCCGGTTTTGACATCCAGTACAATGGCGTCTGCACCCGCTGCAATCTTCTTGCTCATCACTGAGCTTGCAATAAGAGGGATGGATTCAACAGTTGCTGTTACATCCCGAAGGGCATACAGCTTTTTGTCAGCGGGTGTAATGTTGCCCGACTGGCCGATCACGGCAGCTCCGATCTCCCCTACTTGATCAAAGAAACGCTCGCGATCCATCTCTATAGAAAAGCCAGTGATCGACTCCAGCTTATCAAGTGTACCTCCTGTATGCCCAAGTCCGCGGCCGGACATCTTCGCTACCGGTACTCCAGCAGAGGCTACCAACGGTGCAAGCACCACGGTGGTTTTATCTCCCACTCCACCTGTGGAGTGCTTATCAACCTTAATGCCTGCGATTGGGCTCAGATCCACTTGATCACCGGACATCGCCATTTCCATCGTTAGATCGCCGGTCTCCCGTGCGTTCATGCCTTGAAAATAAACCGCCATGGCCCAAGCGGCAAGTTGATAATCAGGAACTTCACCTTTACTATAGCCTTGAATTAGAAAGGATATTTCCTCACGGCTCAGCTCTCCACCGTCTCTTTTTTTCTGAATAATGTCGACAGCTCTCATTTTACACCTGCATTTCACGGACATTTGCGCGAGCAAATCCGATATATTTTGGTTTAGTTAAATTAACTACCTGTTCATGCGTCAATGGCTTAAATTTAATCACTTGTGTCATAAATATGACCTCCCAGTAATTCAAAATGCAGTGCCCGAAATTACATTTTCGGAATAAAGCCTAAGACCAGTTTCAAGAAACGCTCACGCACACGTTCTGCAGTTTCCATCACCTCTTCATGATTGAGAGGTTGATCCAGGATTCCCGCGGCCATGTTAGTAATACAGGAGATGCCCAATACCTCGATACCTGCATGACGAGCAACAATGGTCTCCGATACAGTAGACATGCCCACAGCATCGGCACCTAGCGTACGAAGCATTACGATTTCAGCAGGCGTTTCGTAGCAAGGTCCCAATAGACCTGCATATACGCCTTCTTTGAACTCGAAATTCTGCTGAGCTGCCGTTTCCTTCGCTACCTGGATCAGGCGGCGACTGTAGGCGGTCGACATATCTGGGAAGCGCACACCAAGTGCAGGATCATTAGGTCCTATTAAAGGATTCCGTCCAGTCATATTAAGATGATCCGTAAGAAGCATAAGATCACCCGGCTTGAAATCAGTGTTCACTCCACCAGCTGCATTCGTTACTAGTAAACTGGCTATACCAAGCTCTTTCATAACCCGTACAGGGAATGCCGTTACCTCCGGTCCATAACCCTCATACATATGAAAGCGGCCCTTCATCATCACGACTCGGCGGCCTTCGATCATACCAATTAATAGCTCGCCCTCATGTCCTTCTACAGTAGAAACAGGAAAGTGAGGAATCTCATCATATGGAATGCTTACTCCATCAGTAATAAGGTCTGCAAGCACACCGAGGCCTGAACCAAGGATCAATCCAATTTCCGGAGCCACCGGACATTTATCTTTTATATATATGGCTGCTTCTTGAATTTCTTTTTGAGTTAATGCGCTCATGGATGATCCTCCTTCATTGATGTTGTGGAGCAACCCACAACCCTTTTATTGCAGTTTCGCTAAAAAGCTTGTCCCATACTGCGGCGCCTTCGCACCAAAGTTATCTGCAATGGTTGCAGCTACATCAGAGAAGGTTTCACGAATGCCCAAACTTTCTGGATGTTTAAACCGCGGGCTATAGATTAAGAGCGGTACATATTCACGGGTATGATCAGTTCCACTATGGATCGGATCGTTACCATGGTCTGCAGAAATAATCAATAGATCATCTTCACCGAGCGTAGATAGAATTTCAGGCAGGGCCTGATCGAACACTTCCAGTGCACGGCCGTATCCTTCTGGGTCACGACGATGTCCATACAAAGAATCAAAATCCACCAGATTCGTAAACAGGAAACCGTCAAACGGTTGACGAAGCTGCTCAATAGTAACTTCGATTCCATGTTCATTGCTCTTCGTTGGATAAGAAGCCCTAACTCCTTCTCCTGTAAAGATATCGTTGATCTTACCAACCGCGATAACATCTTTACCGATATCAGTCAGCGCGTTCATTACCGTTGGTTCTGGCGGCTTCACAGCATAGTCATGCCGGTTTGGCGTCCGAACGAATTTCCCTGGTTCGCCAACATATGGACGAGCAATCACGCGACCAACCGAGAATTCTGGAGCCATCGTCAGCTCACGGGCTATTTTACAAGCGCTGTACAGCTCTTCGAGTGGAATGATATCTTCATGTGCAGCAAGCTGGAATACGCTGTCCGCAGAGGTATAGACAATCCAAGCACCGGTTTTCATTTGCTCTTCGCCGTATTCAACAAGAATCTCCGTTCCGGAAGCCGGTTTATTCCCGATTACCTTACGACCAGTTGCCGCTTCGAACTTCTCAATCAATTCTGCTGGAAAACCGTCAGGATACGTATTGAAAGGAACCTCAATCTTCAGCCCCATTAGCTCCCAGTGTCCGGTCATCGTATCCTTGCCTACAGATACTTCCTGCATTTTTCCGTAGTAACCTGTTGGTGAAGCTACAGGCTCTAGCGGTGGCAGCGGAGCAATATTAGCTAACCCGAGCTTCTGGAGATTAGGAAGCTTCAAACCAGGAACACGATCCAATATATGACCAAGCGTGTGCGACCCAGCATCACCGAAATTCGCAGCATCTGGCGCTTCACCGATACCAACACTATCTAGAACAATAAAACCAATTCGTTTAAATGAGGACATTGTTGTCTTCACTCCTTTTTTAATGTAGATATTCTTTCGTACCAACAAGAAGAAACGGCTGTACCGTCTTCCAGAAGACATACGCTTCCGAAGCTAGCGATACAATGTACCGCTTATCAGGTATCCGTTTCTGCTAAAAGATAACCTGCGGATCATTCCCCAGTCTATCCTTTCAGTATGATTCCATCATAACCATCTTACTCACAAAAAGCATCTTTAAAGCAGAATTATCGAGCTCTAGGATGGTGGCTCTCATATACTTCCTTCATATTCTTACGGGCTATACCGTTATAAATCTGAGTCGTCGAAATATCGGCATGACCCAGCATTTGTTGTACGGAACGCAAATCTGCTCCGCCTTCCAGTAAATGGGCTGCGAAGGAATGCCTAAGTGTATGCGGGGTAATATCCTGCTCAATGTTTGCTTCCCGTGCATATTTTTTTATGATTTTCCAAAAGCCTTGCCGGGTTAATCTTCCGCCTAGACTATTCAGGAACATGGCTGGTTCCTCCTGGTGATCACGAAGCAGCTTGTCCCGCATAAGTGAAGTGTAAGCCGCTACACTCTCAGCTGCAAGAGTTCCAATGGGAACTACCCGCTCCTTGCCAGAAGTTCCTGTACAACGCGCAAATTTCATATCCGTGTGCACATCATCCACGTTAAGTGAGATTAATTCAGAGACCTTAATGCCTGTTGCATAGAGTAATTCCAGCATAGCCTTATCGCGCATCCCTTGTGGCGTACTTACATCCGGCGCAGCCAATAACTGCTCTATTTCCGAAATGGTAAGCACCATAGGAGGTTTCTTATCAGGCTTCATGGTCTCCATGTCCAGTGTTGGATCCTGCTCAATCAAACGTTCCTTCAGCAAATAATGAAAAAAAGCACGGAGGGACACTGCGCTCCTGTTCAACGTTGCTGTTGCTCGACCAGCTCCGCGTAATGAGCCAAGATATAATATCACATGCGATCTTCGGATCTCATCAGGCTGACTAGCCCCCCGCTCTTCAGCGAACTCCAGAAACTGCGATACATCCCTACCGTAAGATTCCAGTGTATTCGGGGACAAGCCTTTATCTCCGGACAAATAATGTAAAAACGGCTGCAAGTGTGACTTCATTATTTCACGCTCCTGTCCTGGCGCAGCTACTCATAGTGACTTCCTGCAGCACATTCAGCATGAGGGTTCTGCAGATGTGTACATTTAGTATACGCTGCATGAATCCACCTTGTTTTCTTCGACATTCTTCTCGCTTGTTCCTGCTTCCTGCGAAGCTTTCATTCTCCATACCAGTAATAGAAGCGCAAACGCTGTCTTGTATCCAGACCATCATCACCACGATCGGCATGATCAAAAGCCCGAACAGCGGAGCCTTCAGGAATTCCATAATTCTCTATCGGACTGATCCATTCACCAAGCCAGCTCATAGCACTGTATAGCAAATAGCTTAGAGCCACAAACATGATCATAAAATACAGCTTTCGAACTGTTTTGGGCACAGAAACGATCATATGGACGCCTCCCTCTACATACAGTTAAGATCTGCTCGTCCTTCACCTTATGCACCAAAACGGACTGATATGTATATCTCCAATAGACCAATCATTTAAAAAGCTCTCTCCGGTAAAAAAACCGGGGAGAGCTTATGAAGTGAATTTCATTATAAGATGACTTAGGACGGATTTCCGTTTGAATTATTCTTATCGCTACACCGATAGCATATCCCATGAAAATCAAGTCTATGATCAAGCACTGTGAAATTAAATTCTTTCTCCAGTCGCTCTTCTAGCGGACCTAACCAATCCTCGCGAATCTCATCCATACTACCGCATTGCACACAAATTAAATGATGATGATGGTGCTTCGCAGTATCTGTTCGCAGATCATAACGGGCGACACCGTCACCGAAGTTAATCTTTTCTACGACATGAAGCTCGCTAAGAAGTTCCAGGGTACGATATACAGTCGCAAGACCGATCTCGGGAGCTTTCTCTTTCACGAGCATAAAAACATCTTCTGCGCTAAGATGATCTTCCTCATTCTCCAGCAGCACTCTTAAGGTCGCTTCCCGTTGGGGTGTAAGCTTGTATCCTTGGGATTGTAACTGTTGCTTAATTTTGTCTATCCGAGCTTCCATTGTCTCCCTCCCCCTTGGAAAATAACCTCACCGGTCTTCAAACCACTTCTTCCATTATAGGGGGTGTCGCTTTGAGAAGTCAAACGCTTTTACTGCAAGCCCAAGGTAGTCACTGCTTGTACAAGTGAAGGCGTAACCCAGCGCATCATGATCGGCGTAACATAGGTCTCAAAACTAGAAATGCCCAGAATCAACAGTGCCATTACAAGTGACAATATGGTGTACATAGTAAAAGGTCGAGTCACTGGCGTCCGACGTTGTCCTAGCACTCGGCTACGAATCATCTGTAAGGAAAAGGCGATCGCCGCTGCACTACTTACTAACAACACAGGAATCAGTACCAGATTGTGCGGAGCCACGGAGACTAATGCGAACAGCATTCCATGCCATGAATATTGACTTACTAGACAACCGACCGTAAAGCCGATCAATACTCCTTTAAGAAAATCAAGAATCAAGATTCCCGGCAGCCCGATGACTGATAATCCAAGGATCCAGATCAGCCCAATCCATTTCAGATTTAAGGCCGCTATACTCCAGTACGAATCAGGTGCTGCGGGTAGACCCTGCTGATCAACCGTTACAAAGAAATTTCCTAGATAATCCCCCAGCTCCTGTTGCTGATCCATCGTAAGCGCACTAACGATAAGAGCTCCAAATACAACACCTACCAGAAATAATACGCCGACAAAAATATACAGAGGCGTCTGTTCCTTCATCATCAGCCTTAAATTACGCATCGAGACGTTCCCCTTTCCGGTTACATGTTACACCATATGAGAAAACGTCCCGCGATATGACTTGTCCTTAGGACAATAACTCTACTTTCCAGGTTGTACGACTTTACCGTATGTTCCCCCACCGCCTGCTGATAATTCCAATATGCCTGAGCGGGCCCGAACGATCATAGCCGCCAAATCCACTCCTACTACGCTAGCAATTTCCGCTTCACCACAACCATGTAAAATGTTCATCTCCGTGCCAAAAGCTTGCAGTAACGCGTTCATCTTAGCCTTCCCGAGGCCTGGAATAAATTCAAGTGGAACCTGATAGTGATAAGGCGGACGGTTTGCGGGTACTAGAGGCGTCTTGCGGTCTGCGATATCTAGGATCCTGTCGAATACACCTCTCACCAATTTAAGACTGCCACAATACTGGCAGCGTTCCGATGTGACATAAGCTTCGTCAATAATACTGCCACAACCTCCGCAGTAGGTTCGGTGGTATTTACCAAGCCGGGGGTTAAGACCGAAATTGGCTGTTACCTTCCGCCCTTCCTTACGTTCTAGTGCGAGTCGTAGTTCAGCAAAAGAAGGTCGTGCCAACGCCATTACATTATACTCGCGACCTAGTTTGCCCAGTGAATGCGCATCAGAGTTCGTTAGGAATGTGAAGTCATCCAGCTCAGAAAGATAACCCGCCATTTCCGAATCTGCACTCAGCCCTAGCTCAACTGCTGCTATGCGATCCAGATCAAAGATGTCTGCCATACGCTCCGCTGCACAGCCGTACAAGCCCTTGTGAGGCGTGAATATATGTGCAGGGATAAGAATGCCTCCCCGCCCATAAATCTCATCCTGAAGCTCCCTAGCCGGAGCATACAGGCGCTGGGAACTTAGATTCACATTCCGCATATAGCGGCTCATCCACGCACTAAAATCGGTCATGCGCTCCACGTCCGGCATGTAGGCGAGCACATGGCACTCTTTTCGCCCAGGCTCGCGGATTTCAATCTCTGTTCCCAGAATGATCGTAGTCCCTCGGTAAGCAATCCCTCCACCTTCAGCTAACGTCATCTCTCCAGATTCCAAGGAACGCTGAATATCACGTAGAACGCCTGGTGAATGACTATCAATAATACCGATCATTTCTAGTCCCTTGCGCTCTGCAGCCTCTTTGGCAATGCCCGCAAAGGTAAGCTCGCGGCTGCCGCTGATTTTGACCGCTTGTCCTTCCGACGTTCGTCCAATATGAACATGCAGATCGCAATAGAAACTTTTCAATTCAGTTGTTAATTCCATTGGCCTGTCAGCGTGTATAGATGCCAAGCATACACTGCCATCATCGTCTTCGCGTCCGCGATGCGCCCGTCAGCCATATATTGATACGCTTCCTCCAGGGTAAGCTCTGAAACTTCTAGAAATTCGTCCTCGTCCAGGGACATATCCCCTGGCTTTGCATTAGTAGTCACATACAAATGAATAATCTCATCGGCGAAGCCGGGAGAAGTATAGAAGGATTTAAGCAATTTCAGATCTCCACTGTGAAATCCAGTCTCTTCTTGAAGTTCACGACCAGCCGCAACTAATGGATCTTCACCTTTATCCAGCTTCCCAGCCGGAATTTCTACTTCTGTGCGTTGCATGGGCTGACGGTATTGCTCTACAACAAGCATTTTGTTGTTGTTTAAAGCAAGCACCGCTACTGCGCCGGGATGCTTCACAACTTCACGTGTCGCAGTATTTCCATCAGGCAGTCTCACTGTGTCCACCTGTAAAGATATAATCTTCCCATCAAAAACAGGCTGCGTAGACAATGTCACTTCATCAAGCTCGGGTTTGCTGTGCAAATGTTGTTCTCCCATAAAGTTTCTGGTCTCCTTTTTCTCTATTGTGCATACGGTGTATTATAGCAAACTTAAAGGGAAAGAAGGAATTTCAGATGAACGAAATCTTCAGCCGTACAAGCTCATCCGCAGTTACAATGGTAGGTAAACCGGAGGAAATCAAGGCCATTTTAGCTAGGTGGATAGAGCGGTATGGGCCCGATATGCCTCTCTCATACATTCTCTCCCTAAAGGATCAATCCAAGATCATTCCAACCAAAGCAGGTTAAATTCACTCTCTCCTTTAGGATTTAATCATACATGTGCATCCGAATATAGAGGTGTCCCAAAAGGCGATAAATTTGCTTATAGCGTCATCTGGGTCCTTTAGCCTCAAATAACTTTTTTGGATGCCCCTAAATCTGGCTGCATTAAACTCCCCATAAAAAAATACAGAGCAGCAATCCACCGTTACGGTAGGATCGCTGCTCTGTTATTTTATAAGAAGGTTAGCCCTTCACACTCTCTTTAACAATATTTACTACAAGCTCAGCCACTTTAACGATATCTTCGGCTTTAATCCGTTCCTTAGTGGTATGGATATGCTCGTATCCTACTGCGAGATTAATGGTCGGAACATCTAAGCCATTGAATACGTTAGCGTCACTTCCTCCACCAGAGTGGAACAGACGCGGCGTAAGACCCATAGAAGTGATAGCCCGCTGTGCAAGCTGTACCACTGGATCATTTTCATTAAAGCTGAACGCTGGATAAATAATTTCACTGCGGAATTCGCATTCTGCACCGTATTCGCGGACAGTGGTCTCCAGTGCCTCACGCATCGAAGCGATTTGATCGCCAACTTTTTCCTGCACGATACTACGTGCTTCTGCGTCCAATTGAACGTGATCGCACACCACATTCGTAGGTCCGCCGCCAGCGAATTTACCGATATTCGCAGTCGTTTCGTTGTCGATCCGACCAAGCTTCATGGCAGCAATCGCTTTGCTGGCTACTTGAATCGCACTGATGCCGTCTTCTGGATTAACACCTGCATGAGCTGATTTTCCGAAGATTTGCATCGTAATCTTAGCTTGTGTAGGTGCCGCAACTGCAATCGCACCGACTTCACCATTGGAATCGAGTGCGAAACCGAAGTCTGCATCCAAATTGCTCGGATCCATCGAACGTGCACCTAGCAATCCAGATTCTTCACCCGCAGTAATTACGAACTGAATCTGACCATGTGGCAATTTTTGCTCTTGAATCACTCTGATCGCTTCGAACAGTGCAGCTAGCCCAGCTTTGTCATCTGCTCCAAGGATCGTAGTGCCGTCACTTGTAATCCATCCATCCGCGCCGAGCGTAGGCTTGATATTTTGTCCAGGAACAACTGTATCCATATGGCAAGTGAACAGAAGCTTTGGCGCAGATCCACCGTTCTCAGCCGGCCAGGTAATGAACAGATTACCCGCTCCATGTCCAGTTCTTTCCTGGGAATCATCTTCGGTAACCTCTAAGCCAAGAGCGTTAAATTTGCTCTTGAGCACATCGGCAATCTGCCGCTCATTTCTTGTTTCACTATCAACTTGGACAAGCTCCATAAATTCTTGAATCAATCTGTCTTGTGAAATCACTGGACTTCCCTCTCTTTCGTGAATACGTTACAATGGTTGTACAGAAAGACCATCCATCTTCATGCTATTAACTTAAACTAAATCTAAAGGAGTTACTCATGCAACGTAATAAGTGGTTCAAAATCTTCATCTACGTCATGTTGTTCGCCATGATTGCCTCTACGCTCTTTATGGTTATCGAGCCTTTCCTTGCAGGATAATCTCTTCACAAGGAACATTGATAATAGCGGCTAGGGACCCCCTTGCCGCTATTTGGCTTGCCTGTTAGTTCGTTATTAAACCTTAAGCCATAGTGCCAAAGAACTCATCCTGCTCTTCATAAGGAAAGTGTCTTAGGAAATATGGAACCAATTCTTTGGCCACATCTTGTAGTTCAAAATGACGACCTGCACACTCCTCTAGGGAAGTTACTCCAAATTCAGTGATACCGCATGGAATAATCCCTTGAAAGCCGTATCCAGATATTCCTTCAGAAATGTTAAAAGCAAAACCATGGCTAGTAACAAACCCTCTTCGGAATTTGCTTTTGTTAAACTTAACACCAATGGCACAGATCTTCTCGTCGCCAACCCATACCCCTGTATACTCCGGCTTCCGTTCTCCTACAATTCCGTAGGATGCCAAATAATCAATAATCACAGCTTCCAGACTGCGCAAGTACCCGCGTAAATCCACCTTACCTTCTTCACCGAGCATAAGGATCGGATAACCTACAAGCTGACCCGGTCCGTGATATGTAATATCTCCTCCCCGGTCGATTTCAAACAGCGCAATTCCTTTTTCTTTGAGCTGCTCTTCATCTAGAAGAAGATGTTCGGGATGATTCTGTGAACCAATAGTATAGGTAGGCGGATGCTGCAAAAGAATCAATCGTTCCGGTTGCTCACCAGCATCAATGGCGTGCACACTTTCCTTTTGCAGATCCCAAGCCTCCCCATACTCCATAATAGGGTCATATGAAATCTGCAGCTTACGAATATCCGAATTATTCATACCGTCAGGTCCCCTTTTTCAGTCTCATGCCTGCACAGTTTGGCTCGTTATTATTTTTTAGTAAAGTTTCGTATCTGGGGTATATCCTTCAATGTTATCCTTGACGCGTTGCAAGAAACGACCGCAAATCACTCCGTCCAGAATCCGATGATCCAGCGACAGACAAATATTAGCCATTGACCGTACACCTATCATATCGTTAATGACCACAGGTCTTTTTACAATCGATTCAAACGTTAAAATCGCTGCCTGTGGATAGTTAATGATTGGATAAGAAAGAATGGAGCCAAATGAGCCGGTATTATTTACAGTGAAAGTCCCTCCCTGCAAATCTTCCAGACTCAGTTTGCCTTCGCGGGTTTTTTGTGCCAATTCATCAATCTCACGTGCCAGCCCGGCAACGTTTTTCTGATCCGCCTTCTTAATTACAGGAGTGATAACCGAATCTTCAGTACCTACCGCTAACGAGATATTGATATCACGTTTGACAATAATTTTGTCTACAGCCCAGACAGAGTTCATAATCGGGTAATCCTTAATCGCACTCACAACAGCCTTCATCATGAAAGCCAGATAGGTTAGATTGATACCTTCCTTACGCTTGAACTCATCCTTATGTTTATTGCGCAGTGCGACCAGATTAGTCACATCTACCTCAATCATTGTCCAAGCATGCGGAATCTCCGAGACACTTTGGCGCATTCTTGTAGCGATTGTATTCCGGATTGGTGTTACATCAATCAGGTATTCCGAACTGCTGCCTCGGCCACCCTCGACTTCAATTGTTGGAATACGAGGAGATTCGCTCAAATGTAGACCCGAATGGCGAAGAGGCTCTTCCGCCTTCTTCTCTTGGGCTTGAACGAACTGTGGAGCAGGCGGTTGTGACACCACTGGGGTTGGTTGACTAGCAGAAATCGAAGCTGGAGATGTAGCTCCGCCACTATCGATGAAGGTCAGCACATCCTTACGGGTAATTCGGCCACCCATACCAGTACCCATAACTAAAGTCAGGTCGATGTTATGCTCAGCCGCCAAAGTCTGTACCGCAGGAGAATAGCGTGCACGCATCGTATCGTTAGCAGTTGAAGTCGCACTTTGTCCTGCAACATTATTAGAGGAATTAGCTGCAACTGTGTTAGTGTTAGTCACGTTTGCAGCAGCAGATGCAGTCACAGGCACGGCAATACGACAAATGACTTCGCCGACATTGACAACCTGACCTTCTTCCGCCAATAGTTCACCCATAACTCCATCTATCGTTGAAGGCAATTCAGCATTTACTTTATCTGTAATAAGCTCACATATTGGTTCGTATTGCTCTACCGGATCGCCCGGTTTCTTCAGCCATTTGCCGATCGTCGCCGATACTAGCGATTCCGCCAGCTGCGGCATGATCACGTCAGTCAACTTTTGGTTGTCAGACATCTTTTCACTCCTCAAATGTTTTACGAAGTAAAACTCACTTCGTAAGCATAATCTTAAAAGTTTTACGAAGCTTCGCTTCTTAGAAATACTTCGCAGTAAAACTTGCATCGTAAGCATAATCTTTAAGTTGTACGAAGCTTCGCGTCCACTCAACTATTTTAATATTGCGCCAGTCGAAGCATTTCCGCCTTCACTTTTTCTTTGCTAAGCATGAAGAACTTCTCCATTGGCGGGCTGATTGGCATCGCTGGAACATCGGGACCACAAAGACGGAAGATCGGCGCGTCTAGTTCAAATAGACAATGCTCAGCGATAATCGCCGCCACTTCGCCACCAATACCACCCGTTTTATTGTCCTCGTGCACAATAAGAACCTTTCCTGTCTCACGAGCAGCAGCTATGATCGCCTCACGATCAAGAGGCTGCAAGGTCCGCAGATCCAGAATATGCGCTGTAATGCCTTCTTCGCGCTCCAATTCTTCTGCTGCTTGCATCGCAAAATGCAATGGCAAACTATAACCAATAACCGTAATATCTGTTCCCTTACGCAGCAGATTAGCTTCGCCAATTGGAACGGTGTAATCACCTTCTGGCACTTCTTCCTTGATCAGCTTATAGCACTTTTTGTTCTCGAAGAATAAAACCGGATCAGGATCACGTACGGCTGCCTTCAAAAGTCCTTTTGCATCGTAAGCAGAGTAAGGTGCGACAATCTTCAATCCTGGTGTACCGAAGAAAATCGATTCCGGACACTGAGAATGGTACAGACCGCCGAATACACCGCCGCCGATAGGCGCACGTATGACAACCGGGCAATTCCAATCGTTATTTGAACGATAGCGGATTTTGGCCGCTTCGCTAATGATTTGATTCGTTGCTGGAAGCATGAAGTCAGAGTACTGCATTTCAGCAATCGGCTTCATACCATACATAGCTGCACCAATCGCCACACCAGCTATAGCTGATTCCGCTAACGGTGTATCTAGTACACGTTCTTCTCCGAACTGTTCTTGCAGGCCTTTTGTTGTGGTAAATACGCCACCTTTGAGCCCCACGTCCTCACCAAGCACAAACACGGATTCATCGCGTTCCATTTCTTCCTTCATCGCGAGCCGAATGGCATCGATATATTCCATTATAGCCATGATTTATGCTCCTCCTTTCAGGTCGGAATCACTGTAAACATGCAGCAGTGTATCTTCCGGTTTCGGGAACGGAGCGTTGTCAGCATATTCGATTGCTGCTTTAAGCTCAAGATTGCATTCGGCAATAAGATCTTGTTCTTGCTCGTCACTCCAAAGTCCCAGACCAATCAGGTAATTACGGAATCCTGCTACGCCGTCCTTCTTCCAATTCTCATCAACCTCTTCTTTGGTCCGATAAGCCAAATCATTGTCCGAGGTGGAGTGTGGAGATAAACGGTACATCATGGCTTCGATTAACGTAGGACCTTCACCCGCAAGTGCTCTTTCCCGAGCTTCCTTAACGACACGATATACTTCCAGTGGATCATTGCCGTCTACACGCACACCTGGAAACCCATAACCCAGAGCACGATCGCTGACCTTACCGCCAAGCTGTTTGTGAGCAGGAATAGAGATCGCGTACTGATTATTCTGACACATGATAATAACCGGCAGCTTATTCACTCCGGCAAAGTTACAAGCTTCATGAAAATCACCTTGGTTGCTAGAGCCTTCCCCGAAGGTTACAAATGAGACGAATTTTTTCTTTTGCATTTTGGCTGCCAAAGCAAAACCAACCGCATGAGGGACCTGCGTGGTTACAGGACTTGAGCCTGTCACAATACGCAGACGCTTACTACCAAAGTGACCTGGCATTTGCCGCCCACCACTGTTTGGATCTTCTGCCTTTGCGAACACAGACAGCATCAATTCACGAGTAGTCATACCCACGGAGAGTACGAAAGCATAATCACGGTAATAAGGTAAAAAATAATCATTCTGCCGGTCCAGCGCAAATGCTGCTGCTACCTGACCCGCCTCCTGGCCAATGCCGGAGACATGAAAGTTAATCTTGCCAGCGCGCTGAAGCAGCAGACTGCGCTCGTCGTATTTACGTGCGAGCAGCATATATCTGTACATATCGATGACCTGGCCGTCACTTAGTCCAAGCTGCTTATGTCTGTTAATCGTTTCTACAGTATCTTGGGATTCCATAAAGAGATACCTCCTTATTCATAAAGCCTGAGTCTTACAGGATTTAAGACCAATTGTATCCTGATCTTAAAACCTGGTACTAAGACTTGGCTTGAGTTTATTATAATCCCTTTTTACCCAAAAAGAAAAGCTAAATCCCGATAGATCTTCCATCTACAGCTAACATTGCTTCTCCAACGATCTCCGAAAGTGTAGGGTGAGCATGAATAGCCTCGCCAACCTCCCAAGGTGTTGCATCCAGCAGTTGAGCCAATGCAGCTTCCCCGATTAGATCGGTAACATGCGGACCTATCATCTGCACACCGAGAATATCTCCACTGCTTCGGTCCGCCACAACTTTAACAAACCCGTCCTTCTGACCGTACACAATCGCCTTGCCAATGGCCGAGAAGGGGAATTTACCAGTTACTGCATCATGTCCCAATGCTTTAGCTTCCTTCTCAGTGTGACCCACACTCGCAACTTCAGGACGTGTGTAGACACAACGCGGTACAAGATGTGTATGATAAGGGTGAAGTTTCTCACCAGCGAGATGGTTAACCGCCATAATGCCTTCATGGCTGGCTGCATGAGCTAGTTGTAGTCCACCAATACAGTCACCAATCGCATAAATATGTGGCTCAGCCGTCTGCATACTAGCATTTACAGCAATAATTCCTTTATCAAAGCGAATATCTGTATTTTCCAGACCAATATTCTCTACATTCGCTACTCTACCTACGGATACAAGCAGCTTTTCTGCAGATAGACTTTGAGTTTGCTCTCCCTTGCGGGCATCAATCGCAATTCCATCGTCCGTTACCTTGCAGGTTGCAGCATCCACTGTAGTTTCAGTCAGTATTTTAACCCCACGTTTTTTCATTAAGCGTTGCAGCTCTTTAGCTACCTCTTCATCCTCTTGTGGCAGTAACTGACCAGCAGCTTCAACTACCGTTACCTGCACTCCGAAATCAACCAGCATAGAGGCCCATTCCACCCCTATTACTCCGCCTCCAACAATAATGATGGAAGAGGGTAACTCGTCGAGGGTCAGCGCTTCGTCACTGCTAAGAATAACTTTCCCGTCTGGTTCCAGACCAGGTAATACACGCGGACGAGATCCTGTAGCAATAATAAGATGGTTAGAGACCACTGTTTCCATTTCACCGTCTTCTAGTTCCACAGCAACAGCACCACTACGCGGGGAAAAAATAGAGGGACCCGTCACGCGCCCCTTGCCTTTAATAACTTGTATTTTATTTTTGCGCATCAAATATTGTACGCCCTGATGAAGTTGTTCAACTACCGCTTCCTTGCGCTTTTGTACTTTTGGGAATACAAGCTGTACACCGCTTGTCTCAATGCCATAGCTCTCGCTCTCATTGATTTCAGCATATACCTCTGCGCTTCTGAGCAGCGATTTGCTAGGAATGCAGCCACGGTGCAGGCAGGTTCCTCCCAGTTTGTCCATTTCGATGACGACGACGGACTTTCCAAGCTGTGCAGCGCGAATGGCTGCCACATATCCCCCGGTTCCTCCGCCAAGTATGGCCACGTCACATGAAATTGTCATGATATGTATCCTCCAGTCATTACACGTAAGTTCATTTTACATTGTATATTGTACTCTCTTTTTAGCGTATTACAAAACTTATAAACGTCATATCCAAATGGACTTTTTCTTACTAAAGCGTTATCATATGGTTGAATCTAATGGGCTAAGAGGGGTAGGAGACACTTATGAAACTATTAATTTCACGCTTCATTGCCATCCTTATTCTTGTGTTTCCTGGTTTAATCGCAATGAAGGGCTTCTTAATGATGAAGGACGATATTTTTGATTATATCTCTATGCATGGCGATGACTCCGTTGTTCCAGATTTCGCTTGGCTGCATTTCGGCGGAGGGTTTCTTCTCTTTGCAGCAGGTATGACTTTCCTTGGCGGCTGGATTCTAACAAGAGACCGCAAACGTAATTATGTTGGCCCTCGGTTCAAGGAGAAACAAAAAGCGAAACAAGCTGCCGCGCAAGAAACGATCTCATAAGCAGCTTAATCATCCCCTCATTGTACAACCGAAATCTATTGCACATTCTGCAATTAAACCATCCAACAGCTCACTTCATATGTATAATGAATATCCACACATTACATAAAGGCGAGAGTTTTCATGGACGCGACCTGCGCTTCCTTGAAAACTCCCGCCTTTTTATGCACAGCTTAAAGCCTAGCCTTATCAAGCACTTCCCTACGACCGCCTTGCACCAACTCGCTGTACAAGCCACCTTGCTTCAACAACTCCTCATGGGAGCCCTGCTGCAGCAATCTGCCCCCTTGAAGAACAAGAATTCGATCAGCTGCACGGATAGTGCCCAGTCTATGGGCAATAACGAAGCTGGTCCGTCCCTTCATTAGCACCTGAAGTCCTTCCTGAATCTTGATTTCGGTCACCGTATCGATACTGCTAGTGGCTTCATCAAGAACAAGCATCGAAGGATTGGCAAGAATGGCTCTTGCAATGGATAGCAATTGCTTCTGTCCTTGGCTTATACCGCTACCATCTGCAGAGAGCATTCGATCATAACCTTCCGGCATTCGGATAATAAAAGAATGAGCGTTAGCCAGCTTGGCCGCCGCCTCGACCTCTTCATCGGAAGCATCCAGTCTACCGTAACGAATATTATCGCGGATGCTGCCCTTGAATAAAAAGGAGTCCTGCAATACAAACGCCATATGGCTCCTCAGGCTTTCACGCCGAATCGAAGTGACATCTAAGCCATCCAGCGTAATCTTACCCTGATTAGGATCATAGAAACGAGATAACAGCCCGATAAGTGTTGTTTTGCCGGCACCGGTAGGTCCTACTAAGGCAATCATCTCACCAGGCTTCGCTTCAAAGCTAATATCATGCAGTGTGTTAGAACTTCCGTCATATGAAAAAGATACCTTTTCGAACTTCACTGCACCTTCAACTTTAACCAGCGAAGTGGCTGCACCTTCATCTTTAGCTTCCGTCTCTTCGTCCAGCACTTCAAACACTCTTTCCGCTCCCGCAACCGCTGACAGTAGTGTATTCCACTGATTCGCTAAGTCATTAAGAGGGCGAGTAAATTGACGCGTATATTCTACAAACACAATAATCACACCGACCGTAATCGCTCCGCGAATCGCTAACAAACCACCGACTCCAGCCACAATAGCGAAGCTCAAATTATTAAGTCCATTCATCAGCTTAGGAATGAAGCCAGAAATCGACTGTGCCCAGTATCCAGAGAGCATAATTCGCTCATTGCGTTCATGAAAACCAGCGATGACCCGTTCCTCTTGTGAAAAAGCTTTGATAATCCGTTGACCGGATAACGTCTCTTCTATATAACCGTTTAACTCACCCACATTGCGCTGACGTTCCTTAAAAAGCGGACCCGTACGCCGAGTAATCCAGCGCATGCCTAATAACATTAACGGCACAACCAGGAACGTGAGCAGCGTCAGTAGAGGACTGAGCCAGAGCATTACCCCCACCGTGCCGAGCAATGTCAAAACACTGGAAAAGATCTGAATAGCTGAGCTATTCAGCGTAGAGCTGACATTCTCAATATCGTTGGTGAGGCGACTCATAATTTCGCCCTGCTGTCTCCGATTAAAAAATGAGATGGGCAAGCGATGAAGATGGGAAAACAACTCCGTGCGCATCCGAAATACGGTCTCCTGGGCAATTTCAATCATCCATATATTTTGCAGCCAAGAAGTTAATGAATAGAAGATATAAACACTAGCTAAGCTGATCAGAAAAATCGTCCACGATCGTCCGCCAGTGCCTTCCAGATAATCATCCACAGCTTTACCAATCATATAAGGCCCGAGCAGTGCTAAAGCCGAGCTGAAGACTACCATTAAGAGAACGAGAAAAAGCTTAGCTTTACGCTCGGCAAGGTAGCTCCAAATCCGCATGAGCGTGCCGCCCCAATCCTTCGCCTTTGCTTTTGGCTTCCCTCCAGCAGCTGAACCAAGGCTTCTTCCTGCTCCAAGCTCAATGACAGGTTTTGGGTGACGAAAGGGTTCAAGAATTGCTTTGAACATGCTGCTTCGCCTCCTCTACCTGTGATTCATAAATCTTGCGGTACAGCGCAGAGCTTGTCATAAGCTCCTCATGTGTTCCCTTACCGATTAAGCGTCCTTCATCCAACAGCAGAATCAAATCTGCAGATGCAGTAGAACTGATCTTCTGAGTAATCAGGAAGGTTGTACATGAAATCTCTTTCAGTGCCTCCAGCAAAAGTCCTTCTGTCACAGCATCAAGCGCACTCGTACTGTCATCGAGGATCAAAATAGCAGGTTTCCTCACAAGCGCCCGAGCAATGGTCAAGCGTTGCTTTTGTCCACCAGACAGATTTACCCCTCGCTGACCAAGCATTGTATCATAGCCATTGGGCAGATCCATCACTGTTGCGTGAATTTGTGCGGCAGCTGCTGCGTGTTCGATTTGTTCCTGTGTGGCATGTTCATTGCCCCACGCGATATTATCGCGAATCGATCCGCTGAAGAGCTGCAGTTCTTGAGGAACGTAACCGATCGATCGCCGCAATCTTGAAATATCGATATCGGTGCTCTTTTGCCCATCAATGCGAATGGTACCTTCTGTCTCTTCATATAAACGTGGGATTAGACCGACAAGAGAAGACTTTCCTGATCCGGTGGCTCCCATAATCGCTACCTGCTCACCAGCAGCAACTTCAAAATTAATATCCTCTAGCACCGAAATATCACTCTCAGGATACTTGAAGCTGATGCCTTCAAATTGGACGTGACCCTGTATCGGTTCGCCCTTTGCAGCTCCGCCTTCCTTAACTCCAGCGCCAGCTGACATCACTTCTGTAATACGCTGTGAGGAGGCACGTGCTCGGGAAATTGTAACGACAAGTCCAGATATAGCTGACAACGCTCCTATGGTTCGTAAAGAGTAGTTAATAACTGCAACAGTTTCTCCTAGTGTAGCATCCCCATTTGCAATCTCAATCCGTCCAAACCATAGGATCGACATAATCGCTGCATTCACAATAAGCATAACAAATGGCATCGTTGTCTCTGTCAAACGTAGCGCAGATACCGTGGATTTCATCAAATTCCCGCTAAAGACCGTGAAACGTCCAATCTCATGTCCCATGCGCACGAACACACGGATTAAGCGAATTCCCGTTAAATTCTCCTGGATTACACCATTCACACCGTCTAGCCGATTTTGTACGTTGCGAAATAACAAAGAAGCTTTTCTCATGATGAAGTAAAGGAAGAGAAGCAACAAAGGTAGAGCTACAGTGAGAAATAACCCCAGCTTCACATGAACAACCAATGCCATAATCACACTGCCCACCACAACCAGTGGCACCCGTGTCATAAAGCGGAGGCTCATAAATATAGTGTCCTGCAGCTGCGATACATCGCCGGTCAGACGCGTGATCAGCGACGAGGTGGCAAACCGATTGAATACTTCATATGTAAACGATTGTACCTTTTCATATAACTTGTCCCTAAGATCAAACGCAAAGCTCTGACTCGCATGGGCAGCAAAAAAAGAACTTAATACCCCAGCTATAAACGCAACTACCGCGCTGCCGATCAATACACCGCCCCAGAGCCATACTACAGAGGAATTTTGTTCTTTAATGCCCTGGTCAATAATTTTGGAAATGAGTAAAGGCTGTGACAATTCCACCGCTAGTTCAATAAGCATCATCACTAGGGCAGCTATTGCAGCGACTTTATATTTTTTGAGAAAAGAGAAAATCAAACCCATTCGCATACCCTCTTTTTCTATTCGTACAGTGCATCCCTTAAACGAGTCGACATTGTGGAAGCCTGCCCAGTTTTCATTATTGCCCGCCGCAGCGCTTTATTGCTTCGATTCAATTCCACCAAATCTGCCATCATCTCTTCCAGCAAAGCCTCAGCCTCGATAGAAAGATTTCCATTCTGCTGTATCAGAGCTAACCGTTCCTTGTATTCGTCTATTTTTTCAGTCACACATATTACTTCCTTTCCAATCACATGATTCCTTTTATCATACCACATTCAATTCTATCGTAATGTTTTCACTGGATACAGCTGACACGAATATGATACTCTAATAAGGTCGCATTTTTAAGATTAGATAATTGGCTTATACGAAAGGATAGATGGAAGTGGCACAATTGTTTTTCAAATACGGAGCAATGAACAGCGGTAAATCTATTGAGATACTCAAGGTTGCGCATAATTATGAAGAGCAAGGGAAATCGGTGCTCATTTTCACTCCATCCATAGACGATCGGGACGAAGTTGGTTTTATCTCCTCCCGTATTGGGCTGCGGAAACAGGCCATACCCGTCGACGAGAATACCGATATTTATAATATCGTCAGCAGTAACCAGCCCAAACCCCACTGTGTACTAATTGATGAATGTCAATTTCTAAGCAAGGACTGCATTCTACAGCTAGTACGGATTGTAGATGAACTAGGCATTCCCGTTATGGCATTTGGACTTAAAAATGATTTCCAGAACCAGCTATTTGAAGGCAGCAAATACATGCTGATTTACGCTGATAAAATCGAGGAAATGAAGACCATTTGCTGGTTCTGCGAGCGCAAAGCAACGATGGCTCTAAGAGTAGAAAATGGTAAGCCTGTATACAGCGGCAAGCAAATTCAAATTGGCGGCAATGAAGCCTACTATCCAGTGTGCCGTAAATGTCACAAGAATCCTCCACTATAAAATATACCCACAAAGTGAGGCTTTGCTTCGATGCTTACTCAGGTACATTGCGGGGGAGCCCAAAATATATACCTTTAGCTAAAAAAGCATTCCGAAGCCGCAATGGCCTCAGGAATGCTTTTTTAAAAATAAAACTCGATTAAACCAGATATCTTTCTTTAAGAATATTCAAATGATGATGATCATGCCCAATCATTACGTACGCCACTGCTCTCGCGGAGATGGTTGCATTGTTAACCGTTCCCTTACGAGTCCATGCATCTTCCGGCAAAGTGTCCAACAGAGCTTGCGTTGACTCTCGGACAAGCTTGTAATGAGCCAGTAGTTTTTCTAGAGTGTGTGCTTCAAAATTTGCGGTAGGCACATAGTCCTTTTCATCAAAGCCCGCCAGCGGGGTCTTATCTCCTCTTGCAACGCGCAACAAACGATAAGACATAATTCTTCCAGTATCCGCTAGATGGCCAACCATTTGCTTAATACTCCATTTATCAGGAGCGTAACGATGCTCTCCTTGTTCTTCCGTAAGGTTCGAAATAAAGCTACAAATCTCATCCGTCTGCGCTCTAAAAACAGTACAAATGTCCCCTTCAACTGGCACTAAATCGACATACTTTGATAATTCTTCAAGATACTCACTGCTTTCTGGACGTCGATCCATGTCTAAACCCCTCTCATTTTGAATTTTTTTGAAAAAATAGGAGGAAAATTATACTGTAGTTGTTGTATTTTAGTCCATTTTATACGATACTTGCAATAATAGGGTTAGTTAAACTAGAAGTCATCGGGAGTGTCGGCATGATAGATTTTATGCTTTTTATGATATTTTCAATACTAGAGACCTATGCAATGTTCTTTCTGGCTTTCAAAATTTTCAAAATTGACTTATATCATAAAGAGATGTTGTTTGCTAGTTTTATTATGGGCTTTTTTTCTTATACCCTTAGAATCAACTATGGGATAGCTTCATTAGATACTTTCTCACAATATGCACTAATGTTTTGTTTTATGTGGATGTTATTCCGGATTCATCCCTTCTACGCTTCCATATTAACCGGAATGGCTTATCAAGCTTACTCGGTGATTCAAACCATAATTATGTATCTATTAGACTCTGTAATCAACATGCCTCTAAATACTTCGGAACCGATTACAAAAAACATAATGACAATGCAGATATTATCAGCATTAGCCGCGGTTCTCATTGGTATGTATGTGGGTCATAAACGTATTGGATTTGACTTTGTACCTGACAAACCCGATGTAAGAATTAAACCAACGACTAGCGAAAAATTATTATTTGCTCTTAATCTTCCTACAGTAATTGTCGTTACTTTACTCACCTACTTTTTTGAATCTTTTTTCTCTTTCTTCATCCCAATTTTTTATGGAGTACTATTATGGGGATATCTATATTTCTCACACAAAAAGGATAGAAATAACTATGAGTCATTTAACTTTTAAAATTGTTGAGCTCATTAAGAAAAGTAATCCAGAGCAAACGCATTCCATTGAAATCATGCATTATGCCCTTAGCATTATTTTAAATACTTTATTCATTATTATAACTTCGTTATGCATCGGCGGGCTCACTGGACAGCTAAAGGAAACATTCTTAGCCTTATTTAGCTGCATGCTCCTAAGAATGTCTTCTGGTGGAGTGCATTTAAAATCCGCAAGGTCCTGCAATATTGTATCTATCTTTATCTGTTCACTGATCCCTCATATCACTTATTTAATACATAACCATATCCTTTGGATTAATCTTTTTTCTTTGCTTGTAATGATCTTATGTGCTCCAAATCCTGATGCTAATGCGCAAATCCCCAAAGAATGGTATTTGGGTTTAAAGATCATTTCCATAATTCTGGTTTCTTTGAATTTTTGGATCCATTCGTCTGTCATTGGATTGGCATTTTTAGTTCAATCCTTTACAGTTATAATTCCATTACAAAGGAGGCCAATCAAATGAAGAAAAATTTAGCTCGTTATGCTTCTAACCTATTAGGTATTTCTGCTGTTGTTTTTGCAACAATTCTGAAACCACTTGCTAACAGCCCTGAGATTCCAAAAGAACTGCGCAAGTAATCAAACAAGGATGGGGAAAAGATGCGTGTCTTACAGAAAGACGGTTCCTCTAGTGATATTCTAGAGGAAGATATATTGTATTTCTCCAATTATAAGAATACAATATTCGTCCATACGAAAGAAGGCGAATTTATTCTCCCCACCACGCTTTCCGATCTTTCCGTAGCGTATGAGGGTAAGGGATTCGAACGCCTTGACCGCAGCAACGTCGTTAATATCAACAACATAGAAGGCTATGATCCCGGACGCAAGATTGTATGCTTTAATCAAGGTAAGCAGTTCACTACCGTTTCGGAATCCAATGAACCTCGCCTAAAGAAGTACTTATCTACTCATAAGAAAGATTCTGATTAAAACAATCCCGACATGTACTAAACATGTCGGGATTGTTTTTGTTTATTAAAATTCAAAGTAAACCAATCTATTATCACATAAAAATAGTGATTATGCCATAATTCCCCTAAGATGTAAAGGAAAATTCGTAGGATGAATGACAGGAGACGGATTGTATTCCAAATGATACCATATATATAAATGTGTAATAAAAACAAATATATGATGGAGGAACCAAATGAATTACTATTTTCATCCCTCACCACGCCCCTCATCTCTTGAATCAATATCTGATGAAGAATTACTTAACATCTATAAATTAGCGCTTGAGGCACAAGCTTTACCAGATTTCATAGAGATTGTTAGAGAGATCTTAGACAGTAGAGATCTCATACAAACTGAAAAATCATAACATCCCCATACACAAATTAATTAGAAAATTATGACATAATCATATAACTTCCTATGGCTTCACTGCGAGTGTTCTCTAGATTGTCTTCATGTTAACATCATCAACATAAAGAAGGTAGAGCCTCCTGAAGGCCCTACCTTCTTTATATTCAGTAAGGACTACTCCCTGAAATAGAGTAATCTTCTACTCCGTAATTTCCGTTTTAAATACATTTTCCAATTTTCCGCCAAGTCTTTTCTTCAAAGGAACTTTAATATCTCTACCCAGCTCTTTGAAAAATGTTTCTACATCGCATTTCACATTTTGTGCAGTCGCAATTACAGCGCCATCACCAACAATATTTTGATTCTCTTCAAGAGGAACATCAACTTCGATATCATACTTTTTGGATAATGTCTTGATGTATCGTGCGAAGATCTCCAGCAATTCCTCGTTATTAAAATTCTCTATAGCGACTTTTCCCTTGCTGGTAAACTTCATGTTAATTTTCATTATTAATATCCCCTTTTCTGTCAAACCATTTTTAGTTGTTAGTTTATGGATCAAGATGAATAGATGGCTGCAAGAAAGGGCAACATTATTCATTTTTGAGATCATTTATGAAACACACATTATTTATAAGCACCCTTTATCTGTTGTACTTTAAACTGCGTAAATTCTTTGAGCGCTTGTATGACCTGATCCTGTTCTTCTTCCTTCAGCTCATAAACGCACTCCCGTAACCACTCGCCAAATAGAAAGGCTTGACGCCCTTTCCGAGGGCTCTTTCTTAAGGAGTCGAGGCAACCCTCAAACTTATCGTTCAGGACGTCGGTAAGATTGTATTTCTCAATCTTCTCTATTACCATTCCTGCCCCATATTCCGTTTCATAAACTATGACTTCATTAGAATCAAAGGAAACGTAAGATGTTTCTTTACCTTCCTTTGCCCTGAATTCCTTAAGCTTGTTAAATGCCGTCTCATAAATGTAGTCCTGAGACTGTTTAAGCTGTGGCAGCTCATAACCATGCTTTAAGGTCTTGATATATTCAATATCTGGCATATAGTCTGCCAAATGATACATCCGATTCTTCAGATCTGTTCCAAGTGCTTCGATGATCTTGTCCAGATTGTCTTTTAGCGGAATGCTCTCTCCACGCTCGATCTTGCTAAGCTGTGAGTAACTTATGCCGCTCTTTTCTTCCAGTCCTCTTAAGGTTAACCCTCTCGTCTTTCTGATGTGCCGAATGAAATTACCCAGCTCATCGGGATAGTTCTCAAAATCATTCATGGGAGTCACCTCCCTACTATCATAACACAACATAACAATTTGTGTTGGCTTATAACAATTAATACTAGTAATTACTTGCTTCTGAAGGGTGATTCTCAGTACCAAAAACCCAATATAATACTACATTTCCAAAAGATCGGAGAAAATTTGATACTTATCTGCCAGGCTCTGGAATGTAATCGTTGGTTGGGAATTACAGTGTATCGGACCGAGGAGATCTTATTAAGCTGATTTATGCCATTTCACTCAGCTATCGGACTCAAATGCAACTGTTCATTAAAATATACTACGGTTCGGTGCAAAAGTATGACAATAAGAGTTGTGATGTCCGAAAATTTGGAAAAAGAGACCAAAAAGTTGAAATCGCTGCAATACAGTCCATAACGATCCCAAACCATCTACTGTATGCAAACCATTGTGTGCTTCCAGCTAATCCAATTTGTAAAAAAACAGCCAGTCCCAACAACCTGGAACTGGCCATAATCGTTACTCCATAACATTCAACAGATTGAGGATCATCTGTGCACTTTCGGCACGTGTGCCGTTTTGCTTCGGAGCAAATTGCGCTACAGCACGTCCCTGCATCAATCCAAGTCTGTACACCTCGCTGATAGCCTCTTGAGCCCATTGTGGTGCAGTGCCAATATCATTAAATGCTGAAACGTTAAGACTAGCTACAGATACGCTGTTATTGGCGTATGCATATGCACGAGCCAGCATCGCTGCCATCTCTTGACGAGAGATCCTGGCATCCGGTTCAAACAGTAAAGCGGTCTGACCGTTAACAATTCCAGCTTGTTTTGCTAACCCTACTGCTTCTGCATACCATTTATCAGCAGGTACATCAGTGAAACCAGCTACTGCTTGACCTTTTAAGCCAAGCGCACGGACTAACATCGCTGTAAACTCCGCACGTGTAACCGCACGGTTTGGATCAAAACGATCCACAGCTACCCCCTGTACAAGCTGTTTTGCCGCAAGCTGCTTCACAGCAAGGTAAGCCCAGTGATCCGGCTTCAGATCATTGAATGTTTTGTCATATTCTAATACAACATATTTACTAAAATGACTGACAGCAGCAGATAGATAACCATTCATCCATGTACTGCTCATATACTCCAACTTACCGGCATCATACATAAAATAAATACCCAATAAGCTTTGCTCTACAGTCGCACCGACCTTATATGAAATCGTGATTGGCTCTGCAAACTGTCTTAATGAGAAGGACTGGCCATTTTCTATGAGGATGCTGAGCGACCAATCTCGCAGATCACTTTTCGCTCTCAATTGTGCTCCAGCTAGTGTACCTGCACGATCTAACAGATCCACGGCTGTGTTACTAGCTAACGTGTTCAACCGTAGTGAAATCGTACTCTTGGCAAGAGCCTCAGCTGAGATTAGCTTACTTAGTTCAGCCAGTACTGTAGCAGGAAGCGTAACGGATAAATCCTGCATAACCACTCTAAGCGGTGCGCGTCCAAGCAGCTCTGCAGCATTGCCTGGTAAAAGCAACTCCGTAACCGCTCCGTCAACAGAAAGCACAACTTCACCTTGAGCATTCTTGTTCTCTGACAGTTGAGAGGCTGTTATGGTTACTACACCCGCTTGTGCAGATGCCGACGGAGTCGGTGTAGCAGTCGGCGTTGTTGTCACCGCAGGTCCCGGCACCCAGCCTCCTGGTGTTGGTGTTGGCTCTGGACTTGGTGTTGGTTCCGGTGTTGGCTCTGGGCTTGGTGTCGGAGTCGTACCTGGCGTGCTCTCAGTCACTGTCAAAATATATTCAGGGCTGAACCCCTTATAAACAGCGCTGACTTTTGTTATACCAGCACTCAATGCGTGAAGCTCCCCATTCTCACTAATCATTGCAATGGAATGATCCGATGTATCATACCTTACGCCCTCGACCAATTCTTGCTTGCTTCCGTCACTATATACCGCTTGAACAACAACGGAGCCTTTATTTCCTTGTTCCAGCGAATCCGGCCCTTTTATCGTTATTTCTGTAAGAATAGGAGCCTCATCATTTGTTACGACGAGACTATACTCCGAGGTGAACTCCCTGTAGGTTACTGAGATCACAGTAGAGCCTTCCTGATGAGCCTGGACCAAGCCCTGTTCATTGATTGTAGCAATATGCTCATTCGAGCTGGAATAATGAAGTCCATCCAATATTGGGATTCGTTTACCGGATGCATAGACAGCTTCGGTGACTGTCTGGTTGACCTCTGCTGGTTTAAGTTGTCCTTTGCCCTGAAGCTTAATCGCTTGCAGCGCATCTACAGTTATCTTACTTTCCGCAAAAATATTCGGGTAACCTGCCACTGTGACTCTCACCTTAGCTGTCCCTGGTTTTAGCGCAGTAACCAAGCCATTTCCATCTACGGTAACTACTGATTCTGCCCTTTCAGGAACGATGGACCAAAGTTTTGTCAGATGATTAGCCTCATCCGGCACTACCTTAGCTTGCAATTGCAGACTAGCACCAGGCTCAAGCTCAACAGCTGTTTGATCTAGCGTAATGGATTTTGGAACAAAATTTCCGATCACTAAACGGTCAATTTCTACACCGTCTACCGTTCTTGCCGTAACCGTAATCTCGTTCTTCCCAATTTCAACAGCCGTATAGATTTGCTCATCTTCGTCATATATTTTTTCCTGCCAAAAACGTGGCGTCAGCGCATAGAACTTAGGACCGGAGGAACCGCCGATAACATATCGTGTGCCTTCGCCTTCTGCTACCTGCTTACCATCCTTCATTGGAAAAGTTCGCAAGTAAATATGATCATGGCCGTTCATCACTAGATCCACATTATGCTTATCAAACACCGGCACCCACTTTGCTTGCACCTGTTCATTCGAATAGATGCTGCCATAGGGCCCTTGATGGAAAAAAATCACCTTCCACTTTTTATCTGTAGCTGATAGATCCTGATCCAGCCACTCTGCCTGTTCAGTGAATGGAGCACCTGAATGCTCTGTATTCATAACCACAAAATGTGTATCCTGAATGTCAAAAGAATAATTCGTACCTTTTACGCTCGCCGCACCGTTTTGCGGGTTATTGAATTGCGCCAGGTAATCCCCATCGCCATTGGTTCCCATCACTTCATGGTTTCCAATAACCGGAACAAGCGTGGTATTCATCAGCTGCTTTTGGGCTGCATCAAACCACCAGTTCCACTGCTCTTGTTCAAAGCCTTTATCCACCATATCTCCAGCGTGAACCAACATTTCAGCATCCGGCATATAGGCAAAAGCAGCCTCTATCGTATTGCCCCAAAGACCAAATCCCGCTTTAGAATCTGCTTGAGAATCTCCGATAAACAGGAATTTTGTAGAAGCGCTCTCCCCTCCGCTTGTAACGAAGGTTCCTTGCTCACTTACATTTGACTCCCCATCCCCCACACGATATACATATTCGGTTCCAGGGATAAGCCCTACTGCCTCCGCTTTATGAACTCGCATCGTTCCATCATTGTTGGTGTTGTAAATTGAACTGTTGCCGGTAATTTTTGTTACATTCAGGGCTTGAAAGCTTGTGAACTCTGCTTTTTTCACAAGTTCTACTACAGTATTCACGGTTAGCGGTTCTGTCTGCCAAGTGAATTGGCGAGAAGTCGCTGCATCTTGGCCCATCGTAACATTAACATTACGCGGGGCAGCAGTACCGTCATATGGAGCAACCTTGAACGTCATTACAGGACTATAGGTATTTCCTTTTACCGCCTGCAATTTAAAAGTTCCTTCTGCTGAAGTGACAAGGCCAGTAGTAAGTGTCCCACTTCCCCCTGAAGTTGCGCCTTGTACCTCCAATCCATCGAAAAGTAGTTTCGCACCTTCAACAACACTTCCATTCAGATCTTTTACCGCAAAAGACGCATCAAAGCCCTTCGCAAGATCATAATGGTTCCAAGTGAGCATCAACTGTGTCTTTACAACAGATTCAACAGCCGCTCCAATAAAAGAAATAGGAACCCCGGTACCTTCTGTCGAAGTTACAGATCCGGATGTATTTTCAATTACAAAAGGTTTGCTTGTATCCCCAGCGAGCTGCTCCTGAGTAAAGGGACCCACATAATCATTTCGAACCGTATATTGAATTTGTCCGATGAGATCCGTATCTCGTAGATTGGAGGAATTGATATTCGTTAGGTTAAGACGCACAATGCCCAAAGCTGGATCAATGATTGACTCCATTTGCGTTTCTGATACCTTATCCCCACGAATTACCTGCAAATCTTTAACTGCAGCCGGATTAAAAGAAAAAGTAATATTTCCTTCCTTCAGCTTGCCCGCTTTCTCTGCCGTTACGTCCAAAGTGTAGGTGTTGCCGGCATATACTACTTCTGGTGTTTTGTATACATAGAACGGAGAGCCCAAATTCACTGTAAAATACCATTCTTTTATCGTCTGGTTACCGCTCAAATCGCGGATGGCAACTTTTACTTTATGACGGCCTTCTGTAAGCGGAACCTTTGGTTTATAGGTGATTTGACCTTTTGGAGGATAAAAGCCATGCTCCACTAATTGATCGTCAACATACACACGTGTTTTGTCCGGATCGATTAAGGTCGTTCCCGGATGCACCACAGGATCATAACCATCATCCTCACCATTGACGGAAAGGGTCGGTGTAGCTGTTTTGACAATTTCGTTCACGCCAGGATAGGCATCTTCAAGCACAGGAGGTGTTCTATCCTCCTCTATCGGACCATAAATGGCACGAATATCATCAACGTAAATAGCTCCCGCACTCTTGTTAAGATTGCTTGTCTCCATATAGCGGACAGGCATATCCATCGTTAACGGGGTGGTTTTTCCCTTAGGAACGGATACTTCGACGTATTTCCACCCCGTCCAGTTCACTCCATTCACCTGATCTGTAAAATCCACAGGCACTGCCGCATTATTGCCATCACGAATCTGTCCCCGCAGCCAGTGCTTTTTGCCATCTCCGTAGATCCACATACTGATCTTCTCAGGATACCCCGGAATCTGAATCCGATTGGCGGTTGAGCTTGCGGCTAAATAAGCACCGGATGTGCCTGTTTTATTAACAAAATCATATTCCAGCTTCAAGGCTTTATCCCCGTTGCGGACAAAATCCTGATCCGTCACTTCCTGAATCGCTACACTGTTAGCTGCTGCACTGGAGGCTATATATTTATCAATGCCATTCTCAAAATCCTCCAGCATTACAGGCGGCAACCCCACATTTACTTCAAATGAGGTCTGGGCGTCCCCGTACTTAGCATAAATCTTCCCGTTCTTCCCGTTTTCACTCGTCGCTTGAAACAAACCCTTCTCGTCCACACTTCCGATCTCGCCCTCAACCCGCCATTCAAAACTATGGTTGTCAGCTTGAATTACCTGTCCATTACGTAGCGCCTTCACAGTTAATTGCGCAGCAGCACCTGAAGAATAAGTTTTGATCTCATCAGGAAACCTAAGGTCTGTGAGCTTATCCACGACTTCGATTTCCCCACTGCCTTTGACTGTCCCAGCCTCTACAATTACCGTTCCTGTGCCGGCAGTGGTTCCTGCGGTGAAGACTCCATTCGCATCGACAGTACCAAGGTCAGCGTCCACCTGCCAATTCAGCGTACCCGAATAAGGTGCCGGATGGCCGTTCTCGTCCACTCCTGCTGCTTTGAACATAAAGCTGGAGCCTTGCAAAATACGTTCCGCATTCGGCTGCACAACCAGCTTAGAAGCTGTAGATTGCTCTGGGGCTGTGTTGACGACCAGCAAACCGTTGCCGGTTTTACGTTCATAGCCATCAGAGCCCTGATTCACCATTTTGACACCAGATGCACCCGGCATTCTGGCCACAAAAGTAGAAGAGCCGCCACCATCCAGATTCATGGCGTTCACTACGCCCATATCCTTCAGAATGTTGCCAAGCTCATCGGTATCTACGCCCTCACTAAAACCTGGCGATCTTCCATCCACTTCGAATAAAACGAGACTTCCGTCCGCTTTTGTCCCAATGGCTGTACGCGGATGAATTCCTAAAGGTCCAACACCTTGTTGAACTACTCCGTCTTTTACCAGCGGCCCTTCGCCGCCAATGGCTACCTTCACATCATTCCATTCTCCGCTAAGCGCAAAGGTCGCAGTAACGTTATCGCCAACCGATAACCCCTGCAGAACAGCACGAGACGTTCCGTTAGCAGACAAAACTACTTTTCCTTTGGTAAGCGGCGTATTGCCTTGATTGTTGCGAATCTCAGATACCTTCAGCTTCAAGGTCTGACCGCTCTTCACTTCTCCCTCGACAATATCTAGAACAACCTCGTCACCCTCATTGGTCGACTTTGTAGTTGTATTATAATCTTCCGTATAAAGAACCAGCTCATTCGTATTTCGATAACGGTTGATGCTGGTTAGATTAGTTGTTTTTCCATTAATCGTTACGTTCTTGGTCAGCTTCGGCACCCCATAAATCGAGCTGCCATCTTCTTTTAAACCGAAAGTAAAAGCTGAAATCGAACTGTTCAGGATTACACCATCATCCATAAATAATCCATTTGGAACACCCGTGGCAAAACCGGAGATTTCATAAAAATCACCGTTAATCCCTGCGATCACCCGGTTTCCAGGCGAATCCGCATAAGCGGCCATTTCTGTAACACCCTTCATACCGTATACCTTTCCATCCTTCGTACCTGCCCGCAGTTCTAAATGGCCTTGCCCTGGGTTGAACTCTACTGCATGAATCTTTTGTAAACCACGTTCATTCTGAAGATCCATCCAGGTGTACATCGCCCCAGGTGCAAGCTCTGTTTGCCGTACATCAATAACGGTTCCGTAGTTTGTTGCTGGTAGATCAGAAATGGAAGCGTGAACAAATACTCCCGGCTGCAACAACGAAATCAACAAAACAAAAATAACTGCCACATTAATTTGCCTTAGATACCTTCTCACTATGTTGACATCCTCCCCACTTGGCTGTCCTTATTACGATCTGAAATGGACAACATCATAGGGTTCATATTAACTAGGAAGCGTAAAGGTTAGATAAAATCTACCAAGGCATACTGTTAACTTCTTCTAATCCCCTCCTCAAATTCATGTTTCAACCTGTTGATAAATCTTCTGACCGTTTTCGATCCTTGTTTAGAAGCTGAAACAATGGACCCCGGAGTATTACGATCTGGTGATCGTAGCTCGATCGTCTTCATGATCTTCTGAGAACCCTCAAATGTTTTTAGAAAAGAATAATCCATCCCAATCGTGATCGCGAGTCCTGACGCAACTGCATTATCAATGGCACGGGTGTTATTGCTTGTAAAAAGAATATTCATCGGCCCAACTTTCAGTAAATAACGCTCCACAAAGTCCTGTATGTAATGATCATCGTATAAAACCAACGTCTGGCCTACTAACTGTTCGGGTGTAATTATTGTATTTAAAGCTAGTGGTGATTGAGGATGTACGCCTACAACAATCTTACCTTCCATTAATTCCTCGAATACGACCCCTTTATGTTTCTCTGATAAGCCCTCTGGCGAGACCATCAGTCCGATATCCATTTCATCCTGAAGCACATTATCCAGAATTTCTTTAGGCCCCTTTTCAAAAATCTCTATTTTCACATTTGGAAAATCCGCTTTAAAACCGGATATGACCTTCACGATTAGATGCATGGGTCCCGGAATCGTAGCAATCTTCAAATGACCACTAAGCGCATCGCTGTAGATCTGTGCTTCAGCTTTTAATTCATTTACTTTCATCAAGACTTCATTTGCTTTGCCGATAATGGCTTGTCCCTCTGCTGTGGGAACTGCTCGTTGGCCTCGCGAACGAATGAACAAAGTAACTCCAAGCTCCGCTTCCAGCAGTGTTATGGACTGGCTTATGGCAGACAGGGTGATATGACGATTCTGAGCAGCTTTGGTTAGTGAACCAATCTTTGCGACTTCTACGATATTCTCGCATTGCTCTAAATTCATTTGAATCACTCCCTAAGTTAATATTTACTTAACACCTATTAAATTTACTTAAATTTTAATTAATTTAGACAAGTGCTACAATGTAAATAAGTTAGTAAATAACCTTTTCACCTTATGAACCTATATTTCTAGTATAACTATATTTCTCGAGGAGGAGTCCCAAATGACAGACAAAAGAGTAGCCGTAATTACAGGTGGAGCCAGTGGAATCGGGAAACAAACCGCAATTAAATTTGCTAGTAAAGGTGATCAAGTGGTCGTTGCCGATTTCAATCAACAATTAGGTGAGGAAACGGTCGCACAGATTATCAAGGATGGTGGCGAAGCTATTTTCGTCAAAACGGATGTTTCAAAATACGAAGAGGTAGAAGCACTGGTTGAGAAAACTGTTGCCACATATGGCAGAATTGACGTTATGTTCAACAATGCCGGGATCGGCCGCGTCACTCCTGTACTAGACCAAGACCTTAAGGATTATCATAGTGTTATTAATGTCAATCAGCATGGTGTTGCCCACGGTATTATCGCAGCAGGTAAAAAAATGCGTGAGCTCGGCATCAAGGGGGTCATCATTAATACAGCTTCTGTATTTGGATTCCTAGCTTCCCCAGGTACATTCGCATATCACGCTTCCAAAGGTGCGGTCATTATGATGACTAAATCCGCAGCACTTGAAATGTCCATTCATGGCATCCGCGTGCTTGCCGTTGCTCCAGGCGCTGTAGATACGCCAATTATCCAAGGATATAAAGATCAAGGAATGGTCGACCAGATGAAGAGCAAAGTAATGGGTAACAAATTAACATTGCCTGAACAAGTTGCAGACACTGTATACTTGCTCTCCTTACCAGAAGCTAGTGCAATTAACGGTAGTGTTGTAATGGCTGATGAAGGTTATGCTTCATTTAAATAAATAATTATAAATCAAAAAATCCAAGGCTTCCCGAGCGGGTAGTCCTTGGATTTTTTTGTATTACTCCCATGATCTCTGTTCATTGATTTCCAGCTTACGTTTAAATGCCTGCTCTAGATCAATATCCAGTTTATTGGCTAGATCAAAAATATTCCACACCACGTCGTACATCTCAAATCCCAAGTTTTCTTTCTTCTCTGCACCAGGGTCGAAGGATACGGATAGCACCTCTTTGGACAATTCCCCTACTTCAGTCATTAAGTACAGCATTCTCTGCTCAATGGAGCTCGTGTCAAAACCTTTGGTTTCACTGAACTTCTTCACATACTGTTGAAACTCAGATGTATTCATTTCGTTACGCCTCGCTTTTAGGGTATAAAGTTATGTAGTTTATAAAAACGATGTCATGCGATTAGCCTAGCTCATTCCTTTATTATCATCCATTTGTTCGAAGAAAACAAACTCTCCCGTCATTACAAAACAACGATTCTTCAGATCATAGAAGAATCGCTAAGAGAATTTATTTACTTGTTGCTGTTTCAGCCACTATCTACGCCTATGTCGGACATTTCACTGCGCGTTAATCCGCAAGTGCACGGCCAATTTCATCGTCGAACGTGCCGCACCAGTAATGGCGAGACTCTTCATCATTATTCATTTATTATTCGCCGAGCTGCTCCTTGAGCTGCACAATTTCTGTTTCCATGAAATCCACACGTTTATTCAACTCCGCGATATAGTTTCTTCGAGCCTCTTGGTCTGCTGCGCTTGTTCGGTCGGCCGCAGTAGTTTCCGCCAGTTGGATGGCTTCTTTGAGAACTTGAACGCTTGATTCTGCCCCTGCTAATCTTTCCCGGAGTTTAGCCGCTGCAATACTTGCTTTTAGCGCTGCCTTCTCAGTCTCCTTACTCTCCAATATTATCGTCTTTCCTTCAACCGTCAACCCTGCTCCGGTCGCTTCGGACATCGTGCGCACAGGTACGTAGGCCGAGTTATTTACTACAATCGCATCTGCAATCTTCTTTCCGTCTTGTTTTATCGTATACATTCCGGAAACTTTAGCGCCAATTAAAGACGAGCTCGCTGCGAATCCTATTGAACCACCAAGTAACAACGCCGCTGCTACAATCCCTACTATTTTCTTCTTCATATCTACGAACCTCCTGAGCTTATTATTCTTCCAATTATAACCAATGAATTCGTAACATGAAAGATATACTAAGAGACTCTGCCACAGCCAACTCAACTACTGACCATATGTAATCTAGCTATAAGAAGCCATCTGAGTAAGCTTGATCCTATTGTTCTAAGTCGGATTTTTCGATTTCACGAACAACTTTATTTCGAAATGATTGATGTTAGTTGTAAACAATGTTACTCTATCAACGGTAAACTCAAAATCTTATGCTCCTCAATACCTCTATTAGTAGTCACTATTTTAGTTATAAAGAAAGGTAACACTATGATAAAAGTTGATAACTTATCCTTCGCATTCCCGCAAAAAGAGCTATATAAAAACATTTCATTTA
Source organism: Paenibacillus sp. FSL R5-0470 (assembly GCF_037975205.1). Classification (NCBI taxonomy): domain Bacteria; kingdom Bacillati; phylum Bacillota; class Bacilli; order Caryophanales; family Paenibacillaceae; genus Paenibacillus; species Paenibacillus sp. FSL R5-0470. The sequence goes on from NZ_CP150238.1 coordinate 4,900,666, forward strand.
CGCTTGAAGAGGCACAACATTGCGCTTTTATAGGAACAAGTGGCAGTGGTAAAAGTACACTGATCGATATACTGATGGATCCAGAAAAATATTTGTTCGAAGGCAAGTTAGAAATTGACCCAACCTGCAAAATTGGATATGTAAGTCAGTTCTCACAAGTAGACAGAACTAAAGAAATAACCGTTTTTGAATATATAGGAGAAGAATTTATTAAGATACAAAATGAAATAACAGCTATTCTCACTGAAATGGAAACATCATCAGATATTGATTCATTACTCGAAAAGTATCAATTAGCTCTAGATGCCTTTGATTCAATGGATGGAAATGATTTTGAAAGCAATATTAATAAGAAACTAAATTTAGCCAACCTCTTGAAGCTAAAAGATGCTAGGGTATCCGATCTAAGTGGTGGGGAATTCAAGCTTATTCAAGTGATGAAGGAAATGCTGACTAGTCCAGACTTAATGATTATGGATGAGCCCGATGTATTTTTAGATTTTGAAAACCTAAATGCACTTAAAAATCTTATTAATGCTCACAAAGGAATATTGCTAGTTGTTACGCATAACCGTTATCTATTGAATCATTGTTTTAACAAAATTATACACCTTGAAAACATGGAGATCCAAGAGTTCGATGGGCGATATATTGAGTATAACTTCTCATTACTTCAGACGAAAATTGAGTTACAAGAAATCGCAGTCGCTGAACAAGAAGAAATTGAGAGATACGATAACATTATTGATAATCTTAGAGCGATCGCAACCTATAATTCAGAAGCATCTAGAGGGAGAGCGTTAAAAGCTAGGGTTAAGTTTCAAGAAAGATTGGAAGCGCGAAAAATTAAAGCGCCATTCGTTGATATTAAGCAACCGAAAATCAGTTTTGGTGTGGACAATGAAATTGAAGAAGATATCACTGTTTTAAATGTGAATAATTATAGTGTTTCCTTTGATGAGTTGATTTTAGAAAATGTTAACTTTGAGATGAAACCTACAGATAAAGTAGCCCTTATCGGTCCAAACGGTACCGGGAAAACGACTTTACTCCGAGATATCTTTAAAAATAATCATGATTCAATTGAAATAAATGCTGATATTAAAGTGGCATATCTTTCTCAGCTTCAAGACGAAGTGCTAAAGGATTCTAATACCATACTAGAAGACTTCATCGATGCTGGGTTTGCAACTTATGACGAGATTAGAGCACATCTTTCAAACTATGGCTTTGAAGGAGAAATTCTTAATCAAAAGATAGAATCTTTATCTGGTGGCGAAAAAAATATACTGCAATTGGCAAAAGTTTCTGCTAGCAAAGCAAACTTATTGCTTCTTGATGAACCGACAAGCCATTTAGACACCTATACACAAATCGCACTGGAGAAAGCCATTGAAGACTATAAAGGTGCGATTCTCATGATTTCTCATGATTTCTATTCTGTAGTAAATGGTATGGATTATGTATTAATCATTGACGATAAGACGATTAGAAAAATGAGTATGCGAAAATTCAGAAAGATGATTTATGCCAGTCATTTTGATAAAGATTATTTAGAAAATGAACAAAATAAAAAAGCAGTTGAAATGAAAATAGAATTAGCTTTAAAAGACAATAATTTTGAACTTGCAAAAGGTATGGTTGACGAGCTAGAAGAGCTGATTAAGCTGCTTTAAACTACAAACCCTCTGGCGGGAAAATGTCTATTAAAAAGACACTGATGAATAAGATCTCAGTGTCTTTTTACTGCATTGATTTGTTGGTAGCTCTTGAAGCAACATACTGCCTAATATAATAACAAAACCCAATAAACCATATAGGTTTATCGGGTGAGATGGAAAAAGTTTATCGGTTTTTAAATACTGACTGTAAACACCTACCAGCAACCTACAATTCCTTACCACGCACTGCCCCTAACCCTTTCAACTAACCTTATGCTCAATCCGCAGCTTGTCAGCTACCAAGGCAATAAATTCCGAGTTAGTAGGCTTAGATTTGGAGATATTAATGGTGTAGCCCTTATGGGGTAAGGGATTTCACATCTTGGTTATGTTAATTGTTCATAGACTTTATTGGCATACGGTTAGACATTAGTACGCAAAATTGTTTACATATTTTATTATGTCGTAAGCATCTAGAGTTAACAATGACATTACATTGTGACTATACTACGTAGCCAGATATAAATAAAAAAAATAGGTGCAATGCATTTTCGCATCACACCTATAAATTAGCTGATATACAGCTTTTTATTAACATTGTCCCAGCTTACCTTATGACCTAGTGCTTTCAATACACTAATTGGAACATAGTTCTCATTATCTTTAATAAATCCGTTATGTACACTATTATCTTTAGTTAGAACGTCCTTAACTGCTTCCACATTATCATCCTCTTTTTGAAATGATTTATCTGGTTTCGGACTAATAAGAGCATAGGCAAAAACTATTTGTGTTTGAGTTGGCTGTTTACAATTACGATAATCTGCTGTAGACAGTCCAAACGTCAATTGAAAATGTGGATAATCTTTAAACGAAGTCCAATCTCCGCCCCATTCGAAACCCAACTTTTTTGCCTCATCAGTACCGCTTTATCAGTTCTTCCTCAAAGTATTCAATAGACTTAGATTCTTCCTCGCTAGCATAGTGAATAACTAACTTAAATTCATTTTATAGTTCCTTTTGCTCATCTGATTTTTACCGATCTTTTTATCATGTGCTTCAGGAGGAACTTTTGAGGAATGAATTTTTAACATTTTTTCAATCCAATCACAAACTTCTTGTTCTAATTGCTCTTAGAGATAGACTCTTAAGGAGTGGCGTAATGAATAACAAGTTTATATTCGTTCTTGTTGGTTTTTTTAGTCATATGAAACGTTCTCCCTCGTAATTGCATATAACAATTATAGCCAGGAGATTAAAATCTAAACTGTGGTGATTACTGAGAACTAATCAATAAAGTATATGAAATAGACACATATATTAAAGCCCCTGAGATAATCCTCAAGGGCTTTAATATTACTCTTTAGTTTTAGATTTGGCTTCCATAATACCACTTACGAATTTGAAATACCATCTAATTCCATCAGTAAAATATCGAACAGAATCGCGTAAGTAAGGCGTATTGTGCCTGTGTATTTGTGATCAATGGTGATAAAAGGGGGGTTTTATCTTGAATTTAGATACCATAAACTGCTGCCGTAATAGATGTATTATCCTCATAAAATATCTTAAACTCAAGAATAACCCCACCAACAATGAAAGGGACAACTATACTCCAAATATCATCAATCTTTAAAGAACAAATATTAAATATTAAAAATAAACAATTGAGTTATTTATATAAATATAGTTTTTTTGTAAACATTTTCTATATTTTAGCGTTTCATGTTACAATCAAAACACTCCATATTATTCCAAATATACCACAAAGGAGATTATGTTATGGAGAAATGTTTAATGTCTTTATTCTCTTGTTTACTATTGTTCAGTTTATTCTCAGCTACTGTGGGTGCTACAGCAGTGAACACTCAATATCTTGAAGAAATACAAAGTATTCAAGATAATCTTATCAAGAATTTGGAACAGGCTGATGTTGACAATACGAAAGAAGCAAATCAAGCAATCAATTCATTTTTTTCAAAATAATCCTGTGAATGAATCCTTAATAACGGATTACTTTGTTAATACAAACCAAAAAACTGTTCTTCCAGAAACTGAAGCTGATAGCGACATGGATCTCAAAAGTTATTTAAGAACTAACATTGAGAATGGAAATTTCAAAGAACATATTATCTCAGATAATGTTAAAATTACATTAACTGATTCCCCATTCTTTATTGTCGAGACAGTAACTGATGATGAACAAGTCATTGATAGTGCTTTATTATCGAGCGATATGGCTAAATTAGCAGCAAGTCAAGCAACACCAACAAAAACATATACTCTCGATGTTAAAAGTATACTGGGAAACACAATTTTTTCAATTAGTGTACAAGGGTACTTTACCTATAATGGTACAGCAGTTAATCCTCATCTAGTCGATGCTTGGTATAACAAAGGCACTTTGTCAATTTGGCAGGTTGACGATTGGGAAGAAGGAGTTACCTATGAAATGACTGGAAAAGTGAGAATTTTCGGAAAGGGTAAATTTCATTTCGGACTTTGAAATCGCAGGTTATGGACTAACTGTTCAGGATAAATTTTATAATGTATTCCAAGAAGGCGATAAAAGTGGAGGAGTACTTTGGGATAAAACTGTCAACTAAAAAACAATAGAGGAGAAAAAATGATTAATTTTCTAAAATCAAAGTCTTTCCTTGTATCGACAGTACTATTCAGTTTAATATTTATTATTAATATTGCAGTAACTGATTCATCAACTGAAGAAATTGCTCTCGCTGTACTTAAATCATTATTGGCTGGAGTAATTTGTGGATTCGTATTTGGCGGAATTCTCTACTTAATACAGAAAAGAAATAAAAGAATTAATTAATACTAATGGAATTCTATGGAGTAGTTAATTTTATGGAAAAAATCAGGCACTATACAGTAAATTCTGTAACGCGCCTGATTTTTTATGTATGTTTAATGCTCTCTCAAGTTTAATTATCTTTAGCTTTTTCAACTTAACCATGTTTATATATATCTTAGTAAAACAAAAATTTATTAACTTTCCAGATATCTTCTAAAGTCAATTTTTAACCAAATATGTATCTTATTAATCCGATCCTCAGTATAGCTTTTGTTGCTTTCATTGTACCAGTCCCCAAAACAGAATTTCCATTTTTGGCTGTTGCAACTATAACAAGCTGGTACACAGTTGGATAAATCGTTTGCTCCATCGTCGTTCACATGTTCTTTGTGTAGATCATGTTTTTGCATGGTAGCGCCTCTTGGAATATAATGATCATCTGCTTTTAATCCAGAGTAAGCACACGAATTATCAAAATAATTTTTACAATTAGTCCACTCTATGTCAGTAATATTATAATTTTTAGCAGTCCTTTTATCTCTATATACCCTTAACCTATCCTTGTTTTCCTTTGTCCATTTCTTAAACTTTCCATTAATCCTTCTGTTTTCGAACTAATTCTTTTTCTTATTTTTTCTTGAGAATCGTGTTTCCTTACGCTTTCTAAATGCTTGTCATAGTTCGTTATACGCCACTCCAAACCTGTGACAGTTACAGTTTCACCGTTTATTCTAAGTGTGTTCTTTTCGACTCCCTGCCCAATCCTCATTACTACATTTGCTTCAGACTTGGGGAACCTAGAAATGTGATGAATCATAACGTAATTGGTGCGACCAGCGGCTTCAAGTGCCTTACGCAGCTCTTTTGCCTCTCGTTTCTTTGCTTCCTTTTCAGGGTTCGCTTTAAATAGGCCCATTTTATGTAATCTCCTTCGGATTCATTTTTTAATTAGCAGTGTTACTATACTTTGTTTAATTGCAGTTCTGTGTAATATTTAATTTCACCATGCTTTTCTAACTTTACTGTATACCAGTTATTACTATAGGCATAAACCTTTCCTTTACCATCTGGCGTTGTAACATTTTCACCAACTACATATCGATTCACGTTTACACCCTCCAATTTTGTTAAGAAGCCATTAATATTTAACTATTATTTTGAGTAAATAATAGTTATATTATAGAATATTTTCATTATTTCACCACATGAATAGTTCGAGAGTATGTAAGTTTGGTTTCAGATGGAATGGAATGGAATGGAATGGAATGGAATATAAAACAACAAAAAGACAGCTAATTCTAAACAATAGAGTTAGCTGTCTTTTTGAATAATTATATATCCATACTAGCCAGAGGACTATGTAGTTGATATTTCCCAATCTCTTCGTCTGAAAAATCAAGATATGCATTTTGAGTAACCTCCACTGAGGAATGACCTAATATTCTACAAAGACTCAATTCCCCTTTAACTCTTTTAAGTAAACCTTTAATTTTCACAGGCATTTTCAGAATCGCATTCATTTAATCAGTATTTTTTAAGCTCAAAAATAGTTGCCTCTGATAACAAGATAAGCCTATCGTTATTAACAACAAAAAAACTTAAAGGTATTCCAAGGTTTGTAGAAGGGTCACTTATATTTATTACTTTTACTACATCATTTATATTTAAGTCTGGGATATCTATTTTATATAATCTATAAAAAGAGTCAGAGCTATAACATGTCGCTGTAATCTCATATAATGGGTTTTTTAGTTCATATTGATAAACACTATAGTTTTTAAGTCCTTTTGATGAAAAAAAGTCTTTTTTGATGATAATTTCATCTCCAATAAATTTTTGCCCTGTTGGATATTCAGAAGCATCATTATATGAATTTGAAAATCCTAAAAGCTTCTCAACTTTCCAAGTTCCATAGAAATCTTTTTCAGTTTCACTATTCAAATTTATACTTTCTTGAGCACAATATACGGATGTGTTTTTTGGAATAATAGACTCATCCGTTTCAGATTTAGGCTCACTAGAAGTATTTGGCTTTGATGTCACTTCAACATTTGCACAAGCCGATGCAAGCATCAACATTATCATAATACAAACCAATAATATTTTTTTCATATTTCACACTCCCACTATTTTTCCAAGTTCATATGTCTCCTTTTAGATAAAATATTTGTTTTATCAGATGCTAAATTGTTCCATTAGATAATCTCTATAATCAACTCTATTGAAGAAAGTTAACTGTTCATCTGCTTCTAATTCATTTTGCACAAGATGTTTTATAAGATATTCCCTGTGAAGTACAGTACAACATAAAATTATCAATCTGAAATTAAAAATCAGTCATAAACAAACACTCCTCCATTGGATTTACCAACCCAATAAAGGAGTGAAATTTATACATATACAAATAAGAATTTGATTAGCTTTAAATTACCCAAAAAGAAGTTTATAGGCAAAATCGTTTCAGCCTAAGCACCTACCAGCAACCCACAATCCCTTACCACACACTGCCCCTAACCCTTTCAACTAACCTTATGCTCAATCCGTAGCTTGTCGGCTACCATGGCAATAAATTCCGAGTTAGTAGGCTTAGATTTGGAGATATTAATGGTGTAGCCGAATAAATGGCTGATGGAGTCAATGTTGCCACGGGTCCAAGCCACTTCAATTGCATGGCGAATCGCACGTTCTACGCGTGAAGGCGTAGTCTTGAATTTCTCTGCTATGGCTGGATAGAGTGTTTTTGTAATCGCACCAAGGATCTCGATATTGTTATATACCATGGTGATCGCTTCGCGCAGGTACTGATAGCCCTTAATATGTGCTGGAACACCGATCTCGTGGATGATCGAGGTAATGTTAGCATCAAGATTCTTGCCCTTCGTAAGCGGCACTACATTCGATCTGGACGTCGACGAATAGTTGTACATGTTAGAGGATGAGCTCATGCTGCCTTGGACCCCTACAAGCTGACGTACACGATTTGCCAGGACCTCCATATCGAACGGTTTCAAAATATAATAGGATGCACCAAGCTGTACAGCTCTTTGAGTGATGTTCTCCTGACCAAAAGCGGTCAGCATGATGATCTTCGGTTGAGGATTCAGATCCATATCACGCAGACGTTCCAAGACACCCAGACCGTCTAAATGTGGCATGATGATATCAAGAATAAGGACATCGGGAACTTTGCGTGCTTCGCTTAGCATTTGAAGCACTTCTTCACCATTGTAGGCGATACCCGTTACCGTCATATCTTCTTGTTCAGAAATGTATTCGGAAAGCAAATTCGTAAACTCCCTGTTATCATCGGCCAACAACACTTCAATATTCTGCACTGGCTGCTTCCTCCTTAATTATATCTGCTATTCGAAAATAACATTTTTTTCTTGTCTCTTAACATTTTCGACATGGAGATTGAATTCCCTTCTGTCGAAAATTATTTTTCTTTATTTTTTTTCTGGCATGGATTATAATTAAATATTTTATTTCAAAGTTCGATGATCTTCGTAATCCTTCGACAAAAAAATCTTAAGGCTAAACCGCCTTAAGATTTAATGGATACCTATTCTCCTGCATGGTTACACCAGAATCCTTAAGCATCCATTCGATGAAGCAACCGTAGCCGGACTTAGGATCATTTACAAACACATGAGTTACAGCGCCGATAAGCCGTCCACTTTGAACGATTGGACTTCCGCTCATCCCCTGAACGATACCACCTGTCTTATCGATCAGTCGCGGATCTGTGATACGAATGACCATACCCTTTGTCGCCGGCGTCTGCTGATGTGCCACATGAATGATCTCAACCTTAAATCGTTCTACCTGCTGCCCATCTACAACGGTAAGAATTTCAGCTGGACCTTCCTTGACTTGATTGCTCATTGCCACAGGAATAGGTTCTTTATAAAGACTATGCTCGGGATTACGACTCATTTTACCGAAGATGCCAAAATCTGTGTTACTCTCCACATTACCAAGCACTTGGCTTTCTTTTAAGAAATGGGCTCGTTTCTCACCCGGATCGCCATCCTGGCTTTTAGAAATCGAAGTTACACTGGACTGAACAATATGACCGCTGCCAACAACAATTGGTGTTCCTGTATTCATGTCCGTAATCACATGTCCTAAAGCTCCATAAACCCCCTGTTTCGGGGCATAAAAAGTTAACGTGCCGACACCCGCTGCAGAATCTCGAATGTACAGGCCTAACCTCCAGACTTTGTCATTAATATCATACGCGGGTTTCAGCTTGGCTGTATGCTCTTTCCCAGCGCGTTTAAAGACAATCGTCAGAGAATTATTCGCTTTTCCAGCACGATCCACAAGCTTGGCCACCTTAGATAACTCGTCCAACTTCTCTCCATCAATGGAGATCATCAAATCACCTGGCACCAAACCGCTGACCTCACCTGGGGAAAGCTTGGATTTCTCGGATACTTCAATCAGATGATGTCCAACAACCAGAACACCTGCTGATTTCACCTTTACTCCGATCGTTTGACCTCCCGGGATCACCTTCAGTTCCGGTTTCATTCCATGCGCAGTCACCTTGGCAGGTTCACTGTTCAGTGGTGAGGCAAAACTTTGGTGGGTTCCCGTTATGCCCGATAAACTAAGAAAGAAGGCAAATAAAAGGCCTGGCATTAACTTCCTGAGGTTAGGCTTCAATGGCTGTCACGCTCCCTTTTGCTTCTTTCGCTTGACGAAAAAGGTGGTCGCCAATTGCGTACCTATAAGATAACCTTGCCCCCAGGCTTTTATTACTGTCAATCATTGTTCCGCTTAGCTTGTTGCAGCCTTACTTGCCTCGGCCAAATTAAGCATTTCCTGCGAATGGTGCAATGTTTTTTCGGTAATTTCCACCCCACCCAGCATTCGGGCCAGCTCCATTACACGTCCATCATTCGAGAGTGATTCCACTTCTGTCATGGTTCTTCCGTCCTCAACCTTTTTGCGGATTAAGTACTGATGATCAGCCATACAAGCCACCTGCGGTAAGTGCGTAATGGAGAACACCTGACAAGTGGAGGACAGCTTATACAGTTTATCTGCAATGGATTGAGCAGCCCGACCACTCACACCGGTATCTACCTCATCAAAAATCAGAACTGGAATCGCATCATGACGCGCAAAAATACTCTTCATTGCCAACATAATTCGCGACAACTCACCACCCGAGGCAATTTTGCCAAGAGGTCTTAACGGCTCGCCAGGGTTAGGGGAAATCATAAATTCCGCACTGTCGATCCCTTGTCTTGTAAGACGAATACGCCGACCCTTATAATCAACTCCACGTGGGTCCTCCAACGTGTCTAATTTAACCTGTAGCGAAGTTCTTTCCATCTGAAGATCTTTAAGCTCACTCTCCACTTGCGTGGCTAAATCAGACGCACACAGCTTCCGTGCTTCACTTAATTCAGTAGCTGCTTCCATCAATACAGACAGCAATGCATCGCGTTTGGTCGTCAGTTTCTCCAGATATTCATCTTTATTCTCAAGCAGATCGGTTTCCCGATGGATTTGTTCATAATAAGCCAAGATCTGTTCTACACTATCTCCGTATTTACGGCGAAGGCCGGTAATTAAATCGAGACGATTCTCGATTTCTTCGAGTCGCTGTGGATTGAATTCGATCTCTTCTCGGTAATCACGAAGCTGAAATGCAGCATCCTCTAGTTGATAATAAGAAGATTGCAGCTGCTCAAGCACGGATTTAAGACCCTTTTCATCATAACGAACCGCATCCTCGAGTCTGGAAATGACATTACCTATGGATTCTAAGCCTTGTCTATCGTAGAGAAGCTCATATGCACCGGATACGGAATCCATCATTTTCTCACTGTGGGATAGTTTGACCCGTTCTTCGGCAAGTAATTCATCTTCTCCCGGTTTTAATGCTGCAGATGAAATTTCTTCTAACTGAAAACGGTACAAATCAAGCATTTGATAAGCCTTTTGGCTGGATTCCTGCAGCTCTCGGAGCTCTTTCTCCACTTTTGCAAAGGCTGAATACTTTTCCTGATATACCGCTTTTAGCGGCCCGATAATGGGTTCTCCGTATGTATCTAAAAGTCCCAAATGTCGTTCTGCCTTCAATAAGTTTTGGTGTTCATGCTGTCCATGAATATTAACCAGCTGCTCGCCAATTTCACGTAGCATAGTAAGATTGACCATCTGTCCGTTTACTCGTGATGTACTTTTACCCTGAGAGGTGAGCTCACGGCGTATTATAAGATGCTCCTCACGCTGAGCCTCAATGCCAAGACGCTCTAAAGTATCCCAGACGGGATGACCGCTTGGGAGGCTGAAGAGCGCTTCCATCTCTGCCTTTTCACAACCGTAACGAATAGAATCCGCGGAGCCGCGCCCTCCGGCAATCAGTCCAAGCGCATCAATAATAATGGATTTACCTGCCCCAGTCTCCCCTGTGAGCACATGGAAGCCAGGATAAAAATGCACATCTACCGCCTCAACGACGGCTAGATTGCGGATAGACAAGGTTTCTAACACTAATAGAGCACCTCCGAGAAGATGATAAGAATATAATGAAATTTATACTTTCTTATAATTTAAGAAATGTAACCCATGATTTGTGAAATTACAGTCTTACTGTCCTCAGGCTGGCGGCAAATAATTAGAATGGTATCATCACCAGAGATGGTCCCCATAATTTGTGGCCAGTCAATATTATCAATCAAAGCAGCGACTGAGTTAGCCGTCCCCGGTAAGCATTTCATCACCACAAGATTAGCCGATGAATCGATCTGCACAAAATTATCCACCAAAACGCGCTTCAGCTTCTGTATTGGATTGTACCGTTGGTCAGTTGGAAGCGAATATTTGTATCTTCCATCATCCATAGGCACCTTGATGAGCAATAGCTCTTTAATGTCTCGAGATACTGTAGCTTGAGTAACCTGAAAACCAGATTCACGCAAGGCTTCTACCAGCTCGTCCTGTGTCTCGATATCCTTTTGCGTAATAATCTCACGTATCTTAATATGTCGTTGACCCTTCATTGTTGCCTCCTAAAAGTTTTGTAAGCGACACTTCCAGATTAGCAGCGACAAAACTACATCGGAAGCATGGACTTAGTTTTGTAAGCGATGCTCCCCGAATTGCTTCGGCAAAACTACTTCGGAAGCATACACCTAGATAAATATGGACTCAGTTTGATTCTCCGTCATCTCTGCCAAGCTTAATCACTTGAATAGATCCCGCTGCAGTATTAACATACAAAACTCCGCTACATTCCGGATAAATCAGCAAGTACGGAAGCAAGGTATCTCGTAAGCCACTGCCTGTGAAATCCAAAGGTTTGCGTGGTCTAGAAAGAATAACCAAATATATTGATCCTTCCTCTTTAGTCGCCACATAATCTATAAATAACCGGCTATACATCTGCGCCCCGTTTACGTTGAAGGACAACGGGATTTTGAGCTTCCCTCCAACGACCTCGTACCCTTCATCCTCTAGTATGTCTATAGATGGGTGAGGAATAATCACTTTATTAAACGGGATCTGATCCTTCATGAAAGAACGCGGAGAACTTTGCAGCCATATATATATCCGATAAATTATAAAAATCGATAATGCTACTCCAATAAACGCCATGACGACCTTGTCAGAGCTACCCGCCACTATCAATCACCTCGGTGATTTATTCGCGTGAAGCCATGCCAATTCCTTCTTCAGAGCTGCCTTTTTAGAAGCTTTCCGAATAATTGTTATTTTCCATATGGAAAAAGAAACTCACCGGCGCGATGAGTTTCCATGAGTCGAATTTACATTAAAAGTACCCGTAGCCTGCTTAATCACTTCATCCGCTAGGGATGGAAAATCCTCCACTGGAATGACTGATGATACAGCATCTGAAGGCTGTAATGTACCTTCTTCAGCTTCCGCCAATTCAGGCGTTAGTCTCCAGTGAGCAAGAAACTCAATATTGCCCTCCCCACCTGTAATCGGTGAAAAGGTTAATCCCTGCAGCTGGTAACCCAGCTCTGCCGCCATGGTCAGTACATTAATTAATACCTCTTTATGAACAGCAGAATCACGAATTACACCTGATTTACCAACCTTCTCCCGTCCTGCCTCAAACTGTGGCTTGATCAGCGCAGCAATATCCGCCGGGCGCTTAAGCAAAGCTTTGAGCGGTGGAAGAATTATTTTTAAGGAGATAAATGAAACATCAATACTCGCAAAATCTGGAATCGGACCCACCAAATCTGGAGGCGTCATATATCGGAAATTCGTTCGTTCCATCACACTAACGCGTTCATCATTACGCAGCGACCAATCCAGCTGATTATAGCCAACATCAATCGCGTACACATGGCTTACCCCATTCTGAAGTGCACAATCCGTAAAGCCTCCAGTAGAAGCACCGATGTCCAGCATGGTCCGTCCCGTAAGATCAATATTAAATTGGCGTAGAGCCTTCTCCAGCTTTAGGCCCCCACGACTGACATAAGGATGCACAGAGCCTTTAACCTTAAGGGTAGCCTCCCGTGACACCTTCATACCAGCCTTTTCAATGCGTTCTTCATCCGCGAGCACCAGTCCTGCCATAATGGCTGCTTTAGCCTTCTCACGGCTTTCATAAAACCCTTGCTCAACAAGTAGTACATCTATCCGTTCTTTACGGTGTTCCATGGTCATCTCCCGATCGTTCAAAGGGTTGCTAATTTCCGGCTTCCATTTAGGAAGACGAAGTTGTTTTGTAGTTATATGCACTCAAAGCCATCATGGACTTGATACGTGCACATAGCGCTTCTACAGTAAGACCTGTTTCCTGGCGCTGTTCTTTAATAGAGCCGTGCTCCACAAAGATGTCAGGTACACCCATCAGATGCACACGAGCGTCATAAATTTCATTCTCTGCGTAGAATTCTAATACCGAGCTGCCGAGGCTTCCCGCTTGGCAAGCCTCTTCAATAACAACCATGTTGGTTCCAGCATGAGCCAAATCAAGCAGCATGGAGTTGTCGAGTGGCTTCAGGAACCGCGCATTCACGACGCCTACCTGAATCCCTTCCCGCTTGAGTAAATCAGCGGCTTCTTCAGCCACTTGAACCATAGGTCCACAGGCTACAACAGCATAACCTTCGCCTGTACGCAGTCGTTCCCATGATCCGATTGGAATAGTACGCAGCTCAGGATCCATTGCTACACCTGTACCGTTAATACGCGGATAGCGATAAGCAATCGGACCGTCATTATATTCAAGCGCCGTCTTCATCATATGACGCAGCTCATTTTCGTCTTTTGGCATCATCATCACCATATTCGGAATATGGCGCATAAAAGCAACATCGTACACACCCTGATGAGTCTCACCATCCGCACCTACAAACCCCGCGCGGTCAATGGCGAACATAACATTCGCGTTATGCCGGCAAATATCATGGACGATCTGATCATAGGCACGCTGCATGAAGGTAGAATACACCGCATATACCGGCTTCATCCCTTCCATAGCCAAAGCTGCACACAGAGTAGCCGCATGCTGCTCCGCAATCCCGACATCAATCATACGATCCGGAAATTCCTTAGCAAAAGGAAACAAGCCCGAACCTCCTGGCATCGCAGGTGTAACTGCAATCAGACGGGAATCTTCCCGACCCAGTTCGATCAGCGTCTCGCCAAATACTTCCGTGTACATTGGAGGACCCACAGCTTTAAGCGCCTGACCCGACTCAATTTTGTATGGGGAAATGGCATGTGATTTATAGAAATCGGTCTCAGCGGGTTTGTAGCCCTTACCTTTAGTTGTTAATACATGTACCAACACAGGTCCAGCCACGTTATCTGCTTGGTGGAAGGTATCAATCATCTTCTCCAGATCATGTCCGTCTACAGGACCGAGATACGTAAAGCCGAGCTCTTCAAACAATACTCCAGGTACCATCATATATTTGAGACTATTTTTTAACTGTTCAGCTGTCTTTGCTAATCGTCCTCCGATGGCCGGAATCTTTTTAAGCAGTCCTTCTACCTCGTCTTTGGCACGCAAATAGTGGCGATCTGAACGTATTTTGCTTAGATAATTATGCATCGCTCCTACATTAGGAGCAATTGACATTTCATTATCGTTCAAAATAACCATCAGCTTACGCTTCTCATGGCCAATATGGTTAAGTGCTTCAAACGCCATACCGCCAGTAAGAGCACCGTCACCAATCACGGCAATAACCTTATTGTCTTCACCCTTGAGATCGCGAGCCATCGCCATCCCCATTGCTGCCGATAATGAGGTACTGCTATGTCCAGCTTCCCATACATCATGCTCACTCTCGGAGCGCTTAACGAAGCCGCACAAGCCCTGATATTTACGAAGGGTATCGAAGCGGTCTTGACGACCAGTCAGAATCTTGTGGACATAAGCCTGGTGCCCTACGTCGTAAATCATTTTGTCACGAGGGCTGTTATAACAATAATGCAAAGCCAAAGTGAGCTCCACGACTCCCAGATTGGATCCGAGGTGCCCCCCAGTTGCTGTAAGCTTCTCAATCAGAAATCGACGAATTTCCTCCGCTAAGGTAGTTAATTCATCGACTGACAATGATTTTAGTTGCTTAGGATCATTTATTTGTGGAAGCAGCACGTATAGTTCCCCGCTTTCCTAGATGTTGTAAATTATATAAAACCCATTATAACACAAACGAAACGGCTGTCGAAATACAGCCGTTTCGAAAGTTCATAATTAGTGATCACGTGCCATTAAGTAATCTGCAATTTCCAGCAGGCGCTGGCTGTCATGAAAACCACCGTTCAGAACAGCATTTCGGGCTGTTTCTGTAAGCTGCTTCACTTCTTCTCGCGATGCTTCGAGACCGATAAAATAAGGATAGGTTACTTTATGCTGCTTAACATCACTGCCTGTTTTTTTGCCAAGTTTACCTTCGTCTCCAACCAAATCTAGAATGTCATCCTGGATTTGAAAAGCGAGTCCAATGGCTGTTCCAAATTTATGCAAAGCCTCAAGCTGCTGCTCGTTAGCACCTGCAATACGACCGCCAGCTAGTAGCGAAAAGATAATCAAATCTCCTGTCTTATGCAGATGAATGTACTTTAGCTGTGCAAGATCGGTTAGACCCTGCTCGCCTTCCATATCTGCAATCTGACCGCCAACCATACCACGAGGGCCTGCCATTTCCGCCAAATCCTCCACGATGGATAGTACACTTTCCGCAGGGACGCCAAATTTACGCGAGGCTTGTACCACACTGTAGAAAGCATGGGTCAGAAGGGCATCACCCGCAAGAATAGCGGTCGCTTCCCCGAAGACTTTATGATTCGTCAGCTTCCCGCGCCGATAATCATCATTATCCATGGCAGGCAAATCATCATGAACTAACGAATAGGTATGTACCATCTCTATAGCAGCAGCGACAGGCAGGGCAGCCTCTCGATTTCCTCCTAGTGCTTCACATGCGATAATCACCAGCAGTGGCCGGAGGCGTTTGCCCCCAGCCATAAGTGAATACTTCATGGCTTGCTGCAAATTCTCTGGAACCATCCATTGTGTGGGGAGAATAACCTCTAGTTCATGTGAGACTAGATCGCTTAAGGACGCGATGTAATCCCCCAGTGGCTGACGCACTGTTTCTCCTTCAGAGTTTCTCTCAAGCTCATGCTCAAAGCGAGTCATCGGCGTCCCCTTCCAGACGTGCACCAAACGGCTTCTTTCGCAGTTCTCCGTCCTCTAGGGTAATCATTTCGATCTTACGCTCTACCTGCTCAAGCTTGCTGCCGCAAAGCTGAGATAACTTCATACCTTGCTGAAATAAATCGATGGCCTTCTCCAGGGGAACGTCGCCGTGTTCAAGCTCACGTACGATTTCCTCCAGCCGGTCCATGGCGCCTTCAAAATCAAGTTCCGCTTCCTTCGTCATCGTCTTTGCCATCCTCCTTCATTCCCCATACCTGGCAGTTCAGCTGTCCGTCATTCATCTTTATCACTACAAGATCGCCAAGCTGTACTTCAGTGAGCGATTTGATTAAATGTTCTTCCGCTTCGTCATAGACTAAGCTGTAGCCTCTCGACATAACTTTAAGAGGGCTCAGTGCATCCAGATGACGAATCTCCGCTACATAGCGAGCTCGCTTCTCCTGCAGGCGGGCCTGCATAGCACCCATCAGCTCACGGCGCATGCTTTCGGTGCGCTGACGCGCAGCGGCAACACTGCCGTGCGGATGGAACCGCTGCAGACTATGATGCAGCACTGCTTTGCGCTCGCGGGAACGGCTGAGCCGTGCATCCGCTGAGCGCTGGAGCCGCTCACGCAGCTGATCCAGCCGCTGCGTGTGCTGCATCAGCGAGCGGCGCGGGCCTGCCAGCGCCAACGAGCGTTCCAGCCCCGCGTGACGCTCGCGTCCGCGCTGGGCGCGTCTTTGCAGCGCTTGGCGGAGCCGCTGCTGTTGCTGGCGAAGCTGCGCAGCTAGCTCGCCGGCGTGTGGCACGGCCAGCTCCGCGGCCGCTGTGGGCGTAGCCGCGCGGAGGTCGGCGGCGAAATCGGCAATCGTGAAATCGGTCTCGTGGCCAACGGCTGAGATGACCGGAATCCTTGATGCCGATATCGCTCGCGCGACTTCCTCCTCGTTAAACGCCCACAGCTCCTCGAGCGAACCGCCGCCGCGGCCGACGATAAGCACGTCGGCCTCACCCATGCGGTTCAGCGCTCCAATCGCCTTCACGATCGATGGCGCGGCGCCTTTGCCTTGCACCAGTACGGGATAGATTACAATAGCCACCTGCGGAAACCGCCGCTGGAGTGTAATCACGATATCCCGCACAGCTGCCCCCGTTGGCGAAGTAATCACGCCAATGCACTTTGGAAAGCGAGGCAAAGGGCGTTTACGTGCTTCTGCAAACAGCCCCTCTTGCTCAAGCTTGCTCTTCAGCTGCTCATAGGCTAAATATAGACTACCAATTCCATCCGGCTGCATGTGTGTGGCATAGAACTGGTACTGCCCGTCCCGTTCATATACGGTCACATTACCTCTAGCAATTACCCGAGCACCTTCCTTCGGAATAAAGGGTAGGCGCTGGTTATGAGAAGCAAACATAATCGCCTTGATCCGACTGCTCTCATCCTTTAGCGTGAAATACATATGACCGCTACCATGATGCGTAAAGTTGGAAATCTCTCCGCGAATCCATACATCCGAAAGTAAATTATCCGAGTCTAGCTTCATGCGGATGTAACGGTTGAGTTCTTTTATCGAATAGACCTGCCGCTCTGCCGCCATGAATTCCTACCCCTATTCCAAGCCGTGACGGCGTTTAGCCGCAATCAGCGTATTGCTCATCAGCATTGTAATCGTCATCGGTCCAACCCCACCCGGAACAGGTGTGATGTATCCGGCAACTTCTTTTGCACTATCATAATCAACGTCACCCGCAAGCTTACCGTTATCCAGACGGTTCATACCCACATCAATGACAACAGCACCCGGCTTCACGTACGAAGCGTCAATGAAATTCGCGCGTCCGATCGCAACAACCAGAATATCTGCTTGACGACTAATCTCTTGCATATTTGCTGTACGGGAATGGCACATCGTCACAGTAGCATTCTCACGTTGCAATAACAAAGACACTGGCTTACCTACAATATTACTGCGGCCAATGACCACAGCATGTTTACCAGCCATTCCTGTTCCTGTACGTTTGATTAGTTCAATTACACCTGCAGGTGTACAAGGAAGCAGACTGTCAGCACCAATCACTAGGTTACCTACATTTACAGGGTGGAAGCCGTCAACGTCTTTCTCCACGGAGATCGCATCAATAACAGCTTTTTCCTCAATATGCTTAGGCAATGGAAGTTGAACTAGAATCCCATCAATATCATCGCGTCCATTAAGCTGCGCTACGAGAGCCAGCAATTCTTCTTGTGTAGTAGACTCATCCAGTTTATGCACTTCCGAATGGAAACCAAGGCTGATACAAGATTTTTCCTTGTTGCGAACATAAACTTGTGATCCTGGATCTTCACCTACTAGAATTACTGCCAGACCGGGCTTCACGCCACGTTTCGCCAGTTCAGCAACCTCCTGGGCAATACCAATACGAATTTCCTCAGATACTTGTTTACCACTGATGATTGCTGCTGTCATGATAGTCTCTCCCCTTTTATATACTTTACTATTGTACAAGCATAAACGCCTTCGGCGTCCTTACGTGGACGGTAAGCGTTTATGCGAGAAATATAAAACATAAAGAATAGGTGAATAACTTATACTTGCTTATATTTTTTAAAATTAAGAATGGTCAGCTTTAATTGTATCTATCTCTTGGATCATCTTACCAAGCACACCGTTTACAAACTTACCGGAATCATCCGTTCCAAAATGCTTGGCCAAATCTATAGCCTCATTCACAGCAACCTTAGCCGGAACATCATTCGCGAACACCATTTCATACGCCGCAAGACGTAAAATTTGACGATCCACACGTGACAGACGGCTCATTTGCCAGCCTTTCAAGTAATGCTCAAGCATATCGTCAATTGCAACCTTGTGCTCCCACACACCGTTTACATGCTCCACCACATAGTGCTTAAGCTGAATTTCGTCCGTAATTACTCGCTCGGTTTCATTCTCCTCTGAAGCTTCCTCCAGCAGCATTTCTACAGCTTCCGCGCTCTCTACATCGTTCATTTCCATCTGATACAGGCTTTGGACAATAATCTCTCTCGCTATACGTCTTTTCATGTGTTCCTCCTAAAATCTTATATCGCATTAACATCTTTACTCAAACTTCTATAACGTCGGGCAACCATAAATATAACTTCACACCTCAAGTGTGATAATAATTCAGACTTTAATGACATCGCCTATAATTATTTTAAGCCCAAATCCTTCGAATTCTATCCCTAATCCTTAGAGGATTATTGTCCGATGTCCGTTAAAGATATCTTTCACAATTAAAAAAACCGCAAAGTCTTTCTTCCAGGGGCATTGGACAACACAAACTTACGGCTTCCTGCTCCGGGAAAAAGACTATCGCGGTTCACTTGAAGGGACGCCAGCGTCCGGATAGACGCGTAATCAGCTCCTGCCACTGAAACAGGGGAGCCTCTGCGTTATCCTTTCTTTTGCCGAACGTATATCCGATGAACACTACCAGTGCAAAGAACAACATATCCCAAAAACCGCAAATTAAATATATCAAACCTAGACCAATGCCGAAAGTCACTCCGGCGATTCTACCCCCGTGACTTTCCCATACTTCTTTCCAAGACATAAGGGAAATTCACCTCTATTCCACTCGACTTTTGAAGCTTGGAGACTGCGTGAGGTTAGCAATGTATACAGACACATCAGCAACCGGAATACCGGTTGTCTCCTGCACAAAATCATGCACCTGACGTTGCACTTCTGTAGTTAGTAGCGGCAATGAATGTTCACCATCCACTACTGCGCGAATTGTAATTTCAAGGCCCGCCTGAGAAACGCGAATACGCGATTTGAGATCTCTGATTCCCTTCACTTTACCGGCAGCCTTCAGACTCAGATTCTCAATGGTCTCCACTGAAATCTGGATATCCCCATACTCTGTACGCTGATCAACAGAAGGTAAAGAAGCGCGATCACGACGCAAAGAGATGTAGAAAAATCGGATGCTCAGAAGGAACAAGACAACTGCTACTACAATTGCAGTAATATAAGCTGCTGGTCCATTCTCAATCTCCAAAGTTTTAGGAATAGCACCGCTCAAGAGGAGGATGGCAATAACAGATAATATTCCGATACTTAAGCTGTAGACAAACAGCAAAAGTCTGTCCAAAATTTTTGCCACGAGTCTCATAACCTCCTTAAATTAGAGTAAACCCTCGACTTTACTGTCGGGGGTTTATGGAAGAACGACGACTGTTATTTCACGCGAAGAACCGTTTCAGCTTCCTCGTTCTTGTCTACAGTGTTGTTGTTCTTGAATTGTACATCATGAATATGCACATTCACTTCCACAACAGTCAGACCAGTCATAGTCTCGATGGAACGCTTAACATTACGCTGAATTTCAGCAGCCACTTCAGGAAGACGGTTACCATATTCAATGATTACAGAAACATCCACTGCAGCTTCGCGTTGTCCAACCTCTACTTTAACTCCTTTAGACAAGTTCTTACGTCCGAGAAGCTCAACAATACCACCGGCGAAACCACCGCTCATGCCAGCTACACCTTTAACCTCAACGGTCGCTAAACCTGCGATCACCTCGATCACTTCAGGAGCAATCTGGATCTCACCGATTTCTGTCCGTTCGTATTCTGTCGGCAATGTACTCATTTTAGACTTCACACCTTTCAACAAAGATTCTCATAAATTCAAGCGTAAAGCACGTCTCTTATTAAACATACTATATCATTTGACGAACTTTATGACAAACAAAGCGAAGTCGTCCTAAATTTCATACTCTTCCAGAAACTTGATGTCAAAATTACCATCCAGAAATACAGGATGCTCCAACAGTTTCTGATGGAAAGGGATCGTAGTATGGATTCCCTCCACGGCAAATTCAGCCAAGGCGCGCTTCATCTTTGCAATCGCTTCCTGACGTGTGGGTGCCCATACAATCAGCTTTGCAATCATAGAATCATAGAAAGGGGAAATCGTATAACCAGGGTACGCCGCACTGTCTACACGAACACCGAGACCTCCAGGCGGCAAATAAAAGCCGATTTTACCTGGTGAAGGCATAAAATTACGTTCTGGATCTTCCGCATTGATACGGCATTCAATCGACCAGCCATTAATCACGATATCTTCCTGTGTAAATGACAAAGGATTTCCTTCTGCAACCGAAATCATTTCCTTGATCAAATCCACACCCGTAACCATTTCCGTTACCGGATGCTCTACCTGAATACGAGTATTCATCTCCATGAAGTAGAACTGTCCATCCGGTCCAAGCAAGAATTCAAGCGTTCCCGCTCCCGAATAATTCACAGCGAGTGCTGCACGAACTGCTGCATTCCCCATCGCTTCACGGATATCCGGTGTAAGTACAGAACAAGGTGCCTCTTCAATCAGCTTTTGGCGACGACGCTGTACGGAACAGTCGCGTTCACCTAAATGCACTACATTACCATGCTTATCTGCAATAATTTGAATTTCTACGTGCTTCATACCTGTAAGGTACTTTTCCAAATATACACCAGCGTTGCCGAACGCCTTCTGCGCTTCCTGTTGTGCAGCAGTAATCTGCTTCACCAATGATTCCTCGTCCTCAGCAATCCGAATGCCCTTACCCCCGCCACCTGCGGTAGCCTTAATGATAATCGGGTATCCGATATCACGACCCAGCATGACGGCTTCCTCAACATCACCTACAAGGCCATCTGAGCCCGGGATGATCGGAACTCCAGCCAGCTTCATGGTTTCCTTCGCCACAGCTTTATCACCCATACGGTTGATTGCATCTGGAGATGGCCCAATGAAGATAATATTGCAAGATTCACAAATTTCTGCAAAATCTGCATTCTCAGCTAAAAATCCATAACCAGGATGGATGGCATCACATTCTGTTAAGGTGGCTACACTCATAATATTTGTAAAGTTCAGATAGCTGTCCTTGGACGGCATCGGACCGATGCAGTAAGCTTCATCAGCCAACCGGACATGCAGTGAATCCCGGTCGGGTTCCGAATAGACCGCGACGGTGGAAATGCCCAGTTCTCGGCAGGCCCTAATAATGCGGACCGCGATTTCGCCGCGGTTGGCAATCAACACTTTTTGAATGTTCATGCGTTTCCTCCCAAAGTTTTGCGAAGCTTCCGCTCCATAAGTAATCTGCGGTATTTATTCCGGTTTAACCAAGAATAGTGGTTGACCGTATTCTACAAGCTGACCATTCTCGGCCAGTACGGACACGATTTCACCTTTAATCTCCGCTTCCAGCTCATTCATCAGCTTCATCGCTTCGATAATGCATACCGTTGTTTTCTCACCAACACGGTCTCCAACATTAACGAACGATGGCATTTCCGGAGAAGCGGCACTATAAAATGTTCCCACCATTGGAGATACAATTTTATGTAGTTTGCCTTCTGCGACGGCTTGTGGCTGCTGCGCTGGAGGAACCTCACTGATTACTGGATAGGACACTTGCTGCACGCTCTGCGGCTGCGGGGCAGGCGTAAAGGGATAGGCATTATAAGGAGTCGCCAGTACTGCTGTTCCATCAGCTTCAGGGCGATCCGGTTTGCGAATTGCAAGCTTCATTCCTTCGCTTTCGATCTCCAACTCATGTACAGAGGAGGTCTGGTCCAGCAATTTAATTAATTCCTTAATTTCGCTCAACTTGAACATACATTAGTTCACTCCTTCAGCTTTCTCTCGAAGCCACTTCTTAAGCGGACAAGATAACTTTATGTATTATATCATAAACGCTAGAAATGGAAAGAGCCCGGGAGAACCCGAGCTCTTTCGTCATTTTTCCTATAATTTCACGTCTTATTATTTCTCGGAAACGTATTGAACACTAACTTTATCCTGAGACACACTCAGTTCCTTCATTACGAGATCAACGATGCTAACCGCTTGTTTTACATCCAGCTTGTCACTCAGTACGACTACTTTATAGCTGTCCCCAGCTTCTTCCTTCACGATGGCTTCCCCATATTTTTGTTGAAGCTGTTCTTCGATGCCCGTAATTTTAGATTCTTTTTCTTCAAGGTTAAGGAGCTGTTCTTGAGCAACTGCGTTATCAGCAGGCGTCTTCTCCATATCGTTAATCAAAGCGAGTAAGTCTTGTTGGCTCTTTAGATTCTTTTGCTCACGTTCATACAGGTAGTTAGTGAACATGCTGCTCGCCGATACACTTTGTGAAGCTACTTCATCCAGGATTTCTTTATCATTCTTAGCAGGGGTTTTGGATGTTGTAGTAGCCGCTGTATCCTTAGCTGCCGTATCCTTAGTTGCTGTATCCTTAGCTGCTGTGTCCTTAGCTACTGTGTCCTTAGCTGCCGTGTCAGAAGTTTTACTGGAGTCTTTTGCAGCAGTGTCCGTCGAAGCTTTCTCAGAGTTACCGCTGTCTGCTGCAGCTTTACTGCTATCATCCTTAACCGCTGTAGTTGCACTGTCATCAGTAGTTGCAGTAGCTACACTATCGTCAGTGGCTGTAGCGTTATCTACAACGCCTCCATCAGCAACAACATCTCCTTGATTGACCACTTCGTTCACAACGATACCTTTGTCGCCAACCGTTGGTAATGCTGCGTTTGCTGTATCTTTTTTCAAGGAGTCTACCTGCATAGTTCCTGCTGTGTCTTTTGGAACCGATGCACCGGAATCTTCAGTAAATAAATAGTATGCCGAGAGTACAACCATCAAACTGAGCATAGAAACCAACCATATTGTTTGTCTTTTGCCGTTCATTCTTAATTCCTCCTAAAATTTAATCTAGTGGCTGCTTCGGAAGCACTCACTTCTTGACTTTCTCCTGCTACTCTTGTTTGCGTGGTACTACTGAAATGCGCTGAATTGGGACATTCAAGCCTTTTTCGATAGCCTGCTCGATAAGTCCACGAACGACTTTGTTCTCTGCACCTTTGGCAACTACCAGTACGCCGCGTACCTGAGGCTTAATCCGCTTCGTCACAATAGGTGTTTCATCACCCGATTGCGAGTAGGTTACGATTTCGCCATCCCTCGTATATTGTGTCGTGTGACGTTTTCCACCACTGGCATCCGTCTCCTCACTAAGCTGCTGGGAGTCGTTCATATTTCGCACCACGACAATTTCTTCCGTGGATTCCACAGTGACCATGATATCAACGGTACCGACACCAACGATTTTTTCCAAAATCTCCTTCGTCCGGTTCTCCAGTGTCTGTTCAATACTCTCGAACGAGTTAGTAGCTCCAGGATCACTCTGTACCAGCGCCGTTTGGGAGGACTGATTCAGCGGTGGCTCACGCCCCGTATTCTCGTTATCAATCTTCTTCACATTGACGAAGGAATTAAACAGCATAATTGCTGCGCCCAGCAGACCCAGAATGATTAGCCAGCGAAAAGTATGACTTCTCTTCGGACTGCCAGCCCCACCCCCAGCCCATTGCTCCAGCTTTTTCAGCCAATTGCCCACTCCTATCCCTCCTAACATTGATAGTTTAGAAGCTACAGACTCATAACTTGACGTTATTCACAACGCCGCCATCCACTTGGATTACTTCGGGATCCAAATCCCATTTTTGTTCCAACAGCTTTACGATGGACTCCGTTTCACTTGAAGTCGTGTTATTTTCTGTTACATTTCCGTTCACTGCTTTGGGCTCATCTGCAGAAGCTGATCCATTCTCTGGATTCGTACCGATCTTTACTTCTACAGGCTCTACAGGAGCGATTGCAATCGGCGGAGCAGCGGCTGCGCTGGAATTACCGGAAGCCCCTATGGAATTAGCTGTTGCTTGGGACATTGAGACCTTCACTGCAGAAATGACAGGGATATCTTCATTACCGGAGCCGCCGGATTTCCCCATGCCGAGCGTTACAGTGACATTAACCCCGCGTTTGCCGGTCTCGCTGATGATCTGCTCCCTCATTTGCTCAGCAACCTCTTCTGCGGCCAGCTTTAGGCTTTGATCCTGTCGCCCTTGTGCAAGCTTTTGACCATCTGCCAGAATCTTTTCCAAAGAGGGATCTCCACTTCCCCCTCCTGTGAATAAGCCTCCCTCTTTCTCCTGACGCCCCATGGCTATACTCAGCTCGGCTATTGCGTCACCTTTAAGGAGAGAAACGATCGGGCTAAGCATGGTAAGTAAGATCAGGAGGCTCAGCACCAGCCTTGCATAACGCTCCATGGATTTGCTTGGGAGCAGTAATTCAACGAATGATGCTAGCAGCACGACAAGTATGATCTCTCGTAGCCAATCGCCCAACCAGCTCATCGTTTCCCTCCTAAAAGTTTTGTTAGCATAGCCTTCAGAGAATTTCTTCGTACAAAACTAGCTTCGTAAGCACCCGCTAAGTTTTGTTAGCATAGCCATCAAGCTCACCTCATCATGACGGTTAAATTGCCAGCGGTTAGCATGATCGTGACAGCCATAAAAAACATTAACGATACAGCTGCCAAAGCAGCGAATACGTACACCATGCTTTTTCCGATCGTCTGGAGGCAGACCACAATCGGCGTCTCTCCTAATGGCTGCATTACAGCAGCAGCTACATTGTAGATCAGAGCAAGCACCAGAATTTTGATCGCCGGAAAAGCGCAAAGGAACAAAATGATGATCACTCCGGATAGCCCAATAGCGTTCTTCACCAGGAGTGAAGCTGAGATCACTGTGTCTGTTGCATCTGCGAACATTTTTCCGATGACCGGAACAAAGTTGCCTGTAATATATTTAGCGGCCCGGATCGTAACACCATCTGTCACTGAACTCGTAATTCCCCTGACTGAAATCACACCGAGGAACACAGTGAGCAGTACTCCTAGTAATCCGGCTCCGATATTTCTTAGCAGATTCGCCAACTGGGTCAGCTTGTATTTCTCCGACAATGCACTTACGAGATGCAGCACCGCCGAGAAGAATAATAGTGGAAAGACAATGGTGTGGATCAGTGTGCCAACGGTATGAATCATAAAAACAATTAGTGGATGTGTGACCGAGACGGTAACAATGTTCCCCATGGAAGCTAGTAACGCGAACAGTAGCGGAATCATGGCCATCATAAAATCAATCATCCGGTCGATAGCATCCTTCGCATAACCTATAGCGATATTGAAGCTGTTCACGGCAATAACGAGCACTACCATATAACAGAGCGTATAAGCCACCTTGCTGACCGTTTTTCGCTCAAAAGCGGTTTGCAGCGTCTCCAGTATCATGCTGAGCACACTGACCATGACAATCGTGACCAGCAGCCTTCCGTTGTACAGCACCTCATGCCACATAAATCCAAGAAGCCCGGATAATACACCTTGTAAGCTGAGTCCCTTATCCCCTGGAAGCAGCATGTCCATAAGTGATGGTGTTGCCCCGTCTGGAAAAAAACCTCCGTAATCCTTCATCAGTTGATCCCAGTACGACTCCACCTTATCTGTTGGCAGATTGTTCACCTGACCCTTGACCCACTGGTCTACTGGGGAGGCGTTCCCCGATCCAGGTGCTGGAGTTGCTGGAGAAGCTATGGCCACCTGAGCTGTACCTGCAAACCATAGAATGAAGAAGCATGGGAGCAGCAGCAGTATTATTTTTAATTTTGGAGGACGAAAAACACTGCACTTTTGCATAACTTCTCCTCCCTAATCGTTGCTTAGCTTCCTTCAATTGCTTTAAGCAGGTAGCAGCTTCATGACCGTTTCAATAATGATGCTGATAATGGGTACAGCTAGTACCATAATGAGGACTTTTCCGGCGAGCTCTATTTTGGAAGCAATCGATTCCTGCCCTGCATCACGCACAATCTGTGCTCCAAATTCAGCGATATATGAAATTCCGATGATTTTGAACACGGTCTTCAAATAGATCATTTCCATCCCCGATGACTCTGCCACCCGCTCCAGTGTGGAAAGTATCATTCCAATCTTGCCGATTAGAAACAGGAAGATCAGAATCCCTGTGGCAGTAGCGAGGAGAAAGGCAAACATCGGTTTTTGTTCCTTCAGCACGAGAATCAATATGGTCGATATCAGCCCTATTCCAACAACTTGAATGATCTCCATAGCACGCCTATTGAAAAAGAAAGATCGTTTTTATTTCCTGCAACAGTCCGTCCAGCATTCGAATAACCATAAATAGCACAACGACGAACCCGATTACGGTAACCCAATGTGCGAAATCTTCTTTTCCCATCTGTTTAAGCACCGTGTGTATCATGGCGATAATTATGCCAATGCCGGCAATTTGAAAAATCGCATTGACTTCAATATTCATTCCTGGCACCTCGCTAAAAGATCAAAATGACGATCAATGCTCCAAGCAGCAGACCCAGGCTTTTACTCAATTTTTCATATTTGCCTTGATCCTCTCTGGCCACCGACTCCTCCTGCTTCAATTGCTGCAATGCTAACGCGATATGAGTGCTCTGATTGGACCTATCGCTTGTACCGAGAGTACAACTGAGCTGGCGGAGAATCTCTTTTTCTGTCCCCTTCAATGCGGTAGACTTCCAATGCGAGTCCATAGCCCTCTGAATGGCATCCTGGGCACTTCGATCAAGGGGTGGGCTCATCTCCTCAGCTGTTTTAATAAACAACGTTTTGAGCGGTTCCTTAGACTGAATCCCAATACGCCGCATAGCTTCAGGCAATGGGGTAAAGCCGTACATAATTTCTGTTTCCAGCCGCTGTAGCGCTGCTATCAAGCCTCTGATATGTCTTGGCCTGTCTGCATATTGTTTTGCAAATTGGAGCCCTGCTAGCGTACCAGCCAGCACAATCAGAACGGCACCGAATAGCTTAAGCATGTAAATCACCACCTAATCGATCCCCGGGTGAGATAAGAAGTAATCCGCGTTTCTGTCCGTCCAGAACACGAAAGGAGAGCCCTGCTTCTGAGCGATGCAGAATGACGTATCTTTCGAACATCTTTTGTTCCAATAGCCCGCCAAGCCCGGGCCTACGAGCCAGTTCTATTACTTCTTTACCGTGAGCCGAAGCAACGACTGATATTCCAGCATGCAGCGCTTCGGTGACTGCTTCAGCGTCTTCTGGACGACCAATCTCATCAGCGATCAATACATCCGGTGACAAGGAACGAATCATCATCATCATGCCTTCAGCTTTGGGACAGCCGTCGAGGATATCTGTGCGCGGACCAACATCAAAGGCGGGAATCCCGCGTCTGCTTCCGGCAATTTCAGAACGTTCATCGACAATCCCCACCTTCATACCGGGTCTTCCGCCTTCACGTTTCCCCAAATCTCCTAAGGAGATTTGTCTTGCGATATCGCGAAGAAGTGTTGTCTTCCCGTGCTGTGGAGGCGAGAGGATCAAGGTGTGCATCATTCGCTGCCTCCCCTTGTCCAGCAGATAAGGTAGCACTTTATCCGCGACTCCGGGAACCTCACGGGCTATGCGAACATTGAAGCTTGTAATATCGCGTAGATGCTCCACACCACCACCACTCAGCACCGTCCGACCAGCAAGTCCTATTCGATGGCCGCCAGGAATCGTAATAAATCCCTTTCTCAGCTCTTCTTCCATCGTATATAGTGAATGGTTGCTGATCAGATCTAGCAGTCTATGAGTGTCCTCCCGATCCGGCCTATAGGCTTCTTCCGGCCTTTGCGTTACGCTGCCATTTGCTCTAAGAAAGTGATATTTACCTGAATAGTTAATCTCCAGCGGACGACCTTCACGGACCCGAATCTCTTCCACCATTCCAAGTAGCGGAAGGGGAAGGCACTTTAATAGTGCTCTTACTTTTTCAGGAAACAATTGCAACCAATCATCTGCCATACAAAGTACCCCCAAGTTGTCCTCTATCTAATTGCTTTATTCCATATTTATGCTTGTACGCGCTCAATATGCCTATCATCTATCATTTTTTTAGAATCCCGATTAAGAGAAAGGCTACACCGCAACCGACCCAGCCCAGTTTGCTCCAGGACAACTGCTGAGCCATCCCTGTAAGTCCGATCGCTGTCGTCAATATCAAGATCGTCGGGCCTACCAAAGCTAGTCCAGAATTGACTGCAAGCGCCTTGTCTACCTGATTCAACCGCAGCATAATCAGTGCAGCTATAATCTCCGCACTACCCGAGAACAGCCGAAGAGTCGCCATCCAGCTTACATACTTGTCCAATCCACTCCACTCCTAACTTTTACTATTTCACACAGAATGATATTCAGGGCTTGTTTGTCCTTCTCTTATCCATGGATATGCGATAATTACTCACTTTAGACAAGGAGAAATGACAGAATTGCAAGTCCAACTGTGAAAGAGTTCATAGTACACACCTATATAAATAAATATAATCAGTACGATAAAATTATTTTTTACGAACACTTCCATCTGTGGTATCCTTGTTAATTGGAAATATAGTGGGTTTATATTTTCAAAAAGAGCAGACTATAAAGACATAAGAAAAAGAGGGGATTTGTGTCATGCAAGTTCGAAGTTACGGGTTACCGCAAAACATGCGGACCGTAGTCAGACCACTCAAGGAAGTAGCTATCATTATTTTTTCAGCCTTTTTAATTGCAAGCGGGATGCGATTGTTTCTAATTCCTCATCAGCTTCTGAGCGGTGGGGTAGCAGGGGTGGCTTCGGTCGTCGGTTATTTAACGGATCCGAAGTACATTTCTAAACTTTATTTTGTAATAAACCTTCCTTTAATTGTCTGGGGATTTATTGCAGTGGGGAAAAAGTACATCTTACTAAGCTTGCTTTCCGTCGTGGCCACCACCTGGTTCATTACCATTATTCCTGAGGTGCAAATGACCAAGGACCCCATTCTTGCAAGTATTTTCGGCGGAGTAATTATTGCTGGGGGCGTTGGGTTTTCTCTCCGTACTGGGGGCTCTTCTGGGGGATTTGATATATTAGGCTCGATTATTTCACGTAAACGGGATATTCCCATGGGGAATATCATGTTCTTAATGGATGGATTAGTTATTCTGAGTTTAGGCTTCTTTAAAAGCTGGGATTCCGCCTTATACGCTATGCTCTGTATTTTTGTAAAGAGTAGAGTAGTCGATATGATCCATATTCGCCATGTGAAGCTGACCTGCTTTATCGTTACCAAAGAACGGGAGATGATGTTAACCCGTCTAAGAGAGTTACCTCATGGCATCACTGTCGTCAATGCAGAGGGTGGATACAGTCATGAGGGAAATACCATGCTAATGACTGTAACGACTCGGTATGAACTTGCAAATCTGCGGAGAACTATTCTTGAGGCAGACCCAAGCTCCTTCGTCAACGTTGTGGAGACTGTAGAGATTCAGGGCCGGTTCAAACGATTAGGATAAATTCAGGGACCTACCTCCCTTGCTGTTATATAAATGAAAAGGAACGCTGCATTCAAATCTGCAGCGTTCCTTTTCATTTATTAGTGATGCTATTTGCTTATTTTTTACTAGCGGAAATATACCAGTCATTCACTTCCTTAGTAATTTCATCGCCGCCGGATTTCTTCCAGTTGGCCACCATCGTATCGAACTCTTCGATAGGGGATTGACCGTAAATGATCTTGGAGTACGTTTGAAGTACCAATTTCTTTAATAGCTCATTTTTGGATTTCATGGTTTCAGTCAGAGGTCCCTGGAAGTAATTCTTCATACGAATATCCTTTTGCTCCAAGACGATCTTCATGGCTTCAATATTCTCCGGTTTACGAACCGCAGCTGTAGCGATCTCGTACGGTGTTTCAGGCGTACCACCGTTTGCCAGTTTGTTCATCGTCTCTGCGTACAATCCCGGCTCACGGGCACCGTCAAAGGTAAGAGAGTAGTAGATCGGTTCAACTAAATGTGTCCGGTCGCCATAGCCAGGGAATAGATCCGGATATTTCGCCGGGTCTTTAACTACAGTACCATCTGCTTGCTTGGCATAGTCATAACCTTCAGCAAAGCCATTTTCGAAAATGCCACCTTTTTGTGGATTCGCCCAGTTATCGAATAAGAAGTTATAATAACGCAGCAGTGCTTCTTGATGCTTCGAATCTTTATTGATCAGCATCCATCCGTTAACAGACGGGTTACCACTTTGTGTACCAATTTTGCCATCAGGACCGGCAGGAATTGCATAAGCTTTGTATTTTGCACCAGGTACGTTGTTCAGCAGATCACCAAACGGCCAGTCTGGAAGCCAGTTGCGGCCTACAATTGCACCCGCTTGACCTTTAGTGAATTGTTCGTAACCACCATTTTCATCGACAAGACCTGCATCTTTAGTGATATAGCCTTTTTCCATCCATGTCTTCAGTGTAGACAGTGCTTGCTTC
Organism: Paenibacillus sp. FSL R5-0470; assembly: GCF_037975205.1. Classification (NCBI taxonomy): domain Bacteria; kingdom Bacillati; phylum Bacillota; class Bacilli; order Caryophanales; family Paenibacillaceae; genus Paenibacillus; species Paenibacillus sp. FSL R5-0470. The sequence goes on from NZ_CP150238.1 coordinate 4,932,046, forward strand.
GCACCTGGATCGATCGAGCCATAGCTCAGCGTACCATCTGCACCTTTGTTCCATTGTTCTGGCATGGTGCCGAAATCACCGAACAACCAGCTGATATCAGCGATCCAGTTCAAGTAAGTATTTTTAAAACCGGTTGCGAGACCAAGAGTGTCTTTCTTACCGTTGCCATCAGGATCTTTGTTTACAAAAGCGTCCATGATGTTCTCAAAATCAGCAAGTGTCTTAGGAGCCTGCAGACCCAGCTTATCCATCCAATCTTGACGCAGCCAGAGAACCATGTCGTCATTATAAGCGTAATCCAGAACCGGAAGCGCCATAACTTTGCCATCGCGTGTTACTGGTAACAAGGTATCCGGATTCAGCTCCATACCCTTCTTGTATACATCGCCAGCATACTTGTCGATCAAGCCACCAACATCTGTGAACTGTCCGGAGTCAATCAGCATATTGACCGTTTCCATATCGCCGCGGTAAGTAATCACGTCCGGCATTTTATCACCTGAAGACAACATAAGTCTAATCTTCGTCTGATAGGCTTGGTTGGTGTCGGTGACAACCCAATCATATTTCACATCAATGCCCAGATTATCTTTCATATAAGTGTTAAGAACGTTGTTCTCCATACTCTCGCCGGTTTTATAGTAATAGTTATTACCGATGGCCTTAACCGTCGTAAGTGTGATTGGCTCAACATATTTGCTGCCATCCCAACCGGTTTCGTCAACATTACTTTTTGGCTGTGCTGCATTATCAGTAGTGCTGTTTTCTTTCTTTGTCGCATCGTTTGAAGCTGCCGGACTGTTGTTATTATTACTTGAGCAAGCCGCCAGACTTAGCGCCATTACCGAAGCCAGTAATATGTTGCTTATCCGTTTGTATTGCATTTTCTTCTTTTCCCCCTAGATCGTATTGAGAGAGCGCTTCCCCCTGCTCTACATATCAAACTATAATTCTCGATGAAAAATTTGGAAATACCCGATATTTGGTGCTGATACTAATTTTTTTATCTTTTTACTATTACTCTTTAATCGCTCCTAATACTATCCCCTTCACGAAAAACCGCTGTAGGAATGGATAAATCAACAGTACTGGCAACATGCCTATGAAAATCTGTGCAGCTTTCACTGTCCGCTGAGAGATATTCAGCAGATCACGAGGATTCGCTGTCAACTTACTGAAGTCCTGCGATACAATAACCGTCTGTAGAAATGTGGCAAGCGGATAGTTACGGTAATTATTTATATATAGTAAACCATCAAACCATGCATTCCAGCTACCGACAACTGAGAACAACGACAATGTGGCAATGGAAGCCATAGCCAATGGGAGATACACACGGAACAGTACGGTAAAGTGTCCTGCTCCATCAATCAACGCAGCCTCCTCCAGCTCTTTTGGCGTCGCCTTGAAGAAATTCATGAGCAGAATCATATTAAATACTTGCACTGCACCCGGTAACACAAGCGCCCAGATCGTGTCCATCATGTGTAAATTCCGCACGACCATATATAAAGGGATCATCCCGCCTGTGAACAGCATCGTGAAGACAAAATACCAAGCGTAGATGTTACGGCTTTTGAGTACTGACGAATCCTTCGATAAGGAATAAGCAGCAAGGGTAATCACGCTCATCGTCATAAATGTGCCAAGAATCGTCCGACCCACTGAAATAAAAAATGCCCGTAAGAAATTGGGATTGTTCAAGGTTTTGGTGTAGGATTCGATATTAAAATCGACTGGCCAAAGTCCGACCAGATGAGCATTAGCCGGTGCGCTTGCACTGAAGCTAATCGCTAAAATATGAATAATCGGCAGGATACAGAGCAGTCCAGCTATGACAAGAATGCAATAGTTAAGTATTGTGAACAACTGGTATCCTCTTGTTTTGTAATACATCCCTGAACCTCCTAGAATATTTTATAGTCAGCCAATTTATAGGCCACTCTGTAACCAACCACTATGAGTAAAAAACCAACCAATGATTTAAACACGCCAACAGCAGTAGCAAAGCTATACTGGCCATTTAAGATACCGGTTCGGTACACAAACGTATCAATGATATCGCCTTTATCGTATACAAGCGGGTTATACATATTAAAGATTTGGTCAAAACCAGCGTTAAGTATATTACCAATAGCCAAAGTAGCAACGACAATGATGATAGGTACCAGCGACGGAATCGTTACGCTTAAAGTTTGTCTCCAACGGTTCGCGCCATCTACCTCAGCTGCTTCATATAGCGACGGATTCACACCCGCTAACGCTGCCAAATAGACGATCGTACCATACCCAAATTGTTGCCACACATCGGTCACCACTACGATAAAACGGAACCAGTTGCCGCTGGCTAGAAATAGGATAGGCTCAATGCCAAACCAATTCTGTAATACGGAATTAATCATCCCGTCAGCGGATAACATATCCGTCAAGATGCCTCCGAGAAATACCCAAGAGATGAAATAAGGTAAGTATACGAGCGTTTGCACCGTTCTTTTGACCGAATTTCGCCGGACTTCATTCAACAGAAGCGCAAATGTAAACGGCACGATGACATTCAATATAATTTTCAAACCAGCGATCAGAACGGTATTAACAATAACTTTCTTACTGTCCGGGTATTCAAACATAAAGCGAAAATGTTCAAGTCCAACCCACTTTGATCCCCATATTCCGTCATAAGGCTTGAAGTCTTTGAAAGCGATCACAAGTCCCCCAAGTGGCAAATAACCGAAGATGAACTGTAGCACAACAGCAGGTATCAACATTACATGCAGTGGCCATGTTCGTTTTAGGAATCCTTTCAGCCAGGGCCGCGAGACCAGTGTGCCTTTTACATTCATCTTTTTTGCTGTTTCCATCCCCATAATCCTCTCTACCATCATTTTTTAGGATTGACATCTGCAACATCATCCTGCAATAGTAAGTATACAATCGCCTTATAAGGTCGTCTGCGCCGAGAATTTTGGAACAATGCCTGATTTTTTGTTTCCTTACTTTCATGAAGCGAAGGAGTCGCAAGCATGAACACACGCTTTAATACATTTACAAAAATCATCTCTTTGGTCCTGATCCTGCTAATTCCGCTCGTGGGACTATATTGGTTCTCCAACCAGACAAGTCTGCGTGTGGTCTCGGACGAAATTGAGAAATCGATGTATAAGGACCTTACATACTTTGCCGTGCAGACTGACAATGTCGCTGCGCAACTCTCAAAAGGCGGACTCATCCTCAGCGAAGATATCAATGTACGCGCGCTCGAATTCATCGAAATTATGACACTGTATGAGCAGACTAATGAAAAGCTCAAAATTGATGACAAGCTGAAACTTGTAATCGCTTCCTCAACCTGGGACACAACACTTAGCATCTATGCCCCCGACACACGAACTTTTGTTTCCTCCAATGTTTCCAATGTGTTTGACAACAACCAACTACGGCGCAACTTTTCTCGGACTTGGAAAATAACGACCGATGTGCCCTCCTTCTATCGTGGGCAGCAACGCTTTGTTCGTCATATTACCGAGCCATTTAATTCCTCCTTGGATCAGGCGAAGCTGATTGTAGAAATGAGCTTTCCTGCCACGGATTTGATCAAGGCACTGGATCGTTTTAAAAAAGGAGGCAAAGGTGATCCTTTTTTTATTTCATCCGATCATAGTGTGATACAAGCCATAGATGCGGATCAGAAGCTACAGAAAGAGCTAATTGAAAAGATCGATCTGAAGGTTCTCGCTAAACATCCGTTCACACGGCTTACACTCTCTGGAAGCGAATACGCCGTCAGTTGCGTCTGGATGCCGGAGCTCAGACAATATCTGGTGGATTATTTGCCAATTCAGGATGTAGTACGGCCGATTACAACAAACAGCTATTTATTCTACAGCTCGATTTTCTTCTTGCTTGTAGGTAGTACTATCGCAGCGTACTTCCTATACAACACCGTTCAAGTACCTATTCGTGAACTTATTCGTGGAGTGCGCAGAGTCAAACGTGGAGATTACTCAACGATCAATGTCTTGCATCCAAATAATGAATTTCACTTCCTACTGGTCAGCTTTAATGATATGGCCACGCAGATTGAACAGCTTATACAGAATGTTTACCTGGAGCAGATAGCTTCAAGAGACGCCAACCTGAAGCAGCTGCAATCGCAGATTAATCCGCATTTCCTATACAATTGCTTCACACTCATTCGCAGTCTGACACGTCTAGGTGAGAAAGAGACGGTTATGCAGCTAACGATGCATCTAAGTAAATATTATCGCTACACGACCTACTCAGAGCGGCAAACCGCCGAGCTGAAAGAGGAAATCGATTTGGTTCAAAGCTACCTCGCCATTCAGGCGATCAAAGTTCAGGATTTAAAATACGAGATTGATATCCCCAGTGACTTTGCAGGGCTTAAGCTGCCGCGTCTTATCCTTCAGCCACTAGTTGAAAATGCCGTATTGCACGGGATAGAGCCGGTAGGCTGCGGAAGTATTCATATCAGTGCCTATGTCACCGAAGAGTATAATATTATCGCAGTTCAGGATGACGGGATTGGTCTTACGGAAGAAAAGCTTATCTCATTGCAGCGGCAGATTGCGTTTCCTCCTGTCGAAGATAAGGGCTGTGCTTTATGGAATACAAGGCAACGAATACAGCTGCAGTTCGGGAAAGAAGCCGGGCTGCGTATTATCAGGCGGGAGGAAGGCGGAGTTGAAACCCAGCTATACTGGCCTAATCAGTCAGATTACGATAGTGCTTCATAACTGGCTTACATCAAGGAGGAACATGAAATGCACCAACTGTTAATCATAGATGATCAGACAGCCCTTGCAGATGATTTAGCTGATATGCTTCCCTGGCACGAAATAGGCATCGACATTGTTCATAAAGCCTACTCTGGACGTGAAGCACTAGAACTACTCTATGAACATTCGATCGACGTCGTTGTAACTGATATCTGCATGCCGGGAATGTCAGGGCTCGATCTCATTGCCGAAATCAGACGTAACTGGAAACATACTAAATGCATTCTGCTCACTGGTTTTGCCGATTTTGAATATACCAAGCAGGCGCTGAAGCTGAGATCCAGCGATTATCTCCTTAAACCCGTTGAAGACGAAGAATTAATGAGCGCCGTTCGCAAAGCACTAGACGAGCTTGAACAAGAGTGGCAAGAAATCATTTCGATTCAAAAAATTAATTATACGCTTAGAGAACAGCTGCCTAAGCTACGGGAATATCTCCTGCGGGATCTGATTACCGGCAAGCAGGACCCGGCCATTGGTCCACTTTCCAAAAAACTTCAAATGTATGAAGTTCCCATTGCCAGAGGCACTTCCTACAGCATGATGCTGCTGAGGATAGACACAACAGAAGGTGAGTACGATCAAAGTGATGAGACACTCATTGAATATGCACTGACTAACATTGCTGCTGAGCTGTTCGGCCCCCGTATGGCGTTATGGCATTGTACAGATATGCACGGATTTATCGTCTGCTTGCTGTCAGACAAGTCCCTTCCAAATACGATTGAATCAACAAAGATAAGCGAGGAAGAGGAACTCGATGTCTGGATTGAAACACAGGCCTTTCAGCTCCAACGTGCGGCTAAATCCTACTTAAAGGTAGGCATATCCGTTCTAACGAGTAAAAGAGGCCAATTTCCGCAAGATATCCGGACCATGTATCAGTCCTCACTGGCGAGTTTCAGGCATTTCATCGGAAGGGATACCGAATTGTTCATTTCACTAGCCAAGGAACCAAACCGCGGTGAAATGCAGCAGCTAAATGAACTCTACCTAACGCCGACTCTCGGATTGCTGCTGGAAATGGGCCAATGGGAAGCAGCCAACGATAAGCTGGCAGCAATCCTGAAAGAGCTAGAAGAAGAATGGCGAGACTCACAGGAGCATATCCTTGAAGCTTATTTCGCCATTGCCTCCTCCATTTCTTCTCTTATTCATCGCACCAAAAAATGGCTGGCTGACACGATCGGTGAAGATTTCTATACCGTAACTAGCGGGCAGCCTATGCAAACAGTCGATGAGCTACGCAACTGGAGTGAACGGGTCATCGCCAGCTACCGACGCTCGGTTAGCAGTGTGGAGAAGGATTCCCGAAACTCCATTATCCGCAAGGTACAGGATTACATCGCGCAGAACCCTGGTACAGCTTCACTACAGACTATATCTTCAAGCGTATATCTGAATCCTTCATATCTCTCGAAGATTTACAAGCTTGAAACTGGTGAAGGAATCAGTGAATATACGCTTCGTATTCGTATGGAGAAGGCAATTCTCTTGCTAGAGCAGTCGCCTGAAAAAATCTATGAAATTTCAACCTTGCTTGGCTATCAAAAACCTAGCTATTTCATTCATCTATTCAAGAAGCATTATGGCATAACACCGCAGGAATACCGCAACAAACTCGGTTTATAAGTCTTAACAAGAAAAACGCCTGACGTCGTCCTTGGAGTAGAGTTACAAGCTGAGTACATCCGTAATTCCATACTCGTATCCATATGCACCTTCGTAGTGAGGTTCCGCTTACGGACCGAATGGCTTTATTTCGATGAAATGAGCACATATATTAGGGACGGACCGTATTGCACTTATTCCTAATAACAAACCCCTTCCCGGTGATCTGGGGCGAATAACAGCGCTGGCTCGTTTACTTTACCGGCGGCACATTGTATTCGATTTTTCGCATACATTTGGCTCGTTTATGTTACCGGCGGCACATTGTATTCGATTTTTCGCATACATTTGGCTCGTTTATGTTACCGGCGGCACATTGTATTCGATTTTTCGCATACATTTGGCTCGTTTACGTTACCGGCGGCACATTGTATTCGATTTTTCGCATACATTTGGCTCGTTTACGCTACCGGCAGCACATTGTATTCGATTTTTCGCATACATTTGGCTCGTTTACGCTACCGACGGCACATTGTATTCGATTTTTCGCATACAATTGGCACATTTACGTTACCGGCGGCATATTGTATTCGATTATTCGCATACATTTGTCCGTAGGCTCGGCTAAAACATGCATTTCGGAGGATATAAGGTCCGCTCGGTTTTTAGAAACTGACGGATGACTCCTCGTTTATTCCATGTTTCCTGCTTCTTCACGTTCACCCCTCCTTCCTCTTTCTTCGGAGTTATCCACATTTTTTTGTATTGTATAATTTCCTAAACAATAAAAAAAAGATGCTTACAGCCATTTAGCTGTAAACATCCCTTTTTATTTCCCCAGCAGCTCCTATCGGCGATCCTTAGGACCTCCGACGAAAGCTTGCTCAGTTGTATCAAGATTGTAGGCGGTATGAAGCGCCTGTATGATTGATGGCAAATTGCCTGATTCAATGACGCAAGATACTTTGATCTCAGAAGTGCTGACCATCTTGATGCTTACACCCTCTTGGGAGAGTACATCAAACATTTGAGCCGCTACCCCTGGATGGCTGACCATACCAGCACCAACGATGGATACCTTCACCAGGTTATCCTCGGAGGTAACTTCACGATAAGGCAAAGTTTTATGAATTTCTTTAATAACTTCCTTCGCCCGATCCAGCTCATCAAGAGAAACTGTAAATGAGAAGTCAGCCTGCTCATTCTGTACACCACTTTGTACGATGATATCTACGTTAACGCCCTCTTCAGCAAGCTTGCCGAAGACCTGAGCGAGTACACCTGGTACATCAGGAACTCCAAGAATACTGACACGTGCTACATTCTTATCAAATGCAATACCACTAACTACGATTCCCTGCTCCATGCTTGTTTCCTCCTTCACAACAGTACCTTCATTATGATTAAAGCTCGATCTAACGACCAGCTTAACTTGATGACGCTTAGCGTACTCCACTGCACGTGGATGTAATACAGCTGCTCCCAGATTGGCAAGCTCCAGCATTTCATCGTAAGAGATTTCCTTCAGCTTACGTGCCGTCTTCACGATACGTGGGTCAGTGGAGTAAATACCATCTACATCGGTATAGATCTCGCATACATCTGCTTGAATAGCAGCAGCCAATGCTACGGCTGTAGTGTCCGAACCACCGCGGCCTAATGTGGTGATCTCACCGTCCACAGTCATTCCCTGAAAGCCTGCAACGATCACGATCTGTTCACGCTCCAAAGACGCTAATACACGACGCGGGTCAATTTCATTGATACGAGCTCTGCCGTGAGTTTCGTCTGTTCGGAATCCAGCCTGCCATCCTGTATAAGAAACTGCATTCCGCCCGATCCCATGCAGGGCAATGGACAATAGAGCGACGGAGATTTGTTCACCTGTCGTCATCAACATATCCATTTCACGTGCGGGCGGCTGCCCGTTTAGTTGCTTCGCCGTATCGATCAAATCATCTGTTGTATCCCCCATTGCAGATACAACCACAACGCAGCGATGTCCCTCATCTTGCTTGTCTGCGATGCGCTTGGCGACGCGTTTCATTCGTTCAGTGTCGCCGACGGAGCTGCCTCCGAATTTCATAACATAAAGTGACAAAGTCCCATTCACTCCCCATATCGGTCTATGTAGTTGCTTCTAATCGGTTTCCCGCTTTAAATCAGTATAATACGAAAACAGTGCCTTGCGTTAATGGTTTCATAAAAAATTTATTAAATTTCCCCGCTGTGAAAAAAAAGATAAGGTCAGCATCAACCCTTCAGCTGTGCTTATTTTACTCAACTTCCAGTATTTTAATGTAGGCTTCCACAGCATCTTTATCCGTTACTGTTCATAAAAAAACCTCCACCGTATAAACGGGGAGGCTCTTCTGGTAATATCTAGGTTATTGTTCTGTTTCCTACGCGCGGGAGATATATTTACCTTCACGAGTATCAACCAGCAAGATGTCTTCTTCGTTGATGAACAATGGAACCTGAACACTATGTCCGGTTTCAAGCTTGGCCGATTTCGTGGCACCTTGAGCCGTGTTTCCTTTAACGCCAGGCTCAGTTTCAACAACCTTCAACTCTACGCTGGTAGGAAGGTTGATCCCAAGAATCTCACCTTTGTAACTAACGATGTTTACAGTCATGTTCTCTTTAAGGAAATTCAATTCCCATTCCAATTGCTTTTCGGACAATTCGAATTGGTCATAAGTTTCGTTATCCATGAAAACGTGGTCCGATCCACTGGCATAGAGATATTGTACACCACGGTTTTCGATAATAGCACGGCCAATCGTTTCACCTGCACGGAATGTACGCTCTACTGTATTACCGTTACGCAAGTTCTTAAGCTTGGAACGAACAAATGCTGCGCCTTTACCTGGCTTAACGTGTTGGAAATCAATAACGGTAAAAATATCTCCCTCTACCTCTACGGTCAAACCTGTTTTAAAATCATTTACTGAAATCACTAAAAATCCCTCCAAAATTTATAATCAATCTAATACATCAAACTTACTTACAGTACTGTATATTCTTTAGACGAATGGGTCAGCAGTGATATTCCGCTCTCCGTGATCACAATGTCGTCTTCAATACGTACTCCGCCAATTCCCGGCAAATAAATACCAGGCTCCACAGTTACTACCATCCCCGGCTGCATAATATCGTCGCTAAGTTTGGACAAACGCGGCCACTCATGAACTTCCATTCCAAGTCCATGGCCTGTGCTGTGTCCAAATTGTTCACCATATCCGTAGCTAGCAATGATATCACGTGCCAAGGCATCACATTCCCGTCCAGTCATACCCGGCTTGATATGTGCTAAAGTATGTAGCTGAGCTTCCAGCACAATATCATAGATCTCTTTCAGCTTCGGATCCGGTGCTCCGAGTGCGATAGTTCTTGTCACATCTGAGCAATAGCCATCAAGTAATGCACCGAAATCAAGGGTAATGAATTCATTGCCTTGAATTACACGGCTGCTTGCTACGCCGTGTGGCATGGACGAGCGTTCACCTGAAGCAACAATCGTATCAAACGATGAAGAAGTTGCACCATGGGTACGCATATAAAATTCCATTTCCAAATCAACATCGCGCTCAGTCATGCCCGGCTTGATCACGTTCAGAATATGACTGAATGTAGCATCGGCAAGATCTGCTGCACGTTGCATAACGGCAAGCTCTTCCTCATCCTTGAACATACGAAGGTCTTCCACAGCTTTGGAAATTGGAACTAACACTGCCGGCTTAAGTGCTTCTGCATATGAGGTGTACGCGCTGAATGAAACATCATCCTGTTCGAAACCGATACGTACCTCTTTACCAGAAGGCAGAAGCTCGCGAACTGTATCAATGAACTTAGTTGTATGTTCTACAACTTTAACCCCCATTGCTTGGTCCGCGGCCTGTGTCATATACCTGAAGTCAGTCAGCAGATAACAATCATCACTTGTCACCAGTACATAACCGGACGATCCGGTAAATCCACTTAAATAGCGGCGGTTATAACCGCTAGTTATCAACATTGCATCCAATCCTTGATCCTGCAAAACCTTACGCAGCTTGGAGACACGCTTGTTACCCATTTTCATTCTCCTCTCGAAATAGCCACATTGTATTTTAACATAGGGATATCCCCTTGAGAAGTTTTTTCGCGCCGTTAGGCAAGCGCTGTACTTTGCTCACGCTTCCGTTCGTCCGTATACTCGATCGCTGCTGTATATCCAATGAACATTCCCCATAGCAGAAAAATGCAGAACTCACTAATGACAGTGTTCCACGGCAGCTTGAATGGGGGCTGCATAAGAAACATCTGCGAACCAGGAATAAATATAATCGCCCACCATAAAACGCCGTAGACCAGGCCTGGCCAAGGTCCCTTCAGCTTGCGGAGAAGCAGTACATACAGCATGGAGGCGATGACCGAAAATACAATAAACATCATATATCCCACGAAATGTCCAAATGCTGTTGTCAAAAACGCATGCCTGAAAAAAGGCTCTGCGATAAAGCCAGGGCTTACTTTGGTAAAACTGAACCAATAGACTAGCCAATGAAGTCCACCCCAAATTAATCCTGCAAAAAAACCTAATTCGAGTGCAAAAAGCCAAATATTTGTATGCCCCGATTGTTGTTGATGAGATTTGCTCATGAAATTGCCTCGCTTTCTTTATTTTCAATGCCAATTTATCTCTCGTTCTCTCTAGAAGATAGTATGTACAGCAAAAGGCGATCCAACTAGTAATGTCTTCAAAAATTAGTTACAATGTATTATATAAATCATATTAAATACGAGAAGGTGAATTGGTTGTCCCAGGAAACTCCCAGTTACGGCGGCCAAGCCGTCATTGAAGGCGTCATGTTCGGCGGTAAGCATATCAATGTAACAGCCGTGCGACGCAAGAATCAGGAAATCACATTTTTAGAAGTACCCAAAAGCGATAAGAGCTGGGTCACGAAACTGCGCAAGATTCCGCTGCTTCGCGGCCTTGTCAGTATAATAGATGCCAGCGCTAAAGGCTCTAAGCACTTGAACTATTCAGCCGAATCCTACGCTGAAGATGAGTTGGAACCAGAAGATATTGAGAAGGAAAAAGCGAAGCCGAAGAAAAAGGATGAGGGCTGGAGCCTTGGAATGATTTTTGGGGTTGCTGTAATGGGTATTCTCTCCTTCTTGTTCGGAAAGCTCATTTTTACGCTTGTTCCGGTATTTGTAGAGGATTTTTTATTTAAAAATGTATTTGATAACTACGTACTGCACAACCTCATAGAAGGCGGCATCAAAATGATTCTCTTGCTGGTCTATTTATGGGCGATTTCTCAAACACCTGTGATCAAGCGACTGTTCCAGTATCACGGCGCCGAACATAAAGTCATCAGCGCTTTTGAAGCAGGCGAAGAACTGACTGTTCAGAACGTTCAGAAATACAGCCGTCTGCATTACCGCTGTGGAAGTAGCTTTATGATGCTGACGATTATCCTCGGTGTGATTATTTACTCCGTAGTCCCATGGGATAATCTTTGGGAACGAGTGATCCAGCGGATTATCTTGTTGCCAGTCGTAATTGGTGTATCGTTCGAAGTTCTAAAGGGAACCAATGCGGTAAGAGAAGTACCAGGCCTTAAATATCTGGGTTACCCTGGATTGTGGCTGCAACTCCTTACAACCAAAGAGCCAAAAGACGATCAGGTAGAAGTATCTATTGCCTCTTTTAACCGTATGCGTGAGCTTGATGCTGCGATTGAAGCAAGAGGATATTCGGAGGCAAGTGTGTCAGGCGGCATATTGGATCCTGCGAAAGGATGAGTGATCTATGATCAGGCATGCTTTAATTTTTTGGATTACGGTTACGCTTGCGATTTTCGGTTTTGTGATTGGAGTCTTGACTGAGCCCTTCTTTACGCTGTCGAAGCTGATTCTCCCCCTAGTACTGTTAGCAATCATTTATTATGCTTACAAAAAAATGGGACCAGGCAAATACGCTCGTAGCAGCAGTGGATCTAAGGTTAAAGTGAAGCCTTCCCAGAAAACCATGTCAAAGGTAGCAGGAATTCGCAAGACTCAATCTGCACCAGGCAAACGCAAAAGCTATCCTTTCCAAGTGATCGAAGGAAGTAAAGGGAAAAATGACGATCAGCTTCCGAAGTATCACTAACTTCATAAGAACTCCAAAAAGCATCTCCACGTTTTAAGTAACGTGCGGGATGCTTTTTTCTCATATGGTTATTATCATATTCGTTATCTTGGTCGCCACTCCTTAAAGAAATCTTCTCCTGCTTTAAGTCCAGCAGCATACATTTCATCGCTTTGCGCTTTTGTAATTTCAAATTGAGTCGTCCCAATCCCAAGCGTAGGAATTTTTACCGTACGAACAAATTTATCCCCTTCAATAAACTTCTCATCATGAGCAGAGAGCATGGTGGTTACCATAGCTTGGAGCATACTGAATGGCCCTCTAATTTTATGCGGCTGTGGATCGGTCTTACCTACCGTTTGATAACCTACCGTAGGAATTCTGCTCCCAGGTTGTTTGCTCCCATTATTCTTGCTGTCAAATAGCCACAAAGGAAAATTACTCAAGAGCCCACCATCTACAACATACACAAACTGCTCGGCAAAGGATTTCCCTCTTGCTGCCTGCCCGTTTAGTCTTAACATCACAGGATCAAAAAAATAAGGAATGCTGCAGCTCATTCGCACTGCCTTGGCCACTTCAAAATGCTCCGGAGAGATCCCATACTGCTCCAAGCCATCTGGCAAGACCAATATCCTTCCATTTGTGATATCGGATGCGATGATAGATAATTTACCGGCAGGCAGATCACGGAAGGTGATGATCCCCTTTTTCAGTAATAATGCTCTTATCCAGGATTCCAAGGCTTCTCCAGAATATAATCCTTTCTTCAATAACACTCGCAGCGCAGGACCAACGATAGCCGTATTATAAACGGGACCTCGCTTCAGAAACGATGAAAAGGATGTTCCTTGGATTATCCGACACATTTCCTCCCCTTCATAGCCCGCTGCTAGTAAAGTGGCTACAATCGAACCTGAGGAGGTTCCTGCTACCCTTTTAAAAGTCCAGCCTGCCCTTTCTGTAGCTTCAACTGCTCCCGCAAGAGAAATCCCCTTTACGCCTCCTCCTTCAAATACTGCGTTAATCTCCATACACAAAAATCCCCCGTTTCCCATAGATTCTATTGCTTATCTATGAGCACAGGGGAACATTCATGACTCCTTATGAATAACAGCTAAACTATTAGGATTTAAAATAAAAGGTCAGTAAGCTCGACAATCCGAACGGATTGCGGACTACGACGTCATTCGCTCTAAACATAATACTACCTGCAACCTCTTCGTACTTCTCATTATATTTGAGCTGATTAATAATTTGATCTCCACTTTGCCATTCAGCCTTTTGATCACTGGCTCCGACCTTATAACCAGCTAACCCGATGTAGAGTTTAACATTCGTATTCTCGACTTCTTTTACCCACCAATCTACTAACTTGTCATAACGAGCTGTGCTAAAGGACAAACTCCAATAAATTTGCGGAGCGACATAATCAATCCAGCCCTGCTTAATCCATGTCCGAACATCCGCATACATGCTGTCATAAGCAGATACCCCTGCAGTCGTGTCCGAACCTGTACTATCATTTTTAATATTTCGCCATACTCCAAAAGGACTGATTCCATAAGAAGCCTTTGGCTTCACCTTATGAATCTGTTCTCCCAACTGACGGACAAATTCATTAATATTATCTCGGCGCCAATCAGCTTTAGAAAGCTTTTTCGTATTATAGGTAGAATAAGCAGCATCATCGGCAAAAGTAACATTTGAAGGATAAAAGTAATCATCCAAATGGACACCATCGATATCGTAACCTTTAACCACTTCCATCACCGTGTCGATGATATGTTGGCGAGCCTCCGGAATACCTGGATTAATGTATTTCTTACCATCGGCATTCACAATCCATTCTGGATGTTCTTTTGCCACATGGTTACTTGCTAACGCTGAGGTGGAAGCATCCGTCGTTGCACGGAATGGGTTGAACCAAGCATGAAACTGCATGCCGCGGGAATGCGCAGCACTGACCATATAGCTTAGAGGATCATATCCCGGATTCTTTCCTTGTGTACCCGTCAATACCTTAGACCAAGGAACTAAAGTCGATGGATACAGACTATCTGCTGAAGGTCTAACCTGAACAAATACAGCATTAAAGCCAACAGCCTTTAGCTTGTCTAACAAATTATCAAACTCCTGCTTTTGTTTCGCTTCATTTCCTGCCGAAGACGTTGAAGGCCAGTCCAGGTTGAATACGGTAGAGATCCAAGCCCCCTTCATCTCCTTACCAGTCGATCCACCAGGGATAGTCGGTAACGTCGGCACTGTTGGTGTCGTTGGTGTCGTTGGTTTTTCTGGATCGACAGATTGTGGTGGTTCAGTGTTGGAGATCAAGGAAATATGCTTATTAACCTGATCCCATAACACCTGCAGTCCCAATTGCTCACTTACAAAACGAATGGGTACCATTACCCGCCCCTGCTTAATCTGCACGGATGTATCCAGCGCTACCGAAGTATCGTTTACCCATGCGTTTTTCAGGCCACTGGTCAGCTTGAGAACCGTATCTCCTTGAGTGATCGTTACAGTCTTACTATTTTGATTCCATACTACGCCGGCATTTAATCCTTTACTGATCACACTTATTGGCACCATCGTTACATTGGAAGTTGTGATATACGGAGGCACATCACTAACCAGCGCCTCTCCATCCAGTTCAATCGTAATTTGCACCGCTGCCGCGCGTGCACCAGGAGACCATAAAGGCAGAAACAACATAAGTACTAACAAGCTCAACATCCATTTACGATAATTCATAATTCCTCCCCAAATCTAAAAAATATGTATCCAAAAAATAAGAAAAAACGGATAAATCCTTCAAGCAGATGAGAGAATGCCTCCTTCTAAAAAGGGGGTATCTGTCTCTGCAAAAAATATAAGAAGTACCGAATAAAACTCATACTCTCTTATATTTTTAAAAGGACTGTATCCGTTTTGACGCTAAAAACTGGGAAAGGTTGCACTAAACAAAATAGAAACGGCTATACTATCCACTGATTATGCTCACGAAAGCCTTGCTGCGCATAACTTTTAGGACAGTATCCGTTTCGGGAAAAACATTTCAAGAATCGCTTGTCAGTTCGTTGTGAATCGCATATAAAGTCTGTACACGTTCTTCATCGCGGCGGAAATATTCTACCAATGTTTCAATACGCGTAATCGAATCCCAACTTAAGTGATGCTCGATTCCTTCAACATCATTATAAATGTATTCCTGCTGTACTCCGATCAATCCGAGGAATTCCTCCAATAGTTGATGGCGATCAACCAGACGTTTTCCTACTTTTTTCCCTTTGTTGGTTAGGACAAGCCCACGATATTTCTCATAGATGAGATATTCGTCCTTATCCAGTTTTTGGATCATCTTGGTCACAGAGGAGGGGTGTACTTCCAGTCCCTCGGCAATATCCGAGACCCGCGCATAACCTTTCTCATCTATGAGCTTGTATATGCGCTCCAAATAATCCTCCATGCTGGGTGTTGGCATTAAACTTTACCTCTTTTCTATAATGAGCATGGCGCCGGGCCAAACCTTGCTCTAACAATGATACATGTTTCTAACGCACCTTGGCAAGTCCTTCAAAGGAACTTACAGATGAGTTGCACATGTTTACCATGCTTCTATTGGGGCTGAGTTAGACATAATAAACATACTCGTCATTCAAAAGGAGCGTGAATTTATGACTATAGTGACGCCAGAGCCCTCTACTGTAAAAAGACCCAGAAAACCTACTGCACTTTTTCTTCCAGAGCTTGTTTTCTTCGAACCGAATGCTTTAAATTACCCTAAAGGTGAAAAAATAATGGAATGGGTAAAGGCTAACAATATCCCTTATCGTATGACCACATCACATAATCGTATTATGAATTTCCCTGGTGAAACTGAGGTCGAGCAATATAAAATTGCCAAAAGAACGCTTGTTGTCGGCCTACGCAAAACTTTGAAATTTGACCAATCCAAGCCATCGGCTGATTATGCTATTCCCATTGCCACCGGCTGTATGGGGCACTGCCATTATTGCTATTTGCAGACTACCTTAGGAGCAAAGCCCTACATTCGCGTATATGTAAACACAGGTGACATTATAGATGCTGCCAAAAAATATATTGAGGAGCGCAATCCAGAAATCACCACTTTTGAAGCTGCCTGCACATCAGATCCTTTAGGACTTGAGCATATTACCGGCTCTCTGGCAGAACTAATTACATTTATGGCAAAAGAACCCCTTGGCCGTCTGCGCTTTGTGACCAAATACCAACATGTTGAACCACTGCTTGCTTTGGAGCATAACGGACATACCCGAGTTCGCTTCAGCGTCAACGCAGATTATGTAATCAAAAATTTCGAGCCTGCCACCTCCCGCTTTGAGGAGCGTATTGAAGCCGCTGGAAAGGTAGCACGGGCGGGTTATCCACTTGGCTTTATCATTGCTCCAATTATTTGGTATGACGGCTGGCAAGAAGGTTATGCTGAGCTACTGGCCAAGTTAGCCCAGACCCTTCCCCCTGAAATCGGAAAAGGACTAACCTTCGAAATGATTCAGCATCGATTCACCAAAACCGCTAAGACGGTTATAGAGAAGCGCTACCCCAAATCCAAGCTAGAAATGGACATGGAGAAGCGTAAGAAGAAATGGGGACGCTGGGGACAAAATAAATATGTCTATCCAGATGAACAGCAAACCGCCCTGCGAGAGTTTATCACAGAGCGGATATTCGAACATTTTCCAGAAGCAGGAATTGATTATTTCACTTAAAAAATGAGCCAATCTGGTGTAATTCCCTGTAGCCAAACTGTGATCCGAAACATTTGATCTGTAAAGAGCAGAACACCCATAAATACCATGAGAACGCCACCAATCTTCATGAGCACATTTGAATATTTAAGGATACGTCTGGCTCCTCCAAGAAAGAAGGCTAAGACAAAGAATGGCAAGGCGAACCCTATGCTATAAGCCGTAATTAACGTAAACCACGTGCCAGGCTCACTGGCGGAAAGTGCGATAATCGCAGTCAGAATCGGTCCAATACATGGAGACCAGCCCGCTGAAAAACCGATACCAAAAATAAAGGATCCCACATAACCCGCCGGCTTCCATTTTAAATCAAGCTTACGTTCGCGAAGTAGAAATTGCGGCTGAAAGATCCCAAGCAAAAATAATCCCATCACAATAATCAAAATCGCCGATAATTGCCGGATCAGATCACGCTGTCCATTAAAAAATTGTCCAAATAGTCCTGCACCAAATCCTAAGGTGTAAAAAACCGCTGAAAAACCTAAAATAAATGCCAATGTATGGGTTATTGTGCGTATACGGACCTCTTTGGTATTGCTGCCTGACTTCAATTGCTGAACGGATAATCCGGTAATATACGATAAATAAGAGGGATAAAGCGGTAAGCAGCAGGGTGATATAAATGATGCTACCCCTGCTGCTAAGGCTATTCCTGCATTGATATTAGACAAGGTAGCGGCTCTCCTTCCAGCATTCGAATCACTTCAGGGCATACCCTATATTTTATTCGCTGTTTATGCTGGCAAACCCTTTTTACCGATCAAAGTCAACACTAATAGTGATATGAGTAAAAGCACAATGGTTGCACCAGGGGCCAGATTCCAAACTCCTGCAACCACTAGTCCGCCTACAACAGCAATTTCCGAAATGATGACGGATAGAATGACCGAGGATTTAAAGCTTCGAGATAACAATAAGCTGATGGCCACAGGAATGGTCAGTAGAGCTGATACTAGCAAAGATCCAACAATTTTAATCGCAGTACTGATTACAAGCGCCGTCAGAATGGTAATCAACATGTTAAGCAGCTTCACTGGGAGTCCGCTGACACTCGCAGCATCCTCTTCAAAGCTAAGTAAGAAGAACTCCTTAAAAAACAGAGATACTACTACTACAACTGCTATCGTTACGATCCCTACTACGATTAAATCGGTATTGTCTAACGTATAAATGCTACCGAACAAGTAACTCATAACATCTGCATTATAACCTTTTCCTAAAGTGAAAAAGAGTGAGGCTAAAGCCACTCCGCCCGACATAATTATGGCTATCGAGAGCTCTGCATAACTCTTATAAGCCTTGCGCAGCTTCTCTATCGCGAAGGAAGCCACCACTGCAAAAATAAGACCTGCTCCCAGCGGGTAAAATCCTGTCAAAAAACCAAGTGCCACACCGGCAATCGTAACATGAGCCAGCGTATCCCCAATCATAGATAAACGTCTGAGCACAAGAAAAACGCCTATAAGCGGCGCTGTAATGCCTATCAGAAGACCGCCCGCAAGCGCTCGCTGAAAAAAATCGCTAAATAGAATTTCCAACTTTAACTCTCCTCCGTAGAACAATTGAAACATTTTTAAAAGCTTTTATTAAAATCTTTTTTCGATTCCTCCCAAACCCTCCCTCCTAAGGGAGGGCCTCAAGGGCTCTGCCCTCTGGACACCCGTCAAGTGCAACTGGCGTAGGAGGTGGGGTTACTGAACATAGTTAGGACGAAGAAGGATCGCTTTCGCCCCTAACGGGGCACGCTTACAGCGTCGCGGTATTTAGTATACGGAAAGGATTAAAGATGAGGGAAACCCTGCTCCGATGCTCTATGTACGCCCCCAATAATCGAGGGTTCCCTTTTTCTACCAGAGTTTAACTATGACCTAAGAGAGCGTGTGCTGCAGGTTCTCCTCTGTACAATTCTGCAAATCATGAGAATGACGGGAGAAAAAGTTAATCTTACCGTTCGTTTGCACAGGTTCATTCCCTAAGTAATTCTTAATCATGTCAATATCATGCGACACCATTAGGAATGTCATATGATGATGGGCATGCATATGTGTAATTAATTCAAAGAATCCTGCTTGTGATTCAGCATCAATACCGACTGTAGGCTCATCCAAAATCAGCAGATCCGGATGGTTGATCAACGCACGTGCTAGAAATACACGCTGCTGCTGACCGCCTGACAGCTGGCCTACTCTTTTCTCCGCAATATCCTGTATCCGCATCACTTCAAGTGCATCTTCGCACTGACGATGCTGAGCCTTAGATACTCTTCGAATAAGATTCTTGTTATTGTACAAACCAGATAGCACTACTTCACGCACCGTTGCTGGAAACAGCGGGTTGAAGGCGTTCTTTTGTGGAACATAACCTATCCGTTCCCAGTCTTTAAACTTGCGGACAGGCGTTCCAAATAGTTTGATTTCACCACTGCTTGCCGGTAGCAAACCGACGATCATCTTCATCAGTGTTGTTTTACCAGCGCCATTAGAACCAATGATACCAAGGAAGTCTCGTTCTCTTACACTATAGTTAAGATTCGAGATCACCTTCTGTTCACCATATGAAAAAGAAAGATCCTGTATATCGATGATATGCTGATGGCAGTCCAAGGATACCGATTGCATGCTTTAGCACCGCCTTTTCCTTATACTTTCCTTTTTATTGTAAAGCCATAATCAGATTTTGCAAATTTTTCTCCATCAAGGTGAAGTAGTTATCCCCGTTCTTTTCTTGCTCCGCAGTAAGACCCTCTACCGGATTAAGAACCATAGTAGACACACCAGCTTCAGCCGCTAAGGTCTTAGCCAGTTTATCGGAGACAAGCTCTTCAAAAAAGATGTATTGAATTTTCTCCTCTTTAACCATCTTCGCCAGGTTTACTAAATCCTGTCCACGCGGCTCAGC
The DNA here is from genome assembly GCF_037975205.1 of Paenibacillus sp. FSL R5-0470. NCBI lineage: Bacteria > Bacillati > Bacillota > Bacilli > Caryophanales > Paenibacillaceae > Paenibacillus > Paenibacillus sp. FSL R5-0470. The sequence goes on from NZ_CP150238.1 coordinate 4,952,274, forward strand.
GTCTGGGGATAATCCCATAATCGCATGCTGCTCAAGCTTATAGTCACGGGCAAGGTAGGCAAAAGCTTGGTGTGAAACTACAATTTTGTGGTTAGGCAGCTTGGTAAGCTCCTGTTCAAATTTACTATCCAAAGCCTGTAAACGTTCAGCAAGCTTATTGTAACGCTCTTCATAACCATCTTTATGCTCAGGGTCCACAGATTGAAGGCTTTCTTTTATATTGCGCGCCATGATGATCGCTGATTTCGGACTTACCCAGGTATGTGGGTCCGTATGAAGGCTGTCCTCAGAAGAATGGCTATTATGATCAGCATCATCTTCGTGATGATCCTCTTCGCCGCTTCCCCCATGATCATGTCCGTCATCTTCATCGGTCATTATTAAATCAATACCTTTACTTACTTCAACAGCTTCCACTTTACTGCTGCTATCAAGTCCTTTTAGAAAATTAGGAACCCATCCCTCAAGCCCTGCTCCATTGTACAAGAACAATTGCGCTTTGGAGGTATTGACAATATCCTGACTGCGTGGTGTCCAATCATGCGGCTCTACACCAACCGGAAGAAGATTAATAGCATTTATATCATCTCCACCAATTTCCCGAGTAAACTCATAAATAGGATAAAAAGTAGTTACAACATTTACTTTCCCTTCAACTATACTTCCACTGCTCTTAGGTCCACATGCAGTGAGTGTAAATACAAGCACCAATGCAAGTATAAGCAGACTTATTCGTGACTTCATAGCAACCATTAAATTGATCTCCCTCTCAAATCGTAATCTTTACTATTAGAAGTATAATAGTAATCATTACGATAAGTCAACAATAAATCCTAATAAGATGATTCTGAATTTTATCCCTGCTTATACGTTGAAAAAAGGAATGTTCCCACAGCCTAGCTGGCTGAAGGAGCATTCCCTTTCTTATATAACAATTACATATATAGATTCTACATAACGAATCTTACTTCACAATAGCTCCATTTGGCATGCTATCTGGAACTGTGGCGATGGTTAACTGATCACCTTTAGAAGCCGCTAAAATCATCCCTTGGGACAATTCTCCGCGCAGTTTCACTGGCTTCAGGTTCACAATACAAATCACTTTTTGGCCTACCAGCTCTTCCGGTGTGTAAAACTTCGCGATACCAGAAACGACTTGACGCTGCTCATAACCTAGATCCAGCTGCAGCTTCAGCAGCTTGTCCGCTTTCTTCACAGGCTCAGCTGCAATGACCTGAGCTACCCGAAGCTCAGCCTTGGCGAAATCGTCGATGCCGATCTCTTCTTTATGCTCTTCCTCAGGCTCGGATACCGCAGGAGCCGCAGGTGCTGCTTCGGTCGCTTCAGCAGCCGGTTTACCAGCGCCCATGGCTTCGGCGATATAAGCTACCTCTTGCTCCACATCCAGGCGTGGAAAGATTGGATTGCCTTTCACCAGTTTTGTTCCTGCCGGAATCAGACCAAAGGTCTTGCCGCTGTCCCATGTCGTTAATTCACCAACTTCGATGCCAAGCTGTTCCCAAATTTTCGCTGGGGTTTGCGTCAAGAACGGCTGCAGTAGAATGGAAGCGGTGCGAAGACCTTCCACAAGATGTCTCATTACGGAAGCCAACTCAGCTGTTCTGCTCTCATCCTTAGCAAGCACCCAAGGCTGTGTCTCATCAATATATTTATTGGTGCGGCTGATAAAGATCCCGATCGCTGTTAGCGCTACGGAGAACTCCATTTTTTCCATCGCTTCTTCTACTTTGGCATAAGTATTCTCTGCCGCAGCTTGAAGCTCACCATCAAATGCTGTTACATTTCCTTCATACGCTGGAAGCTCTCCACCGAAATACTTCTCTACCATCGCACCTGTCCGGTTCAACAGGTTACCAAGGTCATTAGCAAGATCATAGTTAACCCGATCTACAAAGCTTTCCGGTGTGAATGTACCATCCGAACCAAACGGTACTTCCCGTAGCAGGTAATAACGAAGTGCATCCAGGCCGTAACGATCAATTAATGTAACTGGATCTACTACGTTCCCTTTGGATTTTGACATTTTGCCATCCTTCATGAGCAGCCAGCCATGAGCAAATACCTTTTTCGGAAGAGGCTCACCCAGCGCCATTAGAATGATCGGCCAGTAAATCGTATGGAAACGGACGATTTCTTTGCCGACAATATGCACATCAGCAGGCCAGAAATTATCGTACAAACTGCGATCCTCGGAACCGTAACCCAAAGCAGTAATGTAATTTGTCAATGCATCGATCCATACGTACACTACATGCTTTTCATCGCCTTTAACCTTAACACCCCAATCGAAAGTCGTACGGGAAACCGCAAGATCCTCCAGACCAGGCTTGATAAAGTTGTTAATCATTTCGTTTTTACGGGATTCCGGCAAAATAAACTCCGGATTCTCCTCATAAAATTGCAGCAATCGATCTGCATATTTACTCATCCGGAAGAAATAACTCGCTTCCTTCACCAGTTCAACCGGATGACCGCTATCAGGGCTTTTTGCACCAATGATTACGCCATTGTCATCTCGAACGATATCGACCAATTGTGTTTCTGTATAGAAGGTTTCATCCGGAATACTGTACCAGCCTTCATATTCGCCTTTATAGATGTCACCTTGCTTGAGCAGTCGATCAAAAATATCCTGAACTACCTTCTTATGACGTTCTTCCGTTGTGCGGATAAAGTCATCATTGGAGATGTCTAGCTTGCGCCATAATTCCTTAATGCCAACAACGATGTCATCAACGAACTGCTGAGGGGTTTTGCCTGCTTCCTCTGCCTTCCGTTCAATCTTTTGACCATGCTCGTCTGTACCTGTAAGATACCTTACATCATAGCCGCGTAGACGTTTGTAGCGGGCCATTGCATCTCCAGCTACGGTAGAATAAGCATGTCCGATATGCAGCTTATCACTCGGATAGTAGATAGGTGTAGTTAAGTAAAAAGTTTTCTTTTCGCTCATTGATTAATCATCCTTTCTTTCATCAAAAGACAAAAAACTCCCGCCCCTTTAATGGGGCGAGAGTATAACTCACGCGATACCACCCAAATTTCCTGTCTCTTCACAGAGATCAGGCTTCGCCAGTTCCCTCTCGGGAACTGTCCATTAACGCTGGAACACGCCGTTATCTTACGTGAACCTCAATTGCAGTTCCCGCTCGAACACAGTTCCTCCCGGACCATATTCAATCTAACGCTCCATACCGGCTTTCAGCTCGTTCCGGCTCTCTGTAATGGGCGTACCGATTTACTCATCCGTTCCTCGGAATTCATACTATTACCTGTGAATATACCCAATGGCAAGGGCTCGTGTCAAGTCGCGCGAGCAGAATCCTTCTTCGTGGGGTGTTCCTCAAGAGGCGGAACCGGATCAAGTCCCCCTGGATTGAAGGGATGGCATCTAGCAATCCGCTTGGCAGCAAGCCATGAACCTTTAAGTGGACCATGGACTTCAATAGCTTCTAGTGCATAGGCAGAGCAGGTTGGATAGAAGCGACAAGTGGCAGGCTTAATCGGGGAAATGTACTTGCGGTACACCCGAATGGGAGCCTGGATCGTTCTACGAAGGGTCGCCATTCTTAGACCCCTTTTTTGCGATTAGCTGCTGCGACTAGTTCTTCTTCCCGGTTCTCTTCACATTCCTTGCAATAACCGAACACCTCAAATTTATGCTTGACTACCCGGAATTGATCAGGTGTATCCGTTAAATTCATCGGGCAGAAATTAATCGGGTAGGTTTTCTCGCATTGAAGGCAGATCATATGATGATGGTGATCCTGATGATTGCAGCTTCCCTTGAATTTCACGCCGTCTTCAAAGACGATTTGTTCAAGTACACCAAGCTCTTCCATTACACGCAGATTGCGGTACACGGTATCAAAGCTAAGTCCGCTATACTTGCGGCCCATATGCTCATAGACATCCTTCGCTGACAAATAACCCTTATTCTCGCCGAATAACTTGGCAAGCGTTTTGCGTTGGTCGGTGATTCGCAGACCTTGCCCCGACATGACCTCTAATATTTGTTCTGTCGACAGCATACGCTCATCTCCCATTACATTTCAGTTCATTTCATTTATGCTTCACTCTCTTAATAATGCCCCAAAATAAATGCCCCGTCAATGAAACAACCAAGTGCATGAGCGTTCATCAGAGTAAAATCATACATTTAAATACAAAAAGTCCAGCTGAGTATTCCTTTGCGGAATATTCAGCCGGACTTTTATTTCAGGTGAATCCCAAATAACTTAAAGGATGGACCTATTTTGTTATTTCTTCGCTGGCAGCGGTGTAACCAGGAAATTCACCGGCAAGTTACTACCAGAAGCTGCTGTGAACAAAATCTCCACCGAGCCGCCATAATCGCCAGTACGATAAATCACACTGTTCATATCAGCACTAGAGAGACTTCCTGAATTCGGCATTTGTACGATTTGACCATTAACCATGACTGGTCCCATGTAATTACCGCCACGTGGATTAAACGTAATCAATGAATTAGGTGCAACACGGTCGAATTTGATTTTGTATAACACACCAAAGTTACCTGCATTGGATGCTTCAGTACCATTCATTGGGTCTACACCGGTCAAATTCAAATCACTCGAATTGTCACCGAGAAGAAGTCTCGCAGGAGTTGTTCCTACTTCGTCGGTAACCGTGATGATGCGTGTAGAATCAGCATAAGTTCCTCGGTTATGCACCCCATCACGATCCAATATTGGAAGTGTAGGAAGTGTAGTTAGAGGATCTTTATTCGCTTCGATCATCATGACATTATATTCAATAGGATAATCGCTAAACAAATCCGCTTGGAGGGATACAATCTCGCCTGGTTTCATTGCAATTTTGTTTAGATCCGTAAGAATCGAGACGCTTTCTCCTGGTTGAAGGACCGTTGTCTTATAATGTTCCCTAGTAATCATAGACTTCCAGTAACGTTCCACAGACATTTTACCAGTGCCTTCTGGAAATGAACTTGGACCGCCAAAGCCTACATACTCTGTTGTAATTGTCGTAGGGTACAGATTGTTATTCTTAGCAATCACATACACCTTCGTTTTAATATTCATATTATTCTTATGGTGGACCAAGAAGCGAGTTCCGCCGAATGATGTTTCTTTATATGTGATTCCTTCCGTATTCACTGTTTCTGGACTATTACTGCGAATAAGGTTATATGGCTCAGAAGAAAGATTATAGGCTACCTTCTGCCAAGTTGGAACCATCGATCCGTCGATGTTAAATACGCTACCAGGAGCACCGAATAATCTATAGAAATCTTCTTTACTGTACAAGATTTCATCTGAAATATTAATGGTTTTCTCAAAAGTGCTGATTGCGCCATGTGAATCTTTAACTTGAATAGCGACTGTTGCTGGACCTGGTGTAAAGAAAGCTTCTGCTTTATTCGTCCAAGTCACTTCAATTGGATCACCGTCTGGGTCGCTGCTTAGATCCGAATAAGTGATCATTTCACCCATCTTGTAAGAATCTTTGTCTGTCGTGAAATTAGCGACTGGTGGTGTATTTGGTTTTAGTACGTTGATGGTCACAGAGTAAGGATCACTCCACTGTCCATTCGCATCCATAACGGAATAGGATACTACATAAAATCCTGGTGTATCATAGATATCTTGCTTATTTCCTTCCCAGCGTTCATCGACAATGGCCGTACCATTCGGTGAAGAGCTGGAAGTCACAAAATTCACAGGATCACCAGCATAAATTTCAGTTGGCACTGTAAAAGAAGCTTTTGGCTTCGTGTTCAGCGTAAGAATTACTCGTTTTTGCACATTATCAACGGTATAAGGAATGCCTAATGCCCCGGTGATGGACGTCAAAGGAACCATGAATGTACCATTAGTTTGGTAAGCTGGACCTTTCATCGTCACATTTTTACCATTAACGGAATAGATCTTACTGTCCGTTTTAAAGCGCATTACGTCGCTTCCTTTGGTAACAATGGTCTCTTTCGTTTTATAATCGTAAATGTATTTCACACCTACGCGTTCTACCATAGCTCGGATCGAAACGTATGAGACGCCATTCTTCACGGCCATTGGCTGATTAGCCAAATACTCAACGCCGTTTTGGTACATTTTGTTGCTGTTCATCATAAGTACAAGCTGATTACTAGCTGCAGCACGAACACCATCCGTTGGTGTAGGTTGTGTAGTGGTTTCAGGTGTTGCTGTAGGGATCGGTGTAGCCGTTGATTCAGGTGTTGCTGTAGGTTCAGGTGTTGTCGTAGGCTCAGTCGTCGGTTCAGCTGTTGCCCCAGGCATTGGAGTTGGTGTAGGTGATACGACTCCCCCTGGTACCTCAGTTGGCATTGGCGGCAATGGGTCAGTAGCTTCTGGCATTACATCCGTCGCAGATGTGGCAGCTGCTCCTACTGCATTGGTATTACCTGAGGTACTATTGACAGATTCAGCAAAAGCCGGCACTGCCGAGGCGGCCTGAGATATGGCCAAAACAGCAACTAACGTTAATTTCTTCAAATCCATGATATGACTCCTCTGCTCCTATTTGTAAATATAAGTAGGTCTCTGTCTTTTTTCATACTCCTCTTATATTCCCCGCAAAAACGCAACCGCTCTCAGCGGAGCGGAAGAATTGCTTTTTGCCACGTTCGTTATAACAAAACATAGTATTAGACGCATCCGACCGCAAAAAGTTTCATTTTAAAGTAAAGAAAGATTAACCCAGTATTAAAACAAGCAAAAACAACCTTTCATCCGCTACCCGAAAAATATGAGATTATCCATATAAATATGTGTATTTTACGGCAAGGTATATTCGCTTTCATTTGCTTTTGTTACAATGTATGGAAGAATATCTTTTCATGCGGGTGATGACATGTCCAAGAAAATCTCCATCCTCGTTCAATTAATCATGGGTTTCTCACTGATCATTTTCACTATCGTAGCCTTTACGATTTTTTTGTCCTACCGATCGTCATCCCAAGCCGTTCTTAACCGGTCGAACCAATATATTCTGGAGTCCGTCAAACAGCTTCAAGGTAAAATGGACGCTATCCTTCAAGATAACGACAAACTCTCTTCTACGATCATGTTCAGTCCCTTGATTCAAGAAACACTAGGAGACTTAGCAGAATCCCGCACACCTCCTACTGACGCTATGGATATCACCCGCTACATCGATCAACAGACACGTTCCATCAATTATGACATCCAGTTCAAGCTGCTCGGACTTTCAGATAATCAGGTATATACCAATAGCAGCTCCTTAAAAGTAATCTGGGACAGCGAGAGAGAAATCCGCGGCGCCTATTGGTTTCCAGCTATAGCCCAGAATAACGGCCGTATGCTCTGGTTTGGTGTAGATGTATGGCAGAACGGCACGATCCCTGTGGTCATGGGAGCTAGGCAAATTAATGATTGGAATGATTTAAATCGGCTAGGAACCCTATTTCTCGTCCTTCCTGTGGAGGTTATCCATAACGCTGTCAGCCAATTTCATCTTGGTAAGAATGAGAAAATTCAAATTGTTGATTCCTTCAACACCATTGTTTATTCCACCGATCCAGATGAGATAGGGCTGTATATGGATGATAGAATTCTAAGTCAATTCAGTAATCATAAAGCACGAATCATCCCAAATACCATAAACTCCCGCAATATGTTCGTATCCTACGCTTATTCCCCCTACAGCGAGTGGAGCATTTTTGCTTACATTGATTCTAAAGAAGCTGTTAAAGATTTAAATGGCATTCGCAGAAATATTATTTTAATTGGCCTGCTCGGGATGGCCGCAGCGTTATTATTTACCTTCTTTTTCTCGTGGACACTGTCTAAGCCGCTTCGTAATCTCGCAACCAAGCTAAGCAACGTTGAACGCGGAACCACGCTACCGTTTGTAAAAACAACCATGAATAAAGAAATGGCTATCCTATACTCAAGCTATAATTCCATGCTTCAAAACCTAGACCATACGATTGCTGACCTCTCAAGCAAACAAATCAGTGAAAAACAAGCTCAGATCGTAGCTCTTAAAGCACAGTTTCGCCCTCATTTTCTCTACAATACATTGAACACCATCTATTGGTCACTGGCTAATAAACATATGCGAGAAGAGTCACAGATGGTTATTGCACTAAGCGATTTGCTTCGATACAGCATTGATCGTGGATCGGAATTTGTTACGGTTGATGAGGATTTACAACAACTAGAAAGGTTCATTTACCTGCAAAAACTACGCTACGAGGACAAACTACAGGTAGATCTGCACGTGAATCCTGAGGTCATGAATAGGCAGCTTATGAAACTAACCCTTCAGCCCCTTGTAGAGAATGCTATCACGCATGGACTTGAACCTACACTACGCGAAGTATGGCTTATACGTATTCGGGCCTATAGTGAAGGCAACTCACTTGTGCTAACAGTAGAAGATAACGGAGAAGGCATGAGCGAGGCAAGAATGGAAGAGGCCTTAATCAGCGGCGAGGTTAATCCGGAGAAGCTGCTCCACACGGGTATCGGTCTCTCCAATCTGAATCATCGTATAGAACTAATCTATGGACATGGATTTGGCCTTCATTTATCAACCAGCGAGCTCGGAGGCTTACTCGTAAAAGTCACTGTTCCATTACAGTTCGATCAAGGGTAGGGGGCGAAGTGATGAAAGTGTTAATTGTTGACGACGAAAGTTTTGTCCGACGATCCCTGTCAGAAATGCTGGGAAGTGCGAACCATAATTTTAGCATCATTGGTTCAGTAGAGAACGGATTAGAAGCGATACAACTGTTAAAAGAGCAGGCAATTGACCTCGTAATATCAGACATACGTATGCCTGGCATGGATGGACTCGAGCTTTCTAAGCATATCCATGAATGTTACCCTGACACCGAGACGATACTGCTCACTGGTTATCAGGATTTCTCCTATGCCAGCCAAGCCATAAGGTACGGTGTACGAGAATATCTGGTCAAGCCAAACTCAGTTGAAAATATCCTCGAAGTCGTAACAAGTGTGTATGAACGTCTGGAATTGAAGAAGCAACACAGGCAAGTCTCGCAGCTGCGAGAAAAGAATCTTCGGGAGAAACGCCTTTCTGATCTACTTTATGGCATTCCATTACCCTACTTTGAAGAACAGCTCATACCTCCCTTTCATTCTTTTGTCATCATTACTGTAAATCACCTAGGTGATGTTATGCCACAGTACTGGTCTGAACAAGCGATGTATGCGGCCGTAATCAATATATTAGAAGAGTGTTTTTCGCTTTACGCTAATGTTGTCGGCATTCAAGAGGAGCAAGAAGCGATAATCATGTTGTTTTATCCCGATGAACAATCCGAAAGAATCGATGAGGCGCTAACTCAGGAAATGATGATTAAGCTGTCTAGCCTCTTGAAATCGCCTTTCAGCGCGGGTGTCTCCAACCCTCACTATGATCTTGGAGCCCTCGCAACAGCTTATCATGAGAGCCTGCAGGCATGCCAACAGCTCAAAAAGGATAGTACCCGACCCGTTATCTATTATAGTGATGTATCCATGTGCTCAGCTTCTCCTCAGCTTACGGAACAACTACAGGTGAAGGCTACACGCAGGGTAATCTCTATGATGATTGAGGCTATGAATTCGCGACTCCAAGAGAACCTCTCTCTCAAAATGATTGCAGATGAATTATACATGAATCCAACCTATCTGGGCCGTCTGTTCAAAGACGATGTAGGAGAATGCTTCTCTAGTTTTCTTACCAAGCTTCGTATTCAAAAAGCGATAGAACTGCTAAATAATGTTACGCTCAAAGTTTACGAAGTTAGCGAATTAGTTGGCTTTAAAGATCCTGCGTACTTCAGCCTCATATTCAAGAAATACATGGGTATGACTCCTCAGGAATTTCAGAAGCACAACAAATAAAGACGAGGTGTGTTCTCTTGCATGTGAATGCTAAGTTGTTGACTATCCTGTTAAGCTTTGGATTGCTGCTTCATACAAGCGGTTGCCAGATCTCTCCTTCTAAGGAAGATATCGACCTTCAAGACCCGATCCAGCTGAACATCTGGCTTACGGCTGGATCAGGTCTTGAGCCGCTTATAGCAGAGTATCAATTGCAGCATCCCGAGCTAGAAATCCATATTCAGACCTCAACCTCCACGCAGCTTCCCGCCAAGCTGCAAACTTCATTCGCAGCAGGATATAGTTCCCCTGATGTGGCGGCCATTGATATTAGCTATTTGGATCGTTTCAAGCAGTTCCCCGATTATTTTTATAATCTAACAACATTTGGAGCGAATGATCTAAAGAATCAATTTCTGAGTTGGAAATGGCAGGAGGTGCTCGGTAATGATTTTATCTTCGGATTACCGACTGATATTGGTCCCTATGCTATGTTGTATCGGACTGACATCTTCGCGTTATCTGGACTCCCTACCAAACCTGAAGAAGTAGCAAAGCGAATCCAAACTTGGGACCAATTCCTCAAAGCCGGCACTAGAGTCCATGAGGCAACAGGCAAAGCCTTTGTCAATGACTTAGAGAATCTTTATCTAACCCTTCTGCGTCAGTCCAAGCTTCAATATTACAGCCCCACTTCCCAAGAGCTGATCATTGGAAATAATCCAGCAGTAAAAGGGGCTTGGGACTTTGCAATTCAAGCTTTGAAGCTGAATCTATCCGCAGGTATTGCTGTAGATACACAGCGCTGGGGCGCAGGTCTGCTAAACGGCGACTTTGCAGTGATGCTCTGTCCGGCTTGGATGATTGATCATATCAAGAGTAGTGCTCCAACAGCCAGCGGATTATGGAATGTAACGACCATCCCAGGAAATAGCGCTAATCGAGGAGGTTCCGTCCTTACCTTGCCTAGAACAGGCAGTCATCCAGAGGAGTCATTCGCGCTTATCAAATGGTTAACCGAGCCCGCACAACAGCTAATTTCATTTAAGTCAGAAGGGGCATTTCCCTCCACGCCCGAAATTTATGACGATCCCGAGATCCATGACCTGTCTGATCCCTATTTTCCTAATTCTGAGGTTGGACGTGTCCTCTCTACAGCAGCACAAGAAGTAGTTCCCACCTACTACGGTCCGCACCACGCCGATGTAGAAACAAATATGCTCGAGTATTTAACCAAAGCCGAGCAAGGTAAGCTAGATCCCGAGCAGGCTTGGTCACTTGCCATTCAGGTAGTGCAAAAAATAGATACTTCTTTCCGCTAACCTATTCACCAAGCGTACAATAAAGGCTATCCCCAGCGCATTAATCATGCCGGGGATAGCCTTTTAGTTTCATTTAAAGTATTTATTTTTGAGCAGCCAAGAAAGCATCTAGTTGTTTTTGTTTCTCTGCAATAATCTTATCAAGTCCGGCTTTCTTCAGCTTGTCGGCGTACTTAGTCAATACGGTATCGGGATCAACAGAACCCGTATCCAAACTGATGTCATATTCATCCATAACAGCTTTACAAGCTGCCATTTCAGTCTTCATAGAGGATGCGTCGAAGTTAAAACCGAGCGCAACGGAAGCTTTACCTTTGGAGTTGAAGGCCTTGAATTGCTCCCATTTGTCTGGAGCTTCACTTTCCCATACAGGATTCAGGAATTGGCTTCCAAGCATCCAGGCAGCAGCGGTATTATAGTCACCCGTTTTGTCTGTAGCTTTAATCGTATCACCGCTAACGACATCATAATGGACACCTTTTACACCAAATACGAGCAGATTATTGATTTCTTTATCCGTGTGCAAAAGATCTAATACCATCATGGCACGAGCTGGATCACCCGAGGAAGCGGAGATCGCTAACATTGATCCTGCTGCATCACTAGTAGAAATCGTCGGTTCGTTAAAAGCAATTTGTTTCAGTTTTCCAACCAAACCTGTAGCATTAGCCAATTCACTATCTTTACCAGGTTTAAGTGATTGTACTGTCATAAAGACATTACCGGCCTTCATTGCATCTTGTGTAGAATTTGTAGCCACGGCCGCATCTTTGTTAATATAACCTTTCTTCATATATTCACGAGTAAGCTTGATGATTTCTTTATAACGATCCAGTTCAATCATGGATTGAATTTTAGTATCCGATGAATCCTTAAGCAGAACGCCCGGAATTGAAGCATCACCAAGCGTATCGTACTGCGCCATGTACTGGGAGTTAAAGGTCTCTCCTTGCTTGAAGTACAGTGGAGTTAGGTCAGGTCTCTTCTCCTTTACGACTTTGAGCACGGCATCCAAATCTTGAATGGTCTTTACATTCGACATATCAATACCCAGTTCATCAGCAATATCGGAGCGATAAACGATCCCGCCTTGTGCTGCTAGCTCCTTATTTGTAGGAACGGCATAATTCACACCATTGATCGCAGAACCTTTTAAGAATTGCGGGTCGAGATTTTTAAGAATCCCTTGGCCATATTCGTTCAATAGATTACCGTACTTGCCGTTATCATCATTAAGTGGGAGGTAAGCACCTTTAGCTGAATTGGTTACATAATTTTTCCATTGGGCTGTAAAAATAATATCGAATTTTTCCTGACTGGCAATCTTCAGATTAACATCATTGTCCCATGGACCCCAGTCGATCGGTGCGATATCCAATTTGGCGTTAATTTTAGGTTCCAGAAGCTTATTGATAGCGTCTTCTACAACCTGCTCATCCTTTTGAACGGCACCGACATAGATTAACTTAACAGTATAAGGATCTAATTTCTTCTCCGGTTCAGCTGTAGGATCTGCAGCGGGCTCATCTGTTGCCACAGCATTGGTAGCGGTTGCATTTTCACTTGGCGCTGGTGAGGCTCCTTCATTATTCCCGTTATTCCCTCCGCATCCAGCTAAGCTAAGACTGAGTACTACGATAAGCATCAGCGTTAAAAGTGTGCTTGTTCGAATAGCCTTCATGTACACCATAACCTCCCTCAAAATATTTATATATGCTGAATCGGACGTTCACACACTTGCATGGAACGCCGAATTAAGCCATTCCAATCCTCATTAGCCTTTAACAGCACCAACGGTAAGTCCTTTGATAAAATACTTTTGGAAGAAGGAGTAAACGAATACGATAGGACCGATCCCAATAACAGCCATTGCCATTCTTACTGTCTCTGTCGGCAGATTGATTTCTACACCTTGTGCAGCTAAGGCAGCCATCGCTTGAGGGCTTGCAGTCAGGAACTGAACGTTCAACATCGTCTTATACATTAGATATTGCAGATTGACATGCCCTTCGGGTGAAATAAAGATCAAGCTTAGATACCAGTCATTCCAATACGCCAAGGTTTGAAATAATCCCACTGTAGCTAGCACCGGTAACGACAAAGGCAGAATGATTTGAACGAAGATCCGAAACTCCGGTGCCCCGTCAATTTTAGCGGATTCAACTAGTGCCGGCGGGATTGTGTTTGCAAAAAAGGTTCGTAAAATGATGACAAAGAATGCTGAAACCAGCAGTGGCATAATCAGAATCCATAGCGTATCTTTCAAATGCATCATTTGAGTATAAACTAGATACCAAGGCACTAAGCCTCCATTAAACAAAAGTGTAAAAAACATAAAGAACGAAAAGAAATTACGATGTGGAAAATCCCCACGCGAGATAGGATAGGCATACATTGCCATAATTACGAGACTCAGAATCGTTCCAACCACCGTCACAAATAAGGAAACGGCAGCCGCATCTATGATTTGCCAATAATCTTTTAACAGAAATTCATATGACGAGATATCCCACTTGTTCGGGAAAAAGCTGTAGCCGTGCTGCACAACCGATTGTTCATCTGAGAACGATACGATAATCACGAGGATCAGTGGGACCACACAAATCGCCGTATAGATCCAGAAGAATATATTAATTAACAAATTGGAGATATTAGAAATTTCATTGGGTTGTCTTTGCCGTTTAGCTCTCTTTCCTGTACGACCCGACGGCCCGATTGCAGTTTCTGTCTGGCTCAACACGCCCACCTCCCTCTAAAATAACGCATCATCTTTACTTATTCGTCGTACTGCTAGATTTGCTAAGAATATCAGTAGAAATCCTACAATAGATTGCACGAGACCCGCGGCAGAGGACATCCCAATATCACCAATCGCCAGGAAGGTCTGATATACATAGGTGTCGATAACTTGCGTAGTGGAGTATAATGCTCCTGCGTTTCTAGTCACCTGAAAGAACAATCCGAAGTCTGCGTTAAAAATCCTACCAATCTGCAGTAGCGTCATTACGATGATAACCGGACTGATCAGCGGCAGCGTGATTTTGCGAATCTGCTTCCATTTAGAAGCACCGTCAATCAGCGCAGCCTCATAATATTCGTGATCTATGCCGATGATCGCAGCCATATAAATGACCGTCGTATAGCCAATCTCTTTCCACAGCTTTACTATCACTAGAATCCCCGGCCAATATTGCGACTGCGAATACCATTCAATTGGATCAACCCCAAAGAACGGAAGCAGTGTCTTGTTCATGAACCCGTGCTCAGCACTTAGAAAGCCGTATACTAAATAACTGACGACGACCCATGAGAGAAAATATGGGAGAAACATCGCACTCTGATGGAATTTTGATAGCCATCTGCTGCGCATTTCGTTAAACATAATCGCAAAAGCCAGTGAAAAAAATAGTGTAAGTACAATAAACGCAGTGTTGTACAATAGGGTATTTCTTGTAATGATCCACGCCGTCTCTGTCGAGAATAAATATTTGAAATTCGAGAACCCGACCCAATCACTGCCTAGAATGCCCTTCTGGTAATTGATATCCTTAAAAGCAATTACCGTCCCTAACATCGGTATGTAGTTATTGATGATCAGAATAATAATGGCTGGGAGCATCATCAAATAGAACACCCAATATTTCTTCATCACTCTCAGAAAATTCGGCACTCTCCCCCTGCCGCGTTTTTTTACTTCTGATAAGCTGACGGAAGGATTCGTCACACTCATGTTCTGTTCCCCCATTTCCCCATCGTCCCAATCTAGAGCCTTTTTCACGCTTGCTTGACTATCGCCTTGCACTACCTTCTTACACTCTAATTAAAACATATGATAAATTTTGGGAGTATAGGGAGCATATTATATTTCTATAAAAAAAGAGATGATTATCCTCAATAACTAAGGATAATCATCTCTAATGTTTAAAATCATTAAATTGGTTATAACTTATGTACCTTTATCACAGCCGCAGGCTGATCGATAATCCCTTCTTTCCCCTAAGGAGTCCCCACAACCGCAGGAGTGGGACGACTCCATACCCACAACGAAGTGTGGTGAGGGAGAAGGAGCGGAGAGGAAGTTTGGAACTGTAGGAGCGGAGCGTTCGCCTAAAAGCTTTCCTTGGAAAGCTACCTCGGAAGCATATGCTATCCTCGGATTTCAACCGCGAGCAGCGGTTTCCAATCCAGAAATCCGAGGATAACAGCGACCGAAAGTCCAAACATTCCTCCGTAGTGACGCTTACCTCACCATGCTGAGTAACAGACATTCCTTGCAGTGACGCTAAACATCACCATACGCCGCCGACCTCATAACACTTCTGCCCGGCACCGGTCACGATACTCCTTAGGAGACATCCCCGTCTGCTTCTGAAATACCTTCGTGAAATAACGTCGTTCCTGATAACCGACTCCGGAACCAATCACCGTAATGCTCTTATCGCTGTTAGTAAGCATAAACTTGGCAGCTTCAATTCGCTGTTGTGTTACGTATTCCACGAAAGTCATTGCAAAACGGTTCTTAAACAAGAGGCAGAAGTAACTGCCACTGATGCCGATCTTATTCGCCACTTCCTCAATCCCGATATCTGAATGAAGATGTTCAGTGATGTATTGAGCGGCCAAGTTCATTAGCTGATCCGGCGTTTTTTTGCCATTGTCAACTTCAGGAATCTCTTGAAACAAAGGGATGCTATTATACAGTTTATTCTTAAACTGTTTACTACGGATATTAGCTCCGATCTCACGTACCTTATTGCCAAGCTCCTCATAATGTATCGGCTTACAAATGTATTCTTTTACCCCAAGACGGATCGCTTCCCGTGCATAGTCAAATTCCTGATACCCGGTAAGAAGCAGTACCTCACTATCCAATCCCAATTCCCGCAGCTTTCCTACAAAAGTTAACCCGTCCATCACTGGCATACGAATGTCACTCAACACAAGATCGGGTTGCTCCTCTTCAGCAATGCGCAAGGCGTCCATACCGCTTCGCGCCATACCGACGACCTCCATTCCCATCTCCTGCCATGGCAACACTCTCTTCAGATTATTCAGAATTGGGGCTTCGTCATCTACCAATAATACTTTTAGCATAATGATCTTCCCCCTGCTCGTATTTAGGTATGACACATTGAATAATAGTACCATATCCTGGACTGGAACAAATAAATATTCCATATCTGTCACCGTATTCAATGCGGATGCGATCCGCTACACTGCGAATGCCAAGGCCTCTACGTTCAAGATTCATCCGGTTTTCCCGTTCAACTTCAACCTCTTGCTCCACAGGATCATTCACAATATATTGGAAAATAGACAACTGAGATGGTGTAATTCCAATACCGTTATCTTCAATTCGTAAAATTAAGTCCCCTTGCTTCTCCCAAACTTTCACAGAAACTTGACCTTTGTAATCAATACCCTCAAATCCATGTTGAATGCTATTCTCTACAAGCGGTTGCAAAGTAAGCTTTAAAATGCCGCAACTCATCAATTCTTGTGGGATATCAATATCGTATTCAAATAAATCCTCAAATCTAAATTTTTGAATATCCAAATAATTGCGCAGATGTTTAATCTCTTCATCCAGTGTAATTTCTTCTCGATCCTGAATGCTAATACGTAAAATACTTGCCAGTCGGTAGACCATCTCACTGACTTTCTTGCCTTCATTCTGTATAGCCAGAACATTAATCGACTCTAACGTATTAAATAAAAAATGCGGTTTAATCTGAGCCTGTAGAACACGCATCTCGGCTTGATTCTTGCGACGCTGTTCCAAATGGATTCTGTTAAACAATCGGTTAATTTTATCCATAAGATCATTAAAGCCCTTACCAAGAAGCGTTAACTCATCATTCCCCTTCACTTCTACCCGCGAAGTTAGATCTCCATCCTCAACTCGTCGCATAAAACGAACAATTACGGCGATTGCACCAGTAATGCGATTCATAAAGAATAGATTGAAGATCACCGCTGCCAAAAAGCAAAGGAAGATAACCCCTACAAACCAGCGTGCAAATACTGTAACTTCTCGAGATAAAGAGTCCCATGAGGTTACAGACACTAGACTCCAGGGATAATCTTTTAAATGATACATGGAGAGAATACTTTTCTCCCCGTTATACTCTGTTTTAAAACTCTGAAACCCTTTTTTGAAGGTAATCTCTTTATTCGCGAATGACTGAATATCCTGCCCATCCAGCTTTTGATCTGGGTCAAATAAAATCATTCCGTCATCATTTACTAGCATAAACGATACATCCTGATTACTATCCCCAATTTTTAAATTGCGAAATATCGATTCGAGCTCCCAATTTTTGATCTGTACAACAAGGATACCTATGTTCTGAAAGAAGCTCAGTTCCTTCACGAGTCGAATTTGTGTAAACACAGGTTCAGTTCCTGTAAGTTCGGGATACTCATGAGGAGCCAGCCATTTTGGCACGCCATTCAAATCCATTACTTCCTGGTACAAATCACTTTTTTTGAAAGTATCATAGGGTAGCGTTCGGAAATTTTCCTTATTAAAAAGCGACACGATTTCAGAGTTACCTCTACCGTTAAAATTGTATAAAAAAGCATAGCTAATCGATGGATGGTTAAACAACAGACTACGGAAATTGCGCTGGCTTGCATTCAAATTGAGTTGCTCAGCATCAGTCAAATCTTGATTAGAAGGATCTTCTGCGCTAAGTGCCATATGAAAAACCGAGGTAGCAATTCCGTTGTCTGTAACGTTATCCATATCTTTTAACACATTTGAAATACTGTAACTAATTGCTTTGAGTGAGTATTCCGACTGTTGACTGTACTTCTTCTCAATAGAGTTATAAGTCACGAAAAACATAAGCATGCCTAGAATAAATAAGGGAATGATTATCAGGCCCAAAAATGCCGTAAATAATTTATAGCGCAAATTCATCGGCTAGTGCTCCTGACTGAGAAAAAAAGTTATCCTTTTACGCCACCCGCAGTTACGCCTTCAATAATTTTTTCCTGTAAAATCGCATAAATCACAATTACTGGCAGAACGCTGAAGACGATACCCGCTGACATTTGTGCATAGTTCATCTGATATTGATCACGGAATTGAACCATACCCACTGGGAGCGTACGTAGTTCATCATTTGATAGGAAGTAGTTTGCCAGCAAGAATTCGTTCCAATTGCCCAGGAAATTAACAATGAATACAGTAACCATGGCAGGTACGGTTAGAGGTACAATAATTTTAGCAAAGATACCTGGTGCCTTCAACCCATCCATGACCGCTGCCTCTTCAATTTCTCTAGGCAACGAGCGCATAAATGCAGCCAATATAATTATCGTAAACGGAATTGCATTCGCGATATAAGGGATAATCAATGCCCAGTGTGTATTCAGAATTCCCATCTTACGTACAATCGTATAAATAGGAAGCATCAATGCGTTGTTTGGAATGAGCATTCCCACCATAACTAAGGTGAACAAAATCGTATTCCATTTGCCTTGGCGCATCCGAGTAACTGCAAAAGCAAACATAGACGCTAGAATGATAGATACTACAGAAGCCAATATGGAAATGTACAAACTGTTAAAAAAGTAGGTGCTGATCTTGGCATTTACCCAAGCTTCAACGTAGTTATTGAAGACGAACTCCTTTGGAATCCCAAAAGGGTTAAGTGCTATTGCATTGTTATCCTTTTTCACAGAGGAGAATAACACGAACAGGAAAGGAAATAGAATAACTAGTAGATAGGACAATAGTGCGACGTGTGGCAGACTTTTTTTCAGGGCGCGTGGCATCAGTATTCAATCCTTTCTGTGCGTCGGGCTATCAGCAGCTGATAAATAGCTGTAACCACCAATGTAAATACAAAGATCAGGACTGCAATGGCATTACCGTACCCGTACTTAAAGTTAGTGATAGCATATTTAATCATGTAAGTTGCCATTACATCGGTTGAACCAGCAGGTCCACCCTTAGTCATTACAATGACGATATCCGCCGCTTTCATTGCTCCAGCAATGGACAACATGATTACAACAGAAATGATCGGAACAATTAAAGGAAGCGTGATACGTGTAGCACGTTGGAATCCAGTTGCGCCATCAATGGCAGCTGCTTCATCCAATTCACCTGGTATCGACAGAATAGCTGCAAGTACCATTACAATGTAGAATCCGGTCCATTGCCAAGCATTCGTGATCAGGATGGATAACATTGCGAATCTTTCATCCGACAGCCAGTAAAGTGGATCAATACCAACTAAGCCTAGAACCTTATTTAAAAGTCCAATGTTGGGCTCATAAATGAAGCCCCATAGAATACCGATAACTGCTGTAGACATAATAGAAGGCATGAAGACCGCTGTCTTATACAAGCCTTTTAGCTTCTTTACATTCGATATCAATAACGAGAAGAATATGATTAACGGTACCTGTACAAAACAGGAGAAAAGAATAAAGAAACCGTTATTTTTGACAGATATCCAGAATCGTTCGTCTCCTAATGCCTTCTCAAAATTACTGATTCCGGCAGACTTGACTGTGTCAGATACCCCATTCCAGCTAGTAAAGCTGTAATAGATTGAACTAAAGATGGGATAGATGAAGAACATCGTGAACAAGATCAGTGCTGGAAGAATAAAAAGGAAAAATACCAATGGATTTCTTAGTGCTTTATTCATGACTACCTCCGGTTGCTTTGACATCTGGCGAACAATGAATGTTTTAGATCTTTGCAAACACATAATTTCTTTGAGTTTAAAAATGTACCCTGGTTCTGGCACCAGGGTACATTCAATTTGCAGCTACTTATTCAACTGCTGCGTTTGCTTCTTCTTGTACCTTCTGTAAAGCTTCGCCCATTTTCTCTGGAGTTGTCTGACCACCAATTAGCTTTTGAATTTGAATGTTACTGATTTCTGTAGTTACATCAGCTTGAACAAGTGAGTCAAATGCTGGGAACGAAGATTGTGAGTTATTAAGTACACCTACGATTTCGCTCATCAGATCATCCGTAATATTTTCATTCAGCACGTTTTGATCAATTTTCATTGCTGGCAGTACGCCATCTTCAACAAGACCACGTAATTGCATTTCTTCGTTAAACAAGTTTTTGATGAAAGATTTCACAGCAGCCAATTGACGTGGATCTTTCTCAGCAGAAGCAGAGAAACCGTAGCCATTGTTTACATCGCGCATCAATGCAGTTTGGTCGCCTACGCCACCATCAACTGGAGGAATATTGAAGAACCCAACTTTACCGATCAAACCTTCGCCAGATTGTCCTTCTTTAAATACGGAAGATTTCCAAGTACCATCATACAAGAGGATTGCTTCACTACTAGTGAATTGTGTTGTATATTCAGCATACTCGAAACCAAGTTCGCCTTTTTTGAAGTATCCTTTGTCAACCCATTCTTTGTACTTCGCAAAACCTTTTACAACGTTTGGATCAGTCCATTTAGCTTCGCCTGTTGCAAACTTAGCGGTTACATCTGGACCTGCATAACGTGACCACAAGTGGTTAGCTAGCATAAGTGGTACCCAGCCAGCCTTAGATGCACCAGCCAAAGGTACTTTTCCGTCAGCCTTGATGTCAGCCAATTGTTGTTCCAATTCAGCAAATGTTGTTGGAGCTTTCCAACCCTTGCTATTGTAGTATTCTTTGTTGTAGAAGAACCCTTCACCAGATCCACCGATAGGCAATCCGTAAATTTTTCCTTCATAAGTGAAAGGATCAAGATTTGAGAATTTATCCTTAATTCCAAGTTCCTCTAGGATTGGAGTCAGATCGAGTAATTTACCTTCTTTAGCATAGATCTTAGAGTCAGGGCTTCCGAAAAGATCGAAGATCTCTGGTGGATTACCTGCAGCCATTTCACCACGTAATTTTTCTTTACGGTTTACATCTGAATCTACTCCATCAAGCTTAAAGGTCAGACCCGGTACATCACCTTCTACCTTTTTCACTACTTCTTGCAGAATAGCTAAACGTTTCTGTTTGTCGGCACCGATTTGAGTGTGACGAATCGTCATTTCGAACGGCTCGCTACTAACCGGTTCTTCTGTTGCTGGAGCATTTGTAGCATCCGCTGAATTCGTCGCGGTAGCGTTTCCATCTCCTTTGTTAGAAGATGCATTGTTGTTGCCTCCGCAACCTGCCAGTAAAGCTGATGATACAAAAATCAGGGACAATAGCAAAGTCATACCTTTTTTCATTTCTTGTGACCCCCCATATAATGTTGTGCTTTACACTTCTTATTATAGAAAACAGATTCCATTCTCGTAAGGTTAAGATTCATCCACTATAGGGATAAAAATCTCTAATGAAAGCGGAATCAACTACATGAAATGTAATATAATATAACTTTATTTCAGTAATAATTACGATTAAAAGCTTTATAGCGTGATTTAACCATACATATACTTTGAAAATAATCATAAAAACTCAATGTAATGATACAATATATATCATAACGTATTTCCAACTCGTTAATTAACAGCTGTAAATATATCATTTTTTTAAAGCGAAAATACAAAATTACCCCTTTAAATGACATCAGACGTCCCTCATAACAAAAAAACCGTTCCTTCAGCAGTAAATCACTGAAGGAACGGCTCCACTTAATGTAGGTATAAATTATACCAACGCTGTCTGCTTACGACCTTCTTCGACTAAGCGGTATGCCCGCTGAACTTCTTCATCCGTAGGGGATGGCACTCCATCCAATTCATAAGCCTTACCGAGCATTTCCCATTTATAGATACCCATTTGATGATAAGGTAAGATTTCAAATTTCTCAACGCCATTTAAGGTTCCAATATAACGACCTAGATTGATAAGGTCCTCTTCACGGTCATGAATGCCTGGAACATATACATGTCTAATCCACATCTTACGGTTATGGTCTGACAGCCAACGTGCAAGCTTCAAGGTCCGATCATTAGATTTACCAGTTAACTTAATGTGTGCTTCTTCATCAATATGCTTCAAATCGAGCATCACCAAGTCTGTAACATCCAATAAGTCATTAATCTTGTCACCTTCGTTATAACCATTACTATCTAATGTGGTGTGCAGATTCCAACGCTTCTTAACTTCCGTAAATAACTGTTTTACAAATTGTGCCTGCAAAGTTGGTTCTCCGCCGGATACAGTTAACCCACCACCGGATGAACGATAGTAGTTTAAATATGGCTCGATCTCCGAAAGCACTTCTTCTAGAGTCATTTCCTTACCTTCATCTAAAGCCCAAGTATCAGGGTTATGGCAATACTGGCATTTCAGCAAGCACCCTTGCATAAATAAGACAAATCGAATACCAGGTCCGTCAACGGTTCCAAAGGTTTCCAAGGAGTGTATGCGACCTTTAATCATAGGATGTCATCCTTTCTCCAGGACTGACTAACAGTCCATCTTTCACGAAGAAGAATCCCTGCCCTTAAGACTGTGTTCTCCTTAATCGCGACCGTAAAATTTAAAATTTTAATGATTCTTGAACAAGATATTACCGCCCTTGAAACAAGAGCGGTAATTCCTTGCAAATATTTTAGTGCATATCTCAATGAAAGATCTTTATAAATATAAACAAATTACATTGAACCGTGGAAAGTACGGTTAATTACGTCCATTTGTTGTTCGCGAGTCAACTTGATGAAGTTAACTGCATAACCGGATACGCGGATAGTCAATTGTGGATAGTTCTCTGGGTGATCCATAGCGTCCATCAGCTGTTCACGGTTAAATACGTTAACGTTCAAATGCTGAGCGTTATTATGGAAGTATCCGTCCATCATGTGTACCAGGTTAGACTTACAGGATTCATCGTCTTTACCTAGTGCCTTAGGTACGATAGAGAACGTATTGGAGATACCATCTTGTGCATCGGAGTAAGGCAGTTTGGCTACAGAGTTCAGTGAAGCCAGAGCACCTTTCTTGTCGCGTCCGTGCATTGGGTTAGCACCTGGTGCGAATGGTTCGCCTTTTTTACGTCCGTCAGGTGTTGTACCTGTCTTCTTACCGTACACTACATTCGAAGTAATGGTCAATACCGATTGAGTCGGTACAGCATCACGATATGTTTTGTGTTTACGGATCATAGACATGAAGGTTTCAACCAATTCTACTGCGATGTTGTCTACAGCATCGTCATTGTTACCGTAGCAAGGGAATTCGCCTTCAGTTTCGAAGTCAATTGCAATACCTTGTTCGTTACGGATTGGTTTAACCTTCGCGTATTTAATAGCACTCAGTGAGTCAGCTGCAACGGACAGACCAGCGATACCGCAAGCCATTGTACGCAGAATGTCGCGATCATGCAGTGCCATTTCGATACGTTCGTAAGAATATTTGTCATGCATATAGTGAATGATGTTCAAAGTGTTAACATAAGTCTTAGCCAACCACTCCATCATCGGTTTGAAGCGTTTCATTACTTCGTCATAATCTAGATATTCAGAAGTGATAGCTGGGAATTCCGGTCCAACTTGTGCTCCGGATTTTTCGTCTTTACCACCATTAATAGCATACAGTAAAGCTTTTGCCAGGTTGGCACGAGCGCCGAAGAACTGCATTTGTTTACCGATACGCATTGGAGATACGCAGCATGCAATCGCATAATCTTCACCCCAGTATGGACGCATTAGATCGTCGTTTTCATACTGAATTGCACTAGTTTCGATAGAAACCTTAGCACAATATTTTTTGAAGCCTTCAGGCAATCTTTCGGACCAAAGTACAGTTAAGTTTGGTTCCGGAGCTGGACCCAAGTTGTACAGGGTGTTCAGGAAACGGAAGCTGTTCTTGGTAACACGAGTGGTTCCATCTTCAGCCATACCACCGATGGATTCAGTTACCCAAGTAGGGTCTCCAGAGAACAGGTCATTATAGTCAGGTGTACGCAAGAATTTCACGATACGCAGTTTCATTACGAAATGATCGACAATTTCTTGGACTTGTTCTTCAGTCAAAGTACCTTCTTCAATATCGCGTTCTGCATAGATGTCTAGGAAGGAAGAAACACGTCCCAGGGACATCGCTGCACCATTTTGTTCTTTAACTGCTGCCAGATATCCAAAGTATACCCATTGAGTAGCTTCTTTAAAGTTCATCGCTGGTTTGGAAATATCCATGCCGTGAGCAGCTGCCATTTCTTTCAATTCGCCCAGTGCACGAATTTGCTCGGACAGCTCTTCACGTAAACGAATTACTTCTTCTGTCATGGAGTCAACTTCAAGCTCAGCTAGTTGTTGCTTTTTGTCTTTAATCAAGAAATCAATACCGTACAGAGCTATGCGGCGGTAGTCGCCGATAATACGTCCACGGCCGTAAGCATCAGGAAGACCTGTGATAACGCCGGATTTACGCACTGCTCTCATGTCTGGTGTATATGCATCAAATACGCCTTGGTTATGCGTTTTGCGAATGTTCGTGAACATGTCAACGATGTTTTGTGGAAGCTCGAAGCCATAAGCCTTCGTAGCATCAACCATCATCTTGATCCCGCCGAACGGCTGGATGGAACGTCTGAAAGGAGCGTCAGTCTGCACGCCTACAATTTGTTCCTTGTCCTTGTCAATGTAGCCTGGAGCATGTGAAGTGATTGTGGAGACAGTATCTAGGGAAACATCCCATACGCCGCCTCTTTCTCTTTCTTCCTTACTCAGCTGGGAAATAATCTTCCACAGTTCAGTTGTGTTACTAGTAGGACCTACGAGGAACTCTTCGTTACCTTCATAAGGCTTAATGTTACTAGCGATAAAGTTGTTAACATCAACTTTCTTGGACCATTTACCTTTTGTAAAACTTCTCCAACCGGATTTCACTTCATTTACTTCTTTTTCAATCACCGACATGCTAAATCCCTCCATCTATATTTATTATATTTGTAGAGATCGCGGGCTTGAAGGTTGATCCCGTGTCTCGTGATCCCCAAAAGATGTGGTTGTTCCAAATTTCACAATCAACATTTCATATGTGGGACCGTTGTTTATATAAACATTCTAGTTTATTTTCTATAAAAACACTGTGACAAATATCACCTTTCGAGTGATATTTGTCACCTTTATCTAAGTCCACAACTATCCTATTCTCTATTTAACCATTTATTAATTATCAAATCTTCCGTAGAACGCATTACGGTATACATCAGCAAGCTCAGAAACCAGTGGCAGCTTAGGATTGGCAGTTGTACATTGATCTTCAAACGCACGGTCAGCCAAGTAATCTACGCGGGATTCGAAGTCCTTAGGATCAAAGCCCAGTTGTTGGAACGATTCTTCGATGCCCAATTTTTTATTCATATCGCGAATAGCATTGATCAGGCTAGTTACACCTTCTTCAGTTGTGCGAGCTGGCAATCCCAGAATACGGGCAATTTCAGCATAACGCTCATCAGCTACGAAGTGCGAATATTTAGGGAACGAAGCGAACTTCGTAGGTTTTTTAGCATTGTAGCGGATAACGTGTGGCATAAGGATCGCGTTAGTACGACCGTGAGCAGTGTGGTACTGTCCACCCCATTTATGTGCCAAACTGTGGTTAATACCCAAGAATGCATTGGCAAAGGCCATACCAGCAAGTGTTGATGCGTTATGCATTTTCTCACGTGCTACTCTGTCGCCTTCCAGCGCCGATTTTTCAAGGTATTGGAATACCAGTTGGATGGCTTTAATAGCTAGACCATCAGTGTAGTCACTCGCCATAACTGATACATAAGCTTCGATAGCATGTGTCAATACGTCCATACCTGTATCAGCAACAGCAGTTTTTGGCAAGCTGTATACGAACTCTGGATCAATGATAGCTACATCTGGAGTTAACTCGTAGTCAGCCAAAGGATATTTAGTGTGCTGTTCAGTTGTTTTATCGGTAATAACTGCGAAAGATGTTACTTCCGAACCTGTACCCGAAGTAGTTGGAATAGCTACAAATTTAGCTTTGTTACCAAGTTTAGGGAATTTATATACCCGTTTACGGATATCCATGAATTTTTGTTTCAGACCATTAAAGTCTGCGTCTGGATGTTCATAGAATAACCACATTCCTTTTGCAGCATCCATTGGGGAACCGCCGCCAAGTGCGATAATGCAGTCCGGTTGGAATCTGTTCATCATTGCAGTACCTTTTTCAACTGTAGTTGTCGATGGATCTGGTTCAACTTCAGAGAACACTTCGATAGCTACAGGAGTTTGACGTTGACGCAGGTAATGTTCAACTCTTTCAACATATCCAAGCTTAACCATCATTGGGTCAGTGATAATTGCGACACGTGTGATATCAGGCATTTTGGTCAGGTACTGAGTAGCGCCTTTTTCGAAATAGATCTTGTCAGGTACTTTAAACCATTGCATATTCACGGTACGACGATTCACCCTTTTCACGTTGATCAAATTGATTGCTGTAACGTTTTGCGACACGGAGTTACGTCCATAAGATCCGCAGCCCAGAGTCAACGAAGGGATATTAGTGTTGTAGATATCGCCGATCGCACCATGTGTGGAAGGCGAGTTAACGAGAATACGTCCTGTTTGCAGACGGTTAGAGAACTTCATGATTACTTCTTCATTGTTGGAGTGGATAGCCGAGCTATGTCCCATACCACCAAATTCAACAATTTGAGCTGCGCGTTCGATACCTTGATCTGCATTCTTAACTTTGTAGCAAGCAAGAACCGGGCTTAATTTTTCAGCGGAAAGTGGATATTTAGTGCCTACACCTTCAAGTTCTGCTACCAGAATCTTTGTGCCGGCAGGGACTTGAATGCCACACATTTCAGCAATCTTCACTGCGGATTGACCTACGATTGCTGGGTTAACCGCACATTTATCTACGTTCATTGCTCCACTAGTCAGTTTGGCAGCTTCTTCTTTATTCACAAAGTAGCAGCCATTAGCAATCATCTTTTTCTTCACTTGATCGAAGATTGGTTCTTCGATAATAACAGCTTGCTCGGAAGCACAGATCATACCATTATCAAATGTTTTAGAAAGAATGATGTCCGTTACGGCTTGATCAATATCCGCGCTCTTTTCAATAAAAGCAGGTACGTTACCAGGGCCTACGCCAAGTGCTGGTTTACCACAGCTGTAAGCTGCTTTTACCATTGCAGAACCACCAGTTGCCAAGATAAGAGCAACGTCTGGGTTGTTCATCAATGCGTTTGTCTTGTCCATTGTTGGCATTTCAATCCATTGGATACAGTTCTCAGGAGCGCCAGCTTTCACGGCAGCATCATGAAGAATTTTTGCAGCAGCTGCACTACACTCTTGCGCAGATGGGTGGAAACCGAATATAATAGGGTTCCGTGTCTTAATCGAAATCAACGCTTTAAACATCGTGGTGGATGTAGGGTTGGTTACCGGTGTGATACCCATAACAATTCCGACGGGTTCAGCAATTTTTTGGAAGCTATCATAAGCGTTGTCTTCAATAACGCCTACTGTTTTATCGTATTTAATTCCGTGCCAGATATATTCAGTTGAGAAGATGTTCTTCGTAATTTTGTCTTCGTATACGCCGCGTCCAGTTTCTTCTACGGCCAATTTTGCGAGGTACATATGTTTGTCGAGTCCAGCCAACGCCATTGCATGAACGATTGTGTCAACTTGCTCTTGGTCTAGCGCCATGAACGCCTCATGCGCTTTTTTTGCTTTATCCACTAAATTCTGAATATACTCTTCAGCGGTAACTTGTTTAACTTGGGCGGCGACTTCGTTCTTAACTGCCATCTCCCTCGTCCTCCTGTCAATTTTTAGTTGTTTTTCTCTACACATTTATCTTATCACATGATTTCCACCTTGTATAGTGAAATCTTTCACAAAGTATAAAGTTTTTTTGATTTGTTTTCAAAGCGCTTTCATTCGATCATATTATAGTCTTTTTACCATATTATGTGCTATAAAACCCTTTAAATCTTAGAATTATACTTTAATAAGCAAAATTTTAGTTCCTTTTTATTCCATATATCTAAAATCAGTGCACAAAAATGTATACTCTTCATCACAGTCAATTACGATTTTTCTACACCGTCATAATTTCCAATTGATTATCACTATTTCTGAAGATTTATAAATTTATAAATCTTCACAACAAAAAAACCGGCCCCAAAGGAGCCGGTTTTTGCATTAAACTATTCCGCTTTAATCGTATCAAAGAATTTCTCTTGCACTGTTTTAGCTGCTGCTTCTAACTGGCTCTTGGAATCCGTTCCTTTTTTGGAGAACAGCTCTTGAATAACATTGGACATGGTTGCGTAATAGTCCTGTGTGTTGTATTGAGCTTCAGGTTTACCATCCAAAAGTCCCATAATGTCAGGGCTATATTGGTATACATTTGTGTACTTGTCATAAACCGCTTTGGTCTTCTTACCAAACTCAGAATCAGCTGAGTAGTAGTCTAAGAGCGGCGGGATAAAGTATTTGCCATCGGTTGTCCGTTGTTGAAGAATTGCATCCAGTGCATCCAAACCTTTGTCAGAGAAATAATCAAAAGTAATGTAGCGGAATGCCATTTCTTGTTCATCTGGCGTAGCATTTGGATTGATTACTAGATAGTCACCACCAAGTACCCCTGTGTGCTTACCGCCTTTTTCCATAGCTGGCATAGGATACGTAAGCACATCCTCAGGTTTCAGTCCACCTTGGTTCAACGCTTGCTCGATAACGCCATCAGATCCGGCCATTACCATTGCTGTACGACTTTGTTGGAACGCACCTACAGCATCGCCCCAACCAAGTGCCCAGTCCTGAGGAATCGCGTTAGCTTCCCATCTAAGTTTCTTGTAGAAATCCAGTGCTTTAACGCCAGCATCGGAATTAAATGTAGCTATAACCTTACCGCCTTCAATCTTTTGAATCTCTCCGCCAGCTTCAAACAGGAAGTTGGTCCAGTTCCAACCTGATTCGTTCCCCTTACCCATTGGAGCAATACCGGAAATACCTTTTTTGGCATCAGCTACACCTTTAGCCGTATTCAGCATATCATCCCAAGTCCAATCCATAGGTGGAATGGCTACGCCTTTTTCATCCAGCATTTTTTTGTTGATCATAGTGGTTGTTACATAACCTTTTTGTGTTACTCCGAAAACTTTGCCGTCGATAATAAATTGATTTTGAAGCACTGTGTTAATTTGATCTTTAAATTCATATTTGTTCCACAGATCTGTGATGTCAGCAACCCAGCCCTTTTCAACCAGGAATTTAGCTTCTGTAGCAAAAGTATTAAAGAAGGTTGGTGCTTCATTCGCAGCCATTTTAATTCCGATTTCACTTACATTGTACTGCCAGTCGTCTTTAACGATTTCTACGTTCGGATATACCTCTTGGAAACGTTTGATTTTGTCGTCTTCCTGTGCTCGTATTTCAGTCAAATCAGGTGTTGGATAGTGAATCTTGATCGTCACTTTTCTTTGAGTAATGTCATCCACTGGCGCATCCGTAGCGGTTGCTGTATTATCCGTTACCGCATTTGTTGGCGCAGCAGATGCTTCCCCGCCTTTGTTCCCCGCTGTGTTTCCGTTATTGTTGCCGCTGCAAGCAGATAGCAACGATCCGGCTACAAGTACGCTTAGTAGAACGCTAGAGTACTTACGCATTGAAACTCCCCTTTTCAATTCATAATTATCTTACATATCGATCATAAATTAGAAACCGTTTACAAACGAGGTGCATTTATATTCCTTTCATGTGCATGTTTACGATCCATGGTTAAATTCGTCGATAATTGCTTATCCTTTCACTGCCGACAAAGCAACCCCACGCATAATGAATTTCTGGAAAATCAAGAAGACAATGATTGGAGGCAAGGATACTATAAACAGGATTGCAAATTTAATATTAGTATTGAGTGCCTTCACATTAATAACGTATTTATAAATGGCTGTCGCAAGCGTATATTTCTCTTCACTGTGCATAACCAGAGATGGCCAGAACCAGTCATTCCATGCAGTAGAAAAGATAAAGATCGCTAATGTAGCAAAAATCGGAATGGATAGTGGCACGGCAATGGAGAAAAAGCTTCTCGGCTCAGAGGCCCCATCAATTCGTGCTGCTTCAAAGATTTCTGGATGAATCCCGTCAAAAAAGTTCTTTAACAATAGAAAGTAGAACGTGTTCGCTCCCGCTGGCAACCAGAAGGCCGCATACTGATTCAGCAATCCGAGCTCTTTCAAATTGACAAAGTTCGGGATCATGTAACTGGTCGCCGGAATAAACAATGTCATCAGGAAGAAGAAGTAAATAGCTCTTTTGTAAGGAACATTCATACGAGAAATACTAAAAGCCGACATTCCCAATACGACAAGCGTCACGACCATATTCCCTAAAAAGATATAAATGGTGTTTCTAAGGAACATGGGTAGATCAATGTAATTCATCGCATCTTTAAGATTACTGAAGTGCCATTCCTGAGGGAAAAAATGCGGCGGGAATGAATTCACTTCTTGATTCGACTTCAACCCGTTGAATAACGTCATACAAATCGGGTACAGCATGCTAAAAACCATAACCAAAATAACGACGCACATCAAACCATAAACGATCTTATTACTTGTTTTTTTCAAATCGTGTTCTGAAAGAATTCCTCTATCTGCGCTCTTCATCTTAGTAGTCCTCCTTGTTAAGCTTGAACTGTAAAATGCCCAAACCACCTAGGACAATGAACATTAACATGCCAAGCGCAGTAGCTGTTCCATAATCGAGTCTTGTAAATGCATATTTCACGATCAACAGCGCATAGGTAAGCGTAGTATTATTTGGACCGCCATCAAGCAGCGCCATCTGTGACTGATACCCTTGTGAAGTACCAATAATTTGCAGGATCAGCATCAAAAAGATTAAATTACGCAGTGAAGGCAATGTGATGTACTTTATACGTGCCCATATACCTGCTCCATCAATCTCAGCGGCTTCATACCAATCTCTTGGAATGCTGAGTACAGCAGCTAAGTATATTAGCATCCCTGATCCGAACTGCTGCCATGTTTCCATAAACACAAGGGAAATCATCGACCATCTTGTATCTGTTAAGAAGGCAACCTGATCCACACCCATTGTGCCTAGTAACGCATTAATCGGGCCCACCGGATCATAAAGCCATCTCCACAGTCCATAGAGAACCACACCAGGCATTACGAAAGGAAGGTAAGCCGCTACACGTACAAAGCCCCCAAACTTTCTCAGCTCCGAGATCATGATGGCAAAAGCAATCGGAACCCAAAAACCGATAATAAGACATAGAAACATGTAATACCCAGTGTTCTTTAATGCGGTCAAAACATCTGGATCACTAAGTGCTCTACTGTAGTTCTCAAAGCCTACAAAGCTATTACCTTTCACAAAATCAACATGGTAAAAGCTGTACAGTAAGCCTTTAAAAATTGGAACCCACAAGAACATAATAAAAATAATTACGGCAGGTACGAGGAACATATATCCCCAAAAGTTTTTCTTCCAGCGGTTTTGCTTGTACGGTGTCCCCTTCAGCGTCGCCGGGTTTTCGGTTACTACTGCGGTTTGATTCATCAGGCTCCCTCATTCCATTGTTCTATCAGCATTTTTCGCAAAATGCTTCCTACCTTAAATTGTAGGAAATGAGGGTTGTACTGAACATGTCTATATCTACCGAAGTCATGAGTGTTTTTACTTCTTCAATTCACTGGGGCTAATCCCATAATATTTTTTGAAAATTTTACTAAAATGCTCGGGCGATTCATAACCCACACGTTCCGCAATTTCGTATCTGCGAAGATCGGTATTCAAAATCATCTCCCGACTTTCTTCCATCCGGAGCTTAATTACATATTCCCACAGGTTATAACCTGTATTTTTCTTAAATAGGTAGCTCAAATAATTGGGGCTAACATGATTCTTTTTAGCCACATCGTGAATAGTAAGTCCTTTTTGAGCATAGTTCTCGTCAATATATTCTTTTGCTTTTTGTACGATCAGATTGCTATGCGTATGAAGTTCTTCTACAGAAGGATCACTCGTGTAACTGTTCCAGTTGAAATCCCCATAATAGAACACGTAATGGTCACTATGCTCATTATTCCAAAGAATTGCATTAGAGGCCTGACGGTTCAACACGGCCATAAACGAAAGCCCCTTTAAAATCTGGCTAATGCCAATGACTACGTTCAGATGTAAATATTTATGGATATTAAAATGTAGACTACGACCAAGTATATCTAGCCTGTTGATTTGGCCGGCAGAAGAATCTTCATAGCTTTTTTCATCCCATTGAATAATGATCGTAATTTCTCCATCCGGCGCATAAAAGGCTATCGAGTTCCATTCCTGATCCATTAATTCTTTGGCAATGTTCAGCGCAGCATAACAAAGAAGCCGTCTGTCCCGCATAGTATACTGCTTCTCCTGATTCACTCCAGACAGTGGCACCTTAAGTTTTAAGACGGAAAAATACGGCCCTTGTAGCTTCAGGTTATCCAGCTTCAGGAGGTTATCTCCCTCAGCTAGTACAACTCCAGGGTCAATGAGCAATTCGTTCAAGAGCTTGCTATATTCCGGCAACGGCTCTTCCAGTCGAAAGCTTTCGTTAATTCCAGACATGAAGACATCTAGTTCTGGTGAGGGCTTCCCCATCTTAAGGAGCACATTTCGAACCGAATCCAAAAACTGCTCACTATTCAAAGGCTTGATTAAATAGTCCTTTGCCCCGAGCCTAACAGCCATTTGAGCATATTGAAACGTCTCATGAGCAGAAATTACGATGGTCTGTACCCATGGTTTGGCTAGTTTGGCATGCTGCATCAGATCAATTCCACTCATCGCACCCATCTGTATGTCCGTAACGAGCAGATCAATTTCCTCCATACGGATACAGTCTAGTGCTTCAAATCCGCTATTAGCTGTATAGATATTAGAAATATCCAGCCCGGATGAAGCTAATAAATTGCTCAATCCTTTACAAATCAATGGTTCGTCATCCACAACCAATATATTGAACATATCTGCATGCTCCCCTTCCTTAGTCCTGATTCTCCGATTTCGGAAGCTTAACTGTTACTAGCGTTCCGCCTTCTGTACGAGGGGTATAGCTGATGCCATAATCAGAGCCAAAATGTAAATGAATACGCTGGTTAATATTGCGGATACCATAACCGCTAGTGGGATTGGGGCTTTCATCATTCAATACAGCTTCTATGGCTTCATAGTCAACAGACTTATAGCCGTTATCTTCAATAGAGATCCTAACGGTTTCATCCTCACATACTGCTGTGATGGTGATCTCACCATCCTCGCCCATATTTTTAACCCCATGAATAATAGCATTTTCTATTAATGGCTGCAGCGTGATTTTTGGAATTAGGTTGCTTTTCGTATCCGGGTGAATATTCATCACAACTTGAAATACATAATCATAACGGTGCTGCTGTAGCTTGATATAGGCCGTTGCATGCTCCAGCTCTTCTTCAAGGCTGATCAGCTCCCTTCCCCGACTAAGACTGATCTTCATTAGTTTGGACAATTCCTTGATCATCTCGGCGGATTCGACATTTCCTTCTAAAGAGCTTTTCCAATAAATGCTCTCTAGGGTGTTGTAAAGCAAATGAGGGTTGATTTGTTGATATAGAAGTTGAAGCTGGGATTCCTTCTGTTTAAGCTCCATCTGATATTTGTATGTGATTAATCCGTTCAGCCTTCGGGCCATATCATAGGTAGAAGCAATCAGCACACTGACCTCATCGTTACTCCCCCTCCGTGGTGTCTCTGGAACTCGATTACCCGGCTCGTATTTTCGCACGAAAAAAGCCAGCTTTTGCAAAGGTGTCATTAATGAACGCCAGAAGTACGTAATCATAATTAGTCCAAATACTGCATAAGCCACGGTGATGTATTGAATAACACTTTTCATTTCGTTCTGTTGCTGCAGTAGCGCCTTCACCGGAACTTTGTAAACCAGTTTTTGTCCAAGCGCATGGTTATTGTTAACCACATAGATAAAATCGGAGGTAATCACATCCACTGTACCTTCCAGATCCTCGGCAACAACCGTCTCCGGCAACGCAATTACTTCTCCAGTATTATTCGTAGTAGAGGCGAGAACACGGTTGTTTAAGTCTGTTAAGTAAATTTCGCCGTCAGGCAAAGAGATCGATTTGAGAGATTCTCCAATTTTAGAGTCCATTTTGGTGATGACTAAAACCCCTATAGTCTCCGCTTTTCTGGAAATGTTGTTTACAGCTCTCATGTAAGTAAGTGTCTTTAAATTCTCCGCTTGAGCGCTTAGCCTCTCCGTGAACTTCAGCGAGCCGCGTCCTTTCTTCTGAACAACCTCCTCAAACCAGTAAGGCTCTTCAGCTTTAGAAAAGAAATAAACTCCCGCCTTCTTAACCTGTGGAAAATTGGGAGCGAAAAAGTAATAATCATTCGGATCGTATATATAAAGGGAGTAATAGATGCCATCACCACGTTCAGCCCCCTGAGAGTAACTGACCAACAGCTTCTCTATTGTCTCATATCGTTTGACTCGCTCCAGTATGGTATCCGAGCCAGTCATATTCATTTGCTGAATCAGAGGATTTTGAATCACGGTGGTAGTGATTTTATTAACTGTATCGATATCCCGATTAATGATCGTAAAGTTCTGCTTGTTCAATTCCACATATGCATTCGTAACATGGCGCTTCAGTATTTGTTCTGCCTTCAAATTCCCATATATGTTCAAAAAGAAAATAGGAGAAATCATAATCAGGAATAGTAGGATGAGCTGCTGCTTGACGCTCAGCTTTCGAATCAATCTAATCAGCCTAGACAACACTATAGTCACACCTCCGGGTTAAATAACTATATCAAAGGGATAAACGCTTACATATGTTCATTTTAAAGTTTTTTATGGTCATTTGTATGTAGTTTTTTTCTGTTGTGCGGATTATAAGAGCATGGTGATATAGACGTCACTGCGTGGAGCGTTTGGGCTTACGATCGCTGTTATCCTCAGATTTCCTGATTTTATACCGCTTGGCGGTAGAAATATGAGGATAAAGGCGACCACTTCGTTTCTCCAGCTCCAAACCTCCACTCCGCAACTCCATCGCCGCGATTCTTAAAAAACAAAAATAGAAAAATAGGGCGGGAGAGTGAAGGCCACTGCGTGGGGCTATGAGAGGTATTATTCGCCTCTGCTTTACACTGTTGTGGGCTTCACATTTGTTGAGCCTTTGGATGAGCGATTGGATTACCCAATGAGCGACATTACTACTTGGTGTGCGCAGTTGTACTTGATAGCTGAATACACAGCATGAGCACAGGAATTTAAAGCAAAAAAAGACCGACCCCACAGTAGCATCAGCTACTTTGGAGTCGGTCACCTTTTTATTTAACTCAACAACTCATACAATCCTTTTACAACCATATCGGCTTCCTTCAGCACTTCGGGCTTACCTATGCCTACTACCTTCATAGCTGCAGCCTTACCTGCTTGAACGCCCGCTTCCGCATCCTCAAACACGACACATTCGTCCGGCTGTAAGCCTAGCTCCTGACCAGCGATCAAGAATACCTCCGGGTCCGGTTTGGCAAGTGACACTTTGTTACCGTCAACTACGGCATCGAACAGATCCGTAATGTTCAGCTTATTCAAAATAAACTCTGCATTCTTACTAGCTGAACCTAACGCAATTCCAATCCCGCGCGTTCTCAGTCCAGTTAAGTATTCTTTGACCCCAGGAAGCAGTTCCGACTCCTCAAGCTTAGAGATGTACTCTACATATAGGCGATTCTTCTTCTCCGCCATCGCAAGCTTCTCCGCTTCTTCAAATTGTAGGCCACCAACTTCCAGAAGAATATCGAGCGATCTCATCCGGCTCACGCCCTTAAGGCGTTCGTTATCCTCCTCTGTAAATGTAAAGCCTAGCTCGTCAGCAAGACTCGCCCAAGCCAAATAATGATATTTGGCCGTATCTACGATAACGCCGTCCAGATCGAAAATGGCACCCTTCATATTTTGCAACATGGATTTACTTCCTCTCCGTTGTTAGTTAATGTCTATACTGTTGCTTCAGCCAAGGTTAGCCGCAAGCTCTCACCTGCACCACAGGACTTTCCTTCTCCCCCTTGTACCGAGAACACCAGAGTCCCGCTGTAGTCAGCTGCTGTGGTAACTGTAACTTCATCCTTGCTGATCCGTAGTTTAAAGGGATCTCCCCGAAGCGTAACCGGAAGCTCAACAGACTGCCAATGTTTAGGCAGTGAAGGTTTGATATGGACAGTTCCCCCATCATAATCCAACCCTGCAAAACCAAGCACCGCAGCCATCCAAGCACCACCGTTAGCGGCTGGGTGGGTACCACCGATATAAAGATCGCCTACGTACTGCTTAGATTCTCCCGTGAGATCAACAGTAGCCGTGCGCATAAAATATGGATATCCCCAATCCGGCGAACCAATATCGGCAGCTACCAAAGCGTAGATACAAGGACTAAGACTTGACCCATGCTCGGTGCGCGGTTCGTAGAATTCCCAGTTCGCTTGTTTCACTTCCTTGGTGAAGGAATGTTTGAATAGATTTAACATCAGTACGACATCCGCTTGCTTCAGTATTGTTGTGGTTGTGGCTAATCCATTACCGCCACCCAAATACTCATTTTTGTTAAGTACAAGGGATTTCAAATCTGGCAGCCTAACATCTTCTAAGGTGAAGTAACGGTCGAATTGTTCGATGACAAGACTGGCAGGGTCTGGCTGCGGAACATAGAAGCTATCCAGCATAGCTTTGAACTCTGTCAGAAACGGACCTTCGCTAAACTCTGTAGAGAGTTGATTGTACACTTCCGGATACTTATCTTGCAGCAATTCTGCTGTGCGCAAGGCAATCTCCAGTGTCTCCTTAACCAGAGCATTCGTAAAAGCATTATTGTTCACACGCTCATGATATTCGTCTGGACCTGTTACATCTAGAATCTCGAAGCGTTCTTTTACTGAATTATAGTAAGCATAAGAGTAGAAGAACCGGGCACATTCCCAGATCACTTCCGCCCCTCCGCTAGTCAGCAGACTCTCGTCACCTGTAAATTGAACGTATTTCCAGATCCCATGTACAACATCTCCACTGATATGAACCTGCTTATCGCGGAAATAAGTCCGCATTGGTCGACCGGTAAATACATCATTCACATTAAACAGAGTACAAGCATCGTCTCCTGTATCCTGACTTTCCCAAGCATAGAATGCTCCCAAAAAACCATATTCCGCGGCCTTCCGGCGAGCTCCGTCCAAGGTATGAATCCGGTACATCATCAGGTTGCGAGCAACCGTTGGATCAGTATGCAGGAAGAAAGGCAGCATAAACATCTCCGTATCCCAGAATACGGCCCCTTTATAGACCTGACCCGATAAACCTCGAGCCGGGATAGAAACCTTTTCCGAAACTGTAGGTGCAATAATTAACAGCTGATAAATACTGTATCTTAGAGCAAACTGGGCATCCTCATCACCTTCGATAATGACATCGCTAAGTGACCATCTTTCTTCCCACTGCTGGCGATGAGCCTGTAATAACTCGTCATAACCGAGCGATTCAGCAGCTAGGACAGACTTTACTGCTTCTGACTCCGGTACACTAACATCAAGTCCAGTATATACCGCAACGTACTTAAACCATTCATAGGTCTCACCCGCATGCGCTTCAAAAGAAATCCGGCGAATACTAGCGCCCTCATCCAGTTGCTGATCTCCGAAATTAAATACGGCTCTCTCCGCCACAACTACCGGAATGTTCAATTCTCCACTAGTGGAGGAAGAGACTAGTACCTCACCCTGTGACTGTACTTTTTGACCATAGAGGTGGGGACCATTGATATCCCATACATCTACGTCAATCCCGGTCTCAATCACAATTTGGCAGTCCTGTGTGCTATGGATAGAGTATTTACTAACGAGCAGGTGAAGATTGTCCTGGCTTACGAAACGATCTGCTGTAAATGTCAACATCCCACCATCAGATAGACTATAGCCAGTGCTCCGATGATGAATGGCACTACGAATATTCAGCTCCTGAACATGAGAGCTCGGTTCACGCTCTAGCACACTTAAAGGTTGACCGTTGC
This sequence comes from Paenibacillus sp. FSL R5-0470, assembly GCF_037975205.1. NCBI lineage: Bacteria > Bacillati > Bacillota > Bacilli > Caryophanales > Paenibacillaceae > Paenibacillus > Paenibacillus sp. FSL R5-0470. Next base: position 4,990,530 of record NZ_CP150238.1, read on the forward strand.
AGACAATCTTGGTCCATAATCCATTTGGAGCATTGACAGGTTCTCTCCACTTCTCTCCCGCTTTGTCATATAGACCAGCTAAAGTTACGGCAACTAACTCAGTTTTACCGAATTCCTCTAGTGTCCCGCGATATCCCATATAGCCATTGCCTAACATATATTTGTTCCCGTTCGTCGTCACAAGTTGCTTGTCAAAACAGCTATCCCTAACCGCCCAGCTCACCCTACCAACATCCCTTCACCTAGCGGAAGCGTCGTCCCGGAAGCGTCCACCGTAATTGACTGCCCATACACTGTAATATCAGTGCTACCCCCATTAATTGCGGTGAGCGTTACTGAAGTCTTGTTGACCAAAATACGTAGTAATACCCCTTCATACATCACTTGGAAGCTATACTCGTTCCAGCGCTCCGGCAATGAAGGCTGGAAGGACAAACGATCCCCATCTGAACGCATACCTCCAAAGCCATACACAATATTCATCCAAGCGGCTGCAATCGAAGTCGTGTGCAATCCTTCGCGTGTGTTACGGTTGTAATTGTCTAAATCCAGTCTTGTCGCAAATTCAAAGAACGAATAGGCTTCTTCTGGCTTGCCGATTTCGCTTGCCAGTATCGAATGGATCGAAGGTGAAAGTGAAGACTCATGAATACATCTAGACTCGTAATATTCATAGTTAGCCAGCTTCGCTTCTTTAGAGAATTGTCCATTATATAAGAACATAAACATGAGAACATCCGGTTGCTTAATCATGTCATAACGGTACAATCGATCATACGACCAGTTCGAGTAGAGCGGAAACTCTGTTACAGGAATGGAATGAATATCAATATGTGGCATATCGAAGAATCCATCATGCTCCTCAAATACTCCTGTCACTTCGTCAACCGGAATCTTCATATTGTCTGCTTTATTTTTCCAATCGGTAAACTCTTCGTCACGGAGCCCCGACTTTTCCGCAACCAATGCAAAAGCCTCTGGTGCCTGTTTTTTCATTTCACTCAGGGTGTCTAGCGTGTATTCAAATGATTTTTGGGCCATCAAATTAATATAGCAGTTATTATTCACCATCAATTGGAACTCATCAGGACCCATTACGCCAAAATATCCATATTTCCCACTCTGTTGACCCCATTGACCGCGTGTAGCATAGAATCTACTGATCTGGATCAGCATTTCAGCACCTTTACTGTGCAGGAATTCTTTATCACCAGTATTTTTAACATAATGCCATATACCATAGGAAATAGCAGTCCCTACATGAAGCTGAAGATTCGAATGCTGCCAGAGATCACAGCTTTCAGTTCCGTCTATTGTAGCAATAGGGTAGCAAGCGCCATCGCAATCAACATCTTTAGCACGTTGCATAGCCTGAGGTAATGTCTTATATCTAAAGTCCAGTAAACTCCGTGCAGCCTTAGGGTTATTAAACATATAGAATGGTAAGCAATACGACTCTGTATCCCAGAACGCCAAACCACGATACACTTCCCCGGTCAATCCTTTAGCGCCGATGTTGAACCCTGGATGATCACCATGATAAGTCTGATAAAGCTGGAAAATGCAAAAACGAATGCCCTGCTGATTCTCAGGATCGCCCTCGATCCGAATATCACTTGTCTCCCAGATTCCATTCCAATATGCCGTCTGATCCGCGAATATTTGAGTATCGCTCAGTTGGCTTGCACTTTCAGCAAGAGCTATCCCTTTGCTCCACAGCTCTTCAGCTGTATGGGCAGATTCACTATCCGAACAGTTGATAACCAGCTTTGTAAAATGGGTCGCTTCTCCCTGAGCAAGATCCATAGTAAAGCTTTGTCCAATAAATTTATCATGTTCAACTCGCGTAAGCTGAAGCGGCTGTGAAGATTGTAACGAAAAGCTAGAGAATAGCTTGTTAGCTGTATTCACTGTTCTCGCCATAATAGCTGTGGTAGATCCTTGTTCTCCACTGCGGAGACTACTCCACATACATTCGCCGCGTTCCTCATGAATAATGCTGAAATCAAGACCTGCACAAATGTCCACGCTGCCCGAGAAATTAAGGGGCTCAAATTCCACCCGCTGTAATCCCAGATGAGACATCGTCATACTTACCAAGCGTGTAAAGACAACTTTTAAGCTTTTCCCATCATCTAGGTGCCAGATTAGCTCCCGCCGATAGGTCCCACTACGAAGATCCAGTTTGCGCACATAATCTGATATCTTACTTTTTGCCAGATCAAGCTGTTCACCATTCACAGTGATCCGCGTATACAGCCAGTCCACCGCATTTACCATATATCTCAGCGAGCGAATAATCCCTTTATAATGATTGCCAATGTCCAATTGTTCATTTAGCCCGTTGAAATAACTGCCTTGCAGGGAATCCCCAGAGTAACCTTCCTCAGCATACCCCCGCACACCCATATACTCATTTCCCAGTGAAAAAATAGATTCCGAGGTCCGATTTCGTTCTGGATCAAAGCCCTCTTCAATAATTGCCCAAGGATCTACCTTAAGATATTTGTCAGCCACTTTAGCCATGTATGATTTCCCCTTCTCCTGGTTTTTGCTCCATTCTCAGGATATCGTTCCATACCCGTTGCGCCAATGTCTGACCTTAATGAAGATGTGTGCATTTATACGGAGTTGAAATCGAACGGATTTCTATATCATGAATTTTTGCAGTATAATATGTAGAATCTAATAAGAGCAAAAAAAACAGCAACAGACCCATTATTTGAGAATAATGGATTGCCACTGCTGATATATAAAGAACATATACTTCTTACTCCTTTTTAGTTAAAAATCATATTACATCTAGCACTTTTGAAGTGAAAATAATCACAATGTTGAAAATTCGACACTTTTAAATGGTTTTTCTTAACCAAATCGAAGATTTTAGAGGTATAATTAATTTAAAATTTACTGAAAAACTGAGGGAATAAAGGGGATGTCGATTATGCTAAAAGAACATTACAATGTCATCGAAGCCCACGGAAATACAAACTGTTTCTCCGAACAGAATTTCAACAGACTTCTTGTTACTATGAAAGAACGCGTTGTTCCAGAGGGTTCACATCTTTTCTGGGAAGGCGACTACTCGGATAAATTGTTTTATATCAAACGTGGACGTGTGAAATTAACTAAATCAACGGATGAAGGTAAAGAACTTATTCTTTATATGTACCAAGCCGGCGATATGGTAGGTCAAGCAGACCCATTCTTCAGCACCAAGCACAGCTTTACTGCAGAAGTGATTGAAGAAAGTGAAGTTGGCGTTATCGAGCAAAAGGATTTAGAAATTCTCATTTGCCAACATTGTGATTTTGCCATCGACTTTATGAAATGGATGGGCATTCATCACCGTCTAACTCAAACGAAATTCCGTGATCTGATGATGTATGGCAAACCAGGCGCACTTTGCTCCACTCTCATTCGACTTGGTAATACTTATGGTGAGAAGAGCAGCGATGGTGAGAACATCCTCATCAACAAAAAAATTACGCATACAGATCTGTCCAACATGATCGGTGCCACTCGTGAGAGTGTAAACCGGATGCTGAGTGACTTGCGTAAAAAAGACGCGGTTGAGTACGAGAACGGTATGATTGTCATCAAGGATCTTGGCATGCTGCAGGAAATTTGCCACTGCGAAATGTGTCCAAACGAGATCTGCCGAATTTAATTCCATTATAATGTACCCTCTATTCTCCTCAATGAAACATACATGACCCAATTATTCTGCACATTATAAAATAGAGTGGTCAAAGGCGCCTAACATAGGCGTCTTTTTTTATCCCACAAGACAAGCAAAAACGCCTTCGGCGTCCCTAATGGACGGTAAGCGTTTATGCGAGAAATATAAGGATAATTTATAGCGTGAAACTTATACTTTCTTATATTTAGAAAAAGAGCTGAACCCGAAATTGGGTCAACCCTATAACTATAAATATACTCTTAACGCTTGGTCTGAGTACCACGCACGGGAGAGATCATCCAGTAGGCCATGCCAACGAATACGCCACCGCCAATTATATTCCCTAACGTAACGGGTATCATATTGTGTACCCATCCGGCAATTGTAACGGTGTCCGGGTGATTCGGGAGCAACACAGCAACACTCAGCAGCGTCATATTAGCCACACTGTGCTCATATCCACTCGCAATAAAGGCAAACAAACACCACCAGATTAGAACCAGCTTCGCAGTTTCACTTTTAGCGCGTGAGGCCATCCATAGCGCTAGACAGACCAGCCAGTTACATAGAATTCCACGGAAAAATAGCTCCGAAAACGGAAGGCTCATTTTCTTGGCTGCAGCCGCAAAGATCAGATGCTCTGGGGGAGCCGCACTGAATAGTCCAGTTCCTCGAATCAAAAGTGCTAAAATCACTGCCCCTACCACATTCCCTACAAACACAAGCACCCAGTTCTTTACAGTATCCCAGATACTTGTTCTACCAGCTAGTGTACTAACCGTAAAGAACATATTATTTCCGGTAAACAGCTCTGAGCCTGCAAACACAACAAGAGTCAAGGCAATACCGAAGGATACACCCATAATGAGGGGTTGGAAAGGCGATTTGGCAGCCGCTAGAGGCGCTCCCAGCGAAAAAATAAGGATAATCCCAATGCCTACATATGCTCCTGCCAAAAGGGCTGCTAGAAAATATCTTGGTAAACTTTCATTCATTTGGTCTCGCTTGCTGACTGCCGCCTCGACAATGTTTTCCACACTTTGAGTAAACATAGTACTCCACCCCACCGTTTTCTATTTCATCCTTTACTACAAGCTTCGGTGTCTACAAGCTCACTGTCACAATGTCTCCGACAAGAGAGACTGGATAAGTCATAACGATACCTTGATCCGGTGCCTGAACTTCACCCGTGCGAAGATCTATTTTCCAATCATACAGTGGATCGTAAAGAAAGTGACCCGAAACGATCCCTTCCGCAAGCGGCCCCCCTTTTGGATGAGGGCTCCGATTCTCAAGTGCAAAGATCGCTCCGTCAGAGGTACGAAATACAGCCAGCTCCACATTTCCAGCAATCACCACACGGCCAATCTGCAGCAGGAAATCCTGTACTGATCCTATTGGATACGTTTGTGTTGTCTTATTCATTGGTCTCTCCCCTTCTGTGTGCGTTATATCCGCTAGACTCTTGTTTCTTCAAAAAGCGCAGCACGAGTGCTGCTGTCATTGAGCATTTTTTTCCAAGGATCCGTAACCTGAGTCAGAGCAAAGTCAATCCGTGCGGCCAGCTCTTTGCGGTTATCTTCATTATTCAAAATAACCATTTGAATCTGCTCAAGTCCCATACGCTCAACCCACTCGGAAGTTCTCTCCAAATAATTGCCGGTCTCACGGTAATATTGCATCACAGCGGAGCACACTTCGATCAACTCTTCATCGGTCTTAATTTTGCAGAAGGAGTCTGCGATCCGTGGCTTAATCCCACCGTTACCACCGATAAACACTTCCCAACCACCATCATTTCCAACGATCCCAATATCCTTCGTGCAGGATTCCGCACAGTTACGTGGACAGCCGTTGACAGCTATTTTAAACTTGGCAGGAAAATCAAGACGTTCATACTTACGTTCTATGAGCGCGCCCATTCCCAGTGAATCTTGTGTGCCAAAGCGGCAGAACTGGGAGCCCACACAAGTCTTAACCGTACGCAGGGATTTGGCATAACCGTAGCCTGAAGGCATATCCAGCTCTTCCCATACCTTAGGCAAATCTTCCTTCTTCACACCGATTAGATCCAGGCGTTGCCCTCCAGTTACCTTCACAACTTTCACGTCATATTTAAGGGAGACGTCGGCGATTTTCTTCAAATCCTCCGGCGTAGTTACCCCACCATACATGCGTGGTATCACGGTGTAGGTTCCATCTTTTTGAATATTGGCACCCATTCTTTCATTTACAAATCGGGATTCTTTCTCATCTTGATGGGTATCAGGGTTCATCATCCCTAGATAATAGTTAATCGCCGGACGACACTTGGAGCAGCCTTCCTCTTGTTTCCAACCGAGTACATTCATGACCTCTTTTGTTGTTTTAAGACCTTTAGCTGTAATTTCAGCAACAATTTCATCACGGCTAAGCGTTGTGCACCCACAAATACCTTGCTTAGCAGCTTGCTGGAAACTGTCACCTAAGACAAATTGCAGGATTTGTTCTACTACGGGTTTACAACCACCACAAGAGCGAGTAGCGCCAGTGCATGCTTTGATCTCATCCACATTAGTAAAACCATGTTCAGTAACAGCATCTACGATCGCTTTTTTAGTTACACCATTACAGCCGCAGACAATTTCTTCGTCCGCCATTGCTTCTACGGATGTGCTCTTCTTAGCTCCGCCACCGCAGCAGCCCGTTCCCATAATCTCCGTATAAATCTCATCGGTCATTACCGCGCCTTGTTTTACTAGCTTTTGCAGATTCGCGGACTCCGTTACATCACCGAACAAAACCGCACCGACAATCACATTATTTTTGAGCAAAATTTTCTTATAAGTTCTCTTCCATTCATCTTTGCTTGAAATCACAGTGTGTTCAGGAGAATCCAAAAACTCACCTGCAGAAAATACATCCACCCCAGATATTTTAAGCTTCGTGGAAACAATCGAACCTTCATAAGGCTTGGTATCGCTACCACATAAATGTTTAGCTAGAACCATGCCTTGTTCAAATAGTGGAGCCACCAGTCCGTAACACATACCACGATGCTCAGCACATTCGCCGATGGAATATACATTCTGCATGGAAGTTTGCAAATAATCATCCACCACGATCCCACGATTTACGGAGATTCCGCTATCTTTTGCCAATGTCACGTTCGGTTTGATTCCAACAGCCATTACCACAAAATCTGCAGCAAGCGTACTGCCATCACTAAAACGCAATCCACTTACTCTCTGTTCCCCGCTCAATTCTATCGTTTGTTTGCCCATAGCAAATTTCACGCCTTGACGCTCAAGCTCAGCTTGCAGCATCGAGGAGGCATTCCGATCAAGCTGACGCTCCATCAGATCTTCCATCAAATGAACTACGGTAACATCCATACCAAGGTTCACAAGACCTTTTGCCGCTTCCAACCCAAGTAAACCTCCGCCGATGACAGCCGCTTTGCTGTATTGTTTGGCCGCTGCCAGCATCGCATCACAGTCTGAAATATCCCGGAATCCTACAACGCCCTCTTTATCACTGCCAGGTACAGGTAAAATAAACGAATTCGAGCCTGTCGCAATAATTACTTTGTCGTAGGGGACTATCATCCCATTATCCGTAACAACTTGCTTCGAGCCTTCATCAATTCGTGTCACCGTTGTTCCCGTGTGTAGAGTTATATTATTGTCTTCATACCAATTCCAGTCGTTTAGGATGATATCATTAAGGGTCTTACTTCCTTCAAGAACATAAGACAACATGATCCGATTATAGTTGGGATGAGGTTCACTTCCAAAAACCGTGATGTCATAAGCTCCACCCAGCTTCAATATCTGCTCAATCGTACCTATGCCTGCCATACCGTTGCCGACTAATACTAGTTTTTCTCTTATCGTTGTCATGGTTAGGTGCCTCCTCAAGCTTATGAATACCTGATCAATTTCTCTTCTACATATTGGAATTATACGGTTCAAATTCAAGTCGTCATTGTGATTGCAGTCACTTTAATTGTGAATATTTTCACACTTTAGTCTACTGATAATTGTTAGATAAATTTTCCACATAAAAAGCCAGATTAACGATTCTGAACAACCGTTGATCTGGCTTAATTTACGATTTTTTAGCGTAAAGTCAATAAAATCTCCAATTCATCATGAGCCCTGAGCTTCATATCCATTCCATCATCAAGTAGTTGTTTTCCGTTCACCTTCAGCTTCCATTCTTCATTACTAAGAGGAGTATAATCGTCGACGGAAAGCACCTTTTTATTGTCATCGGCCAACTGTACGCTACTACAGCTTTTGAGCAAATCTCTTACAGTTAAATCCTCTTCAAATAACATAATATACGTATGATGCAAGTCTACTTCAACACTTCCACCGTTCAAGGTCAGCCTTACAGTTTGAAGTGGTGCTTGATGGTCCTTCGACTTCGCGGTGAAGACTAGCTGTGAATCATACCCTACAGTATTATTCCAATCCGCATTCCCAATGATTTGACCGCCCATCTGAAGCTCCCAAACCATTCCCGCCTCTAGCGAAAAATCCTTTACCGAAACAATGCTTGAGTTATCCTCAGCAAATGTGGCAACATTACTACCTTTCAGTAGCTCCATGATCGATATTCCATTTCTATAACTCCCACTAAGTAACCTATCTGATGGTTTAGTAAGCAGTTCATTATCTCCAACCCTTATCGATATTGTCGGTCCCTCTGATCCTGCCACACCATTATTAGCATTACTATTGCCGTCATTGTTAGTAGAGCATCCACCTATTATGAATACAATGACTAATCCTAGCATCAATTTCCACAAAGATCGCATGGGCATCCTGGCACCGCCTTGTCCCGCCTAATGACCATATAGCGTCTCAGGCTTGTAAAGTTATGTATACTGTCTTTTTAAGGATAACTTAAACAAGCCATGTTCTCAAATAAGTAATAACAAGCTTACTTCTAAAATTGACAAAAACTTTTTAAAAAGCTAACCTCTATCCCCCTCTTTTTGCTCATTCGGCGCTATCTCGCATATTCTAGGGGATTTATCCCCCTCTTTTTGCTCATTCGGCGCTATCTCGCATATTCTGGGGGATTTATCCCCCTCTTTCTGCTCACTCGGCGCCATTTCACATATTCTGGGGGATTTATCCCCCTCTTTCTGCTCATCTGGCTTCATTTCGCATATTCTGGGGGATTTATCCCCTTCTTTCTGCTCATTCGGCGTCATTTCGCATATTCTGGGGAATTTATCCCCCTCTTTCTGCTCGTTCAGCCCTATCTCGTAGTCCGCTTTTAAGCAATCCTTCCGCCTGCCTGCCATCCATCTATCCATCAATCGATCTTACCCATATTTTTTACGATCATTTCTTCTATCTTTTTCAACGGAGTTATCCCCATTTCTTTACATTCTATAATTCCCTATAAAAAAAGCCCCCTAAGGGACTCTTTAGCACACTATTCATCTTCACTGAAACCTAGGGAACAATATATTATTCTCCAAATGTACGTGTTCAAAAGTCATACTCTCCAGCTCTTCCAGCCGGGCATATGTCAATCGATAGGTCGTGCAAGCATGCGCCGGTGGAGTGAAATCATCTGTAATACTACGTATTTTTCTCAAAATATCGCCCGCACCATCATGTTCACTCTCCAGCTCAGACAATGACTCACGAAGCGATGTCAGGCCTTCTTCACTAGGATTAGCAGCGTATGTCAACAGCTTAGGAAATTCATCTTCTTCTTCTTTAGCCGTATGCTCAAGTAAATCTTCCTTAAGTGTGTTGAACAAGTTATATAACTCCACCAAATGGGGAGAATCTCCGCCATGCACTCGATATACCTTAGTTACATTTTGGCTAATGAGGGGTAGCTCTTCACGAAGATAACGGTGATGTTTGTTAATAATATGGTCAATTAACTCTTCTGAAGGTGCAGTATTCCAAGCGATTTCCTCTTGGGGTACTGGATACTCTTCGAACAGCTTGTTTAGATCGCCGATGATTATCTCGTGATCCAGACTACGCTCAGCAGCTGCTTCAGCAAGAGGTTTAGCTCCACCGCAACAGAAATCAATCCGGTTTGCTTTGAAATAATCTGCCGCTTTAGGGAACTGCAATACAATATCCCTCACTAGTGCATCTGGGGTAAACCCAGCCTGGATCGGTTGTGCTTGCTTCGAACCCGAAATACTATCATTAAGTTGTTTAGTTTCCATTATAGCTCCTCCTTGGGTTATGGGATTAGGTTCTGAATAAATCTTATCCACTTGTTCACCTTAACCCTGAAAGGAACTTTGACTTGTGATTGTACGCACGGAAATTGTATCTTATTTTTGAACGAAATTGGAGATTGTTGTACATGCAACGTAAACGCAAAAAAGCACCTTTGCCTACAAAGGTGCTTTTTCAACTCAATTTATTGCACATAAGCCTGCATATACGTCCGCTGTCCCTTTGAATCCTTCAAATAAGGTCCCAATCCGGCAAAACGGGAGTGATCCATATAAACACCGGTCATCCATCTGCCTTCCGTCAAGCCACCATTCCATTTAAGGACAAGATCAGGTGCGGAAATCCATTCCTGAAAGACTCGTATATTCTGATCTTTGTATTCTTTACATGGCTTAGACCGCTCAATAAGGTGGAACTCATTAAGATAAGTTGGAACGAAATAAGAGGATATCGTATGCAAATCATCATCGTCAAAAAAAGGCTCGTCGCCTAAAAAGGGTTTGAATAATACGGTATTCTCGTACATGGACCAAATTAAGGCTTGAAGTACCATACTCTGGCGAATGCCGTTATGAAACTTATATTGTCGCCCATGATTCGCCGCATTTACATCTTGTGGAGGTTCCGTGGACTCCAGACAGTGCCGTTCACAACCAATACACTTCCAACCTGTCGGACTTTGAATCCATTTTTGAAAAATAGTCCCACTATCATTGTTTCCTTTGTAGAGTGAAGAGATAATGCTGTAAGGCACGCCAATCCACGCATCCCATAAGGAATCAGGAAGATGGCTATGCAGCATGAACAACGTCTTGTCATAGATGAGCTGTACTTTGATAGAAGCGTTCTCTAGCTCAGCAACATCCTTTTTTCCATACGTTATTTCCCGGGAAAACAGGGTCGTCTTCGTCTTCATCTCCCTCGCCTCCTAATAGTTTTGCTATGCCTGTACTCCAGCTGAGTAGATTTGAGCAAAAACCAATACGCGAGCGTTTCCATTCAAGGATCATACAATGTTTTTCTATTATATTACAATTATTTTTAAACTGTGCAAGTTTTTTTCAAGCATAAAGGATTGGAACAAAACTGTCACTGTTTAATATTTAGAAATTGAAAAGCCCCTTTTCCACCATTCCGGAAAAAGGGCCACAACATCACTGTGAATTTTAGTCTACCCAGCTCTCAGCCCAAGACTGAATCTGCTGCATAACAGGCTGCAATGCACGGCCTTTGTCTGTTAATTCGTACTCAATACGTACGGGTGTTTCTGGGTATACATGCCTAACCAGGATACCCTCACCTTCCAAATCCTTCATCCGCTCGGACAGCATCTTATCGCTCATTGAAGGAATGAGGCCGGAGATATCTTTAAAACGCTTCGGTCCACTCATCAATGTCTGAATAATAAGTCCATTCCAACGTTTGCCTAAGAAAGAGAAGGCTGTTTCAAATCTGGGACACATCGCAAATTGATGTTCTTCCATTGTTCTCACCTCTCACTAGCGAAACTTACTATTAGTTAGTATATATAATATTAACACATTTTAACCATGATGAACATCGTTTACCGAAAAAAGTTCATCTGACTCTATTATTATATCCCCAATGTCAATCCCCCATTGGTCCTTTAGATCCCCTTAGAGCAATCGCTTCAGTTACGATTTGTGCCAAGTCATCATTTCCAAAAAGCGAAAGCACACCCAAAACGGTGTCATCAGAAATGTCCCCCGCTTCCTCCGCGGAAACCGTGAGGGCAAGTGCCTGACGCAAGGCTTCATTCCCTTCCTGCTGCGGATAAGCCTGCAAGTATAGAGCATGTGGATCGAGTCCATTATTTACACACCACTGAGCGAATACAAGAATCATCATCTCTTCTTCGCGCTTATAGCTTTCGATGATCTGTTCCTCCACTAATTTACGGTTATCCTCCATATATTCTTCTCCTTTCTCAGAGACCTCATTCAGCAAGCTGTGCCGCCAGCATATGACTAGGCAGTACCGCTGAAGCAGCAATGCTGCATAGCTCCGGTGTATTTATGTTGCTAAGAAAATTATTCACTACTCCACTAAAACCTCTTCTATCGAGTACAGTATCCCAGCTTCCAAAGCCTTGAATATGCGGTAAGGTATCTTTTTCAAAAAGAATGGCTTTTTCTAGATCCACTACTTCCACCGATCTGCCATTTCCGTGCAGCTCAAGCTTCTCCAAATCCACACCAGCTTCACGAACCATACTGTACATCCCAACTGCACTATCTTTCCAGCCTAGCATTCCAGATGCCTGCAGCAGACGACCTTCACCACTAGAGTGAAGATGACTACGAAGCAGTTCATACTGATCTCCACACAACCACAACAGCAAATCAAGCATATGGATAAGATCATCATGCACGGTTTCGCGGCTGGTGCTTGTCTGTAGCTTCGTTCGATGTTTAATCGCACTGCAATGGCTAATTCCGCCAACTTCTTCAAGCCATTGCTTGGCGGTGACATACATTGGGGCAAAACGGCGATTAAAGCCCACTCCTAGCAAAAGCCCCTTATCTTGTGCTAGCTCTGCCATCCTTCTGGACTCTTCTAGATCATAGGAAAGTGGTTTATCTACATATACCGAAATCCCACGTTCGAGACATTTTGTTACTATATCATAATGAGTAGTTGTTGGGCTATGTACAAATACTGCATCCAGATCCCAAGATAGCAGCTCTTCCAGATTAGTCGTCCCTTTAGGAAAACGGTAGGTATGAACGGCCTGCTCTACCGTTGTCGGTGAATGACTAAGAACACCAACTACCTCGGCATAATCATGCTGAGAGAGCAGTGGTAAATATACTTTGCGGGCTATATTGCCGATTCCTATTATGGCGACTCTTTTACGTTCAGGTACAATCACTGATCTTTCCCCCTCTTATACACTTCAATAACTCGTTCTTTTCTCTTTGTTCTCTACAAATGCTATTATACCTGCTTCTCATTCTCTGACAATTGATCTTTACTTCAATATTTATTCTTTATCCCGTATGATGAGATGAATGAGTGGAAGAAGGGGCATATTATCTATGAAGAAATGGTTCTCGATTATTCTTTATGTTTCGGGTACAATCCTTGCGTTTATCTACAGATATGACATCCTAAGCTGGATGAAAGAGGATCCTAATCTTTTCAGTTCTATAGGGATCGCAACTTTACTTGCTTTGTTTCCAGTTGTTCCTTATAAAGCTGTCATCGGATTCTTCGGTTATGCATACGGAAGTTTAGCGGGTGCCTTGATTTGCTGGCTAGCTACAAATTTGGCTGCCGCAATCCTTTTTGGCGTTGTGAAGTACTTGTTTCAAAGCCAAGCGAGAGCTTATTTAGCCTCCATTCCCGCACTCGAAAAGTTCACAGTAGGCATTGAGCGGCGACCTTTCGCTTCGATTGTCCTAGCACGACTCGTGCCTATCATTCCCCAAACAGCTGTTAACATCTACGCTGGAGCAGCTGGTCTGCCTTTTTGGAGCTATATTGCAGCTTCTGGCATAGGAAAAATACCGGGGATTGCATTATACGCTTTCCTCGGGGATCATCTGTTCCAGGACCCTGTAAGTGCGATTATTGCCATCATCGCCTATATCGCTGTGCTAATTATCGCTGGACTGAGCTTGCGTCCGCGCTCTCAAGAAGCGAAGAATAACCGATAGCGAAAGAACTTATCGGTTACAAACTGGCAGGCAGTTAGTATTTGCTTTATAATTAAATTGTGATCTATTTAATTGCATTATGTGAATGGAGGGATATCAATGAGTGAACATCAGACTAACCATATAAATACCAAGACAGAAAAAGCAACCTTTGCAGGTGGATGCTTCTGGTGCATGGTCTCGCCGTTCGAAGAATTGCCAGGTATCATTAGTGTCGTCTCTGGCTATACCGGCGGTCATACAGTGAATCCAACCTATGAAGAGGTTTGTTCTGAAACGACAGGACATGTTGAAGCTGTACAAATAACGTTCAACCCAGATATTTTCCCTTATAGTAAGTTACTTGAGCTGTTCTGGCAGCAAATTGACCCTACCGACGCAGGTGGACAATTCCATGATCGCGGGACTTCTTACGGAACAGCAATCTTTACCCATTCGGAGGAACAAAAAGAACAAGCAGAAGCTTCCAAGGCAGCTCTGCAAGCAAGCGGTCGGTTCTCTAGTCCGATCGTAACCCCGATTCTCCCGGCAGCCACCTTCTATCCTGCCGAAGAATATCATCAAGGTTACCATCATATGAATCCAGGCCACTACAAACGTTATCGCAAAGGTTCTGGCCGAGAGGATTTTATCGAAACCCACTGGACACATAAAGAGGACAAACAAAGTTTGAAAGAACGTTTAACCCCTCTTCAATATGAAGTCACTCAGAACAGTGCAACAGAATCTCCTTTCCGGAATGATTTTTGGGATCACCATGGAGATGGTATTTATGTAGACATCGTATCTGGCGAACCGTTATTCAGCTCGCAGGATAAATACGATTCCGGTTGCGGCTGGCCAAGCTTCACTCGTCCGATCCGGGACTACGCTGTGAAGGAAAAGACGGATCTCAGCCATTTGATGGTTCGGACAGAAGTTCGCAGCAAAGTAGCGGATTCCCATCTAGGCCATGTCTTTGACGATGGTCCCGGAGAAAACGGATTACGCTACTGCATAAATTCGGCGGCGCTACGATTTGTACCAAAAGAGGATTTGGAGAAGGAAGGATACGGGGAGTATCGCATACTCTTCCAGCCTGCCTAAACATCAATCCTCAGCACATAAAAAAACGGTTGTCGTCCTTTTAGGATGACAACCGTTTTTTTCTCTTAAAATATAAGAAAGTATAAGTTTCACTTATACATTATTCTTATGCTTGTAGGGCTATTCTTTCTTTGAGTCCTCTGAGTCCTTACTAGCCTTCGAATTATCCTCTGAAACTGCCTCCTTAGGCTCTGTTGCCGCAGGGATGGCTTGCTCTCTGTTCAGCTCCTTATTTCGCTGACGAATTCTCTCGGTCTGCTGCTCCCGACGCTCGCGAATATTTTTACGGGAAACTAATACAATTGCTAAAATAATGGCAGCCCCGATAAGTATCGGTAACGCTCCTGCAAGGATAACGACAATCCACTGAAACATCACAGATAGTGCATTTAAGCTTCCTTTAAGAGCATCTGAAGCACGTTCCAGTAACGGCCCTTGCTCCTTCTTCTCTTTGACAGCAATGCTTTCATCCGTCTGATACACTCTCAATTCTACCGTAGAAAAGGATACATTCTGATTGATATAACGCATTCTACCTTTAATCTGCTCAATGCTTTCTTGAATCGAACCAAGCTCGTTCGCGAAGGCGACCAGATCAGTGGATTTCGTCGCTTTTTTCATAAACTCTGTATATTGTGCTTCCATTAGCTGTTTTGCCTTCAAACGTGACTCCAGATCAACATACTCTTCTGAGACATCCTGACCTTGAATGCTGCGCTGTAGAGATTCGTGTTTTACTTGTTCTAATTTATTCAGAAAAGGTGAGAATCCGGAGGCAGGCACCTTAAGGATAAACGTCCCACCTTGCTCGTACTGCGACATATTTTCATTAAACTCAATAATATATCCATTGGCCATGGTTACTAAATTACGTATTTCAGTCTGTGCTTTTCCATAGTCTTCTACTTCCATGTTAAGATTCGCTTTATAGATCAGCTTCTTGTTCAAGCCCGCTACTACATCGCTACCAGTAAATCCTGCACTTGCTTGATCTGTATTTTCTGATGTGGAGCCCTTTACAGCCATATTCTCGCTGCCAGTTGCTTCTGCCTCAGGAGCTGCCGAAGTGCTTTGATCCGCTGTTGAGGCCATCGAGCTTTGCGATTGTACCTCTACTGCTGCGTCGTTACTCGTACTACCATTTTCTTTTGCCAAACTATCTGCCGCTGAATTTCTATCCGCTGAGCCACAACCCGCCAAGACTACCGTAAGAATTAATAAACATAAGTAATGCAGACCCCATTTGCGCATTCTCATTCCTCCAAAAATGTAATAGATACCGCTTGCACGGATCATAATATCGTTACGGAATGTCTTGTTCTAAGCAGATCTCTTCCGTCACTCTTTACTAAGACGTTCCAAAACTTGGAAGGTTGCACTGAAAAATGGAATTGTGAACAGTTTCTTTTGAATTATGCTCTCTAAATAAAAAAAGAGTCGCATTTCTGCAACTCTTTTAGTTTAAGCTATTATTTTTCGAGCAAAAATCGACCTGGGTTAGAAGTGCTTTGTTTAATGGCATAAAACCGCTTAATAAGCTTGCCACTGTTTGTTTTGCGGTTACACTAAAGCTTGTATTCGCAATATAGCCTTGAGATACTGAAAAGCTAATGTTTAACAACGAATTTACAGAAGCACTGTTGTATACAGGCTGAGAGATTCTTCTAGTCAAACCACTTCTAGTGACATATGGGACACCATAACCATTCGAATAACTCATTTGCTTACACGCACTTTATTTGGTACAATTACCACGTCTAAACACGTAAAAAAATACCAAAAACCCTCTATTCATAATGAATGAGGGCAGAACACGGTTCTGTTCGGACAAGCTCCACCTTGTTGAACAGAGAAGTTTTTTAATAATGCTGTCTATTACTAAAAGGGGAGGTGAACCCTCATGGCAAAAGACGTAATTTGCGAAGTTAACTCCTGCACCCACTGGGCAGAAGAGAACAAATGCAGTGCTGATTCTATCTTTGTAGCTTTCCACAGCTCCCAAGAACCTACACGTGCAGAAGAAACAGATTGCAAGACTTTCGAAAGCAAATAAGGTGATGATTTGAAGGGACCCTCCACGGTTCCTTCTTTTCTTTTCTCATTCTATCAAGAATGAGAATTATTATCAAGTGGCTGAAATAAAAAGCCAGGGAGAAATTCCCCGGCTATGATTTATTGTATACTTCTTATGTTATTTGGAAGCACTAACTCCTGCATTTTCTCTTGCAATAGCGGCAGCCTTTACCATGTTACGAAGTGCATCTTCTGTCTCCTGCCAGCCACGTGTCTTAAGACCGCAATCCGGATTAATCCAGAACTGTTCAGGATCAAGCACCCGCAGCGCACGATCAATATTAGCTGTCATCTCTTCTACTGCAGGAACCCGTGGACTATGGATATCATATACACCAAGACCAATTCCTTTATCATACGCCTGCTCCTCAAAGCTAACGATCAGTTCCCCATGGCTACGTGAAGTCTCAATAGAGATAACATCCGCATCCATCGCTGAAATGGAGTCTATCATGTCATTAAATTCGCTATAGCACATGTGGGTATGAATTTGTGTCGTAGCCTTCACATGATTCGTCGCGATACGGAACGACTTCACCGCCCAATTCAAGTATGCCTCATGATCTTCAGCCTTCAAAGGAAGTCCTTCACGGATAGCCGGTTCATCTACTTGAATCATCTCTATGCCTGCATCCTCCAATGCTTTAACTTCATGACGGAGCGCTAAGGCAATTTGATTCGCTACTGCTTCCCGACTAAGATCATCACGTACGAAAGACCAATTGAGAATCGTAACAGGACCAGTCAACATACCTTTAACAGGAAGGGAAGTTAACGACTGAGCATAGACGCTTTCTTTTACAGTCATAGGCTGGATAAAAGCTATATCCGCATAAATAACTGGTGGCTTAACGCAGCGTGATCCGTAGGATTGAACCCAGCCATTACTAGTAAATAAGTAACCATCCAACTTCTCCCCGAAAAACTCCACCATATCGGTTCTTTCGAACTCACCATGCACGAGTACATCCAGACCCAGCTTTTCTTGGAAAGTGATTGCATCTGCAATCTGCTCACGAACGAACCCGTCGTAACGCTCTTGATTCCATACGCCTTTACGCCATTTCAACCTTGCCTGGCGCACTTCTACGGTCTGTGGAAAGCTTCCGATTGTTGTCGTTGGCAGAAGTGGCAGCTGCCACTTCTCCTGCTGCACCTTCAGGCGTTCAGCAAAAGGTAGGCTACGTTGGTCTGGTAAATCTGTAAGTCCGAGAACTTGCTCGGCCACATCCTTACGACCGCGTTCAGGAAGTGCACGGAAGGCAGTAAGGGCTTCACGACTGGCCGTCAACGCAGCAGCAGCTTCTGCTGTACCCTCTAAGGCTGCGGCAAGCAGGCCAAGCTCTCTAAGCTTCTCATCGGCAAAAGCTAAAGCAGCCTTAACGGTGGCCTTCAGCTTCACCTCACCCTGAACAGTAACCGGAACATGCAGCAAACTGCAAGAAGGCTGTATAATAAGACGATCAAGTGATACATGTACACTCAGCTTCTCGATTAGCTGCAGCTTAGCATCCAGATCTGAGCGCCAGATGTTGCGTCCGTCAATAATACCCGCTCCCAGCCACTTATCCTCAGGCCAGCCAAGACGTTCAATCGATGCCAGGTTCGTCCCGCCATCATGGACAAAATCAAGACCTAAACCTTGTACCGGAAGTTTGAACAGCGCCTCCAGCGGTTCAGCAGCTTCAAAGTAAGTCTGCAGAATAATATTTAATCCAGGCACGGATTCAGCAATTTCTGTGTAAATCGAGTGAAGTAAGGATAATTCTGATTCATTTATTCCTGTAACAATCGCTGGTTCATCAATTTGTACCCAGCTTACTCCTTCTTGCTTCAGTTCCTGCAACAGCTGAACGTAAACCGGAAGAAACCGAGCAGCAATCTTCGCAATATCCGCAGATGCAAAACCTTTTGACAACTTAAGGAATGTATAAAGGCCTAAAACCACAGGTTTACCCTCAATTCCCGCTTGGGACTTGGCAAAACGATAAGCAGCCAGTGGTTTATTCTCGGTCAGACGCGGCGTTTGTGCACCGATCTCTGGAACGATGTAATGATAGTTCGTATTGAACCATTTAGTCATCTCGCAAGCAGTAGCCTCAGCATTTCCTCTAGCCATCGCAAAATAAAGATCAAGCCCAATATCGCCACCATCATACGCATAACGTGGAGGTACGATCCCGAACATTACAGCTGTATCTAGCACATGATCGTAGAACGTAAAATCATTTACCGGAATTAAATCAATTCCTGCCTCCTGCTGAGTCTTCAAATGCTGAAGCTGAATTCCTGTCATTTCAGTACGGAACGCTTCCTCATTTATTTTTCCCGCCCAGAAGGCTTCCAACGTTTTCTTCCACTCGCGGTTTTTTCCGATTCTTGGATAGCCAAGATTGCTTACTTTTACTTTGTTCGTCACTTTGCAGCTCCCCTTCTCCATCTTCTTATTTTGGACTCGATATCACTTGCATTCCTTTAAAAAAGAGCGCCCTTCCCTAAAAAAGTCAAAGGGAAAGACGCCCATAATATACCTATGGTTAACGTCTAACACCTTCCTATCCTCCGTAGGTGAAGCAGTGCTGTTGAAACAGGCAGGTCTCCTGGCTAGCGGTGTCAGCATCCTTAGCAGTCTTCCCAGCAGTAGTAAATTGCCAGTGACATATGTTGCTATGGACTCTTCCGTTACAGTGGCGGGACCGCATCGGCTTCAAACCGAATTTCCCTATTAAGCCTACCGAATTACTAATTTCCGGCAAGCACCTGTCTCCGATATTGTCAAGCTAAAACGCCTTCAGTGTCCTTATACGGACGGTAGGCGTTTATGCGAGAATGATAAGAAAGGATTTCGTGATACTTATACTTTCTTATCATCCATAAGCTGAAACGCTTTCGGTGGCCTTATACAGACCTTAAGCGTTTATGCGAGAATTATAAGGATAAAGTGAGTGTCTTAAATCTGATGTCATCATACGTGAAAGCCCCCGTCATCTGCAATAGATTACGGGGGCTTTTGTTATATCGATTCCTTATAACGGATTTAGAAAAACACGAAATATACTACTGCAGCAAGTACTATGCGATATATAGCAAATGGTAAAAGCTTAATCCGGTTGATCAATTTCAAGAAGAAACGCATCGATAATAGTGCAAATACAAAGGCACTGATAAAGCCTGCAATGAAGAACGGCAGGGCATCGATGGTGAAATATTGCCAGTTCTTCATCAGTGAGAGTAAACTGGCGCCTGCCATGATTGGAACAGCCATAATAAACGTGAAATCAGCAGCAGCGCGATGACTCATACCCAGAAGAACACCACCAGAAATCGTCGACCCGGAACGAGAAAATCCCGGCCACAAGGAGAAGCACTGGACCAGACCAACACCTAGCGCCTGCTTATATGTAATCTGATCGACACTCTCCGTTTGAATCTTCTTTGGTCCGAATAGATCCGCAATAATCATTAATACAGCACCGACTACTAGACCGATTAACACGGTGGATGTAGAGAATAAATGCTCGTCAATATAATCATTAAACAGAACCCCCAGCACGCCTGCTGGCACTAAACCTACAAGCACCTGTGTAAGCTTCAGGTGGCCGCCTTTTTCAAGCTGTGGTTGTTGCTCGGTTACAGGATCCAACTGCTTGCGGCTGAAGCGCTTTAAGCCCAGCAATTCAATGAACCTATTTCTAAAAATAACTACAACTGCTAATATTGACCCCAGCTGTATAACCACTTTGAACGTATTGGCCGTATATTGCCCAAATAACTCTGTCGATTTTAACCACATATCATCAACAATAATCATATGACCTGTGGAGGATACCGGAGCAAATTCAGTCAATCCTTCAACAATTCCCAAAATAATAGCTTTAATAATCGTTAATAGCTCCATTTGTTCTCCTCCTTTTAATCATAACTTTTATCTATAAGTCCTTCTCGGCTCAACCTTCGGTATTCATTTTCCGGCTGCGCTTGCGGAAGAACAAATACCCAAGGATCACTACTCCACCTGCAAGAAGCACGTACACTACGTTGGAGTACATATCCATATACATGGCGATGTCTTCCCATGACTCACCCAATGCCGCACCAATAAGCACCAGCAATAGATTCCATCCCAGCGTACCAATCGTTGTGAAGATCATAAACACTCCAAATTTCATGCCCGACATCCCTGCAGGGATCGAAATCAAACTACGCACTAGTGGAACCATCCGACAAAATAATACGGTCCAATAGCCATATTTGTCAAACCAAGCGTCAGCCTTGTGGATGTCCTTTTTGCTAATCCGGAGTAGGCCGCCCCAGCGTTCAACGATCTTTTCCAATCGATTTACATCCAACAAACGACCGATATAATAGAGAATTACTGCACCCAGCAGTGAGCCAAGCGTAGCAGCAATAATTACACCAGGAATGGTCAAATTCGTTGTGGTTGTCATGAATCCGCCAAAAGGAAGGATCACTTCGGAAGGAATCGGTGGAAATATATTCTCAAAAGCGAGCATCAGGAAAATACCAAAGTAACCAAACTGCTCCATAAAATCTGTAATCCATGCTTGCATTTCGTAACCCCCATTATTCAGATCAAGTTCTTCTTCAAGTTGCGTAAATAACGGCTGCGAATAAAAAAGAAGTAAAGTCCCTGGACAGCCAAATATCCCAATAACACTGCCCCGGTCTCCACAGCAATAGATAAGTAAAACAACCGCTGAAGCGCAATAAATGCAAACACACTATGCAAAATGGCTACCCCAACCGGAACAAAAAACAACAACGACAATTGTATCGTTACAATTCGGTTTAGCTCTTGATCTGTAAGTCCCATTTTGGACAATGTAGAATATTGATGGCGATCATGATCTAGATCTGTATACAGCCGGAAGTAAAGGAAGCTGCCTGCTGCAATGAAAAAGACAGTGCCCACCAGTAAAGAAGCGAATAGCATCGTGTTGTACAATGTTCTTTGTATTTCAAACAGCGTGCCGCTAACAACAATCGCGTATGGCGAGTTACTTTCATAGGACCGTTTCCCTTTATGAGCAAGATCCGCCGCTATACCTACTGTTCGCGGGAAATCATCCATGTAAAATCCTGTATACAAATCGGTCTGTACGGGATGAATGGCCTTGTAAAGCTCATCGCTAATCACAACACCACTGAAATCTCCCCCATCCCTTCCATCCAGCTCCGGCAATAGATATTCGGCAATCGGAACATGCTGGGTATAGCCCATTTCTCGAATGGAAAGACCTTGCTTCAGGCTGTATACCGGCTTTACTCTACCCGCTTGCAGACTCCGGTCTCGTTGCGAACCGATCATCACCAGTCCTTCATCTCTACTTAGAGGCTGCTCATCCGTCGTAAACCCTGCACGAAGCAGAGCAAGCTTATAATCACTGTAAGCAATCAAGGGAAGCCTTAACGTGCGATCTGGCCCGGTCTGAGATTCCACCTCTGCGTATTTAATCGGAATACTAAGTGTCTCATAGGGTAAACCGAGCGTTGTAAGCTCTTCCTTAATTTCGTCCAAATGCTGATCAAAAGGATCCTGCAATTGATTGCCTTTGGCTACATAACCAACTGCTGCGGGATAGTCCAATTTCAACTCTCTGGAAAGCGTATGGATCGATGCGAATACTCCCACTGAAGTAAAAGATACTGCGGATACAATCGTCACCATAAAGAACATTCGGGCATTCTCTTTCCAGCGGTAAGACAAACCCGATAAAGTAATGATATTCGTGTGGTTCCAATACAGGCGCCGGATCGTCTTAAGTAGTTTAACAGTGTAAATACTGAGCTGAGTATAAAAGAGATAGGTACCCGCAACCGTAATTATAACGACGGGGAACATCACCTTTTCAACCGAAGCCGCTTGTGCTGTAGCTGCCATAAAATAGCCCGTTAACAGCAATAAAGCAGACAGTATAGATAACACCAAGGAAACTTTAGGTTCCTCTTCTGCTTTTCGTTCTCCCTGAAACAGCCGCATCAGTGATTCATTCCCAATAAAGAAGAACGTGCTTAGCGAGATTAGAATAAATAACAGCGCAAAGCTACATATCGTTAGTACAAGCGCCTGCCATGGAAGATGAAACGTTAAAAG
Organism: Paenibacillus sp. FSL R5-0470; assembly: GCF_037975205.1. NCBI lineage: Bacteria > Bacillati > Bacillota > Bacilli > Caryophanales > Paenibacillaceae > Paenibacillus > Paenibacillus sp. FSL R5-0470. The sequence goes on from NZ_CP150238.1 coordinate 5,013,375, forward strand.
AGGTATCCCTAGAAAAGTAGATCCGATCATCAAAAACAACTTACCTAGAATTAACCCAAGTAAAGTACCTGTCAGGATGGCAGAGGTGCCGATCATCATATTTTCCAAAAATACCATCATGTTCAGCTGTCGCTTCGTCATTCCATGCATCAATAAAATCCCAAACTCCATCTTACGTGACTGCAGGAATGATCCGACCGATACAAGAACGAACAACGAGCAAAACACATAAATAATGGCTTCTGCCGCCATCATTGTATGAGCAGCTGTACTATAAACCAAGCTCTTAGAAATATCCGGATGGTAAATAAACAATGCGCACACAAAAAAGATCATCACTGAAAAAGCACTGACGACAAAATAAGCCGCATATTTACGCTTGTTACGTGTAACATTCCTATAAGCGAATTGCCGAAAGGTCATGGCTAGTTCCCCCAAGCAGAGACAACATATCAATGATACTTTGGAAGAAGGCGCCTCGGCTGCTCCCCCTGTACATTTCACTATAGAAACGTCCGTCTTTAATAAAGATGACTCGGTTACAAAAGCTCGCGGCCACTGCGTCATGTGTGACCATCAGCACGGTTGCCCCTTCTTCCTGATTCACCTCTGTCAGCATATTCATGACTTCACCTGAAGCTTTGGAATCCAGATTCCCTGTAGGCTCATCTGCTAAAATCAATGAAGGACGATGAATCATCGCCCGGGCGATGGCGGTCCGCTGCATCTGTCCACCTGAAATCTCATATGTCCTTTTTTGCAGCAGATGCTCAATGTCCAGCATACTTGCTACTTCTTTCAATCTGCTCTCCATTTCCGTTACACGGACACCAGCAAGCGTGAGAGGCAGCACAATGTTCTCCTCTACAGTGAGCGTATCCAGCAGATTGAAATGCTGAAAGACGAAACCAAGCTCATGGCGGCGAAAGAGTGCCTTTTCTTTTCTGCTAAGCAGATTGGGATCTCGGCCGTTGATCAGAATCTGACCGGAGGTCGGCTGATCGATGGTGGCGATCGTGTTGAGCAGTGTTGTTTTCCCACTCCCCGAAGGTCCCATTATGCCAACAAACTCCCCTTTTTCAACAGAAAAACGGATATGATTCAATGCCTGAGTGGACACTTTACCCTCATATATTTTTGATAAATTATGAACATCTAGAATGGGCAAGTGTTACCTCTCCTTCTTTCGACTGGATTGCCTTCATTATACAAAGTGTATACACAGGCTGCCATTTCTCTAACTTACAATGACCTTACATTTTTGTAAGGTAGGACTCCCTAAACACTATCCGTACGGTTGTGCCCTTACCTTCTTCTGAGCAAATGCTCACCTCGTGACCAAGTTTTCCGCAGATCTGTTTCACAAGATATAGACCCATCCCCGTGGATTCTTGAAATATTCGTCCATTCACACCTGTAAAATAAGGATCAAACACACGCGGTAGATCACCTGCTGGGATGCCAACTCCTTCATCTCGTATCTCCAGTACTGCTCTCTTTTCTTCTTGTATGTACCCATGGAAATATACATGTTTGCCGACTTCCGTCGTATAACGTATTGCATTCGTAATAATTTGCGTAAGCACAAAGCTTAGCCATTTCTCATCTGTGGTTACGGCGATTCGTTCATCTATTTTAATAGTAGGAAATATACGGTTACGTATGAACAGACGCTTCTGCTCTGAGGTCACGCTACGTACGAGGGTTTCCAAATCCAAACGTTCCACGTAAAAATCATGCTCAAAAGTATCTAGCCGAGCCGTATAAAGTACAGTGTCCAGTCCTTTTTTCAGACGATCCAATTCATCACCTATCGCCGTAAAAGGCGGTCCGTCTTTATCTTGAATCATCAAATGGATGACAGACAATGGCGTCTTCATCCCATGCACCCACTGATTAATAAAGTGAATATGTTCCTCCAGCTTGTGGCGGTAGCTGTGTAAATCATTTTTGTAGAGGCGGAATTGTGACCCTAGTAGTCCTCGTAAACTCACGGCAAGCGGAGAATCCTGTGATGGACCGCCAGCTTCATCTAGAGAGGTGGGTACAGTCTCCAGACGTTCATAGAACGTACGATTGCTGATATACCGATAAGCGAGGTAGCCAAGCAGCAGACAAGTGCTGAGAAGAGCAGCGTACAGACTAACACTCACACCACTGCCCCCATCCAGCCGATATACTAGTGTGATCAAGATGAGCTGTGCTAGATAGACAACAATTAAAGGGATCTGCTCCCTTAAAAATAGCTTCAATCCTCATCCCCCCAATTCGGAATCAAGCGGTAGCCTTGACCTCGAACGGTTTGTAGACCGTCCGTAATCTCAAGAGCGGCAAGCTTTTTACGTACACGGGTGACATAGACATTAAGCGTATTCTCATCCACAAAGGCTTGATCATCCCAGATTTTTTCGAGCAGTCTGTCGCGGGTAACGATAGTTCCCGACTTTTGCATCAGCTCATCTAGTATCTTGGCTTCCGTGTGACTTAAATCCACTTTGGCTTCTCCTCGGGTAAGGACTAGTCGCTCCACATCCAGTGCCATTCCGGCAACGGTTAGGGTACGCTCATTGTTGCTTCCCGCATAGGTACCGTAGGCGCGTCGTAGCTGGCTTTTAATTTTGGCCATCGCAATTTCGTAATCAAAGGGCTTCGTAATATAATCGTCGGCTCCGTTCTCCAGCGCCATCACCTGATCCATTTTGCCATCGCGGGCAGATATAAAAAGGATAGGGCAGGTGGAAATCCCACGAATCTGGCGGCACCAATAATACCCATCGTATTTTGGCAAATTAACATCTAAAAGAACCAGGTGCGGAGCGAACGTCTCAAACTGAGCACGAACCCGCTCAAAATCATTCACAGCCTGTGTTTCATATCCAAACTTATGTAAATAATCCTGCAGCAGAGCCACCAGTCCACGGTCATCTTCTATAATAAATATTTTGAACATATCATGCCTCCGGTAACAGCTTTAACATTATAGTACGTGTTCAAAAAGTACGGTTTTCAGCACCGAGAAGATTGGATGAAGGTAGAAACTGAGGAGCGGAGCGTAGTGGAAGCTACGTGAGCACCGGAAGTTTCGCCTGAATTCAATATTCGATGTCGAATAATCTTCTTGGAATACTTCGTGATCAAAAGCGGACTTTTTGAACAACCTCTTATAAGGGCTTTGCCAAATAATATATACATCGCGGACAGGGTTAGTCAAATTGTTAGGGGGATTGTGCGATAGATCATCATGCGTAACGTGAGGCAAATCGTCATGCCTAACGCGAAGCAGGTATTTGATGGTTATGAATTAAACTATCCCAAGCCCAACCTCTAAAAAAAGACCCGTGAATGAGCATAATCATTCACGGGTCTCACTATATAGTTAGTTGCAGATACAGTAGCGGTGGACATCACAGAGTCGATAATACAAACGTCGAATAGTGATATCACATCGAACATAAGTAACCAATGTCTTGCTGAAGCAATTAGAAATGGATCCGGCCATTTCTACGGGATTTATACCGTTCTTTTGGCTGGATTCGCTCGATCCGGCCATTTCTACGGGATTTATACCGTTCTTTTGGCTGGATTCGCTCAATCCAGCCCATTCTACGGGATTTATACCGTTCTTTTGGCTGGATTCGCTCAATCCGTGCAAATCTAGGGCATTTTTGCCCCTCTTTCGCCCCATTTGGGCCAATTCCCAGAAATCTAGGGCATTTTTGCCCCTCTTTCGCGCTATTCGGGCCAACACGCACAAGAAGGGTATTTCTGTCCTTGTCTCCCCCTAATAAGCCACTCGCTAAAACCGCTTATTCTGTGCCTCGAATGTTCTACCCATCAACCTCGCCCAAACCTATCTGCCATCCAGCAGATTGCCGAGTCCCCCAAGTACGCTGCCTTCTTCTTTGCGTCCGCTGTTACCAGCTGCGGACAGAATGCGGTCAGCCATACGGCTGAATGGCAGTGACTGCACCCACACCTTGCCGGGTCCGCGCAGTGTGGCGAAGAACAGGCCCTCTCCGCCGAATAGCGCGGTTTTGACACCTTTTACAAACTCAATATTATAATCCACGGAAGACGTCATAGCGACAAGACAACCTGTGTCCAGCTTGAGCGTCTCTCCCGGCTGCAGTGTGCGTTCCATAACATAGCCGCCAGAGTGTACGAATGCAAGACCGTCGCCCTCCAGCTTTTGCATAATAAAGCCTTCTCCACCAAAAAATCCGGTGCCCAGCTTGCGCTGAAATTCAATACCGATCGAGACGCCCTTCGCCGCACAGAGGAATGAATCCTTTTGACAGATCACTTTTCCAGCATATTGCTGAAGATCGAGCGGGATGATTTTCCCTGGATATGGGGCAGCAAAGGTGACACTTTTTCGTCCATAAGAACCGCTATGTGTGAATACGGTCATGAACAAGCTTTCCCCTGTCAACAGACGCTTGCCCGCACCCATCAGCTTACCCATCAGTCCGCTTCCGCGCGTCCCCCCACTACCATCACCAAAGATCGTCTCCATCGTAATTTCCTGATCCATCATCATGAAGCTTCCAGCTTCGGCAATTACACTCTCTCCGGGGTCAAGCTGCACCTCCACACACTGAATTTCCTCGCCCATAATGACATAATCAATCTCGTGAGCACTCATCCCGCAGTTCCTCCTTATTATTAAAGTCACCATGTGACTCTTCGAATGAAAATTAATACGCGCGTTGTGATTCACGGTTTCGCCAATCATAACTATCCATGTTATTCGCCTATATCCAGCAAAAAAAGTCAACCAACATTCTGGCTGACCTTAATCGTAGTATCCCCGAAAAATGCAGGTTATCTCAGCCGACAAAACGACTACATCCAACAGGATGAATACAGAACCCACTTTGACTCCTACATCCACTGATCAGCAGCGACAGAATATCGTCTCATCCACTCGCGCCGCCACTTCGCAGACTTCCCCCATAGGTGTGATGATTCAGACATATTCATTGATTGCGCTGTTTTTTTACTAATAGCCAAGTTTTAACCATTACCGAATCAAGAGTATCTTTTTCAAGTCTTGATAATATGTTACAATACTTTTTATACTTAAACGTTTATTTAGTAGTCTAATTCTAATGATAAAGGTGAAAAGAATGAAACCACAATCGGAATATGCAATTCTGCTATACTATAAATTTGTAAAAGTGCCTGATGCCGAACAATTCGCTCAGGAGCATTTGGCTTACTGCAAAGAGCTTGACGTAAAGGGACGCATTCTCATCTCAGATGAGGGCATTAACGGGACACTGTCCGGTACGATTGCCCAAACCCAGCAATACATGAAGGATTTGCGCGCAAATCCGCTGTTTAGCGATATCGTCTTCAAGATCGATGAGGCTGAAGGTCATGCCTTCAAAAAAATCTTCGTTCGTTATAAAAAGGAACTCGTGACGTTCCGGGTCGAGGATGAACTGGACCCTAACGTGATCACCGGAGAGCATCTGGCGCCTAAAGATTTCTATGAAATGATGCAGCGCGATGATGTGGTAATTCTGGATGGTCGTACCGGCTACGAATTCGATCTTGGTCATTTCCGTGGTTCCATCCGCCCTGAAGTAGACAGCTTCAAAGAATTCCCGGACTGGATTCGCGAGAATATGAGCGAGCTAAAAGATAAACCAATCCTAACCTACTGTACAGGCGGAATCCGCTGCGAGAAATTAAGCGGGTTTATGATGAAGGAAGGCTTCCAGCAGGTGTACCAGCTGGATGGCGGCATTGTGACTTATGGTAAAGACCCTGAGGTACAGGGCCAACTGTTCGATGGAAAATGTTATGTCTTCGATGAGCGGATCTCCGTACAGATTAATCATACCGACGAGGATATCATTGTTGGTCGTTGCCATCACTGCGGTCAGCCAGCTGACCAATACATCAACTGCGCCAACGATGCTTGCCACCTTCAGCATATTTGCTGTGAGGACTGTGAAGCACAGCACAGTGGTCATTGCTCGGACGAATGCGAAGCTATCACGAATGCCGTGGGCTAAATAAAAGGGCAAGCTGGTCGCAAATGTCTCTACACGATTCAAAGACGAGCACAAGAGAGTCTTAAATTAACTAAAAGGTGGCGTACAGGATTTTCACTGTACGCCACCTTTTGTTATGAGCGAAACGTCCAAGCAACGCCACTGAGATCTTCAACCCTTTAAATCACGTCACTTATACAACAAAAAAAGTCAACCAGAAATTCTGGCTGACCTTAAATATAGTATATCCCCGAAATAAGCTGTTTATACAGTCTTATTCATATTACCGTACCATCATGTGGCTTACGCAGCGTAGACTGAATCTTTGGCGCCTTCACTAACTTTGGTTTACCTAAAGAGGTTGTAAAGGTGATCACATAACCAGCTACAACTACCGCCATCACCGTATACATCGTTTCTCTAACAGGCATATAGAAGAGTGATAATGCCAGAACGACTACGTCCAACATGATGAATACTGTACCTACTTTAATTCCCTTCCATTCACTGATCAGCAGCGACAAAATATCGTCTCCACCACTTGCGCCGCCGCTTCGCAGAATAATTCCCGCGCCTAAACCTGTCAGTACGCCAGACAAAAGAGCTGCTAATGCCAAGTTGCTCTGCAAGTTGATGACCAAACCGGAATAACGTTCCATGAGTCCGTAAAAGATTGTAAAAGCTCCTACAGAAACAAAGGTGTTGCACACGAACGCTTTCCCTTTGAACATCCATGCAATCAAGAGTACTGGAACGTCTAGAAGCAGAGTTGAAATTGAAGGTGAAATTCCTAATACATATTTGCCGAGTAGCGATAATCCTACGAATCCGCCCTCAGACAAATGGTTCTGAAAATTGATGTGATAATAAGCAAATGCAAGCAAAAATGTTCCAAACAAAATGACTGTCAACCGGAGCAGTACATTCACTCCGTAATTGTGGTTCCTCATACAGGTCTCCCCTTATCGTATATGGCGGCTAAACGTCCCACCAACCTCTACGACGGGTAAAACCGGAGGTATTGCTCCTTCGCATATATATACTCCTTCCCCTCGCAGAGGCGGTTCGTCGAGTAACAACGGTTCACGCACCTTCTACAGGGAAGCTAAGTATAAGACAGATCATAACGTTTCCAAATCGTCCTTTGGGGAATCGTCCTTCGGGGACACATGGTATCCTGATCCTTTCTGTAATTTAATAAGTTCTGAATACATTATACCACGGAGATCCCCCACTCTAAACACTTCGCTATAAAAATAGGCAGGAATCACTCCACGGTACGCAACAAACGATTGACTGTTTCGCGTCTCACACCGATCAATTGTCCAATTTCTTCCTGTGTCAAAAGCTCTGTTAGCGCTGCGCCATGAGAGTAGTCATTGAACCAACGGGTTAAGAGCTCCATACGTTCTGCGGGTGTTCCAACAGTAAGGTGATCTAGCCGAGTCTGCATAAACCGTACCTTCTCCTGAAGAAGGATAGCGATCTCCATCGCTCGACCTGGCTCATCCCGTACCTGTTGATACCATTCCGCTGAAGGAACTGCCTCCACCTCGCTCTTCATCATCGCAACCGCTGTTCCATGCGCCTCCTTTGGCGAAATGAGTGAATGATGGGGAACCATCTCACCAGGATACAAGATGTTGAATAACACCATGTTCCCATTTTCATGAAGCCTTGTTACCTTGAACAGCCCACTTTTCACCTTATATAAGAATTCGCAGCTGTCCCCTTGACGGAACAAGACCTCCCCCTTGTGCAGTATCATCTCGCTCGCTCCTTTGCCCTCTTGTTATATATATTTTCAATTATACAAAAATAAACCTCAATGAAGGAGATTATTCTCGTAAGGGTAGAGGGGCATACGTGGTCAAAGTTTAGGTAAGAAGAAACGCCTTTGGCTTCCTCTTAGGGACGATGGATCGCTTCTGCGAAAAATAGAAGGATAGTTTTTAGCGTAAGCATAAAAATTCTTATATTTCAAAAAAACTGCCGAGCACCAGAAGAAGCGTCTGGCACCCAGCAGTTCAAATTATTTATTTTATTACTTTGCCTCAAGAGGTTTCTTCCATAATCCGAGCATTAATCCGGAAATAACAGATCCGATCAGAACGGCCAATAGGAACAACAACGCATGACTCGAAAGCGCGGCTACAAAGATCCCACCATGCGGTGCTGGAACGTTGATATTCCAAAACTGAGTGAGGCCACCTGCTACGGCTGAACCTAGGATACAAGAAGTCAGGACACGCAGTGGATCGGCAGCGGCGAATGGAATCGCCCCTTCTGTAATGAACGATAAGCCCAATACATAGTTTGTTAACCCTGACTTACGTTCTGATTCTGTAAATTTGTTCTTAAAGAAAGTAGTAGCAAGCGCTATTGCAAGTGGAGGAACCATACCGCCTGCCATTACAGCCGCCATCATGAATCCGTTAGTATTTCCACTGGTAGTGAATACCCCGATGGCAAAAGTGTAGGCCGCTTTATTGAAAGGACCTCCCATATCAATAGCCATCATTCCACCGAGAACGAGACCCAGAATTACTGCATTAACGGTTCCAAGATCGTTAAGCCAATTAATGAGTCCTACGTTCATCCAGCTAAAGATTGGATCGAACAGGTAATACATCAATCCACCGGTTATCAATAGACCAAATACCGGATATAACAGAATCGGCTTTAATCCGTCGAGCGTTTTTGGCAGACCTGCAAACACTTTGCGCAGACCGATAACAACATAACCAGCTAAGAAACCTGCAGCCAGACCGCCGAGGAATCCAGCGTTGGAATTCAGGGCCATATAACCGCCAACCATACCTGGCATCAGGGCTGGACGGTCACCAATACTAATCGCAATAAATCCAGCAAGAACCGGAATTAGGAAATGGAAGGCACCATCACCGCCACCAATCGTCTGCAGCAGCTGAAATAGAGGGTGATTCTCTCCACCGACTTGTTCAATCAGGAAGGAGATCGCCAGCAGAATACCACCGCCGACTACAAACGGCAGCATGTGAGAGATACCGTTCATCAAGTCCTTGTATATTTTACTGCCGATACTGCCGGATTTCTCTTTCGACTCTCCTTCATTACCACTACGACCTTCATTATGGTAAATCGGTGCATCGCCGTTCATTGCTTTGCGAATGAGCTCTTCCGATTTGCGAATACCGTCACTAACCGGTCTTTGCAGTACTGGCTTACCATCAAAACGGGCCATTTCCACTTGTTTATCCGCTGCCACAATTACACCACTTGCACGCCGAATCTCGTCGGGTGTTAAGACATTTTTGGCACCTTCTGAACCATTTGTCTCTACACGGATATTAACTCCCATTTCCAGAGCCTTCTTCTTGAGCGCATCTTCAGCCATAAAGGTATGCGCAATTCCAGTAGGACAAGCAGTAACAGCTACGACGAATGCTTGGGAATCCGGGTTGCCGACGATTAGCTTTTCAGGTTCTGACTTCTTGACAGCTTCAGCAGCTTCGCTCTCTTTCTCCTTGGCTTCTCCTTCCGCCTGCTTCGCATCGAACAAGGCGGATACCTCATCTGGAGTTCGGGTATTCATCAGCTGTTCAATGAATTCACTATCGATCAACAGTCTGGACAGCGAGGCCAATGTTCGAAGATGCATGTTACCCGCTCCTTCTGGGGCGGCAATCATAAAGAAGATCCGAGCCGGCTCATCATCAAGCGATTCGAATTCGACGCCCGTCGCACTCTTGGCAAACACAACTGTCGCTTCATTCACCGCTTTAGTCTTGGCATGTGGCATTGCGATACCGCCACCAATCCCAGTACTGGACTGCTCTTCACGCTTCAGGATCATCTCTTTAAATAGAACAGGATCATTGATACGACCACTTGCGGCAAGACTGGCAATCAATTCATCAATTGCACCTTCTTTAGTGGTTGCTTTTAAATTCATAATCATTGTATCTTTTATCATCAAATCCGTAATTCTCATATCTTCCAACTCCCTTGAGTACTTTGAATGCTGTTAGCTTACACTTCTGAGATGTTGATCAGCGGTCTCAGCTGCTCAATGAATGCTCTATCTGCCAGGTCATCAGAGAAAGCTGTTGCGCTACCTGAGGCAACACCTGCACGGAAAGCTTCCATTAAATCTCCAGTCAAAGAAAATGTGCCAACGAATCCAGCGATCATAGAATCGCCTGCGCCTACAGAATTCTTTACTGCTCCTTTTGGAGCATTGGCGTGGTATACCCCCTGTTCCGTAATGAACAAGGCACCTTCACCAGCCATTGAAACTAACACATGCTTCGCGCCAGCTTCGAGCAGCTTGCGACCATAAGTTATAATTTCTTCCTTAGTCTGTATCGTAACGCCGAATAGCTCTGCAAGCTCATGATGATTAGGCTTAACGAGCAACGGCTGACAAGGGAGTGCCTTTTTCAGCGCTGAACCTGTAGTATCAATGACAAACTCGGCCCCTCTTTGCTTGCATACAGATATCAACTTGTCATAGAAATCAGCACCCAGTGAAGGAGGAACACTTCCGGACAATATCACAACATCGCCTGCATTCAGAACAGCCATCTTCTGTAATAATGCCTCTGCCTCCGTATCTCGGATGACGGGCCCTGCACCATTAATCTCCGTTTCCTCTCCATGCTTAAGCTTGATATTAATTCGGGTATCATCAGAAACAAATACGAAATCACTTGAAATCGACTCTTTCCGCAACCATTCCTCAATATATCGTCCAGTGAATCCACCAAGAAAGCCTATAGCTTTATTCTGAACCTCAAGCTGATTTAACACGCGTGATACGTTGATCCCTTTACCTCCAGGAAGCTTCAAATCACGTTTCATCCGGTTCAAGCCACCTAGTCTCAAATCTTCAACTTCCACGATGTAATCGATGGAAGGATTAAGCGTTACTGTATAGATCATAATTATCCCTCAATTATTTTGGTTTTCTAAGCCATAGATTACCGGCTAAACATGCGGCAAATGTAATTTCTCCAAACGATCTTACAATGATTCCATACCACTCAAATTAAGACATTTTCTAACCGTAGAACATCCTCCACCTAAGGTCATACCAGCGAGAAATCTACGCCCATTTGCGTAATCTCACGGATGAACTTATCAGACGCACCAGAATCAATAATGCAGTGATCCATTTCCGTCACGTCGGCAACCTTACAGAAGGATACTTGACCGAGCTTGCTATGATCAGCCAGAAGAATTACTTGCTTCGCAACCGAGATCATCTTACGTTTGGTCGCTGCTTCAAGCATATTAGGTGTAGTGATTCCTTCTCGTAAGTCTAATCCGTTGGTTGCAAGAAAGGTTTTATCAACTCTTACCATCTCTAAAGAGCGCTCTGTCATCGGTCCTACAAAAGCCAATGTATCCGGCCGCAACATTCCGCCTGTAATCGAGACTTCTATATTACGACAATCCCGCAGTTCATTAAGCGCCATAATCGAATTCGTAATGACTTTGATATTAGAAAAAGCCCTCAGCTCTTTGGCAATCTGTAGCGTTGTGGTTCCAGCATCCAGCAGAATAGCATCGCCTTCCTGAATCATCTCTACGGCCTTGCGTGCTATTCTCTGCTTCTCATCCAACAATCGATCTTCCTTATCTGGATAAGTCGCCTCAAAGTTAACACTCTGCAGGGATACTGCCCCGCCGTGCGTTCGTTTCAGCAACTTGGCTTCTTCAAGCTCTTTCAGGTCACGGCGCACAGTAGACTCAGACACGCCCAGTTCCTGACCTAACTCCTGTACCGAAGCTCTTGAATTCTTTTCCACAAAAAGCACGATTCTTTGTTTTCTCTCTTCCTCAAACAACATCGTGGTTCGCTCCTTTAAGTTACAGTGCTATCCCATTTATTAAATGCGCTTATCTTTGGAAATCCATGACCATTATTTGATTATATCTGACTGTTATTGAACATTTGTGCTCGTTTATGATTTTAACAGCGTTTTCATCATCTGTAAAGCGCTTTAACATTAAAAAGGATACTCCGGCAAAATGTAATAAATGGAATGATTTCATGCTTCGCTCAAGGTGAAACAAGCCCATAAGAAAATTACATACCAATTGCCTATCTCCTCACTGATGTTTAAAACATATTAATACTACATATAGGAAAAAGCGGGTGATCAGAAATGGCCAACGGAAGAAATAACAAAAAAATGGGCGGTAACAGCAATGCTAAAAGTAACGGAAATAGTAATGGAAATAACAACGGGAACGGTAATAGTGAGGAAACAGCAGAATTAAGTGCTGAAGATTATGAAATCATTGCTGCCGCACTGGCCACTTTAGGGGAATTTTTTGCTTTTTTATCTCTCGTCAAGGCAAGACAAGTTACGAAGGAAACCGGAGGCAAGATTGAAGTACCAGAAATATTCACCCTTTCCACGAAGAAACCTTCTAGACGGAAGTTAAGATGATCCACAAAGCCCCCGAGCGATTTATATGATGATGTTATGGTTATGTGTTGTGAACAACTTACTTGGCGTAGCCTCAGTCATAGGGTCATCCTCCACGGATATGCCAAGAACTACCTATAGGAGAGTAATCCATTCTTTTGAATCAAGTCATGTGAATTAGGGTTATTAAACTACATAGATTATATTTTGAACTTGGGGGATGTTCCTATTGCAACAACAGAAGTATTTTCGGACAAGTCTTGCTATTATCGCTTTTTTACTTATTTTGTACTTGGGCTCCAAAGTAATGTTTCTATTCGCACCACTGGCTGCCATTATCAGATTATTACTCGTTCCCATGGTACTATCAGGTTTCATGTACTACTTGTTACGACCGTTAGTAAGAGTTCTTGAGAAAAGAAAATTAAACCGGGCATTCTCCATCCTGCTCATTTATTTCTTGTTTGCCGGATTGTTTATTCTCTTCTGGGTTCTAGTCTGGCCGACACTGCAAGAACAAATTCAGAACTTCATTGATAACACGCCTTACCTTGTTCAGGGATTACAGGATCAGTTCAATGCATTAAGGGATAATCCGACACTCTCACGCTTTTTCCAAGGGGACTCCGACATAGCTGCCCGTATATCAGAATATCTTAGCGAGGCTATTACTTGGGTAACCAATTCGATGTCCAATTTGATCGGCGTAGTTTCCAGCATTGTTATTCTAATCGCTACCTTGCCCATCATTTTGTATTACATGCTAAAAGATGACTATAAGCTGTCACCAAAACTACAGGGCTTAATCCCTAGAAAGTACCGTAAAGAAGGCAAAGAAATGTTCGGGGATATCGACAGCGCACTGAGCAGTTTCATCGTCACACGTGTGGTGCTAAACGTCGTACTCGGTATTATGTTGTATATCGGTTTCCTTATTATCGGATTGCCTTATTCACTGCTGCTCGCAGTAATTTCAGTACCGCTCAATTTCATTCCTTATGTGGGTTCTTTCCTTGCGGGAGTACCCGTAGTTATTGTTGGATTCATTGAATCACCCACGATGGCAATATGGTCGCTGGTCGTCATATTCATTGCACAGCAAATCCAAGATAATGTACTCTCACCGATCATTTACGGCAAATCATTAGATGTGCATCCACTGACCACGGTCCTTCTTGTTCTTATAGGTGGGGATTTCTACGGTATTATTGGTGTGCTTATTGCGCTGCCCGTCTATATGATTGCCAAAATTATTTTTTTACGAGTGTATGAGATTATTGTTGCAGATCGAGAGGAAGAGGCTGAGCCTCTCAAGCATGAGAATCTATAGCACTTACGAACTGAATGAGGTTCCATAAATAAAAAAAGGTACGTCTCCAATTGGAGATGTACCTTTTCGTGCTTCTTTATAGGATTACTGAAATTAACCTCGCAAAGAACGAACTACAAATATGTGATTGCCTTTCATAAGGTTCTGTCCATCCTGAAGTGTAACTGAACCTTTGGTATGCGAAATGATGGTCGTATTCAGAGCAATCAGCCGATCTTCTTTCCAAACACTTACAGCCGATTTAAAATATACTGCATTATCAAATTGCTGCCTTTCCCTCATCACATAACCCACAGAATGCAAGACTGGAGGCAGTGCTCTTTCTCTAGGAGCCAAAGCTTTGATGACCACAATATCCCGAAATGGCACGGCAATTTCCTGATGACCGATGACCGCAACAGAAGCGGAAAGATCCCATTTGCGAAGAATTCCTTTCATGATCGTGTAAGGTTCGTCCCCGCAGTACATGATAACCGGTTTACCAACCCAATGCTTCATTGCTCCCTCCCCCTTCCCAACATCCCATTAGTTATATGTCCGAAATGAACCAATCGATTCCTTTCATTCCCTTCGACTCCAAAAACTGATTGACTTTCGAAAAAGGACGGCTACCAAAGAATCCACGATACGACGAGAGCGGACTCGGATGTGGAGACTGAATAACCTCATGACGACTTTGGTCTATGAAGGCACCTTTTTTCTGTGAATGACTTCCCCACAAAATAAACACCATCGGCGTAGTTCTTTCATTTAACTTCTTCATTATGGTGTCTGTGAATGTCTCCCAGCCTAGACCTTTATGAGAATTCGGCTCTCCCTCACGTACCGTTAGTACCGAGTTGAGCATAAGCACTCCCTGTTCTGCCCAGCGCAGTAAGGATCCGTGGTTTGGAATTGGTACACCGATATCCTCCGATAGCTCCGTATAAATATTACGCAGTGAAGGCGGTATACGCACCCCCGGATTTACCGAGAAGCTTAAACCATGTGCTTGTCCCGCTCCATGGTATGGGTCCTGTCCCAAAATAACAACCCTTGTCTCACTATAAGGTGTATGCTTTAACGCCGTGAACAGTAATTCTTTTGGCGGATAGACTGTATGTTCCTTATATTCACTTTCCAGATTAGCCATTAGCTCCAGAAAATAGGGCTTTTGCATTTCATCTTGTAATATCTCATCCCAATCGTTGCCGAACATCCCCAATTCTCCTCCTCTAGCCGAAACCCAGAACCTTACTCTAACTATTTCCGACCATAATCTGCTTTAATTTCGCCCCACTCTTTAGTCTGCCACTTAAGCACTTTATTGTCATATGTATTGGTTTGCAACCAACGTTCTGCCCGATCAATAAGTACCCATATTTCCTCTGTTGAAGCATCGCGTGGCAAGGTTGTCGCTACTTTCTTCTGCTTTACCCACTTCATTGCATTCACAGAGTCGCTGTAGACTGTCTTATTACTTCCCTCTTTCTTCAGGAGCGCCAAGGCATGCACAATCGCTAAAAACTCACCTAGATTATTAGTGCCCTTCTTGATCGGCCCACAAGAGAAGATAATATCTCCGGTTTGCGTATCCACACCCTTATATTCGACTGAACCCGGATTGCCACGAGTTCCAACATCCACAGAAATGCTGTTGTAATCGATCTCCGCTGAGGTCTCCACTGTAGCGCTTCGTTTAAAAGAACTTGTCCCCTTGGACTTAGCCGCACCGGATGCTGATGACCCTGTTCCCCAATTACCTTTCCAGCCCGCTGTGTATGCCGCATCTGCCGCCGCTTTAGATTCATACGATTTATATTTGGCTCCGGTATAGTGATCGGTCTGCGCCTGGCATTCCGCCCAAGTGCTATAGACTCCCGGCTGCTTGCCTTCCCATACTACATAATATTTCTGTTTAGCCATTGGTACAGCTCCTTTTTTCACCTTAACTTATTGTAATCCAAAATGCTTCTTCATCAAAAGAAGAATGTTATTTTTCGTGAATTTCTTCGAATAATTCATATTTTCCAGGTCATACTATACGCCAGAGATGTCCAGGCCTATATTACCATTTGTAGAATGATCGGTAAATATTATTGTGTACTCAAGCAGAAAAGTCTTCATCGTCTCTCAAGGACGGTAAGCGTTTGTGCTTACAACACATTAATACTAACTAATCAGTCTATATTAAGCTCGTAGGATATCAGTACAATTACACAGGGAGGTTATACAGATGAGAAAGATAGCAAGCGTAGCCGCAGTATTTGCAATTGTGCTTTTAGTCGGATGCGGAAACTCAACCAATAACAATGCCAACGTTACCCCTACCGCCACTACTACACCTGGTAACACCAATAACGCTGGCAACACTAATAACACCACTGATGCTGTAACCTCAGCGTCGGTAGTGGATAATGAAGAGGCCTTTAAAAAGGCAATCAGTGCGGACGGTACTTGGATTGCTGCTACGCTGAAAGACTTAACCTTCACCGAGGATCTCGTGCTGGACGGACAATTCACGAATAAAGATGAACCTGCTCGAAAAATCGCTCTCTACACACAAGATGCAGAGCACAATATTACTAACTCCTTTAAACTAACTGCACCAAAACTTACGATCAAAAGTAAAAACGCCCGTATTCAAGGCGGCACATTTATTGGTGATGTATACGTCGAAGCAGATGGCTTCAGTTTAGTAAATGCAACGGTTGAAGGGAATGTTTACTTCGCAGATGCTAAGTATCAATCCACCTTCGATACCTCGGATCAAGGAAAAGTAACGGGTGTTACAGAAGTGAAAAAATAAGTAAAAAGGTGCTCTCAAGTCGATAAGACCTGAGAACACCTTTTTTTCATGACTTCATTATTCTTGATAAAACCCATTTTTGAAAAAGGTATACCATCCATCGATTTGTTCTAATGGCATAACCTTTAACTTCTTCAAGACTTCCCTTGTAAATTCCAAAGAAGCCGTACCATTAGCAGTAATGATATTGTCACTCGAAACGGTCTGTTTTTCTAAAAAATTTGCGTGTCCTTTATAATTAGGAGCGAACTCTTTTAAGTAATCTAATGAATTTCCAGTGTGAGGAATCTCATCTAAATAGCCATGTTCTGCCAAAAAGGTGGATGCGTCACATATAGCCGCTATAGGAGTTCTATTCTGTATACAACTTTCAATCACTGGAGCAATCGCTGAATTATCTTTCCAGCCTGTACCTCCAATTAAAATTAACATTTCAAACTGGGCGGGTAAACTATCTATAGTATAGTCTGGAATAACAGTAAATCCGCCCATAGATTGTACATTGTCGTTATTTAAAGAAACTGTCTTAATTTTGTATTCACTTTCTGGCTTGTTTAGTTCGGCACTTATATAGCCAGCTTCCCAATCTGCATATCCATTAGAAATAAAAATCAATACTTCTTTTTTCATTTACTGATCCCCCTCAAGTTTCAACAACGTATCTGCAACTTCCCGCCCGTTAACCAACAGGACAATCCGATGTTCCCCGGGATAATGACGACGAGTGGTTAAATCCGCCCAGCGATGCGTCCGTTTGCCTGACAGAATTGTACCCCCAGGTACTGTTTTATCCGATAGTAAGAAAGATTTACGAGAGGTTCGACCTGTAGCCTTCACGAAATAGATGCCATATTCTATTCGAACACGGGCAGGAGTTCCTTCACAAACTTGAAGTTCGTATTGTAATTCAGAGTTTTCTCCAATTCGCAATTGGGTAGGATCAATCGTTATAGAAGCACTCGTTATGAGTGGTGTTGCTTCGTATGCTTGCTCCGCATATCCGAATAAAGCCATAATCTCCGGATTAGCTTTACGGATTAAAGAACGACAACCATGCCGCACAATCCAGTCTGTGAGGGGATCTATACCTATCCAGCGGCGAGCTGTCTCAAGTACCACCTCCGGGTGATCCTTCGCAATATCGTTCAGATTGTTAGCCACGCTTTTGCGCACATATAAGGAGGAATCCTTCTTCAGTTGCTCAAGTACAGGTAACACAGGGGCTGGATCTACCTTAAACATTGGGAGCGCCTGTCCCCATGGTAGACGAGGGCGACAACCCTCACTTGCTAATCGTCGCACATGCTCATGGGGGTGCTTCGACCATACTAGCATTTGCGCCATCATCCGCTCCGGTTCACGCAAGAGAAACGGTCTAACCGCAAACTCTGCTGATGATTTCGGTGTGAACCTTTCCAGCGCCTGCATAGACAACTCCCAATGCTCAGCCCCTTGACCAAATACCTCTACAAAATCTGGAAAGATCAAGTATGGAAATCCCACACAATCCTCAGTAATAGCGAACAGAATCGCCAGCGCTTCCTCATAAGGAAGCTGTAAATGACTTCCCAGTGTCTCCGTAATCCGCCGCATCCTTGCCTTCAGTTCGAGCGTATCCCAAGGTTCCGCCATAGCCGAAATTACAAATGCATCAGTATCAAAAACACTATGTACACTGCGAATCTTTTCGCCAAAACCAAGCAGGAATTGTTCATTGTACATCGCTTTTAAAGGTTCAGCCATCGTGTATCCCTCATTTTCTTCTATAAATCATCAGAAGTTAATCTGTTATGAAATCGTAGCACACCCAATTTGACAACAGTGTGTCAACTTCGGCTATTCCCTAATCTAGAACATTAACCTGCCTAGTATCGAGATTAATCATTCGACTTCTCGTATCATTACGCGAAATATAAATAGGTTGTCCGGTAGAGTCGATCCAATATGAGATGGGAATCGAAATTCCACAATTTCGGTAAGATCCGTCAGCATGGCTTGTCCCAATAATCATCGTGTTATATTTCACAGCAATCCTAGTGGCTTCCTCGATCCATAATTCAAATTGTTCTTCGCTGAACATGCCTACCCCAATCGGATGTGCGATGAAATCTAACGACTTAGCCTGTCCTTCCAAACCCACGTATCCTTGCAGAAGCTCAACACACAGCAAATAACCAATACTGAGACCATCCGCTTCCGCAACTGACGGGCGATACAGCTGTTCATCCATCGGCGATTTGGCTCGTTCCAAAATGATGTCCCCAGAAGGATGAATCATTAGCGCTCTATCCTTGTTATTGCTGTTCCTATATCCTGTAATGATCAGCTTTTTATATGTTTTGGCAACTTCACTTAAGGTCTTTACACTGGCTTCATCTGCTACATAACCTTCTGGATACAACACCGCGTCAAAAGAATCCTGTCTGCTCATTTCTTTGAGCAAATGCTGCAAATGTGGTTCGTGATTAGGTTGCGCTACGAGTAATCTCATATTTCCCCTCCAACGGTTAATTAATTAGCACCTTCACCTGTCCTAAGCTTTGCTCTGCACGACTGTTCAAAGCTCTCTTATCTTTAAGGCCAAGCTCCTTAAGCTCATGTCCAGGGTCAATGACCAGCGGCTGTGAGATTACATTTTCGAGAATTTGCACAGCAACTTTACAGGCCTCAAATAATAGTTCTTTTGGGATCACTTGTTTATGAGAACCAATAATCCCTACCAGTTTCTCTGCGTAGATCAATCTAACCAGACTATCCGCACTCATCATATTCCGCGAGGCAAAAGAAGATACCTTCTCCACAATCCAGCTGTCTTGATAGTTTCTCGATAAAGCGTCTAGGGCAGTAATTGCGTCCCAATCTCGGATCGACAACTGCTCGGCGTACGCCAAGGCCATTTCATTGAGCCATTCTATCTCTTGTTCTCTAGGAATTTCAAAACTCTTATACTCCTTAAGCAAACCTGCCTTATGCATATCTAAAAAATGACCCAGAAATCGTGTGTATAACTCCTTGGCTCTTTGTAGCTGTTCTGTCATTTGACGATCATCCTTTCACTACACAAATCATATCCGTCCGCAGGTTTCTTTTCAAACCAGAAAGTAAAAAAAAGACAGACAGCGAAACAACTTCGCTACCTGCCCTCGGATGATCTTCGGATTTTAATACAATTACAACCAAATTTCGCATATTTTTGACCGAAATCAAGTAATTCCTCCTCAAATTCATCCGCAAATCGTGTTAAAATAGTTCCTTAGGATTATTTATATTCATACATGTTGAAGATATCACCGGAGGGAATACCATGCCACATACACTTAATAAAAATATTGATTTTTTCATAGCCGCTTTATCCCAAACTTATATCACTGCCCTACAGCTTGACCCTGATGGAATGTATTCTGAGGTTGCCTCAGGAATCGTTGAAGAGTTCTCCGATGTACAGGTACGCCTTAGAAGATATGACGGCTCCGTATCACACTATGCTAGGGACAACACAAAATTCCAGCGCAATAAAGGTTAGATGAGAATGCATACCAAAAAGACGTGACTGGAGAAATCATCTATAATGATCTTTCCTCTCGTCACGCCTTTGCATCCTCTATATCTTGCTAGTTAAGTACAATCCATTCCCCTTCGGCATTTGCTGACTGTACTTCCGCCTCTATGATTTCCAAAGATTCTGCTGCACTCTCAGGCGTACAAATGATAATAGGCTTATCTTGAATAATCGCATCCAAGAAATAGACCAGCTCTCTGTAGTAGCCCGCATCCGGGGAAAGCTCTACCGTAAAGCCTGCTCCATCATTGGGATTCACCTTGACTCCACTACCATCAAATACAACATTTCCTCGCTCGAAGTTAACCCTGTACCCCATGTAGAATCCAAAGTCGCCCTCCAGCGTCCAGTCCACCTGAGCATTGATCACCTTTGCATCCTTATAAAAATAGTGTGTAGAAGCAATATCATACCCACTTCCCGGTAGAACATTCCGGCCCAAAGTCGATACTTTATCCGGTCTGCCGAACAGATAGTTAATCATATCCGTATCGTGAATATGCATATCCACAATGCATCCACCGCTTAGCTTCTCATCCAGAAACCAATCTTTAGGAGCCCCTGAACCACGGTAGAAATATCCTTCTGTCACTTTACCAAATTGCTCAGTTTCCACAACTTCTTTCAAATATTCATACCCTGGCCAAAAACGCAGGCACTGTCCGATCATCAATTTCTTTCCACTGCGCTCCGCTGCTTCTACCATTTTCTGTGCTTCTACTGAAGTTCTAGCCATCGGCTTCTCACAAAAGACATGATATCCTCGTTCCAGCAAAGAACAAGCCATTTCAGCATGCAGGTAAGTAGGAACTGCGATATCGATCATATCCAGTTCCTCATTCGCTATCATTTTCTCCAGATCATCATAGAGACTGTAAGCTGTTAAATCATACACTTCTCGAGCGGTACTCATATTGCCGTCCGCTTTACCGTCTTTCAATTCCTCAATTCGCAAGTCACAGATAGCTTTAAGGGCGATGGGATGCCCCTCTTCCGTTAAGCGAACATAATTATCAAAATGCATCCGGCCCATAAATCCAAAGCCAATCAAACCTATTTTCAACATAGTGAAGCCTCCCCAGCTAAATGATTAATAATTAAACAAGCTCTATCCAAGCACCTTCCAGCCCAGCGGATTGTATCTCAGCCTCAATGATTGCTATAGGCTGAGCATCGCCTTCCCCCATACTTTAAGCTTTGAAAGTGGTACGTCCGAGAATGGCATCCATAGCTGCAGAAGTATTAAAAATAATTTGCTCCGTATAATGTGTGTATGACGGTATCATTTCACCGGTAACATAATTGTTGTATCCAATGTCTTCAAGCGCTTTCATGACTGCTGGATAATCCACATCCCCAGCGAGCAGATCAACAAATCCGTGAAGCCCACCAGCCGTCCGACGGTAATCCTTGAAATGCACCTTTTTAATTCTATGGCCTAGAATCCGTATCCACTGCTCTGGATAACCGGAATGCACGATATTCCCAACATCAAGATAGGAACCTACATAACTGGAACCGACCGTATCAATAAAAGTACGTAATTCAAGCGGAGACAGCAAGAATTTATTCCACACATTTTCAAGACCAATAGAAACGCCTGCTTGCTCAGCATCCTTGGCTAAATGACTAATCGCTTCCAGCGCTCTATCATAAGCTTTTTCATAATCAACAACCTCACAGCCCTCGATGAAATCCACACCAACAGCGCCAGGGATGACAAGAATTGTATCTACACCTAGCGCAGCCGCCAGCTCCAGTTGCTTTTTGCATACATCGATTGCCTTGGTTCGATTCGCTTCAGATTCACTAGTCATCGCATAAGACCAATATAGACCTGTTGCCAAACCCGCGATCTCAAGACCCGTTTCATTAATAGAATCACGAAGGATACGCGCTTCTTTTTCAGTGGTTTGCAGGCCAAATTCACCTGACTCATTTAATGACAGCTCGATCCCCTCAAATCCAGCCGCTTTGGCTAGACGTACGCATTCTTTAATTTCAGTTCCTTCGCGAAACGACCAGATGTTTATTCCCTTTTTCATTTGAATCCTCCTCCTATTTGTTCTTTTCCGTTTTCCACTTCCTAGGCTTAGATGAACTTTGTATCCTTTAATTATTTATATTATACTAGATTGAAAATTCGATTTATTTAGGCGAAGAAGAGACTTTTTGCACTATTCCGGTCTATTCTATTAAACATTCAGGAGGCAGTGACATGTCTGACAAAGATCCCTCTTACCCACTGAGAAAGCAGGTACCCTCTCGTGATTGGGCACCCGGAATTCACTATGCACAATTGCAGACACTTCCGCCTTGCACCTTCCAAAGAAGAAGGCTATATGACTTCGAGCTACTATATGTTCGCCAGGGCAAATTATTAACAAAGATGGATACGGAAGAATATATACTGAACGCTGGGCAGCTAATTTTCCTCTCATCTGGGGTATATCATCAGAATGTTATCCTGTCAGATTCAGATACTAAGCTTATTGGAATCCATTTTGATTTCTTTGGGGAATCAATTATTACACATGATGAAGATATGGTAGTTAATGAGGATGAAGTCATACACGATAAATTCGCCTTTGAAGCCGTAACTGTCCCCTTCATGCCATTGTCACAAGAACCGATCTACTCCCCGCCACCCGAATGTGTTCATGCCATGGAACAGCTCGTACATGAATTCACTATGCGGCCTGCCGGCTATGAGTGGGTCTGTCGAGGGCTACTACTTGGTATTCTGACTTCGCTGCTTCGAACGCAAAGCTCCCGAGATGCAGCTAAGTCATCAGTTCACACCGAGCGGATCAGGGCATTAATAGACGAGATAGAAGAGCGGTTAGCAGAACGCTGGACCAATAAATCCATGGCCACATCCATGAATATGCATGAGGACCACTTTGCCAAGCTCTTTCGTGAGGTCGCAGGTATGCCCCCCGGAGAATACCTCCGCTCGATCCGGCATAGGGAAGCGCGTAAGCTGCTGCGAGAAACGGATTGGCCGATTGAACGGGTGGGAGATCAGGTCGGTTATCCCGATATCCATTATTTCAGCAGGGTGTTCACGTCGAATGAGGGGATTTCTCCGCGGGCGTATCGCAAGTTGTCCCGGATTCTCTAGATACGGAAACCCCAGAACATCTCAATCCAAGTAAGAAGAACTCGCCAAAAACATTGCGGTTGATGGATTCATGCTTATGATTAAAAAGCAAAAGCCCCCTTCATCTTCCCTGAAAAATCGAAGAAGGGGGCGGCTCTAAAACTAATTAGGGAAAAACTCCCTGAAAATAATCAAAATTCGCTCTAAACGAACGAAATCAGGGAATTCCTCCCTAATAATAAGGGGGATTCCTTTAATTGCTATCGAATCAGCAAAACTTTAGGGAGGTTTTCCCTGATTTTTAATCTAATGACCAAAAATCCCGGAATTTCAGGGAGAAATCCCCCAATTACTCTATCGAAGCGGTACAATTCAGGAAAGTTTGAGACAACAGCGGCCGCAAGTCCAAATATTCTCCGTAGTTACGACTGACTCCTTAAATGTATGTCTTAAAGTGAAGTTACATATTCATATCCAGCCACACACTTTCCATTCCGTTCAATTCCAGCTCTATTCTCAAATCGTTCTCCATCAGGATTGTCGTCTTTTGGGTCTCCGCTGTGTTATTTACAGCACAATAGCGGCCAGTCTCAGGGTAAGCATGACACTCTACATTCGGATTCAATGAGAACCAAGAATACAATTGTTCCTCTTGATGTGCAGCCCAAAAGATCGCCCGGCTCAGTAATCTAGTATTCTGGATACTATACGGCAGCCCTGCAATATAAACGCCTCGACCCTGCCCAAATGAATTCACTGCAAGATTGCAGCTATTGTCGTGTATATCCAAGACTTGTGCTCCAATCTCCGCTTGATAAATCATGGTCATCCCTTCACCATAATCAATGTCGCCTTCCAGATCTTCCGTAATGAAATGCTCCTTTACTGGCGTTACCTTAGGCTTATTAACGCTTGCTGTAAAACCCATTTCCTTTTGAACACCTAAAATATCCGCTAGTTGAAAAAGAACCCCTTGATGCTCATATGCCGTCGGATCACCAATTCCAATAAAACCGCCGCCTTGATGCACCCATTCACGAATGCTAGACACCACTTTTGGATCGCTCCAATGATCTCCGCCACTCCAAGAAGTATGGACATCACCCGCGTTAATGATCACACCGATACTAGGATCAATCCCGTGTTGTCTAATATCATCAAAGCTTATAAATTCAATGTCGAAAGGCAAGCCTGCGAGTGACTCCAGTGCCCCTATGTAGGAATAACATCTTTGATTCCATAAAGAGTGAGCCACTTGGTGCGTCTGCCAGCTGCGAATGTAGCCCCAAGTATTAAGAATCGCCACTTTAAACGATGCCTTATACGGCTGAGTCCCTTCAGCATTTGCATGAATTCCTTTAAACTGAGTCGCAATCTCCGTCACATGATCAATAAAATTAGGGAATTGGTACGCCAGACTTAGATATCCACCATACCCCATTCTTCCAACCGATTTACGCATAAGTGCCCGGCGACATTTTATCCAGATCGGCATGGACTCTCCAACAGGATCTCCACCTTCAAAGAATACATCTGGGAAGAAGTACGGGTAGAACCGGGCTTCGGTATCCTTAATAGGAATATCCGCGATCATACGGGTCGTAACCCCATCTCCGGCTGCCCCGACCACTGCATCTAGCCCAATCTCGGAAAAATATTTACCATAAGGCTCTGTCCCTGCCCAGTGATCTCCAAAGAACATAATGGCTTTCTTACCGAAATCATGCACCATATCAACACATTGTTTGGCATAACCTGCAATGAATTTCTGATTAAATTCCATCCAGTCCAAATACCTTGGCGTCGGATTCATAAACGGTGTGTTATATCGTCCTTGATCCACAAAATCTTCCGCAGTCAGACGATATCCATAAGCTTGTTCAAACTGATCTAAAGCTAATGGACTTACGCAGCTTAGATAGCCAAACCAATTAACTTGCTTCTCCTTACCTTCCTTATTAAAAATCAAGTCGAAATTATAAAAGAAGGTAGTAAAACGAACGATATCAGTCTTCGGATGCTTTGCTAGCCAATCTTTCAGCACCTTCAATACATGCTCTTGCGCCTCGGGATAGCGAACATCCAGTGGTAAGCGATGCTCTTCCGTCCAGTTATTCGTGATGTGATTGTACATAGAGACCGGTTCCCAAATCTGATAGGCCAAGAAACTGACGGTATATTTATGAAACTGTTCCGCCTGCTCAAGCGTGACGATCCCCTCTGCATAACTCCAATGTGCCGAAGGTACTATTTCTCCTGTGGTCCGGTTTACAACCTGCCAATACTTTTTAATATCCACATCTGTATTAGGAACAAATTGATCTGCAAAAAAATCTGCCATAATATCGATGGTCTTCACCTTCGGTGTCACAATCAATGGTGCAGACATCAGATAAATCTGCTGTCTATACTGTGGATGCTGCTTTGCCCACTCGTTGTCCTCACGTACCAGACAAAGCGTTGAATAGATTTGCAGACCCATATCAAGAATGTCCTGCGATAGACTCGTGCCATCACTGTCACGTACAGCATCTACGCCCCATCTCTCTACAAGATCGGCTATGACCTCTTCCATTCCTGTTTCACCAGGTAGTGTAAATCTTCCTTTGTCCACACAAATTCCCTCCATGACTTTGTAGTTCAGCCCTTAATTCCACCAGCGCTTATTCCTTGGAGCAATTGTTTTTGTCCTACCACATATAGGAGAATCGTTGGAATGAGTACCAAGATCAATGCGGCAAATAGTGCGCTCCAATCTGTAGCATACCTTTGAACCTCAAACAGATTGGCTAAACCCACCGGTAATGTTTTTTTGCTATCCGTTTGAATTAGAACTAATGCCAGTGGATACTCATTCCAAAAGCCCATCGCTGCCAGCATACAGACCGTTACAATTCCCGGCTTAGCTAGTGGCGCAATGATTCTGACGAGTACCCCTGTATTCCCGCAACCGTCAATCTTGGCGGCCTCTTCATAATCTCTAGGGACAGATCGCAGAAATCCGCTTAACACAAAGATCGCAAAAGGAAACTGAAGGACAGCATAGATCAAACCGAGCATCCCGCGATTGTCCAGCATCCCGAAAGAATTCACCTGAATAAATAAAGGAACCATGATATAAGAAGCTTGGAGAAAGATACAGGCCATATAAATATTAAGAATCATTTTGGAACCCCAAAACTTAAATCTCGTTAATACATAAGCTATAGGGACCACAAAAATAACTAGAATCGCAGTGGAAAGCACCACTAGAAAGATAGAATTCAGGAAATAACTTCCCATCTTGGATTTCTGAAAAGCACGTACATAGTTATCCAAGTGTAAGGCTTGTGGAAAGGAGAAAGGATCGGTTAGAAATTCCGTATTGCTCTTAAATGAGGCTAAAAGATTCCATACAAACGGATATAACAAAACAATAGTAGCTACAATCAGAAACAGCCGAGTGATCCAATTGATAATGTTTATTTTTATAAGACTCTGTTGATTACTATTCACCCTTCTCCCCTACCCTTCTGCTCGATTTGTAAGTAGTCTAGACAGAAAAGAAAGGACAAAGGCAAACGCAAGCGTAAAGATTGCGATAGCCATGGCATAACCAAAATTCGCATTTTGGAACCCTTGAGTGTACATGTAATGGAGCAATACAGTAGTACCACCTGCCGGCCCACCCCCGGTCATGATTGTTACGACGATAAAGCTTAAATTGATCGTACCCGCCAGGGACAGCACGAAGGTTATACCAATGATTTCTTTTAACAGTGGGATCGTAATGCTGACAAGCTTCCGGAAATATCCTGCACCATCAATGGTCGCCGACTCGAACACATCCGCAGAAATCCCATCTATTGCAGCGATATACATCACCATATAGTAACCAACCGCCTGCCAGATCAGAGTGACCGCTACGCACCATAATGCAGTTCGGCTATCCCCAAGCCAAGTCATAGTCAGTTGATCCAGCCCAATACTTGAGAGAATATTGTTCAAGATCCCCATGTTCGGATGAAACACAAAGGACCATATGATCCCGACTACCGTCAAAGAGATAATGCTGGGGAAAAAGAATACCGTCCGGTAAAAGCCTCTCTCTTTCAGCTTCGTCTGCGTCAATAGAAAAGCAAGCACTAAGCCAAAGGCTAAGGTAACCACCGGCACGACCAGCATCAGCTTGAACGTATTACTAAGCGCTTTGAGGAACATCTCATCTTGGAACATATATTTATAGTTATCCAGAAAGATAAACTTGTTCTCATCACTCATCCCGGTTGCATCCGTAAAAGACATAAAGAATGCCCGAAAGGTAGGAATGATCATAAATACGAGAGTCAACAGGAGCGCAGGAATGGTACATACGGCTATGAATAGCTTCGGATTTTTAGTTTTCGTTGACTTAGTCTTTAATTTTCTGTTTCTAGGAGCTACTTCCGTTAGTTGCATCTCAGACATCTTTCTCACTCCTCTTCATGCAAAATGCATCCTGTTCATAGATGTCTGTATCCATTCTTAACAGGATGCATTGGCATGAGATGCTATAAATTATTTACTAGCTGCTTTCTCTTTACGAATCTGTGCAAAAGCTTTTTCAACATTATCCATCCATTGGTCAGTGGTCATTTGACCTGTCATGACTGGCGTCATCGTATTCTTGAACATTTCAGTGACTACACTAACTTTGGAGCCCTTCGGTAAGGATTGCCAGCCTTGCAGAATTGAAATGGAACCATTGTAAGCCTCAAACATGTCATATACACCTTTGGTCAAGTATGGCTTCGACAGCTCCTTCGCACCATTAAGTGCGTACGCACCATTAGCTTTTTCCGCGAATAATTTAACGGACTCATCCGTATACAGGAACTTTAAGAATTCTTTAGCCAGCTCTGGATTTTTAGCTTTTGCTGGAATGGAGAATTGCTCATAGCTGGAAAGTACGTACTTCTGATCTCCTTTATTAAATACAGGGACGGTTGTCATCCCAAATTCAAAGCCATTCTCCCTTGGTGAATCCTTCATTTCATTTTCCATCCAGTTGCCGTTTACAATAAACAACGCTTTCCCCATCATCATATCAGTCTGCGATTGGGTATGGTTCAAGGCAACTGTGCCATCCATCAGATATCCGTCTTTAGATATTTTGTAGAATATATCCAATACTTTTTTGATCGTGTCGTTCTTAAATGAACCTTCCTCATAAGCAAAGACTTTATCTAACGTTTCTTTACCGCCCGCACTAGCAATCGCAGGATACAGAATTTCTTCCAAATAGTCCGGATAGATACCTTGATAAGTGAACAACGCTCTTTTCGTTTTCGTTCCATCTGCATTGACCAAGAAGTTCTCTTCTTTTTTCAGCTCATCGCCTAATGCAAAGAACTCGTCCCAAGTCTCAGGAACACTCCAGCCTTTTTCCGCGAACAAAGTTTTGTTGTAAATCAAGCCCATCGGTCCAGCGTTAAAAGGTGCCAGATAGATCTTCCCGTCTTGATACGGCTGAAATCTTGTGCTGTCCAGCATTCCTGGAAGAATCATATCCTTTAGCGTCTCATCTTTATCTAAGGCCTTGCTTTCGAATACATCAGTGATGTCTAGAAGTCCTTTTTCTTTAATCAGGGAAAGCATAATCCCACTTTGCTCTGTATCCGTAACAGATAGGAAGTCAGGAGGATTACCGGCAACAATCTGTGGTCTGATCACTTCACCAACCTTAGGGTTGATCGTCATATTCACTTTTACCCCTGGATAAGTACTCTCGAATTTACTGACAATTTCATTCCAATAATCGGCGCCATATCCACCTTGGAATACAGCAATACTCAGTTCCTTGTTATCAAAATCCTTCTTAGCATCCTCTTTAGAAGTATTCTCGGCGTTCGTTGTACTTGTCGCTTCCGCCGTACTCGTAGCTTTTGTAGAATTCGAATCCTTTGAGGCAGCTGGTGTATTCGTGCTATTCCCACAACCAATCAACCCCACACCCAGCAGCGTAACTGCTAATAACGTACTCATTGTCTTTCTCATAAACGCCCTCCTTAAGATGTTCTTGCTAATGACCCAACCACAGATTAAATATTGAAAACGCTTTATCTGATAAATTAAGTATAGAAGTGTTTACGTTTTATTTACATTTACAATACAAACTTACCTATGTATTATTTTATCCATCTATCATTCAGGCTTCAGATATGCTTATTCATCAGAATCACATGACCTGTAAACTTAGCGGTTAAAGGAATGGATAATACTAACGATTCCATAGATTATTCTTGCTTTTCGCCCATGCATATATATTCCATTCTTCTTTTTATGTTAACTTGTAAGTAAAGGATATCGAATGGGAGGTCATCCACCTGAGTCATAACAAAGGGAAGCGGTATTTTCCTAGTCCCCCACAAATCATACGAAAAATTAAAATTCAAAATCGCTTAACCGTTATCTTCTTAATCGTTTCCGTGATTCCAATCATCTTTATAGGTTTCTATTCCTATACTATCTACTCCAAATCCATTAACAATAAATTAAGCAAATCTACCTTTCAGGCTTTGACACTGCTCAATCGAACGATGTTAAGCGAGCTTAATAACTATCAATATCTTGCCGGATCTGTTTCTACCAATCCTATTATTCAGGAGCGTTTAACGGCAGCACCTAATGAACCCGCTCCTAGCAATGCTACCATTAACCACGCTATGGATAATGTGTACAGAACCATTTATCCGGGATATGTTCAGAACGTTCGGATCATAGATTCCAAGAACGAACCTATTTATGAATTAGGCTATGATGGCATTCCCAATCCAAAGTATGGGGAAATCATGAAACAGGTAGATCTGAATGCCCCTTATGACAGTCTTAATTATGTAAAAAGCTATCGTGCTTCCCATACGATTGTCCTGGGGCGTAAAATTTTTGATCAAGAAGACATTGGCGTTCCATTAGGTTATGTGTTTGTTTTTATCGGCGGGGAGTTATTCTCAAAAGTCATTCTTTCCAGTGTGGACTTAGGAACAGGTTCTAATCTGCTTATCATGAATAGAGAAGGAATAGTGATGTCCTCCAACCTAAAGGGTACAACACTTGGAGAAGCGTATGATAAAGGTCAACTGTTTAAGCAAATCAAGGAACAAGAGGCACAGAAGAACCATTCCTTTCAAGGCTTAGTCAATGGCAAAATGCATCAGATCTCCTATATCAATAATAATCAATTAGGCTGGTACATGATTTCTACGGTTCCTTTCTCTTATATTAATTCTGAGACAAGTAAAATCACCACTGGACTCCTTATCGTCGTCAGCATCATTGTAATCCTTTGTATCCTAATTATCATCGTCTTGTATAAAAGTATCCTAAAGCCTATCAAACAAATTATTGTCTTCTGTAATCAAATTTTTTATGGCAATTTATCCAATCGTATAGAAGATCACAGCAACGATGAGATGGGTGTTCTGGCTAATAGGATTAATAGCATGGTCAGCCGGATTGAGCAACTGATAGAGGATCAGCAGAAAGATCAAAAGAGGCAGCGTTCGCTTGAATTACAAATGCTGCAATCACAGATTAACCCTCATTTTTTATTCAACACTCTAAATTCCTTGCGATGGCTCGCAATGATTAACCAGGTTCCGGTGCTAAGTGATGGTATCTCCTCTCTCGCAGAATTACTTCGCAGTACCATCATCGATCAAGATGAGGAAATAACCATCAAACAAGAGCTTAATAATCTGGACAATTACTTTGCTATTCAAAAAATACGTTATGCTGATCGATTTGACGTTGAATATGATCTAGATGAATCGGTATTACATAGTCTGATCCCTAAACTTATTCTGCAGCCGATCGCTGAGAACGCTATCATCCATGGGGTTACGGATATTGGAGGAAAAGTTCTTATCCGCATTAAGGCTTACGCAAAAAATGAATACACACTTGTTATAGAAATCATTGATAACGGAAAAGGCTTTGATACGAAAAAATCGGAAAAGGCTGATACGCTGTCCGGTATCGGAATTTCTAATGTAGCCGATCGCATTAAGCTTCAATATGGTGAGAGCTACGGACTATTCATCACAAGCTTGGTGGGTCAAGGAACCTGTTGCCGCCTGATTATCCCCAAACAAACCTACGAAGAAGATAAGGGGTGATACTAGTGTATCCAATGTATAATGTAATGCTGGTGGATGATGAACCTATTGTAAAAGTCGCGCTCAGAACCATGATTCCATGGGAAGAGCTTGGATATATGATCTGTGCTACAGCCTCTGACGGAGTTGAAGCTTTAACCCTTGTTGAGAAGTTTAATCCCCATATCATCATTACAGATCTCAAAATGCCCAATATGGATGGTTTGCAGCTGATAAAAGAACTGAATAACAGAGGATTTGCCGGGAAAATCCTGGTGGCAAGTAACCACGGGGAGTATGAGTTGGTTCGTGAAGCATTAGTTCTTGGCGCTGTAGATTATATGCTTAAGATTAGTATGAAGACTGCGGACCTCATCCAGTTGCTGGAGAAATCCGCGCAGCTAATCCAAGAACAGCTTCAGTCCAAGCAGCAGCTAGAGACACAATCTCAGCTATTGCAACACAATTTAAAGAGTGTGAAGAATGCGATTTTAAAAGATTATTTTACCGACCCATATTATGATATGAATCAGCTTGAGCAGCAAAATTCTATAACACTCGCTTTTAGTGAAAATAGCTGCTACTTGTTCTACATCACCTTTGAGCAAAATACCGCCAGCCCTAGCGCACGTAAAAACCAGCTATCGGTATCCTTCATTGAAAACATCATCTTAGATATCCTGGAAACCGTAGACCGATTCGAAATTATTCAGCTTGAATCGAATGCATTGTTGCTGCTAATCTCCACTGATACCTTAGACAATCAGCAGATTATCCGTACCGACTTTATCCATAGAGTCATTCAGTTGATCAAAATGTATATTTCCATTACCCCTACCATTGTTTATTCCCAGCCCATTAGAGGATACGCTGAGGCGAAAGTAATGCTAGAGCGATGTAAAGAATCCTTGGAAATCCAATTTTACAACGAAATAACGATTATTGATCCCGAGATTGTCCATTTAAATGATACGCTCGATTTCGAAAACGTTCATGAGTTCTCTACGAATTTAATACAGGCCTGGAAACGTTCGGGCGTTGAAGCCGTTAATCAAGCCACTCAAAATTTCCTTGAAACCTGCAGATCGAAACAAATAAAGCCGGCTGAAGCCAAAACATTCATCGTCAATTGTCTGCACTATCTTCCATTATGCGATGCTCACATTATCGTTGAAGATCCAAAGCTTTTGAAAACAACTATTGAGAATATTGCAAACAGTAAACGAAGTGCTGAGATTCTAACGCAGATGGAGCTTTTATTTCAATTATTCTCACATCAAAAACAACAGATTGTGACTACCCATAATAGGGATGTTAAACAAACAATTGATTATATCAATGCAAATTATCAGAAAAAGCTGACCTTATCTCTGATTGCCAAGCAGGTCAACTTAAGTGAGAACTATCTATCCAGAATCTTTAAAGAAGAAGTCGGCCAAAGTATCATTCATTACATTAACACCGTAAAAATGGAGAAAGCCGCAGAGTTAATTCTAAAGGGCAACCCTTATGTCAAAGAGATTTCTACGCAAATCGGTATACATGATCAATTTTATTTCACCAGACTTTTCAAGAAGCATTTTGGAGTTAATCCGAGTGAATATAAAGATTATGTTCAAGCGACGCTTGGCTCAGGAAATTAAGATCCTTTCTTTTACGACGAAAGGCCGTTGCTGTAGATCAGCAACGGCCTCTTTTTTGGTATTACAGCACTTTCCGAAACAATTCATTGTTTAATCGCTCCAGCTGCAGAAGATGATGACGATAGTGCATCTCAATAAGCAGGAACCATTCCTCCGCGCATAGTCCACCGAATCGTGGGTGAGATACGGTATTTTGTTTGGACGCTTTTTCAAGAGACGGTTCGATTTCTCTCATCCTTTGGATGACTGTGTGTAACCCTTGAATTAATTGTTCTTTGCTCTCCGGCTGCTCCGGCGTATATTGGGCGGAAGGCGGAACCTGAATACGAATGGGCGGAAAACTGCCTTGTGCAAATATAGCCACACCATCCTCGGTTTTCCCCACATGAGATACCAAGGGATCTTGGTTGAGCACCAGACATTGATCAATATTACGAAGCTGCATATACAGTGCCGAGTTAATGAGATGTTGAACCATCTGTCCGATGGACCACTCGTTTTCACTTGGCTTTTGCTTCAGCTGCTCCAGATTGAATCGCCCTACTTCATGAATATAGTATGTCGCAGTTTCTTCAAAACGTTGTAAGGCTTCTTTTGTTGTAATCATTATATATCAGCTCCTGTAGTCATTAATTATCCAAGTATACAAAAACGCTACTGACAGCGTTATGTCAGTAGCGTTTTAACATTATTTCTAGTTCGTTTCTAACTTGCTGGCGAAAAGATTCCGGCTCTAGCACAACCATGCCGCCTCCCCAGCCCAGCACCCATTGCAGCAATTCCGCTGGCTCTCGAACTCGAAAAGTAACCCGTAAGCCTTCCGCATGATCCTCTATAGTTTCCATATAGAAATTGTTCGATTCCCTTACCTTATCAGCTATGTCAGAATGGACTAAGATAACCACATGAACGTTACGATCATCAGGAGGTTGGTATACCTCCAATTGAAAATCCGCTGGCCGTATAAATTTATCTTCCAGTTCAATAAGCTCCCTCATTCGGGATAACCGGAAATGACGGATGTCTTGACGCAATTCACACCAGGCGACGAGTACCCATGATCCTTGATGAAGCACAAGTCCGTAAGGAGCAACCGTACGAATACTTTGACGGTTCCCATCGGCTTCGGCGATTCTTTTGGAATAACGAAATCTTATTTTCCTTTCCTCCAATATCGCTCGACGAATGGCTTCCAGACATGCCTTTTCTTGTATTGGTGCTATATCTGCTGCGGATGCAAATAAACGAAAACTTTTGCGGATCTGTGCTGCTTCACTGCGGATGGCTTCTGGCAGGATAGCTTCTATTTTTGCTTTAGAACTTCTAGCCTTATTGCCATAATGGGCATCAAACCACTGCTCGATAAAGTCAGTCCCGATAAGCAATGTCACTGCTTCGTCCAGCGTGAAACTAACGGGTGGCAGGAAATACCCCTCAATCAAGGAGTAGCCCTGCCCTGGCGCTCCTATTATGGATACGCCTGCTTCACTCAGTGCCTGAATATCCCGATAAATAGTTCTCACGCTCGTTTCAAACGTAGCAGCCAAATCCTCCGCCCGTAACATTTTGTTACGCTGCAGTTCAAGCACTATAGCTAACAAACGGTCCATTTTGTTCATACGGCTCTCCCTCCCCGATAAATTGTTTTAATATCTCAAACGGCAATGTAAAAAACCTCTAAAAACTTCTATATCTATAAACCATTTTTATATTAGATATTATAAACATTAATTTTACTTATATCGCTCTAAAAGGGTATAGTAATATAGGGATTATAACCATTACTTATATAGAGAGTATACCCTTATTAGAGGAGAGATCATATTGGAAAGAGTAGTTGGAACAGTGGTACGTGGACTCCGCGGGCCTATCATTAACAATGGGGATAACATTGAAGAAATCGTAGTTCAGACCGTATTGAATGCAGCAACAGTCGAAGGTTTCTCGATCGAGGATCGTGACATTGTAACCGTAACGGAATCCATTGTAGCTCGGGCACAAGGAAACTATGCGACAATTGATAATATTGCAGCTGATGTTAAAGCAAAATTCGGTGAGGAAACCGTGGGTGTCATCTTCCCAATCCTTAGCCGTAACCGATTTGCTAACTGCTTGCGTGGAATTGCCAAAGGGGCAAAAAAAGTAGTCTTAATGCTAAGCTATCCAGCTGATGAAGTGGGCAACCATCTTGTAGACATCGACGAATTAGATGCTAAGGGCGTTAATCCATGGACGGATGTGTTAACAGAGGCTCAATTCCGTGAGCTTTTCGGCTATATTAAGCACCCATTCACAGGTGTTGACTATATCGAATATTATAAAGGTTTGATTGAAGCTGAAGGTGTGGCTTGCGAAGTCATCTTCTCCAACAACCCAAAAACCATTTTAAACTATACAAAAAATGTATTAACTTGCGATATTCACACACGGTTCAGAACCAAACGCATTCTCATGAGCAATGGTGCTGAAAAAGTGTTTGGTCTGGATGATATTCTTACACAATCAATCGATGGCAGCGGCTTTAACGAAGCCTATGGTCTGCTAGGATCAAACAAAGCTACAGAAGAAAGTGTAAAGCTATTTCCAAACAACTGCCAACCTATCGTAGATGGTATCCAAGCAAAAATCAAAGAAATTACAGGTAAAACTGTAGAAGTTATGGTTTATGGCGATGGAGCATTCAAAGATCCAGTCGGTAAAATATGGGAACTGGCAGATCCAGTTGTATCCCCTGCTTACACTGCCGGACTTGATGGAACACCAAATGAAGTGAAATTGAAATATTTGGCCGATAACAACTTCTCTCATCTTCGTGGTGAAGAGCTGAAACAAGCCATTTCTAAATACATCCAGAATAAAAATGATGACCTGGTTGGTGCGATGGAAGCACAAGGGACTACTCCTCGTAGATTAACGGACTTGATTGGTTCATTATCTGATTTGACTTCTGGTAGTGGCGATAAAGGAACACCGATGATTTATATTCAAGGTTACTTCGATAACTATACAAAATAAGATGAGTACAAACAGGGAGTCTCGTAAATGAGGCTCTCTTCTTGCTATCTGGGATATAATAAAGCAAACAGCGGTAAGCGGAGGATCCTATGAACATAAGAAGGATTAAATATTTTATTGATCTCGTTGAATGCAGAAATTTTACCGAAACAGCTAAAAAGAACTATGTATCGCAGACCACCATTAGTCAACAAATCGCCGCGCTTGAAGAGGAATTCAACATTCAATTGATTGACAGAAAGCAGATCCCTATCGAACCAACCAAAGCCGGATGGCTTTTCTATGGCGAAGCTCTCATTCTCTGGAAACAATATAACCATATGAAGATGAGCATGGAAAACTTTCAAAAATATAATACACAATCCCTGAATATCGAATATGCGGCGATGACGGATATCCAAAGTTTGTTGAAATTGATTCCCTCATTTCAGGATCATCATCCGAATATTAAGCTGGAACTGAATAAAGTATTGCTAAAAGATATTGCAGAATACTTGCAAAAAGGGATCTACGACGTAGCTATTGCCTTTGACTCCGAGTTTCAGGGAAAAGAGGACATTGTAACCTATCCCTTATATAAGGGACGTTATTGTGCGGCTGTGAGTCATCACCATCCTCTTTTTCATCATGAATCGATCGCCAAAGAGGAGTTATATGAACATCCACTAGTCATGTTGAATCCAACAGCTATTGGAAACTCTTATCATCTAATGATCCAGCATGCAATTGAAGACGGCTATCAGCCTAACATCCTTCGAACCGCAGACGATGTGGAGACAGAATTGTTTTATATCATAACGGAGAATTTAATTGGTTTTTTTCCGGATAACTATCAGCTCGCCTATCTTCAAGATAAAGTCCGGTTAATCCCATTAGAGGATTCACATCATACCTTTGCAATCGAAGCTGGTTATCTCAGAAATAATACAAACCCTGCCTTGCCCTCCTTCCTTCAGCAGATCCACATTGGTTTTAGCAATCGACCATAAGTTTTATGCGTTAGACTATGTTCATTTTTTCACATACTATAAGGGTATAAATCATATCCACAAGGAGTGACGATGATCATGGGTAAATTATTGTTGACGGGTGTCGATGGAAATCTAGGGAAGCAAGCTGCGGAATATTTGTTAGAGCTAGTAGATAAAGACCAAATCATTTTTTGCGCCTACGATCCAGCCTGTTTGAAAGAATATGCGGAACAAGGGATTGAAACACATGTGACCAACTTTAATAACAAGGAAGGCCTTGCCGAAGCTTTTGCTCATGCTGATAAACTAGCTCTGATCTCCATGCCTTTTGTTGGGGAGAAACGCCAAAATGCACACAGAAATGTGGTCGATGCTGCCAAAAAATCCGGAGTCAAACAGATCATTTATACTTCTCTAGTAAACGCGGCTGATGAAACCAATCCAAGCGTTGAAAAAATCGATCATATTTATACCGAACGTTATGTTCAAAGCGTAGGGCTCGATTATATTTTCCTTCGTAATTCCCAATACGCGGAAGCGATGATTACCAATTACTTCACTTATGTGAAGGGTGACGGGGTATTAACAAACAATCAGGGTGACGGTAAAATGGCTTATATTTCGCGGAAGGATTGTGCAAAGGCCGTTGCTCATGCCCTGGCCTCCAAAAATTATCATGAAGCGATCCTTGATATCAATGGACAAGAATTAATGACGATTACTGACTTCATTAAGATCGGGAATGTAGTAACCGGTAATCATATCACCTACAAAGAAAATACGGATGAAGAGAATTATGCCGTATTCGAAGCCATGGGTGTGCCTAGAACTACCGACGGTGCATTTAAAGAAGGTTCCGAAGCACCCTTTTCTTCCGAAGGCATGGTTACTTTTGGACAGGCTATCCGTGAAGGGAAAATGGATATTTTCACAGACGACTTTAAAAATTTGACGGGGCAAGAGCCACTGACCGTGAAATACATGTTTGAACATGCCGATGAATTTCAGGTTGGGGAAAGACATTCTAAAGACAATTAATAAGTGGCACCTCATACCACTTAGACTAAATCACCCCTGTTTAATAAACGGGGGTGATTTCTTTTATGCTGAGGATGGTACAAAAACAACTCGTTCTCCAAGGTCAGAAGGAGCATTCCAAGCTTCCTCTACTTACTGAACACTCACAATTTTCTGCCACTGCAACCACAAGCGTGGGCAACTCAACAAGTGCCGCTAGTTAATAATTCCAAATTAATTCTCTGTCTCTCTGCTCCGTAAAGCTCAATCATATGCTCGCCCTGGAGATAATTAGGGAATTACTCCCTTATTATCAGAGGATTCTGGTCATCAGACTAATAATTAGGGAATTCCTCCCTATAATTCAACTAATTTAGCGGTAAAAGTATATTTCGGCCCGATTTTTAGGGAGGAATTCCCTGATTCCATTCATTTAAAGCAATTATCGGCTTTTATTAGGGAGCTTTTCCCTAATTACTCACAATCCACTGGTATAGTGTCAGCACGCCAAGTAAATCCATGTACACTCTTTAAATCAAAATACACCTTTAACCGTACGGATGAACATCCGAATGGTTAAAGGTGTATTGTCTCTGTCTACTTTTTAATTAGAGTTAATACCAGATCTCTTCAGCAATCTCTTTGATATAAGCAAGCTTGCGCCATTGCTGCTCTTCTGTAAGGTGGTTACCTTCTTCCGTGGAAGCAAAGCCGCATTGCGGGCTCAGGCAAATCCGGTTTAGATCGACATATTGCTTCGCTTCCTCAATACGCTTCAGAATATCTTCCTTGCTTTCAAGCTCACCAAATTTGGAAGAGAACAGGCCAAGCACGACCTGCTGATTGTCTTTTAGGAAGCGTAATGGTTTGAAGTCACCAGCACGTTCAGTATCAAACTCCAGATAGTAACCTGAGTAGTTATTGATGTTCAGAAGTGTTTGCGCGATAGGTTCATAACCTCCGCCTACACCAGCATAAGTAGAAACATAATTGCCTCGGCATACATGTGTCGTTACAACGAGATCTTCCGGCAGTCCGGATACCACTTCTTCGTTCAACTTCGCAAGCTCGTTCGCATATTCAGCTACATTCACACCAACCTGATTCATAAATGCTATAAACTGTTCGTCGCACAGCGCTCCCCACGTGCAATCGTCAATTTGAATGCTGCGGCAGCCCGCTGCATAAAAGGCAAGAATTGACGCTTTGTATGCTTTGGCAATATCCGAAATTAGCTCTTCACGATTCGGGTATAATTCATTCGTGCTTTCCTTATTTTCTACCCGATCCAGCTCAAACAGGAACTGCGCTGCTGCAGGAATCGATTGGCGCGCAACAACATCCTCACCAGCAGCGCCTTTTAAGAATTCATAATGCGCTACAAAAGGGTGGCTGCTGTAGCTTATTTTTCCGGTCAGTCGTGCGGTTTCTGGTCTGGATTCTGCACCATTAAATTGGTAGCCTTGATCAATAATGGTCCGCTCTACACCATCAAAACCCCAGAAGAAGTCGAGATGCCACCAAGAGCGGCGGAATTCGCCGTCGGTTACAGCTTGAAGACCTACCTCTTTTTGTTTTTGCACGAGCTTGACGATCTCGTCGTTCTCTACTTCCTTCAACTGCTCGGCAGTAATTTCGCTGTTCTTGAATTTTAATCTAGCCTTTTTCAACGCTTGAGGGCGCAGGAAGCTGCCAACAATATCATATCGAAATGGAGTAACGGTTCGCTTTTTAGGTTCGGTTTGAGTGCTCATATATTAATCTCCTCGTGAACAAATTATTAAAATTAATATAGCATATCCGATTGCCTATACCGTTACACCAATGAGTTATGGCAGGTTATAAGTATTAGTTATACCTAATAAATAAACGATTGTGTACGCTAGTATTGCCCCAGAAGACCTTTCTTCATGGCTATTTTCTCACAGCGATCAAACACAACGAGCCCTAGAATCAAATAAACCAGCGAATTTAATATTAATACGCCATAGTCAGATAAAGATAGATCCGTTAACGTTAGATTCTCAAGCATCACCGTTCTTACCATATTCACGCCTTTAACGAATGGGGCAAAAGCTAAAAACGGAGCTACAGTGATCGGAACAAATACAAGTCCCATCAAGACAAATTGAAAAATCTGTAGAAATGCTTGAATTTGTTTCACAATAATAGCCAAACCAGCAATCATAAAACTAACGCCTACCATACTTATCATAGTAACTATAATGATTGGGATCGTTGTCATGGGATTAAGACTCAACCATTGTCCCGAGGTTAGCATCGCTCCAAACAGCAAGAGAATCATAATGACGGACTGTAAGCCCAATTGACTGACGATCCGCGTGAGCATAATTTTCCACACACCCATGGGAGACATATATAACTGCTCTAACGTTCCACGCGTCGCTTCTGTGATTACCGAATAACCAATAAAGTTCATCGTCATCATCGTTAAGCTCCAAAAGACCACACTTACAATTGAATATTGAACATTCGTATCAAAACTGGCTGGATCTCCTATGAACATAATTCCAAAAAATGCAGCCAGAAATATAATATAAAAAGTGACTACTAATGCAATCGTGTTCGGTAAATATCGTTTCAACTCAATATATTCCTTACGAAAATTAGCATTAAATAAATGGAGCCATTTCATGAGTCTTACCTCCCTTCACAATCTGAATAAACACTTGTTCAAAATCAATGGTTATTCGATCAATACTTTCCACCATCGTTCCTTCCTCTTTCAGAAGATCGAACAACTCGTAGATATCCTGACCATGCTCTAAATTCACTTCCACGATCGTTTCATGAGAGCTTGCTTTATAAGTACTTAAAGGGAATATACTCAACAGTTTATTCTCCTGTTCAGGGCTTAATTGCTCACCTAATTTAATGGAATATGCCCTTGTTTCAAATAACTTAAGTAAATTCTCCACCCTGTCGTCAATCACAACTTCACCTTTGTTAATGATAATGGCACGGTCACACAGCTCCTGAACGACGGGCATATCATGTGAGCTAATAATGATCGTACGTTTCTCTTCCCTCACTATCGTTTTTAGAATATTTCGTAATTCATAACTAACCTCAACATCCAAACCGAGCGTTGGCTCATCCAGCAAGATGACATCCGTATTAGCTAATAACGCCACAGCGATTGCCAGCTTTTGCTGCATCCCACGAGATAATCCATTAACCAGCTCATTCTCCTTTTCTTTAAGGTTGAATTGCTCTAATAATTTATCTGTCTGATCGGCAATTTGCTTCCGAGAGTACCCCCGGTTACCTGCAAAATATTCTAAATTTTCCCGAACCGTAAGACGCCAATATAAATTCCGGTTCCCTTCTAATACAGCACTAATATGCTCTAGCGCTTTGAGTCTCTTCTTACAAATATCTAAGCCATTAATGGATATAGAACCCCCATCCGATTCTAACAAACCACAGAGCATCTTTATTGTTGATGTTTTCCCAGCACCGTTGGGGCCTAGTAAACCGAGAACCTCTCCACGATTTACATGAAAAGAAACATCACGAACGGCATGGATCTTCTCTTTCGTCTTTCTTTTCTCGTATACCTTGCTAATCCCTCGTACTTCTATAATTTTCTCCACCTTATAACCATCCTCTCCCGTACGATTTAAAAGAGTGATTCCATTGTTAAATTTATTTTATTTGAGTATCTAAATTTAGATAACTGGCTCCAGATGGATACTTTCTCCGTCTGAGGAATGAGATTTGTATAGACGACAACTATGATAAGTCTATAGGAAATATCGCAATTTTTAAGAATCACTGGGTGAATGTCCGGCATGGAGCAAATGTAGGTTATTTCATCATAGAAAACGAGGCGGACAACTTGAATCACAACAAGAAAAAATCCATTTTGCGTGGTGGGTATTAGTAGGACTTGCTTTAATGGTTAGAGTTGCAAAAAGTGGCGTTATGACCGCAGGCGGGCTATTTTGACACTAACAATGATCATATCGTTATTGCCGCAGACATTGATGAGGTAGCGCTAGAGAAAGTAAGCCAGAAACAGAATGCTTATGGAATGAAATTGCATGTTGTCTCAGATGAGGATTGGCAGAAAATTAATTCCATCGATGGAGGATACTCAGCTCAATAACGATAATGACAGCCCTCAAGTTAAATGAGGGCTGTCATTTTTTTCATTACAAGGCCATTAGAAGATCCATATGAGTAAGAAAATAACTGCAATTATTGCCACCACGATGAACAGATTGGTTACCTCGCTCCAAAATCCAGGAACACCTTGTGTATGATATTTTTGCGCATTGACATCATGGTTTGCTTTATGACCGCCAGGGTCCGTCACATTTGGATTAGGTCCTGGATCAAAAAAGTCAGACATAGAAATCAACACCTTTCTCGATTATAAACCATATTATACCAGTTAATTCCCTTTTTAAAAATAATATCCTTTGCTCAATTCATTTGAGAATAAAAATAAGGTAAGTGTTTCTTTGATAGAGCTTTTTCCATTAGTTCTTGATCGTATCCATATTTTTGCAATGCAGTAATAATCGCTTGTGTCCTGTCTGATCGTTGTCTTCTTAAATTTGATTCTAGCTGTATTTCTAGAGGAACCGTAGGAATAGTGTACCGTCCGATTGTCACATTCCTAAAATGATTCCAAATGAATTGTCCACCTTCCCATATCCCATCGCCATCCATAGAATCAGGAATTCCCGCTGAGTTGGAGATATGAACGACTTCCACTTTAAACCCATCGATGATCCAACTCCCTTTTGTCCATGAAAAGCCTGAAGAAAAGGTCTGAGTGTATGTAGGTTCTTCTAAAGAGGATAACCAGTTCTCTCCATGAGGGAATTCACATTTACCCAGCAAGGAATATTCCTTCAGAAGTTCTGCAAATTGTGCAATCCCTTCTTTATTTTTTGTATAAATATCAACGTCTCCCGGAGTCATTTCACAGCCCTGTAAAACCGAACCCACCGAGCCAACCAAGATCCATTCTAATTTCGAATTCACTTTCGATGAAAAATAAAGCTCACATACCTTTGACAAAGCTATTTCCCAGCTATTCATAATTCCACCCCAAATTGACTAGTAAGTTCGAGTACATGAAACCTTAATAACCTCAGATGCGTTAAAGAACTATACAAATTCACAGGAGGTTTTTAAAATGAGATACAGTGCTGCAGGCGCGCGAATAACCTGTCCTTGTTGTCAAAACGATACCTTTCATCTGGATTATAAACTGCTTAACACAAGCGGAGCATCCTTTCTAGGATTTGACTGGGCGAATAAAAACGCTGCTATACTTATTTGTAAGAGATGCACCCATATCTCATGGTTTATGGAAGAACCAACATCAGATAACTAAACACTACCAGATTTTTCTACATCCTCATTATAAAATATTTCTATAGACTATGCGTCCTTGAGCTGGATGCAATTGTTCTTTTGCATCCAGTTAAATACCTCTAGATATCCATCCCCAATTGTCTTAAGCCTCTTTGGATAACGATCCGAAATATTCTACAACTACCTCACGAAATTCCAAGGCAGCCCGAGAAATGTACCGACTCTTGTGCCATATTAAAGCAATTTCCCGTACCAATTCGTGATTCTCTATTTGGAGATATTTGATGTCTTCTCGTGAATTTCTTGCTGTACTTGGTATGAAGGCAAGACCAATCTCAGCTTCCACAAGCGTGATTAACCTTGCAGGTTCATCCCCCTCATACACATATTTAGGCGTAAATCCAACCGATTGGCACACAGAGTCTATTAAATCCCGAGTTCCATAACCACTCTTAACCCCGACGAACCATTCATCTCTCAGCTCTATCAAAGATACGCTGCTTCGATCTGCCAACCGATGCCCCTTAGGAACGGCTACAAGGATTGGGTCGATAAATACGACTTGGCATTCGATGTCGTCCCCTTCTAAAGGGGGTGAGGACAAGCAGAAATCCACCTCTCCTCTATCCAAAAGTGTAACCATTTCCTTCGTAGTCAGCATCTGCACATGAAATTGAATATCAGGTCGCTTTTTTCGAAACTCGCGAAGGATATTGGGTAATGTACTGGCGGTGGTCACTGCTAATTCAAGCGTGTTATGTTCCGGGTGAGATAAATCGCTAAGCTCCTGCTTCCCCTGCTCCAATTCAAACAAAGCTCTTTCTGCACGGCGAAGGAATCTGCTTCCGAACTCATTCAGACGAAGGTTCCGCCCTACTCGATCGAATAAAGGGACCCCTAGATCCTCCTCCAAGCGCTGTATTGTTTTGCTAAGTGATGATTGAGTAACGTGCAGATTTCGCGCAGCTTCGGTCACATGTTCCAACCGAGCTACCGCGAGAAAATATTGCAGCTGTAGAAGTTCCATTTCGCACCCCATTCATTCCTTTAAGTCAATGAGAATATAACATAAAATGCGTTGGAATGAATAATTAA
Source organism: Paenibacillus sp. FSL R5-0470 (assembly GCF_037975205.1). NCBI lineage: Bacteria > Bacillati > Bacillota > Bacilli > Caryophanales > Paenibacillaceae > Paenibacillus > Paenibacillus sp. FSL R5-0470. Next base: position 5,057,789 of record NZ_CP150238.1, read on the forward strand.
AATCAAGTAGGATGACATTAATACGCTTTAGGGGGACACAAAATGAGTGCTCGGAATTGGTGGTTAATGATTTCAGTGGGGCTAGGGATACTATTGAACCCATTAAACTCTTCAATGGTTTCTGTTGCTATTCCAAGATTGCAAAATGTATTCCAACTTGACTATACAGGTGTTTCCTGGATTATTTTTTCTTTCTACATCGCTAGTAGCATCGCTCAACCCGTCATGGGAAAGGCCAGCGATTTATTTGGTAGGAGGAAGATATTTCTTACCGGGCTTGTAGTAGCCTTCATTGCCTCATTATTAGCTCCATTCACACCAAGCTTCGCATGGCTCCTCGTGTTCCGCATTGTGCAAGCCATTGGAACAAGCATGATGGTTGCCGTCGGTATGGCTATAGTGCGAATTCATGTAACGGAAAAACAAGCGACAGCGCTGTCTGTTTTATCCATCTTCCTATCTGGTGCGGCAGCCATTGGACCCTTTATTGGCGGGGTTATTATACACTGGTGGGGCTGGCCCGCTATCTTTTTCGTTAATATTCCATTTGTGGTAGTGAGCTTTCTATTGTCTTGGAGAAATATCCCTAAGGAAAACTCGTCATTAACCGTTTCATCGGGCATGTCCCTTCGCAAATGGTTCAATTGGATAGATGGATCAGGGATCCTGCTCTTCACAGTGGGACTGGTTGCCCTGCTCATTGGATTACTCTCAGCAAAATCATCCGGGCACATCGCTGTAGGAAATGTCATTGTTTCACTGATAGGACTCGCTCTGCTAGGGGTATTCGTACGACATGAGTTAAAAGCGACTTCGCCTTTTATCCCTTTACGCACATTCGCCAAATATCCTGCAATGACGTGGGTTAATGTGGAATTCATGCTCGTTAATGTACTCTTTTACTCACTCTTTTTCGGAGTTCCGTCCTACTTGCAAATGGTTCGCCATGTCAGCGAGTATCAAACAGGGATACTTATGCTAACCTTAGGCCTATGCTCTCTAGTTACTTCTCCAATAGCAGGACGATGGATCGATAAATCCGGACCAGGACCGGCACTACTAGTGTCTGCAATATTGATGACTGCGGGATCGGTATGGCTCGTGACTTTGAATCAATCTTCACCGGTTATTAGCGTGTGCCTGGCTTTGGCTGCATTCGGGATTAGCAATGGGTTGAATAATGTAGGTATGCAAGCAACTTTGTTCCAAAGTTCACCCAAGGAAATGATCGGCGTAGCATCGGGTTTATTTAATACTTCAAGATATTTGGGAACCATTCTCTCTTCCTTGTTGATAGGCATCGTAATGAGAGGCAAGTTCAGCTTTGAGGGATTTCAAGTACTTGGGATTATTCTCACGATCATTGCATTGTCTTTGGTATTCATGAGTCGGCGGCGCCGGAAGTCAGGGGAGTTGCAGGAGAGGATAAATTGATTAATTACTCCAAATAGTCCCGCATATCCGGATAAGAGTCGAATACATTTTTTATACTTCAAAAACCATAGAACTACCTCAGATGTTGCTTAACTTTGCCTTCAATAAATAGACATTTCTCAGTGAACCGCAAAAAAAGCGAGAGCAAATCCCCCGCGTTAAGCAAGTACCCTATTGCATTATCTTCCGATGGGCAGGTAGTGGGATACAGAAAAGATTCTATGTGGGCGAGGGAAATCTCGCAGCTTCAAAGTGGCAACGTTCTGGTAGACCGATACCCCCTTGTGCAAATATTGTGCCAGACAACGCGTTAGCCCTGATACGTACTTGATCACCAGCCTGTAATAAAAGTATAGAAGAGACTTCCACGTAAATTGCGTTACCAAAGGAACCGAGACTTACTTCTGAATCTTCAGCAACAACCACTCCGTTTTTCTCAATACGAACAGATGCTTTGAAATCAGCAACTAGATTATTTACGAAGAATATCGATCCGATAATTAAATATATACCATTCTGAATAGGCGTAAACGTTGAGGTTAGTGGGTTAAACTCACCATTTAAATCAAATTCTACAGTTTGGAAGGTGATAACAGTGTCTCCAATTAATTGTTGCTGATCATCTTTATTAACTCTAAATGCCGATACAGGTACAGGCCCCGTTACTCCGGTTGTTCCCGTTGCTCCTGTTGCTCCCGTTGCTCCCGTCACTCCCGTTGCTCCCGTTGCTCCTGTCGCTCCAGTCACTCCCGTTGCTCCCGTTGCTCCTGTCGCTCCTGTCGCTCCAGTTACTCCCGTTGCTCCTGTTGCCCCCGTTACTCCCGTTGCTCCAGTCACTCCCGTCACTCCGGTTGTTCCCGTTGCACCTGTCGCTCCCGTCACTCCCGTTGCTCCCGTTACTCCTGTCGCTCCAGTCGTTCCCGTTGCCCCCGTTGCTCCCGTTGCTCCTGTTGCTCCCGATACTCCGGTTGCTCCAGTCACTCCCGTTGCTCCCGTTGCTCCCGTTGCTCCCGTTACAACTTCAACGCTACCTAAAAGTTCGTCCGATAGAATACGATGGGCTGCTACCAATTCCCGGGATTCATCTTTACCCCATAAGGAAACCTGCGTTTCATTTTCAGCTGGACCTATGATCGTAAACACAAATTCGAAAGCGTCAAATTCTACAGAATAGTTACGAGTGATTACAGTGTTTGTTAGTACTAACATCAATTCTTGAACATATATAGTTCTCGTACCGTTTAAATAAAATCCCTCAATTAAGATCGTTGAATAATCCGCCTCGTTACGATTATCTATTTTAATCGTAACGAAGCTGGACGGTCTAACACCACCAATGAGATTATTGGAAATGGGACCAGTCGACAAAATTACCATTCCTTTATTCCCTCCTTTCCGAAAGAATTTGAATTCGATTTCGTATCGGTTCATGTTCCCTTTACATAAAAATCCTATATAAATACTGAAGCGTGATTGAGCGTATTGAGAAAGATCAGTTCTACATTATGGAAGGAATGGTTTACTTTATAGTGTATTATCGACTTTACTAAAATGTCTGTTTGATTGTCCTAAGGAAGATATACTAATAATTTTATTGAAATTCTTTGTTCCTTCCCTTCATTACTTATTTAGTCTTGTATATTAAGCTTAGGTGCAATTCCTAAATTCGTTGTGAAGAGTCTATTAAATAAATCTTAACTACGATACATTTGGAAGCTTCTCCATCCCTCTGTTTCTGTGAATAAATAATCGGGCTGGGGATAGCAAGTAGACAACACTAATCAATCCAAACAAACAGGCACTGACTTGAAAAGGCAGCAATTGATTTCCTGAGCTTCCCAGCCAGCCTCCAATTAGCGGACCAATAACCACCCCTAAACCCTCTATGGAAAACAATAGTCCCCAGCTGATCCCTACAGAATCTTCAGGAATGTAACTGGCCATTAAAGCATTCCAAGAGGGAAGCAAAGCAGCATAAGCACACCCTAGCAGAAGCGAGAGCCCAATGGCGGCGGAGAAGGAATTAATAGAAGTTAAGCCGAACAAGGCAACCGCAAATACGCCGAACCCAATGACAAGGAACCACTTCCCTCCGACTTGATCAAACCATTTTCCCATGGGCACAAGAAATAGAACTACGCCTGCTCCTCCCATAAATAACACGATAGACAGCTGAGAATGAGACAGACCCAGATGCGAAATAGCAAAGCTTGTTAGAAAAGGAACTAGTATCCCGCCCGCTGTAGTCTGCAGCAGCATGCCAGGGACCAGAAATCCTCCCTTTTTTACTTTGTTCCATAGAGATACAAACTGCTCACCTACGGATATATTCACACTCTGCACCGAGACCTTGTTCATCTTTACAAGACCTACCATGATCCAGCCCGCTACGAAAAATAATCCAATGACAGCAAGGGACAGTGACAGCCCACCACCAATTAACAAATTCATCATAACGGGACCCAGACCTAGACCAGCCATCCAGTATACGTACAAGGTTCCCATCTGTTGTGCTCGTTTTTCCTCTGATACCTGGCTCATACATAGGATCCAGATCGGTGAGAATCCAGCACCTAAGCAAGCAGAGGCTACAATAAGCATCCACGGACTATGCGTTGTCACCATCAATAACAGTCCAACGAACCCAAGAAAGAACCCTCCATGAAGCACGGTACGCCCAGGATATCTATCCAAGAGATAGCCGATGAAGCTTTTGATCAAGCTGTCCGTTAAATAGTGTACGGAGACCGCAATGCCAACTACTGACGTTGTAAGCCCCCAGCTCGTCAATATATAAGTGGGTAAGAACGTGATTAGGACAGCCCCTCTTATCCACTCTATAAAAAAGAGAATCATTGCGAGGCGGGTAAACGTCTGCTGTTGTCTTTCTTTCTTCCTAATAATATCCATGAATCGTCTTCGCCTGCCCTTCAACAAGCATGGATTTTGCTGCGGGAACAGAGGGCTGACGCAATTTAATAGCCTCTAAAGCTTCGGTAACGATAGCATCCGAGGCTGATTTCCGCGAAAAGACCTTCATATGCTGTTCCCTTTCATCTCTGTACGCCATATGCTCCAATCGCTGGAGTTGCTCTACTACCTGCTCCTCATTTCGTGCAATCTCTATCAAATGCTGCCCAGATAACCATTCTGCATTGCCTGCCTCCTGACCGGGGAGAGGTCGGTAGACGATAACTGGAAGTGTTTGAGCCATCGCCTCAGTCAAGGTAATCCCGCCAGCCTTGGTCAATAGACAGGAAGCTATGCACATCAGCTCCTGCATTTCTTCGGTATATCCCAAAATGTGAACTCGAGAGTTCTCTTGAAAAAGCTCCCCCGTAGCTTCTCGAAGCTTATGATTATTCCCGCACAATACGATGACATCGAAGCTTGATTGAAGCAGTACTCGTTTTATTAAACCGCCAATGTCACTTAATACGCCGTAAGCTCCTGCCGCTAGTAATAGATTTTGACGATTTCCGTTTAACCCATGTTTGCGCAAAAGCGCTTCACGATCCTGAGACTGTTCAAAAGCCTCGCGAATGGGAATCCCACTGACCACAAGCTTCTCTTCAGCGATCCCTGCTGACATCAGAGTCGCCTTCATGCTTTCTGAAGCGATAAAATATTTCGTCGTTCGTGGGTGAAGCCACCTGCCATGAACTACATAATCCGTCATAACCGTGAACAGAGGTATTCGACTTCCTGTTGTTGAAGCTAGTTCAGCAGCAGCCAAATAAGGAAAGGTATGAATAATAATATCCGGCTGTATCTCGTCGATGATCCTTTGTACTTTTCGTTTGCCCATAGAATGGATGAGTCTACCCATGAACTGTTCTGGTCTCATCTTGCTCGTCATTGTGTACAAGAATCCATAAAATTCTTGCGTATACCCCGTGTTGTTTAAATAGAACCTTCGGGATAGCTCATTCAAGGTAGGGTGGACTGCAGCGAATAGGTCCAGAGTTGTAATCCGATTAATCCCCCGACGTCTAAATGAATGTTCGATGGCCTCAGCCACTTTCATATGCCCGTCCCCAAATGCCGACGTAACAATAAGTACTTTAGGATCTGTGTTCATGACAAAGCTCCTTTTTCTCATGGCCTCCTTTAACTCTAACTCTGAATCGTAAACTGATAGTAAAGGGATTCTTAACTGAATATTAATTTCAATATTTTATAAAGAGAGACCTCGTCGCAGCCAGTTTTTGCCCACAAAAAAACGATGACCTATGGCAAATAGCCAATAGTCATCGTTGTTGTACGCTTACTATGATTAAATACTACTTCTCGTGCACAATAATCCCTTTAGAAACAAGCAGTTTCGGATATTCGCCCATGATTTCCGGTATATCTTTCAGCGAAAACTGATGGCTAATCAACGACTCAATTTGAACGATTCCCTTCTCAATTAACGCAATCGATTCCTCATGTGTATATGGATTAATGAAAGAGCCCATGATGTTCAACTCTTTTGTAAAAATTTCGAATGGTGAGACTTGAATCAACGTGTCCGGGGAAGCAACTCCAAACATTAAGACTTGTCCACCCTTACGCGATGCCTTAACCGCCAGCTCCATGGAATCCGCCCGGCCTACACATTCGATCACAATATCAAATTGATGATGGAGAGCTTCCATCACACCTTCTGCTGCAGGAGATACGGCTTCATCCGCACCTAATTCGACTAATCGGTCATGTTTGAACACTTCTGGCTCACTGACAATAATCCCTTTAACACCCGCAGCCTTGACGAGCTGCAAGAACAATTGACCAATAAAACCTCCGCCGATAATCAGGACTTGGTGTGCCTTACGGATATCCAGCTTCTTATAACCGTGAAGTACACAACCTAAAGGTTCAATCATCGCCCCTTCGATCCAGCTCATTTCATCAGGTAGCAAGTAACAGTTCGCTACAGGAACAACACAATACTCGCCCATACCACCGTCACGAGTCACCCCAACAGCCTGCAAGTTATCGCATAAATGTACTTTTCCATTCCGGCAAAAATAACAGTTTCCACAATAGATGTTCGGATCAACCGATACACGGTCCCCCACTTGTAAGGTCGTAACCTCATTACCTACAGCCACTATTTCGCCCGCAAGCTCATGTCCTAACACAATCGGAGCTGTCACCTCCGCAGACCCTGGGTATCCATGATAAATATGCTGATCTGTACCACAGATCCCGCAGCATTTCACACGAAGTTTAACTTCTTTGGAGCCAACAGCCGGAGCTTCCCAGTCCTTAAATTCAATGTGCTTAGTTCCTTGAAATACAGCCGCCTTCATCTTAACTCATCTCCTTAAATCCAAGTTTTTGTTAACCCGCATCATTCATTGCCGTTACACGTAAAGTCTCCCAAGGCAGTGCCCCGGCATCCACATGATGCACACGAACCGTCTTCTCCTCACCCGGAATCAGATCAAAGAAATTATCGTCCATAATCACCCAGGGTGCATCTAGTTCGATCATCACCATCCGGGCAACGCGATCTGAGATCAAGTGGATATGTCCTTTCGCTTCATCCACGGAGATCTGAACATGAGCGGGTTGATAATCCATATCCTTATAGTCTCTTAAATAGAGTACATAATCTTCTGTTAACCGTTTCTTCGAACGAAGTACGACCACAACCTCGCAAGCGCTATGTTGCTGCAGTACCTCAGCTTCAGTTAACTTGGCAAAATTAACTTTACTGTTCGAATCAACGGTAACGTCGAATGCACGCTGATATACAATTGTACCATCCATCCGATAGATCGTTAATTCCGCCTCATCCTGATAAGCTTCGCGGCGATCATTGAGAGCCCATAACTGCAGCAGTCCATTCGGATCATGATCCACACATAAGAGTACCGGTGCAAAGAATTTACGCGCATAGTGGTAGCTCGCCTTTGGTAAACCATAATAATCGATAACAGACCAGCTTGTTCCCGGCCAGCAATCATTGAACTGCCAGAATAAAGCCCCGCTTGTATCCGGCTTATTACGGCGGTAATGCTCAATGCCATACCTCAATCCCTCTGCCTGGGTCAGCATCGAGAATTGAATATATTCATTGATATCCTTTGGAACTCCTGTATAACCTTCCATGAGCATAATGCCCTTAGGATAATGGACATCTTTATTACGATACTTCATTTCATCGCTATCCCAATAGAACTGATTGTCCGGCATGTTCTTTGCTAGGGTGTAACGATTGGAAGCGGCATGCAGCCCGAATTCACTGGCGAATTTCGTGAAGTCTGACTTGAATCGTTTGAATGATATCCCTTCAACACTATAATCCTGTGTCTGCGGTTCACCAAACTGACGCGGCTCATTATTCCCATGCCAGACTTGCCAGTTATGGGTATCGCCCACATCACGTGAATTGTGATCATTGCCGCCAAAAGGCGAGCTAGGCCAAAACGTTCGTGTGGGATCGAGTTGCTCTAGTACTGCAGGCATGAGCTCATGATAAATTTTTTCTCCATAGAAGGGATGTGTAATCTCGCCGTTAGAGGACAGTGCCTCATACAACCAATCATTCTCGTTATTCCCACACCATAGAGCAAGGCTCGTACGACTGCGAAGACGTTTTACGACCTGCTCAATTTCGCGGTGAACATTATTCATGAAATTACGATTGTAATCTGGATACAGTGCACAAGCGAACATGAAGTCCTGCCAGATTAAAATTCCTAACCGATCACATTCATCAAAGAAAATATCCCGCTCATAAATGCCTCCACCCCAAGCGCGAATCATATTCATATTGGCATCCTTGGCCATCTGAAGCAGATGTGTATAGCGGCTGTCTGGCACGGTCGCAATAAAGCTATCAATAGGGATCCAATTTGCACCTTTAGCAAAAACTTTTACGCCGTTCAATACAAAAGTAAAAGCATGGTGCCCTTCTTCATCCAGCTGCATCAATTCGATCTTTCGAATCCCAAATGGCTGCTCATAGGTATCTATTAGCTCCCCATCAGCAAATAGCGTAACGCGTAGATGATATAAGAAAGGCGTTCCTAGATCATGGGTCCACCATAACTTTGGATCCATCACCTGCAAGGTAACTGAATGATGAAGCGTACGCGCAGTAATCGCCCCGTCAACTGTAATCCCTGAAGCTCTGTCCAAAGCAACATTCGCTTCCGCAACACGTTCCGTCCCGTCTAATAGTTCCACACGCGCCGTATACGAACATCCGCGATCAAAGGCATGTGCGCATAAATCCACATCAACAACACCTACTTGACCCTCTATCGAAGTTGTACGGGCAAACACATGATCTAAATGTGCATGACGCCGTTTGATCAACTGTACCTCTTTCCATATGCCTGCACAGACCAGACGCGGACCCCAGTCCCAGCCAAAATGACTCTGCGCTTTACGTGTCCAAATCCGCTTCTTACTATAGCCCGACCAATAATATTGGACTTTATCGCCAGCGTGTACATGAATAGGATCAAATTTTACGGCAAGCGTATTTTTCCCTTTATTTAATTCACGGGTTACATCAAATGAATGGCTAATGAACATATTATCTGTCGATCCAAGCTCCACACCGTTGAGATATACGGTTGCATAGGTATCTAACCCTTCGAATAATAGCTCCATCTTCTCACCAGGTTTAAGATCAGAATCGTATGAAAAGACCGTACGATACCACCATACCTTTTCTTCAATCCAACGGCATTTCTGATCTTGGTGGCCAAAGAAAGGATCATCAATAATGCCTTTCTCCCGAAGCGTCGTATGGATGTCACCGGGCACTGAGGTGGTCATCCAGAAATAATCAATAAACTCTGGCGATGCAACTTCAAGATCCCGGGCTTCCCCCACATGAAAATCACGAAGTTTCCAGTTTTCAGTTAATTTAATGTTCATTCTCTTCATCCTCTCTCCCAAATTAAAACGCCAAAACCACTTCGGTTTTGACGTTTTATTGTTATACGTATATCAAGCTATCTAAAATTTCTTGTACACTAAGTTCTGCGCAAGCCATTGATGTATCCGCGACTCCGTAATACATTTTAACAACATCGCCTTCCACGAGTGCACCGCAAGAGAATACAACATCGCCGAAGAATCCGTTCTTCTCATAATCCGCTTCCGGCTCCATGATAGGAGCATTGGAGCGCGCAATCACCTTCGAGGGATCATTTAGATCTAACAAGACTGCTCCCATGCAATAACGATGTTCCAGCGTGGCTCCGTGATACAGCTCCAGCCAGCCTTTATCGGTCTTGAATGGAACCGCACCGCCGCCAATCCGGCCGCTATCCCACATCCCCTCACGCAAACCGATCAGATGCTTATGGTTACCCCAATATAATAAGTTGTCCGATTCTGCGATCCATATTTCCGGATCTCCCGTACTTTTCGTTGTTGGACGGTGCAATGCATAATATTTGCCGTTAATTTTCTCTGGGAAAATCAATACGTCTTTATTATCCGGCCCAAAGATCATGCCGTGGTGAGTTACATTCACGAAATCTTTAGTTGATACCAGCGATTCTCCAACGCCCACAGGGGAGACTGCCGAGAAATAAATATAGTAGGTATCCCCAATTTGGGTTACCCGAGGATCTTCTACCCCGAAGGTCTCCAGTGAATTGGAAGGGTACACAAATGGCTTCTCATCCACCGTAAAATGATGTCCATCCTTACTTCGAGCGATTCGGATATAAGATAATGAAGTCAAGTACTGAAATGTAGCACTAGCGGATTTATTCTTAATCACACGCGGATCAGAGAAGTCGAAGCGCTCATCATCTGTATTCAGATCCAAAATATCCAATTCATTGGTCTCCGGATTATAAATCGGAGCTTTCACAATTTTTGGATCCTTACTAATTGGGCGTTCTGCTACACGGAGAAACATTAATATTTCACCATTATAGCTAGCAATACCGGCATTAAATGCACCAATCACTTCAAAGTCATCGTGATACGGCTTAACGTCAGCCGGTGTAATAAGTGGATTTTGTTCATAACGATAGATTTTCATGTTGTAATAACTCCCTTAACCAAATGGATTTCATACTTATAAAATTTCAAATTGAGCAAAAGGATCAGGGATTGTTGCTCGTTGTGCTTCCGCATCGCTGATTCCTGCATATATGTTAGCTGTACCGTCCTCATGACGTACGAGCCCGCCGCTGAACACGACATCCTCCAAATCAGGACGTTTGGCAACGCCTGGCAAGAACTGATTGCGTACAGCGATTAATTGAATATCCGAGTACTCACCTGTTGCCGGATCGATAGCGAATACCATCGGGTAATAGTGACGATCGCCCGAATCATCAAAAGATGCGATATGCCCAAGAACACCGAGCAGTCCGTTCTTTAGCAAGTGTGCTTCATTCGCACCGCCCCACTCTTCATCAACAAACTGTCCATCCAATAACGGTGTTTCTTCGATCAATGGAATGGATAACGCTTCTAACGATGCAATGCGGGTAAAGCCGATTTTACCGCGTCCTCCTTTATCTCCTTGAGGGCGGGTCAGTACTCCGATGCTATCTTTCAGATCCACTAGGCGTAGATCTTTCATGCCATCCGGTCCTTTAAAGAAGGGTTCTAAGCTCGCGATGTTCTTCCCGCGGTAGAATACTGTACGCCACATTAAGGCATCAGCCTTTACTGGATGTGGATAAATTTGAACGCCTCCAACTATCAATTCGCCATTAATTTTCGTGAAAAAAGGATCTTGAAGTTCAAGGGTAGGCGCTCCTTCACGGGGTACCCATTGTCCATCACGTTCGACAAAAAAAACGACATCGGAATGCTCGCTGTCACGGGATTCAACCCGACCCGCAATCACCCACTCACCCTCATCTTGGAATGGAGCTGTAATATTGTAGACATCTTTATGATCTACACCTGTGAATGTTAATTTCTGTGTATTGGTTACGGATACGTCTTTCATCGCGTATTCCATGAGCAGTTGTTCACATGTCTTCACAGCATTCTTGAGCAGTTTCATAATAATAAAGTTCCTCTCTAGTCAAATAATAGCGGCGCACGCATCCATATTGCGGCTTCATTCGGCAACAGAGTTACCAAGTCTGTACCGCTCACTATGTCTCGGCGGCTTGATAATATATTAGTTGCTTGCCCATCCAGCAGCTCACTAGGATCAATCTGTATGCTCTGATTATCGTAATTCAAGGCTACGAGCGCTCTGGTATTGGTTTCTTTCAATGTTCTTACATATAAAATAAGATTGCCTCTGCGTTCCAGTACGTCATAATCCCCGAATTGAAATACATCCTGTGTATTGCGCAAGTGGAGAAGCTTTTTATAATAATGTAATAATGAATTCGGTTGATTGCATTCGAACTCCACGTTTAATTGCTGATAATTTGGGCCCATGCCAATCCATGGTGTTCCTGACGTAAACCCGCCATGTGGACTTGCGTCCCATTGCATTGGTGAGCGAGACGCATCTCTTCCCTTTGCATTCGCAATTTTCAGGGCTTCCGCCCGGGTTATCCCCCGCTGTAGTGCGATTTCATATGCCTTCAATCCTTGGATGTCCCGCATATCTTCCAGCTTATGGGCTACGAAATTCCGCATCCCAATCTCTTCACCGAAATATAAGAAAGGTACCCCTTTTGCGGTCAAGGCCAGCGTTGCCATAAGGCGGGCCCGTTCTTCCTCAATCTCCGCGTCCCCTTCACCAAAACGCGAAATTACGCGGTCCATATCATGACTACCGAAGAATAACGTTGGAACCTGATCTGCACGGTGCACCTTCTCCATCGTCTTAAGCTCGGCGAACAAATTCTCTGGACTAAATTCCTTCTGGCTTCCCAGATTAAAGTTAAAGACCACATCAAACTTACCCGTTCCGCTGTAACGCTTCAGCATATCCATATCTTCAGAGCCGACTTCACCTACCATGAACATTCCGCTATGCGCATGAACAAACCTGCTAATCTCCTCGATGGCATCCATAATTCCATCTTGATTCTGATCATGTACATGCTTCTGCTCACCCGTTACTTCATCCATCGGGTTATCCGGGAATTGATCGGACACCGATAAGAAGTTGATAACATCTAACCGGAAGCCACTTACGCCTTTGCCCAGCCAATAAGCCATAACATCCTTCATCGCTTCTTTAACTTCGGGATTCGCCCAGTTCAAATCGACCTGTTCTTTCGCAAACCCATGATAGTAATACTGTTCTGTTGCAGCATCCCATTCCCACGCGGTTCCACCAAAAAACGATTCCCAGTTATTAGGTACGCTGCCGTTCACAGCGTCCTTCCAAATGTACCAATCCCGCTTCGGGTTCGTCCTTGAAGATCGGGATTCCTTGAACCATGCATGCTCTGAAGACGTATGATTCAGGACAAGATCGGCAATCACTCTGATCCCGCGAGCCTTCGCTTCCTGAATAAACCGTTCGAAATCTTCCATCGTTCCAAAGTCTGGATCAATCTGACAATAATCTGCAATGTCATACCCGTTATCTACTTTTGGAGACTTATAGAACGGCGTCAGCCAAATCCCTCCGATACCAAGTTCCCGCAAATAATCCAGCTTGGAAGTAAGACCGCCGAAATCACCAATCCCATCCCCGTTACTATCACAGAAGCTTGGCATATACACTTCATAGAATACCGTCCCTTTCCACCACGGCTGTTCCAACCGATAACCCCTCCTGTGCAGACCTATTTCAAGTTAAATTGCATGCCTTCCTGGAACTTCTTGCCGAAAATAATGAACAAAATAATGATTGGCAAGGTGAGCATCACTGCACCGGCATACATCGGACCCGGATACGATTGATACGGACCGAACATCTGAGATAATAAAACGTTCAATGTTAACATGCCGTCACTTCGGACAACGATCATATCCCATAAGAGCTCTGTCCAGCGTTCCATTAAAAGGAATAGGAATACAACGGTCGTAATGGACTTCGACATCGGCATCATAATCTTATACAGGATTTTGAAATCGGATGCCCCATCCAGCTTGGCGGCTTCAATGAAGGCATCGGGTACCGCCTTAAAGAAGTTGGTGTACATGAAGATCCCCCATAAACTCATTGCCTTGGGAATAATGAGCGCCCAATACGTATCGAACAATCCTACTTTTTGAATAATCAAAAAGTTAGGGATGATCAGAATGATTGCCGGAAAGAACATATGAAACAACACAAAGTTGTTAATAGAGTCTCTCCCGCGGAATTTCAGCTTCGCCAACGCATAAGCGACCATAATCGCGAACATCATCATTAAGGCTGTAGATACCAGGGAAACGAACACACTGTTAAAGAAGGCGTGAATCCATGGTCTTGTAATCCCGGTCTCACCACCTGTAAAGAGCCATTGATACGAGCGCAGCGTAAATTTCGTCGGTATCAGCTTCCGGTCTACCTGTGACCAATCTGCAAGTGAGTTCAATACCATATATAAATAGGGGAATACCATAATCACGAGCAGTACGATCGCAATCAGATAGCGGATCGACAGCCGGAGCTTGATGTTTGAATTAGACCCAACCATTGCGCTTACCCCACATTTCCAGAATTTTTCGGATTACGAATATAGATATAAATGTCGCAACCGCAGCCATAATCGCGATAGCTGATGCGTAACCTGCCTGCAGGTTCTTAAATGCTTGACTGTATATTTCCATTTGCCATGTATTCGTTGCATAGTTCGGTCCGCCGCCTGTTAATTGGTAGACCTCAGTAAAGATACCGAATGTTGCACCAAAGGATAAAATTAAGGTTGTATAAATCGCAGGGTAAAGCAAAGGTAACGTAATTCTCCAGAACCTTTGGCTGTCCTTCACGCCATCAATTGCCGCTGCTTCATATACTTCCTGATCAATGCTTTCTAAACCTGAAGTAAGAATTAACGCATAGTAACCTGTAAATTTCCAAGCCATAATCATCGCAACGACGAACAATGCCGAGAAAGATCCGCCGAGCCAATCAATATCAAGACCTAACCGATCCCTTAGAAACGTCTGAACAGGACTTGTATGTGACAAAAAGCCTTTAACAATAAGGGATGCAACAACCCCTGAGGATAGGTAAGGCAAGAAGAATCCAATAAGAAATACGGTTTTTAATTTAGGTAAGCCTTTTACAATTACCGCTACAAAAAGCGACATGGCTGTGACAATCGGTACAAATACGATCATAAATTTGTACGTTACCCAAAATGCCGATCTTACCCCTGGTGTGCCTAATGCTTTGGTAAAGTTCTTGAACCCTACAAAATCATAAGTTGGTGAAATCAAGTCCCAGTTAGTAAAAGACAAATATAGAGACCAAATAAGCGGGCCCAAGAAAAACACAGTCGAAAAAATAAGGTAAGGGCTGGCAAAAAGCCAGCCTAACCGATTATTATTTTTTTCAATCATTATTGAAGTTCCCCTTCAATCGCCTTCTTCATATTGTCCCAACCCGTTTTTGGATCAATCTCACCACGAACGATTTTGTTAAAGGCCTCTTGACCAATAAAGGTTTGCAATTCGTTGAATTTTGGATTGTCCATGGATGGAACAGCATTCGGGATTGCTTTTGCATACTCTTGCAATACAGGCGTTTTTTCAAATACTGGTTTAAACACTTCATTTGTACCTACATCATCACGTGCTGGAGGCAAGTTTGTTTCTTGGAAAAAGGCAACATCGTTTTGGTCATCCGAATATACCCACTTGATGAATTCTATTGCAGCAGCTTGTTGCTCTGGACTTGCCGATGCATAGATAACAATTCCTTTAGCATCCGCAAATGTTTTTGCATTCGCTGGATCCATACCGTCAGGTACAGGAGGCAATGTTACTTCAAAGTTCTCCTTGTACTGAAGCTCTGGATATTTCTCAGCCCATGTGCTGAATGTCCAAGGTCCTACATCCGTAAATACGCCCACTCCATTTTCAAAAGGTTCTGTTACATTCTGAGACAGCAGCCCTTTCTCCTTACGAAGATTGTCCACGAAAGTAAGAACGTCTACACCAGCTTTTTCATCGCCAACAAACTGGCTGCCTTCAATGAATTTGTTGCCATCTGAAGCGGCATTGTACAGCATAAAGAAGTCGAACCATCTTTTCCAAGAGGTAGGGTCTGCTAAGTCAGGTTTCGCCCAAAGATATTTATCCGGGTATTTTGCTTTTAATTTTTTCGTTGCCTCAATCACTTCACTGTATGTTCTTGGAACTTCGTTCACACCAGCTTCTTTCAAAATATCCGTTCTCCATCCGAACAACATTGCATTGGAGTAGATTGGAAGAACATATTGATGGCCATCGGCAAATTCCCAAGGCTCAATCGTTTTGGTCATATTACGTTTTGTCACAATATCATTGAAGCCAGCAATCGTATCCAATGGAACTAACGCCTTGCTGTTCGCAAGTTGTGCTGCAAAACCACGGCTAATATTCTCAGTCATCGTCGGAGCGCTTCCACCTGCGATTGCGGCTTGGATACTTGCCTCAGAAGTAGGGGACTCCTTGATGGCACTTACGTTAATTTTCACCTTAGGGTTAACAGTCTCATACTCTTTGGCGATTTTCTGCCAATATGCTTGTTGAGTCGGGTTAGGTGCAGCCCAGAACTCAATAGTTGTTACTCCATCTGCTGACGTGCCTGAATTACTGCTCTTTGATCCACAACCGGCAAGAATCGTGAATACAAGCGTAAGTGCAAGCATTACTGAAAGCTTCTTCTTCATAAAATAAACCCTCCCTGAGTATCGATGCACATCAGTGCAGCATTTTGTAATTCCTAGATATAGTTTTGTAACGTTACAAAATTAGATGAATATATACCTGTAAGCGACTTTGTAAGCGTTACAATTGCTATTATTATAGTTTTCAGCGAAAATGTCAACCTGTTATTCGAGTATTAATGAAAAAGACACAATTAATCACATTACAAATTAACTTTACTTAAATAGTTTGTAATGTTAAAATAATTTATAGTTGTAATGTAGTTTTACAGCATAATCTTTAGTATTATGAGAGACAGTATGGAAGAATATTCATTACACTTCTAATTAGAAAGGACGTATCTTCGCATGAAGGTGAAGGTAACAATGCAAGATATCGCCGATCGATTGAATATATCGAAGAACTCTGTTTCTCAGGCTCTGTCCGGTAAAGACGGTGTGAGTGAGGAAACGAGACAATTAATTATCGATACTGCGAATGAAATGGGTTACACCTATTCGCGAGGGCGCAAAAGCACAGAAGAAGAAGCTGGAACCTTTGTCATTTTGGCATCAGAATTTGCATTTTCCAAACGTAACTTTTTTGGAGAAATTTATTTGAGTATTGAGAAGGAAGCAGCGAAGCGAAATAAGCGTATGGTTATTCAATCTATTGATCATCACGCTTCCGAACAATTGATTCTGCCTCCTATATTATTTGATCCTTCCGTAGAAGGAATCTTGATTCTGTCCCATATTACGACCCCATATATTCAAGCAGTGACGGACACAGGGATTCCCACCGTGTTAATTGATCACCATCACCCTGATCTTAAGGCCGATAGTATTCTCACCAATAATCGTTATGCCGCTTATACAGCGGTGCAGCATTTAATTGAATTGGGACATAGCCGTATTGGCTTCATCGGCAATATTCAATTCTCACCAAGCTATTACGAGCGTTTAGAAGGTTATCGCCTGGCTCTATACCAATCTGCAATTGAATACAATCCAATATGGGTGTTCGATCGTGCCATTGAAGAAATGGATGATGTGTTCAACGCTGTACAAAAGTTGGATAAGCAGCCTACGGCTTGGTTCTGTGTCAATGATGGCTTTGGGTTCTTGATCAATTCCGTGATGTACAAGCTTGGGTATCAGATCCCCCAAGATGTATCTATTGTGAGCTTTGATAATGGACAGTTATCACGGATAACAACTCCTTTGACTACAACGATGGATGTAGATTTGTCTTACTTTGGACGAAAAGCTATAGAACAACTCTTCTGGCGCATTGATCATCCCGAGGAGCCTTTTATAGAAGTTCTCCTTCCTACCAATCTAATCATTCGGGAATCCACACAACATCCAAATACATAATCAGTTCATATAGACAGGAATGTTGTATGGAGAATAAATACACGCACATCACAAAAAGGGAGGGTCACACGAGCCATGAAATGGCTGTGGAACTCTCCCTTTACTTTCAGATTAGGATGTATGTTGACGCTCGTTGTGATCACTACGTGAATGGACCGTTGTTCCATTCACCCTACTACCAATATCCTCGGATTCCGGTCTGCATGCGGATCAGCGCTTCCAAATAATAATAGTCTCCCCAAATCATATGGCCATCAGGCACACGTCCACCTCTGACATGATAGGAACCATGCTTTAGAAGTCCCTCCGCCTCTGGATCTCCAGATGTCGCATAATGTTCCACCAGAGATTTCATGCTGCGGAGTAGTGCCTCTTCATAAATAGCCCGGTCCGGGTCATCTGCGTCCAGAATGTCCAGCAGTTCCAAGAGGCCGGAAGCCGCGATCGCAGAAGCTGAGCTGTCACGAGGGGTCCCCGCTTCCACATGCACATCGAAATCCCAATAAGCCACACTATCCTCCGGAAGATGGCTTATAAAATAATGAGCCAGGCTTTTAGAGGTATTAAGAAAGTCTTCCTCTCGTGTATAACGATAAGCCAGGGCAAATCCGTATATTCCCCACGCTTGACCACGTGTCCAGGTCGATCCATCCTCATAGCCTTGATGTGTTCCTCCACGAATTGCACTTCCTGTAGCTGGATCAAAGTAAAAAGTATGATAAGAGGAAGCATCCCCACGCACAAGAAATTTCCGGCTCTTTAACGCATGTTCGAGTGCTATATCATAATAGCGATTGTCCCCCGTTTCCTCCGCAGCCCAGAACAGCAGAGGCAAATTCATCAAGCAGTCAATAATGATACGTCCCCCATTCTCGGGGTCACTCTCTAAACCCCAGGCCTGGAGGATTCCAGCGTTTTCACGCCAGCGCTTGCATAGTGCATCCGCAGCCTGTAGACCGACAGCTCGGGCTTCTTCGCTGCCTGTTATTTTCCACTCTGCTACTGCAGTCAGTGAGTACAAAAAGCCAATATCATGATGGTCCAGGGCGATGTGATGATCCAGACGATGCTTAAAGTCTCCTAACCAAGAAGCTGCCGCCTCCTTATAGAATGAATCTTTGCTATATTCATAAGCAAGCCACATCATGCCAACATAGAACCCCTCTATCCAATCGTCATTGTCTCCCCATTCGTATTGTTGCCCCTCAGCGATATGAGGCAGTTTGCCCGGATGGTTAGTAATGTTACTCCCAATTTTGTGAATTGCATCCTCAATGGCCTTAGTCCACATCTTTGTTGCTCCTTTCCAATAAATCAACAGTATGCAAAAGTGCATCGTTACTAGGATCGTATACAGCAATCCTTCCGTCTGACTGCCACTGAATAAGCGGCGGCGAAGCCAGACTGGCCTGATTCTCCGGAGTATTCGTTGCTCCAAAGACAGCAGATATCAGTACCTGATCTCCCGGCTCCAATCTGGAGATCAAACTCGGAAGAAACGTCCGAGGCTTCAGCAGATTAGTATTCGGTTCGGGTAGCACGCATTCTCCCCGGTCAAAACCGCTTAGCATATGTATGGCACTGATTCCCCAAGGCAATTGCACCGAGACAGCAGTGTTAGATACATGAATGGTTTCCCGGTCACTGCGTGAGAAACCAGCAGACTGGCCAATGGCAAATCCACCCTCCGCTACGTCGAGACACCGGGCGCTGTGAATGCTGTGAATACGGACATGCCACAGACCCGCTGGAATAATCCATGTCTTCACATGTACATCGCTCCAGGGATGCCAGCGTGAATATACATAATTCTCTCCAATTTCCCACGTCTCGCAGAATCTGCGTACCCGGTAATGTTCATCGCATTCACACAATGCTAATGTAGAGTCGTAAGCGCCTTGAACTAAGCCATAACCCGCCTTCGGCACACTGAATCCGAACAGCGTGGAGTAAGCAAACTTGGAATATTTAGCTGCGCTATGGGCCATATCAAAGTTAGCCATCTGACCAGAGGTATAGGCAATAACATGCTTATTTCCTTCTGGACGACTCACCAGCATACGCGCCTCTTGAAGCGGCAGTTGATCTTTCAATACAGGCAGTGGTTCTTCTTCCGCTTGCCAAAAAGGATGATCGTCCGGCAAGGCAAGAATAAGCATAGCTTTAAAGGCCCAATACGGTGATCCGGGGGCATTGTAGTTCTCCGTCATTACCAGATTCGGGTACGCATATCCTATACTTAGTAATCCGTCTATTCCCATAATAGGCTTCTCAAACCACCAACGAAAATGACGCATTATAATTCCTTTGAGAACGCCATATGAAAAAGGAAGGACCTCGGCATACACCAGTGCACTCCAGAAAGAGACCTGCGCAAAACGATAGGTCAGACTACGCCCGAAAGGAATCGCACTTCCGTCCTCAGCAAACCAATACATAAAATCTTTGGCAAATCGCGCGGATCTTTCCCGGTAAACTGCAGCCCTCTGAGGATCATCATCCGCCATCAATTTAGCATATATCAGCGTATAATAATGCATAGCAAAAGCAATATAATAGTCTCTCTGATCGGTCAGCCCATCGGAATACCAGCCATCACTCAAGTAGTAGGTATCTATCTTCTCCAAATAATGATTCATTATCTCTTGATCGTAGGGCAATCCGACTTTCTTAAAGCCCACATTCACAAGAACCGTGAACATCAGCCAGTTATTCGGGTTCGAACGATCCACATGATTGATCTGGTTCAACCAGTTATATACCTGCATTTTCTGAACATCACTCAGCGGCTCCCACAGCTTATGCGGCGCAAGAGCAAGCCCCAGTCCCAGCACAGCCTGTTCCACCATACGCTGGTCTTTGGTTGAGAATTCACCCCAGTATTCTTCATGTTCAGGGTCAGTCCCATTGACGATCCCCTCGAGGAACTTCGGCCAAAGCGCACTCTCCCCTCCCCCGCTGGCATGGGGAACAAGCCCCCATAACGGACGAGCGAAGGCTTCCATAAGTGCGGTAGCTTCATTGTATATTGATCCTGTAGCTCCCATATCGATTCCTGCACATCCAGAAGTAAATCGACTATCCAGCGGAGCATATAGGTCATTTAAGAACATTTGTAATTCATTTTTAGTACCCTTCAGTTCCACAGTAATGGTTCCTCCAATCCAAACTTAATGCCAAGCCGCATATTCACTAGGCCTCATGCCCATTTCCCGTTTAAACAGCTTGATAAAATAACTTTTGTTGGCATATCCCAGATACTCGGAGATCTCTTCCACAGTCTTTCCAGACTGATTAAGCAGCTCTTTTGCCTTCTGAAGCTTTAGCATATTTACATATTCGATGAAATTCTGGTTTGTTTCCCGTTTGAACAAGCGGCTGAAATAGCTGGCATTCAAGTTCAGGCGTCCAGCCATGTCCTCCAGCGTTATTTTCTCCGTTACATGACTGATCACGAACTGCTGGGCTTTAATAACCTCGCTGCGTTTAGACTTGATAGAGAATATACTTATTTTCCGCACTAATTCTTCCAAGTACTGAACTAGCCACTCTTCCAAATGCTCGAGGGTATCAATGTCACTCACCACGCTAAACAGCTTTTCATCGGCCATAGGCAATGGAGACTGCAGCAGCTGTTTCGTCTTCAATTGCAAGTCCATCAGCAACCGGAGAACACATTCCTTAACTTCATTTGGATGAAACTTTTGCATTGCCACCCATTCTCGCCATTCCTTTACATGAACACGAAGCTCTGTTTCCCTATTCAAGGCAA
Source organism: Paenibacillus sp. FSL R5-0470 (assembly GCF_037975205.1). Taxonomy (NCBI): domain Bacteria; kingdom Bacillati; phylum Bacillota; class Bacilli; order Caryophanales; family Paenibacillaceae; genus Paenibacillus; species Paenibacillus sp. FSL R5-0470. The sequence goes on from NZ_CP150238.1 coordinate 5,079,056, forward strand.
TATCATCATTAATAACAGCGTACAGACTTCCATATTCGGCATAAATATCATCCCGCGAAAAGCTAATCTCTTCAAAACGGTGAATGCCCGCCGCCGGAAAATAAAACCGCTGGATCTTCTCCTTTAGCATCCGCTGCAGTGTTCCGCGAATTTCCTCAGGACTGCGCGCCTCAGCACCAAATATGCAGGAGACAGACAGCTTGAGATATTTCTGTACTGCAGAGGCTGCATTTTGAATGGAATGATAGATCGCTTGGTGGTCTCTGGAAGACTGGTCGCTGCAGAAAAGAATAACAATCTCCTTATGGCTGTATCTCGAAATAAATAAACTGTGATCAGTCTCAAGCACTTCCTGCATAATATTCTCGACGGCAAAAGAAATCGTATATTCACTCATACGGCGCACCCGTGAGGCTTCCTCTGGACGGTCAATCACTATAAGCATTGGAATGTAGGTCTTGGCATGGATCATAATTCCGTTTGACCGGGCTTGCTCGATCCAAGCTACCTTGTCCCAAGATTGGTATAACGTATCTTTTAGAAACTTTTCTTTTAGCGCAGCACGGTTTTGTGATTGCTTTTGCTTATATACCTGCATCTCGGTATGCTGCTGCCTGTTCAGACCCACTTCCTTCACAAGTGTTCTGAGTGCATGTTCCAGCTGCTCGATATTCAGTGATTCTTTTAAAATATATTCTCCTACGTTTAATTTCAGCGCCTGCTGAGCGTATTTGAACTCGTTGTGGCAGGACAGAATAATCGCACGAATCCCGGGCTTCATCGCTCTGAATTTCTCAAGCATCTCCAGTCCGTTCATCTTAGGCATACCAATATCGGTGATAATTAGATCCGGTGGATTCTGCCGTGCTTTTTCCCAAGCCTCAAGACCGCTATAATAACATCCGGTGAGTTCAATCCCGAGCTCACTCCATGACACGGCCTGCGACAAATAACGGATAACCGGATAGTCATCATCCACCAAAATTGCCGTCAGCATTCTCTATACCCACCTTTCCGTAGTTCAGTGGAAACTCCAAACAAATCTCCGTACCCACATCAGGTTCGCTTGATATATTCAACTTAAATGAAGCACCATAAATCATACTGAGGCGTTGGGCCACATTACGTAAGCCTATGCCGGAGAATCCTTTTCTGTCCTCTTCTGCAATTTGCTCACTACTGTATGCGGTTTCACGAAGTCTTTTTAAATTCTCCTGTGACATTCCGATACCATTATCCTTAATGGTGATAACCAAGGTTCCTGTAGTTGCAATAATACGAGCTTCAATAAAGATCTCACCACCAAACTGCTCGAAACCATGGATGATGGCATTCTCGATCATAGGCTGAATCATAAACCGAGGCACCAGTGCTTCAGCAGTTCCGTCTGCTAAATTCATTTCCAGCCTGACCTGATTGGCATGACGAAAATTCATCAAAGTCACATAATGAGATATCGTATCTGTCTCCTCACGAAGCGGGATAAACTCATTGTCTCTGTTAAAGGTCATACGGAGCAAAGACGACAACGAACCAATCAACTCGGCGTTCTCCTTGTCTCCTTGCATCAGAATATTTAACCGGATCGAATTCAACAGATTAAACATAAAGTGCGGATTGATCTGTGCCTGCAGCATTTCCAGTTCAGCTTTTCTTTTCCCTGTTTGCTCATAGGTGATTTGTTCAATCATGGACTCGATTCGATCTAGCATTTGGTCGATGGTACGGGCCAGCTGTGCCGCCTCATTATTCCCACGGATTAACGAACGTTCATCCAGTTGACCACGACCTATTCGCTTTACAAAAGCACTTAATTTCACGATGGGCTGAGTCAACTTAGAGATTAGAACGGTTAAGAGAACGGAAAAGAAGGTAAAGAATAGAATTTGCACGGCTAAGCTGATAAATAAAATCTGTTTATTCTTTGACAATGCCGCCTTCATAGGGATAATGCTCACCATCTGCCATCTGTTGCTGCTCAGCTCCTGGTCAACATACAAAAATTTCTCCCCACTGATCTGGACAGTATCAAGCCGGCCTTCCTTTTTCCACCACGTCATTGTTTCACCAATTCGGGCTGGATCAGCATGTGAGACTACAGTTCCCTTGTCATCCAAAAGCATCATCTCTTTGCCATTGTCATTGTTCAGATAAGGGCGGAGTTTACGCTCATTGATGTTAATAATCATATATCCGATCGTGCTGCTGGAGGTCGATTGTATAGGTCTCGCAATAGTTACCCAATTGGCTGAGCCCTTATCAGAATAGTTGTAGTAGGTGTCGTGCTCCGCTCTCCAGAAAGTCGAAATCGGCTGAGTTTGTTTCAATAGTGACATCCAACGCTCGCTATAAAAGGTTTTCGGATTAAAGTCGCTATAAGGATAACTCGTATAAATAAATCCATTCTTACCGATCAGCGTCACTTTCAAATACTCTGAAAGAACGAACATATCATCCAGCATCCGCGACATACGGTTATACTGGATGATCTCTTTCGCTGAATGGAGCGACTCTGGAACAGCAGACATCATCTGCCTGATTTCGCTGTTCTGAAGCACAAAATTGGACTGCTCCAGCGTTTGTTCAAAAATGGCATTCATATTGGCACTGGACGCATTGAGAGATTCTCTTGCGCTGCCAACGGCCTTCTCCAGAATCAGATCCCGGGTTAAATAATCTGTAACCATGTAAATGCAGACTAGCGGGATCAGTACGCAAATCATTGAAGACCAGACAAGTTTCATTCGAAGTGATTGATGCTTTCTAAACACGGATGACAGGCCCCATATCTGTTTTAAATTTGGAGCAGGAGGCAGAAATGCTTTCCTGCCCCCACATTATAAGCCCCCTTGGGGAAGCGTACAATCAGTCTCCGCCTACTTTCCGCTGTTGTTCTGAACGACTTCCGAAATTTTCTTATCGATATTGGCAACTGTGACATCCAGATCCTGTTGGCCAAGGAGATACATTTCCGCTTCTGGAATAACGTTGTTCTTAGCTTCATCCGCATATTTAGCCGGAACTTGCGTCGCACCAGGTGCCGAATTCTCCATCGTATATTTCAGGGAATCAACATCAATCATAGATGAATCCTTAGAACCACTCACAATCGTATCCACCAATTTGTTCGTATCCGATTTCGCCCAGCCAGAGAAGACACGTCCGCCAATTTCCAGTCCTTCTGAGGTATACCAGCGTACAAAGGTGTAAGCAGCTTCCTTATGCTTGGATTTAGCAGCGATCCCCATATAGGTTGGCTGAACAGGTGAGTAATGTTTGCTCTCACTATCCAGTCGAGGGATCGGCGCAAACGCGGTAACGAAGGTTGCTGGAATGGCATCCGTACCACCCGATTCCGCAACCATCCAGTCACCCATCGGAAGCATCGCTGCTAAACCATTAAAATACTGATTCCGGTAGGCAAGCTTCTGCGAAATAATATCCTCGTAAGGAGTAGCACTCTTATCTTCGTACATCATTTTCTTCATCATCTGCAGATTAGCCTTAAATTGCGGGTCCAGAGCATTGGAGGTTCCGTCAGATTTTAGAAAAGTATTATCCTCAGGTTTACTCATCAGCTGGAGTTGGAAATAATCTGGCCAATTGTGCAGATATGCGCCAAAACGCTTCGTTGCGCCCTCACCCTTGGTCAATTTCTTGGCATACTCTTCGAAATCCGCCCAAGTCCAATCGGTCGGAACCGGCAGACCAGCCTCATCTAGCATTTCTTTGTTAAGAAGCACGAACCAGCGCTGCATAGATGACGGTAACGCATAGACTTTGCCATTGACCGTAGTGTCCACTAGATATTCATCGGAGAGCTTATACCCTTCTTTCTGAATATATTCGTCCATCGGTGCTAACACACCGATATCTGCACGCTGCGAATAGTTGGTATACGGCAGTTCGACAATATCCAGCGGGTCACTTGCAGCGGCCATCAAATCCAGCTTCTGCATAGAGGCTACAGAATCGCCTTTTTCATTCAGTAGATCCACTTCTACATGAATGTCGGGATGCGCCTTCTCAAACTCTGCGATAATCGTGCTCCACTTCGCTTTGGCTTCCGTCTGCCAGGTACTCAGCTTCAGCGTAACCTTCTCTGCTGCAGGCTCCTTATTTCCACCAGCATCAGGCGCATCTGTTGCTCCTGCATTATTTGTTTTCGCATTTCCACCGCAAGCGGCCAATGACAACGCCATAGATGTGATCATAAGCACGGATAATAATTTCTTTTTCATATAGACCCTCCTATAAATGTGTTGGGTATACCTCGCTTTACAGCCAAAGCTATGTAACTGCTTACAAGAACATCCTAACATGCAGGATAGACGAGGAAAGTTCTCATATTCTACCGAAGAGAAACTATTTTGACTTTTATTATCCTTTCACGCCTCCGAGGGCAATTCCCTCAATAACCTGCTTCTGACCGAGAGCAAAAATAATCAGCAGTGGCAGAATTGCAGATACCGCACCAGCCATCATGAGGGAATAAACATCCCCGTATTGGTCCCCAAACAACCGAATACCTAACTGAATAGTAAACAGCTCTTTAGATTTCAAAAAAATGAGTGGATACTGATAGTCGTTCCAGGTCCAGATAAAACGCAGAATAGCGTAAGTAGCTACAGCGGGACGGATCAGCGGAAATGCAATTTGTAGAAAAGAACGAAAATGACCTGCTCCATCCATCCGCGCCGATTCAAGATACTCGTTGTTTACCCCCATAAAAAATTGCTTGAGCATAAACGCACCGATAATACTAAAGCTGTTAATTAAGATCAATCCTAAATGCGTATCAATCAGATTCAGCCAGTTAAATAGTAGAAACTGTGGAACCAGCGAAGCCTGCGGAGGAACCATGTAAAGGGCCAATACAACTACAAACATCGCATCTCTACCCGGAAAACGCAGCTTGGAGAACCCATAAGCAGCCAGTGCGCATATCAGCACATTAATTATAGTCGTTGCCAGCGTAATATAAATGGAATTTCCGTAATAACGAGCGAAATCACCTGACCAAACCTGTTTATAATTCTCAATGAGGTTCCACTGCTGTGGCAGCCATTGTATCGGAAAATCAAACACATCTTTCTCCAGTTTAAAGGAAGTGGATAACATCCATAGAAACGGTAAAAGAAATGCGATACCTAGCAGTCCCATTGCGATTGTCCAGAACGTTCTGGATAGAAGCTCTTTTCTCACTGTAATTTCTCCTTTCTGCCTTTAATAATTGACCCATTTTTTTTGCGCTAACATCTGCAGGGCTGTAATGATCAGGCAGATGAGGAACAGGACAAGTGCCATGCTTGAGGCATAACCCGTCTTCAATTGATTGAAGGCAGTGTCATATAGCTCATAAACGATAACGGTCGTGGAGTTGGCCGGTCCACCCTGTGTCAGCACTTGGATCAGATCGAAGATTTTAAATGAACCAATGACCCCTGTAACCAGCAGGAAAAAGGTAGTTGGCGAAATACAGGGAACCGTGATATTACGGAATTTCCGCCAGCTATTGGCCCCATCAATATCAGCTGCTTCATAAAGGTCCTTTGGAATACTCTGTAACCCAGCGATAAAAATAATAATGTTGTACCCGAGCTGAATCCAAATCTGGATCAACATAAGCGACGGTAAAGCATAATGGATATCAGCTAACCATTTTGGCGGATTACTCCACCCCAGTGACATCAGGAATTGATTGACAGGTCCTAGTGAGGGATGAAACATTACCTGCCAAACCATAGCGATGGCAACTACACTGGAGATGTAGGGAAGGAAGTAAATCACTTTAAACAAGTCCTTCAGGAACACCTGTTTATCAATCAGGATCGCTAACAGCAGAGCAACGATGATCGTAACCGGTACTGTGATAATAAAGAGCAGATTGTTCAGCAAGCTTTTCATAAAAGCATCATCATGAAACAGTCTTATGAAATTATCCACGCCCGCGAACTTAATCCCCCCTAACCCAGCCACAAAGTTCCAGTTCGTGAAGCTTAACAGCAGTGAGCCCAGCACTGGGATCAACGTCAAGATGATCAGCCCCAACATCAGTGGAGCGACGAATAAATACCCAGCGATTGCTTCGCGCGTATCCATTTTAAGATGAAATTTTCGTATCATAGTTCTCCTCCTTTACTTATCCATAATTGTAGAAAAAGTAAGCCGTAATCATAAGAACTAGAATTGTTCATTTTGGAACTAATTTTACCGATCCTTTAGTTGCGAAGTTTTCTAGACAACCAAGTATAAACGCCTTTGGCGTCCTTATAAGGACGCCAAAGGCGTTTATGCGAGAAATATAAGACATAAAGTATATTGTAAAACTTATACTTTCATATATTTGCAAAAAAAGCGCGAGCCAAGCTCCCGCCATCCACTACATTTCTATTTTTCCAAGTAAAGTAAAGATCGTTTTACACGGACGCAACCTCTACAACACCTTTTCCATCCCCACCCGTGCTTTTCAGCTTCTTACTAAAAATCATAAACAAGATGACGCCCATTAAGCTCGTTATAACTTCTGTTATGGTCATTGACCAGATCACGCCATGAAGTCCAAAAACAGAATGTAACACGATAATCATAGGGATAAACAATACGCCTTGTGTGATGGCCATAATGTTGGTTGGTACTCCCTGTCCTGTCGCTTGAAAAATACTCATAAACAAACCTGTAAATCCATTAAATAAAGCAGAAATCAGCATGGCTACCAAAATATAAGTTCCCATACTTAACACTGAAGGGTCATTCGAGAAGAAGTGCAGGATCGTTCCTCTAAACAGAAACACTAGACCTACAAAGACAAAAGCAATACCTCCGATATAGGCAAAAGCATGTTTAATCGTTGATTTAAGTCTCGCCATATTTTGACTAGCAAAGTTAAACGCAAATAGCGGAATCAAACCTAAGAATAGGCCCATTGATAAGAACTCCGGAACTTGCACAATTCTTAAGGCCACACCAAATCCGGCAACCACATTTTCTCCATATTGAATCGCGAAGTTATTTAACAAAAGCGTGCTCACAATCACAAAACTGAATTGTAATAACTCCGATACACCTATTTTGTATACTTCTAATTGATCTCGAACAGATATCTTGAAATGCTTCAAAAATCCTCTTAGATGCTCACTTTTCGTTTCTAAAAAATAGACATAATAAATCGCGGAACCCACATTCGCTAAAACCATCGCCAACGCAGCACCTGCCACATGCCATTTCAGCACAAGAATAAAGAGTGGATCAAAAATTAAACTTAAAGCCGTACTAATAAAGATACCGTACATCGATTCTTTGGAGGCACCTTCGGAACGGACTAGCTGTTCCAAGGCAAAATTAAGCACAATGGCAAATCCACCGGCAAAAAGGGTCAAAGCATAAGCCTTAGTAAAGTCTAGAGTAGCAGCATCTGCGCCTAGTAATCGCGTAATTGGATCAATCGCTAACATCGCTATTAGAGCAATAAGAATACCCACTATAATGCTTCCATAAAAAGTGTATCCGGCAACCTTCTTTCCCTTGTCCGTATCCTTTTGCCCCGCGAGCCTTGTAATAAATGTTCCGCCACCTACGCCAAGCATATTCCCAAAGGCCATAAGGACTGTGAAAATGGGTAGACCCAGCGTAATGGCAGTCAGCATACTAGTATTGTGGAGTAAGCCAATGAAATAAGCATTGATTACATTATAGATGGTACCAACAGACATCCCGATCATCATAGGAATGGATAAATGAGCAATTGCCTTCTTGATCGGCGCCGATTCTAAATAATATTGATTGGAGACTTCTGTTTCCATGATTAACCCTCCGAACGTTTATAGACTTGAATTAACCTTTTGCAGTAAAGACTTTAAGTTTGCTGTTTCTTCCGGACTGAGTGCTTTTGTAATGCTTGCTTCTACCCCTGAGAAAATCTCATTGAACTCCTCGACCAAAAGAGCGCCCTTTTCCAAAACAAAAATGCTCTTCTGCCGTTCATCATTTTCAGGTGTGACACGCTTGATATAGCCTTTCTTTTCTAACCCTTGAAGCATGCTGGTGATACTCGCCCCTTTTCTATTAAAGACTTCCGCCAAATCCTTTTGAATCACACCTTTTTCTTGATGCTCAAAAATATAACCGATCATGCGTCCTTGCTGTGAATTCAGCCCTAGCTCATTCAGCCTGGCGTCAGCTGTACTTTTTAGTTTCATCCCGATCTCTCGAATCAAATTAGAAAATGGTGTATTTTCAACGGGTTTGCTCATTGTTATTTCCTCCGCATTCGTATTAGTTAGAACTCTAAGTAACATCATTATCATAATAGTTAGAACTCTAACTGTCAATATTCTAAGTAAATAAACTGATTTTATTCTTCCTTTAAGGTAAGTACATGACTGCGGTGAATGTTTGGACTTCCGGCCGCTGTTCCTTTGTAGAATGTTTTTTTAGTTCACCTTATTAAAAAAAGCCCCTCTCCAGCACATGCCCGTAGACATATACTGAAAAGGAGCGATTAGAGAAACTTACTTCACAAGTTCTTCCAGCTTTCCGAATAAAGCGGTTTTCGATTTCAGCTTTGAAGCATTGCCGACCACCGTGAAATAGTTCTGTTCCGTCACAGCCTTAAGTAAATCGGTGTACTGTCTGATATCTTCTGGTGTTGTCGACAAGATTTCATCCCGCTCTCGCTGCAGTTCGGCCTCTGTCACCTGTTCAAAATAATGTCGGTCCGCCCGCCGTCCCTGTGCGCTGGGACTAAGAGGCTGATCCAGCATAGATAAGGTGCCAATGATCGCTTTGGTCATCTCATCGGGATCTGCTTCATACCCCTCAACAAATCGATAAGCCTGATCATAAACCTCCAGTGTCTCCTGCAAATTCGGATCACGGTAGGAGGTGAACATCATTATCCCATCTCTGCGCAGAACCAGGTTTCCGCCATACGCACCGCCCTTCACACGTACGGCATTCCACAGATAGGTAAGGCTCATGATTTTCTTGAGCACCTGCATTTTGCCTGAATATGTGAATCCTAGCTTAGTGAAGTCGTATCCCTTAACCACATATTGCACCTGGCTGGAAGACATGAATCCTTCATTGTCCGCATGTCCCTGTGCCGTAATCTTAGGCCTATTTACTACTGGCCGATCCTGGATACCCAGCTTCGCTGCATTAGCTATGAATTCTTCATACAAATCAGGCGTACCAGTCACGCTGATGATCAAATTGTTTTTATTGAACAAATCCCCACAGATGCCCTTTAGTGTGTCTGCCACCTGAGCTCCCTGTTGGTCGAACGTCTCCGCAAGCTCGCGGATAAAGCGGTAATAAGTAACACCGCCCTGTTGTTCCTGATAAGCTCCCATATCCGAGAAATAGGACATCAGGCGGCTGGCCGCAATCTCATTCCCTCTTTGATTCAGAATCGATTCCATCTGCGAGGCTTCCCGGCGGACGATTTCCTGCAGCTTGGTCAGATTGTCGAGCGCACTTGTGTAGAGTATCTCTCGCAGCAGGTCCAGTGATTCACCAATATGCCCCGCCATCACCTTCACCAGCGCAGAGAATTTAGGCTGATAGCTCGCCCCCGTAGCTTTTGCAGCGCCATAGAGCTCATTCCTGAAATATATGCCCCCGGTTTTGATCCCGATTTCACTGGTGAGCTCTTCGATGCTGTAGGACGCAGTCTCCATTTGACCTAATACCTCTGCCAGCAGCACTAAATAAGGGATTCGCTCAGGAGCTATAACACCCGTATCCCAATAAAGTTTGCAGTAGGCAATCTTATGGGTAGCTACCTCATGGTGGACCACCTTTATGCCCTCATAGATTTGTTCATGGGTCGGCACCTGAGGTTCTACGCTGCGGTTAATATCCTGTAAAGACAAGCTCGGTAGCTTCTGTAAATCTTCGGCTGCATCCGCACGACTCTGCCGCGCCAGAAGATGCTGTGTACTCTGAACAAGCTGCTCCAACTGATCTGGTTGCAGTGACGCTTTGTATTGACTCAATTGATGCTGAGTGGATGCTTCCTTTTCCGCTGCGATCGTCTTGGACGGGTTCAGTACCACCACACTGCAATGATCACTGTTCAGCAAATAGTCCTCAATCAGCTTCTCAAAATAACGGTCCGCAAGCTTTTCCCGAATGACCGTGAGCACCTCTTCATAGCGCATGTGAGTAGTCGGCTGACCGTCATAGAGCCAGGACTTCATCACTTCGATATTGTAAGTAAGACCCTTCGGATACTGGTTAAAGTCCGCTTCCCGCAGTTCAAATTCCTTACTGTTGACCGCTGCCAGCACCAGCTTCTCATCTAGTCCGTCCTGGACCAAACGCTTTAATGTAGTCTTCACCAGCTTCACAAAGGCATCTTTGGAAGAGGCATTGGAATGCGTCAGCGTAATACCAAGCAGCGGTTGAACCATACTGTCGGAGTAAAAAGCAAACGCGTCTTTGCCAAGTCCGCTTTCGAGCAAGGCTTGCTTGAGCGGAGCTGCGTTGCTGTCCATCAGCATGCTTTTTAAAATATCAAAAGCAAGGTTCAGTTCCCGATCAGTAGAAGTTCCAATCACATAATTTAGACTCAAATAAGTCTTATCAGTGGCTGTTTCTGCTTCCAGAATCGGATAATCCGCTACCAGCTCCGTCATTCCAATGGGCTGTTGTAGCGCAATGGAAGTATCGAAGCTATTTCGTTCATAAGACCCAAGATATTCCTGGTCTATAAATTGCAGCTTTTCTTCAATATTAACGTCTCCGTAGAGATAAAAATAACTGTTGGACGGATGATAATAATTGCTGTGCGCCTTGAGAAACTGCTCATAGGTTAGCGCAGGAATTTCCTGTGGATCTCCACCTGAAGAATGACGGTAAATCGTGTCCGGATACAATGACTTTTTGATTCTATCCATCAATACCGTAGTCGGCGAGGAATATGAACCTTTCATCTCGTTGTAAACCACGCCTTTATAGATTAACTCATCTTCGGGATGCTGAAGCTCGTAATGCCAGCCCTCTTGCTCAAAAATTTCTTGTTGCTTATAAATATTCGGTTGAAAAACACTATCCAGATAAACCTCCACCAAATTAGAGAAGTCCTGATCGTTCCGGCTCGCTACTGGATACATCGTCTTATCCCCAAACGTAAATGCGTTCAGGAACGTCTGCATCGAGCCTTTCAGTAATTCTACAAAAGGTTCCTTGACCGGATATTTCTCTGAACCACATAATACGGAATGCTCCAAAATATGAAAGACCCCCGTACTATCTTCAGGCGGGGTCCTGAAGCTTACACTAAATACCTTGTTGTCATCCTGATTCTGCACGAACAGCAGCCTGGCGCCGCTCTTCAGATGTTCCAGCGTGAATACGTTGGATTCGTTCTCCGGGATAAATTCCTCATCAACAACCTGAAATCCATAATAAGTGTTCCCTGTGATCAAACGGCTCATAGATTTCCCTCCTCTGTTTAGGGATATGATAACTCTACATGAGCTTATCATATCCCTGGGCGATTATTCCATCAGTAGAAGGTCTCCGGGATTAATTTCTGGTTCACATAAAACAAGACCACGCCAGTATAATTACTGACAAAGCCTTGTTTTATTTCAAATGATCTTTTAATATTGCTCCGAGTTCAGCTGTGTATTTAGTCAACCTTAAGCTTATCTCTGTACGCATAACATCTCGAGTTAAACCAAAGCGTTCCTGATATCCTCGGCAAAAGATTTTGTAATACACCAAGAATTCCTCCTGTTCATCTGCCAGCACCCTGATATTCCGCTGTTTCAGCTCTTTTTGCAGCCGATAAGTATCCTGCATGATCCGGCGTTGAATGGCTTGACCAGCCATCAGATAGGCACGTTTAAGAATGTTGCTGGAGGGCTCGATCTCTTTCAGGCTCTTGCTAACCATAGTATCTATATAAGGAAGCAAAATGAGATCTCGAACCATCGTACGTTCCTCCACAGTTATCATTTTATCTGGGTTCTCACGCTGCTGTTCCTCGTACTGCTCAACATGCTCGGTCATGATCATTTTCGTTTTCCAGCGTTCATTACCCTCAAGTTTACTCATTTATAGTGACCTCCAATCTGTTCAGCTCTTTCTAGGGCAACACCGGATTCAAGCATAGATGAAGCTCTGATTAGAGCTTTACTGCCATAACGAGCTTTTATTTGATCGATTGCACGTTCTTTGTTGTAAGCCCGAACCCTGTCATCAAAGAGTGTAAGTTGGATGACGCTATCATCTGATAGGTTAGTCAAGGAAATCGCTAATCGACCTATGGGAAGGCCCGACCAGTTGTCTGCAAATAATTTTTGCGCAGCAACAGCTACTTCGTGTGTTAGTGATGTGGGTTCGGGCAATGTCATCTGACGCTCGTAAGCATTTGAACGCTCTCCGTCCGTCTCTAAAACTGAAATAGATACTACCGATCCCATATAACCATACCGCCGGGCTCGCTGGCATACTTCAATGACGAGCTCAAGCAGCACAACCTCAATATCCGTATGCCTGGTGTATAAATTCCAGCGCAAAGCCTTGCCATGTCCCACTGATTTGATTTGATGACGCATTCCTGTGACCACTGGACTAGGATCTAGCCCGCGCGCAGTTTGCCAATAATATTCCGCTTGAATATCACTTTGCTTACCCATGGTAGTTCGCATTCGTCGCTTAAATTCTGACAGTTCCATTCGCGCAATATCTCCAATTGTGGATATACCCATACGCCAAAAATTCTTGGTCATTCTAGCCGCTACCATAAACATATCCTGCACGGGAAGTTTCCAAAGGGTCGTCTCTAATTGGTCAAAAGAAAGTTCATAGATCCCATCCTTCATCTTTTTGGCGTAGTTATCTGTCGCCATCTTTGCCATAACCTTAGTAGATCCAATACCTACCCGTGTCCAGACTCCCGTCGAAAGTAAAACATGGTGCTGAATTTTATGAATCATATCCTGCAGCGATCCTCCGAAATACGCAAGAGATCCTGTGACATCCAGAAACTGCTCATCGATACTGTAGGGTTCTACCAGATCGGTATATGTTCGGTAAATCTCTGATATTAAGAGTGATACTTTAATGTAAGTCCCCATGCGTGGCCTTATTACGATTAGCTCTGGGCATTTTGCTAAAGCTTCACCTACACGCGAAGCCGTTGTTACCCCCTTCGCTTTTGCAAGCGGGCAGGCCGCCAACACAATACCGTTCATTCTTGTTGGATCCCCCACTGCAACAGGTTTATCTCGATATTCAGGGTGGGCAGCTTTCTCCACGGAGGCGTAAAATGCCTGGCAGTCAGACAGTAGTATGACACGCTCCTTAGGCATGACGCTTTTCCTGCACGGGCTGCCATGAAAGAATATTTGCTGCCAAGAACATGCGAGGCGTTCCTGTAGTCAGACAGCTTGCTCGTATGCGTCCGTCACGGATACTGTGTATTTCAATTTTCCGCTGGCTGATATTTCTCGCCTTATCCTGATATATAATTTCAATTATTTGGCCGATGCTGATTTGCATGCGATCGCCTCCATAAAAATAAGAACACTTGTTTGTATTATATGCGTAATCGGGAATTTTAAGCAACAAAAAAGGTGAGGTAATTTCCCCCACCACATCGGATCTGATTTTTTTAAAGCTGAGAATAATCTAATCCAGACCGAACGAGATCACAGTTCATTAGAGTGCATCCATGTGCTATAAAAAATGAGCATCCAGACCTGCGTATTCAACAGAGATTGAACAGAGAACGAAAAAAGTTTACACTTTGATAGAGTAAATAACAGTAGTAAATTATTGATCTGTACTCAAAAGCTTTTTCTAGAAAGGAATTTTGCTAATGTTCCGTTCCTCCTACACCTTTCGTTCGGAAGAAGAAGCTTCCATGCTTCTGTTTGATTCTATCGGTTGGGAACAACTCGATTCACCTGCCTACTCCTTCAACGGCCAGAACCGGACGGAGAGAAGTTGTGTTATTTTTCAGTACACATTATCGGGAGAGGGTAGAATTGAAATAGATGGGGTTGTTCATCGGTTAACGAAGGGCAAAGCTTTTCTAGTGACTGTCCCCAGCATACACAGGTACTATTATCCGGAAGAAGGCACCGAGCCTTGGGAAGTTTTATGGCTCAATCTGCGGGGGCCTTTAGCGATTTCACTTTGGAACCAACTCGCTGCTCATTGCGGTCCAATTGTAGAACTCCCCCAAGAATCGGTTTCGATAGATTTATTGTGGAGTACATTCAAGGACATTCAGGTTCATGAAGAAAGAGATTTGCATCTTTTAACGGGAAAAGTCTTTCAGTGGATCTTGTCCATGGAGAAATACCTCAAGAAACCAAATTTGTTAACCACTTATATAAAAAATGACAAGCTTCACGCCGCTATTCAATTCATGAAGGATGATCTGCATAATAATAATCTAAGCTTAGACGATGTTGCCGCTCATGTTGGTGTTTCCAAACATCATCTTTGCAGACTGTTTCAAAAAAACATCAATCTTTCACCCTTTGAATATTTAAAAAGACGGCGGATCGAGTTGGCAGCTTCCAAGCTTAAAACAACAGATTTGAGTATCAACCAGATTGCGACGGAAAGCGGATTTGATAATGCCAGCTACTTCGGAAAGGTTTTCCGGTCCTATTTTGGGGTCAATCCTTCGACTTACCGCGAACAGGATCTGGCGTTCCAAACCAAACATGTATTTTTCGAAAATTGATCCATATAACAAAGGAGCAAGCCAGTGGCTTACTCCTTTTCTTATTAAACCTCTTTGAGTACAAATAATAAGCTTTTGAAATCGCCCTCAAGCTGTGGAAGTGAGAGTCCGAAGTGCATCAGCTCATCCCCTCTGTACACTTCACCGTTAAGCTCAAGTTTGTAGTTCTTAGCTGGGTCGAGTCCTTTCAACCGCAATCTGCGGAGAGGTGCATTAGGCTCGGCCAGAACTCTGAAATACGTGGCAAAAGCTTCTTTTTTATCATCCGAAACAAACATCCATGCAGTCTGATTCCCCTCAAATGGACTAAGCAGTCGATAGAAATCACCGAACTGTATCAGCATTCTCAGTTCCTTGTACTCAGAAACCTGCTTACGGATATCTTCGCGTTCAGTTTCAGTTAGCTTGGTCATATCTAGTTCGTAGCCGAAGTTACCAGACATCGCAACATGACCGCGTGTTTCGAGTGGTGTGATACGGTGCACCTGATGGTTAGGAACAGCCGATACGTGAGCACACATAGAACTTGCAGGATACACCATGCTTGTTCCATATTGGATCTTCAATCTTTCAATCGCGTCCGAATCATCACTGGTCCAGGTCTGTGGCATATAGTAAAGCATTCCCGGATCATATCGTCCGCCGCCGCCGGAGCAGCTCTCGAACAAAATATGAGGGAAACGGGTGACGATACGCTCCAGCACATCATAAAGTCCAAGAATATAGCGGTGAGCCGTTTCGCGTTGACGTTCCGCTGGCAGAAGAGCAGATCCAATCTCCGTCATATTCCGGTTCATATCCCATTTCACATAAGTAATCGGAGCCGATGACAGCACGGAGCTAACCGAATCAACGATATAATCACATACATCCTTACGGGATAAATCCAGAACGAGCTGCTGGCGAGCTAACGTTCTTTTGTGACCTGGTACATGAAGACACCAGTCCGGATGCTCACGATAAAGATCACTTTCTGGCGATACCATTTCCGGTTCGAACCATAATCCGAATTCCATGCCCATTGCTGTAATATCTTCTCCAAGTTTTCCAAGACCTTCAGGAAGCTTGCGGCGATCCTCTACCCAATCTCCGAGGGAGCTATCATCATTGTCTCGTTTCCCAAACCAGCCGTCATCTAAGACAAACAGTTCAAGTCCGAGATCTTTGCCTGCTTGAGCGATTTCTTTGATTTTATCTGCATTAAAATTAAAATAGGTAGCTTCCCAGTTGTTGATGAGAATAGGGCGCTTACGATCACGGAATTCGCCTCTGCATAACCGGGTCCGATATAGGCGGTGATAAGTCCTTGATAATCCCCCAAGCCCTTGACTGGATCTTACCAGCACAGCTTCAGGAGCCTGGAAGGATTCCCCAGGTTCAAGCAGCCATTGAAAATTAAACGGTTGAATGCCGATCCCCACTCTGGAAATACCGTATGGATCCACTTCTGCTTGCGCAAGAAAGCTTCCGCTGTACACAAGGCTGAACCCGTATACTTCACCGTGGTCCTCTGTTGCATCTTTTGCAAGCAAAGCCATAAAAGGATTCTGCGTGGAGCTACTCGCGCCGCGCTTACTGTCAATTCGGTGGATACCAGGTACAAGCGGTCTTTTATAGATATGGCGTTCTCTCGTCCAAGTACCGGATAATTGCAGCATGTCATAATCGGAATCATGGAAGTCAACATTTGCGCTTAACACACGCTTCAGCACCACATTGTCCTTACCTTGATTCTCAATCCGCACAGAACGTGTGATCACATCCTGATTATTAAACACGGTGTAGCTTAATACAGCAATCAGTCCACTTTTGTCATCCTGAAGAAAAAGCTCCAGTGTCTCTGCTTCTTCTTCACTTTCAACATAAGTGGAAGGCAGTCCCTTTAACTCAGGTTTTCCTTTATTGATCTTATAGCTCTTATAAAGGAAATCCGTAACGGTCGTACCGTCTACCAAATGAACCTCAAGCGCTGGTTCCCGGAAATCACCATTCCCATAAGACGGAAATTCACTTGGAATAGTGTCGAGGGAAATCCTCTTGTCCTCCATCGTATAGGTCGGGCTAAAGGAGCAACGTTCCACCAAATTCAGCGGCTGCACTATTCCTTCTAATTTAGGACCCCAATAGATATGCGCTGGAAGCTCACCTCTAACGACTTCAATAACGTAGCTGGACTGCTCAGACTGTAAATGAAACACCTTGCGGCTGTCATCATAATAAATGCTCATAATATCCTCCTACTCTTCTTATCAGATCTTGTTGTAATATAACTGACTTAATTTATCTTGTTGTTTGAAGTCTATTTTAAAGATAATTGGAAGGGGATACAATCTTAATATCTATACCTTAAGTAGTAAAATATTGATCTATAAAAAATTCAATTTCATGTTATTAAGCTTTGCAGAACAATAAATGATTATTAGCGGCTATAGTAAAAAAAATACATAAAAAAAGAGGCCCCAAGATAAGGGCCTACTTCCTGTGAATCTTCCTAATTAAATATCAAATACGGAACGTACAGTAAGCTGTGCACGAAGTTCTTCCACCGTAGCTGGCTTGTCGAGATCTTTTTTAGCGATGGTAATGGTCCTAGTTGTACCACCCGACATATCAAAATAGTTGTCGCTGAAGATGGCATCTCTCTCCTTGAAGTCTAGGCCGACAAAACGAGCATACGTCTTAGCCTTCACGGTAATGACAAATTTTTCTTCTTTCTCGGTAAGCATAGCTTCAAGCTCAGGGTCAACGAAGCTAAAATGCTTCGGCTTAACAAACAGGACCGTGCCGCCACTCTTTGTCTCGCTCTCTACCTCAAAAGAATATTCCAGATAAGTCTCACGTTTCTTCCCTTTCGTATCCAGTATGTGGCCGAAATCAAGCTGTTCGAACTCAGCAGTACTTAACGCGGCAATCTCCACTGGCTTTGTGCCTTCCAGCAAGACCTCCGATGTCGTAGTAAGCAGTCTCCAACTCAGTTCACCAATAACTTGTTCTCTGCTTTCGTTAGAGACATGAAGGGAGACCTTCGTTCCTTCGTCATGGGCAGAAACAAGAATCGGCGCGAAGAAATGTTTAGCCGCATAATGCATAGCCTTCCACCGGCCATAATAGTCGATACTGGACCAAGAAGCTACCGGCCAGCAGTCATTCAACTGCCAGTACAATGCACCCATGCAGCGACCTCTATGTCTACGCCAGTGCTCAACGCCGCAACGCATCCCTTCTGCTTGGATCAGCTGTGAGGCATACAATACAGACTCAAAATCTTTCGGATATTTGTAGGTCTCCCCAATATAATAGAGAATTTTCTCATTCCCGGTATTGTTCTTCTGATGGGACTCCATGACATAAGAGAAGATATTGCGATCCTCCGGCAGCGTAAACGACTCGATGGTCTTCAAGCCCGGAAAAGACTGCAATCCGAATTCAGACATATAGCGCGGATATAGCTTCCGGTAATCGGTAAACGGTTCTTTCCCATGCCAGACCCCCCAGTAATGCATATCTCCGTAATTCTCGTCATTCGGCTTGTCAAAGCTCCCCTTGGAGGAGGGTGAAGCACGCCAATAGAAGGTATTCGGATCAATTTCTTTAGCTATTGCCGGTAGAAGCACCTCATATTGCTTAATATAATCTGCCTTAAGCTGCAGTGAGTAATGCTTCTCCCAGTCCCATTCGTCCCAAGCCAGCTCCTGCTCGTTGTTGCCGCACCACAAGCCTAGCGAAGCATGATGGCGAAGACGTTTCATGTTATCGATGGTCTCGTGAGTGATATTCTCCTCGAAGGCTTCCGTCAGAGCATAAATGCCGCAGGCATACAGATGATCCTGCCAGACAATGAGGCCATATTCATCGCACAGATCATAGAAATAGTCATCCGGATAATACCCGCCACCCCATACGCGAATCGTATTGAAATTGGCAGCGACACAGCTTTGGAGCAAGCGATCCGTGCGCTCCCTAGTTACGCGAGGTAGAAGATTATCTTCCAGAATATAGTCGGCACCTGTAGAGAAAATAAGCACACCGTTGACTTCAAAAGCAAACGATTCTCCCCACCGATCTTCTTCCTGCTTCACAGTAATGGTTCTAAGTCCAATCCGCAATTCTCTACGATCTAACTCCTGCGCCTTTTCCTCAATTACAACCTCTACGTTATACAGTGGCTGAGCACCGAGATTATTCGGCCACCACAGCTCTGGCTCCATAATTTCCAGTGCAATATGATGATCCGTTCCAATCATTTCAGACACACGATGCTCAATGCACAGACCCGCTGGTGTGTGAACTTTAACCACAATTTCTCGATCAGCCGCTTGCCAGCTCTCTGTTCTAACTCGAACATCCAGCATGACCTTATCCTTCTCATGGAATTGAGTAATATAAACATCATCAAGGCGAGCACTGTTGTAACCCTGAATAGAGAGACTACGCCAGATTCCTAGATCGGGTAACTTTGGACCCCAGTCCCAGCCGAACATGGAGTGTGCTTTGCGCAGATGAGATATCCCCTCTACCGCATCCGCACATCCACTAAGCGGCAACTCCGCTTGCTTTCTTAGGGTAAATTCTACCGGGGAGCGAAAAATAGCATGAATGATATTTTCTCCGGGTATCAATACAGACTTAATATCCACTTCATAGGTCCGGTGCATATTGTCACTGTTCAGAATATTAGTTCCATTCAGAGAAAGCTCACAAAGCGTATCGAGCCCTTCACACAGCAGAAATACTCGGTCATGCTCTAGTACGCCTGCTTCCAGCTGAAAACTACGCTTATATTCGTAATCGTAATTGGACAGTTCCAGAACCTCATACTCCTGCTCGCGGTAGAACGGATCTGGCATTTCACCTGCATTCAACAAATCATGGTAGACAGAGCCTGGCACGCTACCTTCCAGCCATTTCGGTTCATGAAGCCGTTTCATTTCCCATTTTCCGTTTAGATTGACAAGTTGCATATTTTCGCCTCCACAAATGTGCTATTTTGACTTCTTGTATAAAAATTTTAACAATAATATGTATACATTTCTTCTATTGTGTTCGCAAAAATAGTGTGCTATTTTAACATCACTAACACTGGAGGAAAAACATGATCAAATACACTGAGGCAAGCCATATAAACCCCGAATTGCTAGCTGATCCCTTCTGGGTAGAATCTCTGAGTCAGGTATCCCCAGAACATACGCATGATTTTTATGAATTTTTCATACTCACTGAAGGCCGGTGCCGGCATATCGTCAACGGGGCTGCCCAGCTTCTTCAATCTGGCTGCCTTGTCTTCATCCGGCCCGATGATACCCATCGCTATGAAGCTGACGGGGATAGCGATTGCCGCTTTCTGAACATTCCCTGCCGAAAAAGCCTCATTAATGATGCCTTTAGTTACCTGAATGAAGAAGGATTCCTTCACGGGCTATTACATACTCCGCTCCCTAGAATCGCCATGTTATCTCAAATGGAGATGGATGATTTCATTCGTTCTTTCGAACGCATCCGAATGCTTTCTACCTTAGACAAAGTAAAGTCCAGGATTTATCTGAAAGGAATACTCGTAGATACACTTACCCAGCATTTTTTCTCTCCAGAAACCATCGAGCAGCCAGAATTCCCACTGTGGCTCGAACATGCCGTTTCCAAGATGCATCTAAAAGAAAACTTAAACAAAGGCCTTCATGCCCTGTACGAGTTATCGGGCAGAAGCGCCGGTCATGTCAACCGGGCCTTTCGCCAGTACTTGAACCAGACACCAACAGAATATATCAACCAACTTAAGCTCAACGTGGCACGTAATCTGCTACTTACTACTGAACTACGTGTGGTCGAAATTGCTCTGGAGTCCGGCTTTGACAATGTCAGCCATTTCTATCATCAATTCAAAAAGTACTATCACCAGGCTCCGCTGGATTTCCGCAAGAATGCGCATGCTAATAGACTAGTTTAATTAACATTTGAAAACATAGAAAAAGGCTCCCCCTCTGCCTGAATGCAGAGAGGAAGCCCTTACAATAATTATTTTGAATTCCACAGCTCCATACGCTCTGCGTACTTTTGGTTAATGATTTCTTCTACTTTCTCATCCCCAGCCTTTTTCATTTCCGCAAGCATCTTATCGAATGTCGCATTGGCTTCGGCTTCAGTAGGAGCAATGATTACTCTCGTAATGCTTTGATCCATAATATCTTTTACCTTCTGTGCAGTCAGTGCTTCAGGTGTTCCGCCATCAGGGCTCAAGTTGTCATATGCCGCTGTATCCCATACGGAATCCCCAAGACTCTTGATTGCCATCTGATCTACTTCACTGCGTTGATATTTAACGGCCATATCGTAAGGCTGTTCATTTGCATCCAGACCATTTTTGATAAACCACAACCATTTGCGGACACCGCTCTTCTTGACTGTGTCGTCCCAGTTTTCCTTGAAGCTATCCAAGAATGCAGGGTCCGGTTGTCTCTTGCCATCCACCATGGTGTATTGAACGCCTTCTTGGCCCCACAGCAGCAAATGCTGTCCTTCATCACTTGCCAAGAAATTGAACAGCTTCATTGTTTCTTCAGGGTGCTTGTTGTTCTTAGTAATAGCGATAGCATCCCATCCAAGTGAGCTTCTTGGTCCAAATGTCGTTTGGGCAGGGTCTACTCCAGGGGCAACAACCTTGTATGGGAAGAGCTGATTATCTTCTCCGCCATCCTTCTTCAAAGTTCCGTTCCCGTTACCTGGATCCCAGTAAGCGCCTGGTGTGGAGAATACTGCGCCAGTAGCCAGCTTTTGAACCCAAGTTTGCGTTTTGCTAATCGCAAATTCCTTCTCAATCAGACCTTCTCTGTATAATTTATTTACGTAGAGCAACATTTCACGATACTTTGGATCCTTAACATCATATTGCAATGTTCCATTGTTATCATAGTAAGTTTTCAGACCCCACATGCCTTTGAATGTTCCAAGGTTGGCGCCCATATTCTCGCCGTTCATGGTCATTGGAATCGATTCTTTTCCATCAATCGTTTTGTTTTTCGCTTTAAAATCCTTCAAAATCGCTTCTAATTCATCTGTTGTAAGCGGTGCTCTGCCATCTGCTTTGTCCGGTGCCAGATCTGCAAGCAGATTTTTTCTCATCAGCATCCCGAAGACTGGATCACTATCTAGTCCATACCAGTTAGCCAAGTAATAGTTCTTTCCATCTTTATAACGAGTCTTGGTCAGTGTGTCGCCATACATTTCCTTGATATCAGGGCCATTCTTCTCAATCAGCTCATCGAGTGGAATAAAGGCACCGCTTGTAATGTATTTATCAAGTGAAGCATCCCCACGGCTCATCACGACCACATCCGGATAGTCACCGCTGGCAAGCATCAAGCTTAGCTTCTCTGTCGGATTTCCTGTTGGCTGCTGAATAGCGATCTCAATGCCAGTCTTTTTAGTGATTTCTTGGGCGACAGCATCAGTAAAAGGCTCTCCCTTAGTATTTGAATCAAACCATGTAAGTGTAATCGGCTCTTGTTTTGTATTGTCTCCAGCCGCTTTGTTTGTATTGTCTGTTCCATCATTAGAGCCACAGCCCGCTAATAGTGAAGCAGATAATGCAGCAGTTATACTTACGCTCAACAATTTGTTTTTCTTTATCATAGACACCCTAATTCCTCCCATTAATTAAGTTACGTCACAAGTCTATCAAGCAACCAAGCAAGTCTGTCCGCTCACCCCCCTTCAGGGCCGCCAGCTGGACAACTCCTCTCCGGCTGGCGTTCGGTTATTTAATCATATTAACTCTTAACAGCTCCCAAAGTCATACCCTTAACAAAATACTTTTGCAGGAACGGATATACTAGAACGATAGGCAATGTTGCAACCATCGTCGCTGCCATCCGGATCGTATCGCTTGAAACAGCATTTCGCTTGGCGGAGTTTGCCAGCATTTGCGATTGCGATACCATACCTCCGGTCTGGAACTGACTCAGTATTTTGACGAGGACCGCTTGCAAGGTCTTCAGGTCTGAGCTGTAAGTAAATGCATAGGAGTCAAACCACGAGTTCCAATGCGATATTGCCTGAAAGAGGCCCACTGTCGCAAGTACTGGTGTTGTTAACGGCAGCACAATCCGGAAGAAAATCATTAAGTCGTTCGCTCCATCTACTTTCGCTGACTCCTCAATCTCACCAGGTAATCCCTCCATAAAGGTACGGACAATAATCATATAGAAGACATTCATCAAGCCTGGCAGAATAAAAACGGAGAAAGTGTCGATCATATTCAGGGCTTTAAGCACCATGTAGTAAGGAATCAGCCCGCCTCCGAAATACATCGTAAAGACGAAGTAAAGGTTCCAGCCCTTGCGTCCCATCAAATTCCGCCGGCTTAGCGGATAAGCAAGCATCGTAATCACAAGAACCGACAGTGGTGCACCAATTACGGTCCGTTTAACCGTTACCCATATCCCATTCATAATTTCGGTATCTTTCAAAATTTGTTTGTAGCTATCAAAGGTGATATCTCTTGGCCAAAAGTAGACGCCGCCCCGAACAGTATCCTCAGCAGCATTTAATGAAAGAACGAGAATATTCCAAAAAGGTAAGAAGGTAACTAGCAATACAAGGATAAGAATCAAATATACAAAACACTTAAAGATATGATCTCCGTATCTGTTCAAAAACATCTCAAGCGCTCCTCTCCATTTTGTTATTTAGAACAACGCTTGGTCGTTCACTTTTCTAGAAATTCGATTCACGATTACAACAAGAATGAAGGCAATAACGGATTTGAATACCCCCACGGCAGCCCCGTAGGAGAACATGCTGTTTTGTAACCCGTATTTGTATGCATAAATATCGATAACTTCCGAGTACTCAAGTACAGTGTTATTTTGCAACAGATATTGTTGTTCAAAGCCGGCATTCAAAATACCTCCGACTGCAAGAATGGCCAATATCACGATAGTTGGACGTAAAGCAGGGAGCGTAATATTCCACATTTGCTTGAATCGGCTAGCTCCATCTACTCTTGCGGCTTCGTAAAGCTCTGGATTAATAGCGGATATTGCAGCTAGGTACATAATGGCGCTAAAACCCATTTCTTTCCACATATTAGATAAGGCGATAATCCACCAGAATAAGGGTCCGTTTTGTAGAAAAGCTACCGGTTCGTCAACAATCCCGAGCGTTACTAGAAGATTGTTGAACATCCCATCGGAAGCTAGCAGCGTAATTACAATGTTAGCGGCGATAACCCATGAGATAAAATGCGGTAGATAAGAAACCGTCTGCGTAAAGCGTTTGAAAAATCCCTGTTTGGCTTCATTCAGCACAAGCGCGAGTATGATCGGCGCAGGAAACCCGAATAACAAGGTCAAGAGGCTTGTCGCAAGCGTATTACGCATTACACGGTAGAAGTCTCCTGTGGTAAAGAAATATTCAAACCACTTAAAGCCAACAAAGTCAGCATGGAAAAATTGTTGAAAAAATGTTCCTCCACCCGGTTGATAGTTTGTAAATGCCATATACATACCAAACATAGGTCCATAGGAAAATAGCAATGTCGCAATTATGGCAGGGAGCATTAGCAAAAATAACCATTTCTGCTCTTTTAATCTGTACCAAAAATTATTGCCCCTGACTGTTTTGATAGCGCTTGCTTTATGCATCAAATACCCTCCCTTTTTATTTAGTGCAGCATGCCCTGCTACATCTCGATTCAGCTTCTCTCCTATTTATCTTAAGTCCGTATAGAGCTCCTTTCTATACTTCAATCCTCCGAATGATAGCGCTTTTTAAAGGAGTTTCTGAACATTCGAGCATTGGATTTCGATATTCAGTCTGATATGATAAACTTGGCTTTCCGTGAATTCACAGTAAAGAAGGGACTTCTACGATGCGTCATTTTTACAAAAAGTATATTTATATGCCTTTTATCGACCTTAGCTTTCGCTCCAAGCTATTCCTCGTGTTCGTTCTGGTCACCATTCTTCCAATGATGCTTTTTGTCTATTTTTCATTCGAACTTACAAAATCAAAGCTGACCGATCAAATCTACATCAATATGATGAATTCAACGGCCCAGATCAACAAGAACCTGGAAAACAAACTGGACAGCTATGAGCATATTTCCGCTTCTATTTACTTGGATAATAGGCTAGCCACTTACCTCACGAGCGAATATCAAGATGATCCATCTTATCTAGACGTCTATCAATATATTGGCAATCGTATAGACACGGTAATGGCTGCCTATCCCGATTTTGGTAGCGTTTTCATTTATTCCGACAATCCATCACTGCCCAAAGATAATTACTATATCAAGCCGGTTACACCCGAAGTGAAGGAGACAGAGCTGTACAAGCAGCTGATGCAGTCTCACGGGAATATTATTCATCTGTCCTCACCGCAGTCACAAGATAATCCCGCAATGTTTACACTGGCTAGGTTACTGAACAATAATCGCAACCAATATCCCTACGGTATTCTGGTCTTCGAAATATCCGAATCGGTGATCTATTCTTTAATGGAGAAAGAAGCAGGCGGCAAAGATATTTTTATCGTTAATGACAAGGGCCTTATTTTATCAGCCGCCGACAAACAATTATTAAATACAAGTCTGCCGGAAATGCTTGATCAGAACTTTGATGAATTGCCTTCTGGCAGATTTGATACTACATATAAAGGGGAAAAGGCTTTCGCCGTCTATAACACGCTCACAAATGGATGGAAAACCGTCTCTATATTCCCTTATGACAGTATCATTCAGGATGCGAAATCACTGTCAGAGCTCATCATCAAAATCTCTTTAGGCTTTATAGTCGTCGCATTATTGCTGATTTATATTACTGCATCGATGTTTAGCAAGCGTATTCGAATGTTAATCCGAATGATCCGGCGGCTAGAACGTGGTGACTTCAACCCTACGAATGATGAATATTTAGGCAATGATGAGATTGGCCAGCTTCATTTTGCCTTCAAGCAAATGACTACACGCTTAAAGAGTCTAATCACCGAAGTGTATCAGAAGGAGCTACAGAACAAGGAGGCAGAGCTTGACCTGCTTCAGGCCCAGATCAACCCCCATTTTCTGTACAATACACTGGGCTCCATTTCGTCTCTTGCCCTAAAACATCAAGATACTCGCATTCAGGATTTGGTGCTTCATCTCGCCAAGTTTTATCGCATCTCCCTGAATAAAGGAAAGAGCATCTTAACTATTAATGAAGAATTGAAGCTGACGCAAAGCTACAATGCCATTCAGCTGATCCGATTCAAAGGACAACTGAACATCACCTACAATATTGATGAAGCGATCTTACCTTACTCTACAGTCAAGCTAGCCTTGCAGCCTTTTGTAGAAAATGCGGTGCTTCATGCGGTGTGGAATCAGGAAAGCCCGCTAAATATTCATATCAAAGGCATAGTCGAAAATAGTGATATTATTCTATCTGTAATTGATGATGGCATGGGGATGAGCCGTGAGACACTTCACACTTTACTTGACGATAAACCCGGGCGAGGTTATGGGATTTCAAACGTAGATCGACGGATAAAACTGAGGTTTGGTGAGCATTACGGCGTTACAGTGTTTAGTAGGCTCGGAATAGGAACCACTGTGCAAATTCGCTTACCACAAAAGGAAATGTAAGGAACGACGCATCTGAATAACCGCAAAGCTTATTGAGAAATCAGAAATATTGATTAACAATTAGGGAAATCCTCCCTGAAATTTGGCGATTTTTGCTCATTATACTGATAATCAGGGAAATCCTCCCTGATTATTTGCTGATTTGGAGGTAAATTCAGAATTCGCCCGATTATTAGGGAGGATTTCCCTAATTACATCGCATCCAAGAATTTTTTGGCTATTTTTAGGGAGATTTTCCCTAATCGCTCTCACCTAGCCTAGTTACCACGAGCTTGCCACGAGCCCCTCGATATAACCATTATCATTTTAATAAAGCTTCAGTGAACACCAAAAACGAAGGAGCTAAGCATCTAGAGATTGCTTAACTCCTTCGTTCATTTGTATATTTGCAATGTTTTACTTCATAATCAAGTTATAAATCACTTGGGTCGCTTCTGCTCGGGAAGCGATCCCTTTTGGTGCAAATAGACCTTCATTTTGACCTTGAACCAGTCCTAGGCTGGCTGCTCCCTTTACAGAAGCGGCTGCCCAAGAGGAGACCTGCTTCATATCTTTGAATGCCGCGTCAAATGAAGCAACAGTTACTTTACCATTCTTCAGCTCATAAGCTTTCATTAACATGACCGTGATTTCTTCTCGGGTAATCTGTGCAGCCGGCTCGAACTTGGTCGCACTTCTGCCGCTCACGATGCCCGCCTTGTAAGCGATAGAAATGGACTCCGCGTACCAAGCAGACGGTGCAACATCAACAAAGCTAACATCCCCCCTTGTGGTCAACCCTAGGGAATGAACGAGCATAGAGGTGAACTCGGCACGCGTAATCGCACGGTTTGGTTCAAACTTGTCTTTGCTAGTCCCTTGAACATACAGCTTCGCCGCCAGCTCTTGGATTGCAGGACTAGCCCAGTGATTGGCTGGCACATCGACAAAGGTCCGTTTGAGCTCCAGCACAGCATATTTACTGAAGTGGTTAACTTGTGCTGTCAATACACCATCAGCATAATTCGCAGCGATATATTCCAGCTTACCGTTATCCGCAATATAGTAAATGCCTCCACGCTTGGAATCAAAACCTTCTCCCACTGTCAGACTTAGCGTAATGGGTTGATTAAACGTAGAGAGCGTTTCTATTGTGCCAGTTTTCGTGGTCACTGACAGACTGAACTCATAGACATCCCCCATGAGTCTAACCTGTGCTTGAGTAGTTCCCGCCGCTGCTGCAATGATCTCATTAGCCTTATTGCTCAGTGGTACTAATTTCAGGGTTATCGTGCTATCATCCCGCTGAGCTTCCGGTAGCTTGTTCTGCAACTGACGGAGCAGATCCGCAGGCACCTTTATGGAGAACTTACCGGACTTCAAAACCAGCGTATGATTCGCCAACTGACGAACTACATCAGAAGATAATTGTATTTGCTGTATATCTCCCTTTATCTCCACGTTTACTTCACCAGACACACTATCTACTTTCAGCATCTCTGACGTAAGGATTAGAGTGCCCGCGCCATTCTCTTGATCTACAATGCTACCAGGAGTACCGTTGTTGTTACCCGGATTCGCAGGGACTTCAGGATTTCCCGGTTCTACAGTGGAGGCTGCTTTGACTGTAACTTCTGCCGTAGCTTTGAAGCCGCCGTCTACCGTTTCCACAGTAATTGTGGTTTTCCCAGCATTTACAGCCGTTACCGTTCCGTACACTACGGTGGCAACAGACGTATCGCTCGAAGTCCAGTGTACTGCTTTATTCGCCGCCTCTTCCGGAGATAGCGTAGCCGTCAGCTTGCCGGTTTCACCAGCGGTCAATGTTAGCTCTGTCTTATCTAGCGTTACACCTGTTACTTTCTTAGGTGCAGCTGTTAATTTTACCAATTTTGATTCAGTCGGCTGCAAGGACAATGCGAGTGTTCCTGAAATCGTCGAAACCTCTCCTGTCCAAAGGTCTTGCATCGTGTACGATTCCGCTGCATCCAGTCCAGCGCGACCGAGATTCACTGCTTTGTCTGCCGCGGCATTGGCACTGTAGTTGAATACGGCCATATAATAATCGTTGCCGTCTTTCATAACAAAAGTATCCGCTGCATTCGCATTCGTATTTCCTTCCAGCGGCTTGAATACTTTTCCTTTTAACGCTAATTCGAGAACCTCCTTGTTGTTAAACAAGGCAGTCATGTACTCCTGTGCCTTTGGATCGTTAACATCATCAGAGCCGAGAAGTACGGTACCGGCGATGACGCCAGAGTTCATTCGACTGCGAGCTTCAGTTAAGCTGGAAGCGCGGGCCAACGCTAAATGATCGGGATCCGTATAGGTGTAAATCGTGCCATTTTGCCAGAATCCATAAGTTAACGAATTCAGCATGTATTCCGTTTCATTGATCTTGCCGTAGGTATCGCAGGAAATACGTCTGCTGTGTGCATATTGGCTTGGAAAGATTGGCGCAATAGATGCGCTAATGAACATTTTTCCATCCAAACGATCTTTCACATAACGCATTCCTTCATTGTAAGCTTGAATCCCTGTCGTTATGGTTGGATCGAAATGTTGTCCCTCAAGCGAACCGTGCGTCAAGAAATCCAATTTGATGAAGGTAAAGCCCAGATCCTTAAATTTGTCCAAAAAATAATTCATGCGCAGTTTAGCACCTGGATGTGTCACATCCAGAGGAAAAGCCCCATCCAGCGTCGGCAGCGGTTTGCCCTCGGCATCTTTGAGGACAATATCGCCATACGTATACTTATTGTCGGTACCCTCTACCGGCTGGCTCATATTGTTGCCCCAATATACAAATGGTGCCCAATAGATACCTGCATGCTGACCATTGCCCTTAATTACTGATACAGCGTCAGCAAGCTGCTTATCATTCAAATTGTCCCAATAGGAATCCATATTAATAAATACATTACCGTTATTATTGAAATCATTTAAGTGCTCCTTATAATAATTGGAGACATCCACAACGTCTTGGTATGAAAGTGTACCTTCGTAAGCTCCCCAGCTGTTAAAACCAACAGGTACACCTTGCGGCAACTTAGGATTCAGCAACAGTGGAGGTGTGATGATCGCATTAGCTTTTCCGTATTCCTCAAGTCCTGTGCGGTAATCACTGAATGCCCCCACCATAATCATCGGCGAAGACAATTCTGCGCCTGTAAGGATGCCATGAGGCTGGGTATCCCGTGTAACGTCGCTGGCTGCTCCGCCATAAACCGCTAGCTCATTCAGCCGATTAGAAGAACCTTTCCAGTCGATCCCGGTCTTCCACGTATCATGAGTTACCGACCCGAGTACAAGGCCGCTGCGTGTCGAGTTATTAAAGATAGTCGTCATTTCATAGCTGGTATCCGCTCGGTTCATAGATTGAGATTTATAACGAATCCAAGCATCATTGTCAAAAGGAACGGTCAGTACCCGGTTATCTGCACTGACACCGATATCTACTCCACCTGAACGTTTTACGGTAATAGGCGACATATAATTAGTCTGTAGCGCAGTATCACTAATGGCATCCAGACGAGTTAAGAAATACTTCTGATCATCATAAAACTTGTAAACCTGTTTGAGCGTTGGCTGTCCAGCTGAGGTGTGAACAAAAGTAAGCTCCACCCCTTTGCCGAAGCCATCCTGAATTTCTACTGGAGCACCAGCAATTGCATGATTCTCATAGCTTGTAGTCTCAACGAGAGTATCACCGAGTTTGATGCTACTATAGATTCCTTGCAGCTTCTGACCATCCGTCCACTTGTAGCTTGCGTATCCAGACTTAGTATGAAAGGAAACCTCATATTGTCCATTCGATACGAGCGTTCCATAAGTATATTCGGTAACTGTGATGGCCCCGTAGTTATTCGAAGTCCCTGGTGTCCCCAGATCACCATCCTCTTCAACTGGAGGATTAGGATCTGTTCCCATTGCCGGTTCTACAATGATGCGATCCAGATCTGGCGCATACCAATTGCCGTCTGAGAATTTGATTGTATTCTCGCCTTCGTTCAGGGGCAGTGTAAGCTCATATGTGAGAGCCGTATCCCAGTCTGGTGTCTTGGGCAGTTCATAATACTGCTCTGCCCCACCATTAGCGCTGACGTATAAGCTGCGCGGGTCACCTGAGAAATAAGCTACCGTAATTCGATAATCCCCTGTCATAGGAGCCATAATCTTATTGAAAGTTAAGGAACTGCCACCATTCAGATACCCTACCTTCTGACCACCAGAAGCATTAGGGCTATCGCCAACTCGTGCTTCTCCAGTTAAATCATTGACCGGAGACTCCGCTTCATAACTGATCGTATATGGAATGACTTCAATCCGGTCGAAATCTGGAGAGTACCAGTCATGATCCGAGAAAGTGATCTTATTCAACCCTTCTTGCAAGGAGACTTCCACATCATAAGTTCCTACCGTATCCCAGCTTGCCGTCTTTGGCAGATCAATCAATTCATCCAGTCCATCATTCACCTGCATATAGACAGGTCGCTGGTCACCGGAAATATAGGAAATACGGATCAAATACGTTCCCGCTGCCGGCACAGTGACATTTGTGAACTGTAAAGTACTGTTTTTATTCATATCCTTTACAATTTTCCCGCCGGAACCAACACTGCTGTCCGCTATCTTGGCGTTGCCTGTAATTATATTTTCAAGCGCTTCAGCTTCGATGACTGTTCCATGCAGCTTCTCCTTCCAGTCGCCTCCAGATCCTTCACCTGGGTCGCTGTCGTCCAGTCCACGAATTACGATCTTGTCGATGTCTGGAGAATACCAGTTGTTGTCATCAATCAGGATGCTGTTCTCTCCAGCATTCAGCGGAAGTGTCACATCATAAGTTCCCACCGTATCCCAATCCACTGTCTTGGGTGGTTCTTCAAACTGCTTATCGCCGCCATTGGCACTGATATTGAATGGCCGCGAATCGCCAGAGATATAGTACACTGTAATTTTATAATTCCCACTCTCACTTACAGTCACATGATTAAACTGCAAAGTGCTTCCTTGATACATGCCTCCGACTTTCTGCCCCCCGGAAGCCGCTGGGTGTTCAGAAATAGAAGCATTGCCAGTCATAGCATTTCCATCAGCTTCAGCTTCATAGGTAGTATTCTCCGTATCATCGGCATAAACCGTACTGACAAACTGACCGCCACTGCCTATTACCAAGCAGATGATGACAAAGAACAAAAATCCTCTTTTCATTGCTTTCCCAAACATTTAATCCCTCCGTTTGTAGGTCTCCTTGCACTTTTGTGATATTCGGGCTATATCTGTCCATCAAGTCATCAAAGGAGTTGGTTAAGAAGCATCTTGAAAGCGCTACCGATTTTCGATGAACTAAAACTCCTTTGATTGCCTTGATGAATGAAGCCCCTCACATGTGCTAGTTATAATACATGCTTAATTGTAAAAAGCAGAGGGATTAATATCCATATCGCAAGTTTACTATTCGTAAGGGAAAGTAACTTTATTTCCTATTTGCCGAACTGAAGCGCTGGCACAATCATAGACTCTTCCTATACTCGTTAGGTGTAACTCCTTGGTTCTTCAGAAATAGGGAGATAAAATAAGACGTGCTTTCGTAACCGACTCTTTGGGCGATATCCTGAATTTTGAGCGAACCGTCAGCCAGCAACTCTGTAGCCTTATCGAGCCGGATACGTGTTAAATAATCGTGAATCGTGATACCAGTCTTGTCTTTAAAAATGGAGCGTAAATAGTTGGGCGATAAATAAACCTGATCAGATAAGCTATTGATCGTAATCGGCTGATCAAAATTCTGGTCGATCACACTGCGAACCTTGTGAACTAGCTTCGTGTTTTTGTCCATAAGCCGCTCACCCAGCAAGCTCATAGCATTGCCTGCAGTGCCCAGGATCAAATCCTCAATCTCATTTAAAGTCAGTGCATTATAGATGGAATGATATAACTCCGCCCGTTTAACCCCCTCAGGAACAGGTTGATGCAGTTGCTCCAGCAGCTCGTCGACAAGATCAATCGCCCAATCGCAGATATTTTTTTTCTTGATTCTTAGTGTGGCTAGCCCCTCGAAATACTGATGCAGCTTCTGTGCGGCTTGCTCGAAATCTAGCTGATTGATAGCTTCAAACCACTCTTTTCTATTAAAAGGTGGCACATGCTCACTATCAAACTGGTTTGAAATCGCCAAGGCATGAATAATTGAACCCGTACCTTTATAGAAACGCTCGTTTAGGATTTCACGCGTCTGCTTATACAGACAATGAACCTCCGTTAATTCGGTTTCCTGTGCACCGACTGCTGCCGTCACTGTGAAATCCAGTCCACTTCGGATAGCCGCGGCCAAATCCTCCCACGCATAATACCCAGGCTGTTGGCGTGCTTCCATAAACACACCTACCTCCCCATCTTTGTAGGGCACAAATACCGTCTCTATATTCTTCGACTTGAAGAAATGATCCAGAAAAGCTACCAACCGGTTCTTACAATCCTCCAGACTCTGCTGTTCCCCCTCTGCCTCAATCGGATCGATACTGAACAACGCCATTGCGTAGCGATTCCTCTCAGACTCACGGGTAAGCTTGCAATAGCTGGTCGCCAGATCAGCAGCATGTTCCGCATTTTTTTCATAGGAAAGCTCCTTAAGAAGGTTCGTTTTAGCCGCCTCCATGGAACGTTTCTTCATTTGAACTTCCTCACAGCGCT
Source organism: Paenibacillus sp. FSL R5-0470 (assembly GCF_037975205.1). Classification (NCBI taxonomy): domain Bacteria; kingdom Bacillati; phylum Bacillota; class Bacilli; order Caryophanales; family Paenibacillaceae; genus Paenibacillus; species Paenibacillus sp. FSL R5-0470. The sequence goes on from NZ_CP150238.1 coordinate 5,112,061, forward strand.
GCTTCACCTTTGCGATAACGCTTCCAATTTCATTCAAGTCGAGGGGCTTCAGTAAATATCCAACAGCACCTACATTTAGAGCCGATTTTACATAGTTGAATTCGTCATGCCCAGTCAGGAACATTAACTGCATCCAGTCATAGCTCTCATGTATTTTTTTAGCCATTTCAATACCGTTCATAATCGGCATCTGGACATCTGTAAGAATAATATCAGGTCTAATGGCCTCTATCTTCTCTAGAGCCTCTCTACCATTACTCGCAGTTCCGACGACATAAATGCCCATTTCTTCCCAGCGGATATAATCTCTCATCATCTCAAGGCCTATTTCTTCATCATCAACTAGAAAAATACTATACACTGATGTCCCCTCCTCTTTGTTGTCTGCATCTGTTTCTTCTATTATATTCTTTTCCCCTTAGGCTACTATGATCCAAATAAATGAAAGTTATTTTCAGGCATGAATCGTTAATTTGCAGACATCGGCAAAAGGGCTATCCGGTCCATAACAGACCGGATAGCCCTTTAATCATGCGCTAATAACCCAGCATAATTAAAACGGGGGTTCATATCACCCCCGCTGAATCATTATACCAACTCTAACTGACTGTTAAAATAGTAGCTTCCTCCTATTTCTCCTTGAACAGTAGCTCTTCTATCTCCCAACCGAAGTGTCACGGTTCCTGGCGAGTAGGTACGGATCGTAGCTTCCACTAATTGACCATTGTCCCAAGCTACATCAACCTCAGCATTTCCTTTGGCCCGCAGTCCAGAGACTGATCCTGTACCCCATGCTTTTGGAAGTGCAGGCAGCAGATGAATCTCACCCTCATGGCTTTGCAGCAGCATCTCGGCAATAACAGCCGTACCCCCGAAATTCCCATCGATCACAAAAATATTGCACTCCGCTCCTCCAATGCCCGATTTGGAAAAGCTAAATAAATTATCGAAACTGAGTCCGCCTATCAAATGAGAAATATGATTAAAAGCCTTTTCTCCATCGTACAATCTAGCAAAGCCGAGACCGAACAATGCGGCGGTAAATTCCACATCCTCTAGTTCTTCCTGAACCATCCGGTTCTCAAGTGTTACTCTCACCGCAGCGCTAAGTTCAGGTGTCTTACCTGGTGTGATCTGATTACTTGGATATACCGCGTATAAATGGGCCAAATGCCGATGCTCCGGCTGCGCTTCCTCGTAGTCCTCGAGCCACTCTTGCAGTTGCCCTCTCTTGCCGATCTGAAACGGTGGCAGCTTGGATATTGCTTCCTTCAACTGCTCCTGTAGTTCCTCGTCCGTATTCAGTAGTTTCGCAGACTTTAAGCAGAACTCAAAAAGGTCTTTCACCAGCATCTGATCCATGGTGGTCCCCATAGACAACTGCTGTGCCCCCTCGCTGCTATCCGCAGGATAGAAATGATTCTCCGGCGAGTTCGAAGGTCCGGTCACCAACCAGCCGTATTTGGGATGAATGGTCATATAATCCAGGAAGAATGCTGCGGCTTCTTTTAGCACTGGATAGGCCTGTTGCTCCAGAAATACACGGTCCTGACTGTATTCATAATGCTCCATCAGATGCGTCGCAATCCATACCCCACCTGTTACGTTTAGCCCCCAAGATGTCTCCCAGCCCGGAGCCGTGAATCCCCAGACATTCGAGAATACATGTGCTACCCAGCCTTTGCTGCCATAGAAATCGCGAGCGCTTGCCTTTCCAGCATGAGACAAATCTTCAATATAGCGCATTAATGGTAGATGACTATCCCCAAGATTTACGACTTCCGTCGGAAAGTAATTCATTTGTGTATTGATGTCCAAATGATAGTCACAGCTCCAGCCCATACGGCAAGCCTCACCATCATTCCATATTCCCTGTAAATTCAGCGGTAACGGGGAGTCTGCACGTGCTCCAGCAATAGTCAGGTAACGTCCGTACTGCAGGAACAACGCGAACAACTGCGAATCTTCCTCCTGGCCCTGTGCCAGTAATCGAATACGCCTGTCAGTCGGCAGATTCACCTTCCCAGTGGTACCTAATTGGATATCCACCTTACCATATTCTTGCTCATAATCTTCGATATGATCTTCTTTTAACTGCGCATATCCTTTAATCAAAGCCTGCTGTAATGTGCTGCTGCTCTTCATTTCCCACTCCGAGTTACTACGGTTGTAATCGGTGCTGACGGCAAAATAAATTCGCGCCTCATTGGCGCCGGCAATTCTCAATTGACCGTCCCCTCTGTACATCGTACCACCGGAAATGCTTACCTTAATTTGTCCCTTTGCCCATACCCCGCAAGTTCCGTCACTATGCACATTCTCTGTGGCTTGTCCTCTGAATTCAATAGTGTCGTCATTCACGACTTGAGTCGTAAACGACTCTGAACCACCCTCCAGACCGATCGTAAAGGATACACCTCCCGGTTCATCGCTCCAAATTCTTGAGACCACCAGATCATCAGCATGGGAGGCAAAAATCTCACGATGCAGCGTTGTTCCACTACTTTGAACCACTGTCTGGGCCACCGCACAGGTCAAATCCAGCTCTCGCTCGATAGCCGCTGCTGACCTGGAATCCGTGTCCTGTTCTGCAAAGTCAATGACAACCTCGCATAAACCAAGGTTCGTACCGAAATTTCGTTTCTTCGGCTGCAGATGTTGTTTGGCTAGACGGTCACCTTCGTTATAATCGCCAGCAAAGAAGTACTTTCGCAGCTCTTCCAGCGCAGCTTTGCCTCCGAAAGGAGCAGGCTCTGACTCAGCTTGACCCGACCAGTAGGTAACCTCGGTCATGTTCCATACCTCACGATACGGAGCAGCTATCACTACTGCACCTATTCTTCCGTTGCCCAGTGGCAATCCTTGTGACCAATCCGTTGCAGGGGTAGAATACCATAATCTAAAATCGCTCATTTTATTTTCTCCTGTCCATAGTAGAATCTGTGCAAGCGCGATAACCCTCTAAAAATGTTGTTAATTAATCCGCTATATAGTGTAAAATTATTCATAATTCCATCTCTTTCAAGATGAATCACACTTTCTTAAACCTATCCAATATGTTGCGGATTCATTGTATTTATCGTATCATTTGGATGAATCACTGTCTTTGTTGACCTGTTCGATTATTTGATGATTTGTACGGTAAGTTAAGAAAAGAGGGACCGCATGAATAAACTATCTGAAATGACTCCGTATGTCGGCGCAATCATGCCTTATGTGTACGACGGCAGCAGCAATGAGCATCTGAGAGTCGGTAATGCATACGCGTTCCACTTGTTTACTGATGGCCCCGGTGAGATGGAGATCGACGGAATACGTTATCCGATTGAACGGAGGACACTTGTCTTTCTCCGTCCCGGTCAGCCCCATGCTTTTCATATCATGCCTTCTCATCCACTTTCGTCCTACAACATCTATTTTGATTTATGGGACAACCGCTCTCCAGTATCTAATAACCTTTTATTTATCCATGCCCCTGAAGTCTTACAATTTGAAAAAAAAGCCACCGAAGCACCCTGCGCCGAGCTGAACGAGTTGCCTTGCGTATTTCCACTAGCTAAATATCCCCTGCTATACGATAGTCTTGTGATGATTGCCAAGTCTTACAATAACGCGCTGTTCTATCGTAATGAGATGGCCAATAGCTATCTGTACGGCTGGATCTTGAGCTGGTATAATGCCCTCCATCAGCATCAGCCAAGTGATTATCGTATTGTTCGCCTGCTCGAATATTTGAACACCCACCCCGAGCGTGGTAAATCTATCGAAGATTGGGCACAGTTCTGCGGGCTCAAGCGGACATATTTCCACGAGTTGTTTCTACGGGAGACTGGAATGACGCCACGCGTCTATCATCATCATCTGGTCATGAGACGGGCGGCAGGGCTGCTTCTGGAGAGTGAGCTTAGTGTGACTGCAATTGCCGAGAAGCTGGGCTATCCTTCCATCCATCCCTTCACCAGACATTTCAGTGCCTGCTACGGCATTAATCCAACACAGTACCGCCTTAATCCGCAAAGCCGAATACGAATGTAAGACTTCAACAAAAAAAGAATACGCGCTATCCGCGAGAAGCGGTTGCGCGTATTCTTTTTTCAATGTGTATAATCAGTTGGCTTTTGCCGTTAATTTGAAGATTTTGGACTCTGCCGGTTCGAGCGTAACTACAAGCTCTCCCGCTGTTTCCCCTTGTGTGCCTTCCCATAGATCAAGCAGTTGGTAAGCTGTTTGACCCTTCAGCCCTGCACGCTCCAAGGAGATAGATTTATGAGCAGAATTCGCAGCATCATAGTTGAAGACAGCAAGATAAAATACATCATCTTCTGCATCTTCAAGTACGAAAGTATCGGAAGCTTGCTTGCCAAGATCCCCTTCGACAGGGTGGAAAGTCTTCCCTAGGCGGGCGACATTCATAATCTCTTTATTGCCCAGCCACGCTTTGGCCCGTGCGGCTGCTTCTTCTTTTCGGAAATCATCGCCTAGCAGAAGTACCGTTCCAGCGATGACCGAAGCAGTCAGTCGGCTCCGTCCTTCATGCCAGCCAGTGGCATCTTGGTTGTGGCTCTTGTAGAGCACGGAATGATCCGGGTCATTGTAATGGTACAAGGTATGACTCATCCACCAGCCATGTGTCAACGAGTTCAGCAAATATTCCGTATCGTGTAGCGTGCCGAAGACATCACAGGATACCCGGCGGCTATGCGCAAATGCATAAGGGAACAATGGCGCGATGGATAGATTGATAAAGAACGGCCGACCGATCACCTCTGGTGAGAGCTTGTTCTGCAAGTAAGTCATCCCATAGTGATATGCCGCAATTCCCGTAGTAATCTCCGGATTGTAATGCTGCCCTTCCAGTGCACCATGCGCCAAGAAATCTAGCTTGACATACTCGAAGCCTTCCGAGATGAATTTATTCGTATACCAATCTATTCTTTGCAGGTTGCCTGGATGTGTCGGGTCAATGGCCAGCCCTCCATCAACATCCGGCAAAATTTCTCCTTCGCTGTCTCGCAGCAAGATATCACCATAAGTGTATTTGCCGTTTGTACCTTCCACGAGATCTCCAAACTGAGCCGGACTTCCCCAGAAGGCAAAAGGCGTCCAGTAAGTTCCCGGTCTATGACCATTCTCCCGAACCAGGTCCAGTGCATTCTTCATTTCTTCTGGTGTGAAATTGTCCCAGAAAGCATCAAAGTTGATGTACAGTGTGTCCTCATTCTGGAATCCTAGCGGCTGCACTTCATTTTTCAGAAAATTACTGGTGGATGTATACAGATCATAATCAAGCTCAGCCATTGCCGCAGACCAGCTATTCCAGCCGATAGGAACGCCGCCATCCCATGACAGAGGAGCCTCTATCCAGGTATTAGCCTGACCGTACGCTTCAAGCCCTTTTCTATAATCATCATAGAACCCTACGAAAACGAGCGGTGACTCTACTCTTGTTCCTTTCACATAACCATGTGGCTGGAAATCGCGGGTCATTTCACTTACAGCGCCGCCGTAAAGATCCAGCTCCTCGATCCCTCCGCTCCGTTCGCTTTTGATACGAATCCCTGTCTTCCACACCTTGTGCGTAATGGAACCCATAATAATTCCCTGCCGGCTTTCCGGCGCGAACAATGCAGTTACTTCATAGCTTTCCGTATCCATCGGCGGCTTCACTACTGTATATCTGACCCACTTGTCGTTGTCGTACGGCACACGCAGAATGCTTGGTTCTTCGGGTTGCCCTGACTCCCCGCCAAGTGACACCGATTTGGTCTGAAGGACAGCCATCCGGTTTGCCTTGATCTCTTCATCGCTTGCGATTACGATTTGCATCAATACAAATGATGAAGATTCATAAATATAGAAATGCTGCTCCAGCTGTGGCAGCAGGGACGTTTCGTGCAAAATGACTACGCGAACACCTTTTCCAAAGCCCTCACGAACTACCACTTCCTGAGACTTCAGTGTGTGGCTCTGATAATGTTCAGTGTTATATTCCCGGCCCTGCCAGCGGAATGCACTGCGAATCCCTTTTACATGAGAAGTGTTTCCGCGGGCAACGGATGCCTCACCCGTCCCGAGATCAATCTCTAGATTCACCTCATCATTGGTTACACAGATAAGAGATGCTGTGTCCGTATTTACTTTTACCGTTGTAGCACTATCAGTTAGCATGATTTGCCTCCTTGTTACTGCGTTTTGGACCTTGAAGGCGGCAGGCTCTGTACCTGTGTCCCCCAAGTATGCCCTCATTATAAAGATCAGATAAAGCGTTTTCTATACAACGATCTTCCGATCCATACCGCGATCTAACACATCTAGCACAAACCTTAATCCCCCTAATATTCATGTCGATGACAAGAAGAAGAGGCTGTACATAAAATACTGCTCATGCTCAACAATTTCGTATCCACACTCCGTTTTCACCTTCGGGCAGCTAGAAGAGATAGATTAGGGAAAACCTCCCTAAAAAAAGCCAGAAAACACTATATTTCAATGTAATGAGGGAATTCCTCCCTAAAAAACAGAGTGAATTCCAAATTCACCACCAGATCGAATGAATTTCAGGGAGAAATTCCCTGATTGTTAGTCTTGCGAGCAAAAATCTCCGAATTTCAGGGAGTTTTTCCCTAATTGTTGATCAGTATTATATTCGTACAAAAAAACAGCAGCAGGACCTGTAATTCATGTCCCTGCTGCTGTCCATATTCGTATGAAACTGACTATTATTGCTTACCAACTATAAGCTTGTAGGTCTGGCCTGCGGTCGTTGGAAAGCTCACCATTCCATCTACGGAGCGGTCAAATTCCATCTCGTTGCCGCCATTACTCACCATGAGCGAAGCATCTGTGCGGATCACACATTCATCGCCTAGAAGGGAGGTAATCTGTGCTTCCACGAGATGGCCTCTATCCCACTGAATGCTAACTTCAAAGCCACCGCGGGCACGTAGCCCCGCCACGCTTCCCTCCTGCCATTCATCTGGCAGTGCAGGCAGCAGATCGAGATACCCGAGGTGAGATTGCAGCAGCATCTCAGCAATTCCGGCAGAAGCGGCGAAGTTACCATCAATTTGGAACGGTGGATGTGCGCCAAGCAGATTGGCATAAACCCCGCCGTGACTATACTGTTCGGACTCCCCGTCCTTCACCAGCCGCAGCATGTTTGAGAGCAGTCGTAGTGAGCGGTTGCCATCCCGGAAGCGGCTCCAGAGCGCAACTCTCCAGCCCAGACTCCAGCCCGTGCTCTCATCCCCACGCCGTTCAAGCGAAGTTTTGGCGGCAGCGAACAGCTCAGGGGTCTCTTCTTCTGACAACTGCCGGCCCGGATAGATACCGACCAAATGTGAGGTATGTCTGTGATACATATCTTCATCCTCAAAGTCTAAGGACCATTCCTGCAACTGTCCGTACTTACCAACCTGCAGTGGCAATAAACGTTCACGAGCACTTACCAATTCTGCACGCAAATCCTCATCCGTTCCAAGCGTTTCCGAAGCCTCGATACAATTCGTAAACAGCTCCCAGATGAGCGAAATATCCATAGTAGCACCTGCGCTGACTGCAGCCAAGCCCTCCGCTGTCTGGAATTTATGCTCTGGTGAAGTGGATGGGGAGGTCATAAGCCTTCCGTTACCATCGTCAATAAGCCAATCCAGTGCAAACAGAGCCGCCTCCTTCATCACAGGATAAGCGGAAGTCCGTAAATATTCCTCGTCCCCGCCAAAAGCATAATGCTCCCAGAGATGTTGTGTCAGCCAAACGCCACTCATCGTCCAGTAAGCCCAGCTTGGATCTCCGTCACCATAATCCCCCACCGGTGCTGTCTGTGCCCAAAGATCCGTATTATGATGAGCCACCCAGCCTCGGGCACCATAGTTGACTTGAGCAGTCTCCGCACCCATCTTCGCCAAATTTCCGATCATATCCAGCAACGGCTCATGACATTCCGCCAGATTACAAATTTCAGCTGGCCAATAATTCATCTCTGTATTGATGTTCAGTGTATAATTGCTACTCCACGGCGGACGGGTAACCGCATTCCATATTCCCTGCAGATTAGTAGCCTGTGTTCCGGGGCGCGAGCTTGCGATCATCAAATAGCGCCCGTAATGAAACAGCAACTCGACAAGACCAGGGTCTTGTGCCGCGTATGTCGTAATCCGTTGCTCCGTGGACATCGACTCCGGGGCTTGTGTCTTACCTAATTGGAGCTTCACTCGGTCAAAAAGTGATCGATAATCCTCGACATGCGCTTGAAGCAAGCTGTCGTAAGACTTTCCATTCACATCTGCCAAGTAAGAAGCTGCAATAGCAGAAGCATCTTTCCCCTCAGCTCCCGGGATTTTGTCAAAGCCATTAAAGCCTGTAGCCGCGCTGAAATAGAAGGTTGCAGCCGTTCCTCCCAACAGATGAATTCCACTACCGTCAACGGTAGCTTCCCCATCCTCTGCTACTACGGAGAGTTGTCCTTCAAAGGCCATGCCCTTGCTCTTGCCAGGTTCTCCGTATTGGATCGGATTGTCACTCCAAAAATAGCTTGGATCAACATGCTCCGGTGCAGTTCCCGAGAGTACAAAGTTATCACCCTGAGCGTGAAGGCTATGCCGAAGCGAACTATCTAGCGTAGCATGTACATTCAGCGCTCCCGGTGCACTTGCAGTCAGACGCAGCACGAGCAACTGATCAGGATGTGAAGCGAACATCTCACGGGTATAAGTAACATTACCAATCTTGTATTCAATGCGGTGAACCGCATGTTCAATATCTAATGTCCGCCGATAGGATTGATAAACACCACCATGCTCAAAACGAAGTAGTAAATCTCCGAAGGGCAGATATGATTGGGTGTACGGACCTAGCATCTCTCTAGTCAGGGTGTCCGCTTCTGTATACCGGCCCTCCTGAATCAGCTTTCGAACCTTTGGCAGAGCTTCCTTAGCACCTGGATTGTTCCCATCCTTCGGGAATCCCGACCATAATGTATCCTCGTTTAGACTGACTTTCTCCTGTTCCACACCGCCGAAGATCATACCACCCAGACGGCCATTCCCAATCGGAAGCCCTTCGGTCCATACAGTTGCTGGCTTGTCATATTGAAGTTTCATTGGTTCTCTCCCTCACGATCTGTCATGAATTAAATAATGTATTCCCCCAAGTCTGCCCTCATTATAAAGATCAGATAAAGCGTTTTCTATACATCGATCTACCGATCCATATCGCGATCTAACACAACCTGCCCTAACTCATTGAATTAATTATCCTGAATATCGACCTCGCTACAGGCGGTTAAACGTATCGCATCCGCAACACTGGAAAGACAGTTCGTACTTTCCCCACCCATGACAATTTCGTTAGCACTGAAGACCAGTCCGCGGGTGCTCTTGGCACTAAGGACTAACGTTTCACCAGTCTCGAACCTGTTGTTCTTAATAACTATACCCTCATGAACAGGAGTGCTCTCATCAACCTCTGTGTTCTCTGGCGAAATGAAAATAATCGGATGCTCGATGCCCCCGCATTCAATAAAATGATTCTCAGCGATGGTTACATCCTCCACCTTGCCAGACTCATACCAAGACTCCGCATCCAGGGCAACCAGAATCGCACTCATTTGCATCCGATCAAAAACATTCCCCTTAATCTCTACTTTACGCCGTGTTGTCACAAGGATACCGCGGGTCGGTACCCGAGCGAGGTGATTATTTACGACTTCAACCTCCGGTGTCCAGGTTACATTCTCGATCACATCATAACTGCCAATCCCTTCAGGAATAGGCTGTGCTAAAGTCAGTACTAGCTCGCGTGGATTGAGACGCGTAACCTCTATCACTTCATTAGCAGCATAGGTAGTCAGAGAGCCAGAACGAACAAATTCAATTTCGTCTCCTGGATGGAAGGCCATAAAACCGTAAGTCTGCGGATGCATGAACCGAACCTTCAGCCTATTCGCAGACAGCTGCTCCATGATCCGTAGATAGGTACCATGGACATTGACGACATCATCATGAGAACCGGCAAAACGGCTGTCCACAACAGTTATTTTACCTCGGCAGCTGGACATGTGGATGAAATCCGCAAAGCCAGTAACCGTTCGGCCTGTCTCCAGGCGCGGCGAAATATCCATGCGTTGAAAGGTCAGATTGTCGCTGAACTGCCCTACAACACCAAGTCCGTGTAAAAAATGCAGCCCCACATCGCTGAAGGTGATGTTAGCGCTCTCCACAATGAAGACACCTACCTGATCGCGAATACCATCACGGCTTTGCAGAACCTGCCCGGGGACAACCTCAGGCCCATGATCAAAATGCAAGCGGAGCTTCATCGGCTCCAGCTCTTCAACCGAATCAGCCAGCTCCGACCAGTTGTCCACCCGCCAAGTCGTATTGCTAAGTGGATCATAGATCTGCATTGGTCCTTCCGAGAAGCTCCAGCCCTCACCGATCCAGACCAGCTTGCCATCCCTGATCTCATACCGTGAATCGGAGTGAACCTGGACATCGAAATAATGAGTACCGCTTTCAGTAATCGTCATCTCTGTCACAGTCGGCCGAGCATAGTCGGTATGTAAATTACGAATCTCTATATTTTTGCAGCCATCCAGCAAGAACATAGTCTGCTTGCCATGGAAGATAAATAGAGAGCCATTGCCCTCAAATGTTAAATTGTGCAGCCCCTTTAAGAGAATTCCTATAGTCTTGGTGACATCCGGATTTTCTTCTTCACTGGTAGTGTTGGAGATGTAGTAGGGTTTCCGGATCGCCTCTTCCGGATAGAAATGATAACAGCCTCTTGGACAATCCAGCAGGACCGGCCCAGTTATTTCGGCGGCTGCCTCAATAGCTCTTGTCATGGCTGGCTGAGCATCCAAGCCGGAATCCGGCAGAACACCAAAATCAGTCAGGCGAATTACGATAGGAGAAGAATCGACGCTGTGTTCTGTAAAAGAAATGATCAACACCAACTTTCTTAGCATTGTAAACGCTTAATAAGAGGCAGTATAATCCTCTAGGTTAGAATAATCAATTGTACATTAGCTGCAAAATGCGCAGACTGGTGCCTTTACTCTGTTCATCCTTTTCCCCTGTAATTCGCACGGTTACTTGCAATTCCTGACGTTGTTCCTCGATTCCGAACATAGCAATAATAGGCCGAAACGCAAGCGGACACCATTCATCGAATAAGTTAACCGCATGAAAGGGACCGCCATTGAGCGAATATTCGAATATCCCACTGTCCGGGCCGTAGAGCAGCAGCAGACCCACACTCTGTCCGGTTACTGTGTAAGAAAAAGATGCCTCTTTGCTGTCTGTATATAAATGCTCCGTTCCAAATCGCCAGTTCATCAGTGGAACATCAGGGGTAAGCTCGCGTAGCTCGAACCCATCTGCATGATCAGCGCCTCTGAAATCCAGTAAATTACCGTATTCATAATTTCGCTCCTCCAGAGGAGCAATACTTAACGCGCTTCGGGTATTTGAATGTGTGTTGTCAGGAACAAGAGCTGCATACAAATACTCCTGTAAAAAAGAAGCATACAGCGCATGTCCGTCATCATTGGGGTGATATCCATCCGGAGCCAGCTCAGTCCACTCCATTTGTCCGGCCTGGGTCTGTGCATAAACTCTAGCTGCAAAATTAACAGATGGAAGATCGTAATGCTCAGCTACTTCTTCGTGGACGGCAATGTTAAAGGGATTGCTCCCTGACAGATTCTTCTCTGCTGCCGTATACAAGAAGCAAATGTCAGTGCCGGGCGACAACCGTCTGCACTGGCGTACAATTCCTTCCAGACCTCTAATGGATTCTTCCCGGTCGTTGCCGTCATTGACGCTAAATTCAACGAATAGAAGATCAATCTTGCCGTATTGCAGGACATGCGACTGTAATCGGTGAGCGCCCAGCGTGGAATTCGTTCCACCCACTCCCGCATTGATGAAGCGGAATTCATGATTCGCAAATCGCTCCTGCAGATACTTACCAGTCAGCGCTCTCCAGCTAAATGTGTCCGCGTCGGAAGCACCTGCCCCTTCTGTAATGGAACCACCCAAAAAGGCGACAGTCACCGGCTCCTTTCCCGCAAGTCTTACGCTTGTATTCGGTAGTCCCCGTCTTGGAACCACAAATTGATGATTGCAATGTTTCTCTTCTGTCATGATTGATCCTCCGTAAATAAAAATGTATATTTTTCCTTGAAATCAAGAAATCAGGTGCTGGGGTATATCTTACAGCACCTGATTCTGATTTCAATATTTTATTTTTTAGAAGTTTCGTAAGCCTTTTGCAAGATTTCGAGATAACGATCTAGCTTCAAGTCTTTCAGACCTTTTATATAAGCATCCCAATCTTTATTAAGATCCTTGTTGCCAGTGATGAATTGAAGCTGATTTTGCTCAATGTAATTCTTGATGTTGGTTTGCAGTAAGCTCGCTTCATCGATTTCGCTTGGATCAATCCAAATCGACCAGATCGGGAATAATTCTTTAGGCTCATGTCCTTCATACAGCAGAGTCGCATCATACAATCTGCGTTCATAACCGCTGGAAGCGTAGATGTCAGTAGCTTGAACGAAGGTATCACGGTACTCTTTTGGCATATAGAAGTGACCCATGCCGCTCCAGCCCGCATTGCGCGGCGCTTCGCCCTCCGCCATAGGAATGGTCTTGATCACTGGTTTAACATCTTTGTCCAGTGCTACATCGCCTTCTTCTGGATCAGTCCAATCAATGCCCTTCATACCACTGCCACCATTGGTCTGTCCTTCAGAAGTAAACATGTAGTCTACCATTTTAATTAAAGCGATCTGTGCTTCCTCGCTAGCTTTGTTGGTGATGACAAATTTCGCTCCTGGGGATACGCCACCTGCATCATGAGTCGCATAGGAGATACCTTCCGGTCCGCTAATCGGTGGTACAGGATTGTAGTGTGCCGAGCTTCTATTGCCCGGATCAATATTGACGAAAATCGCAGGGTGCATGCCCGCACCAGCGCCCAGAATTTCCGCATCGGCATTTTCACCGATTTTCTTAAAGGCTTCCGCATTCTGTGTGAATGCCCCTGGATCAATCAAACCTGCGTCAAACAGAGATTTGATATAGGTCAGGCCTTCCTTCCACTCCGGTGTGACAGCCGCCGATTGAACTTTTCCATCCATCATGTTCAGATAATTGCGGTCATCATCGTATACAAATGCATTCATGAGGAATGGTACAATGCGTACACCAAACTCCTCAATAGAGCCACTTAGCGGCACTTCATCTGCTTTTCCATTCCCGTTCGGATCTTGTGTTTTGAAAGCTTCCAGCACTTTTTTGTATTCTTCGGTTGTCTTCGGCATTTCCAGATTCAGCTTCTTCAGCCACTCGGTATTGAGCCACATTTTGCTCGGATAGGAGCAGTGAAAGCACTCTGTGTAAGCGACAAGCCCGTAGATATTACCATCAGGCGCTGTGTTAAGCGTTCTCAAATTATCGTTCTTTTCCATAGCCGCTTTAATATTCGGAGCATATTTATCAATTAGATCGTTCAGAGGAATCAGCACACCCTGTTTGCCATACTTCAGAAGATCTGCCTGTGAGAACTGATCGATATAGTGAGTGAGCAGGTAAGCATCAGGGTAATCGCCACTAGCAAGTGAGATTTGGCGCTTTTCCTTGGCTCCGTCTGAAGGGTTGATTTCCCATTTGAATTTAATATTGAATTTGTCTTCCACAAATTTCGAAAATTTATTGGTAGGAACATCGATCCCGGATTCCTGAACCGAGAACACGCTGATTTCCACCGGTTTGCTTGCTGATTCCGAGTTACCTGACTCAGCAGGTGCGGAGGATGTGTTATCTGTATTTTTATTAGCACATCCGCTTAACACCACCGTAAGAATTAATACCAGCACCAATGACAAGATCATCATACTTTTCTTCAAATTCGATCACTCCCTTTTATAATTTAGGCAGGTACGATATCTTTCTGTCATTTTACTGCGTGCCTCTCCCCCTCTCCAGATTCTGAAAGCTGTGAATTAGCCTTTAACTGAACCGACCAGCATTCCTTGGACAAAATAACGCTGAACAAACGGATAGATAACAAGTACAGGCAGAGTAGCGATAACTATAAGTGCATATTTGAGTAGCTCAGCAAGCTGCTGCCGCTCCACCATTTTCATCGCATCCATTGTACCTGCACTGTTGTTCTGGATGATGATGCTTCGTAAGACAAGCTGAAGCGGGAACAAATTCGCTGATTTCAAATAAATCAAAGCGTCAAAGTATGCATTCCACTGTCCTACCGCATACATAAGGACTAACACCGCGATAATGGGCTTCGATAATGGAATGACAACGCTCCAGACAAACCGCATATCACTGCAACCGTCGATTTCGCTGGCTTCCAGCAGCTCCTCCGGAATGGAGGATTGAAAGAATGACCGGGCAATAATGACCTGCCATACCCAAATCGCGTTTGGTATCAGCAGTGCCCAGCGGGTATCAATCAAATGGAGTTCCTTCACGACCATATAGGTCGGAATCAGCCCGCCGCTGAATATCATCGTAAAGGTGATGATCATCATCAAAGTGTTGCGTCCGAAGAAACCTCTGCGTGATAAAGGGTACGCGATCATGATCGTAAGCACAACACTAATGAACGTCCCTGCGGCTGTATAAAAAATGGAGTTGCCGTAGCCTGTAATGATCTCGGGTGTATTTAGCAGAACCTTGAAACCTTTGAAGGAAATATCTACAGGCCATAACCAGACTCGACCGGAGGTAACGGCTGCTGGACTGCTAATCGAGCTGCTGATGATAAAAATTAGCGGATAAATCACCGCGATGACCACGAGGCTGAGTAGAATATAAATAGTGGTCAGAAATAGCTTATCGCCAGTTGATTCTTTAATTTTTTGCTGAACTGCTGCCATGTGGTTGCTCCTTTCCTACCAGATGCTGTTGTTTGTGATGCGTTTAGCCAAGCCATTCACCGTAAGCAACAAAATAAGGTTGATTACCGAGTTGAATAGACCAACCGCAGTTGCAAAGCTATAATTGGCGTTCAGCAAACCGACCCGGTAGACATAAGTGGCAATGATCTCGGAATTCGCCAGATTGAGCGGGTTCTGCAGAAGATAGACCTTTTCAAAGCCAATAGCCATGACATTCCCAACATTCAAAATCAGGATGATGACGATGGTAGGCACAATACCTGGCAGATCAATATAACGAATTTTTTGAAAGCGTGAAGCGCCATCGACTTTGGCTGCCTCATAAAGCGTAGGATCGATGCCGGCAAGCGCTGCTAAATAGATAACGGCACTGTAGCCCGCAGTCTGCCAAATATCAGACCAGACATAAATCGAACGAAACATTCCCGGTTCTCCAAGGAAATTGATCGACTCCAAACCGAAGAAGTTGAGAGCGATGTTCGCAAATCCAAGACGAGGTGCCATAAATAGCATAATAATGGACACCATGACAACCGTCGAGATGAAATAAGGCGCAAATGAGACCAGCTGGACGAACTTTTTGAACCTTCCCCCGCGCAATTCATTAATCATGAGCGCAAGGATAATCGGAATTGGAAATCCCGCCAGCAGCAGGTAACCACTAAGCATGATGGTGTTCTTGAGCAGCGTCCAAAACTGTGGATTATCAAAAAATAATCGAAAATTATGAAATCCAACCCATGGACTTCCCCATATTCCTTTAATCACGTTGTAGTCCTTGAAGGCTAGAACCGCGTTCAGCATTGGATAATACTTAAAAATGAGGAAAAATAACAGAGGTGGAATCACGAGCAAATGTAGCTGCCAGTGCTTTTTCATACTTCTACGAGCATTTTGTAAAAATACAGAGCCCTTACGCTTCGGTAACGACTTGTGATGTAATACTATTTCTTTCTCCAGAACAATCCCCCCTAAGCAACCGCCAGTAGTTTATGATAGCGCTTTCTACGAGTTGATCATAATTGACTTTTATCCCCAAAGAAAAGGTACACTTGGGCATTTCAGCGTACAAATAACCCTATTCAGGGAGAACAAAATAGCTGTAGAACGGCCATTTTTCCGGAATCAGGCCCCTCTCTGGAGATTTCCAATCTGGACAATTCTACCGGCAGTTGAATAAAGCGCATGAGACAATTCAACCAACGCTTGATAGGATTGCGTTTGCAGAAATGCTATGCTGTTTTTGACAGTGCGCACTGTACATTTTGTTTTATTGGAGGTATACAATGCTCGACTTGCGTAAAATTGGAGCTTATATTTCGAAGCTTCGCAAAGACCAGGATTTGACCCAATTGGAACTTGCCGATCAACTGAATGTAAGTCATCAAGCGGTATCGAAATGGGAACGGGGCGACTCGCTACCGGATATCGGAACGCTTCCGAAGTTTGCGAGATTATTCGGCAAAACGGTAGACGACATTTTAAATGCAGGAGACAATACAGAAATTCGGGAGCACCCGCACCTAGGAACGATCGTTGAGGAGATCGCAGAGAACAGGCCGGAACAAGTTGCAGAGATGGTCAATACCGGAGAGGCTGAGCTGGAGGAGCTTGTAGAAGTAGCGCCGTTTGTAAAAGCAAGCGCTCTGCATAAGGTTACAGAACGATTAGACAGCAGCGTCCTTAATTTAGACGTGATCATGCGGCTGGCTCCGTTCCTTGGAACAGATACATTGGATGAACTGGTTCGTCAGGCAGAAGAGGGCGAAATTGTGTGGAATACTATTACTGGACTCGCTCCGTTCGTCAGCAGCGACACATTATGTCGACTGGTAGATAAATCGATTGACGTTTCCTTAGAAGTGCACAATCTTGTTGGGATTGCCCCATTTCTTGATAGAGAACATGTAGATCGCTTGGTACAACAAGCAGAAGAGAGCAGCTTGAGCTGGCATTCCGTTCAAGGGCTGGCACCCTTTATTAGCAGAGAAACATTAAACCGCTTGGTAGACCGGGTTGCAGACGGCACTATCGATGCGGACCAGATCATAAGCCTCGCACCTTTTCTGGACAGGGAAAATCTCGAGAAGTTGATTGGTGGAGTCGAAGCTGAACATCTTAGCCCAGATCTGCTGGCAAGTCTTGCTCCTTTCGTCGATCAAGGGACATTGAGCAGAATGGTGACAAACTTATTAAATAAAGTAAAGTAGACACGGATATCGGAGATCAGAGATCGGTAATCCATAGACCGTTGGCGATCCCCAAAGCTACCGGGAAACGTTAGTTGAACGACAACAGCGGCAGTCTAAGACTTTATTTATCAAGTCTTGGTCCGCCGCTGCTTCTTTTAATGAATCAGTCTAATACTTAATTTTCACTAAACAACTGTTTATTCATCAATAGACTGTCTATAAGCGCTCGGTGAAACGCCGATTAACCGCTTGAAGGCCCGTCTGAAAGAATGTGAACTGTTATAGCCCACCCGCATAGCAATCTCATCGACCGTATACCGACTATCTTTGAGCAAAATCACAGCCTGATCCATTCTCACTTTTATCAGATGATCAGAGAAATTGACACCGGTAACCTCTTTAAACAATTGAGAAATGTATTTTTCAGGCCGTTCCACCTGTTCAGCTACCCGGTACAGACTCAGCTCTGTATCCGAATAATTCTCTACGGTATATTCCTTGATCTGCTTAATAATCTGAATATGAACATCCTTCTTTTTATTTGCAATAAGTCCGCACAGTTCTTCCATAATGACAAAAAATTCGGTCTGAATCATTTCGAGTCGTTCCGATGAACCAATGTCTATGACCCTCCGCTTCACACTCTCGATGTCCGGGTATTCTGTAAAAGCCTTTTGATCCAGAAGCTTAAGAAACGTCCCTTTTATTTCACCAACAAGCTGTTGCTTCATTTCCATGGATAATTCACGCTGTTCCATGTTCTGGGCAACAATCGCACGGACAATCCGTTTAGCCTCTTCTAGCTCTCCAGCCCGAATGGTACTGATCAGACGTTGCTCTGTATCCAGTGGATAATAATAGGTCGTATTCTCATTTTGGGCTTCGCTACTCCATACAATTCCTTTTTTATTCATGTAGACGGCATATTCCAGAGCTTGCTTGGCTTGGTCAAAGGAAAGGCTAACCTCCGTTATTTCTGTGAAAAGATCACCGAAGCCCCCCTGAGTAGTAATACGGTACTCATTAAAAACGTACTGCGCCAAATTCTCCAGAATGTTAGTGATATTTTCTGCCTCATACGCTTTGTCGGTCTCTTCTTCCTTGGAGAAAAACAGAGTTACCACTTTGTCGGAGCCCATATCCGTCATTAGTACATCCACTCCGAGATCCGATAGGGACTGCTTCAGCAGCAAACGGGAAGCATTCAGCTCATTGAGAATTTCAACGCTGTCCATACCGGCATAGCCGTTAATCTGAACAATTCCTACATATCCAGTGTTCTGTTTCAAGTTAATCCCCACCTGCTCGGCGGCAGTGAGAATCTCATCATGCGTTTTGAATTCACCTGCTAATAACCGCTTCAGAAATGCATCCCTGACCAACGGAAGCTGACGATTAAGTTCGGTTTCCAGCAACTTGTTCTTGGTGATCATATTGGCAATATTCCCGCTTAAAAAGTCAAATTCATTCTTGGCAGAGGCCTCTTCCTTGCCAAATTGCTCCTTCATGACGCTAAGCATATGATTGATTGGAGCGCTGTTACGGTAAGCTAATATTAGTCCAACTATCAAGCCGATGAGTAATGTTCCTCCCGTAATTTGTATGGACATTTGCTTGATCTTGTTAGCATTCTCCATCAAAATATGCCGGGGAATCCCTGTCTGGTATACCCAGCCGTTCGAATCAGAACGAGTCGTGATCACTAGATCGTCTTCATAGAACTGACTAACCTTGTTTTTATCAAAATCCGAATCAGCGGTCATATGGGCCATTTTCTGCTCATCACTTCCCTGCAGAACAATCGTATTTCCTTCAGCATCGCTGATATGAACCCAGCCTCCGTATCGCTCAGTTAGACCAGATAATAGACTAGAAATGATTTTCTCGTCTATGATCACTACCGCGACAGCTGGTGAGGAATCGTTGAAACTATCCAGAGGGAGTGACTGCATATAGGTAATAACGGAGGTTTGCATGCCCCTGCTAACATAGTCACTGAGTGGCTTGATTTCACTGCGGTGGGTTTTCTCAAGCACTTCTTTGGTCCAATCCTGTAGCGAAAGATCCTTATAGTTGAAATTAGAGTAGTAATGTTCCGGCCGGTAAGAAGAACCTGGGGTTAGAATAAGATTATAATTGGCGAGGTAAATATAATAGTTTTGCAAAAAATCATTCGTCTGACCGAAAGTCAGGACATTCCGCATCGTTCTCCAAATGCCATACACGTTCGTCTCATTGTCTCTTTCATTCATCAGAACGTTTAGCTCCTGATTGACTGCCAATTGCCTGGTAAACCCTTCTACTTCCGCCATGCGGCGCTCCAATATTTCCTGACTTTTCTGGAGCTGGGTGACCCCGTTCTCAATAGAGATAGACTCTGTCACAGAAATCGAAGTCAGATAGGACATATATCCGCCAATGCTGGGAATGACCAAAATGACTACATAGGAGATTAAGAATTTACGAAAGATATTGGAATATTTAAGCGTAGTGACCCCTCCCCTAATATCATTTCGATAGCGCTATCATTACCATAGATTAAAACATTTTACTTAATAGTCAAGTGTGCAAACCCAATTTTACAGGTGTTAAAACTTTCAGAACTGGATAAAAAGCACCGATGTACGCCGTTATCACTGCTTTTTATTCACCATCCAAATTTTTTTATCTTTCCAGTGTGTTAACCCTTCTAAGTTGTACCCATCGTATGGCGGGTAGAACGTGAAGGCACAAAACCGAATTCCTCCTTGAAACGATCCATAGCATACAAAGGCTTATATTCTTGACCGGAAAAATGATAATAATCCAAATTATAATCATTCCCCACCAACGGGGTAAGGAGCTCAGCCACTGGCAAATTGCTGCTAGCATCCGGCCCAACCAGATTGAGAGTTCTTACCCCCGGCTTAAGTGGAGATTCCAGTGCCGCAGTAATTCCCTCCACCACATCCTCAGCATGGACATGCCCCAGTGTGATGAACGGGAGCGTTGGCTTGGATCCTGTCTTCAAGACAGGAGGAATCCAGCCTAGGGAGGCTACAGCTCCAAAGCGAAGATTGATAAAGTCGGTATCTTTATGATTGCGATGAAAATACCGGGTCAACTCCTCGACCATAGCCTTGCTTAGCCCATAGGCATCCGCTGCCAAACAGGGATGATCATCTGGGATAGGCAGCTCAAGCGGAATAAAATCCTCAGTGAGTCCACCCACCACGGCAATGGAGCTCGCTGTGATGAACTTTGGGCAACCGTGGTCAAGCAGATATCGGTACAATCTCCTTGTTCCCAGCACATTAACAGCAAGGCTTTCCTCCTCAGTAGAGCCGCCAGTAACTGCGGCAAGATGAATCACCGCCTGAATATCATACGAGTCCAGCCTGCTCAAATCCTCCGCCGAATCAAAAGAACCCTGAACATACGCAAAAGCCCCTTCCGGAGCTTGGCGTGACAGACAAATCACTGTATGTTTATCTGCCAAATACTTGGCTAGAGCCGTTCCGATAAATCCACTTGCTCCGGTAATTAGAATATTCATGCTCATCTCCCCTTCTTTTTCTCATCGCATATCATTCAGAAAAAAGGGGCCAAAGAAGGCCCCTCCGTTCATTCATCGCTCAACTTATTCTGTCCACTGTTCTCCGCCTTGTGTACTAGGCTTCGAGATATGGTCGGTCGAAGCCTCCTCAATATCACCGAATGCCCAGTGGGAGACTGGAACATCGTTCCACCCTGGCTGCGTGACACCCATAAGCGGGCCCCTGCCCAAAACTCTGTTGATAGCTGTAACGGCTTCCGCACGAGTAAGCTTGGAATTCGGACGGAAAGTTCCGTCACTGTAGCCATTCATTATGCCTATATCTTGGGCTTTCTTTATCGCTGCCTGTGCCCAGTGACCGGTGATGTCAGAGAAGCCGCGGCCCGATGTTGTAGAATTCGGGCTCAGCATGGCTGTTAAACTAGCCATTTCTGCACGCGTCAATGGTTGATTAGGCTTAAAAGTACCATCAGTATAACCGTTCATTAGTCCCATCTTAGCTACTTTGGCAATAGCATCTGCCCCCCAATAGCTGGAGGGAACATCACTGAATGTTACACCTGATCCAGTGGCCTCTTTCTCAGCAACCTTCGCTAGGATGGTTGCCATCTCAGCACGGGTAATGGGAGCATCGGGTTTAAAGAAGCCTCCCGGATATCCGTTGATATACGCCGAATGTCGCATCGTCTCGGCATCATCCTTCCCATCAGTTCCAGATGCCGGAGTTGGCGTTGGCGTCGGAGTCAGGGTAGGTGTGAATGAAGGCTGAGCTGGTATAGACGGACCCCCTGCATCAGTCGGTGTAGGTGTTGCCGTCGGCGTCGGCGTTGGTGTTGGAGGTTCTGTAGGGTTCGTTGTTCCTCCATCACTGGTTGGGACTGTGAATTTCAATCGATCTGTCAGCATGAGATTACCTGATTTCTTCACAGCTTTAAGTGTGTGCAAGCCGCTTGCCAATCCAGAAATACTATAAATCTCCTGTTGTGTCAGTCGACTCTGACTATAAGCATTCACGGTCTGAATCCATTGTCCGTCCACATAAATATCTACTTCACCTTGATCTGGACCCGTAGGTGTGATCAAGCGGATTCCAGTGCCCTTGAAGGTATATTCAAAGGAATCGCCGTCCACTGTCGTTGAATGCACATCATTAAGATAATCGCCACCAATAGTAAAGCTGAGGTTCAGCTTTCCCACTGGTTGTGCTGCAAGATAAGATTTGTTCAGTTTAACACGGTCACCAGCTACCGTATAATCGGTCCCAGGAACCAGATGATATGATCCATTCGTAATGCCTATGAAGCTTTCCGGCTGTTGTAGAAGTGTAATCTCAATGTCCTGCTGAGCAGAAAGCGATTTATCAAAGCTCGCTGCGATCGGATTAATCATATTCGGAATCTCTACCTTGAGCATGTCAAGCAGCATGAATCTGCCTGATTTTTTCACAGCCTTCAGTGTGTGCTGTCCATCTGTAAGCCCAGAGATACTGTACAGAATCTGCTGTGACAATCGCCCGTTTCGATAAGCGCTTACCGTGCCCTTGAATTGATCGTCTACATAGATATCCATATCCCCTTGTGATTCGTCTACCTCAGTGAACAGTTGAATCCCTGTTCCTCTAAAGGTATATTCAAAAGAATCACCATTCTGCTCCGCATACTGCACATCGTCATTGTAGTCGCCCATTCCTCTTCCACTACTGCGGGACCAAGTACCGTTATATTTGATTCCCGGATCGTCATTATTAACCATCACATAACGGATGCCTGTAGAATCGCTAATGTGTACCGCTAGCGTCTGTGGATCACCGGCGTTAAAGATGATGTTAAGACTTGTTATGCCAGCAGATTGCTGTGCAAGATATTCCTTCTTAATGGTCAATTTGTCATTAGTCACCGTATAATCTTCTTCGCGGAGTGCCACTCCATTATTCTCAATACCACTCAGCGTATTACCATGCAGATTAAGCGTGACTGTGACATCCTTCTGTTGTTCCGTTGCTTTATCAAACCCAGCGGAAGTCGGAGTAATAGAACTGTTCTGACCCCCAGCCGGACTTTCTGTTGTCACTCTCAGCGCGTCGAGCAGCATATAATTTCCCGATCCCTTGCTCACCTTAAGCGTGTGAGGGCCGTTAGAAAGTCCTGATACACTATAAAGAGATTGTTGTACCTCTCTCGGTCCACTTGTATACGCATTTACAGTCTGTGCAACCCCATCGTCTAATGTAACAATCATTTCTCCTTGCGATTCATGCTTTTCCGTCAGCAGCTCAATGCCTGTTCCCGTAAAGGTGTACTCGAAAGAATCACCGTCCTTCTCTGTATAATGCACATCGCCATTATAATCTCCATGTTCTCGGGATGAGCTTACCTGCCATATGCCGTTGTATTTAATGCCGCTGTCATTATCATTAATGTAAACCACATCCGTAACAGTGGTATTGCTTGCCGAAGCTGAATCCGCAGCAGGGTCAGCCCCAGAGTTAAGAGCATCCTCTTGAGGAGTACTGGTAGCAGCAGCCGAGGAATCCTTAATTGTAATGCTCAGATCCTGCTTCCCCTCTAACAGCTCCTTGCCTCCATTTCGCTTCCAATCTCCGCTGTAGCGCATCCCTGTATCATCGTTATTGACAGCTGATGTGCCGCTTAGCGCGGTTACTTTAAGCATGCGAGAGGCATGGGGTTCAAGGATGCCACCGCTGAATTCCTTCTCAAAGGTTCCCAGTTCGGAATGGCTCCATAGGTCGCGCACTGAAGCCGGACCATCAAGGCCAAGATCACTCCATTTGACTTTAACCTCCGCACCCCGACTACCCAGATTGAACAAAGCAACGCTGTAAGTCCCATCTCCATTATTGGCGTACCAGACCTGCTGCTGGGTATCCATCGATACCGGATGACCAGGACGTCCGGCCTGATTTACGGCAATTACCTCATCATTGGTAAGCAGTTCTAGTCCATAACTATCCAGCCGTGTCATGTCATTCCCTGTATAGAGCGGTACGGAAGAAATGGACCAAAACGTCATCGCAGTCTTCCGCTCATCCTTGGTCAGACCATCCATGGAGCCATTACCAACATTCAGGGAATCGAAGTCATTCCAGCCGCCAGGGCCTGCATCCCGCCACCAAAGTGCTGCTTTGGGGAATAATCGGGAAATACTCGACCATGCTGTCAACCCACTGCCGTCATAAGATTCAACATCCCAATCAATTCGCCAACCGTTAGCATATTTTTTCCAGAATTCTACGTAATTGTGGTCGAGCGCCCAGGATAGCTCAAACCAGATGTTATTTCTATCCAAAGCCTTGGACCATGCTTCTACATCGCCACGTGCATCCCGGCTCAAGTTGTCAATCCCCGACCCAGGGGTTACGCTGTCGAATTTGACGAAATCGATCCCCCACTCACCAAGCATATCTGCAATGGAATCCACATACTTCTGGGCACAGGGATTCGTGAAATCAATTTTATAGGTGTAGGAATTCCAATAATCCATAATGGTAAGCGGCTTGGCCGTAATATCCTGAATCCGACATTCACCGCCTGTCCCATACACCTCAAGATTTCGGTTATATGCATCGATAGATACCCCCGGGATCAGATAGATCCCAATCTTTTGTCCATTATTATGAACATAGTCAATGACCTCCTGAAATCCGTTTGGATAAAGGACTTCACTAGGAATAGGTCTCCCGTACTCATCCATATCGCCATTCCAGCCCGCATCAATATTAATATATTCATATCCATGGGCTTGCAGCTTCTCATGCATCGCGTCCGATTGCTTCTTAACGCTCTCCGCCGATGTCCAGTTTCCTGCCCCATCATACACTTGCATACTGTAACTGCTCCAGCCCATATACGGCTTTTGGGCCATACTCTTTTCCGCCGCTTGCGCAACATTGCCTTTCGTTCCTGTAAAACCGAACTGTGCTGCTGCAATAATGAATACTAGAAGACTCATACACAATCTTTTTCCCATTCGCTTCAAATCATCCTTCCCCCCTCATGAAATGTGGTCAAAATTACTTTGATAGCGCTTTCTTTCGGAAAGATCATAATTGAATATGGATTTCCAAGATAGGTACATTTCGGTATTTTACGTACAAATAACCCCAAAACAGAGGGGCAAATAAACAGCATAACAAACATAATTCCCTCGATTCTATGGAACTTAGTGAGAACACTGTACCTTAGTTATATTTGGACAATCACAAAACAAACTCTTGTTTCCTTGTTCCAGTGATGAAAATCACTTACTATATTGGTAAAATAAAGAATAATCTAGAGATACAAACGACATAGCAATAACCGATGATGATATGCTGAAGAAAGGAAGATCGCATTGAAGTTGGATTTGGATGGATTAAATGCTGATTCCTTAACTTGTATGCTTAAGGCATCTTTTTCATTGGAAAATTGGGATGCTATGATTGAAGTTGCAGACAGGTTGATCACCCAGATTGCATTCATATATGAGACAAGCAGTGACACATTGAGAGAACAAAACCTGAAGCGAAGTATTCCCTATTATTTTGGATTTAGCTTATGTTCAAAAGGAATCGCACTGCAAAAGCTCGGTAAGTATCCTGAGGCTAGAATGTGTATTCAAAAATATGCTGAATTGGGCTGGATCAAAGGACTAGATGATGAAGGAATTAATGAAGTCAAATACTACTGTAATATTGCAAAAGCCAATACCTACGTGCTCGACCTTTTGGAAGGCAAGACAGGAGTCCTAAAGGAGTATGTTGAATTTATTAGAAACAGTGCTGAGGAAGAGTTACTGCCAGGACTAATTACCATCTTGGAATCCTCGATAAAATATAACTATTCCGTAGATTGGATTCTGAGTGAATTCGAAATAAACGCTAACGATATAGGAGCACAAGGAACTCAAGAGAGTATGAGATATTTTGTGGATTACAAATTCTTGCTGGCGATGTACCACTACAAACAGGAGAATATGTACGATGCGATAAACACAATTCTGGAAACCTTACTATTAAGTATTACGCTGAAAGATGATACAGGCTTTAAGAAAGCAGCGGCATTATTTGAGATCCTTAGAGTCTATGCTAATCAATCACAGCTCCAAGTGCATCACAACATAATGAAAACTATAATAGAGAGGGAGTTAACTAATGAAAAAGAAAATGTTCTTACTTACAGTCGTAGTCTTAATTAGTTCAAGCTTGATGATCGCCTCTGCAGGTGCTTCCGCTGTCGATTCCGGTTCTACAATTTACACCGTTAACAATCACGGAATGGGTCATTGATTGAAATTTTATAAGTGGATTATACAAAGGAGCGATCATCCGGCTATTGGATAATCGCTCCTTTGTATGTAAATGCATAAGATAGCTTAACTAAAGACAACAAAAAGTACTAGTTTCACATTATACATAATCCTATGTACTCTATCATTTTTTTATATACAATAATAAGAGACAACTGATGCCTGTGCTACGAAGGTGTTTACATACTAATCAACCATTAGAGGTGTATTTTAAAGATGAACAGACCTATTCGTTTTGGAATAATCGGAAGCGGCTGGCGGGCGGAAATGTATCTTAAGTTGGCTCACCTGCTTCCGCAGCAATTTCAGGTAAACGGTGTATTGATCCGCAACCCTGCCAAATACCAGCAACTGATCGACAAATGGAACCTGACCGTGTACAGCTCGATGGAACGTCTTGCGGCCGAGAGCGATTTTGTGGTTCTGGCGGTGTCCAAAACCTCTGCCGTCTCACTGCTGTTGGAGCTTGCAGCGCTGCAAGTACCTGTGTTGGCCGAAACACCCACCGCCTCCACGCCGGCTGAATATGAACTGCTTCGATCCAGTGCCATTGATTTCCCTCTGATTCAAATAGCCGAGCAATATCCGCTGTTGCCTCATCATCAGGCAAGAACCGCCTATATTCAAACCGGACATTTGGGCGAGGTAGGTCATGTTCAAGTCTCTGTTGCGCATGGTTATCATGGAATCAGCCTGATCCGTAAATGGCTCTCGATCACTGGCACAGCATGTGAAATCACAGCTCGCCGGCTAGAGGTTCCAATCATGGACTTCTCTTATAGGGGGAGGGAGGCCGAAGATGACCTGAAGACAGAGCAGCAGGATATCGCAATTATGGTGTTTCCCTCCGGCAAAAGCGCTTTACTTGACTTCACTCGCTCCCAATATTTCTCGCCCCTCCGTACCAACCGGGTACTCATCCGCGGATCACATGGGGAAATTCGCGATAATGAGATTATCCGTCGCCTGGGAACCAAAGAGACCGAGTATATGAACATTAATCGGATTCAAGGCGGACAGGAAGGCAGTCTGGAAAGTCTCTCCTTGCATGAATTGCGTGCAGGACAGCTTAGTCTATTTCAGAACCCGTTTCATCCCTCTCCCCTTTCTGATGAAGAGATTGGGATAGGACAAGCCTTATTGAATATGTCCAGCTTCCTGCACACGGGAATTTCAGCATACTCATTAGCGGATGCCTTAATAGATATCAGACTGTCATTCGCGGTCGATGAAGCCATCGCCCTTGGAAGTACTATAACTTTGCAAGATGAGATCAGGCCTGCAAAATAAAAACAGGCACATGAGAAAGTTAAGAGCCTTCTCATGTGCCTGAACAATTGTATACGATTCAATGACTCGAACAAGTGTAGCATGCAGAACCGAAATCAATGACCGCCCGATTTCACTCCCCTCATGCTCCATATGAAATCTAATTAAACGAACAAATATCCGATTACAGGACCCATAAAAATAACCAAATATATAAGTGTAATCCATGGCTGATAATGAATATAGAATTCTTGGAAAGAAAGACTCCAAGGGTGCTTAATGATCACCCAGCCCAAAACATCAATTATAATGCAAACTCCGGCCCATATTGCCCCTGTAATAAGAGCTTCTTCAAGGTTGGGTACAGATAACCCCCGCATATATAGCCAACCAAAGATAGAAAACAGAATGACATTATAAAGAGGATGCCAAGGCTTTGTTTTTTCATATCCCTCCCCCATACCTTTTTCGTCCATTGGACTCATTTTTAACGCATAAATATTAAATACGGTATGTAAAACTCCAACAATAGTCACTATAAAATAGCAAATCCATAACCATAACATCGACATTGCAAAATCCTGCATAACTGCCTCCTTTTATTACCCCAGCGCATGCAACTGCTGCTTTTCCGGCTATGGAAATGAGACCATTCAAAACAGAGTTGTTGTTTGAATTGAAAACATCATATCTGACTCCGCTCAAGTTTGCGCTTGATAATACGATGGTCATTATGCTTGCATCCGGACTGTATCTAACCTGGTAACCCTTATAAATATGCGCCTTCATTGGATCTGATGAATTCAAATCTTTGTACACGCCCTTTTGCAGAAACCGAAAGAAACGAGTACGAAAAGGGAACATTGCATATTGTTGGCATCCGCTCCTTTGATGGAAATTCAGTAAAGGAGGCTGCCGTTATAAAACCAGAATGAACCGGCGTTAGCAAAATGCCAGTAAACCCGCTTAAAATCAAACAAGGGTTCCAGCTCAAATGAGCTGAAACCCTTGTTTTTAGTGATGCCGAGGACGGGGGTCGAACCCGTACGGTTCTCACGTACCGCAGGATTATAAGTCCTGAAGTACCTTCGCCCCTTTCCTATACCACGGAAAGCTCGAACAGAAATCCTTTAACCACGCGGGTGGGTTAAAGGTTTTTTTTCCATACTCTCTGCGTTCAGAGATTTGTATATGCAGCCATGTTAGCAAAAATGTTAGCACATTGATTAAATATTTTTGTGTCTGTACGTGATAGAAAACATCAAATCCTTTCCGTAAAGTATGTTCATTTCAATTTTGAAACGGCAGTTTGGGTGGTTTTTTTAAATTCGGATTTATCGACTGAAGTCTCAATCAGGACAAGTGAATTTAGCAATGAGTTCATTTTTTGTGATAGTTTCAGGGATTTACATAGTGGAATGTTAAAAACATTTTTTTAGAAATGATCTTAATATATCTGATGCCTTATGCATTCTTTTTAATCAATTCACGTAATCTCTCCTTAGCTTTATCCTTATCAGATGTACTTAGAACCTCATCGTTACTTTCATCAGTTGGAATATTGTCCTCGGATAAATTTTCTCCTATCTCTGCTATTACCCAGTCAAGAAATTCAGTTTTCTCTCGTGTTTTTCTTTCAAGATTCATTTTTCTGAAATAATTCATAAGTAAAAATAATACTGACTGTATCAATATTATGGCTACAATTGTCATTAAAATAGTTCGAGTAGTTGTGCTAACATCTTCGTTGATTGGAATCTTCTTACTCGAGATATCGTCAGAGTACGAGGCCTGTAGATTCTTATTATCTTCACGAAACCATACTTTTAAATCGACTGCAGCATTCTGAGATAGTCTGTCCATGCTAATGTTTATAATTGAATTGGCAATCACCTTACTATCTGTAATTGACTCAGTACTTTCAATCTTATGATCATAGATATCACCATCTAAGTTTAATTGAATTCTTAAATTTCTTGATGGGCTTCCAACATTTTTAATCTTAATTATTCTGAATGAATTTACAATTGCATTATTATTTGTAAAATATGCATTCGTCACATTTAGTAATCCATCAGGTATAAATTGATCCGCTTTACTCGATTCAATTCTAACATTAGGACTTTTACTAAATCTATCATAAATATTATTTCCATATAGTAATACAAGCAGTGAAATCCCTGCACTAATTATTGGAACTACTATTGAAAGCTTGCTTTTATCTTTCAAAGATGCCTCCCCCTTGTCTGTAAGGCATCTCAAACACAATATGTTCTCTTGGGATAAAGTTATTAGTATGACCGAAGCTAATGTATTGAAGCGTTTCCTCGTTAACAACGCCAGAAATTTTATCAGTAATTTCGCTCGTTGAGTGGTAGTCATTCATCGACAACACATCGTCTGTCACTAACAAACCTACTCCATTATAATATTCCAAGTTATATAAAGAACGACAGA
Source organism: Paenibacillus sp. FSL R5-0470 (assembly GCF_037975205.1). Classification (NCBI taxonomy): domain Bacteria; kingdom Bacillati; phylum Bacillota; class Bacilli; order Caryophanales; family Paenibacillaceae; genus Paenibacillus; species Paenibacillus sp. FSL R5-0470. The sequence continues at coordinate 5,141,747 of NZ_CP150238.1, forward strand.
ACGTTAAACGTAATACAAGATGAATAATACTCCTTTCACCAAATGAAAGAAGATTTAAATTCTTCTGTTGCAGAAATTCTTTAAATGAGATACTAAGAAAATTCTTGTTCGACAAGTCAAACCGCTTTAGTGTCTCGTAAAAAAACGATTCAAGGTCTATTATTTTTTCACTAATATATTCTTCACTAATTCTCTTTTCCTGCTTGTAAACTGAATTTGCATTTTGCAATAAATCATAGTTTTTAATTGATTGCTCCTTAATTTTTAAATATTCATAGTTTAGTACATCATTTATTTCATTTAAATTCTGATTACTAACAAAATGACCGATAGAGTCCTCAATCCCTTTTTTATACTGCTCCACGAACTTTAAACCTTGGTTCTCATATGTAACTTCTTCTTCAATGGTTTTAATATCACGTTCAATTTGATTTAAATATTCGGAATTATAGCCAACAATTTTGTTGTAAGTTTCCCGTCTCTCTAAGCTGCTTCTTTTAAAATCTAGACCCGAAAAAAAACTATAACTAAGAATATCAAGTGATGCGCGCTCATTAAATTGCGAAACAAATTTAATATCCATCAGTTCCGTGTAAATTTCATTTAACTCCACAGACATAGCTCTTGCTTTTTTTTTGATGTCCCCTTCGAATATTATTGTACTTGAATCAAGTTTTCTTGAAATCTTTACGAGCTTACTACCGAATCTACACTCCAACTGTGGGCTTTCAATAAATCGAATATTTACTAATCTTGAGGCGTTACTCTTCAAACCTAAAATATATTGAATTAAGTTAAACAACGTTGTTTTACCAGTACCATTAGCTCCAATAATGTAATTTTGCTTTTCGTTAAATTCTATTACAGTTTTATTATTGATTTGAACTTTCTTTAAAACTATTCTACTCAAGAGAACACCCCAATATCTTTAATAATATATAATTTAGACCAAAATTCTTAGCAGACCATACTGGTGCAATTAGCTAATCAGCAGCAGACTTAGATAGGAATGTTGCACAAGACTGTGAGCAGCATTTAGTTGTACAGTTCTTCATAAAATCGCAAATTCCGACTCACATTACCAACTTGCTTCTTGATGGTTTAACGGATCGTTCTCCCATTAGCTCATTAACAAGTGCTAAGAAAGATTTAATACAACAAGATCTGTTTCGGATGATACAGATTCCCTTTGATATTTAAATATCTGAACTTCTTCGTTCCAGTCTGATTTTGTTTAATGTATACTTTTGATTCGCTTACGCGGAATTTGGAATACACAGCTACATTTTTAAAATTTGCATTAGACTGTATATACTCAAGTACATTATTATTGTTTATGATCAATTCCACAGTCAGTAAAGTAATGATGCCATCTTTATCAGGTTCTACCCAGGGTGATCTTAATTTTACAACATGATATTTGAACTTTTCACTCGGAAGCTCAATTTCTTTTAACACTCCCTCAATGCAAATTGGATGGGTTACATCATTTCTTTTTATGTATGTATAACATTTACTCAAACTATCGGAAACATAATAAAATTGGCTCCATTTAATTTCTTGCTTACCATACTGTAACAATATAATTTCTCTAAGTTCATCATGTGTCTCAGTTAAAGAACGAAGCTGCATTATTCGTTGCATAGTAGAAAAATAAGAGTCCAATTTTCCTTGATTGACATAGACTCTTGAAGGACGCTTTAAATTCAGAGACGGGTCTTCATTTTCCAACTCATCTTTGTTTGAACTGTTTAATGTTTTCAGCGCCTCATCAATTATGTTTAGACGAAAGTTATATTTTCCTTCTTCAATAGCCTTAAGAATATTATCATCAGACTCTCTTGCAATAACCTCAACTTGACCCTTTGTATTGTACTTGCAATCGATATGATGGGATTTTTCATTGGATTCAAGTCGAAAATAAGGATTGACAACGACTGTCTTATCCGCATACTTTTTCTTATGGGCATCTACAAAAATTACTGGGACTCGGCATTTTTCTGTTTTACACTTAAACGAGCCATTCATAGCTTTATTGGCATAATCGATTTTAATAATTTTGTTTTCTTTCGTGTAATATGCTTCCGGCATTTTCGTTCCCATATATTCGACCCCCAATCATTAATTTGCTACACTCGCGCTATGTAATAATTGAAGTTATCCTTAAAAAGCTATGACTTAAAGATTCGACAAACAGAGATATAAACCTCCTATATTTTTTACAAAATCCGAGCATTTTACAAAATTGCCAAATCCCTCAATACTCTTTTATTATCCAAAATCCATAAACTATCGAGTCATTCTTGGAAAGCTATATGAATATTTTATAGTAGAGAAAAATCCCTAATAAGCCTTGATATGACTTGGCTAACAGGGAGTTCAGCTTATCCCAACATATATTAAATTCATAGGGATTCCATAGATGAAAAAGTGGCACAAAAAAAGCACACGAAAATTTGTCATTTCATTAAGTCAAAGTTGTTGACAACTCACTATATACATATAAATGAGGTTAATTTAAATTCCTTCACCAACAGGACAACTTCTGTTTCCAATAGCTGTGGTCATAATTGTTTTAGCAGTACTACCAAGGTATAATCCCTTTTTTAGACAAGATAAATGTAATTCAACCATGCTTCTTGAGCTATATTTATTATCTTCTCTCCCTTCGTTCTTACGCTTTTTTAGTGACTTCACAGGATTAGATGCAATCAGCACTTCTTCTACGCACCATCTCAAAACGTTAGCAAATAAACTTAACGATTATTATAGATAATGGTTTAATGCTTTCTGTTAAGGGATTCAAACAAATTATTTTTCAGATAGTCTATTGACTCAAATGAATTACTGTACCTCCTGAAGAAGAGCTTCAGATGTTGCTCATAGTCCTTTTGTGACCATTCACTGACTCCCTCTGCCTTATTCCAAAATAAATACTCTTTAACGCCTCAGTCCAAACCACTACCTTGATATGTTTTTGATTTTTATAATTCTATCCAAAATAAAAACTCCTCTCCAGAACTTGTTAGACAACTACTGAAAAAGAGCATTATTATCTTGGTTCTGTGTGTTAAAAAGTGTTTCGCAGGCACACAGAACTCTTAACTTTTTCACTAAATTTTAAAAAAAAGACAAAACAAAAAACCTTGATTTCTCAAGGTTTTCATTGTACTGCCAAGGATAGGGGTCGAACCGTACGATGGTCCCCCATTACAAGATTCTAAATCTTGAAGTAGTCTTCGTAGCCCTTTTCTACACCACGGAAAGCTCGAACACAAATCCTTTAACCATACGGGTTAAGTTTTTATGTTCCTTGCACTCAGCGTTCAGAAATTAGTATATGCAGCCATGTTAGCAAAAATGTTAGCACAAAGATATGAGCAGAAACATTGTGTCCCTGCTCTTTTTTACGTCCAACCAATCACTCTTACTTTGGAGATTTGTCCATTCGAGCACGCCATAAAACATAATCCTACAAGCATTTGCAAGCTTCTACCTTCAGAGAAAAGCCCGATAATTATGTTATGAATGAGCTGTATCAACGCTTTCCCAATGCAGCTTCATTGGCCGATGTAACCAAGCAGGAGCTAATGAGCATCAAGGGCATTGGCACATCCAGAGCAAAACAGATAATATACACGGTGCAGCTTGTGAGTTCACCGCACCTTTGACTCCTACCCTGTCAATATGAAAGGAGACTTCTGAGCCGCAAGGGAAATGCGGAAGAAAGTCAAGCAGGGTAAGGATTTTAGTTAATGAAATAGCTTGTTGTTCGGAAATTCAAGCAATATGAACAGAGAATATCTTGACCAATATCTTAACCGGAAACGGGTAATTCATCATATTTTAAAGAATTTGTTTTCTTTGCTCAATTCAAGCACCTTACATTCTTCTATTAGGGTAGAGTCTATTTTGTCAACTCTCTCCCGTAAAATAGGTACAATATACTGTCCATTTATTTCTTGACAAAGATCAAATATTGTCTTCAATTGATTGATGTGTGTATTTTCAAGCTTATCGTGTATCACAAATTTTGGAGAACTTATATTCATTGCTTCTGCGAATTTTATATACGCTAAATCAAAAGCCACTATGATACCTTTTTTCATTCCTGTTCCAACGTTGCCTTTAAATAAATCCAATGAGACAGGGAACTTTTTTTGTTCCTTCCATTTGTTATTGTAGACAAATAAATATTTTTCCCCATATAACTTTTCACAGTAATCTGCGAAATAAACATTGAATTTTCTTATTATTTCGTTAATATTATTGGGATCCATTTGTTGATTTATTAATTTGATTTTTCCATTCAATTTATCTTTTAATGTCTCAGCACCTTCTAATATTTTTATTGACTGATTGATCTCGCCCTTTTCTAAAATTAGTTTTTCTATTTTATTATTTATAGAATTTAACTCTTCTAGCATACCTTCATCAAGCAAATCTATTGTTAAATGTTTATTTTGTTCTAATAACTCATCTCGTTTAGTTTCTAATACCTCAAAACGTTTGCTTTTAGCAAAAGACTGTTCTCTAACAAAATCAATTCTGTTTTGTATCATTTTGTTGTGGAACTTCAATAAATCCTCGAAAGTTTTGTTTACAGTACCTATGTAAGCCTCAGCTTCATTATAGATATAATTAATTTGTTTAGTATTGATGTTACTTTTTTCATTTTCTAATTTTTGAATATTTATATTTATCTGCTTAACTTCGAAATCCAGTAATTGCATTTCTCTTTCAACTTCATTAATAAAACCAATTATTTTTCTTTTATTTTTCAACTCGTCCTTATAGGTTTCCATGTAATCAAGATTTTTTCTTTTTGTAGTTAATTCATTAAGTTCGCTTTCAAGTAACTGTTTGCGTTGTTCTAAAATATCTAGTGATGATATGTTATCATCATGTTGATATAGTTTGATTTTTGTTTCACATTCTTTCAAACTTGAAGACAGAGAGTCTTTTTCACTCAGTAAATCATTCCTTATTATTCTGAAAAGAAACAGATAAATTGTATCATATGTATCATTTGATATATTGCCGCCTAAATACTTAATCATGCTTTCAGAAGTTGTATCATTTACTCTAACAAATTTAGAAATTAATTGTCTTAATGTTGGGTTATCTTCTTTCAAATCAAATAGAATAGATTTTAGTTCACTCCAAAATTCATCCTGAGTATATTCCTTACCATTAATTATACGTTTTCCATTATTAAATAATTGTCTAACAATGCTTAAGTTCTTGTTTTTTTCACCATTTCTCTGATCAATTAGTATTAATTCTGCTTCAACTTTGTGATCAGCTAAAAATTTCTTAATTTCAAGGTTTTCACTTTTAGTATCTACATCATAATATAAACTTCTAACTGATCTAGCTCCTAGACACAAATCAATTATTTTTATAACAGTAGTCTTACCCACGTTATTGCCACTATCTTCAGCTAAGTCACTTGTATTGTCTACAATTAAGCTTAATCCTTTAAGGTTAAAGGAAATATCTCTTATAATTTCATTTTCAGGCTGGGTCTTTCGTACAATTAATCTATCAATTAGCATAATTTCACCTTATCTTTTTCAATCTCAATTAGTGATAACATATATAACCAATCTAAAGAGTAATAAATAAAATCAATGTACAAGTTCTCATCAATTAAGTATTTAGTCTTTTGATAAAGTTCATCAATAGATATATGATCTTGTTTCTTTAATATCTCCAAAATGATTCCACCTATATAATATAGTGAGTATTTTGGTTCTCTATCTATATTTACTATCATTTAACTCACCTTCGGCTTCTCCAATATCTTACATTCAACGAAAGAATAACAAATAATTCTTATCAAACCCATATCAATATCTTCAACGAACATTTTATCATTACTACCATCTTCCACAATTCTTTTTTCTAACGTTTCCTTCACATAGTCAATAATTTTATCAGCATTCATCCTAATAATATCTATCTCAGCAAGTACACTGGTTCTATTTTCTAATAATAACTGTCCTTTAAACTTCTTGTAGAGTAAAGAAATGCTATCTAGTATTCTTCTTTTTATGCCCATATCGTTGTTGTCAATTATATTAAATGCTTGCTCACAAATACTTCCATACAAACTGTATTCCTTGATTAAATCTTTGTATTTTATGACATCATTATATTCTATTTTTCCATCTATATCATAAGTTATTAACTCCGAAGGGCTTATTTTATATGCCCGTTCCATTTCCTCATCTGTAATATTAACTAAATCCGCTAATTTTTCGATGAGAGTTGGTATTAAAGAAGCGTATTTATTAGCGGGTGTAGAATGAATATAAGTAATATCTCCGTTCACAACCCCAGCAATCACACCATCATTTTGTCCAGGGTTAGTTAATGAATAAGTCGGTTGTCTATTTATCACGTTGCTGTATTCCTCCTGATACTATTCCAGCCATTACTCCGTCATTGGTTCCTGAATTACTAATATCAATTTTCCCCTTGTTTTTTATATCATGCCTTTGATTATTAGATTTGATATCACCACTTTTTATTTCTGTTAAAATTACTTTTGCCTCATTCTTTGCTTTAATTGCAATAATGGTGGATATTACTGTGGCAATCATTGACACAATACTAATTACCAACATAATTGTTTCCATAAATATGTCCTCCTTAGGATATGGTGTTTGCTATCTTGTAATTTCAATTTTCCCTATTGAAACTACTTTATATGGCTAAATAATACTAATATATCTTAGATTCGACAAGAAATATTTAACAGTCTAACCATCTTTATCGACCATGAAAGTAAAATTCAACAAATGAATTCTATATTATAACTATGAATTTAATCTTATCGGTTAATCCCTATCTCCTATTCAGACACAAGATGAAATGGTCATATTTTAAATTGAAAATTATTAATAAGAAGAAAATAATGAATAATACTGTAAAAGAAGAATTAATGGATCTTATTACTCAAACGCTAAATGAGCAGCAGAACTGTTGTTCAATTCAACAACTAATTGAAAAATTCCCAACAACATCAGAACTATTGGAACAGAGCAACATACTCAGCGGCCTTAAAGCTTGGAAATATTAATCAAAATAAATTATAGGAGGAATAGAAATGATGAGTCGTTTTTGGGAGTGTGTAGCGGAATCTGCTGTAATGTAGTGAACCAAACAATCGAAAACTCAGTACAAAAATATTATTTGATCATATTTCAATATGTAAATCCCCTTTGTTTTTTGTTTTATAATCGATCTTATTTCTTTTTAACTTTTCAAATTGTTCATATACTTCCTCTCGCGATATTTGTAGATACTTAGTTTCATTCTTTGATAACCATAATCCTGTGATTTTTTCTAGGTCAAGGGTATAAAGTTTATCATCATTATTTGTCCTTGAGCCAAATGTACCACTTATAGAGGCGAATATTGTTGCCTTTGTTACTTCATCAAATTCTTTGAAAAGATCAAGCTTAATTTTATTTCGATTCATTCCTTTAGATATTTTCAATATATGTTTTGGATTATGTAAAGGTTGTTCTATATCAAAAGGCAATGAATTATTATCTACTAACTTTTCATAGATCAGAAGTTCATTAGGACTAGAATAGCTCCCCCCTCTAACATTTAGCCATCCGTATTCGTTCATCATTTCAATTGTTACTTCATTTTCTTTTTTCAGTACCTCATCCTCTGTACAAATACCGTTATCTATTATTTTAAGGAAATTAATTGGTTTATATATATTAGTCCATTCAGCGCCTTTTTTTGTGCCATGTTTTTTCATTCTTTTTATTAGATTGTCGGTTTGTCCTACGTAAAGCTTTCCTTCTTCTAGTAGTAATACATATATCCATCTTTGACCTTTTTCAAAAGTAAACATATTTCACATCACACATCCAATCCACATGAAATTGTTTTACGACCATCGATATACAAGAAATGCTGTCCCATGAAACTGCTACAGTTATTACAAATATGAGCATTATACGCATATCCAACCACTTAACTTTTGCTCGTGCTCCTTGGAGTTACTTTGTCACAGGGTTTCACCCTTAGGATTTCTCCACCAGTTGCTTGTCAGCTACGAGATGACTTGGCTCTTACTTCGGTTGATCTTTTATCTACTAGTTGTGCTAGCTTGGTAGGCACGCACGTAAATATAAAAAAAGAATGACCAGCATCAATCATTCTTTCATTAAAAATATATTCATTTGGTTTCAGATATCTTTTCCTCCACAAGCTCCACTAACTCCGATGCCTTCATGTTCAAAGCTTCAGCAAGAGATAGCAAAGAATTTAGGGTAGGCTGGTGAACGCCACGTTCCAGCATAGATATGTAGGTTCGGTCAAGATTACTTTGGAATGCTAATTTTTCTTGACTCATCTTTTGCTTCTTCCGAGTGCTCCTTAATACTTGTCCAAATATTTCTTCTGATTTCAAGGTAATACCTCTTTTAGATTCATTATCTAGTTGTCTTAACCATAAAATCCACGTAGTATACTCTACAAAATAATGATAATCTATGATATGATTCATTCAAGAAAAGCTCTGATATGCCAAAAACAATAATCCATTTATAAAAATCACTGTTGAATACAAAGTACATTATAAAAGAAGGGGATGAGAAAATGAGGAGTCTTTTAGAGAGGCTATATCATGGTAGCTTACATCCAGATGAAAATGTCATATCTAATGACCCACAATACTTTAAGTTAAGCCAAAAAACATCTGAAATCATAGAGATTTGGAAGGAGCGACTTTCAGAGGAGGAATTCGACGAGTTAGAAGCGTTATTAGACTTATATGCTCAAACTCATGGTATGGAGTTAACATCTATTTTCAAGTATGGATTTCGCTTGGGGGCAGGCATCATGGTCGAGGTCTTAACCGGGGAAGAGGAACTTGCTAGTAAGTTGGGTACCTTTCATGACAAAACTCCATAATTAAAGGAGTAAATCCTGTGCGCTTAATAATTGTTCTAAATACAATTCCCTTTCGAAATTAATCAAGAAAAACAAAAAAACCTTGATTTCTCAAGGTTTTCACTGTGATGCCGAGGACGGGGGTCGAACCCGTACGGTACTCACGTACCGCAGGATTTTAAGTCCTGTGCGTCTGCCTGTTCCGCCACCCCGGCATATTATGTGTTGTTGCTTCATACGATGTTTACGTATAACGCGACAAGAAATATAATATCATGAATATCGATAACGCGCAATCCCTTTTTCAAAAAAAGTTTTATCACATTAAAAATAACCCGTTCCAGTGTGTGCCGACACGGGTTATTTGGCATGTCGATTATCTGCGTTCGTCACTTCTGCTTCTCATTCCGACAAGGCCCAAGAGTCCAAACAATCCGAGCCAGCCCCAGTTAGATCCTCTGCTGGTAGTCCCAGTATTTGTAGTTGTACTGGTGGCACGATATCTACCATCCGTTGTAGTGTTGGATAGTGGAGTTACCGTATTTCTGTTGTAGTTATCCCGGGTGTAATTTTCATTGTAGTTATTGGTGTTAGGTCTATAATTTTCCCCTGTGCGAATCTTATCTTTCATAATGCTCTCATGCTGATTCATCGTTCCCGTGGTGCCGTTCATTAGATTGCCTTCCGTATTCATCATCCGAGTGTTATTCACGGTACCATCCATGCCCGTATTCGCGTTCGGGATACCGCCTAAAGCGGCTGACCCGATTGGATTAGCGTAACTAGCTCCCATTATACTCATTGACAGTACAGTACCGCATGCAAGGCTTGTTATTAGCTTGTTCACAGTGTTATGCCTCCCTTTATGGTTAGTTATCACTGATAATTTCCCCTTGGGTGGCATTGTCTATACATGAATAGCTTTACTCTTTTACTACATTCACTGTCTTGCTTGCTGCGTCATACGTAACCTTTGCTCCAAGCGCCTCAGCCAGAGCACGCACGGGTACATACGTTACGCCGGTATCAAGAACACCATCCGTAAGTTTAGTGCCGTTTAAGGTTATCGTTACTTTAACGTCTTTGTTCACCTGGTCATCCTCCCCAGTAATTCTTTTTAAAGCTTCATTGACCTGATCCGTCGTAGGACGTTTACCTGCCCGAAGTTGAGTCGTAGTTAAGCCGAAGGCCATTTGCAGATGTGAATAATCTTTAAAAGACGTCCAGTCTCCTCCCCACTCAAGCCCTAGCTGTTTTCCCACCTGTACAACCTCTTGCCAGTCCGCTATTTTATCTTTATCAGCATCACGATTCATATCCCAGGAAATACTATTTCCATCCGGCAGCAAAAGCGCAAAATCAAACGCAAGGCCATAATTGTGATAGCTGGTTCCACCCTTGGCGTTGGTAACTATAGGTCCAGGCTTACTTCTCCCCTGCGCATACAAGGCATTTTGTTCAGCAATCGACCGCAATCCCTGAGTAATAACGATGGGCACTCCTCTGGCATAGCTTTGCTGTATCAAAGCCTTCGCCCCTGCTGCCAAAACAGGATGAAGCCCAGCAAGCCTCGCCGCCGATTTGTCCCTCACTTGATCTAAAGTCAGCATAGAATCACCCCTTGGTATAATCAATGATCCCGCTTCCCCATTCGCTTGTACTAATACCCCTGCTTGCATCTGCAAAAAAAGACCCCGGTATCCCCGAGATCTCCCCTGAAAAGCACCTATTCATAGCTTCTTCACCTTGGATCATTTCTACAAAAAAGGGCAAAATATTAGCGAAAGGTGGGAACACATATGGACATTCATAGTGATAGCTATAAAGTTGCTGCCCTGAGCGAGCAGGAAGAAGCACTCGAAATTATTCGAAATGCCGAAGCTTCCATTGCACATCTGACCGGCAACCCAACGGTGACCCTAATTGCTTATGAAAAAAGTGAAGTCAGCGGTTCTCAGCATTAGACGATGTAAACCTCCACTAGATCATCTACATTGATCCACTTCCATTCCTCCGCCCACTGCAGCTTAAACTCACGCGAGTGGGTGTGAATGGAAGTCACAAAACCACTAATTGTCGTATTCTCAAAAGGATCAAACAGCACAACAGTGACGCGCACATGACTCCGTAACGATAAGGCCAGTGTACATTCGATCTCCTCCAGCTTCTGCTCATCCAGAATAGGCTTAATGCGGCGCAGGGTCTCCCGTTCATCCCTAATAATTCTTACCTTATGCTCCGGCAGCATCATGCGACTGCTTTCCCACAGTCCGTTTTTCTCCAGCTTTTTGCCCATGGTAACCCCTCCCTAATTTCTATACTCATTCCGCTACATACGAACGTATGTTTGTATTATATCCACACCTTCGCTGAATAATCAATAATCAGGAAAAAGATACCACTTTAAAATCCTCCTCTTTTATCTAAAAGTTGTATAATAATTAATATCTAAATGAGAGGAGCTTTCCAATTGAAAAAAAACAAAGCCCAGCTCATCCTAATTCCCGTATTATTCCTGTGTCTATACCCCCTTGTATATCGAAGCAGTACCCTCTCAGACCTCACAAAAGGAATCGTAGCCGGCTTATTTATAGGATTGGCAGTGTTACCTCTACTCAAGCTCAAAATCGCATCAAAAAGACGCTGACAGTTGAACTGTTCAGCGTCTAAATTTCGATCTATTCTTGAACTTTCTCTGGTTCAGCGGTGGACTTACCATCAGCATCGATGAGTCCTGTTGCTTCTCTTGCTTCATTAAGCTTGGAAATGCCGTATAGCATCGCGACGTCAGCGTTCTGATTCAATTCCTCGAACTTCTCAGCAGTGACCTCTGCGGAATCAGCACCTTGAGAGGCCTGTTCTTTTAGAGAATAAGCACTTTGAAAAGCAATTTTGGACTCATCAAGCAGTTTACGAATGTCTTCGGGCAAGCTAGAGGAAATTTTCACTTTCTCAGCCTGATTGGATAGTTCTGTTGCGGTCTTTTGGAATTCGTTAATCTTCTTCTCCAACTGCCTGTCCGAAAGTTCTCCTGCTGAATAAGCAGCAATAGCTTCGTTGAACTCCGTTAAAGATGATTTTCCTAATTCATCAAGTTTAGACATTTCATTGTAGAAGTTTTGCACGGTTTCCTGCACTTCTTCTTCCGAGGCAGGAGCCGATGAAGTTGAATTATTATTGCTGCAGGCGCTAAGGATGACAGTCAGCATTAGCGTTCCTATTAGTAACACTTTTTTCATTATTTATCCCTCCACTTAACAGAATAATGTCGGTTTGTGTAAAGCGCAAATGAAATTTATGTAAAATGACTATTATGTTATAATTATTTCAATTGTAATCAGGGAAGGAGAGTATTTATGCCTTATTGCACAACCTGCGGATCAGAATATAAGCAGGGCGCTAAATTTTGTGGAGAATGCGGATCTAGCATTGACGGAACCGCTCCAGTGACCACCCGTCGTCCATTAGCAAATCCAAACGCTACTCAAGAAGTCGTGCTCTGGAAAGGCAAACCAGCCAGTATCTCTGATCGCCTCAAAGGAATCGTACGCCTAAACACGACTACGTACACCATTACAAGCCAGCGCATTATGGTAAAGACCGGACTTATCGGTAAAAATGTCGAAGAAATCGAATTACTGCGTGTACGCGATTTATCCGTAGCACAATCTATCATGGACCGGATGCTCGGCATCGGTACATTAACTGTATTTTCTGATGATGCCTCAGCGCCTCAGCTTCTTTTCCGAAAAATCCATGATGCCCAAACCGTCAAAGATGTTCTGCGCAAAGCTGTTCGTGACGAGAAGATCGCCAACAACATTAGCTACCGTGAACAAATCTAAGATTCTTTCACATTAAAAAAAGCCCCGAAATCCGGGGCTTTTTCGCTAATATTCCGATGCTCGAATCAGTTTGGATATCGTCTTATGGAAGATAAAACGCTCCTGCTGGAATAATCCCTTTGGGTTGGCTAGGACTTTCCCACTGCAATACAATTTGCGCGTCCCCCTCATTCTCATAGTACTCCACTTTTATTTCATGTAGCTTGCCAGCTATCAGATTCACACTGCCTTTTCGCTCCTGTCCACTCTGATTCACCCAGCTATCAATGATCAGCCCTCCATCAATCCACACCCGCACCCCGTCATCAGAGGAGGAGTAAATGATATAGGTTTCACTATAGGCTGCAGTCAGTTTTCCACTCCACCGTACAGAGAAAGCGTCGACACGAATGGCTGGATCAGGCGAACCCTGTTTCCACGAAAATTGGATGTTAGCATCGGTTCGCGTCAGCGCAGGTGCGCCGCTAAGAGTCATGTTATTGTAATATTGCCCCCATAGTCCACTCTGCAGTACACTGTCTCCCTTAGCGGCTACAATTGCCGCTTCAGCAGCATACTCTTCCCGCGTGAATACAAAGCTGTCATTCATAAAGGCTCTAATTACCGCATCGGTATTCTTCTCATAAAGAAGCTTGCCCCAGGTCATCTGATAAGACCATTTAGACTGTGATTTAGATAGTAGTGCAGGGGACGGTAGCTCTCCATTTTCTCCAATCGCGATCACTTTTCCACGACCCAGATCCCATAGACTATCATAGTGACTCCCCTTAAAATCCCCATCATAGATATCTAGTGCCAGCACATCTACTTTGTCACCGCTTGGGTAGTATTCGGCAGGGTCATCACACCACTGATTTTTGGCGTTTGGGCTCCAGACCCACAATAAATTATGCAGCTTATGATAGCTGGTGAAACGGTCAAACATAAGGTTCCACAGTCCCACGTAGTTGATCTTCTTCCCCCACCAGAACCATCCACCATTCATTTCATGATACGGCCGCCAGAGCACAGGAACGCCTGCGTCATTTAGTTTTTTTAAAGAAAGGGCTATCTTATCCAGATCAGCGATCAGTGCGTTGTACTGAGTGGTACCCGGAGTTATATATTTGTCAAAATCAGCGTTGCTTATGCTCGTAGATACGTTAGCCCAAGCTGGCGCTGTTCCTGGCAACTGAGCGTGATAGCTAATCGTTACGATTCCACCAGCTTTATACCAGCGAATAGCACTGCTAACGACCCAATCCCGCTGATTGTCTATTAGCGCCGCCGTCTGATTATTGATTGCCCCTAGCTCATAGCCGTGAAGGGCGGCGTATTGCCCGCTAGTATTTTTCAGCTTACCATTGAACTCATCCGCGCTCTCCAAATAATCATGTTGTCCACTAATCCATCCTTTTCCTTGCAGAAAATAAAGGGTATTCAACAATTTCCGAGCAGAAGGTACCGTTTCCGAATCCGCCGGAGCCATTTGCAATTTACGATACGCTATTTGCCACTGAACATCGCTCACAAACCTCGATGCCGAATCAACCATATTTCGAAGATTGCGCTGTTCCATCCACTCTCACATCCTTTTAACTTTTTTTAAGTTATAGTATGGGGACAATAGTGACATGAACTCAGCGAATGGACATGAAGTTGTAAATTAATTTAGGACAGTGTAAGGAACTGCTGAATAAATTCACGGCTCAATAAAAAAAGGAGCCTGGCGGCTCCTGACTATATCTCCAATTTACCTCGTATATCTCAGCGGTAGTAATTCAGAAATATCATATTTAGCTAATCGGCCGTCCTCGGATACAATAACTTTGCAATCCTTCCCGTAATCAGCAATTAACTCACGGCACATCCCGCAGGGAGAAACTACTTTAATTTCTCTTTCCTCGCTGTCCGGATCAGAATGCCTTACCGCAACAATCGTATCAAATTCCTTGTAGCCTTCGGATATCGCTTTTCCAATCACCATCGCTTCTGCACAGACTGTAATTCGTCCCATGCTAGCTTCTACATGTACCGCTGTAAAGATTTCCCCCGTCTTAGTACGGAGCGCCGCCCCTACATGGTGTCTTCCCCATTCATAGCGTCTAGTAATAATATCTTCAGCTGAGGCTATAAGCGTCTGATCTTCAATCGTAATCAAATACTCCATATCCAATTCCGTCCTCCTCTTATTTTTCCTAAGTATATTAAATCGCACTGCATTATGATATAAGATATACTATTTTAAGTTCCAAAAAAGGAGGAGCAGATTTGAAAATACAGAAATTACTCACCAGTCTCATCATTATTGTGTTACTTGCTTTGGGCGGTTACTGGTATGAACAGAACGGAGATCCGTCAACCACCTCGTCCACATCTGATTCAGAAGTTGTTCAGCTGATCTTCCCATCAGATCGTTATCCTGAGACTGCTAAGCACATTCAGGACGCGATTGCTAAAGGGGAGTCCGCGACGTGCACGATTAACCGTGAGCAGGCTGAAGACAACCGCAAAGAATCCTTAAAAGGGATCCCCACCAAAAAAGGCTACGACCGCGATGAATGGCCCATGGCCATGTGTAATGAAGGCGGCAAAGGGGCCGACATTGAATACATAACCCCAAAAGATAACCGCGGTGCAGGAAGCTGGGTTGGCAATCAGTTAGAAGATTATGCGGATGGAACCCGCGTAGAATTTATGTTCAAATAATAAGCTAACGTGAACAGTGCTTCAAAAGAATAGCCCCATCCGGAATACCGGATGGGGCTACAATGTGCATCAGCTAGCTTAGAATAAGCAAGCTTTAGTGATGATAACCAGCAAGATGAAGAGTACCAGAATAGCTCCTGTTGAAGTAAAAGGACTACACACCGGACCTACATTTACTGGGCTTACTACAGGACCTACGTTACAACCACAATGTTCCATTCCCATAATTAATTCCTCCTAATGATTAATGACTACAGCACAAGATATGTAAAAAGGAGATAAGCCGTTTGGGCGAACTGGCAAACAAATGCTATTCACCTAATGAATTAGGTAGGCACTGTCGATAAACAGGATATACACGAAGGAGGTGCAATATGGATATAGCCGCATTATCAATGGCAATGAGCCAGGCATCCTTAGCTCAAAATGTAGGAATACAAGTCATGAATATTGCCAAAAATCAGGCTGAAACCCAGAGTCAAACGATGGTGGAAATGCTGGGCAAAAGCGTTGCTCCGAATTTAGGAAAAACACTTGATATTAGTGTTTAATTGCTTTATGCTAAGGACACACGAGAACACTCGTTCTTATGTGTCCTTATGTTTTTTACTTTACATAGCCTTCGGGCTTTTCTTTTGCTCATTTATGCGAACATACGATCCTATAACTGATTCTGAATGAGGTGAATGATATGAATAACATGAAATCCTATTATCAAATGACTGCGCTGGAGAAGTGGACAGAAGATTTATACAAGCGTCTGAACCTTACTCAGCCTTCGCAAATTTCGATTGCTTATATTGCAGAACGGCTTAATATTTGGGTTCATTATTTGGATGTAAGAAGCAAGAGCATCGAAGCATCAGCGGGGATGTACACCATGTTTATAGACAACCGGCTTCCAGCCAGTCTGCAGCGGCTAGAGTTTCTCCATGAGCTCTGTCATCTGCTCCGCCATGGTACTGATCAAATATTGATGCCAGAACATTTTACGCGGGCACAGGAGGATGAATCTGAGCGATTTATTCTTTATGCAGCTATGCCCTACTCCATGATCTCCCGCATGACATTGCCTGAGCAACGTGAAGATGCAATCAGCTATCTTGCAGCAGAATTTCAAGTGCCAAGCGAGCTGGCTTTACAGCGGATTGATCAAATTCAAAGACGTGTTTTTCAGGGGCAATTATTGGCCGTGATGGGAAGAAACGAAGAACGATTAACACATATTCAATAATGACTGCGGAGATAATAAGGGTAGTCGCAATGAAGGACCATTAATTATGGTGGAATTTCTCGCAAGGGGGATCGATATGGAAGCCATTAAAGTAATTGAATTATTGATGACTCATCCAGATTATAACGTAGATGCAGTACACCCCGAAATTCCGGATTTTGTTGGGATCGAGTCGATTGAAGTGGATCATGAAACGGGGACCTTCTCCATTTTATTGCAAGAACCCAAAGAAGACTGAAGATGATTTGTGTAAGTTCATAATAAAAAGGCAGCAAGTATAGTATACCCAGGCAATTCTTTACCTACGCGGGTTACCTATCGGTAGTTAAATTGCTGCCTTATTTGTAATAGTAAGCTCTCTATTATGCGGATACAAACTGAATCACACCAATAAGAGTTAGAATGAGGAATATGCCCACGAACCCCCAAATAATAAACCATAAGATTCTCAGACCTGGTAGCTTCGGATTAGTATGATTCTCTAATATCTTAATTCGCCGCTCCAGCTCCTGTATTTTTTCTTCTTGTTGCATCATGTTCTTCCTCCCTTCTAATGTGTAAATTACAAGATACAATAGATATGACATACCAGTCACAATATATTATCTTATAATATATACATTTTAGCTAAATGGAGGGAATTAATGAAGAAAAGAACAAAAATAATCCTTATTACCTTCGTTATTGTATATGGAGTCGCTTCTTTAGCGCTTCAGGCCTTCCGAAATCATATGGATAATGAAGTGATTCATTATTTGGTAGCTACGAGAGATTATAAGAATGAAGATCTTTATAAAGTCTATACCCAGATTGGTAAGGCTCCCGTCGTAAGTACAACAGTGATTTTTGCAGATGAACCTAACGCAAGATACTTTTATCGAAAAGAGAAGGATCGGATTTATCAATATAGCATGGCTCTTGTAAAAAGGTTTGATCCAAACTATACATATAAACATAGTGAGGAGACCCTCCCCTAAAGGGGGAACTTCTATTATAAAGGTGCGATTGTCTCAACAGTCATGATATGGCTGCTGGGGCAATCGCACCTTTTTTAGATTCTGACCCTTGATCTAGACGCTAACAAATTTTCTCAGGAACATAATGTGACCAAATGCCGTCCTAAATGGTGTTATAGGTAAAGGGGGCATAGAATCATGCAACGATCCATGACCCGGCCGGGAAATCATGTGATAAAGAGTTACGAAATCTACGCAGATATGCTGTTCCGGATTGCTTTGGTCCATTTAGGCAGCCGCCAAGATGCCGAAGAGGCCACTCAGGATACCTTCATCAAACTGATAGAAAAAGCACCAAAGTTCAAAGACGCTGAACATCAAAAAGCATGGCTGATCCGAGTAATCACCAATCATTGTAAAACATTACTGGGCAGAGGCTGGCGCAAGCGCGAGGTTAAGCTGGAAAATGCTGAGCCGATTGCGGTAGACACCCCCGAGGATTTGGCTCTACTGCAGTTAGTTATGGCGATGCCTATGAAGTATAAAACCGTAATCCATCTTTATTATTACGAGGACTATCCCATCCAGGAAATCAGCAAGATTCTGCAGATTAGTCAGTCTGCCGTGAAGATGAGACTTCAACGGGGACGGCAACTGTTAAAACTGGAGCTGGAAGGAGTGGAATCACAATGAAAGAAGATCAGTTTCGAACATCATACAAGAGAGCGGTGGATTCTATGAAACCAGGTGAAGAGATGAAAAAAGAATTGATAGACAAACTGGAGCAACAGCAGGAACGGAAACGTCCACGCAAGACGGTTTATATCGCGGCAAGTATCGTCCTCGCCGCCGGGATCGGCTTAGCTGCACCTAATATATGGCAGCAGTTAAACGGCCAGAGTACTCAAGGGCAAATCGCTCAGGTAACTCCAGGTCCAAGCCAACCAGGCAATTCTGGCACAAATGCGTCCGGAAGCATTGTCATCCCCAAGCTGGAACTGCCGGATACCAAATCTGGCGTTATGGCAGATATGATCGCTCTAGTCGTATATAAAGATAACATTTATACACAGTCTGCGACTCGAATCAACGCAGCCGATGCTGCCGCTCTGCGCGGTGACAAGCTTGGACGTACTACAGGTGGCATCGATGAGTGGAGCGGTAAAGACAAATATATTGAGTTAGCTTCTAACATCGGCGAAACAGATATCTATTCCGTAAAGGGATATGACTCCAATTTCCTGATTATGTCCTATTCGGAAATCAACGGCGAGGTATTCGCCGAACTGTATGAGCATACAAACGGGATCACCGTAAACAGCGGCGCTGATCTATTTGGCAAGCTAAATCTTGAAGGTAGAATTACTTCCGCACAGTGGGAAAGCTTCGACAGCTGGAACAACGGACAGCAGCAGTACACACCGCTCGCTGACGACGAGGCACTTAATGGCTTCTTGAAGGCACTCCAAGCAGCCGAACCGCTGGCAGCAGAGCCTCTTACCGCGCAAGGCATCTACGACAGCGAAGACCGCAAGGTTCTCTATCTCCAGCTGGAGGACAACGCCCGGGTAGAGCTGACGCTGTTTGGTCAAGGGCTAGTACGTTACGGTCTGGCACCTGTATTCTTCGAGGTCGAGTCCGGGGCATTCCAGCTGCTATGGGATAGTATGAAACCATAAGAATGATGGTCGGAAACCGAGAGTATAGCGATAGGAACAACGATTGGGACAACTTTTCGGGCACCATACCCATTAGAAAAGTCTAGCTGGATACAAAAAAAGGCGTTGCTGCAAAACCATTTCATGGCTTTGCGACAGCGCCCTTTTTGTGTTGGCTGCATGGTTTGAGAATATCAGATTCTAAGTATAAAAGAGCCGTTGTAGGTTAATCCTATGATGGCTTTTTTACATGTTCAATACCGCTATGATAACGGGACTCAAAAAAAGAACGCCCACCATGGACGTTCCTGAGATTCTTATTCGTATACAACGTTTCAGCTAGTTACGCATTTACACTTTCTGTTTTACGATCCTGTCTTGTGTGTAATGTTTTCATCGCAAATCTTGCTATCGGCTGCGCAACCAACAGTTCAATCCAAAATGCTATACCAAAGTTTCTTGGCCAGATGTGAAGGAAGTTTTTAAGTGGCTCTAGACTTATTTGTTTCGTCCCAACCCATGTACCGATTATCGATAGTAGAATAGATAACACCGTAACATTCAATAAAGTATTCAACAGCACCCTAGCATTAAATCCATCGGTTTGTCCCATGAATTTTGGCATCACTTTCCCAACAATCGGCCCTGCAACTAATCTTACGGATAAAACTACGATCATCCACATAAACGGAATAACCTTTAGTGTATCTATATACACTTCCTTACTGAAGCCACGTTCCAACCCCACAATAATAGGGGCAATAGTGTTTACTGATATGATTGAAATAATGAGTAAAAATAATATACCTTCTTTTCCGTTTCTGGGCAGTCTTGTGTCTCCATGCATGTTTGTCATCTCCGTGAATCATATTTCAGATGGCAGACGTATCATGAGACATATATTTTTGGCCCAATAAAAAGACCAATATCTCTACACACTGATTTAATAATTATAGCACTTTTTTCAAATGAATGTCAGACCTCTATTTAAGATTTATTAAATCCCTCTGCTCTTTAGTGCATTCAAAAGATTTAAACTATCCCTGCAAGCGCATGCCGATAAATCTGGTATCAGTGCATCCGTTAGCAAGCTCAAAATTCCAGCCTTCCTAATTCCCTGCCTTTTGAATTTATGTACCTATAGCCAGCAAAAAAACCTTACAAAGTAAGGGTTTTTGATAAGCGGGCCCTGAGGGACTCAAACCCCCGACCAATCGGTTATGAGCCGACCGCTCTAACCAACTGATATAGAGGAAAGGGATAAATGCCTTAAACTCTATTTAAGAACTCTTGTTTTTATTGGGATTAGCTAATATCGATTAAACTTAATTAAAATGAGTTTGTGACCAAATTTGTGACCAATGTGCCCATTAGACCTGGAGTTTGTCCTGGGTTTCTTTATGGGCTTTTAAGCACAACTACAAACTCAACATTTTCTGTTTTTCAAATAGTTATATCCACCAATAGATATGAGGGCTCCACACATCATTACAACCATCAAAGATTGTCGTTCCTCATTCGCAACATCATAATTATTGAACAATAATGAAATACCTGGTTTCATTTTCTCTGCTTTATGTATTTCTGTATTGAAAATCTTTATTGTTCATCAATATAAAAGCTCCTTGTTCTACGAACTACCTATTTCTTCGCAACCCATCGTTTTTCAACTTCAAAGTCCTTCTTAATTACTTTATTATCCCATGACTCCAGTACAATCCTGGGCTCTGACTCAAGGATATCCTTTGCTTTATCAATCTGCCCTAACTTGAAAAAGTTTATAATTTCTATAAGGTCACTTCTACTATGTAATCTTACGGCGTTATAACTAGCAAGTTCTTCACACGCTGAGGTATATTGATTTGAGGATATTACCATGGACTTTTTTGCCCTGTAATATCTCATGGAACTATAGATCTCTTGAACAGCTCCTAACCCTACTGGATAAGAATAACACTTTGCCTGAACGACATTTCGAACCCCCTCCCCGTCTGTAAACACTAAGTCAGGTCCAAAATCTCTACCTCCTCTCGTTTTATATGCATCACTATAACCCATGGCCAAAAATAAACGATACAGATATTCTACAAAGCCAGTTCCGTCTTCCATTCGGTCTATGTCCTGGATCGTAATCTTAAGTGGATCAATTACTATACTTTGGGGAGGGTAACTCTTCTTTCTAGATAAAACTTTGAATACAAAAATAGCTGTAATGATAGCAAGAATAACCAACAAAATTATCATTTTTGTCAACCAGCAACCCCCATTAATATAAGAACCTCGCCAATGCCGGCGAGGTTCTTCCAAATTGCAATACCATTACTCCCAAACTCTATAACCTTAATATAAATTATTTGGAACATTATGTATATATGACTGGTAAGAAAAAGTCCTAGACTACTGTTGGTTTTTGGACTCACGTTTCCCGTTAGCGTAAGCCCTTGCTAGTCCTGAATATCATTAACTAATGAATACTTGTGTTCTTCTTCCTACTTCAATTCGTTCAGTAAATTTTCCTCCTGTATATTCTTCTATTGCCTTTTTCCAAAAGAGTTGAGCAGGCTTGTTGTTATCTATTTGGTAAACTTCCCATTTTCCCTGGTGCATATCAAATATATCTTTAGCAACCATTCTCCCTAATCCCAGCCTACGATACTTCTTCGCAATAAAAAATTCAGCAATAGAAAAATATGCGTCATCTTCTTCCCGATTTTTTAATTTGACTAAGACAAATCCAACAAATTTCCCATTGAGACTGATTAAATATGGATAATTGGGGTCTTTAGACCAATATTCATCAATTGGATAATTAGCATACTTACCGTTTGCCTCAAACTGCAACTCCATAAATTCTGAGAAATCATAAATATAGAATTGTAACAGGTTGCTGAGTATTTCTTTATGTTCCAAGGTTGCTATTTTGATTTCATAGTCCATGTTTGATACCATCCCTCTGTAGATTCAACTATCGTTTCGCTCTGGACACTCTATTATAGATTTAGTAGCTTGCATTAAGTCACTCCTTCATAAATACGGTTCTTGATGAGTATCACCTTTAAAAAAAGGTGCTTTCAGAGTACACCTTAAGTTAACTGCGGGAAACGGAAAGTTTATTTTAAGTTAAACTTTACTGCCTGTTAGCTTGATGAGGCGCCCGCCCGTCTATTGTGTTTTCATTGGCAATTTATATTGGAATGAGACGTGGTGAGATCCTTGGACTTCGCTGGGGTGATATCGACTTCGAAAAGAAAGAACTCAAGGTGATCCAGACGGCCAACTGGACACGTGATGGTTTAGTCATTCAACGCCCGAAAACGAATGATTCCATACGACGGGTAAAACTTTTTCAGAATATTATTGATGACCTTAAGGAACGCTACAAGCAAATCGAGGCTTAGAAAAAAGAATATGGAGACTCATATGAGGATAATGATTTAGTATGTTGCTACCCTGGCGGGGGTTATATAAATCCAAAGGTAGCTGCTGAACGACTGGGTATAACTCCTGCGATGTTCAACGAACGATACTCACACCTACTCCCAATCATGCAGGAAGAGGCCGTTGACAAAATTGAAGCAGAACTGAATAAATACGCTGAAAAACAGCTCGAAACTGCAGAAAAATAACTCTCGTTAGCAAATCCGTTAGCAAACTTAAAATCCGGGCCTTTCCCAATCCTATTTTCTTTATATCACTAATCCTATAGACAGCAAAAAACCCTTACAAAGTAAGGGTTTTTGATAAGTGGGCCCTGAGGGACTCGAACCCCCGACCAATCGGTTATGAGCCGACCGCTCTAACCAACTGAGCTAAGGGCCCGGATCTAAAAATATCCGAATGTAGAATTGCTGTTGTAAATAAATTGGTTGCGGGGGCAGGATTTGAACCTGCGGCCTTCGGGTTATGAGCCCGACGAGCTACCGGGCTGCTCCACCCCGCGTCAGAAAAAATATTCAAACAGCGACAATAAATAATATACAGTACAAATCGGGTCTACGTCAAGGAAGAATTTATAAAAGTTCTCAAGGCAGAAATCTAACCCCGTACCTTCCCTTACGGGATCGATAAATTTCTACAAAACGCGGGTCATGATAACCGTAAATCCAGCCATCTTGCTCCAATCTTTTAGCCAAACAACCTGCTTGAAATCTGGTCCTGAACAGTTTCGCGAAGTATATCCAATTCATGATGCCCTCTTCTCCTTTTCGCAAATTTATGATACACCGCTCTGAACTTATCATGCCCAAGTTCCACAAAATAAGCCACCAGAAAACTGGTGGCTTAGGGCATATTCCAGAGTCATTCACCGATCGAGTCAAAATAGACCGTGGGATCTTTTTCAAGTGTATCCAGCATGGTATTCCCTTGCTTCTCCCAAGCTTTGAGTGCATTCTCGACGGTTTTCTTCCCCTGATAAACATCAATAAATAATTGACGTCCAACATCACTAATCCGGCTAATCCCAGGCTTCTGCATCTGTAAACTGATCAATAAAGGATCCGTTGCAGGTAAAGGCTTAAGCGCATAAAAAGCTTCCAAATTTACAGAAGGGGTCTGAGCGGTAATATAATCCTTACGGGAAGTCAGTTCACTCTTGTTATGGGCTTTGATTTTCGCAACCTCATTACTATTGACGAACTTAATCAAATCCCAGGCATCTTCCTTATTAGTAGCCGTAGAACTAATTGCCATCATATTACCAAGCCATGTTCCAATGGCAACATCCGGTTTTTCCTGAAAGGTAGGTACAGTAACCACACCCCATTTGATGGGACTGTAATTTTTGATCTTAGCAGCATTACGGGCCACTCCCGCCAGTTCATTGAGATAACCATATTCTCCAACGACCATTGCTGCTTTTCCTGTGAGGAACAGATCGCCTTGGATTGGACTGTAGGCATTCCCTTCTGTTCCTGCAAAATCCAGCCCATTTAGCTCAGGTACAATTTGTTTCTTAACCAACTGGCTGTAAGTAGTCCAAGCCTGATTCCACTGTGTGGTATTTACAGTCATGTGCTGACCCTTATTATCGTACATCGTAAGTTCTAGCGGTGCGACATAGCTCTGCATATCCCAGAATGGATCACTTAAGTAACGGTTCATCGAGAACCCGTATATCCGAGTTTCTTTATTAGATGACTTCTTCGTCACCTTATCTGCCAGCGTAAACAGTTCATTCCAAGTCATCTTTTCCGTTGGATAGCCCACACCAGCAGCATCAAAGATTCCCTTGTTATAAAAAAGCGCACTAGACGAGAAGATCGGCGCCAACGCAAAAAGACTTCCTCTACCCAGTTCACGAACTCCATTCAGCATCGTAGGCGCCATATTGCTTAAATCATACTGATCACGCGCTATAAGCGGCTCCAGCGATTGGACAAGATTATGATCCACCAAACTCTTCACTAATGCGCTATCACCGACGATCACATCAACAGGCTTATCTCCTCCCATAATCGCCCGGATATTTTCCAAATTGTCAGAGCTTGCGTCTGAGGAGGTGTTATTGTACCGAAGGTCATTCGTATCTATAGCGGGAATAATCTCCAATTTGATTTCTGGATGCTGCAACTCATACATATCCGTAAACTGCTGACGAAAAAACGAATCGTCCTCCCCAGACCATAGACTCCCAATACGCAATACACGTTGCTCCACTGAAGCCTTAGAAGGCTCAGCCCAAGCCGTATTCCACCCATCAGAGATTAGTGGTAGTATCAGCGCAGCGCATACCCCAAGGCTTAACCAGCGGCGCCACAGCCGTTTATTGTTGTTTATATGATTCATTATTATATCCTCCCATAAAATACTTGATTCTTCTACATCTTATGGATAAATAATCCATAATCCTAGTAACAGTATAAAGCTTTAATCAAGAAGGGAAGTTACAGGACGTTTAAAGTTATACTACGATTTCTTCATATTATTCTCATAAAAATGTTACTAGGAGCTTTTGCAGATACACGATCTCCACTACTAGAAGGTTTCGGCAGATACTAGGCTGATTATAATTGCACAAAGTGCAACTATAGTGCCAATTCCTCTAAGAAAAGTTAGTTTAAGTGTACAAAATACAACTATTCGTGTATTGGATGACAGTTGAGTATGTTATGTCTGTTAAAAAATAAAAGCCCCTCACTGAAAAGTGAGAGGCTCGCCTAAACTATAATCATTTATTTAAGCTTAAACACCAAATGATGAAGGATCTTTTCTCCAAGACTTCAGTACTTCTACGTCCGTCGATTCAATTTTACCTTGTGCAAGAGCCACATCAATCAATGTGCTGTAGTTGGACAAGCTTTGTAATGGCATTTCAGCTGCAGCAAAAGCATCCACTGCACGGTCCAGCTCATAGCTGAAGATTGCGAGTACAGCCAGCACTTCTGCGCCAGCTTCTTGCACGGCCTGAGCCGCTTTGATGGAGCTTCCACCTGTGGAGATCAGATCTTCAATAACAACAACCTTTTGTCCCGGTTTAATCAGACCTTCGATCTGATTCTGCTTGCCGTGGCCTTTAGCTTTATCACGGATATAAGCCATTGGCAGGTTCAGTTTATCTGCTACCCAAGCCGCGTGTGGAATACCCGCGGTTGCTGTACCTGCGATCACTTCAGCGTCCGGATACTCGCTCTTAATAAGCTGCGCGAAGGCATCTGCAATATAGTTACGAACTTCTGGGTAAGCCATAGTCAGACGATTGTCGCAATAGATCGGCGATTTGATACCAGAGGTCCATGTAAAAGGCTCCTGGGGACGCAGTGCTACTGCTCCAATCTCCAACAGATAACTTGCTACTTGTTCACTTCTATTTAATGAGCTCATGCTAGGGTCATCTCCTCAATAATGTTTAGTGCTGCTTGACGTGGATCTGGTGAAGCTGTAATCGGCCGTCCTACAACAAGGTAGTGACTACCCTGACGAATGGCTTTTCCAGGTGTCATAACCCGGGACTGATCGTCCAAGGAAGCACCTGCTGGCCGGATACCCGGTGTAACCGTGCAAAATACTGGGCCGCAAGCTTCTGCGATAGCTGCGGACTCTTGTGGCGATGCTACTACGCCATCTAGACCCGCATCGGAAGCCAGCTTGGCGTATCTTACCACAGTATCCGCTACCTCTCCAGCGATCCCAATTTCGTTATTCATCACTTCTTGACTCGTACTGGTTAACTGGGTAACTGCAATAATCAAAGGCATCTTAAGGGCAGCATTAGCACTAACTGCTGAAGCCGCTCCTTCGCGTGCTGCAGCCATCATGGCTGAGCCCCCTGCCGCGTGTACGTTAAACATATCAGCGCCAAGATTCGTAAGACTTTGAGCGCCACCTTTTACCGTGTTAGGGATATCATGCATTTTCACGTCAACGAACACAGAATAGCCACGAGATTTCAGCTCTTGAATAAATTCTGGTCCTGCCGCATAGAACAGCTGCATGCCTACCTTCATATAGCAAGGAATTCCTTCCAGCTTATCGATCAAGGCTCTTGCTCCAGTCACATCAGGATAATCCAAAGCGATCATCAGACGATTCGCCATTGCTTTCCACTCTACTTCTCCTACTCCCATAACCATGCTCCTATCCAGTGCAGACTACATCCACACCCTTTATTTATTAAACCCTAGGCATAGCGGAACGGTCTGCGTAAACGCAAACCGCCCTATGCATCTTTATGAGATTAGTTCAATTGTCCGACAAAAGCAGGCATGGACTGTGACGAGAAGTTAATCGTCTGCAGCATTCTGAGAAGTGCCGTCACTGTATCCAGTGAAGTCATACATACGACGCCATTCTCAACCGCTTCACGGCGGATACGGAATCCGTCACGTTCCGGTGTTTTGCCTTTAGTCAGTGTATTAAAGACGAAGTTGGCTTGCCCACCACGAATCAAGTCGAGAATGTTTGGCGCACCTTCATCCAGTTTATTCACATTCATTACGTTGAGGCCTGCTTCTTCAAGCGCTTGTGCCGTGCCTCCAGTAGCAATGATTTTGTAACCCATGGAGTGGAAGCCTTTCATAAGTTCCACAGCTTCTGCTTTATCTTTATCTGCCACCGTAACGATGATAGCGCCTGTCGCTGGAATTTTCATCCCTGCTCCGATCAGACCTTTGTATAAAGCTTTTGCGTACAATTTATCACGGCCCATAACCTCACCGGTTGATTTCATTTCAGGTCCGAGTGTAGGTTCTACTCTGCGCAGTTTGGCAAAAGAGAACACTGGCACTTTAACCGATACATAATCGCTTTCCGGCCACAACCCTTCTGTATAACCGTCATCCTTCAGCTTGCTGCCGAGAATGATTTTGGTTGCCAAATGCGCCATTGGAATTCCTGTCACCTTACTCAGGAAAGGAACCGTACGCGAGGAGCGTGGATTTACTTCGATTACGTATACTTCGTTCTGATAGATAACAAACTGGATGTTGACCAGTCCAATCGTCTTCAGTTCCTTAGCGATTTTAATTGTGATCTCAGCGATTTTCTCTTTTAGACCTTCATCCAGATATTGCGGAGGATATACGGCGATAGAGTCACCGGAGTGAACACCTGCGCGTTCGACATGTTCCATGATGCCTGGAATAACTACTGTCTCACCATCACAAATCGCGTCTACCTCAACCTCTTTACCTAGCATGTAACGGTCAATCAATACCGGATGCTCCGGATTCACTTTCACCGCTTCTACCATGTAGCTAAGCAGTTCAGTATCGTTATATACGATTTCCATTGCACGTCCGCCTAGTACGTAGGAAGGACGTACCAGCACCGGATACCCAAGGGATTGTGCAGTTTCTACAGCTTGATCCACGTCGGTAACCGTCTTGCCTTTCGGTTGAGCGATATCAAGGCGTGCCAGCAAAGCTTCGAATTTCTTACGGTTCTCAGCTTCATCAATGCTATCAAGGCTAGTTCCAAGAATCTTCACACCAGCAGCACTTAGAGGTGCCGCAAGGTTAATCGCTGTTTGACCTCCGAATTGAACAATAACTCCAATCGGATTCTCTTGCGCAATTACGTTCATGACATCTTCGAAGAATAATGGTTCAAAGTACAACCGGTCCGAAGTATTAAAGTCTGTAGATACAGTCTCAGGGTTATTATTGATGATAACCGCTTCATATCCAGCCTTTTGAATGGCCCATACCGCATGGACTGTGGAGTAATCGAACTCAATCCCTTGACCGATCCGGATTGGACCAGATCCCAGCACGATAACCTTTTCCTTATCAGAATGAATGACCTCGTTCTCAGTCTCATAAGTCGAGTAGTAATAAGGTGTAGAAGCTTCGAACTCAGCCGCACAAGTATCTACCATTTTGAACACAGGTGTTAAACCTTGCTCCAAACGTAGCGCGCGTACATCAGCTTCTTTGGTGAATTTCCCGTTCGCTTGTCCTTCTGCACGAATCTCAGCAATCGCACGGTCTGTAAAGCCTTTACGTTTCGCTTGGTATAGAGTTTCCGCAGACAACGTTTCTTCGCCGCGAATAACCTCTTCAAAGTTAATCAAACCTTCAATTTTGGAGAGGAACCACCAGTCCACGTTCGTAATATCCTGGATTTCTTGCAAACCGTAACCACGACGGAAAGCTTCAGCAATCAGGAACAGACGCTCATCGTCAGGCTTCGCAAGACGTTCACGCAGCACGCTCTCTTCCAGTGTCTCTGCACCTGGCAGACGGAACCGGTGAACACCAATTTCCAAAGAACGAATCGCTTTGTGAATCGATTCTTCAAAAGTACGGCCGATCGCCATTACTTCGCCTGTCGCTTTCATTTGCGTACCCAGCTTACGGTTCGCATGAATGAACTTGTCGAACGGCCAGCGTGGTATTTTACTTACAATATAGTCAAGTGTTGGCTCGAAGCATGCATAAGTCTGTCCGGTTACCGGATTGACGATTTCATCCAGCGTGTAACCCATCGCGATTTTGGCAGCCATTTTGGCAATTGGATATCCAGTTGCTTTGGACGCCAGAGCCGAGGAACGGCTGACACGCGGGTTTACTTCGATTACATAATATTGATAACTTTGCGGATCAAGTGCGAATTGTACGTTACATCCACCTTCAATATTCAGGGCGCGGATGATTTTGAGCGAAGCTGTGCGCAGCATTTGGTATTCGCGATCCGATAACGTCTGGCTAGGTGCCACAACGATACTGTCACCTGTATGTACGCCTACAGGATCAAAGTTTTCCATGTTGCAGACAACGATACAGTTGTCATTAGCATCACGCATAACCTCGTATTCAACTTCCTTCATGCCGGCAATACTCTTCTCAACCAGACATTGTCCGATCGGGCTGTAACGAATTCCTGCTTTGACAGTTTCACGCAGCTCTTCTTCGTTATCGCAGATCCCGCCGCCAGTGCCGCCAAGTGTATAAGCTGGACGTACAATCAGAGGGAATCCAATTTCCTCAGCGAAATTCATTGCTTCATCTACAGTAGTGATAATGGTGCTGTCCGGTACAGGTTGATCCAATTCACGCATTAGATCACGGAACAAATCGCGATCCTCTGCTTTCTCAATGGAATCAAGCTGTGTACCGAGAAGCTTAACATTCTCTTGCTCAAGTACACCTGCACGAGCCAATTCTACAGCCATATTTAGGCCAGTTTGACCGCCCAGCGTTGGAAGCAATCCATCTGGACGCTCTTGGCGAATAATCGCAGTTACGAATTCAAGCGTAATAGGCTCGATGTACACTTTATCTGCAATATTTGTATCTGTCATAATCGTTGCTGGATTGCTGTTAATCAGTACGACTTCCACGCCTTCTTCTTTAAGGGCTTGGCAAGCCTGAGTTCCTGCGTAGTCAAACTCCGCTGCTTGGCCGATGACGATCGGTCCGGAACCGATCACTAGTATTTTTTTAAGTTTATCGTTCTTTGGCATGTTATAGAGCTCCTTTCACGGCTTCAAGCTGTAAGTTAGTTTTTGGCGCCGTGATTCTGGCGTTTGCCGCAAGTTGTGCCTGACGTGAAACAACAGGTGTCTTTGCTTTATGATCGGCAATCAATTGGAGGAAGCGATCGAACAAGTAGCTGCTGTCATGTGGTCCTGGCGCCGCTTCTGGATGATATTGCACCGAAAATGCTGGGTAACGTGTATGTTTAATACCTTCAACAGTCTTATCATTATTATTAATGTGAGTAACTTCTAGTTCAGTGTTCTTCACAGATTCCTCATTCACGGTATAACCATGGTTCTGGGAAGTGATGAAGCAGCGTCCGCTTTCCAGTTCCTTCACAGGGTGATTCCCACCGCGGTGACCGAATTTCAGCTTCTCTGTATCCGCTCCACAAGCAAGTGCAAACAACTGATGACCAAGGCAGATGCCGAAGATCGGATATTCACCAAGCAATTCGGAAATCGTCTTGACAGCGTGAGGTACATCTTTAGGGTCCCCAGGGCCGTTGGACAGTAGGATACCATCTGGGTTCAGACGGCGAACTTCTTCCGCTTTTACATCATGTGGCACTACAACAACATCACAACCACGTTCGTTAAGCTCACGTAGGATACCAGCCTTCGCACCGTAATCCACAAGTACAATTCTTTCTTTGTTGCCTGGGCTGCTGTACGAACTTGCAGTTGATGTACGAGCTACCTGATTGCGCAATTCCTCAATCGTAGTATTTCCCATCATTTCCATCAGTTCCTCTACACGTTTGTTAGAGGTGGTCAGGATCGCTTTCATTGTTCCGTAGTGGCGAATAATCCGAGTCAACATCCGAGTATCAATCTCGCTGATCCCTGGAATATCGTATTCTTTCAACAAGTCGTCCACACTATATTCAGCACGCCAGTTACTAGGTACTTCTTCATGACGGCGCACTACAAAGCCGTGTACGAAAGGTCGAACAGATTCAAAGTCATCCCGAGTAATCCCGTAGTTCCCGATCAATGGGTAAGTCATAGTAACGATTTGTCCGCAATATGAAGGGTCAGACAGCACCTCTTGATATCCTGTAATTCCTGTATTAAAAACAACCTCGCCTGTCTTTTCGCCCTCAGCGCCAAATGCGGTACCTGTAAATAAAGTTCCGTCTTGCAGCAGCAATCTCGCCTGCATTCCATTCCACTCCTTCTTGTTTCTGTAGTCTAATGCTTATGCCTTACAAGCCTTCCGGAGTGAACGTGTACACAATCGCTGCATCCGTAAAGATCAGCAACTCCGCCCCACCAGTCCGCTAGTTTTTCTCAGTCCATACGGCTTTGCCGTCTACCCATGTCATTACTGGCCAGCCCTTAAGCTTCCAGCCACCAAAAGGAGTATTCCGTCCTTTACTTGCGAAAGATCCTGGGTCTACTTCTTTCTCCTGCTCCAAATCAATCAGTGTCAAATCTGCAGGAGCTCCGATATCCATCACACCGGTGTTCAGTCTGAATACCCGTGCAGGATCAGCAGTCATTCTTTGTACTAGTAAGGATAAATCCCATTTCCCTGTTGCTACAAACGCTGTGTATAGTAGTGGGAAAGCTGTTTCGAATCCAACGATACCAAAAGGTGCAAGTTGCATGCCTTTAGCCTTCTCTTCCTCACTATGCGGCGCATGATCCGTAACAATCATATCTAGTGTGCCGTCAAGCAAACCTTCGATACATGCTTCAACATCGCGGCGGGAGCGAAGCGGCGGGTTCATTTTCCAATTGGCATCAAGGCCTGGAATATCTTCTTCAGAGAGCAGCAAGTGATGCGGACACACTTCAGCAGTCACTTTAATGCCGATTTCTTTCGCTTGGCGAATCAGTCGCACCGATTGTTCAGTACTTACATGGCACACATGGTAATGAACGCCTGTCGCTTCAGCCAGCAAAATATCGCGTCCAACATGGATGGCTTCTGACTCATTTGGAATTCCTTTCAGGCCATGCTTTCTTGCGAACTCACCTTCGGCTACACAGCAGCCTTCAACCAGTGAATTATCCTCGCAGTGAGCAATGACTGGCATATCCAGTGCTGCGGCGATGTTCATAGCATCCTTCATCATTTGAGCACTTTGCACGCCCACGCCGTCGTCGGTATAACCAATAGCTCCAGCTTCTTTAAGTGCTGCAAAATCAGTCAGCTCACGTCCGAGCTCATTTTTCGTAATGGCTGCATAAGGAAGTACTTTAACGAGTCCAGCTTCACGCGCTTTGTCTTTGACAAATTGTACGATTTCCGGGGTATCTGTTACTGGACGGGTATTAGGCATACAAGCGATGGTTGTAAATCCGCCTTTGGCAGCCGAACGACTTCCGGTTTCCACGGTTTCCTTGTGTTCAAATCCCGGTTCGCGTAAGTGCACATGCATATCAATGAGTCCTGGAATGAGCAGCTTGCCTTCAGCATCAATGATCTCTCCAGCCTCTGGAGCAGCTTCATTTCCATCGATTAAGGCCGAGATAACACCTTCTTCAAGTACAATATGTTTCCGCTCTAACAAGCCTTCCTTAGTCAATACGCTGGCGTTTCTAATAATCACTGTCATGATTCTACCTTTACCCACAGATCCCGGCTGCGGGCCCTCTCGTTATTATATAATAAAAATTCATGTTTGTGTATATTTATTAGTCCTTATTCATCATCATTCTTTGAACTTTATAATAAAGCTCTTTCGAGAACTGCCATCCGAACCGGAACCCCATTAGACATTTGCGGAAAAATCCTTGATTGACTGCTCTCTACAACTGCATCATCAATCTCGACATTCCGGTTAACCGGAGCTGGGTGCATAATGATTGTATCTTTTGCGAGCTTAGCTGCGCGTTCTTCCGTTAAACCATAATGTCTGCGGTAATCTTCCGCGGAAAGTACGATGCCAGAAGAATGACGTTCCAGCTGCACACGAAGCATCATGACTACATCTGCTTTAAGAGCTTCTTCTATCGTTACATAAGGTGCGTATTCCATAAGCTCAGGAGCCTTCATATTCTCCGGTGCACAGAATTGCACTTTAGCCCCTAGCTTTGTAAGTCCCCACAGATTGGAGCGTGCTACCCGGCTATGCATGATGTCCCCGATAATAGAAACCGTAAGACCCTTTAAATCTCCAAACGTTTTGGTCATGGTGTAAAGATCAAGCAGCGCTTGTGTTGGATGTTCATTGTTGCCGTCACCCGCATTAATAAGCGGTATGGACACCTTCTCAGCTAACTGCTGCAGCACACCTGCAGGCTTCAAACGCACAACTCCGGCATCGATCCCCATCGATTCCAGTGTGCGTACTGTATCGTAGATCGACTCCCCTTTTTCTACACTAGAAGCTGCAGCCGTAAAATTCAGTACTTGTGCACCCAGTCGTTTCTCTGCCATTTCAAAGGAGAAACGAGTGCGTGTGCTGTTCTCAAAGAACATGTTAGAAATAAAATGCGAGTTCAAAATGGGAGTTAGCTTCTCGCTCTGATTGTCCCAGTATGCCGTTCTGTCCAGCAGCCCAGTGATTTCCGACCGGTCAAGCTCTTTTATTCCCAGCAGACTACGTTCCTTTACCTTGGTAAGTGTCATGATGTTATCGTTCCTCCCGGTTTGAAATAATGTAGACCTCATCTTTGCCGTCGTATTCCTTCAGCGCCACTTCAATCTGCTCATGCTTTGAGGTAGGTACATTCTTACCGATGTAGTCTGGTCGGATCGGCAGTTCGCGGTGTCCACGGTCAGCCAGTACTGCCAGTTGAATCATTCGTGGGCGTCCGCAATCCATCAAAGCGTCCATCGCTGCGCGGATGGTGCGTCCGGTGTAAAGCACATCGTCGAACAAAATGACCTTCTTATCATGGATGCCATCACTGCCGGAAGTAATAATGACGTTACTCTTCACTACCGCTTCACTGCCTCCTACTTCACGGTCATCCCGATAATGCGTGATGTCGAGTTCGCCGTAAGGAATCTCGACGCCTTCAATTTCCTTGATCCGCTCAGCGATACGCTGTGCTAGGTATACGCCTCGTGTCCGGATACCGACCAGCAGACAATTCTCAATCCCTTTGTTCTTCTCCAAAATCTCATGAGCAATACGCGATAATGCCCGGCGGATCGCCGTTTCGTCCATAATTACATTTTTCTCAGTAACCATAATCTTGTCACCCTCCACTTGTTTCGCCTGTTCAAGTTCCTGGAAATCAAAAAACTCCTTGCCTATTAACAGGCAAGGAGTGAAATCCGCAGATGAAGAAGATGGTGGCCACGCGCATAAAAAGACAGTCCGGTGTATACACACGGATACCTTTCTAAGAGTCGCGAACCTCGATTCACGTTACCTTGCCAGCCTCACAGGACTGAATTAAAGGCGCTATTCATTTAATGAGAATTATGACAGAACAAACCCTGCATGTCAACTTTATCTGCCTAAACTACAACACTTTCCAAGCCTGCTTCTATTAACAACAAAAGGAAGGCGGTATTATAGGGAAAACCGGAAAACCTCCCTATAAATTAAAGGATTTCCTTGAATACAACCAAATATGCTGAAATAGAGGGGGAAATTCCCTATATTCTAGCGGATTGAAGCTAAAACACAAAATTAGAGGGAAGAATTCCCTATCTTACAGTAGCTCTATTCTACAGTAGTCTAGTCCACAGTAGACTAGCCACTACATAAAGAAAAGCCACCCAAGGTTTCCCTTAGGCGGCTTCAATGTCTAACTAATGTTTAAAATTCAAACTCCACATCGCTTAAGCGTCTTTGGATTTCAGAGATGACACGTCTTTCTTCCTCTTCCCCTTTAGCAATAAAGGTAACAGAGAAACGTACAAACGGACCTGCATCATCCCAAGGCACGGTGGAGATTAGCTTCTCACGAATCAGGAATTGCGAGAAATCCTCACCGGATTCGAAACGGCGACCACCTTTGACACCCTTAGGTGCTGCAACATAAAGGAAGAAGGAGCCCTTTGGTTTCTCAGCTTGGAAGCCCAGGCTGTTCAGTGCATCTACCAACAGGTTGTGACGACGAGAATACTTGGCAGCAATCGCTTCAGTAATCTCTGGATGAGCAAGACCGTAAGCCGCAGCTTTTTGAATCGCGATAAATTGACCGGAATCATTATTATCCTTCACATCACTGAAGGCTTTAACCACTAAAGGATTCCCTGCAACAAAGCCGATTCTCCAGCCAGTCATATTGTAGGACTTGGACAAGGAATGCAGCTCCACGCCAACATCCTTAGCACCTGGCACAGAGAGGAAGCTAAGCGGCTTCAAACCGTCATAGGTCAAGGCAGCATATGGTGCATCGTGGATAACGACTACATCATATTTTTTAGCCCATGCAACTACCTCAGCAAAAAACTCAGGAGTCGCACTAGCGCCCGTCGGATTGTTTGGATAGTTCAAGTAAAGAAGCTTGGCTTTATGAGCAACTTCTTCTGGAATTTCGTTCAGATCTGGAAGGAAGTTATTCTCCTTCTTCAGCTCTACTGTAAACACTTGTCCACCCAAGTATTTAGTGTGTGTACCCAGCACTGGATAACCCGGCACCGTCATGATCGTAATATCTCCTGGGTTAATGAAGCAAGAAGGCAACATCGCCAGTGCAGGCTTAGAACCGATCGAGTGAACTACCTCCGTAACGGGATCAATGCCTTCAACACGGAATACGTCCCGCAAATAATCAGCAGCAGCTGTCTTAAACTCAACAATTCCATTGTCCGCATAACCACGGTTCTCTTCCTTAGCTGCTTCTTCAGCAAGCTTAGCCACGATACCTGCATCAGCCATCTCATCTGGCTCGCCTACACCCATATCGATCAATTCAATATCAGGAAAATCCTGTTTTGCGGATGCTTTAGCACGTTTGATTTTCTCGAATTTATAAATCGAAGTGTCCTTGCCGTAGTTCGCACCGCCGATACGGTCTGCAAAATTAGTCTGAATGAAGCTGTCTTGGTATTGTTCAATACTCATACTTTCATCTCATCTCCTGGCTATCTATTCTAATTTTAGAAGAAACGGCTTCGCCGTCCCTTGGATGGCTTATGTTTCCCAGAGATCCGTTTCTGTGATAAAAAATAAGGATAAAGAATAAGGCATAACCTTCTCTTTATCCTTATGTTATTAAATATGATGGAAAGCAGAGTTCAATACCATAGACTAATTATCACTTCATTTGTACTTATCTGCTGCGCAATGTGAACAGAACATCTTCCATGTCTTCCGGAATAGGTCTGCTGAATTCTTTATATTCACCTGTCGTAGGATGAATAAATCCAAGCACCGCCGCATGTAAGGCCTGTCCATTCATAGCTGTTCCTTTACTGCGTCCATAAATCGGATCACCCACAAGCGGATGACCAATGAATTTCATATGCACTCTTATCTGATGCGTGCGGCCAGTTTCCAGCTGCAGCTCCAGTAGTGTACAGTCACCGAAACGTTCCATCACTGTAAAATGGGTCACAGATTTCTTGCTGTTCTTTTCCGTTACAGTGTATAGCTTGCGATCATGTGGATCTCTACCGATCGGAGCGTCAACCGTTCCTTTGTCATGCGACAAATTGCCGTGTACAACTGCTATATAGCGGCGTGTTACACTGTGCTCTTTAAGTTGTGCTGCGAGCGACGCGTGACTGGCATCATTTTTAGCCACCATAATAAGACCAGAGGTATCCTTATCAATACGGTGTACAATACCTGGACGAATCTCACCATTAATACCGGACAGATCCTTGCAGTGATACATCAGTGCATTTACCAAGGTGCCTGACGGGTGCCCGGCAGCCGGATGTACAACCATACCACGCGGCTTATTTATAACAATGACATCGCTGTCTTCGTATACAACTTCAAGTGGAATATTCTCTGGGATCAAGTCTGTAACTTCCGCTTCTGGTACGACAATGGAAACTTTATCGCCTTCTGAGAGCTTATAGTTAGCTTTAACCGGTGCCCCATTAACCGTAACATGGCCACCACTGATCCACAGCTGCACCTGAGAACGAGAAATATCCTCTTCCCAAGATTCCGTTATATATTTATCGATTCGCTCCCGCGCGTTCTCTGCTGAAACGGTCCACTCCGTGACGTCCCTCTCTTCTTCGCTCGTAGATGCCGCTTGGTGATTGACGTCTTTACTCAAATCATTCATTCCCTTCTTTTACTTCCTTTGCTTCTTTTACTTCTTTGATTTCCGTGATTTCTTCACCATTCTTAAGATCGCGGAAGGAATCCAAAAGAATCAACCCAACCCCAATGACGATACATGAATCCGCAACGTTAAAAATCGGGAAGCTATAGCTTCCAAAATTAAACAGAAGGAAATCGACAACCTCACCACTGATCATCCGGTCTAGGAAGTTACCTATCGCTCCACCCAGAACAAGTCCAAGGGCAACCGATAGCATCTTCCGCGAATGTCTAGTTTTGTTCAAGTACCAAACGATACCTGCAACCACTACAACCGTAACTAAAAAGAAGAACCATTGCTGACCTTGTAGAATCCCAAAAGCAGCCCCGCGATTACGATGTGAGGTAATTAGGAAGAAATTCCCGATCACCGGAATCTGTTCCCCAAGCTCCAGACGTGTGGCAATGAGATACTTCGTTCCCTGATCCACCAAAAATACAATAAGAGCAATCAAATAGTACACCACAGAAGTTGTCACTCCGTTCTTATTTTTCCCGCCAAATGCGGTACGAATACTGTTATAAGACTTGTATATTGTAGCACAGCCCTTAGAAGATCGTCTATTGCGTGACACCTCTCGGGCGCTTAATCTTGGGGACTATTTTCCATCGCTAAAATAACGCCTCTCAGGTCAACCTAACAAAGAACCATCCGGTGCAAATCGGTTTGTCGGAAGGATTCTTAAAAAAGTACAGAAAGGAGCTTACTCATCATGACGCACCTGACAGTACAGCAGCTCTCAGAGCTACGCGCCCGATTAGAAAAAGACCGTGATACTATTCAGCACAGGCTTCAGAATAATGAAAATTACGGCTTACAGGAATCCATGCGGGATGGCACCGGAGAACTTTCCGAGAATGACAACCATCCTGGCGATGCAGCCACCGATTTGTATAACCGCTCCATGGATATTTCACTGCTAGAGCGGGACGAGCATGAGCTGGATGATATTGAAGCTGCTCTCAACGCTATGGATGAAGGCACCTATGGGATATGTAAAGCTAGCGGTAAACCGATCCCTTTTGAGCGTCTATCCGCTATTCCCTCCACGCTTTATTGTAAAGAGCATGCCCCACGTCAAAATGCACCTTTTACTCGGCCAATTGAAGAAGAATTTTTGTCTCCTCCATTTGGGCGTACGAGTCTCGATGAACGAGAGGATCAAAATGGCTTTGACGGTGAGGATGCCTGGCAGATTGTAGAAAGCTATGGAAACTCCGATTCCCCCGCCATGGCGGAGGGCAGCAACATTGACTCCTATAATGATATGGAGATTGAAGCCGATGAGCTTGAAGGCTGCGTAGAGCCTTGGGAGAACTTTATCGCCACCGATATTACAGGCAACAATGTAGTTGTAGTACCGGGACGTAGCTACGAGCGTTACAAGGATAGTGGCGAGGGAAGTTACATGCTTGATCCGCTCGAAGGCGAGGAGTAAAAGCATTGTCCCCCGCAAGAAAAATGAACAGCGTGCGGTTCCAGTTTCATCGTGGAATGGCCCGCTGTTTTTTTTATATTTTCTGCGCTATGTCATTTTGTTAAGAAAATGTTCAGATTCAGCTGGTAAACTGATCTAACGGATTCTGAAATCGACATAAAAGGAGTGTAACGTTAGTGAATCACGACTATTTTAAAAATGTGCAGCAACTCAGTCATGAAGATGACCGACGATATTTATTATTAATGAGAGGCTTACGCATCATACACGAGGAAAAAAAGCAGCGCAGCCCTCTCCAAAGATTAAAAAAGGAAAGGTACGGACTGGGGAGAAACATAGAAGCCCAAGGCTGGATAAATCCACCAAAGAAGATTGACCGAACCCTAATCCCTTCAACAAACCAAATAAAGACGGCTTCGCCTTAACAAGCTATTTGAATTCCAGCTGACGCTGAACAATTCGTACAATATCCGCAATATAATCTCCGATGATCGGTAGATTCAATGCTCCAAGTACCTGAAGAACATAGATGATCGTTGCCGCAAAAAAAGTAAAGCCTAGCGCAATCCCTACTCCACGAGCCGCTCCATATAAAATATTTTTCCAAATTAGAGTCCAAGGTGAATATAACAGCTCCGTATACTGATAAATTCGTGATTTCTCTAAGATATGGGCCCATTCAAAGGTTAATCGATACATTGTATTCATTTTTTCTTCCAGTGGAATGTCTTCTGGATTGCGATGATCTGCTGTTAAACGCTCAGGGTTTTCCTCAGGAATAACCTTTTTCTCCGCTCCCTTATCTGGGCTGTTCTTGTTGCCGGATGTCTTGACGGAGATTCTGTTCTTCTGATCCTCCACAGCCACAGCTCCTCTCATACGTCTATATTCGCCACAAAGTAAACGAGCCCGGTCAAAGAGAATACATCTCCTTGAGCACGAGGCTCGTTATTTTCGCGGGCGAAATATAAAGACTATATTTCCCGCATAAACAGAAGTTCTCTGTTTACACTTGTGCCGCTAGTATATGCTGTTTTGGGACAGGTAATGCAGATTTACACTTCAATATGGATACCGATGGATTTACCACCGACATCTACCGTTTCAAAAGCGTGTTCTCCGCCAAAATCAACCGTAGTCACAAGTACATTGTCTCGCAATACATTCTCAAAGGCTGTAACTGCTGCTTTAAGCTCATCGTCTACACTCAGCGTGAGTGCGATCCGTTTCTCGATCGGCAGATCCAAACGTTTACGGTAATCTTGAACCGCACGAATGATCTCACGAACCCAGCCTTCTTGTTCAAGCTCAGGTGTGATTTCGGTATTGAGCGCAACCGTAATTCCATATCCGGAAGCTGCGGCGAAACCTGCTTTAGCTTCTTTTTCAACGAGTAGCTCTTCAGAAGTGATCACCAGTTCTTCTCCCTCTGGCGTCGCAATCGCGATTGAGCCATCTTGCACTGCTTTGCGGGTAGAGTCACTGTCCAAAGCTTTTAGGAAGCCTTGCAGGAAGCCGACGTTTTTACCGTATTTTTTACCGGCAACTTTAAGATTCAGCTTGAGTGTGAAGTCAACAAATCCACTATCGCTAGTCTCTAGCACGATGTTCTTGATGTTGATCTCGTCTTTGATGATCTCTTCATACTCAGCCAAATGGAAGTCACGGTTCATCGAAACGATCAGCTCAGACAGCGGTTGACGATTCTTAATGCCTGTTTCGTTACGCACATTACGCGCCAGCTCAACGATTTGTCTCGCACTTTCCATATCCTCTTCCAGCTCTTTATCGATCAAGCTCTCATCAGCAACCGGATAATCTGCTAAATGCACACTTTCTCCGCCGCCAAGATTCGTGAAGATATCTTCAGACAACATCGGTGTAAATGGAGCCATCAAAGACGCTGTCTTCAAAAGCACATGGGTCAGTGTACGGTAAGCATCCAGCTTATCTTCACCTAGACCACTACCCCAGAAACGGTCACGGGAACGACGGATATACCAGTTGCTCAGCTCATCTATAAAGTTCTCAATGCCTTTGGATGTATTCACGAAGTCATTTACTGCAAGTCCTTTGTCTACCAAAAGAATCAAGCTGTTCAGACGGGACAAAATCCAGCGGTCCAGCTTATGTTCCGATACTTTAAAAGGATGATCGGCAGGATCATAACCATCGATGCCTGCGTAAAGCGTCAAGAACGCATGCGTATTCACCAGTGTATCTACAACTTTGGATTTGGTTTCCCCTACAAGGCCACGAGAGAAACGTTTGTTATTCCACGGTGCACTATCGGATAGAATCGCCCAACGGAAAGCATCCGTGCCGTAATCGTTCATGATATCCCAAGGATCAATAACATTGCCTTTTGATTTGGACATTTTTTGACCATTCTCATCAAGGATATGACCGTGAGCAATAACAGCTTTATATGGAGCTTTACCTTTAAACAAGGTAGATACAGCTAGTAAGCTGTAGAACCATCCACGTGTCTGGTCGATCCCTTCACAGATCATATCCGCTGGATATTGATCATTCAGCTTATCCTCGTTCTCAAATGGATAATGACTTTGCGCAAATGGCATCGAACCACTATCGAACCAAACATCGATAACTTCTGGTGTGCGAACCATCTCTGCCCCTTCGCTGAAAGGACTGCGTAACTTGATCTTATCTACAAAAGGCTTATGCAGCTCGATATCCTCAGGTACATCGCCAATCGCCATCGCTCTCAGTTCTTCAATGCTGTGTGGAGCGAACTCTTTGCCCGTTTCTTGACATACCCAAACATTAAGCGGTGTGCCCCAGTAACGATTACGGCTGATATTCCAGTCCACCAGTTCATCCAGGAACTTCCCGAAACGGCCTTCACGTACATGATCAGGATACCAATCTACACTGTTGTTGTTAGCAATCAGCTGATCTTTGATCGCTGTAGTGTTGATGAACCAGCTGTCTGTTGCGTAGTACAAGAGTGGTGTATCACAACGCCAGCAGAACGGATAGCTGTGCTCGTATTTTTCTTTGCCGTAAAGCAGTCCTTTTTCAGACAAAGCTTTAACGATATCCAAATCGCAATCTTTCACGAAGCGTCCAGCAAAATCAGATACTACATCCGTATACTTACCGGAATTATCAACCACGTTCACGAAGCTGATGCCGTTCTCGCGGCAAGTCTTGTAGTCATCTTCACCATGCGCTGGTGCCATGTGTACGATCCCTGTACCACTGGAATCTGTAACGAAGGAAGCACCTACGATGACATTGCTTTTCTCTGCCTTGATGTATCCGAATGGAGGAGCGTAAGTTTTACCGATAAACTCGGAACCTTTATGTGTAGAAAGGACTGTGTGCTCGCCTTTCATTACTTCCTCCACCAAATTTTTGGCAACAATGTAGATACCGTCTTCTTGTTGTACACGTACATAATCCATGTCAGGGTTCATGGCTAACGCCATATGTGCTGGCAGCGTCCAAGGTGTAGTCGTCCAAGCTAGTACGTAGTCTCCACTGTCATCCAGTTTAAACTTTGCAGTCGCACTGAGATCCTTAACAGTCTTGTAGCCTTGGGCTACTTCATGGGAGCTTAAGGTAGTCTGACAGCTTGGGCAGTAAGGACTAACGCGGTGTCCGCGGTAGAGCAACCCTTTGTCATGCACAGTAGCCAAGATGTTCCACACGCTCTCGATATACGTGTTATTCAAAGTTACGTAAGGATTATCTAGATCCGTCCAGTATCCGATACCCTCTGTAAATTCGCGCCATTGCTTCTCATAACCGAAGACGCTGTCTTTACATTCCTGAATGAATTTTTCTACGCCATATTCCTCGATCTCTTGTTTGCCGGAGATGCCAAGCTTCTTTTGTACGCCTAGTTCTACTGGCAAACCATGTGTATCCCAGCCCGCTTTACGTACCACGCGGTAACCTTTCATCGTTTGGTAACGACCGATGAAATCCTTGATTACACGGCCCAGCACGTGCCCGATATGCGGTGCACCGTTCGCTGTTGGAGGACCTTCGTAAAATACATAGTTCGGACGTCCTTCACGATTCTCCATCGATTTACGGAACGTATTTTCGTCGCTCCATTTCTTGAGTATGCGGACATCTCTTGCCCGCGCTTTTTCTTTGACATCTACTTTTTGCATGTGATGGTCAATCCTTTCATGGTTTAGTCTTTAAAGCTCTTTTCGATCCTTGGGCAGTCTGATTCAGCTCTTGCCTTCGGTACCCAAGCCGCGATCCCGCAGGGCAGCACTGGCTCGGGGTGCCACTGGGACCGGCGAGTGAAACGCCGGTCTACTCTAGCAGTGAAGGCCCCGCAGGCGAACCCGCCAGGGGAGCCTAAGAAGGGCCGCTCCTTCAGCCACATAAGTCCGTTCGCTTCCACCACCGTACCCGTTTGCACGAGGCTTTACATTGCGGGTGTCCAGAGGGCGGCAGCCCTTTGGGGTCCCCCTTAGAAAGGGGGATTTAGGGGGATGGCCACCCCGGAACAACAAAATAAGCGTCATCCCACCCCCAAAGGGGCGAGACAACGCTCGCGATACCACCCTAATTCTGCGCATGAGCACATCCTTAAGGGGAGTGTATTCAGCACAATCTCAGTCCTGCGCGTAAATCTCATGCACAGGTCCGGTGTAACGTCCGGCGGACGGCTAAGCTTACGCACGATCAACGCTTCAGCTTAACTTCTAGGGGAAGATCTTCCGGCAGGGTTCGAACAATCGGCTCTCAGCAATCGCCGACTCTCTGGAGAACGTTACCTTGTCGTACTTGTCCCGTC
The DNA here is from genome assembly GCF_037975205.1 of Paenibacillus sp. FSL R5-0470. Lineage (NCBI taxonomy): Bacteria > Bacillati > Bacillota > Bacilli > Caryophanales > Paenibacillaceae > Paenibacillus > Paenibacillus sp. FSL R5-0470. The sequence goes on from NZ_CP150238.1 coordinate 5,185,392, forward strand.
ATCGAATACATATAAACATTATACAGATATGTTCTATTTATAGACTTTTTAAGTCTAAATGTCAACAACCGCTAGCGAAATCCACATTAGGAGTATACCTGTGCAGGCGGAATACTTTATTATGATCGATTTTAGCGGAAAATAAAAATAGAGGGAATAACTCCCTCTATTTAGCCGATTATAGCATGAAATTATAAATTAGAGGGAATTCCCCCCTATAAATTCAATCAGCATTCATTCATCATAATGCATTAGATACGATGTAGAACATCATCCTTAAAGGTTACGTTCTCGCTTGCCTCACGACTCTCCAAGGCATTCCAGTCATCCTGTGACAACAGCTCGAGCTGTGCTTCCACCAATGTGCGGAAACGAGTGCGATAGATCGAAGCTTGCTTACGCAATTCTTCAGTCTCAATAGCAACCTTACGGGATTTGGATAACGCTTCGTTAATAATCCGATCCGCGTTCTTTTCCGCTTCCTTGATAATGAGCTGCGATTCCTTCTTGGAGTTGTTCTTCACATCATCCGCCGCTTCCTGAGCGACTAAGATCGTTTTCGATAAACTCTCTTCAATATTCACAAAATGATCTAAACGCTCTTGAATGGACAAAAGCTGATTCTGCAGCTCTTTGTTCTCACGGATGACACTTTCGTAATCCTTAATTACTTGATCCAGAAATTCGTTGACCTCGTCCTCATCATAACCGCGAAGTCTCCGAGAGAACTCCTTGTTATGTATATCGAGCGGTGTTAATGGCATGCTGTGCACCTCCTAGAAATTTCGGACCTTCTAAGTCTCTGAACCATACCTGCGCAGCAGACAAAGAAGAAAGACTGTACTTCAAGTAAAGGCAGAGGATGTATCGACGTTCCAACTGCCATTCATGGTTCGCCTCTTTTATAAAATATCGGCGTCCTGCTTTAAAAATGTTTGATTCCCTCGAAATAATCAATTTCGACAAGTAAAGCCGGATTCCTGCAAGGGATTCACACAAATTTACCAACCTGAACACGGTATCGGCCCTTTTTCGTCAAACTACCAACCTCTAGAACCTTGAATCGACCAAATCCTTGAATAGATACCATGTCACCATCTTTAAGTCCGCAGGAAGGGTCTTCTTCCACTTTCCAATTTACCCGAACGCGCCCAGCCTTGATGGGAGCAAGAATTTTGCTTCGACTAAGCCGTGTTACATCTGCGGCTATGCCATCCAATCGTAGGGACGCTACAGTCAAATCCATCATTTCCAGCTTCACCTCACTATTACGCAAGGCAGAAAGTGGCAATACCTCCGTGCTCACCTGTATTCGGTGTACTCCAGTTAAATTCATGTCTAAATAATCTGCAATATCTGCAGCTACTACCACATGACAACCATCGTCCAGTACATGAATATCACCGATTTTTCCACGTTTTACTCCAAGACCCAGAATAGAGCCCATGTAGTCCCCATGCTCTAACGCCAGAAACTTTTGCTCACCAGAGGTTATCGCAAGAACGCTCAGCTCCATGTCCTCATGATCCAGATCACGGTAATCAGGTGCAATGAGTGCTCGCTTCCGCTCTGCCTCAGGGTGGCCGCCTTCCCATCTAACGATAACATCTGGATGTCGATTGACGAGACTTTGCAGAATAAATCCTTGGCGCGGATCTAGAAATTCGGTCAGTTTCGTCTCATGATATTCTCCCGCATGGGTAACCCACTCCCAAGCCTTGTCCACAAATTGTCTTTCATCGGGATGAAAATGCCCGTAAACTTCTGTCTTCATTACTTCTGCCTAAAAAATTAAGTGCAAAATGGATTTGAGTCCACCTGCCGCAAATTCCAAGACGAATAGTGCAATGATCGGGGAAATATCAAGCGTACCAAAGAGTGGCGGAATAAACCGACGAAATGGTGTCAAATACGGCTCAACAAGCTTGCTCAGCAGTTCTCCGATAAAGTTCTCACGAACGTTTGGTAACCAAGACATCAGTACGTAGAAAATAATCATGTAAAAATAAATATTAAACAGCATATCAATAATGTAATCAATTTGGGGCAAAGCTCATTCACCTCATTCTGTTATAGTCTGGATCGTCACCTAGGATTTCCGTAATGGCACCTTGAATTTCAACGGTATCTGGTGTGCACATAAATATATTGCCCCCAATTTTAGAGATTCCTCCCCCAAGGGCATAAACGGTTCCACTTAAAAAATCAATAATTCTCATTGCCTGATCATTACGGACACGCTGAAGATTGATCACTACCGTCCGGTGAGAACGGAGATGGTCCGCAATTTCCTGAGCCTCATCGTACGAACGTGGCTCATAAAGTACAACTTTTACATTCTTCTGCGAATGGATACTGACAACGTTGCCCCTTTGATTTTTGCGGGTTTCGACAGGGGCTGGCTCATACTCATCCTCTTCGTGGATTTGCTCCCGCTCCACAACTTCTTCTTCCTCCTGCAAGCCCAAAAAACTCATAAATCGGTTCATAACGCTCATCACGATCCCTCCTAATGGCCTACTAACACCGTACCTAGGCGTACCCAGGTGGCTCCTTCCTGTATCGCCACTTCAAAATCATTCGACATTCCCATTGATAGCTCCGTAATCGGTTCAGGTGTCAAAGCAAGTTGATTGAGCTCATCGCGCAGCTCACGAAGTCCGCGAAATACAGGGCGGGTAAGCTCCGGATCACCTTCTAAAGGTGCCATCGTCATTAGTCCAATTACTTTTACACGATCTAGACTAGCAATTTCACGCAAAAATCCAGGTACCGCCTCAGGCGACAGACCAAATTTCGTATCTTCTCCAGAGATGTTTACTTGAAGAAAGACATTCACTTCTTGATCTGCGGCAATCGCCTTTTTGTGTAATTCTTGCGCCAGAGATATCCGGTCCAAAGAGTGTATATATTGAAACTTGCCAATAACGTCTTTAACCTTATTGGTCTGCAAATGCCCGATAAAATGCCATGTCCCTTGGTCCCCTAAAACCTTCCATTTGTGCTCAGCATCCTGCCAGCGACTCTCGGCAATATGCTCCAGGCCTGCCTCCAATACGGAGGACACCATTTCCAGAGAAACATATTTCGTCACTGCAATTACCTTGACGTCATTTCGATCCCGGCCGCTTGCCGCGCAGGCACGTGCTACACGTTCCTCTACCTCAGCAATTCTCTCTTGCAGTGTTAAAGCCAACTTTCAACTCTCCTTTATTCCGATCCAGCTCGTCATCCTGCCTGTAACCCCATCTTCTTTACGATAAGAAAAGAACAAATCTTGATTACAGCTTGTACACCAAGATGTACATTCGATATGAGTCGGCAATATTCCTGCTTTAATCATAATGCGTCGATTCATTTCTTTCAAGTTTAGCATGTATTTGTTCTCATCTGTGTCAGATGTTCTGTACAGCTCCACAGTACTGGCTGTTTCTGTTGGCTTAGTCAGATCACCTTCCAGTCGATGAACATGCTCCATCACATAATCGTCCACCTCATAACAGCAGTCACCAATGGATGGTCCGATCGCAGCAATAATGTCCTGCGCATGGCTTCCGTAAATGGTCTCCATTTTACTCACCATAGCGGCTGCAATCTGGGCCACAGTTCCCTTCCAGCCAGCATGGGCAAGACCGACGACTTGGTGCACAGGATCATAAAAATAAAGGGGTACACAATCCGCATAAAAAGAAGTCAGAAAAACTCCCGGTACATCCGTAAGCAAACCATCGGTTGCCTGAAATGCCGAGGTTCTATCCTTTTGACCCCGCCCACGATCGGCTTCCCTTACCACTGCTATTTCTGCTCCATGGGTTTGTTCTCCACAGGTCCAAGCTTCAGGTTTGAAATCAAGAGCTTTCGCAAGCGCCCTACGATTCGTTAAGACATCTTCCGGAGCATCCCCAACATGAAATGCACAATTCAGGCTGTCATAAGGCTTTTTGCTAGCCCCTCCCTGTCTACCCGTAAAACCTGCTGTAATTTCTTTATGCTTCACACGCCAAGGCTCCAGATGGAGCAGCATAAGTGTTTCCTTCCCCTGCACAAACGGTTCCATATCCTCACCTCCGCCTTAGTGTACCACATGTAAATACCCCTACAAAATGCCGCTTAAGCTAGAACATCAAATTTACTAACTTTTAAGCCATGCCATTTCGAATCATTTTATAAAAAACAAAAAACGCACCTAATTAATAAGTGCGCCGTTCGCCTCGGTCCCCTCGTTCCAAATACATCGTTTCTCGTTCGTCCTGCCCTTGAGGCATTCTTGATTCTTCAATCTTCACAAGCACTACATCAGACCCGATTTTGACAATATTTCGCCATGGAATAATCAGATCGGTTCCGCCTCCGAACAACCCCATAAACCGAGTGTATCCGGGAATTACGATTGCATCAATGACACCTCGGCGTAAATCAAGCTCTAAGTCACTGATTTGGCCCAGCCGCTTGCCGTCCACAATGTTAATAACGTCCTTAGTCTGAAAATCAGAGATTTTCATTTTTTTGGCTGATCCTAAATAATCCTCGTTCATCTCACCACCCCTGTACAATCAGACCTATAGTCCAATATATGTTATGAAAGCTTGGCCACATGCATGAAATATCCCCACAAAGTGAGGCTATGCTTAGATGCTTACCAAGGTACTTTGCGGGGGCTCAATATAATTCCTGAAACAGTAAAAAGAGGAGATCACCCAAAATCCTTATCACGGATTCTGGATATCTCCTCATTTCAGACGATTTAAGACTTCACATGCTTTTGCATTTGCTGAATCGCAGATTTCTCTAGACGTGAGACTTGTGCCTGTGAGATACCAATCTCATCTGCGACCTCCATCTGTGTTTTCCCTTCGAAAAACCGCATGGATAAAATTCGTTTCTCCCTTTGACCTAACTTACGCATCGCTTCACGTAAGGCGATTTCTTCGATCCACGACACATCCTTATTCTTATCATCGCTAATCTGGTCCATTACATAAATAGGATCGCCACCGTCATGATAGATCGGTTCGAATAAGGACACTGGATCCTGAATAGCATCAAGGGCAAAGACTACATCTTCCTTCGGTACGCCGAGTGCTTCAGAGATTTCGAATATCGTCGGTTCCCGCGAATTCTGATTGGTCAGACTATCGCGTACCTGCAGCGCCTTATAAGCAATGTCTCTGAGTGAACGCGATACTCGAATCGGATTGTTATCACGCAAGTAACGGCGGATCTCACCAATAATCATCGGAACCGCATATGTGGAGAACTTAACGTTTTGTGATAAATCGAAATTATCGATGGCTTTCATCAGACCGATGCAGCCCACCTGGAACAAATCGTCAACAAATTCTCCCCTATTATTGAACCTCTGGATAACACTTAGAACGAGCCTAAGATTACCATTTACCAATTTCTCTCTGGCGGATCGCTCGCCCTGCTGCTGCAGCGAAGTGAACAGTTGCCGCATTTCCACATTCGTTAGAACAGGCAGCTTAGCAGTATCCACACCGCAAATCTCGACTTTATTTCGGGTCATGATGATTTACCTCCCAAGGAGAAACATTACTGTACATTATCTCCCGGGTTGGCCATTTTATTCCTTGCTAATTTCACCTTACACCATCTTGTTAAACTCCTTACGCAGCCGCTTAATAATTCGTTTCTCCAGACGAGAGATGTAAGATTGGGAAATGCCGAGCAGATCCGCCACATCTTTTTGCGTCTTTTCTTCGCCCCCACGCAGTCCGAAACGCAGCTCCATAATGAGTCTTTCCCGTTCGCTCAGCTTTTCCAGCGCCTTTTGCAGCAGCTTGCGATCGACCTGTTCTTCAATGTTCCGATAGATGGTATCATTTTCCGTCCCTAAAACATCTGAGAGCAGCAACTCATTACCATCCCAGTCGATATTAAGAGGCTCATCAAAAGAAACCTCACTCCGTGTCTTGCTATTACGCCGCAAATACATCAAAATTTCATTCTCTATGCAACGTGATGCATATGTTGCTAGTTTTATTTTTTTCTCGGGATCAAAAGTGTTAACCGCCTTAATTAATCCGATAGCCCCTATCGAAACCAGGTCTTCAATATTGATTCCGGTATTCTCAAATTTACGAGCGATATACACTACGAGGCGCAGGTTACGCTCAATCAGCATCGCACGAACAGCAGCATCGCCGCTAGATAGCCGCTGAAGCAGATACTCTTCTTCTTCCCGTGTCAGCGGTGGAGGTAGAGCCTCGCTCCCGCCGATATAATAGATTTCCTGACTCTTCAGCCCCAGTAGAAACAGCATGCGGTAATATTGCAGCTGCAGAGCAATTTTCCATTTGACCATTATTGTTCCTCCTCCAAGAAGTACACGGTTAGCGTATGAAGCTTTTAATTACCGCTTTCAGCCATCAGAAGTTTGGTTCAGCTAGCTTTAAAGATTAGGAAGGTAGTGCTGCATCAGTGGCGCTCTCTTTTTGAGTTAAATCCGGATGTATGACCGCCCGATAGGCTCCATCTCCTGAGAGCGTCCCGCCATCCAGCCCAATTAAGACTCTTTTACTATAAAAGATATCTTCACCGAGCTTTATCGTCACAAGGTCTGGCTTCAGTGCGAGCATAAATGATGCCCCTCGGTTAATCCCCCTGTAAGGTACTAGTCGCATCCTATCCTGCCAAGCAAACGACTGCCCGTCCGTTTCTAGCAAAAGTCTGTCCGCACCATCCTGAGTGAGTCTCCCTTTCCATGCAGCAGGCAGATGCCCCTCCCAGAGCGTCGATTCCATCACCATCACCGGTATGCGGGTCAAAGGATCACAGAGACGATTGCCTGTGTCTAGCAGGCCAGGACAGGAAACACTTACACCATCAATTTCAACAACCACCTCACCGATATAGGTTTCAAGCTGCTCCCTTCTGATTCGTGAAGAATGCACTGCCTTGAAGCAGATTAACACCAGGGGGAATACTGCAATGACAAACCAAAAGCCGATCTTTAAGCCGTAGGCATGCCCTCCTGAAGCAGTGAACATAATACCATTCCAAATGTCGCTGGAGCTCTGCAGCAAATAGTGAATACCAACAATTCCACCTGCGGCTGCAAAATTGATAATATAGAAAGCTCCCATAGTGCGAAGGTAGCTTTGCAGACTCCCAAAACCAAAGGCAATCCATAACATAACCACCGACAATCCAAACTTGATAAGGAAGGTATACATGAAAGACAGCTCCGGTACAAACATCATCACTACATACAGTGCGCCAACGAGAGCTGAGAGGATTAAACGCCACCATGAGATTCTCAGCTTAACCATCCAGCCTGTCAGCCACAAAAGAATTCCGTCGATCACTAGATTGGCGGCGAATATCAAGTCAATATAAACAACCAGTTCATTCACCTGCTTAATGGCGGAATCTATCCTCTAGCCAAATTGGATCAGGCTCTGTTTTTGGACGATATGATTAGTATAGAAAGTCTCGCATTCAAAGTCTGTCTAAACTTGGGGGGCATTCTTACGGTTTTTTTGTCGAGTTATAGCGCGTGGGGATTTATTCCTTCTTTATGGAATTTTTTATATCTTTTATTCACTGCGTCATTCGCTCCATCATTCGCTGGATCATTTAATGGAATAGAGGAATCCTGCAAATATACAACTTTTTGTGCAAAACTCCGCTTCATGAAGTCCAAAAACTGCAAATATACAGGATTATCCTCACTTTTGGCTAGAAATCTTTATTTGGCGCAGGAATTACTGCAGATTCACAGGAATCAACGCTTCAACCATCTACTTATTATTAAATACTGTATTTTTGCAGGATTATCTGATGGTTAACAGTTGCCGCTTTCAGCTCTCCGACTACCAGTTACCACCTACTGTAACTACTTAGTCAACCATCACCCCTTTGGAGCTACACAGTGCCGTTCATAGTCTTGCTTGATCCTTATTACATTTACGCAAAAAAAACACCGTACCGCTATAGCTAATCAGCTAAGCGATACGGTGTTCTCGTATAATCTTGATTCTATTTAATTAGTCATTGTTGCCCCGAGTACGATTACGCAGGAACGTCGGAATATCGAGCTGGTCAGAAGAACTCTGATTGCCGAAAGGACGTAAATTAGCTGAACTCTTATCCGGTGCTGCCGCAGGCTCGTTATTCGTCGAGACCGGACGACGTCCTGGAGTTTCAGGCAATGGTTTATGTTCAAAGCCAGTAGCAATTACTGTTACTTTGATATCATCCTTCAGGCCTTCATCAATAATCGCACCAAAGATCATATTCACTTCAGGATCAGAGGCGGATGTAACGATCTCAGCCGCTTCATTAACTTCATATAGAGAGAGGTTGGATCCTCCCGTAATGTTCATGATTACGCCGCGGGCGCCTTCAATAGACGTTTCCAAGAGTGGGCTCATGATGGCTTTACGTGCTGCTTCAGACGCACGGTTCTCACCATTTGCAATACCAATACCCATAAGCGCTGAACCGCGCTCTGTCATGATCGTCTTTACATCCGCAAAGTCAAGGTTAATCAGACCAGGAACCTTAATTAGGTCAGAGATACCTTGAACAGCCTGCCGGAGAACATTATCTGCTTCACGGAAAGCTTCCAACATCGGTGTTTTCTTATCAACGATCTCAAGCAAACGGTCATTTGGAATGACGATTAGCGTGTCGACTTTTTCTTTCAAAGCTTCGATTCCAAGCATTGCCTGGTTATAACGTTTTCTTCCTTCAAAAGTGAACGGGCGAGTAACTACCCCCACAGTCAAGGCTCCACACTCTCTAGCAATCTCAGCTATAACTGGTGCTGCACCTGTTCCTGTACCGCCACCCATCCCTGCAGTAACAAACACCATATCTGCGCCCTTAAGGGTATTAGAGATCAAGTCACGGGATTCTTCCGCTGCTTTCTTACCGACTTCAGGATTAGCTCCTGCACCCAACCCGCGGGTCAGCTTGTCCCCGATTTGCAGCTTGTGCTCCGATTTGGCCATATGCAACGCTTGGGCGTCTGTATTAACCGTAATAAATTCTACACCCTGAACGCCATTTTCAATCATCCGGTTGACAGCATTACTACCTCCGCCGCCTACGCCGATGACTTTTATTTGCGCCAAGCTCTCCATTTCAAAATCAAATTCTAACATATTGTTCCATCTCCCCCTCAATGTGCTTGGATGGCCGGTCCAAGTATATCTGGACTTACACTTATATAAACTCGCTGAACATGTTCTTTAGACGCTCGACAAACCCGGTCTTCTGAACCGTTTCCTGATTTGGAGTGGCGTTCTGCTTACTCCGGTTGACCGTCTTTTTGTTGCTGCTTCCACCACTGCTTCTTCCACGGAAGCTACGGACAACATTATGCAGGATACCAACACCTCCGGTAAACCCAGGGTCCCGTACACCGATATAATCCGGTACAGCGATGCGTACAGATGCAGCCAGTTCAGTCTGAGCCGCCTTTAATACGCCAGGCATCGAAACAGTTCCACCCGTTAATATATAACCTCCAGGTAGTTCACTGTAACCAAGCCGTTTCACTTCCTGTTTAATCAAATGGAAGATTTCTTGCACCCGTGGTTCGATAATTGCCGCTAAATCCTCTTGGTTAAATTCCTTTTCTACATTACTGCCAATGCGCAGCACCTTGAAGACAACGTCAGAGGCTGCATCGTCAATCCATGCGCAACCATACTTTAGCTTTACTTTCTCCGCTTGATCAGTAAGTGTACGTAGTCCGTATGCAATGTCATTAGTTACAAATTCTCCGCCGATCGGAATCGTAGAGGTTGCACAAAGGGAACTTTCTTCGTATATGGCTATCGTTGTCGACCCGGCCCCGATATCAACCAGAACAGATCCCATCGATTTCTCGTCTTTGGACAGCGCCAATCCACCAGCACCAAGAGACATCAGCACAAGATCCTTCACTTTCAGCCCTGATTTCTCAACACATCGTAGTAGATTATGTATTGGCGTCTTAGCACCCGTAATGATGGTTGCGTCCACTTCTAGACGAACACCAATCATCCCGCGCGGGTCCTGAATACCTTCGAGACCATCGACGATAAATTGTTTAGGAACAACATCAATCACTTCTCGCTCCGGAGGCATAGCGATGACTTCCGCAGCTTTAATAACGCGATCGATATCATCCTCACCGATTTCACGATCCTCATTCTGAACGGCCACGACACCGTGGCTGGATTGCAGGCCAATATGATTACCGGAAATGCCTACATAAACTTCTGATATTTGAATACCCACCATTTGCTCTGCATGATCTATAGCACTTTTGATCGATTGCACAGTTTGGTCGATATCTACAATCGCGCCTTTACGTATTCCTTCCGAATCAGCAGATCCAACGCCAATAATATTAAAGGTTCCATTGGTAACTTCCCCAATTATTGCCCGAACTTTGGATGTACCGATGTCCAAACTAACAATGATGTCATTGTTGCTCAAGTCCTATGGCACCTCCTGTTATAATCGAAATAATTTGCATAATCTTATCCCGGTCCCGGGAAACTTCTCTGTACATATTCAACATACCTAACCCTTTCCCTCTTTTTTCTACAAATTTTTTGAACGGAATAATATTCCAACATCCCTAAATGTGATTGGTTACTCATAATTTTTTATAAGAATGATAATTATCACAAGAAATATATACCTATTTGGTTATTACTAACCATATAAAAGATTATATTTCAAAAAAATCGAAGAAAAAAGAGGGATATAGCTTCTTGCCCGTAACTCCGATTGTAGCATTTTTTGAACTCTATTAGTAGGGACTATTTACCTCTACTCTACTCTTGCACATCTTTTTGCTCATCGCCCTTTTGCTCCTCACTTTCGACCTGAAAAGGAACATACGAGTCGGCTTCAAGCATCGTGATAAGTCCAGGCTCCTTTGTCTCTATTACCTGATTCAAGTATGACACTTTGCTCTTCAATAAAGAGATGGAAGTGATCACCTCGAAACGAGATCTAGTATAGAGCTTGATACGATCCGGAAATGACAAGGTTGGCGAGGGAACAATCTCAGAGATATCACTTGTCAATTCATTAGAAATGCTTCCAAGCGTTTGACATAGGATAGCCTTATTAGGATCAGCTGGATCCCAGTTGGTTAATATAGGTTTCTCTACAGCAATACCAGTCTCATTAACAGTCACCGCTGCTCCACTCGACAGAATCGCCTTCAAGATGCCGCCCTGTTCCAGTTCATAGGCCACCGCAGGGAACTCTTCAATCTTCACTGTGATTACCCCGGGGAAATCCTTCTTTACGGCTACAGCCTTAACCGTCTTAAGCTCCAGCAAAGATTGTTCCACAGACTTCGTAGAAACGGCAAAGAATTGTCCACCTATATGAATTCCACTTTGCGAGAGTAATTCCTCACTAGTAGAATACTTGCTTCCCTGAAAATCTATCACTGTAATGTGACTAATAGACGATCTGAAAAAAATCACAGCAAGAAGCGCAGTGAACAGTAGCAGCAGGATCGCCGTAATCTTACGGCTCATTTTTTTCTTAGGCTTGTCCTCTTTAAGAAGAGGTAATCGGGTTGTTGTCATTCTCATATCTCCGTAATAAGGCCCTGTCTCCTTCCTTGGTAGAACTGAAGGAGACAGGGAGCTTTAATTGGCCAAATCAAGTGGATCCGGTACGGGTACCTTGCGGCTTATGCGCGCGCCAAGCTTCTGAAACAGCTTCTCTATTCCATCATACCCGCGGTCAATATGGTGTGCTTGCTCAACGACTGTAGTCCCTTGTGCAGCAAGCCCAGCAATGACCAGAGCCGCACCCGCACGCAAGTCAGTAGCTTCCACAGTAGCACCATACAATCTCTGAACGCCGCGAATAAACGCACGATTCAAATCAATAGAAATATCAGCGCCCATCCGCGCCATTTCTTCAACATGCTTGAATCGTCCCTCAAACACCGTCTCCTTGATTACACTGAAGCCATCAGCGAGAGACAACAGCACCATGACCTGAGATTGCAGATCGGTTGGGAAAGAAGGATAAGGAGAAGTCACAATTCTCTCAACAGCACGTGGACGCCCCATACAACTGATATTAATTATATCATTGCACACTGTGATTTGAACACCAGCCCGCTTGAGCACATGAATAAGCGAAGTCAGATGCCCCGCATTGGCATGTGTCAAAGTCACATTCCCTCGTGTAGCTGCCGCAGCAATCATCACGGTTCCAGCCACAATCCGATCAGGTATCACCTCGTACGTACAGGGATATAGGTTTTTCACCCCTTGAATTGTGATGGTGTCCGTACCTGCACCGATAATCTGAGCACCCATGCTATTTAGAAATTGCTGTAGGTCCTGTATCTCCGGCTCTCTCGCTGCCCCCGATATTGTTGTTGTTCCCTCTGCCTTTGCGGCAGCCATCATAATATTCTCCGTTGCTCCTACACTTGGATAGTCGAGATGAATATCACTCCCTATAAGCTTAGAACCCCGACAGAATATTCTTCCGTTGCTCTCCTCGATCTCCGCCCCTAACGCCTTAAGTCCCTGTAGATGAAGATCGATTTTACGCTCTCCGATCGCACAGCCCCCAGGCTGATAGATCGTTACCTCTCCAAATCTGGATAACAGCGGTCCCATTAGAAAAATGGAAGATCTCATCTGCCGCATTAAATCCTCAGGGATATGAGATGTCCCGACGGCAGACGTATCTATCGTCACCGTATCCTCTTGATGCACGCACCTGCAGCCCAGCCGATCTAGGATGTCTAGCATAGTCTCGATGTCCAGCAGCTTCGGCACATTATGCAGTGAGTGAACTCCTTCGGCCAGCAGGCTTGCCGCTAGAATCGGCAGCGCCGCATTTTTTGCTCCATGGATACGAATGGTGCCTGACAGGGGACTTCCACCCTCAATCACCAATTTGTCCAATGTATCACCTCCGAGATTACCGCTCACCCACCACAAACACTTCCGTTACAAGCTCATATGAAATGTACAAGTATAAACGTCTTCGGCGTCCTTTATAAGGACGATAGACGTTTAAGCGAGAAATATAAGGATAATGTATAACGTGAAACTTATACTTTCTTATATTTCAAGAATATCCTGCACTACATCTCAGGTTTGGAAGTGTCCTGGGTGATTGTCACGATTATAGGATTATCCTATGTTCGTTCCTCCAAGTGTGTGACAGAGAGCTGCCAATAAGGAAAACCCGTATGGAAAACGATGATATCTTAAGACTTCTTACCCGCAAGTCTTCGGAGCTCGCTTGTGATTACTGCCGCAGAATCTCTTTTGCCGAGTCGTTTGGAGGCCACGGACATCTGCTCACGCACGGCTTCAGTTCCGATGATTTTTTGAACCGCCTCATATAGTGCCGTGCCGTTTAAATCTTTCTCAAGCAGCACCACAGCAGCACCTTCACGTTCCAACTGTCTTGCATTCGCCTCCTGATGGTTATTCGTCACATTAGGAGATGGAATGAGTACAGAGGGAATACCCAGCGCTGTAATCTCAGCGAGAAAAGAGGCTCCCGCCCGATTAACGATCAAGGAGGTACAAGCCAACACCTCTGGCATATTATGAACGTAAGGAAGGACATGCAACCAGTTTGGTATGCTACCCAGCTTTTGACGCAATTCCGCCCGAGTCTCTTCGAAATAAGGTTCACCTGTAACATACACATAATGAACACCATTACCCTTACCCACTTTTGGGGCCATTTCAATCATGGCTCTATTAATAGCCTTAGCTCCCTGACTGCCACCAACCACCAAAACAACAGTACTGCCATCCGAAATCCCCAGCGATGCGAATCCACGTTGCGGACTTGCTGTAGTAACTGTTGTGGCACGTGGATTGCCAGTATAGATCACATTTTTGCTGCCTGGAAAAGAGGACTCTGTTCCTTCAAAGCTTACGGCAACTGTACTCGCATACCGACTCAGAAAGCGATTGGTTAGACCTGGTATGGCATTTTGTTCATGGATCAATGTAGGGATGCCCAACCGGGATGCAGCATAAACGACTGGACCACACACATAACCGCCTGTTCCAATCACAACATCTGGTTTGAATTCTCTTAACATCTCTTTGGAAGCCTTAACACCCTTCAAGAAACGCATCACGGTCTTGACATTGTCTATGGATAGCTTGCGCCGAAAGCCAGTGATGTCAATAGATTTGAAAGGGATATTCTCTTGAGGGACAAGCTTGCTCTCTAAGCCACGCGTTCCACCAATATACAGGAAGGTAGATTTGCTATCTTCCAACTCCATTTGCCTAGCAACAGCGACCGCAGGGTAGATATGTCCACCCGTGCCTCCGCCGCTTAATACGATACGCATCTCTTTCACCTCGCAAAACGGGATAAGTTCAATAGAATGCCAAGGGATGTTAGCATCAGTGTAAGTGAAGATCCGCCATAGCTAATCAGAGGAAGCGTGATGCCCGTTACAGGCATTAGACCAATAACAACACCAATATTAATAATGACTTGCACAGCCACCATACAGACGATGCCAACGGCCAGATAGCTTCCAAAACGGTCAGGTAGACTCATCGCCACCTTCATCCCGCGCCAGATTAGAATAAGAAATAGGATCAACACAGCCAAACCACCGATAAACCCCAGCTCCTCGGCCAATATAGAAAAAATAAAATCTGTTTGTGGCTCAGGTACATAGCTGTACTTCTGCCGACTCATTCCTAATCCAAGGCCACCGAGTCCACCAGGACCAATCGCATATAACGACTGAATGATCTGGTAGCCTGCACCAAGGGGGTCGGACCAAGGATCAAGAAAAGCGGTAATCCGCTGCAACCGGTAAGGCGCTGCTGCAATCAAAGCAACAAACCCTGCCGCACCAGCTACTCCAAGTGAAAGTAAATGCTTCATTCTAGCCCCTGCTGTGAAGACCATCATCAAGGCTGCACCAAACATGACGGTACCTGTACCCAAATCCGGCTGGAGCATGATCAGCGCGAAGGCTGACCCAATAAGCGCAAGTGGTGGGAGCAAGCCGCGTGTGAAGGAAGTGATGTCGTATTCCTCTTTTCCTAGCCAATTGGCTAAGAATAGAATCATCCCCATCTTCATGAATTCGGAAGGCTGGATCCCGAAGGAGCTAATTCCTAGCCAGCTGCGCGCTCCCCCGCGTACTACACCAATACCAGGGATAAGCACAATAACAAGTAAGAAAAAGCAGATCAGAAGTGCCGGCTTAGCCAGCTTTTTCAGCACCCTGTAATCGGTATTCGCCGTAACGAACATTGCGATTAGTCCTAGTCCTGCAAACAAAAGCTGTCTTTTTACAAAGTAAAACGAATCTCCATAATTGCGGAAGCCCAGAACGGACCCGGCGCTGTATACCATCACCATGCCGATCACCAGCAAAGATAGAATAGGAATCAGCAACCAAATATCGGGAGCATGACGAGTTTTGTTCATCAGGAGCACACCTCTTGCATCCGTAGTAGGGATGGGGCTTATCCACCCCCCTACTTAAAGGTTATGCACCGCCTCTTTAAAAATACGCCCGCGCTCTTCATAGGATGTAAACATATCCCAACTTGCACAGGCAGGAGACAAAAGAACGATATCTCCTTCTTCCGCCAGAGCGGAAGCTTCCTGCACAGCTTGCTCAAGCACGGCAGCGGCACTCTCCCCATTATCGACGGAGATAATCTGCTTTAATCCTGCCAGCTGCGCTACATTCGTTAGCTTGTCCTTAGTTTCCCCTAACGCCACTAGCGCTTTAACACGTCCGCTCAGGACAGGCAGCAGCTCCAAATAATCGGAACCACGGTCTAATCCACCAGCGATCAGCACTACAGGGCGCTCAAAGGACGTTAATGCCATAATCGTCGCTTTGGAGTTTGTTGCTTTGGAGTTATTATAATAAGTGGCTCCAGCCTTATCAGCCACATACTCCAGCCGGTGCTCCACACCGCGAAATGAAGCAAGCACTTCACCCAATAAAGAGGGGTCAGCTCCAGCAGCAATGGCAATTCCACATGCAGCCAGTGCATTTCCCACGTTGAAACGTCCCGGAATACTAATGGAATCTACATCAGCAATGATTGTTTCTTGGTCTGCAGATTCGCGATAGATGATGCGGCGCATCAGATCGTCATCTTGACCCGTAATATAGGATGGGCTAACAAACACACCATGAGTGAGCTCCTCGGACATAGAGAATGGAAGAATAGTTGCTTTCATATACGGCACAAGTTCCCGGCAAAAAGGATCGTCCCAGTTCAGCACAGCCGTATCCGTATCTACTTGATTGGCGAACAGCTTTGCTTTGGAATCGACATAATCCTTCATGCTCCCATGATAATCCAGGTGGGTCTCCGCAATATTCAACAAACAACCTATTTTGGGGCGGAAAGTCTCCGTACCTTTGAGCTGGAAGCTGCTGAGTTCGACCACCATCCAGTTATCCTCTGTAGCTTCTTGCGCAGCCTCACAGAGAGGCGTGCCAATGTTACCTGCAACAATCGGATTCATACCTGCAGCGTCCAGCATTTGACCTACCCAGGTCGTCGTTGTCGTCTTGCCATTGGATCCCGTGATGCCAATCATCGGCGCTGCACAAAGACGGTAAGCAACCTCTACCTCTGTAACTACTTCAATGCCAAGCTCAAGAGCCTTTTGCACAGGAGGCGCAGAATAAGGAATGCCTGGATTCTTAATGACCAGACTTACACCTTCATGAATCAGTCCATCCGGATGCCCACCGCTTATAACACAAATTCCCAAAGATTCCAATTCGGAAGCTTCGGGACTTTGATCTCTTTCCTTTTTATCGTTCACCGTAACTACAGCGCCTCGATCATGCAGCACTTTAGCAACCTGGACACCGCTTTTTGCGAGCCCAAGAACCACAACTTCTTCACCACGATACATATCTGGATGTTTCATTCGCTACAACCCCTTGCTAATAAATAGTCCAACAGCGGCTAATATCAAGCTTACCGCCCAGAACGAAATTACCACACGCCATTCCGACCAGCCACCAAGTTCAAAATGATGGTGAATCGGGCTCATTCTGAATACACGCTTGCCACGGGTTTTGAAAGAAACCACCTGTATCACGACAGATAACATTTCCACCACAAACACACCGCCAATAATTAAAAACAGCAGTTCGCTCTTTGTGACAATAGCAATCGCACCTATCGCGCCGCCAATACCAAATGAACCGGTATCTCCCATGAACACCTTAGCCGGATGGGCATTAAAGACCAGAAATCCAAGAACGGCCCCGATCATTGCCGCTGCACACACGCCAGCTGCAATTGACGTAGCCTGCATCGCTACAACAGCATAAGCTGCCAAAGCAATAGCACTTACTCCAGACAGCAAACCATCTACTCCATCGGTAAAGTTAACAGCATTCGTTACTGCCATCATCATAATAATAATGAATGGATAGTAGAAAAAGCCGCCCCAGTCAAAGCTGAAATCAGTACCCGGAACGCTGATACTTGTGCTATGTCCTGCAGAAATCAGCAGACCGCACATCACAGCACCTACCAACAGCTGCCCGAACAATTTTTGACGCGCCGTAAGGCCCAAAGAACGCTTGAATACGATTTTGATATAATCATCCAAAAATCCGATCAGTCCAAAACCAAGCGTAGCCACTAGTAGTACGTAGAAATCGTTATTCACCACGGAAAATTTCAGATAAGCCAATGTAAAAGCCACGATGATTACGATACCGCCCATCGTCGGCGTTCCCGCTTTCTTTAAATGGGATTGCGGTCCGTCATCTCGCACCTGCTGTCCGAATTTCATCCTGCGCAGTAGCGGAATGAAGAGCGGAGCGGCAATGACCGCAAGGATAAAGGAAACAGCAATAGTCAATAACAATAGTTGATAATCCATGGGTGCACCCCCTCCATTTTTTTAGGTCTCTTTAATCTCTTTATTAAGGCTCTGAAGCACTTCCTCAAGCCTCATCCCTCTAGATCCTTTGAATAGTACAATATCCTTGGAACTGCTTTTCTCGATAAGGACGGCTGTTAATTCTGACTTATCCGTAAAAGCCAGCACACGCTCGTTTCCGAATCTTTCCTTTGCAGCTTCTGCAATATGGACTGACAATGGACCATAGGTATATACAAAATCAGTCACTGCGGGGTCTAGGTAGTAGCCAATTTCTTTATGAAACTGTATTTCATCCGGCCCAAGTTCCAGCATGTCCCCCAGTACTGCGATTTTTTTGCCACTGCATTTCATAGTTTGAAGCACATCAATGGCCGCCTTCATAGAAGTCGGACTCGCATTATAAGCATCATTCAAAAGTGTAAGCCCGGAAGAAGTCCGAATCACTTCAATCCGCATGCCCGTCAACTTAAGCTTACTTAACCCATTCTCTACATTTTGTTCTGTAATTCCAAAATGGCGAGCAACCGCTAGTGCAGCCAACGCGTTAACAACGTTATGCTGGCCTGGCAGCGGTAATGTAAAAGCATGTTCCTTATGAAGGCTTGACGTAAACGTCATACCACCACTATGGGACATCATCCCAGTCGGATAATCATCATTATCTCCGTTCAGGCCGAAACGGAAGGACACCATCCCCTCCGGAGCCTCAAAAGTGGACTCTTGCATTACCTCAGTCAGCAGCGGTTCATCACCGTTATAAATTAGCAGTCCACCTGGCTTTAGCCCTTCGACTATTTCCAGCTTGGCACGGGCGATTTCTTTGCGGGATCCCAGTTGCAGCAGATGTGACTCACCTACATTAGTAATGACTGCAACATCTGGTGCAGCCAAAGAAGCCAGCAGAGCAATTTCTCCCCGCGAGCTCATACCCATTTCAAGCACTGCAATCTCTGTATCCTCAGCCATGGATAGAATCGTGAGCGGAAGACCAATATGATTATTGAAGTTTCCTTCTGTCTTGTGCACCTTGTACTGCGTTTCGAGCAAGGCCATAATGATATCTTTTGTCGTTGTTTTGCCATTACTGCCCGTAACTGCGACAACCTTCGGAGCGACCTCATTTAAATACGCAGCGGACAGCTTCTGAAGCGCCTCTAGCGTATCTTCAACAATTATGACTCCGCCACCCTCAGGCGCAGGACCTTTATCACGCTGCCATATGGTCCCTGCAGCACCAGCAGCCATAGCTGTAGCTGCATAATGATGACCGTCAAATTTGTCTCCCGTTAGAGGAACAAACAGGCAACCTGTAGTTATCTTACGGGAGTCAGTAACGACGCCCGTAAGTGGTATATTCATAGCTTCGGCAGCAGGAAGTTCCCCTGCGCACATCACAGCAATTTGTCCCAGTGTTCTTGTAATCAATAGCTTCGACCCCTTATAACTTCTTTAGCGACGATGCGGTCATCGAAATCGTGAACCACTCCGCCAATCAGTTGATAGGTCTCATGACCTTTCCCCGCAATCAATACTACATCGCCAGAGCTTGCCATTTCAATAGCCTTCCCAATTGCTTCTCGGCGATCAACAATCATATGATACCGGTCAGAGGTGACTCCATCCTCTACTAGTCCTGCTTCTATATCCTTCAGAATTAGCCCAGGGTCCTCCGTCCGAGGGTTGTCAGAGGTTACGAATATCATGTCGCTATATTTTGCAGCTATCTTACCCATTAAAGGACGTTTCGTGCGGTCTCTGTCTCCTCCGCAGCCAAACACAGTAAGCACTTTACCTGTAGCAAATTCGCAGACCGTTCTTAATACATTTTCCAGCCCGTCTGGTGTATGTGCATAGTCAACGATAACGGCATATTCTTGCCCCTCATCTACTGACTCTACCCGTCCAGCTACCCCATCAATCGCCTCAAGACTAGTCTTGATATCTGACAGTGACACATCTTCCAACAACGCTGCCGTAATCGCCGCAAGTGCATTATAGACATTGAACTTACCAACCATACGAAGCGAAATGTCCGTCTCACCCTTAAACGTATCTACATGGAAAAAAGTTCCTTTTGCAGTGATCGAGATTTGCGAAGCTCGGACATTAGCGTTGTTATCAATGCCATATGTAATCACTTCCGCTGCAGTTTGGGTTGCAAAATAGTGGCTCGCCTCATCATCAGCATTAAGCACCGCATATTTGCGTTCTTCTTTCCAAGGAGAGATCACATTTCCTAGTCTAGAGAAGAATAGACCTTTAACCGCCCGATACTCCTCCATTGTATGATGATAATCCAGATGATCCTGGGTTAAGTTCGTAAATATTGCTGTACGGAAGTCCGCACCCTTCACACGTCCTTGCTGAAGCGCATGGGAGGAGACTTCCATGACGCAACATTCCACACCTTTGGAGGCCATATCATGAAGCGAGCGCTGCAGATCTAGCGATTCTGGAGTGGTGCCTGACATAGGGTAGCTTTTGCCGTCATAGCGCATTTGAATGGTCCCAATCAGACCCGTCTTCATATTCTGGTCTTGCATAATTCGCTCAATAAGATAAGTCGTAGTTGTCTTCCCGTTTGTACCCGTAACCCCGATCATTCTCATTCGGCTGCTAGGTGAGCCAAAGAATGCATTCGACATGACAGACATCGCAAAACGGCAGTCATCCACAACGATCTGTGGGATATCAAGCTCTAGCTTATGCTCACATACGATAGCAGATGCTCCAGAGGCTACGGCTTGCGGCGCAAATTTATGTCCGTCTACGGTGTGACCCGGTAAACAGATAAACAGATCACCCGGACTTACACGGCGGGAATCCGTCTGAAGATCAGTAATCTCCACCTCCCCGTCCCCATATAGACGCGAAGTAGCAAGACAAGCAGATATTTCATTAACTTTCATAGTAATCCCTCACTCTACATTTTCGGATACAAACTGAACCCTTATACCTTTATCATTATTCACTAGAAGCTCCCATATAAATCCTGATGGTTGAGCCCTGTTCTACTCTTGCCCCAGCTTTCGGAGCTTGATTGATGACCGTATTGCCAGAGCCTGAACGCGCCAGATTAAAATTCATATTTAAATCCTCATAGATATCTTGTACGGTTGCACCTGTAAGGTCAGGCACGGTCACAATCGGAGTTTCACCATACTTATAAGTTTTTGGAAGCTGATCACTACGCTCAGGAACCTTCATATAGTGCAGCGAGTCTTCCAAAATATTTTGCACGATTGGAGCTGCAACTACACCCCCAAACTGAATCCCTTTCGGATTATCCACTGCAGTGTAGACAACGATCTGCGGATCATCCGCCGGCGCAAAGCCAATAAAAGAAACAATGTGCTCTGTCGGAGAATAACGTCCATTTACAACCTTCTGTGCAGTACCCGTCTTGCCACCTACACGATAGCCGTCTATAAAAGCCGGCCGTCCCGTGCCTTTGGCAACCACGCTCTCAAGTGCTGCCCGCACCTTCTTGGATGTCTCCTCCGAAATGACCTGCCGCACAAGCTCAGGCTTCACCTCTGATACAGTCTCTCCCGTTTCCGGATTAACCCATGATTTTGTTACATGTGGTTTATAGAGATTGCCACCATTGATAGCCGCGGATACCGCAGCAATCTGCTGGATAGGTGTAACCGAGACCCCTTGGCCGAAGGCCGTAGTCGAAAGCTCCACCGGACCTACTTGACTAAGTTTGAACAGAATCCCATTAGATTCTCCGTTTAGATCAATTCCCGTTTTGCTGCCGAAACCAAAATCACGAATATATTTGAAGAGGGTTTCTTTGCCCAGCCGTTGCCCAAGAGCAACAAAACCAGGGTTACAGGAGTTCTCAACCACCTGAAGAAAGGTTTGGCTGCCATGGCCGCCTTTTTTCCAACAGCGCAGCTTCGCACCCGCCACTTCGATAAACCCAGGATCATAGAAATGATCATTTTGCAGGTCTACCTTACCTTCTTGCAGTGCTGCAGCAAGTGTGATGATTTTGAACGTCGAACCAGGCTCGTAAGTCATCCAAATGGGCAAATTCCGATTATAGATCTGCGGATCATATTCCTTATATAAACCCGGTTCATAACCCGGTCTACTAGCCATGGCCAGAATTTCACCATTCTTCGGATTCATCGCTATAGCCCAAGCACCCTGCGCCTGATATTTTACCATAGCTTGATCCAGCTCACGTTCCATAATGGATTGAATCTGTTTATCAATCGTCAATTGCAGATTAAGTCCATCCTGAGGGGCAGAATACTTCTCCGATGATCCAGGCATGAGTCTTCCACCTGCGTCAGACAAATACGAAATATTGCCTGCTATTCCTTTAAGTAAATTATCGTATATGTTCTCGACCCCGGTAATCCCTTGGTTATCAATACCTGTAAAGCCTAGTATATGCGCGGCAAGATCGCCGTACGGATAATATCTTTTGCTATCCTCAGCGACAACGATGCCCGGCAACTGCAAATCACGGATGCTCGCGGCAAGTTCCATCGTAATTTTGCGGCCGCCGGGCTGTAGTTTCACCGACATTGATTTTTTAGTCAGCAAGCTCATCAGCTTCTCCTCGGTCATCCCAAGCAGAGGCGCCAACTGCTGCGCTGTCTTTTGCTTCTCCTTCACCTGCACAGGCACCGCATAAACCGTAGGCGTACTGATATTATAGGCCAGTGGAATACCTTCACGATCCAAAATTTCACCACGCTTGGCTGTAAAAGGAATATTGCGGCGCAAGGAATCTTCTACCTTGTCACTTAATTTCTCGCCTTGAGATAATTGCACAAAGCCAAGACGCACGACCAGCGAACCGAATAACACTGCCAGTCCCAGCAGCGTCCACAACATTCTCCGCCGTGTTACGACCTTCGAAACCTTCATTCCGTTCTCCCCCGCTTTCACCTATAGACATGAGCTCTTATCTTCATGACTATTCGGGACAAACAGGGGTTAGAACAAGCCTATGGCCCACTCTCCGATTCCGTACCCTCATCAGCAGTCGAAGTTGCAGGATCCTCTTCACTCTTATCATTTAATGGTTTCAGCTTCAAAGTAACCAATGTTTTGCCGTTCTTTGTTCCTTCAATCTGTTCCGAGACATATCCTTCGCCTTCTACCGCAATCTCCACTTTTAGAAGTGTTAGAATCTCAAGCGCATCACGCAGCGACTCTTTTTGTAAATTTGGAATGGTAGGCTTGTCCCCTTGCTTGCTTAATAGGTATATACGCTGACCTTGAGCAAGCTTCGTTCCAGCCTCTGGATATTGGGTTTCCACAGAAGCTTCTTCACCGACAACTTCAAAATCAAATCCTTGATCCAGAAGTGTCTCTCTTGCTTCCTTCATCGTTTTGCCCATCAGATCAGGTGTGGTCCGGAGCACAGGCGCTTCAGATTCAACTGTTTTTTTACTATCCTTATCGCTAGTTTCAGTCGCTAACTTTGGAACTCCCATGTATTGCAGAGACTGAGATACGATTTCTTTAAATACAGGAGCTGCAGCTTTACCTCCGCCAACCTCAACGTTCGGTTCATCAATAATAACAATAACAGCGATCTTTGGATCATTCACAGGCGCATAACCAATAAAGGAGACCAGTACTTTGGACTTCACGTAGTCCTTACCTTCAACCTTGATAGCCGTTCCTGTCTTACCTGCGACACGGTAACCTTCTATGTGAGCGTTGCGTCCTGTACCTTTGACTTGGTCGGCAACTACCTGCTCCAAGTATTCACCGGTTTTCTTGGCGCTTGCCTCATCAATCACCTGACGCACTACACTAGGCTGAGTAACCTTAGTGTCTCCGGTGTTTGGGTCCGTAACCTCTTTTACCACATATGGAGTCATCAGTTTCCCACCATTGGCGATAGCAGATACAGCAACCAATTGTTGAAGCGGGGTAACTAGCACTTTACCATGCCCATATGCAAGTGTAGCAATTTCGATAGGACGTCCAAGGTTAGGGTTAACGACCCCACTGGCTTCCCCTGGCAAATCGATCCCTGTCTTCCCATTAAAGCCAAAATCATCAATATACTGTAAAAGTCTATCTTGTCCGAGCATTTCATAAAGTTTTACAAAAAGAACGTTACTAGACCGCTTCACACCTTCCAGGAAACTGATTTGCCCCCAGCCGGCACGATTAATATCATGTAATGCCTTACTGTATCCCTTAATTCTGATAGATCCTGACAGAAATGTAGCTACGGGATCAAAAAGCTTCTCTTCTACAGCTGCAGCAAGTGTTACAATTTTGAAGGTCGAACCGGGCTCATAAGTTGATTTGATAGCATGATTGTAGAAACCCGCTGCATCAGCACCCGTATCCATATATTTATTAGGATCAAAGGTAGGCATATTCGCCATCCCCAAAATCTCCATCGTATTCGGATCAGCAGCAATGACACTCATACTTTTCGGCTTATATTGCGCATATGCCTTTTCCATGGCCGCTTGTATATATTGCTGGATTGTACTGTCGATTGTAAGCTTGAAATTACTTCCATTTACTACAGGTTTATAGGTATCTTTTGAATCCGGCAGCTTAACCCCTTGACCGTCACTTTGATAAAGCAGCTTGCCATCGGCTCCCTTAAGCTGTTCATCCAGGGATTTTTCCAGACCCATAATCGCCTTGCCATCTCGATCTGTATAGCCTAATATATGCGCAGCAAGCGAACCCTTAGGGTAATATCGTTTCTGCTCTCTAACAAGACCAATCCCAGTCTCTTGAATTTTATGCTCTTTACCTAGGGCTACATAAAATTCTTTCACCTTATCAGCAAGTTCCTGATCGATCTTCCAGCCTTCGTTACGAACCTCACGATTCTTGAGATATTTACCATTCTCGTCTTTCGCTTCAACCAGCTTCCGCAGCTCATCTTCTGGCTTGCCGAGTAGCTCATGCAATCCCTTGACGACCTCATCACCAATTCCCTTTTCAGCAATGACTGCCGGGTTTACAACCACAGTATAAGCAGGAACATCACTTGCGAGCACACTCCCATTACGGTCAGAAATCGTTCCTCGCTCTGCTTTGATAGTCGAAGTGTGCGCCCAAAGTGTAGCAGCCTTTTCTTGCCATTCTGAACCCTCCATAACTTGAATCCAGAACACTCTAGCTATCAAAACAAGAAAAAAGAGGGTAATACACCCTCCTATAAACAGCGTGCGAAGTTTTATTCTCTTTACCATAAGCGAACCTCACAATTTTTTTATTGCGATCTTGCCAATCGCTCACTAATTATCGCCTTCTGTCGATATCGGATTCGCCGGAATAAAGATTGTAGCATTTTCATCCGGTGCTACGTATCCAAGATCCTTTGCCTTTTGGGCAACCTTCTGCTCCAAGTTCTGCTTCTCCATCTCAAACGTGGAAATTTGCTTCTTAGCAGTCGCTATATCCTTATCTAATTTCTGGGCCTGCAAGTTCAAATCATAAATATGAACGTAACGTGAAATCAGGGTGATAGCCACCAAAACGCATACTCCTAGCGTCAGCATATACAAAAGTTTCTCTTGCAGCGGAAGTACTCTTCGTTTGGTAACTACTTTTGTCTTCTCGCGGTAAAGGGGGTTTACCTCTTCTTTTCTTTTGGGCTGAACTGCTAAATTGCCGCGGGTATAGGCCATCTCTGACTCTCCTTTATCGTCAATTACAATTTTTCTGCAATGCGCAGCTTAGCTGAACGGGCTCGAGTATTAAGCTCAAGCTCTTCTTCAGAAGGCACAAGCGGTTTGCGGTTGATTAACTTAAGCGTGCCTTTCGCGCCACATACACAAAACGGAAAGTCAGGCGGGCATGTACATCTGCTTAAATAGCTGCTTAGTATTTGCTTGCAAATTCGGTCCTCGAGTGAATGAAAAGTGATAACGGATACTCTACCTTCTGGTGCAAGGCAACGTACTGCGCTATGTAATCCTTCTTCAAAAGCACCCAACTCGTCGTTTACAGCAATCCGTAAACCTTGAAAGCTACGTTTAGCGGGATGTCCTCCCGTTCTTCGTGCAGCCGCCGGAATACCTTCCTTGATAAGCTCAGCTAATTCTCCTGTGGTCTCCACAGGACTTTCTTCTCTTCTGTCTACAATTTTCTTAGCGATTCTCCGCGAGAACTTCTCTTCTCCATATTGGAAAAGCACACGGGCAATCTCCTGCTCAGACCACGTATTCACAATATCAGCAGCCGTTAATAGCGCTGTCTGATCCATCCGCATGTCCAGCGGAGCATCATGATTGTAACTAAATCCGCGTTCTCCCTCATCAAACTGGGGAGAGGATACGCCAAGATCAAAGAGGACTCCATCCACTTGGGGAATGCCATCTTTTTGTGGTACAAAGGGCACATCCTTAAGTACACTCTCCAGATCACGGAAATTGGTCTTAATGAGTACAACCTTGTCTCCGTATTCAGCTAGTCTTTCTTTTGCGTTCTCCAGAGCCCAATCATCTTGATCCAAACAGATTAATCGGCCTTCGCCGCTAAGTTTGGAAGCAATTAGTGCGCTGTGGCCTGCTCCACCGAGAGTGCAATCTACATAGATTCCGTCTTTTTTGATGTGCAGCCCTTCTGTCGCTTCTTCTTTAAGCACCGTGATGTGGTGAAACAAGCTGCATCCCTCCAGGACAGTATTCGATATTGTGTTTTATAGATCAAAATTGAAATCCACCAATTTTTCGGCAATTTCGTTGAACGATTCCTCGGACTGTTCGAAGTACTGCTCCCATAGCTCTTTGTTCCAGATTTCCACCCGGTTCGAAACGCCCAGAATAACACAGTCTTTGTCCAGTTTGGCATACTGCCTTAAATTGGCCGGCAGATTTACCCTTCCCTGCTTATCCCATACACATTCTGTCGCGCCTGAGAAAAAAAAGCGACTGAATGCACGGGCATCTGATTTCATCAGTGAAAGGCTTTTTAGCTTTTGTTCCATGATTGCCCATTCTTCCATGGGATAAACAAATAGACACGAGTCTAGACCACGGGTCGTCACAAAGGAGGTTCCAAGCAATTCACGGAGTTTAGCCGGAATAATAATTCGGCCTTTGTCGTCAATGCTGTGTTGATACTCTCCCATGAACATCCTTTTTCCCACCCCTAATCCCCGAATCCCCACTTTACCCCACTTTTCACCACTTAAGCATAATAGATTCGCCATTAAAAATCAAAAACCTTTTTCTGGTGAAAGGAATTTTTTGCTAAATCAGATGGATCGTTACCCAAAAAACATTTCGCCACAGAAAAAAGCCATACAATCGGAATCTTGTCCGCTGCATGGCTTTTCAAGCATAAACGTCTTCGGTGTCCTTATAAGGACGCCGAAGCGTTTAAGCGAGAAATATAAGGATAATGTATAGCGTAAAACTTATACTCTCTTATATTTTACAAAAGTTGCTTCAGTTCAAGGTACACTTGGTTAATATACTTTATTGTTGTGCGTTCCGTAATTAATCGTTCAGATTCCAGCTGTCCAAATAATCCACTTGTGCTGGAGTCAGACTATCAATGTTAATGCCCAGACTTTGCAGCTTGTAGCGTGCTACCTGCTCATCCAGCTCATAAGGAACATTCTCAACTTTTACGCCAATGCTCTTATAATTATCATTTACATATTTCAACGACAGCGCTTGTAGCGCAAAGGTCGTATCCATAATTTCGGCAGGGTGTCCATCCGCAGCACCCAGATTTACAAGTCTGCCTTCTGCAAGCAGATATAGTTTACGTCCGTCGCGAAGCTGGTACTCTTCGATATTTTTGCGAACCGTACGCTGAGATACGGATCTTTCAGACAATTCAGGCTTATTCACTTCAACGTCGAAATGGCCTGCATTGCACATGATTGCTCCATCCTTCATCACATCATAATGTTCACCGCGAATGACATAACGATTACCAGTTACTGTAACGAAGAAATCACCAACCTTAGCAGCTTCCAGCATAGGCATAACTTCGAAACCGTCCATATGTGCTTCAACGGCTTTAATAGCATCCACTTCTGTGACAACCACTTTTGCGCCCAAACCTTTGGCACGCATAGCAACACCCTTACCGCACCAGCCGTATCCTACAACAACTACGGTTTTGCCCGCAACGATCAGGTTGGTTGTTCGAATAATTCCATCCCATGCGGATTGGCCTGTGCCATAGCGGTTATCAAACAAATATTTGCAATAAGCATCATTTACTGCGACCATTGGGAACTTCAACACACCTTGCTTTTGAAGAGCTTTTAGACGAATGATGCCGGTTGTTGTTTCTTCAGCACCCCCACGAATATTCTCCATTAGATCAGGACGCTCCGAATGCAGCAATGTAGCAAAATCCCCACCATCATCAATAATCAAATCCGGTTTGCTTTCCAGCGCCTTGATATTAAGGGCTTTGAACTCTTCAGGTGACGGGTTGTATTTAGCAAATACGGTAATTCCGTCCTCTACAAGCGCCGCACATACATCATCCTGTGTAGACAGTGGATTCGATCCAGTAATAGTTACTTCTGCACCGCCTGCTTTGACTACCTTCGCCAGATAAGCGGTTTTAGCTTCCAAATGAAGCGTAATAGATACTTTTAGTCCTTTGAATGGCTGCTCAGCTTCGAACTGCTCACGGATACGGTTCAATACCGGCATATGTTGACGAACCCAGTCGATTTTCAAATGACCTTCGGGTGCGAGTGACATATCAGCCACGATACTATTTTGTTTTGATGAACTCATAATGAAACCTCCTAAAAGTTTTATGGAGCGATACTTCTATGTTTTACTTCGCAGTAAAACTCGCTTCGTAAGCATAATCCAAGTTTTGTGAGCGTTACTTTTTTGTTTTATGGAGCGTTACTTCTCTACATATAAATGATACGATGCGTCCCACTATAATCCGGTTCAATAGCCATCAGCTCATCTAACCATGGAAGTCCGTAGCGGTTCAAGTAATACATGATATTGTACACTCTTTCTTGCAGTTTACCCAGTGGCATTAACGACAGCTCGATTCGCTCCCATTGACGGATTGCAGCTTCATTCTGTTTTGCCATTGCATCTTGGGCTTTCGCTTGTAAAAAAGTGATCTGATCTAAAATCTTATCTTTATTGTTATTCCCTAGTTTTAGCAGACCTGCCTGAATGGTTCCAAGCTGCTCAATCAGTGGTTCGTACATGGCGGAGAAAGTAGCTTTGGTTTCTTCGAAACGTTGTTCAATCCCCAGCTCATCCTGTGCAGCCAACCACTCATGTCTTTTACGATCTAGTCCCTGTCTTACGTCCTCAAAGCTTAGTTGATATTTATCCATATGCTTATGAAGCGTACCTTCCACCACTGTGAAAGACATTCGCGGGATGATCAGGGGCATTTGTCCCCCAATGATCTCAAACGCACGATGCGGAATGGCCCAATAAGCAATCTCACCTTGACCTAGCACCGTTGCTAGAACCGGCAACACATAATCCTGCATAAGCGGACGTGTCAGCACGTTGTTACTGAATAGTTCCGGATGAACCTTCACTTCCTCCAGTAGTTCATCCCGGGTGAACGATACCTGGCCCTTGCGATCGGCAAAAACGCCATCTTTCTTATGAAGCAATAATCGTACACCTTCATGTATATAAAAGAGGTTGGCATTGCCTGCCGTAACGTCAGCTTGAAGCTCATACCCAGCGTTCACGATATCAGAAGCAGAATTCATGTACGCTGTTTCCAGTGCATCATTCTGCATAATTAGCGAAGTAAAGAAAGGCTCTTCTAACTTACGAAGGTTAGGATCAGCAGAATCGAGCAGGATCAGACCAAATTTACCAAATAAAGAACCCATCAGCTTGGCA
The DNA here is from genome assembly GCF_037975205.1 of Paenibacillus sp. FSL R5-0470. Lineage (NCBI taxonomy): Bacteria > Bacillati > Bacillota > Bacilli > Caryophanales > Paenibacillaceae > Paenibacillus > Paenibacillus sp. FSL R5-0470. The sequence goes on from NZ_CP150238.1 coordinate 5,215,106, forward strand.
AAAGCATCCGTCATACTATCTGCTCTAAACGAAGAAGATCGAATAAATTCCATAATTTGCGGTTTAAAGTCACTATCTTGAAGTAGCGCATCCAGCTGTTCCACTACTTGCTGCCAGCTTTCATCTTCTACACGAATATTACTCACCGAGGAACGTTTCTCCTCTGATTTCTCTATCTTAATCTTTGTAATCTCTTGCGTACGATTCAATACATACGTATGATTCACTTCATCCCAGTCATGATCCTCTCCTGCAATCCAGAATAATGGGACTACAGGCCGACCGAGCTGTTCTGCTGCTTCTTTTGCCGCCATAATGGTTGTCATTGCTTTATATACTACAAGTAGTGGTCCTGTAAATAATCCGCTTTGCTGTCCGCCAGTAACCACTAACGTTCCCGGCTGTTCTAAAAGTGCCAGGGAAGACATCACCGCATCATGTGAATTATGCTTTTCATTATATTGCCGTAGACATGCAGCAACTTGTGTCCTGTCTGCACGGAGACCCTCACTACGATCCAGCCATTCTGCCCGAATGCTTCTACTCTCTTTGCTTCGGAAATCCCCACCATACAAATGACTAACTTTTTCAAAATTTTCTATATAGTCGCGCGCGAGTGCAGATCCACCCGGGAGCGGTTCCTTAACAATATTCATTTGCTAGTGCCTCCAGTTCTACTGAGCAGTTATATGTAAATCCAAGTTCGTAAACTCTATATGATTGTATCCAAAGTCAGGGGCCGCGTCAAAAGAATTACATACCTGCAAAAAAGCAATGCAAGAGCAGCCGTTTTATTTTCGTATCCATTAAAATGATTATTAAATATCCCCACTACATACAAGAGGCGAGAGCATAACGCTCCCGCCTGTCTAATACTCGCTATAGATTTAAGCAAATTTTTTGCTTACCCAGTGTCCTTTGGATACTTCTACTAATTCAAAGTCACTATCATTGCTCTTTTCGTTAGCAGAATAAATAGGACTACCAAGCTCATCATGCAAGTGAATACGTTTCTTGTTCACTTCAATTTCCGGATCCGGAATTGGAATAGCTGACAAGAGAGATTTGGTATAAGGGTGGATAGGATTTGCATAAAGCTCTTCACTTTCCGCCAATTCTACCATTTTACCCAAATACATAACTGCTACGCGATCACTGATATGTTTAACCATGGACAGATCATGCGCGATGAAAAGATAAGTCAATCCCAGACGATCTTGCAATTCTTTAAGCAAGTTTACGACCTGAGCCTGAATGGATACGTCAAGCGCGGAAATCGGCTCATCACAAACGATGAACTTAGGATTTACCGCTAACGAACGGGCAATCCCAATACGTTGGCGTTGTCCACCAGAGAATTCATGCGGATAACGAGTAGCGTGATCATGGTTAAGACCAACCATATCGAGCAGCTCTTCGATCCGTTTTTTACGTTCTGCACGACTGCCAGCCATTCCGTGAATGTCCAGTGCCTCGCCGATGATATCAGAAACCGTAAAACGCGGGTTAAGTGATGCGTACGGATCTTGGAAAATCATCTGCATGTCACGGCGCATTGCTTTCATTTTGTTAGAAGGCAATTTATAAATGTCTGTACCATTATATTTCACACTTCCGGCAGTTGGCTCATACAAGCGAAGAATTGTACGTCCAGCAGTAGTCTTACCACAACCGGATTCTCCTACCATTCCAAGCGTCTCACCCTCACGGATGGAGAAGTTAATATTATCAACAGCCTTAAGAACCTTGCCTTGACCTACATTAAAATATTTCTTAAGACCTTCTACTTCTATTAGGTTCTTACTCAAGAGTACTGCACCTCCTTGGCCATCGAATGCAGATTCCAGCAACGCGCCATATGCGTTTCGCTGAATTCTGTGGCGCCGGGATCGATTTGTTCGCAAACATGCATTGCTTCATTGCAACGCGCGGTGAACGGACAGCCGATCGGCGGCTTGATCAGATCTGGCGGTGTGCCGATGATCGGAATGAGCGGCTCGCCCTTCTTTTGGTCCAGACGCGGCATCGAGCGCAGTAGACCTTTGGTATATGGATGCTGTGGATTCTTAAAGATTTCCCATCTTGTTCCGGTCTCCACAACTTCACCTGCATACATTACAATTACCCGATCACACATACCGGCAACGACGCCAAGATCATGGGTAATCAAAATGATGGAGGTACCTAGTTTTTGCTGCATCTCTCTCATAACTTCCATGATCTGCGCCTGAATGGTTACGTCAAGAGCCGTTGTAGGCTCGTCCGCTATGAGTAAAGCCGGACGGCAGGCTAGCGCGATTGCAATCATTACACGCTGGCGCATACCGCCTGAAAACTCGTGGGGATATTGGTTAAAGCGAGCCTCAGCATTTGTGATGCCAACTAATTTGAGCATCTCAATACCTTGCTTTTTCGCTTCGGCCGCTGACATTTTCTGATGTTTAATCAAAACTTCAGTGATCTGTTTGCCCACTTTGATGGTTGGGTTCAAAGAAGTCATCGGGTCTTGAAAAATCATGCCAATATCTTTACCGCGAATGGATTCCATTTCTTTCATGCTTTTGTCTAGCAGATTTTGTCCTTGGAAAATAATTTCTCCCTTTTTCACTTTAGAGGGTGGGGAAGGGATCAACCGCATAATCGATTGTGCAGTTACACTCTTACCGCTGCCGGACTCGCCGACGATGGCAACCGTTTCACCTTTGCCAATTTCAAAATTCATACCACGGACAGCTTGCACTTCTCCGCCTTTAACAAAAAACGAAACATGCAAATCTTTGACTTGTAAAATAGGTTCCATCCATAACCCTCCTATTTTTTCAGCTTAGGATCAAGCGCGTCACGAAGACCATCACCGAAAATGTTGAAAGAAAGCATGGTTAAACTGATCAGAATGGCAGGGAACAGGAAGCGCCATGGATAGTACAACCAACCGGTGAGTGAATCGTTAATCATAGATCCAAGTGAAGCGATAGGAGCTTGTACACCAAGACCCAAGAAGCTTAGGAAAGCCTCTGCAAAAATTGCATTTGGTACAGAAAGTGTAATCGTTACAATAATCGGACCCACTGCGTTCGGCAGAAGGTGTTTGAACAACAGTCTCGCAGAACCTGCACCCATGGAACGGGAAGCCAATACGAACTCGCGATTCTTGAGCTGCATAATTTCACCGCGTACAATCCACGACATCGTAATCCAACCCGTGATGGTTAAGGCCAGGATGATGGTACCAAGACTTGGTTCAAGCACAACCAAAAGCAAAATTACAACAAGCAGATAAGGAATGGAGTACAAAATTTCAGAGAATTTGTTCATGATATTATCTACACGGCCGCCGAAGAAGCCCATAATACCTCCATAGATAACACCGATAAACAAGTCGATGGCTGCCGCAGCTAGACCAACGATCAAGGAGATCCGTGCGCCGTACCAAGTACGAACGAAAATATCACGTCCAAGATCATCCGTTCCAAACCAGTGATCGGAGGAAGGGGGCTTATTGGTATTCATCAAGTCATTGGAGTAATAGTTATATTTCGAGAATAAGGGAGCGATAATCGCTGCAAGCACGATCAAGCCTAGAATCCCAAGCGCGGTCATCGCCATTTTGTTTTGACGCAACCGTTGCCAAGAATCTTTCCAGGCAGAGAGACTCTCCCGCTGAATTACCTCGGCTTCTTTTTCATCTACACCGACTTTTTGAAAATCTTCCGGTTTTAGATTCATGTTCTTTAACAAGTTATTATCAGATGCCACTCTTTAGCCCTCCTTTCCTCCACTTAATTTCATACGTGGGTCAATCAATACATAAGCAATATCAGTAATGAAACGGGCCACCATGAGTAGTACACCATAGAAAATGGTTATCCCCATAATAACGGTATAGTCACGGACACCAATCGCTTCCACGAACTGTTTACCAATACCCCCAACACCAAAGATCTGCTCGATAACAACCGAACCAGTTACGATGTTAGCTGTCATAGGTCCCATGTAAGTAACAACCGGCAGGATACCATTTCGAAGTACGTGACGACTTAGAATAGCCATCCAGCTTAATCCCTTAGCCTTAGCCGTTTTGATATAATCCGCATTCAGAACTTCAAGCATACTTGAACGTGTCAAGCGCGCTATAAATGCTATTGGCTGAGCCGAGAGCGCTGCTACAGGAAGGAAATAATAGATTGGTCCTTTAAAACCTGAAACCGGTACCCAACCCAATTTGAAAGCGAACACATACTGTAATAATGACGCGACTACAAAGCTCGGAACCGCAATCCCCAGAACTGCCAACACCATCGCGGCGCTGTCAAGAAACTTTCTGTGATAGAGTGCCGCTAACATGCCGAGAAGAACCCCAACAATAACCGCCACAACAATTGCGACGAGTCCCAGCTTCAGCGACGCTGAAAAGGTTTGACCGATCAAATGTGATACATCTTGATTCAGGCGTTTCATGGATACACCCAGATCACCTTGGATAATATCACCTAAATACTTAAAATACTGATGAGAGAGCGGCTTGTCCAGACCATATTGCTCCATCAAACGCGCTTTAATTTCTGGCGGTACTTTCTTCTCAGAAGTAAACGGATCCCCTGGAATAGCTTTCATCAAGAAAAAAGTTGCTGAAATCAGTACAAATAATGAAACCAACATATAGAAGAATTTATTTGCGACATAACGAACCATCCCCATCACACCTCCTCCGACAAATTTTTTGAGAGCATTATATTGATTTTATGAAAAAAACGGATTTTTGTCCATTTTCTAAATATGTTATAAATAACAATAAATAACAAATAGACGGAAATACAAAAAAAAGGGATATATATGGAGTTCCACATATATATCCCGAAGTATTGTGTTACTTCAGTCAACTAACTATTCTGTTTAAATTACATGAGCTAAATCTTAGTGCTCAAGCAAGTATCCACGAGTCAAGTCAATTGCACCACTGAAGTCAAGAGTAACACCTTTGAGGTACTCTTTAGTCAGGGAGTTGTTAGTGTAGTAGTACAAAGGAATCAAAACTTGATCTTGCTCGATGAGCAATTTCTCAGCTGCTGCAAACTTGTCTTGACGTACTTTCAAGTCAGTACTTGCTTTAGCTTCGCTGATCAACTTGTCATACTCAGGGTTAGCGTAACCAGTATCATTGTTACCGCCACCTGTTACCCACATATCAAGGAAAGTCATTGGATCATTGTAATCCGCAGTCCAACCAGCACGTGCAACTTGGTAGTTCAGGTTTTGACGGTTTTCAATAAATACAGCCCACTCTTGGTTAACGGTTTGTACGTCGATACCAAGGTTGTTTTTCCACATATCAGCAATCGCCAAAGCGATTTTCTTGTGACCTTCACTTGTGTTGTAAGTCAATGAGAATGTAGGCAGTTTATCCATACCTTCTTCTTTCAGACCTTCAGCAAGCAAAGTTTTAGCTTGTTCTAGATCTTCAGTGAAGTAGTTATCTTTAACTGCTGTACGGTATTCACCATCAGCACCAGCGATACCCGGAGGTACATAACCGAATGCTGGGAATTGTCCACCTTGTACTACATTGTCAATCAAAGCTTGACGGTTAATGGACATTGCAAGAGCTTTACGGATTTTAGCGTTTGTGAAAGGTTTTTCAGTGATATTGAATTCGTAGTAGTATACGGAAGCAATACCTTTACGGCTGAATTCTTTTGGAAGTTCTTTTTGCACGATTGGAATTTGTTCTGATGGAATTTCACCAGTTGGTCCACCGGCACGATCGTATTCACCATTCTTGTAGCTGAGTAGTTCAGTTGCACCGCTGTTTACAAGGGAGAAGTCGATTTTGCTAAGTTTAATGGCATCTTTATCCCAATATTTATCATTTTTAGATACAACAAGCGTTTGTCCAGTAGTCCACTCAGTAAGAGTGAAAGCACCGTTAACGATCATACTGTCTTTACTTGTTGCCCATTTAGCATTACCCTCAGTGGATTTGTGAATTGGGTAATAAGTATAGAAGGAAAGCAATCCAAGGAAGTATGGAGTTGGGGCTTCAAGAGTAACTTCTAGAGTTTTCTCATCAACCGCTTTGACACCAACTTGACTGAAATCTGTAATTTCTTTGTTGTAATACTTTTGAGCGTTTTTGATGTAGTACAATTGATAAGCGTAAGGCGCTGCAGATGCAGCAGCAGGATCGAGCACGCGTTTCCAAGCGCGAACGAAGTCTTCTGTTGTTACAGGATCGCCGTTGCTCCATTGTGAATCACGGAGTTTGAAAGTATATACCAGACCGTCAGCAGAAATGTCCCAGCTTTCAGCAACACCTGGTTCAGCTTGACCAGATTCATCATTCATGCGAGTCAAACCTTCATACATAGTCTTCAGGACTGTGTTAGCTTGGCTATCTTGTGCCAATCCTGGATCAAATGTTGGAGGCTCAGAGCTTAGGTTGATTCTCAATGTTTGGTCCGCAGCCAATTTCTCTTCTGTAGCCGCATTACCAGTTGCCGTGTTACCAGTGTTACCAGCGTTACCTTTATTGCCGCTGTTCGCGTTGTTTCCGCCGCAGCCAGCAAGCACTGTGCCGATAACAAGTACTAATGCAAGCATTAGCAATAGACTTTTACTCTTCTTCATCTAGCAGTTCCCCCTAAATAGAATGTGGTATATGGTTTATGATTATACAACCAGTGGTCAAAAAAATCTAGTGGTATGTTTTCAGAAAACTCTTTTTTTATTAAAACTTTAAACTTTTGTGACGTTGCCGCTTCACCGGAGCAGTGGAACATTACATCGCTTGTGATATGTACTTAATTAGCCCTACAAACATAAATAATAAATATCCGACGCTCATAAAAAAGAAGGAAAGTCTCCAAACTGCCCGAAATAACCGCTTCCCATCTACTTTTCCTTTCAGTCGATTCTGAGCGCCGCCAATCAATCCAGTGGATATTAATACAATAAGTAGTATAAGATAAAACCCAAAACCGTTATTAAACAAGTTGTTAAATAATGCGGAGACCGATAATAATAAAAAAAATGTAGTCACGTCCATAGCGAGCATAAAAGTTTTCTTTTTATCTTTTTTTAAGCCTCTTCCAATGAAATAAACAATTAAAAACGGTATTATTGGAATCAAGCTTAAAGTAACGACCGAATTCATCAGCAATCCCATAGCTTCACCTCTCCTCCGAGATCATACCTATATTCCCTCTACTAATTGGCAGATCAAGCGATGTAAAGGAACCAATGTTCCAGTGCGTTCTGCCATTTCTACAAGACTTCCATTGATCCAATGAATTTCTGTGCTTCTTGAAGCTAGAACATCTGCCAGCATGGACGAAGTATTGCCAGCCGTTGTCCTGCACACTTTAAGGATGTTATCCCACGCATCATGATCATAAATAATTCCGCAGGCATCATATACCATAGTAGCTTCTCTAAAAAGTTCTCTCATTAACTGCAGGCGCTCTTCTGAAGCAAGCAGTTCACCATTTGGAATACGCCAAATCGCTGTGAGCGGATTAATAACGGCATTGATTAGGAGCTTCCGGTAAATCATGGTATCCACTTCATTCGACAAAAAGGCTGAGAATCCTGCCATAATGAGAACTTCTATTAAATAATTCACTTGTAAATCAGTATGTATACTATGGGCTTGTCCATTCTTTAAGCTCCATTTCCCTATCCATACCTCCCCCGCACCTGCATGAATGACCTCAGTTAAAGACTTTCGCTTCGCAGCTTCTGTTGTTACGGCAGCATATAAATTAGCTTTCGGCAGCAAGTTACTGAGCATCTCCATATGTCCAATGCCATTTTGAAAACAAATGATGTGTACCTGTTGTTCCCTAAGAGGGGATAGAAATTCAGGTAAAACATTATGTAGTATGTCCTGTTTAACCGTTACTATGATCCAATCACTGGGCTCACGGAGATAGGCATCTGCAAATCCCTCTATTGGTGCGGACACAAATCGATCCCCCGAAATCGAAATTGGATCGTGCCCATCCTCATAGCTCACAGTTAAGCCCTCATCTTTTAATTTCCGGTACTGCTCTACCCCTCGACACCACAATCTCACTTCATTCCCGGACTGGGTCAGCCTCCCTGCCAAAAGCAGCCCAAGTGAACCCGCACCGATTATATCGATTTTCATCTGATCCTCCTGTTGATCTCAAACGCAATTTTTCTAAGTATAGCCTTAATATACCAAGAAGAACCGCCGTTGTCGTCCTCCATAAATGACAATACAAAACCAAAACGCCCGCAAATGGCGCTAATAAAGCGAACCACTTACGGGTGTTTTAGTTTGCCTATCTTTTATTCAATACGTTCTAAATTTCCGTTCCCATCCATTTTGAAACGAGTCTTCATTTCTTCTTCTTCTTCGTTTAAGAAAGCTAGCCTACGCGCACGATCCATAATCTGAATTAAAGCTTTGTAATCATCATTGACTACCCGGTAGTCACTTTGAGCAAGATTAACCTCTTTTGACAACCGCTCATTCTCAGATCTTAATTCTGTTAATTCATCTTCCTTCTCGCGCAAATCTCTCTCCAGCATTTTCAGCTGGCGTCCTGCCTCCTGGATCGTACCTTTCCATTGTCTCAGGAAACGTATAACCGCATCAATGGATAATGTGTTTTCACTTAATCCTTCGCCTCGTCCGAATTCCTCATCGGTATCCCCGAGAATCAGACCCGCTACCTGCGCTCCTCTTACCGACGGCTGCTTTTTCAGGTAACTTCTCTTTTGACGTTGGCCTTTAGCGATTCCAATTGCACCTTCATAGCTTTTTCGAACACAGCTGTTCCAGCGGAATCCGCAAGCAGCCGACGTTCTGCCGATTTTCTCACCCACTTCTTCAAAAGCAGCAAGTTGTGTACTGCCCTCCCGAATGTGGCGCAAGGTTACTTCTGCCAGTATTAGATCATCTTCTGCACTCCAAGCATCCTGTCTAACGGCTGTCATCCAACCAAACCTCCTAACAACATCTTGAAATAACCATCTCCATAACCGACAGCTCTGCCGGGTAGTGAATAGGGATAAAAGCTGCTTACTCCATTTCTATGCTTCTCATAGAGTTCATAGAATCTATTTGATACTAAATTGTATTTCCATTATCTGCCCACATCATACGCTTTAAGTAATAAATTCTCTTTTTTCAAGCACTAATCACTTCAGTCAATTATAAAAATCACTTTTTTTCAAGATTAGTGTATTTTTTTCAATGAATTCGTTTACACATTTTTACTGAACGGGTATAATAAGTCGAAGGAATATTCGTGAGATACATACTGGAAGGGGGACTCTCTCTTGGACCGCATGTTTCGGGTATTAGGTTTTTTTACATTGGCTATTGGATTGATGGCTTTCGCCGGAGGTCTGACAGAAATGGCCTTGCTTTTCTTTTTGCAAACCGCTTTTTTCGTAATTCTCGGTTATTTGAAGTTTACTGAAAAAACTTATGTCCTACTTTTCTGGGCATACATGATTTTGACTTTCACCGGTTTCAGCTATTGGACGATCTTTCAAATGGGTCTTCCACTATAAATTGCAGTGCTCTCTTGAAGCGGATGAGGTCCTTATCTAATAAGGATCACTTCCGTTTTTTTGTTTATCAGTTAATATATTATATATGAGGTCCCCCAAATACCTGTGTACGCATTGAAGGATAGCCTCACTTTGTGGGGATTTTTTGTATGTATGCTATTTTAGAAGGGTTAAACATATTATTAGTACATACATATATCCATTCAAAAAGGACCGGTTTTGCCGTCTTTTACGGACCGTTTCCGTTTCTACGAGAAATAGAAGGATGATTTATGGAGTGAAACAGATAAATTCTTATCTTAAATTCAAAAAAAAGGTGGTGGTGTGGTGCGCTCCCGCAATGCCCAAAGCCGCATGATGGCAACCATACTAATTCTCTTCTGCTGTACATTGTTTCCGTTACAATCTCCGATGTACCTGTCTGCCGATCCTAGCGGTTCTTTTTTCAATTCCTCTATACCAGATAATGAAGAAACGCGTAAACTTCTGGAGCAGACTTTATCTTCCGCAGAAATCGAACGGGAAATCATCAAGATTACAGCCGAACAAAAAGCGCTTGAAGAAAAGGTAGATTACCTAGAAGAGCAAGCTATCCAGAAAAAATCTGCTATCGCAAACCAACAAGAGCGTGCAGGCGCGGTCCTTCGTTCTTATTATATGGGGGATAGAGACGGTCTCTTGGCCGCATTTCTATCCGCGAAGAGCATTAGCAGATTTCTGGCACTATTCGATTATTATGAAATTATTATCGGAAATGACCGCAACATTCTCACACAATACGAGGACCAATATAAGGATTTAAAGAAGACCCTCCAGACTGCACAGCGCAGCTCGAAGGATCTTGCACAGCTGCGAACCGCTCTGGAGGAACAGAAAATTCGGGTAGCCGCGCTCAATAAAGAAATTGAAGGTGGGATTAAAGACAGTAGTGATCCTGATAATATGAGCGCTCTACTTCAAGAATTCACATTATATTGGGAGAATATTGGTTTGCGCGAGGTAAAGACTTACTTCAAAGCATTGTCTTCCGCAATGAATAAATTACCGCAGTTTGTCCAGAATCGAGAGGGAGTTCTTACACGTAAGGGGATGACTTATGTTCTGAATCTGAAGGAAGAGGATTTAAACGAATTCCTTCAGTCCCAGAATAAGCTATTTAACGATTTCGCATTTCATTTTAATGACGGAACGATTACTGCCACAGGAAAAAGTGGTGCTTTAGCCCTTTCATTAACCGGTCACTACATCATACAGGAAGAACCCATCAATGGACTTATATTCCAAGTAGATCATGTTGTATTTAATGGTCTCGAATTACCTGACACCACTAGAAGAACACTTGAGGAGGAATTTGATTTAGGCTTTTACCCTGGAAAAATCGTTTCTTTCCTCCGCGCCACAGAAGTAGATAGTAAAGAAGGCGTCCTTCAAGTTAAACTTTCTATCTCATTCTAAGCCTTCCTTGATGAAATCTTTGTACCCAGCCGCATCAATTTTTCCTGTAAGCAGTAAGGATACTGCTTCATCAATCTTACTCCAGCCGCCTTGGAATTCGACCTCCGGGGCGGTTTCTTCTGTCAGTAATAATTCGACTCCAAAAGGAAGCCTATATTTGAAATCATGTTCTGAACGATATAGGACATCCAGCGCAGGCAAACTTCCCGTGTTCTCCAGCCAATCCATTTGAGAATCCTCAGAAGTGATAAACGTCAGCCAATTCACGGCTTCCTTTGGATTTGGGGATTGAGCTGGAAGTGCAAAGGAACGGCTGTAATAAGATTCAAGTCCTCTCCCGTTACTTGCGGTCAGTGGTGCTTCAGCAACTAAAGACGAATTCCCGTGTTTTTTCCACTCAGATAGCGGTAGAGCAGCAACAGCAACGCTTCCGCTCTGAATCATATCCCAAACATCTTTGTTATATCGACTGGTAAGGTAAAAATAACTGCGAGCATTCTGAGTCCAATTTATCACTTCTTGATTATCCGATAGCAAGCTGCTGTTCATACTCTCCATAACAGCGGACAATCCATATGGATTACGTGTATCCATTGCGAGCAAATATTTCCCTTGCTCTTTAAGCACATTCTGAAGCAACGTGTTCCACTGTTCCAGACTTCTTGGTAAGGTAGTGAATCCCAGTTCCGCAAGACGCTGTGGTGAATAAACAAGTACATAAGGGTCAATATCCAGCGGCACTCCCCAATTATATCCGTTCCATTGCATCCATGGGATTAACTGAGTTAACGGTGCAGTTCCCGGAATGCTCTGATACACATCCACCGGCAATAAATATCCACGTGTTGCCCAGTCGAGAATACTTCGTCCATCCGCCATAACGATATCCGGGCTATCCCCGATGGTTAGATCATGCTTCAAAACTTCGTCTGCATCCTCGCTATCAATATTTCTTAATATTACCTTTACTCCACTTTCTAAAGTATAACGATTGCTTAAAAGCTCCAGTTCATTGAATTCCTCACTATTTAACGATACTGTTATGCGCAGGCTATCTATAGTTCCCTCTTCCCCTGAAGAGGGGTTCATCGACTGACTTTGTGGTTTTTTCATAGGATGTGGGTCGTTATTGGTACTCAATTCCATACTGGGTGACAAGCTTGTCAGCGATAGTAGTAAAATTGCAAAAAGCAGCCAATAATTTTTGCGTTTCAGCACAATTCCCCACCTTCCCCATGATTCGTCACCCCTATTTTACCAAACCAGCCGCTGCTTGTCTTTAGAATGTGAAAACGTTCTCTTTCTATTATATAGGGGAAACGACGAAGGAGTTTATTCGTGCATAATTCTTTGGTGAGCGAAGGGCGCTCCGTGTGCGGATTATTCTTCCGATCGCTGTTGTCCCCAGATTTATTGATTATATATCTTATCGGTATAAATCTGAAGACAAAGGCGAGCGCTGTCGCTTCTCCAGAACAATTCCTCCCCCTCCGCTAACCGCTCTCCATTTATGTATCATAACCTACTAAATTCCTCCGCCGTTTCTGGGCGGGCAGGAAAAAGCCGGGAGTTTATGCTTCTCCCGGCTGAAAAGAGGATTGAAGGTTAGAGAAGATCCGCTGCCAATTGGGCTAGGCGGGAACGCTCGCCTTTTTCCAAAGTAATATGTCCGCTAATCCCTTGCTGCTTAAACTTCTCAACAATATAACTAAGTCCGTTACTCGCAGCATCCAGATACGGATGATCGATTTGCTCCGGATCACCCATAAGAATCACTTTACTTCCTTCACCCGCTCTGGAGACGATTGTCTTCACCTCATGACGGGAAAGGTTCTGAGCTTCATCAATAATAATGAACTGCGCAGGGATTGAACGGCCACGGATATAAGTTAAGGCTTCTACCTGTATGCTGCCTAAGCCCATTAAGATTTTATCGATATCGCCAGCTTTTTTGGTGTCGAACAGAAACTCCAGATTATCATAAATAGGCTGCATCCAGGGTCTGAGCTTCTCATCCTTCTCTCCGGGTAAATAACCAATGTCTTTACCCATAGGAACTACTGGACGAGCAATAAGCAGTTTTTTGTATTTATGCTCATCCTCAACTTTGAATAGTCCGGCAGCAAGCGCCAATAATGTCTTCCCTGTACCAGCCTTACCCGTAATGGTTACAAGCGGGATTTCATCATTGAGAAGCAGCTCCAATGCCATTCGTTGCTGAGCATTTCGGGCGCTGATCCCCCAAACTGAATCATTGCCCAGATAAAGCGGCTCCAGACGGGTCGCATCACTATTCACTTTGAGAAGAGCTGATTTGCCCGTGCCTATCTCATCCTTGAGGATCACAAATTCATGTGGGTACAAGGGATATGACAACCCGAGCTGTTTAACCGTTAAAGAGCGGTGACTGTAATATTCATCAATCAATGCCGGATGTACCTGCAGAGATTGGTAACCAGTGTAAAGTTCATTTAAATCTCCAGTGCGATCTGACAAGTAATCCTCTGGCGTAATTCCTAGCACATCCGCTTTAATACGAACCAGCACATCCTTACTCACAAGCACTACGGGACGCGGATCAGGCTTCTCTTTCTCTTCGATTAAATAGTTGAGAGCTACAGCCAAAATCCGATTGTCGTTAGATACCTCACCAAACATTTCCTGTACCTTCACAAAACTGCGATGGTTAAGTTCTACCTTCAGCTTGCCTCCATGCTCCAGCTCCACACCACTATGCAAATGACCTAGCTCACGAAGTCCATCGAGCAATCGGGAAACCGTGCGGGCATTTCGACCGATTTCGTCAGCGTTGCGCTTTTTGGAGTCGATTTCTTCCAGCACAACCGCCGGAATAACCACCTCATGCTCCTTGAAAGAGAAAATCGAATTGGGGTCGTGCAAAAGCACGTTGGTATCTAGCACAAATATCTTGTTCATATTATCCCCTCCACAGCGCCTGGTTTGATTGATCATACATAACTCTTTCCGCCAAGGGAAAAGATAAGGTACAGAAACGATCTTGGCTGAAAGGAGTAATCACATATGAGAAAATCAATGTGTCTGTTGCTGGTACTGCTGCTATTGACAAGCTGCGGTATCGCTAATAAAAAGACATCACCCTCTCCTCAGAATAAACAATCTGCGAATGCTGTAAAGGGTACGGGAAACCATGAGGTTCGGCAATTGGCCAACGATGGTGCAACTAATCCTAAGGCCACCTCAAAAGCTGGTCACACCGTCAGTGTTAAGGGCGAAAGTGAAATTGCACTTAAGGACCATTTTGAACAGTTGGCCAAAAGAGTTCCTGGTGTGAATGGTGCACACTGTGTAGTCATGAACAAGGTAGCCATTGTAGGTCTTGACGTAGAAGGTTCTCTAGACCGATCACGTGTTGGAAGCATTAAATATTCTGTAGCGGAAGCTATCCGCAAAGACCCTAGAAGCGTACGTGCACTTGTCACTGCCGATATGGATCTCTCCAGCCGCTTAGCGGACATGAGCCGTCATATCTCTCAGGGACATCCAATTTCCGGATTCTCATCCGAACTGGCTGATATCATCGGTCGAATCATGCCGCAGCTGCCAGAGGATACTAAGCCGATTAAAAATGCACAGTAGAGGACAAAAAAAGCCCAGTGATATTCTCACTAGGCTTTTTTCATGGCAGCAAATACTTGTCCGTCCAGCTTCTCAGCGGCACGTCCATCATAAACCTTTGCATATCTTGGGGCGGATTCAAGCTGCGCTCCATAAAAAAGCGCGTTACGCACCGCCATAATTTCAACATCAAAGCAGCACATCTTGAAAGGTACATCCTGAAGTGGATCCTGCTTTACAACGGCACTGCCGTTAATAGCATAGACAGTACCCTCACCGAACACAGTGACGGTTACTAACGGGTTGACCTTCATGTTGTTCACGAGTCTGGAACGATGATCTACAGCCAGACGCACAGTACTAGGACTAACTGCATAAATCCACGAAATGGCCGTGGACGTTGGACCTCCTGATTCCGCATCAACTGTGTTGAGAAGAACAAAAGTTTCCGATTGCAGCATCGATAACAAGGTTTCGTTCAGCTGAGCAACGGCTTCGGACATAAGTACTGGCCCCCTATGCGGCGTAAATTCATTCAATTTATTATATTATAGCACAGGCTGAAACTTGCATTCAATTTTAGGGCGAAGTGTTATTAAGGACTTTAAGGCCCTCAGTGGATTCTGAAGTGGAATTAGCAGAAACTCCTGCTAATCGATCCTGCAAGCTTTTCTTGGCAGCCTCAAGCTCCTCATCATTAATATATACATACGGACTTCGCCACGTTCCAGTCACGGGCTTGAATTCGATATCATCTTTGGAAATCTTCCAATAAGTCGCAATCATATCTTTAATCTGCGAATTTTCGATATCAGTCTTCATATTACTATCCACTGCGTCAAGCACCTTACCTATATTTAATACTCCACCAAGCGATTGCATCTGATCCACCAGTGAATGAAGGACCTCATTCTGACGTTTGTTTCGATCAAAATCGTCTGAACCCTTAGTCTTAGGCTTGCAATTAGATTTACGGTATCGCACATAATCTAGCGCTTTATCTCCATCAAGCTCCGCCGGACCTTTTTTCAAATTGATATTCGTACCGTCAACGCTGTCTGTATAACACATATTATCGCTAATGTTGACTTTGACTCCACCAAGCTCGTCCACCACATCGCGGAAGCCTTGAAAATCCAGAATCGTTGTATAATCTACGTCAATATCTAGATATTTCCCCATCATTGTCTTCATTTCATCTTCTGCCAAAATACCAGAAGAATCTTCTTTCCCCTTAAAGCGAGCATAGAATTCGTTAATCTTCGTCTGCTTGTATCCATTGAGCTCAACTAAGGTATCGCGTGGAAGAGAGACAATGGTTGCTGATTTCGTCTTAGGATTAAGCGCTGCAACCATAATAACATCTGTCAATCTAGATTGATGTTTTGGTCTATTATCCGTACCCAGGATAAGCATCGTCAGTGGTTTTTCTGTAGCCGAATGTCCTGGGGCAACCGTTCCTTTACTACCTGCATTAAAGACCCCATTTTCAAGCTTCCAATACAGATAGCCCCCGTAGCCCAATACGCCAAGAATCGTAATAATGAGTAAGGTTAACAGGATTCTAACTAATCTGCCAAAAAAGCCTCTCTTTTGCGGTTTCTTCTTTTTTTTCTTAGGAGCACCCTTCACAGGCTGTTTTCTATTATTCGGTTGTTGACCACTTGCTCGTGGAGGTAAACTGCTGTTTCGTGTACTCATAGTAGAATAAAGTCCTCTTCATTTCATTTGGAATTAAAATTGCTACACTTAAATAGACGTTGCATAAGCAGTAAAAGTTTCGATTACTGTCTTTTTGCTGCAGCTGCAGCCTTTCTCTTCTGTCGAGCTTCTACGATATAACGTATCCGTACCATCAGCATTAATCCGACGGCGACCAGCAGACACTGAATGATCGGTAGCTTATCATGTTGAAAAATGAGGAGCATGCCGGAGCCGATTGCCATCATTATGTACAGCATAATCTCTTTGCCAATCGATAACTTTTGATTCACACGAAATACCTGATTATACACAAATGTAAGCAATATAAAAATAACAATATAAGCGACGATTGGATGCTCAGCAAACCAGACTTGCATAGATACCGCACTCCTCCCAAATTTAAGATACGTTTACATTATATCATCAGTAAGGGAAGTTTTTGTTATAAAAAAAACCGCCGAAAGTTACACCTCCGACGGCTCTTTACTATAATAAGCTGATCTTACGCGTTTGCTTGTGCCATTTTACGTTGCTTCTCTACACGTTCGCGTTCGCCTTTGTTCAGAATCTTTTTGCGCAAGCGAATGGATTTAGGTGTGATTTCACAATATTCATCATCATTCAAATATTCAAGTGCGCCTTCCAAAGAGAAGGTACGTGGTGTCTTCATTTTTACAGTATCGTCCTTACCTGAGGTACGCATGTTGGTAAGTGCTTTTTCTCTACAGATGTTAACGATAATATCGTTATCACGGGTATGCTCGCCTACGATCATACCTTCATAAATTTCTGTACCTGCATCCAAGAAGAGAATACCACGATCCTCAACGCCCACTATTCCATATTGTGTTGTTGATCCAGTCTCACTGGCTACAAGCACACCTTGATGACGTCCGCCAACTTGACCAGCAACCAGTGGAGCGTAGCTATCAAAAGCATGGTTCATAACGCCGTAACCACGTGTCAAAGTCAAGAAGTAAGTGTTGTAACCAATCAAACCACGTGCAGGAATCAGGAACTCCAGACGTACTTGACCCGTACCGTTGTTAATCATGTTGACCATTTCGGCTTTGCGAGTGCCCAGACTTTCCATAACAGAGCCCATGCTTTCTTCAGGAATGTCAATCATAAGACGCTCAAGTGGCTCCGATTTAACACCATCGATTTCTTTAATGATTACTTGTGGTTTAGAAACTTGCATTTCATAACCTTCACGACGCATATTCTCGATCAGAATACCAAGGTGAAGCTCACCGCGTCCAGAAACGATAAATGCATCAGGACTATCCGTTTCATCCACACGCAAACTCACATCTGTCTCAAGTTCTTTAAAGAGACGCTCACGCAGTTTACGGGAAGTTACCCATTTACCTTCTTTACCAGCAAAAGGACTGTTATTCACAAGGAAAGTCATTTGCATCGTAGGCTCGTCGATCTTAAGAACAGGCAGTGCTTCTGGATTCGCTGGATCAGCAATGGTCTCACCAATGTTAATGTCCTTGATCCCTGCGATAGCAACGATATCCCCTGCGCCCGCTTCTTCTGTTTCAATACGTTTTAAACCTTGGAACCCGAACAATTTCTCAATACGTGCGGTTTTACTCTTACCGTCACGCATAATTACAGTTACAGATTGACCTTGTTTGATCACACCGCGGTTTACACGGCCAATAGCAATACGACCCAAGTATTCGTTATAATCCATCAACGTTACGAGGAATTGAAGCGGGTCTTCTACACTTTCAGTTGGAGCTGGGATATGCTCAACGATTGTTTCGTAAAGTGAAAGCATTGTTTCATCTTGCTTCTCAGGAACCATGCTTGATGTACCATTAAGAGCAGATGCATAGACAACCGGGAATTCCAATTGTTCGTCATTTGCTTCAAGTTCGATGAACAAATCGAGCACTTCATCAATAACTTCCTTAGGACGAGCAGCTGGACGGTCAATCTTGTTCACGACAACGATCGGTGTAAGTTTTTGTTCCAATGCTTTACGCAGAACGAATTTCGTTTGCGGCATGCAGCCTTCATAAGCATCAACAACCAGCAATACACCGTCAACCATTTTCATAATCCGTTCTACTTCGCCACCGAAGTCAGCGTGTCCAGGTGTATCCACAATATTGATCAAAAACTCTTTATAAGTAATTGCTGTATTTTTAGCTAGGATTGTAATTCCGCGTTCCCGCTCGATATCGTTAGAGTCCATAGCGCGTTCTTGTACGTGTTCGTGTGCGCTGAAGATCCCCGATTGCTGAAGAAGCTGATCGACGAGTGTTGTTTTGCCATGGTCAACGTGGGCAATGATCGCAATGTTGCGAATATCTTTTCTTGAATGCATGATTTGTATCCAAATCCTCTCATTTATCAAATTAAAACTGTTAAAATTCTTAGCATGTCACGGCAGTCTCACAAAAGAAGCGCCAGGCAGAAAGCCGACGCTTCAACATAACATTAATATTATAGTGAAAGCACTATGAAAAGCAAGTCTTTTTATGAAAAAAACAGTTGGCAAATTCCGTTTTTTTCACAAGATCCAACATTAATTAACTTCGATACCATCTATTTCGGCCACGAGTTCTACCCCGACCTGTAATCAGCCAAATTCCTGCCACGATGAATACAATACCAATTAGATAGATTACACCCGTACCCATAAGACTGAAAATACAAAGCGCTATGCTTAGAACGCCTAATATTACAGCAATTGCAGATAGTCCCCCTGACCGTCTTGGAGAATTTATGGAATATTCATACAGACCTACGGCAATGCCGAGCAGAAGCACAGGCCATAAATATTTCATAAGCCCCCATCCCCATATATTGCAAAGACCAAACAATAAACCATATACCGTTAATATTCCCGCGGGAATCAATACTGTTGCCGAAGCGCGGCGGCTAAAAAATAACATATGTAGAACCAATCCTGGAAGTAAAATCACTAGCGGCCAAAGGGCTCGTCCCAAAAATCCGAATACCCCCAGCTTACCGAATAAAATCAAGACGCCCGCAGCTACAATGAATATACCTAGTCTCATGTCATTCTTGGAAGACATCCTTCACCCATCCCTTCAAATTCACGTCTACCTCATTACCTTGCCGTCTCATACCCAGAAAACGACAGGATTCTTATTCATATATTATCTGAAACATACACAAAATGCCATCACTGACCATGCAAAATATCCCCACAAAGTGGCGCTTTGCTTCGATGCGTACTCAGGTACTTTGCGGGGGCCCCAAATATATACTTTCTGATACGTCAAAAAAGGACGATTCCAATTTATGGAGATGTCCTTGTAGTATTGCCTTTTATTACAATTTATTAACCTACTGATGTTGTTCTTCGTTTAATTGCTCCTGTAACAACTACTAATATTCCTAAAGCGATCGGCAGTATGGAATGCGTGGATGGGAGCAAAAAGGAGAGCATTGTCCCTAATTTTGCATCCTGAAGCATCATATCACCTGCTGTAAAGGCTAAAATATAAGCGCCGATAAATACGAGTATCGGAAATCTATGCAGCCACCCCACAATGAGGCCACTTCCCCATACTACAATCGGAATGCTGAACGCAATCCCGATGACAATTAAAGCCAAATCCCCTTTGGCTAGACCGGCAATTGCCAGGACATTATCAAGACTCATAATAAAATCAGCCACGAGAATCGTTCGGATGGATTTCCATACGGAGGATGTTTCCGCGACTCTAAGGTCCTCTTCTTCTTCCAGCAGCAGCTTGAACGCAATCCATAGCAGCAGAATTCCTCCTCCAGCCTGGATATAAGGGATTTTCAACAGTAATACCGCAACAAAAGTTAGCAAGCAGCGCAGGATAACAGCTCCCGCAGCTCCCCACCATACCGCAATCTTCCGGTGCTTCTCCGGAAGGTCCTTACTGGCCATCGCGATGACCATAGCATTATCTCCACTCAGCACAAGATTGATCATCAATATTTCACCAAGGAGCAATAATGATTCCATTCGCTTTTACCTCCCCGAATCACATGTAACTACATGTATGTTCGGAAGTGACAAGCTATGCTTCCTGTCCAACTTTTTTTTGAGGATGAAAGCATGTATGCCCCTTTTTTTGCGTATACAAAACTAAGCATATCTTCGTGCTCATCTTAACTAACTTTAGGGGTGACTATGCCTTGAATACATCCATATGGGAGTTTGTATTATCACTGCTCAATATTATTTTTCTAGATCTCATTCTGGCGGGAGACAATGCCATAGTCATCGGACTTGCTGCGCGTAATTTGCCGAACAGCACTCAAAAAAAAGCAATTGTGCTTGGAACAGCAGGTGCCGTCGTATTACGGATTTTCGCAACGGTTCTGGTCGTATGGTTATTAAAAATCCCTTGGTTACTGCTGGCAGGCGGGATTTTACTTATTCTAATTGCCTATAAGCTATTAACAGATGAGAACAATTCAACGAATATCAAGGCTGGTCAAAGCTTAGGGGCCGCTGTGGGTACAATCATTCTAGCCGATGCTGCGATGGGACTGGATAATGTCATCGCCATTGCGGGAGTCGCTAAGCACAATATCTCTCTAGTTGTCATAGGACTGTTAATCAGCGTTCCAATTGTGGTCTGGGGAAGCACTCTCTTTATTAAATTAATCAACAAATATCCATGGATTATTTATATTGGCTCAGCAGTCCTAGGGTTTACAGCCTCAAGCATGATTACAGATGAGCAGCAGCTATCCCCATTTTTTGAGCAGCATCCACTATTGAGAGCTCTGTTTATATTTGTGATCATTGTTGGCATCTTAATTGGAGGACACTGGAGACGCCAATCAAGCCATAATAATTCAAAAAAGCTGCCTCAACCGTAGATGTTGCTACGAATGAGACAGCCTTTTGTTTATAATATTAGAACCATTCTTCCTGTAATCCAGCCTGAGCACTTACTACATCTTTAGGCTTCTCATCTCCATACGGAGTGATCAGCACGGTCTCCGTGGCTTTAATCGCTGCTTCCAGTAATGCAGAGTAACCTGGGAGCGTAGCTTCAATCTTATCTACAATCCGTAAATTCGGATTCGTTGTAGGTGATTTAGGTACAAATAATGTACAGCAATCCTCATAAGGAAGAATTGACAGGTCATAGGTGCCGATATTCTTAGACAGCTCCACAATATCACTTTTGTCCATCATTACCAGCGGACGTAAAAGAGGAAGTTCTGTCGCACGACCGATCACATTCATACTTGGTAACGTCTGGCTAGCAACCTGTCCAAGACTTTCACCGGTTACGATCGCGAGGGCACCCTCACGTTCAGCAAGCTGTGTAGTAATTCTCAGCATAGCTCGACGCATCAACGTAATAATCAGATTATCCTGACCTATTCCGGTAAAAGATGTCTGCACCTCTGTAAAAGGTACTAAGTGTAGCTTGATGACTCCCGCATATCGTGACAATACCCGCGTAAGATCAACCACCTTTTGCCGGGCAAGCTCACTCGTATAAGGATAACTATAGAAATGTACGCACTCCACTTCGAGTCCACGACGCATGGATGACCAACCGGCTACAGGACTATCAATGCCTCCGGACAGCAATAACATCGCTTTTCCATTCGTACCAAGCGGAAATCCACCAACACCAGCAATATTTTCACAAAATATAAAAGTATGACCTTGACGAATTTCGACTTTCAGCTCCAATTGAGGTGACTTTACATCCACAGTAAGTCCGGAATAGCCTTGCAGCAGTGGTGTCGAGACTAGCTTATTCATCTCCATGGAGCCATATGGGAACTCTTTCCACACCCGGCGTGCATTAACTTTAAATGTAGTTCCCGGTGCAGGAGCGATGATCTCCAAAAAATGACGGCTGACAGCCACAATATCCTCGAGATCTGACTTGGCCACCTTTACCGGACTGACAGAAGCGATTCCGAATACATTCTTCAATGCTTCTACCAATGGCGCAGCAGTTTCTCCATTCAGTTCCACGTAAATTCTTCCAAATTCTTTGGTTAGAACCACCTTTGGATATGGCTTAATCATTTCTTTCACATGACGTAGTACCGTTTTCTCAAATCTGGCACGGTTTTTGCCCTTTAATGTAAACTCCCCGAAACGCAAAAGCAGCATATCGGCATAATCAATACTATTGGCACTGCCTTTAGCAGATTCTTGATTCATCACACTCATTAGTTACTTCATACCTCCTTCAGCAATCTTTAAAGCTCGTACCGCAGTAATTAGTGCTTTCTCAAGCGCTGCGACATCTTCTTCAGTGTGACTATCACCGAAACTGATGCGGATGCCTCCTGAAGCTACAGAGACATCTTTCCCCATAGATAATAGAACACGACTAGGTTCTGCCAGCCGGGAGGAGCAAGCCGATCGAGTAGAAACAGCCATCCCTAGTTCCTCCAGCTTACGGGCGAACACTTCCCCTTTCATGCCAGGGTATGAGAAATGCACAATATGAGGGGCTCCATCCTCTCTGCTGTTTATAACAAATTCAGGAACGCTGTGCAAGAAGCGTAACAGCCGATCCCGAAGTGGGAGCAATCGGGCATAGAAGGTTTCGCGCTGCTCAACACCCATCCGCACGGCCTTGGAAGAAGCAACAATTGCAGGTACATTCTCAGTTCCAGCACGTAGTCCCTCTTCATGAGAACCACCTGAAAGTAAGGGGAACAGTTGGATTCCTTCTTTAATATAGAGAAGCCCCGCTCCGCGAGGACCTCGAATTTTGTGAGGAGACAAGCTGTAAAGATCCGCTTCCCATCCTTTAAGGTCAACAGCAAGCTTACCATATCCCTGAACGCCATCCACATGAAATAAGGTTCGTGAATTTACGGATTTAATCAGCCTGCCAATCTCCATCAGCGGCTGTATTGTTCCAATTTCATTATTTACATGCATCACACTTACGAGTACGGTATCACGCCGTACTGCAGCAGCCACTCGCTCTGGATCAATCATTCCAGTGCTGTCAGGCGCTACAAAAGTAATCTCCCAGCCATTTTGCTGCAGCTGCAGACAACTTTCATACACAGAGGGATGTTCTATTTCCGTAGTTATCAGATGACGTCCTCTTGACTGATATTGCAAAGCAGCACCTTTAATGGCTAAATTGTTACTCTCCGTAGCCCCAGATGTAAATAGGATCTCCTTTGGTTGTACAGATAACGCAGCCGCGCATACTTCTCGTGAACGCCTGATCAGCTTTGCCGCTTCACTACCGGCACGGTGTAAGGAGGACGGGTTAGCATAATGCAGCTTCATAATTTGTTCCATCGTCTTCACCACGTCTTCATAGGGTGGTGTGGCGGCGGCATAATCCCAGTAAAGCATATATCGATTGTCTCCTTTACTTCTTTAAAGTACAGAATCATTCTTTTTTAAATTTCGAAAAAGGATCAAACGGTGATCCCAAATACCAACATGTGGTTTAAGGGAAATACCCGTTTGATCCTTTTTATTATACAGCGTATTCCGCGCGAGCGCGTTCTATTTTAGTGAGATAAGACTGCGTCTCTTTAGGGAGCAGTGTAAGTTTCTCCAATAATTCTTGATCATTGCTTACTCCAAGGTTAATTACCCTTGCAGGCCCTGCATTGTAAGCCGCTAATGCCATCTTTTCCTGTCCGTCAAAGCGTTTCAATTGATAAGACAGATAGCGTACACCACCATCAATATTTTGAGCAGGATTGAATGAATCAGAAACCCCTAAACCACGCGCTGTTCCATCCATTAATTGCATTAATCCTTTAGCACCAGCCGAAGAGACAACGTTTGGATTAAAGGAAGATTCTGTATCAATTACAGCTTTTATCAAATCGACTGGCACCCCGTACTTAGCACTCGCCGTTTGAATCAGATCATCATAGCTTGTTGGTTTAGTATCCGTTATTTCCCCGGAAATTACACTATCGATGCTTTCAGCTGTTCCGATCTGTTGCCATAACAAGCTACTAACTGATGAAGCATCCGGAAGTGACGTCAAGAAGTTTGTATCCCCGCCATTAGACGAGTTAGAAGATAAAGCTTGAAGCATTGCTGCAAATTGAGAGGCTGACGCGCCCGATCTTTTAGTTTCATTTGCTGAGCTACTCTTGTCGGTTGCACTCTTTAAGCTTACCCATTTAAGCTGCCCTAACCCATTGGTTACAGCGGGATTAATCTCCATACCGGCGCACTCCTTTGATCCTGTTGAATCATATCTATTGGTCTAACCTTAGATTTCGATGAATTACGGCTTAATATTACATTTTATCCGAGATTATTGCTATATGCTGGAATGAAAAACAGACTTCAGACCCTGATATTTAGGTCTAAAGCCTGTTATAATTCAAACTTACCAGTTCATTTTTAGCGAGCAAAGGGTATCATCACAAAGTAACTAAGTGTGGATACAATCCCTAACCCCATTGCCCATGCCCCAAGCGTTTTTTGCTCCTTGGCATATGCATAATAACCAATCACAATTGAAATGGGCCCAAGTATGATGGACCAGAGAAACAAGGAGGCAATACCCATAGCTAGCCCAGTATAACCTATCGCTTTGCTTCCACTATATTCCTCTTCATGCTCCTTAGCTTCACTCGCCACGCGTGGTGTTGTATCCCGGATCGGCATCGAAACCGGATTCACCTCTGCGGCATATTCCTCTTGATGTTCTCTGTCCCGGCGTGGATAGTCTACTCTGCGTGGACGCAAAATAACTTTTCTCGGACCGGATTGTTCATTTGATGAACCTGATTCATGTTCCTTTTCTCTGTCCATTAGGGCGGCCTCCTAGGAGTTCGGCTTAAATGTTAAACAGCATGTTGCAGACGATGTTGCGACTTGATCGTGGTGACCTTCATTCGTCATTTCTTCAGCATATTCTTCTTTAAATCCACTGCCAGCGTGCTTGTCGATCTCAATAATAATTTCTTCTGCCCGGCATAAATTATGCTCGCCCCAATAATGACAATTGCTTACACTGCATTTGACTAATGGCTTTACACTCGACATATTTATCACCTCGGCTTCATTATG
This sequence comes from Paenibacillus sp. FSL R5-0470, assembly GCF_037975205.1. Taxonomy (NCBI): domain Bacteria; kingdom Bacillati; phylum Bacillota; class Bacilli; order Caryophanales; family Paenibacillaceae; genus Paenibacillus; species Paenibacillus sp. FSL R5-0470. The sequence goes on from NZ_CP150238.1 coordinate 5,240,427, forward strand.
TCCGCACGATTTACCCCCTATTCGACAGGATGGTTTCCAGTTGATGTAACGATGCCCACGCAAAATATCCCCACAAAGTGGGGGGGGTGCTTCGATACGTACTCAGGTACTTTGTGCGGGCCCTAAATATATAAATTCTAATACGTCAAAAAAGGATCAGCCCTCGTCATTATGACGAAGTGCTGATCCTTTACACGAACTAGTGAACTGTTAAACCTGATTTTGCATACGTTTCTCAGTCAAATAGTCGTTCTCATAATAAGTAAGGTCATCGCGTAGCTCTTCATAGGTCTTGGTAATTTCTAGAATGATATCACGCGCCGGACGAACTGGCTTTTTACGGAAACGGATAGCATCCTGTCCAGTATAAGCATAACGTCCATCTTCAGAATAGCTTTCATTCTTTGGATAGAAGAAGTTATTCACGCCATAGTGATATACATTATAAAGCGCTTTCTGCGCAAAAGATTCATCGAATGTAGCACGACGCAGCGCAACTCCCAGCTTCTCATAAGACATTTCCGAGAACACTAACAGATGACGGACATCGGACAGAAATCCTTGATAAAATTGTACAGTTTCTTCATCATCTTCTGTTACAAGCTGAGGCAATGCATGCTCGTTCAGAAAAATTTCCATCTTATCAATCACATCTTTAAGTTTGTCTCTCGTCGATTCACATAATTTCTGCACATTGGCTGCTGACATGGCGGTTGCTCCCCCTTATTATTCCCTGCTCTTGTAGTCAATAAAGTTAATCTTATGAAGAAATAGTCTTTAGACATATCTCTTTATTCTTGCAATATCAGGATGCAAACACAGAGAAGTCTAACCTTCTGAAAATTAAAAGAACATCTATCGACGTATCTCCTGCAATATCAGGATGCGAACTCAAGATGCTTATTCTCTCTGATATTATCATAAAAAACGTTAGGAAGGTATCCTTTTCTAAGATGCATAAAACATACGCTCTCTTCTAAACCTATAGGCATTACAATGCGTAGAGGAGCGGAAATCATGTCACGTAAAAATCTAACGGTTGCAGGTTTGGTAACAGCTGCGTTCACAGTTGTATTACTTACCTTTGCGCTACGTCCTGCCACTAATGGGACGACGACCAGAGAAGTCGCTAATGTTGCTGTACCAAATCCTGCTCCAACTTCAGCCCTACATTCAGCACCAAACCCTTCACAGGAAAAATCATTGAAGAAAAGCTCCTTATCTCAAGATGTTGATGCGACGGATCATCTGAATAGAGTGGATGTCAGCAGACATTTGACTAAGCTCCTCTCTGAAACGGATGGAATGACTTCGCTTCATGATAAATCAGTGTATGCAAAACGTTTGCAGCAGAACCACGGATTTATCACTATGCTTATGTGGATTGATTTTCGCAAGCATAAAACGGAAACCTTTAAGTCCTCTTCATTTCCTCAAGGAACCGAACAGGAGAATCAGCAGCTGCAAAAATATCTTAAGACGGCGAAATCAGCGATCCATGGTCATCAATCCTATGAATCTCCAACGTTTACAATCGGTAAAGAGAAATATTACTTTATCGCTCAGCGGAACAAAGAAAAAAATGTAGGCATCATTGCACTTATTAACCAAAAGGTGCTTGGTCGTGTGGCAGACCATCAGCTGAAGAACCTGCGTCTCATTCCTTATCCGAAGGAAGGTAAGTACCGTGTAGAATCCGTTCATACCGATAATTTAAAAGATATCACCGTTAAGACCGGTCATGATAACGAAAACGCCAGCCATTTTTATGAGAATGAAATTGTCGTACGTTTCCGCAACAACTCACCTACTCCGGGGCAGCTTCAAACGATAACCGCTGATATCAACGGCAAGAAGCCACGTAAGCTTGGGTATGCCTATATTTTCCGTTCGGAGAAGATGACTTATTATGAGCTCAAAGACTATTTCACCAATAAATGGCACCCCGAATATACGGAGCCTCACTATATGTATTTAACCAATGATACGATATCTAAAAACGCAGAGGGAACAGTTACTCCAAATGACATGTTATTCTCCACCTATCAATGGAATCTGCCAGCGATCGAAACGGAGCTGGGCTGGAATCTTTCTAAGGGAAGTAAAGAAGTGATCGTAGCCGTAGTGGATACGGGAGTCCAGATCAATCATCCGGATTTGAAGGGCAAGCTTTTGACAGGGTATAACGCGATCACCAATGGCTCCACTCCAGAAGATGATGTTGGACATGGCACACATGTATCTGGAATTATAGGCGCCCTGGTCAATAATGGAGAGGGAGTAGCTGGAATCAGCTGGTACAACAAGATCCTTCCGGTAAAAGCACTCGATAATTCAGGAGCAGGTACCACTTATTCTGTTGCAGAAGGAATCATTTGGGCAGCGGACAACGGTGCGAAAGTCATTAACTTGAGTTTAGGTAACTATGCGGATTCCCAGTTTCTTCATGACGCGATCAAATATGCCTACGACCGAGATATCGTCCTCGTATCTGCTGCAGGCAACGATAATACAGAACGACCAGGTTTTCCTGCTGCGTATCCCGAAGTGATTGCAGTAGCTGCAACAAATGCTTCAGGGGAAAAAGCTTCCTTCTCCAACTACGGCGATTATATTGATGTCGCAGCACCCGGAGAAAGCATAGCAAGCACTTACCCAGATAGCCAGTATGCCGCGTTATCCGGTACATCGATGGCCAGTCCTCATGTCGCTGCGCTGGCGGGTCTGGTGCGTTCACTAAATCCGAATCTAACGAATACGGAAGTTATGGATCTTATGACCAAAAATGCTGTTGATTTAGGTACTCCCGGGCATGACAAATATTTTGGCTGGGGTCAGGTCGATATCTATAAAACATTGCAAGCCGCTAGCGGCAATCAGGTTCCACTACAGCTATGGCCACAGCATGTACAAAAACAAATGAATCAATTGAAACAAAGATTAAGTAACTCTAAGTAACAACCTTAACCACCCATCTTCAAAAATCTACCAAGTAAACGGAGAAATAATCGTAAGCCTTCCTCCATATCCGTTTCATTCATTTGTGAATAACACAAACGGATATGCCGGGAAGGGGTCTCCGCAGAGTAACAAACATCACCCGGTAAAAAAGAAATGCTCTCCTGTTCGGCCAGCTCATGTAGCCTTCCGATATCAGGTGAAGCCGGCAACTCCAGCCAGAGATTAAGACCACCCTCTGGGAGAATATATTTTACTCCAGGCGGCGCGTAAAGCTTCAGAAGCTTCGCCGCCTTTTCCATGCGACCACGGAGTGTAACTCGTAACTGAGCAGCATAGGTTTCATACTTGCCCGCTATGAATGGCAGTACCGCCCTTTGTGTAAGCAGCGGACTCCCTAAATCACTTGCGGACTTGGCAGCGATAAGTCGTGACAGAATATTCCCACTAGCGGCTACACAAGCAATTCTGCAGCCGGGTGCAATAACTTTACTGAAACTCTTCATATATACTACATGCCCTTCGGAATCCATCGATTTGATCGTAGGCGGCGGAGGCGCATGGAAATATAAATCACTAAATGGATCATCCTCAACAATAAGGCAACGGTAACTGCGGGCTAATTCCAGCAGACGTTGTCTTCTTGCTATGCTCATGGTTACTCCACTTGGATTCTGAAAAGTAGGGATTGTATAAATTAGCTTAGGCGGTCTTTGATCACACATTCTTGTGAGAATATCCACCCGCATCCCTTCACCGTCCGTAGGTACAAAAATCATCTCTGCACCTCGTCCTGCAAAAACATCTATAGCTCCTGTATAACTAGGAGCCTCAAGATACACTGTGTCCCCAGGTCCGACAAACGTACGAGCAACCAGATCAATGCCTTGCTGAGTTCCGCTTGTGATCATTACATCAGAGGAAGTAAGTGCAATTCCACGTGTTTTTAAATGATCTCTCATAATTCCTCGCAGCTCCAGATCACCTTGGAAGTTCCCATAGGTTGCCATAAGCTCCGGCTGCTGCGTAACTAATGATGCGAAGGAGTCACCAATATTTTTTAGAGGAAGTAACTCACTATGAATTGCAGCTATATGAAAGGGATACTTAACTTCAGAGTAATCAAAATTGCGCCAAAGCTGAGCTCGCGGCAAATAATCATCATATACATCCTGCCAGCGACCATCTTCCTGATGCCTGGTGTGTTCAGGGTCGGCTACAAAGCAGCCTTTTCCTTGTCTGCAATAAATAAGTCCCCGCTTCTCAAGCACATCGTATGCCTTGCTTACTGTAACCTGGCTTACTCTCAAAGCTGTAGCCAAACTTCTTACGGAGGGCAGCCGGACACCTTGCTGGAGCAATCCTGATGAGATCCGCTGACTTAGGGTTTCACTGATTTGATGAGGCAGAGATTTACTGCTGGTTCGAATCAAATCGATATGCATGAACCCCTCACCTCCACTGTTATATTCAACGCTTTACTGTTATACAGTACTCCTATTATGATAGCACCAAATCGAAAGGTGGAGAACTCATTTATGGATATCAAATACTCGGCCGCAGCCAATCATCTAGGATCGTCAGCCGTTCGTGAGATTCTAAAGGTTACACAGGGCAATGACATTATTTCACTTGCAGGCGGGCTGCCTGGGGAGGATTTGTTTCCCTTGGAGGCAGTACGAGACGCTTATAACCGTGTACTCTCCAGCGATACCTCAGCGCTTCAATACGGACTAACCGAGGGCTTTACTCCACTACGTGACAAAATCGCTGAAAGACTTACTCGGCAAGGAATCCCTGTAACAGCGTCTGAGATGATTCTGACTACAGGTTCCCAGCAAGCCATAGATCTACTATGTAAAATACTGCTTGATCCCGGTGATGCTGTCCTTGTTGAAGCTCCTACTTATCTGGCAGCCTTACAGGTACTTGGCTCTTACCGAGCTGATATTCATACGATAAATAACGACGAGCAAGGCATTTTGCCTGATCACCTGGAAGATCAAATTCAGAAACTACGGCCCAAACTCCTATATGCAGTTCCGACCTTCAACAATCCTTCAGGAGCAACCTGGAGTAAGGAACGCCGTGAGAAAGTGGTGGAAATTTGCCGCCACTACAATGTTCTTATCTTGGAGGATAATCCCTACGGTGAAATAACCTTTGAGGAGAATAAAGATCTTTATCCACCCTCACTAGCGTCCATCGACAGAAGTTATGGTGGCGATTATTGTGTCGCTTACACTGGAACTTTTTCCAAAATCGTAGCCCCTGCCCTGCGTACCGGCTGGATTATCGGCGATTCTAATCTAATCAAGACCATCGCGAAGGCAAAACAAGCAGCTGATCTGCATTCTAGCACCATTGACCAGCGCGCTTTAGATGAACTGCTGCTGCATTTCGATATTGAGCAGCATATCCGTGTCATCTCACGAGAATATTATTCTCGAATGAAGCTCTTATCCGCGGAAATCCGATCACAGAACTGGGAAGGAGCACATTTACTGGAGCCACGAGGCGGTATGTTCCTATGGCTAACGCTTTCCCAAGAGATCAACACGAAGGAATTACTTCCTCTAGCAGTAGAGAACGGTGTTGCTTTTGTTCCAGGTGAAGTGTTCTATTCATCACAGCCCCTTAAGAATAAGATGCGTCTGAATTTCACACATACGCCACCTGAGCTTGTACCCGTTGCTGTTCAGCGTCTGGAGAAGGCATTGGTACAATGGCGGGAGAGTCAACCCTCCGTTCAATCGTAATCATGCTAAAAAACCCGGCTTCTTCATCCTTTATGGGATGAGTAAGCCGGGTTTTTTTTATTTCTCAGCCATGCTTAGAGTAATTTATTTCTTAGATACTTCTATGCTATCTTTATTGAGCCTAAAATATCCATTTTCAACGAAAGACATGATTCGACTGACACTTACCCCTGTTTGAAGGGATATATTTAATACCATCGTGTCGGGTGAAGTCTCTACGATACGCCTGATTCTCTGATACATCTCATCACAACTATTGCACATCCTCTTATTGTTTCGTTCATATAAATGTCCGCAGAACCCGCAAATCTGATAATTACCCATGCTACACGTTTCCCACTTTCTACATATCTTCTTGCCACGAGCATAAACACCTTTAGCGTTATAAGGACGGTAAGCATTTATGAGAGAAATATAAGGATAATGTATAACGTGAAGCTTATACTTTCTTATATTTATAAAAAAGCGACGTGATCCGGTTTCCCGAGATACGCCGCCGCTTGTATGGTTGTTGTTGTTATCATAACGTTGCAGTTAGGAAAGTTTGCCGTAAGCCGGGTTCTGTGCTCGTCGTGGTTCAATCGGGAACTACCCTCCCACCATAAGCGACAATCATCTATCTAGGCCGTACATTACTGCACAGCTCCAGCGACCAACCTAGACGCGCCTCAGGCTAAGGCTGCCTATTCCAATAAAGGAATCTGCTGCGTCTCATTAGGTCTTGCTCCAGATGGGGTTTACCAGGAACGAAGTCACCAGCGTTCCTCGGGGTCTCTTACACCTCGGTTCCATCCTTGCCTGTGCCGCCCTAAGGCGGCCATCGGCGGTCCATTTCTGTGGCACTATCCTTCGACTCGCGCCGACTGGACGTTATCCAGCATCCTGCCTTATGGAGCCCGGACTTTCCTCCCGTGACGTCTTCACGTCACCGGCGATTGTCTGTCAAACTTTCCGAACAACATTATATATTATACAGACATCACCTGTCTGGCACAAGCATTATTAAATGGCAATTTTATAGGAACTTAAATGGCTCCGTATTCACCTGCGAAGCATGTACAGCTGTATCGTACTTATGCTCCACCAGTTTCCCAGTCATCCACTCTGCTACTTTCTCTTTCATGATCTTCTCTGCATTATGTCCTGGATCAATCAGAGTGATCCCAGCGAGCACGGCATCCTGTGCTGTATGGTAATCAAGATCTCCCGTAACCAACACATCCGCACCGCGGAAAATAGCACTGTTATAATACTTTCCACCCGAACCGCCGAGAACAGCCGCTTTACGAATTGGACGATCCAAATCACCCACAACACGTACATGGTCAACTTTCAGACCTTTTTTTACCGTCTCAACGAATTGCCCAAGTGTGGTAGGCTCTTTGAGCTTTCCAACCCGCCCAAGCCCTAAACTGCGGCCTTTAAGATCCATCGTGTACAAATCATAGGCAACCTCTTCATAAGGATGAGCCTTGAGCATAGCCTGTACCACTTTATTGCGGATATTGTGTGGCACGATTGTCTCAATACGGATCTCCTCAGCACGCTCCAGCTTCCCTTTCTCCCCGATATAAGGATCTGTGCCTTCTCCCGGAATAAAAGTCCCGTATCCCTCGATATTGAAGCTGCAATGACTATAGTTGCCGATTGCCCCTGCTCCTGCATTCAAAATGGCATCCAGTACCTTCTGATGATGATCCTTCGGCACAAACACAACCAGCTTTGACAATTGCTCGGAATGAATGTCTTTAATAGGCACTCCGTTCTCTATACCAAGAGCTTCCGCCATCCAATCGTTCATTCCACCTTCGGTAACATCCAGATTAGTATGACTGATGTATACCGCGATGTCATTTTTAATCAATTTTTCATACATTCGGCCCATTGGAGTGTCTGTTTGAATCCCTTGCAGCGGACGAAAAATAATCGCATGGTGGGCAATGATTAGATTACAGCCGAGACGAATTGCCTCTTCAACGACTTCATCGTTCACATCCAGTGCAACCAGTACATTGGTTATTTCTTTCTGTAAGGAACCTAGTTGCAGACCGACTTTGTCCCAATCTTCAGCTAAATGCTTTGGAGCCAGCTGCTCCATATATTGAATTACTGTTTGTCCTTTGGCAAGCATTGCAGCACCTCCGTAATCTCCTTGATCTGTTCTCGAATTAATTTTCGTTTATTCTCCGCAGATTCGAGTTCTGAACGTGACAATGAAGTAAGAATGCCTTCCAATTTTTGAACCTCTCCCTGCCATTTGGCAAAAAACACTTCATTCGGTGCTTGAATCAGAAAAGGTCCCATCTGTAGCAAGGTCTCCTGACCACGAACCATAGCGGAATCGCCTAACGTTATCTCTCGATATACATTGGCATTTGTAATTCCGGCACCTGCATCCTCTGGTACAGCTGTTAATACTTCATATAACTTGCCGTCTTCTTCCAGAATACTTTCAGCGGTAAGAACCCATTCATTATTTAACAGCCAGCGGCGCAAAATATCCTCGCCCACATTCGGTTGAAGTACCAGTGTTGTAACATCCTTAAGCTTGCCTTGACTCTGACCACGGTCTAAAATCGAGGCAATTAAAGCCCCTCCCATGCCAGCGATCGTGATACAATTAACTTCACCAGGTTCCAGTACCTCAAGGCCATCTCCTCGACGCACCGAGATTATCTTCCCTAATCCGGCCTCTGCAACGCCCTTACAAGCAGCATCAAAGGGACCCGGGTTTACCTCACCTGCTACTGCGAATACAGCCTTACCGCTTTCTACAGCAGCCACAGGAAGCAGAGCATGATCAGAGCCGATGTCTGCCAACCTGCTTCCTTGCGGAATTTGTTCCAGCAATTGCTGAAGTCGATCTGATAATTTCACATTGTTCATGTTGCCACCCACGTTATCCATTTTTTTCGAAACAAGAACAGCAGGGCCAAGCCTACCGCAATTTTTAAAATTAGCATAAACGAAATCCACTGTGGATAATCCTGCCTCAATAAAAGAGCATCGAGTTCCGGCATCATCCATAGTGATACTCCCACTGCAAAAAAAACACTGGCAACGCCTTTAACTTTGTGATGTAATAGCCAGCTCAGCCACACCATCATTACACAGAGTGGAAGCCATAAGAGCTCAAGCTCTAGCATCGAAGCCTCAGGGCGTTTTCCACCGAAGAATCCCGCATATAATAAGGCCCAAAAAGCATAACCGCAATACTGAAGCAAGCCTATACGGAGCACAAATCCCAGAATGCACCATAACAAGCCACAAGCCCCAATCAGAATCGGTCTCCAGAGCTGAGGATCAAGATCATGCAAAGCAATCAGCCATAGCCCAAAACCAAGCGATAACACACTGCCCAGCCCCGCCAGGATAAGACTAATAACATGATTTCGGTTCCTGTAAACCGCTGAGTATCCATAACAAATAATTAATACGGATAGTGCTGTTGCAAGTTGCAAAGGCCAGGGAAAAACGCTAAAATAAAGACTAATCAAGAAAATCAAGGAAATAATTCCAAAACCAAACAGCCAAATTTTGATGTTTCCCTGCTGTAGATTCTTCAGCGAAATCGGATTGTTATCCTTCGCCGCAGCTTCATCATCATACAGGTTGGTTAAGAAGTCACAATATTGCTCTGGCAGCAATTTGTTATTTCTCCAATACTGTATCTCTTTTATAATAATTTCGCGTTTTTCCAAATTCACTGGCTCATCCTTCTTTCCAGATACACAAGGTCAGCACTTTTAGGGTCGTAATTCAAATAAAAGAACCTCCTGCTACTGAGCAGCAGAAGGTCCAGTTCATGAAATACTATTCAAGGAAATCCTTAAGCCGTTTACTGCGGCTAGGGTGACGAAGCTTACGCAATGCTTTAGCTTCAATCTGGCGAATCCGTTCGCGGGTAACACCGAACACTTTGCCCACTTCTTCAAGTGTTCTCGTCCGGCCATCATCTAGGCCAAAACGCAGACGAAGTACATTCTCTTCACGCTCCGTGAGCGTGTCCAGTACATCCTCCAGCTGTTCCTTCAGCAGTTCATAAGCTGCTGCATCCGCAGGAGCCAAGGCTTCCTGATCCTCAATGAAATCTCCCAGATGTGAATCGTCTTCTTCACCGATCGGTGTTTCGAGCGATACTGGTTCTTGGGCAATTTTCATGATTTCTCTAACTTTCTCAACCGTCAGCTCCATCTCAGCCGCAATTTCCTCTGGCGAAGGTTCACGTCCCAGTTCTTGCAGCAATTGACGAGAGACACGAATCAGCTTGTTGATCGTCTCAACCATGTGTACAGGAATACGAATCGTACGTGCCTGATCCGCAATCGCGCGGGTAATGGCCTGACGAATCCACCAAGTTGCATACGTACTAAATTTGAACCCTTTGTTATGGTCAAATTTCTCTACCGCTTTGATCAGACCCATATTACCTTCCTGAATCAAATCAAGGAACAGCATACCGCGTCCAACATAACGTTTAGCAATACTTACTACAAGACGTAGGTTCGCTTCAGCGAGACGACGTTTGGCTTCCTCGTCACCATTCTTAATACGCATAGCAAGCTCTACTTCATCGTCAGCCGACAACAGCGGAACGCGTCCAATTTCTTTTAGATACATACGGACAGGGTCATTAATCTTAATCCCTGGCGGCAGTGACAAATCATCATCAAAGCTGAACTCATCGCCCTCTTTGTCTTCATTGTCCTCATTTGGCCGGAGGCTGTTAACCTCCTCATCGTTCTCGTTTACAACTTCAATCCCCAAATCACTGAGTTGTTCATAGAACTCCTCCATTTGCTCGGGGTCTTGATCAAACGGCGATAATTTCTCCATAATATCTTTGTATAGCAATGATGATCTTTTCTTGCCTTGCTCAATAAGCTGATCCTTAACCTGATCCAAAGTAAATTCTGCTTCCAATTCAGTATGCTGATCGTTCGCCATAATTCGACTCCCTCCTCCCTAGGTACATCCTGTCAACATTTCATTGTCTCTCTAGGGCTATAATCTCACTTGCTATTTGTGCCGCACGCAAAAAGTCACCTGACTTTTCCGCCTGAATCATCTCTTCACGCTTTTGATCCATCTTGCGCTGCAGTGGGTATTTCCGTACTTCACGGATACAATCATCCAGCACCTGCATATTCCAGTCTGGAGGTGTATCCATCATGGAAATTGATGTAGCAGTTTTCTCTAGACGATCATCCTGAAGCGATGATAGAAACCGACTAATGCCGGGTGGTTTGCCTTGCGCGTAATAGGCATATAGATAAGCGGCAATTGCCGCATGATCATCGATGTTGAAATCTTCTCCGAGGCGTTCGCCCACATACGTGGCAGCTTCCGGGTCCTGAATCATAAAGGACAGTAGACGCCGTTCCGCGACATGATAAGCGGGCAGCAAAGTTGGTGTCTGCACTTGCCCTTTTTTATGCCTACCATTATTCCACCTTTTGTCGTTATTATCCCCTTCAGGGATGTTTTTTTGCATCGATGCCCTAAGTAAATTACAATCCTGCTTCAAACTATCATATGAAAGTTCCAGCTCAGAAGCGATTTCCCTTAGGTAAACCTCTCTCTCTGTCGAGGAATGTAACGAAGCAATGACCTCCAAAGCTTCTTTGACGTAGGCAATTTTGCCATCTTCCTCTAGGAGTATATGGTTTTTTTTCAGATATATAAGCTTAAATTTTATGGATGAAACCGCTGAATCAATAACTTGATCCATAAACCTTTCTCCACCATGCATTGAGATGAATTCATCTGGATCGAGCCCGCTTGGCAGTAAGGCGATCTTTACACGCAAGCCACTGCCTTCAAGCATTGGAATGGACTTCATAGCAGCTGCTTGTCCTGCCCGGTCACCGTCATAAGACAGTACAATTTCATCGGCCAGACTCTTCATCAGTGCTACATGACTTTCAGTTAAAGATGTTCCCATTGTTGCTACACCGTTATGCACACCTGCTTCCCAGGCCGAAATGACATCTCCGTATCCTTCAAAGAGGACGATTTGCCGCGTTTTGCGGATGGATGCTTTGGACTGGTGCAAATTGTATAAAATCCGGCTTTTGTTAAACAATCTACTCTCTGGAGAATTAAGATACTTGGGTTGTCCTTCACCAAAAATTCTTCCGGCAAACGCAATCACCTTGCCTGTGCGGTTCGCAATCGGAAAAATAATCCGACCACGGAAACGGTCTATATAGCCTTTACCCTCACCTCGGGCAGACAAGAGTCCACCTTTCTCCATCTCAGCAAGGTCAAAATTCCGTTTCTCCAAAAATTGTAGCAAAGTATCCCAGCGGTCCGGAGCATATCCGATCTGAAACTGGTCAATCATTTTATCGCTGAAGTTCCGGGCTCTTAAATACTCCATTGCGGCTTTGCCGTGTTCCGTATTCTTCAGCAAGTAATGATAAAACTTTGCAGACCATTCATAAGCTTGAATCAACCGATCGCGTTCCGGATCAGGAGGAGACATTAGGCCTCCCTTACCTTCAGGAACGGGAATATCACTTTCTTCAGCCATTATTTTGACGGCTTCGGGGAAGGTTAATCCTTCGATTTCCATCCTAAATTTGATGGCATTTCCACCCATGCCGCAGCCAAAGCAATGAAATACTCCCCGGTCGGGGGTAACTGTAAAGGAAGGGGTTTTCTCCGAATGGAACGGGCAGAGGCCCCATAAATATTTCCCCTGCTTGGACAAATGGACTACCTTACCGACTGTATCGACAATATCATGACGTGCAAGCACGCTTTCGATAACTTCTTCCGGAATATTCCCGTGTCCGCTAGCCACTTCAACCACCTTCAATTCTTAACAAATAAATATAATTCGCTATTGCTCCACATTCTCCTGCAAAAGTATTAAAAGTTTTGTCATTTTATGTTGAAAATAAATTTTTTCTTCTGCCGTTATAGGTTTTGGACCCTTAGAATAATGTCCCCGTCTTCGTTCCACGGCCCTGGCATGCCTGCCTTCCAACATAAAATCCATTTTGGAATCGTCATATTCCTGGCCACGAAAAGAAAGAACACTGCAACGTTTCCCGAGCGCAAGTGCAGCGAGACCATAGTCCCCAGTCAATACCACATCTCCAGCAGAAATATGATTGGCAATATATAGATCGGCGCTCTGATCTCCCCGGTCCACCTGCACAACCGTTACACCCTCTTCAGCTTTCAGTGCATGGTCATAAGAAGATACCATCAGTACCGGCACACCAAAGGCGCGGCCAACTTCAGCAATCTCTTTTTTGACCGGACAAGCATCCCCATCCACGACTATAGTTCTAGACCGGGACTTCTTCTCCATGATCATCACCAATTTCCTGTGTAATATATATACGCCCTTACCGCAAGAATTCCTTCTTTCTATGCATAAATACGGAACGGATGTCAAATGACGCATTGGCACCGTTCCGTATATTTATACCCCAAACCAACATTCTATACCATAAGACACAAACTTTTCTTATAGATGTTGTTGAAAAAGCTGTCCTTTAATCAAATGTCGAATCTTGAATTCAGCCGGGAACTCCGATGCTCAGTCGTTTACCAAACGAGCTTGCCAAAATCAGCAAACGCCTTGGAGTCAGCATCAATACCAGCTAGCAAAGCTAAACGGTTAGCACGTACCTGCTCATCCTCTGCCATAACCATAACGGAATCGAAAAATGCTGTAACAGCATCTTTTAGACCCGAGAGAATACGGAGTGCTTCTTCGGCATTATTCGCGGACATCGCTTCAAGATACGGTGTGTGTAATTCCTGCCATGTCTTGTACAGCTTCAGCTCAGCATCTTCTTTAAGTAAAGAAGGATCAATCACTTCGCTGGTTGCTTTAGCTGCCAAATTACTGACACGAGTGAGTGAATCTACTGTAATTTTAAAGTCTGCTTGGTCTAACACAGCACCCATAAGCGCACGGCTTCTGCCCACAACATCTACCACGTTGTCAAAGCCAGCTGCTGTAACAGCGTCCACAACATCATAGCGTACATTGTCGGATAAAAGTCGTTTAACACGCAGACCGAAGAACTCGTACAGGTTTATACGTAGTTCATCGTCAGAATGTTTCGAATTCCCTGAATTTTTATGAATTTCAATCGCTGCTTCAAAAATCTTTCGCAGCGTAATCGGCAATTTATGCTCCAGCACGATTTGAACAATCCCTGCAGCCTGGCGACGCAGTGCGTAAGGATCCTGTGAGCCTGTTGGGATAATACCGATAGAGAAGCAACCTACAATCGTATCGATCTTGTCCGCAATGCTGACAACTGAACCGGCATCTGTCGATGGTACTGCATCACCCGCGAACCTTGGCTGATAATGCTCAAAGATTGCTTTTGCCACAGTTTCAGGTTCTCCTGCTTTGCGTGCATAATCTTCACCCATGGTGCCTTGAAGTTCTGGGAATTCATAAACCATTTGAGTCACAAGGTCGAATTTGCAAATATCAGCAGTCCGACTTACTTCAGAAAGGGTTATATCAGACAATCCCAACTTTACAGCAAGACGATCGGAGATTTGGCGAATACGACGCACTTTATCTCCAACACTGCCAAGCTCTTCATGGTAGACGATATTCTCCAATTTGGCTAGTGCATCATCAATCTTCATCTTTTGATCTTCTTGATAGAAGAATTTGGCATCTGATAGACGAGCACGGAGTACCTTCTCATTACCCTTAGCAATAACATCCAAAGATACTGCATTCCCGTTACGCACCGTTACGAAGAAAGGTAGAAGTTTGCCCGCTGCATCAAATACCGGGAAGTACCGCTGATGCTCACGCATCGAAGTAATCAGCACATCCTGTGGAATGTTCAAGAAAGATGGGTCGAAGGTTCCGAACAACACGGTTGGTGTTTCAACTAGGAACAGTACTTCCTCCAAAAGATCCTCTTTGATCGCAATCGTCCAGCTTTTTTCTTCAGCCAATTGATTGATTTGTTTCAGGATCAATTCTTCCCGTTCCTTCACGTCTACAAGGACATGCTGCGCACGCATGCTCTCAACATATTGTGCAGGCTCCGAAATTACAGTCTCTGTACCCAGAAAACGATGTCCACGGCTCACATTACCCGCTTTTACATCCGTAATTTCCAAATCAATAATATCTTTCCCGAAAAGAGCAACTAACCAGCGGATCGGACGCACGAATTTAAAATCGTAAGCTCCCCAACGCATGTTTTTCGGAAAAGTCATCGCATTTACGATCCCTAAAAGACCTTCAGAAAGCAACGAAGCTGTCTCTACCCCAGCACTATTTCTAGTAGCATAGATATACTCAACTCCAGCAAGCTCTTTGAACGTAAATTGCTCCGGAGATACACCCTGACTACGGGCAAACCCTAAAGCAGCTTTGCTCCAGTCCCCGTTTGCATCCAGTGCGATTTTGCGTGATGGTCCTTTGACTTCTTCGCTGATATCCTCTTGCTTCTCAGCCGCATCCTTAACAAAAACAGCGAGACGACGTGGCGTTGCATAAGCAGTAACTCCAGCATGGGTAATCCGTGCAGAATCCAACCACTTGGATGTTCTATCTTGCAGCTGTTCCATCGCAGCGCGGATAAAACGTGCAGGAATTTCCTCCAGACCGATCTCAAACAGGATATCTTTAGACACGGTCAGCACCTTCTTTCTTCAGCAGCGGGAAGCCAAGCTTCTCGCGTTCCTCAAGATATGTTGCCGCTACAGAGCGGGCAAGATTACGCACTCGGGTAATAAATCCAGTCCGTTCAGTAACACTGATGGCTCCACGTGCATCCAGCAGATTAAAGCTATGTGAGCATTTCAACACGTAATCATAGGCAGGGAACACAAGATGCTGCTCCATCGCTCTACGCGCTTCTTCTTCGTACATGTTGAACAGTGAAAATAGCATTTTTACATCAGATACTTCAAAGGTGTAAGTAGAATGCTCAAACTCCGGTTGATGAAAAACATCACCATAAGTCATGCCGCTAACCCATTCAAGATCAAATACATTTTCTTTATCTTGAATGTAGGATGCTAGCCGCTCCATTCCGTAAGTAATTTCTACGGCAACTGGATTGGCCTCAATTCCACCGACCTGTTGGAAGTACGTAAACTGAGTGATTTCCATACCATCTAGCCATACTTCCCATCCTAGGCCTGCACAACCCAGCGAAGGGTTCTCCCAGTTATCCTCAACAAAACGGATATCATGCAAGAGCGGATCAATGCCGAGTGCTTTCAAACTATCCAAGTAAATCTCTTGAATGTTATCAGGCGATGGTTTGATAATGACTTGAAATTGATGATGCTGATACAGACGGTTCGGATTCTCCCCATAACGTCCATCGGATGGGCGACGTGAAGGCTCTACGTACGCAACTCTCCATGGTTCAGGACCTAGTGAGCGTAAAAATGTCATAGGGTTCATCGTGCCGGCGCCTTTTTCAGTGTCATAAGGCTGTACGATAATACAGTTCTGTTCAGCCCAGAACTGCTGCAGCGTCAAAATCATCTGCTGAAAGTTCATAATACCGTCTCCTTCGCTTTACAAGTTTTTTAGTTCATCTTGCTTAAAACTTCTTACCATGGAGGCGGCATTTTTCGCTCCTGACAGCAACAAAAAACCCCCGCCCCCATGCCTGATTAACAGACATAGGGACGAGAGCTTAACTTATTCTCCCGCGGTTCCACCCTACTTGATTCCAACCCTTGATTCAGCAATATCACTTGCTAAAGACAAGAACGAAATCCACTTTCATTCGCCGTATCCGTACTCCCGGGTGCCATGTTCATGAACATTGTCCCGCCAGGCTCTCACTACCCCCAGCTCGCTGAATCGCGACAATATCGCTCATTACTTTCCCGATCAATGCACGTTCTCCCGAAGTGGAGCAAAACGGCGATAATCTTATAATTAAACTGTTCCTATAGTAACGGAAAAATCAGATTTCGTCAAATCTTGTACTTGTCGAGCTGATCCAGGAAATTCTGTGATTTTAGCTTTAATCCAAGCTGCACATCCATAAAGGCACGCATAATTTTTTTTAGCTCATCACGGCTGCTTTCTTTGACATCCACATTCCCTAATCTAGTTAGATCAAGTCTGGCGAATAAGCGTAGTAATTTCAACGCACGAGCAGAGACCTCCATTGCTGGAGGATCATTATGTTTACAGCTGCGGCAGAGTGCTCCACCAAGGCGAGGGCTTATCAGCAGTTGTTCATCAGGCTTTTCAGCTCCACATATCACACAGGTGTCGAACTCTGGACCATAACCGGCTGCTTGCAAAATTTTCATTTCATAAACATTTATGATAACTCCAGGTTCCTTATCTTCTTCAAGTGCGTTCAAGCAGGCCGTAAGCTGGCGAAACCAGAAGCTCCCCGTCTCCTCATCATGCAGGACTTTATCAAGCAGTTCACAAGCGTATGATGCATATGCTGCTTTAAACAAATCCTCACGCAGAGGATGGTGAGACTTCGTGATCTCGCCGGAATTCAGCGTCCCAAGACCTCCGTTATTTCTAAAAAAAACAAATTCCCCGACGGTGAACAGCTGGATCAGGGCAGCATGGCGGCTCTTAACCTTCTTAGCACCTCGTACCAGAACTCCTACTTTCCCGGCGTTCTCGGTGCAAAGCGTAATAATTGCGTTCCCCTCGCCGTAGTCCATGCTGCGGATGACGATCCCTTCCACCCTGTGTAGCATGCCTCTTCCCCCAACCATTCGGCAAGCAACCAGTCCTTATTGCGCTTCTTCATCACAGACCTTCTCTTCTTCCACTAGCTGTAATCCACTGTCTTCAAGTGGATAGCCAGCTTCCTTGTATAGCAGGTAAGCATCGACGTCTCCTGTCATTGCAAAATACTTCCACGAAAAGTTTCGCATTCGTATTCATCCTTTCTTGGGAAAGACGATGTCTCTTCAAGAATTAGGATGTGCGATGAGCCAGGTTCTATCCTTGCAATTCCTGCCAAACGAGGAATGACGGATAAAGATCTTAAAGGTCTTTATGGAAGCCCAAATCCCGCAGAACGCGGTCCTGATTACGCCAGTCTTTTTTCACTTTTACCCATAGCTCCAGAAAAATCTTCGAACCCAAAAGGTTCTCAATGTCTGTCCGAGCGCGTCTGCCAACCTCTTTCAGCAGCGCACCTTGCTTACCGATAATGATCCCCTTCTGAGAATCACGTTCAACAAAAATAACGGCAGACACATGCACAACACCATTCGGCTCAACCCTCATATCTTCGATAGCCACAGCAATGGAATGCGGTACTTCTTCGCGCGTCAAATGCAGAATCTTCTCACGAATTAGTTCTGCGCACACAAATTGCTCAGGGTGATCCGTAATTTGATCTTCTGGGTAGTATTGCGGACCTTCTGGTAAATACTTAGCGACTTGCTCTAACAGCGTGTTAACATTGCTACCCACCTTGGCAGAAATTGGAATAATTTCAGCAAAGTTATGCAGCTTGTTATACTGAGCCATAAGTGGGAGCAATGCTTCCGGCTCTATTTTATCGATCTTGTTGAGTACAAGAATAACTGGCGTCTTAAGTCCGTTTAATTGCTCAGCAATGTATCGGTCTCCACCGCCCAAGCCATCTGCAGCATCCACAAGGAACAGCACAGCCTCAACTTCACCCAGCGTGCTCATTGCAGTTTGGTTCATGTAGTCGCCTAGCTTGGACTGTCTTTTATGAATACCTGGTGTGTCCAGGAACACGATTTGCGAATTATTCGTTGTATAGACCCCATGGATTTTGTTTCTAGTGGTCTGTGGCTTATCCGACATGATTGCAATCTTCTGTCCAATAACCTGGTTCATGAGTGTCGATTTGCCTACGTTCGGTCTGCCGATAATTGCGACAAAGCCTGATTTGAATTTCATATTATCTTCCTTCCATACTTTCCTTCTAGTTCAATCTTTTTCAATCATTCAATCTTTTTCAAAGCTTTTTCGATCCCCCTAAATCCCCCTTAGCCAAGGGGGACCCCAAGGGCCCCGGCCCTCTGGACACCCGGAAATAGGCGTACCTGCAACGTTCGGCGGGATTAGAAACGGTTGTGCATGAGCGCTTTCGTCCCCTATCGGGGACACGCTTCACTGTCGCTTATTCACACGGTTCGCATTAAGCTCACCATGGATAGAGATTACTGAGATGATTGGCTTTAGGCTGTGTTACAAGTAACCTTACGTAATTAGAATCGCTGGCGGCGTTGCCGCGGCGCTTACCTCGTAATGTTACTCTAACAACACATAATTTGCACGATTTTAGCCTAACTTGATTGTTAGCGCACACTTTTAATTGTATTTTGTACAACTAATTTGAGTTTGAGTTATGCTTTTGGTGTTTTAGTTGTATTCTGTGCAATTAAATCCTGTCTTAAGAGCCAAATATGGACTATATCATAAATTTAATTGCACTATCTGCAACTAAATTCATTGTTGTGCGAAAGAGTAGCATTTAACTGTACATTGTGCAATTAAAGTAGCAACCTTCGTCTAACTATACCTGATTTTCCTTTAAATAGGCATTAAATCAAACTCTCATTTTACTCTGGAGCTTGTCCTTGCTTCAGATCTACGGGACCAAAAGCGCCGGGAAGTAATTCTCCCACCGTCGTTTCAACAATATCGCCCTTCATGTTTCCAAGGATAACCTTCATGTCGGGTGAACACAACTCAATTAGAACTTGGCGGCATACACCACAAGGAGATACGGGGCCATCGGAATCGGCAACAACGGCAATTGCCTTGAAAGAACCGATAGCATGACCGTCAGCGATGGCACGGAATAACGCGGTGCGCTCTGCACAATTGGTTGGGCCAAAAGCAGCATTTTCTACATTACATCCGTGATGAATATGACCATCCTGATCAAGAAGGGCGGCTCCAACTCCGAATCGGGAGTAAGGAATATATGCCTTAGCACGTGCTTTAATCGCTTCTTGCATAAGAAGAGCGGAATCCATATTTGGGTCCTCCTAAAGTTTTGTTAGCGCTACATCGTGGAATCACTTCGTACAAAACTTGCTTCGAAAGCATCCACTTAGTTTTGTTAGCAATACTTCATTGAATTTTCTTCGTACAAAACTTGCTTCCTAAACATCCAGTAACCAAAGAGGCGGAATCGCAAAACGCGGGTCCGCCTCTCCCCTGAATTGTAACCTGATTATGACATAAGTCCGGTAATCCAGTCCATCACCGGGTGGTAAAAAACATAGACCCCGACTAAGACAGCAAACACCGCCGTAAGAAGCACAGCTCCTGCGGCGGTATCTTTTGCTCTCTTAGCCAGTGGGTGAATCTCCGGCGAGATCAAGTCTACCGTCGCTTCAATTGCTGTATTGAGCAACTCGGCGGTTAAGACAAGCGTGATGGAGAAGAGCAGCAACATCCAACTGGCCAGCGGAAGTCTGAACACGGCAGCGGCAACAAGTACAACCACAGCCAAACAGCAATGCACCTTCATGTTAAGCTCGGATTTGAATGCCGACACGATACCTTGCGATGCAAACCGAAAAGAGTGCCAGAACTTCTTATGTCCTACCGCCGTGTTCTTCACCATTAGCGAGTCAACCCAACCTGAGCTAGTACTTTCTCTTGCTTAGACATCATTTCAGCCTCTGAAGCTTCATCCTGATGATCATATCCTAACAAATGCAGAAATCCGTGCACAAAGAGGAAACCAAGCTCACGCTCCAGCGAATGACCATATTCCTGCGCTTGCTCCTGAGCACGAGTTACGGAAATGATGATATCTCCCAGTACATCCGGAACATCTTCCAGCGCTTCGCCTTCTTCTACTTCGTATATAATGTCCAGCTCGTCCTCTCCGCTTTCATTCATCGCAAAAGAAAGTACGTCCGTCGGACGGTCAATTCCCCGGTATTCCAAGTTCAACTCATGAATACGAGTGTTATCGACAAAAGTAAGCGCAACCTCTCCCTGATCAATCCCTTCCGCTTCACCTGCTTTTTGCAAAATGCTCTCCAGCAGTGCTATGAGATCGTCCTTTATCTCGTATTCTTCTTGCTCGTTATCCCAAACGATCTCCAAACTCATGGGTTAGCTGCCCCTTCCTCTTTTTTCGGCTTACGCACATCTTCTGGGTATTCGATCCGTGAATGGAAAATCCCCATGACCGTTTCTTTCAGCGTCCGTGCAATAATGTCCAATTCTTTAATCGTTAAATCACATTCGTCAAACTGATGATCATCCAGTCGACTTTTAATAATTTTCTCAATCATCGTTTCCACCTGAAGGACGGTTGGTTTGCGCAAGGATCGCACCGCAGCTTCAACACTGTCGGCAATTCCTACAACAGCCGATTCCTTCGACTGGGCTTTCGGGCCAGGATAACGGAAATCTTCCTCGGTAAAATCAGGCTCTACACCTTTTTCTTCCGCCAGCTTCAGGGCTTTATGGTAAAAATAATGCAGGAACGTCGTCCCATGATGCTGCTCAGCAATATCACGAATCGGTTTGGGCAGCTTATATTCTCGTTGCATCTCCACCCCATCGCGGGCGTGAGCTACAATGATAGATTTACTAAGCTTCGGTTCAATAGAATCATGTGGGTTTTCCATATTATTCTGATTTTCAATAAAATAAAACGGACGTTTTGTTTTACCAATATCATGATAATACGATCCTACCCGGCACAATAGACCATCTGCTCCAATCGCTTCTGCGGCCGCTTCTGACAAGTTACCTACCATTACGCTATGGTGATAGGTTCCTGGTGTTTCCGTAAGAAGCTTGCGCAATAAGGGATGGTTCGGATTAGACAACTCTACCAGCTTCAGGGCAGATAGAATACCAAAGGTAGCTTCAAAGAAAGGCATCAGACCAATCACAAGCACTGCAGTCAAAAGCCCACTCGCAAAAGCAAAACCAACGGCATACAGCGTGCTTACATCTTTCCATTCACCACCAGCTAAGAGGGTCAGCATAAAGACGGTCACACAGCCAAAAAGGGATACCATAATCCCGCCTTTTAATAATGTGGAACGCTGGCCTGCACGATGAGTGGCAAAAATAGCTACATAACAAACAACAATTGAAAAGAAGCCAAAGGTAAAATCAAACACCGAATTCTGCTGAACATTCAAAATGATACTGGCGAGTATACTGATCAGAATAGAACAGAAATACGCTAATGTCATATCCAGAAGCATGGTAATCAGCATAGCACCAATGGCTACTGGAGCCAGATACCCGAGATAGGAATGGACATCCGTCTGCAAAATTGCGGTCAACCGCATGGAGATGATCGTAATAACAAACACAAGCACCAGCATTAATAACTGGGAATTATTATACTTGAAGCCCGCAGTTCCGCCAGAGTAACGGATAAACACCATCAGACCCGCAGATAGCATGGTAGCAAGTAATAGCAATCCAACCTGAGGCCAATAGTTGACCTCATTGCTTAGCAGGCCATTCTCATCCAATAGGGCGTACAGCTCAGGGGTGATTTTTTGCCCTTTAGCGACAAGAACCTCCCCTTGCTCAATAAACACATCAGGTGTGTTCTCACGAGCCTGTACTTTCGCTTCCTTCGTTGCATCTTCGTCATAGAACTTATTGCTTGTAATAACGAGCCGGACTAACTCTTGCACAACCTCACGTGCCGTACGCTGACTCAGAGAGCTGATACTGACCTGCTCCGCCACTTTGGCGCGCGCAGTCTGGGCATCTGTGATCTGATCGTTCATCAGCCTAGTCACAATATCACGAGCAACAGGCTTCATTTCGATAATGTCCTGAGAGGTCAGTCGCGGAATCTTAATGTAAGTTTCATCTGGAATGACATAGGTCTGCTCTTTTATGACAGATTGCATTTCCTCCAAAAGATGATCGGAATAAGTGCCTCCACCCCGATTTGAGGCTATGAAATTCAAAATAAAATCATTGGCTCTCTGCGGGATCTCATCACGATAAATCTCAGTCTTATCGCTTTGCGAAATCAAATCATCCTGATTCAGGCGATCAATCCGGTCCAGCAGCGATGTCACAAGATTATCGGCCCTCATCGGGATGATTTTATACTTTGGAGATACACCTTCGGCCGCTTCTTCCGCCGCCTTTAGTGTTGCCTTCTTGTCCAAAATTTGCTTAGGCGCTGTTATCTCCTTCGCGCTGAGCGTATTCTCTTTAATATCGTACCGCTTAGGTAGTAGATCGGGCGACAGACTGAAGTAGAACACAAGTCCGAGTAACAGGAAAAGAGCATAGCGTGTCGCCGCGCTATACTTCCATCCGTTGTTCGTATATACAAATCCGCTTAATTTAGATGGTTGCTTTGAAGCCATGAAGACAATCCCCTTTATTGGAGGTTTTCGGCAGAGCGGTCATAGGCAACGATAATTTTCTGCACCAGGGAATGCCGTACTACATCCTGCTCCGCAAAATAAACAAAACCGAGTTCTTCTATGCCGGATAAAATCGCTTTAGCCTCAATCAAACCGGATTTCTTGCCGCGAGGCAGGTCAATCTGGGTAACGTCACCCGTAATCACCATTTTAGAGCCGAAGCCGAGTCGAGTTAAAAACATTTTCATTTGCTCAGGCGTTGTATTCTGGGCTTCATCCAAAATAATAAATGAATCATCCAGCGTACGACCACGCATATAAGCGAGCGGAGCAATTTCAATCAATCCCCGTTCAAGTGCCTTAGCCACCTGATCGGGCCCCATAACGTCGTATAAGGCATCATATAACGGACGGAGGTATGGATCTACCTTTTCTTGCAAATCCCCTGGGAGGAACCCTAGACTCTCTCCTGCTTCTACTGCTGGGCGCGTAAGAATGATACGCTTAACAGAACCTTCTTTTAGTGCCGTAACTGCAAGCACTACCGCCAAGTAGGTCTTACCCGTTCCTGCAGGACCGATTCCGAATACAATATCACGCTTCTTGATCGTTGTCACATAATGCTTCTGGCCAATCGTTTTGACACGGATAGGCTTTCCACGAAAAGTTGTTGTAATTTCTCCCTTGAACAAATCGAGCAATTGATCGACTCGAAAGTCTTTCGCCAGCTCCACAGCGTACTGCACATCACGTTCAGTAAGTATGTAACCGCTCCGAATGAGGGACAGCAACACATTAAACAATTGTCCCAGCATGTCTACTTCCCGCTCCGCACCACGTATCGTTAACTCTGCTTCACGGGAATCAATAATAGCAGGAATTTCACTCTCGATGATTTTTAGGAATCCATCTTGCGGGCCGAACAGCGATTGCGCTTCTCCCGCATTTTGCAAAGTAATACGAATGCTTGCAGTCTGTTCTGACAAGTAGCCTCATTCTCCTCAATTGTTTACTATTGGCAGTTCTTCGGAAATTTTTTCTTCTACTTCAAAGATCACTTTCATATAAACTTTACCATTCTCTTTCTTCTCATGCAAAACTTTTTGACTTTTGATGACGCTATCAACGCCATAACGCGCCAAAATATCATTCTTCGCTCGCTCTATTCCCTTTTCAAATCCAGCCTCTGGAGTTAATGTCTCACTTGTTTCACTAATCTCCATTTCTTTCTCAGTCATTAGGCCCAGCGGCAGCTTAATGGACCGCCAGGACAGCGGATCGTGCTCAGTAAGTGTTCGTGATTTCTCAAAAGGAGAATCGCCATAACCCCATAGCTGGATAGCCCATTTACCAAGCACCAGATAGGTTCGATCTTTACGCTCCCCTGTATATGAGCTATTTGTTGTTGTAAGAGGCACCTCTATATTGTATTCATGCCACACTAGACCCTTAACCTCACCTTTAGCCACCACGTACTGTACATTCTCTTCGTCGCCTAAAGCACCCGAGATCAGGATATCCCCTTTTTTAACCCGTGAGTTACGCGCCACAACCGGTCTGCCCTGCTCCGCATATATTTCAGTTACCACCGCATCTGTTCTGCTAATCAAATGCCGCTGACTAAGCAGAGGTTTGATATCCGGCTGTTTAGATTCTACCACCTGAATTTTAATGCTCGTCCCCGTCCGCTGCACCCCTATCCATGAAACGCCGGGTAATTGGGCCAGGAGCCCCTTAGAGAGCTTGTCCGGCTCATCCAGACGCCATATCCATTGAAAAGGATACACCCCCTCCTGGCGAGCAGCTGCCAATATATCCTCGGAGGCAATTTTTTCATTCCCCTCGACTCTAATGCTCCATACCATCGTAGATAACATAAAGAGCATAATCCCGAATATCAATATTCCCATGCCAAAAAATTTACGTTTCCAAAGCCGCGCCATCAAAAAAGGCAGTCCGCTTCTTCCTGTAACGTGCATCCGACAGCCTGTCTTCTTTAAAATCGGACGGAGGACATAAAAATCATTCAGAAGCAGCTTAAGGGAAGCGCCGCCCTCAGCGGGCCTCACATCCCAAATCACTATACCTGCTTCAGAAATGACATTAATGAATCTCTCCACCTGAGGCCCCGTCACATGCAGTGTAACGAATCCCCGCAGTGATGAAAGAGGTGGTTCCTTCATGATTTCCCCTCGCTTTCTTTATATCTGATCTCTCCGATAATGCCTTCTACCGCCAGCTCCTGACCAAGAATATTGCGAATGACAAGATCCTCGCCTATGATTTCAAGCGATCCTTTAGCTAACGCGAGCTTAAGCTGGCCTGAGGAAAAATGCAGCACGCCGCGATGATTCTCGATATACAGTTCCTTATTGCCGATCAGGGTGATCCGGGGCATTTCCTGTAGTAAGTCCTGTGGTAAATCCAACACCCCGTTTGTCCATCCCCGCAGCCTGCGGCCAATACGGGTCATAAGTAGACGCTCCCCCTTCCTGCCTTCTGTACACCTTATGCGGCAACGCTTTTGTTTATGAGAAGAACTCATAAAGGAGCACCTTTCAAGTATAAAAAACATAAAAAAAGCCTCAGCTTTCCTATCGTTAAGATAAGAAAGCTAAGGCTTAATTGTTTACTTGAGCGAAAATTACGATCTTCGGGAGGAATGCGGCTGGCGAGCACGCGGAGGTCCTAGAATCTCCGCCCAAACCACACCATTACGCAGCTCATCCCTATTCCCTGTTCTATTTGACTGAACATCTGTATCAGGGGATGAACTCTTCGTCTTCTTCGACCTGGGATCTGCTCCCGCTATTCCATCAAAAGCAGATTGAAGACGCCGCACCTCTTCCTGCATTCTTTGTGTGCGTAACTCAACTCCGTCATCAGCATGCTCCAAAGACATACCTTCTCCAGTAGAATAATCTGGTGTCGGGATGTACGCAGGCTCTGGAAAGGCAGGTGATGCGTCATACTCACGGGAGGATGTAGTAACAGGAGCAGGAAACCCGCTACCAGACTGTTCTGGCTGATCTCTGTTCCCGTCTACATCCTTATTACGGTGGAGAGGATTCCCGTCTCCTCCGCCAAAGGTAGGCATCCCTCCGCGTGTAGTACCTTTGGGTTTGTTCTTCGTAGCTTTGTTCACATTGGATACAATCGCGAAGATAATAACCGCAACAATATAGATCCAGCTCATGGAGATTCACATCCCCTTTTATTTATTATTGTTAGGACGGTTATTATCGTCCTGATCATTCATTTTGCCGAGGGAACCGCGCATTTGGGTATCTGCCTCGATATTTTTGATGTTCATGTAGTCCATCACACCGATTTGACCATTTCTGAGTGCCTCAGCCATCGCCATAGGCACCTGAGATTCAGCTTCCACAACCAGCGCCTTCATCTCAACTACACGCGCTTTCATCTCTTGCTCATGAGCGACAGCCATTGCTCTGCGTTCTTCTGCCTTAGCTTGTGCAATACGTTTATCCGCTTCTGCTTGTTCGGTTTGAAGATACGCACCGATGTTCTTGCCTACATCGATATCCGCAATATCAATAGAGAGGATCTCAAAAGCAGTACCTGAATCCAGACCTTTCGACAATACCGTCCGAGAAATCAAATCCGGGTTTTCCAAGACATCTTTATGTGAATCACTTGAACCTACTGTCGTTACAATCCCTTCACCAACACGGGCAATGATTGTTTCTTCACCCGCACCACCCACGAGACGGTCGATATTGGCACGTACAGTTACACGTGC
This sequence comes from Paenibacillus sp. FSL R5-0470, assembly GCF_037975205.1. Taxonomy (NCBI): domain Bacteria; kingdom Bacillati; phylum Bacillota; class Bacilli; order Caryophanales; family Paenibacillaceae; genus Paenibacillus; species Paenibacillus sp. FSL R5-0470. The sequence goes on from NZ_CP150238.1 coordinate 5,267,223, forward strand.
TTTTACCTTAACTTCAATCCCGTTTTTAGCGACAGCCGCAACAACTGGTGTTTCAATTACACGAGGGTTAACGCTCATTTGCACAGCCTGAAGCACATCGCGTCCTGCAAGATCAATAGCCGCTGCGCGTGTAAATTCCAAAGGAATATCTGCACGTTGTGCTGCAATAAGCGCATTAACCACCCGGTCTACGTTACCACCTGCGAGATAGTGGCTCTCCAGTTGATTAATATTCAGTCCAAGACCTGCCTTAGTCGCTTTAATCATTGGATTAACGATTCGACTTGGTGTTACACGACGCAGTCTCATCGCTACTAGGGTAATAATACTAATCCTAACCCCTGACGCCAGTGCAGAAATCCAGAGCATGACCGGGAAGAAGCTTAAAAAGACACTCAACAAAATGACTACGACTACCGCAATCAACAAAAAAGTAATTAAAGATGCTTCCATAACTTTACAACCTCCAGTAAATTATTGTGGAGCTACTATTCGCCATACCCTTTATCTTTTACCTTATTCCTTAATTTCCTTCACCACAATCCGTCCGCCCTCAACTTTTACAACAGAGACCGGTGCATTAACGCTAATAAAGCTGCCTTCAGTAACGACATCTACTCGCTCGCCGCCAATCATAGCCGTTCCGGATGGACGAAGTGGAGTAATACTGTTTCCTATAGCTCCAACTAAGCTTAACTTTTCTTCAACAGGTACAAATCCCTGATCTTTAGAGAGCGTATCCTTTAAAATAAACCTATTCCAAATTCCACGTTCTTTAAATGCGACAGCCACAATCACAATGACTACTGTTGCAGCCGCGAATGCGATACCGAGACTAAACAATGCATGTGTGAAGCTGTATGCTGCGCGTACGACACCTGCCACAAGACTCACGGAACCAAGTATCCCCAATATCCCAAAGCTCGGCACGAATAGCTCCAGCACAAGCATGACAAGTCCGATTATGAACAAAAGCCAAGTCTCTGATCCGGCAAACCCTGCTACAGAATTTCCGAAAAAATATAAAACAAAGGCTAATGTCCCAATAATCCCAGGTGCACCGAAGCCCGGAACGATCAACTCAATCACAATGCCTGTGATCCCGATGAATAGCAAAATCGTCATAATAATCGGATTCGTCAGAAATTGCGACATTTTCTCGGCACCCGTATGCTCCACACGAAAAATGTCATCTGTAGTATAACCTAACCAAGTAATCGCCTCTTCTGGAGTGGTTGTAATTTGATCAGCATAACCAGCTTTTAAAGCTTCGTCACTAGACAAGGCAATAATTTCGCCCTGCGCTTTAGATACGCCAAGATCTGGCTTATCCACAACCAAATTACTATCGACCATTCCCGCAGCAATATCAGGATCACGCTCATTTAGAGCAGCGGCTCCAATCATTTTTGATTTCCAGTAGGAGACCATCTTCGCGTCATCTACTTTCTGGCCGCTACTATCTACTAGAGATGCAGAACCGATCATGCTGCCCGGCTTCATGATGATTGCACCTGCGTTAAGTGCTATGTAACTGCCTGCGGAAGCGGCATCACCTTTAATAAAAGCAGCCGTAGGTATGTCACTATCTCTTACCATCGTCCCAATCTGTTCTGCTGAACTCACCAGTCCACCCGGTGTATCCACCTCCAGTACAATTAGAACCGCTCCATAATTAGCAGCTTCTGCGAACCCTCTTTCCAAAAAGCTTTGCAGACCTCTTTCAATTTTCTGATCAACCGGAATAATAAACACAGGGCCTTTCTTCATCTCACCATTCGCAGCATTCGGTGCTTTTGGTACTGTTACATCAGCGCTGACATTCGGGATAAACGGCGTTAAGAGCAGTAGCAGTAAAACAACTGGAATGCTGGCTAACATAATTTTCCGTAATCTTTTCAATGTTTTTACCTCCCTTCTTCAACTTGACCCGGGACACATAAACTATATTACGTTGTAAGCGTAATTACGTTTCAAAACAAAGAAAAGCACCCCTTTTACAAGGGGTGCTGGCGCTATATTATTGCAGAAATTGCTGAACCGCTTGGTTCACGAGTTTACCATCGGCGCGACCTTTGACCTTAGGCATCAGTGCGCTCATGACCTTACCCATTTCGCTTTTCGAAGAAGCACCGGTTTCCTGGATGGTCTGCTGTACAATTGCTTTAATTTCTTCTTCGGAAAGTTGCTCGGGAAGATACTTAATAATAATCTCGATTTCTGCCTTCGTACTCGCGGCAAGCTCGTCGCGACCCGCTGATTCAAATTCTTGGAGGGCATCTTTGCGCTGTTTGATTTCACGACTAAGGATATCAAGCACTTCGTTGTCGTCCAATGTTCTCTTCAAATCTATTTCAAGATACTTTATTGTAGAACGAACCATTCGAATCGTGGAGAGCGTGAACTTGTCCTTACTCTTCATCGCTTGCTTCATATCTTCGTTCAATCTCTCGCTAAGATTCATGCGTGGGTAATCCTCCTAAAACTTTCTCTTACGAGCAGCCTCAGACTTCAGCTTTTTCTTAACGCTTGGCTTTTCGTAATGTTTGCGTTTCTTCACCTCAGCCAAGACACCATCTTTTGCGATGGAACGTTTAAAGCGACGAAGTGCAGCATCAATTGTCTCGTTTTTGCGAACTTTCGTTTCAGACACAGTTTCCCCTCCCTCCGACCATACCGTCCAAGAGCATAACACGGTTTATCAAATTCCATTATAGGTCAAACGGAAATAGGGTGTCAACCTTCGTGTTATTCTTTTTTTCTGGCAAGTTCTTCAACATTTAATGATTGTACTATGCGTGAGAAGCTGAGTTTCCTGTGAGAGCTCCCAGCTTGGCCCCACCAAGCAAGTGATAATGAAGATGAGGCACAGCTTGTCCACTATCTGGACCACAATTATTGATCAAACGATAACCAGATTCGGCAATCCCAAGGTCGATAGCGATCTGTTGCGCTACACTGTGAATTTCTGCAATTAGCGGAAGATCCTCAGGTGTGACATCATTCATGGAAGCAATGAACTTCTTTGGAATGATCAACACATGTACCGGTGCAGCCGGCTCGATGTCGTAGAATGCAAGAATACGTTCGTTCTCAAATACTTTTTTGGAAGGAATAGTACCCTCAATAATTTTGCTAAACACGGTCTCCATAGAGTGCTTGCCTCCTAAAAATTGGTGAAATTCCACTTCATCATAAGATAATCATACAGGATAATCACCAATTACGAAAGACGCTAGAAGATTCAACATCCACACTCTAAAACTGTATCTATTACAGAATGAAATCCGTTTACAAATGAAGTTGAGCTATATATATACCCGTAGGGCCTAAAAAGGCAAAAAAAAGAGAAACACCCTTCACAGCTTATAAAGCTGATTCGGCGGCGGACGTATGAAAAGGAGTACATTCCCGGTCATACGTCCGCCGAGGTGTTTCTAAAGTAATGTCGGCTTAGCTGTATTATAACAGCGCGTTGATGCTGTATCTGTGATATCGATCACACAGTTTAAAATGCTTCACATTTTTTCCAAAAGGATACGAGATCCCCCTCCACCTTGTTCAGCAGGAACTACCACCAGCTTGCGCGGTAACCTTGCACGAAGCTCTGGAACGTGGCTGATAATACCGACAGACAGCTGGTCATTATGCAACCTTTCAAGTGAAGTAATCACTGTATCCAGCAGTTCTGGGTCGAGAGTACCAAACCCTTCATCTAAGAAGAAAAATTGTAACGGATATTGCCCACGCAGCTGGATCTGAGTTGAAAGCGCAAGTGCCAGCGAAAGGGATGTTAAGAAGGTCTCTCCACCAGATAGGGTTGAGACAGGTCTTCTCACCCCGCCGTTCCCGTCATCACGGATCACAAAGCCGCCACCCGAATCAACCTCTAATGCATAACGCTGCTTACTCAGGAATCGAAGCCGCTGGGAAGCGGACTGACACACCTGCATCAATTGTTCCTCAGCAATGTACTCAACAAAGGCGTTCCCACGTAAGACCGTCTGTAGTTTGGAGAGTTGATCTTGCATAGAAGCGTGCTCAATCCGTTTAGCTTCGAGCTCCATCCAGCGAATATGTCGATGCCGCAGGTCCTCCAGATCACGCTCTGCACGTGCTCTTGACTGAAGAGATACTTCATCCTCAGCCTTGCTTTCTCTTAAGATCCCCTGACTTTCTTGCCATTCTTCTTCACTTAAGCTGGCTCCGTTAAGCTTCTCTTCAATATTACGCAGTTGCAACGAGACCTCAGCTTCTTCGGCACGATGAGCACGTACGCGGGAATAAGCCATTTCCCTTGCTTCGGATGTGAGCGCTGCTCCTTCAACCTCGGTGGCTGAACTAAACGGTGAAGAAGCCAAGCTTTGTTCCCAATGACTGGTAGCTGCTACGTAATGTTCACGCGCAGATTCCGCAGCCTGGCGAGTAATCGCTGCTTCCTTAACCTCATGCTGAGCCTTCTCCGCCGCTGCGAGATGTGACTGCTTGCTTGTCTCCAGAGCAGTTAACAATTCCTGCATACGTCCTTCACATTCCGCTAGAAGAGGAGCAGCAGCACGACCATTCGTCCACTCCAGTAGACGCTGTTCTTTTTCACGCTGCAATTCTTCCTTGCCTTCGATCTGTGTGATCCACTGAGCCAGCTCTTTATCCAGCCCCGTTATGGTCTCTTGAAGGTTCTGCACTGAAGCACTTTTCTCCTCCAGAAACTTGACACTGATATCAAGTCGAGATCTAATTTCTTCAGCTTGTGCATCCTTAGCTAACAGATCACGGTAAGCTTGTTCCACTTCTCCAGGTGCCAGATCCGGTAACTGCTGTGTCCAATTCTGCCGTAGAGCCGTTAGCTGGGCGCTGAGTTCCTCAGCTTTGGCAGCAATTCCTTCTACCCAGCTCCGTTCACCTGCGACAGCTGCCGCTTCTTTGAGGCACAGCTGCTGGACCTCCTGCATCGATTGCTGCCACTGTACCGCAGTTCGGCGTACTTCACCTGACTGTCCTTTTAATCCCAAATGTGCAGCTTCAAGTTCTGCCAAGGCTTTTTCATCTGGAATGATTAAATCGGTGGAAGTAACTGCACTACTTACTTCTGAACCTGCAGCTGCAGGGTGATTTGCCGCTTCGATGACTTCATTTCCAAATACCTGCTCCAGCCATACTTGATCCTGTTCACGAAGACCACGGAACAGATGACGAGCTTCCAAAGCCCGTCTAGACAATGTTCGGACTTGCTGAAGCTTCATTTCCAGTTCTTGTTGCTCTAAGCTATCCTGCAATAATGCAGGTGAAGGATGATGCTCGCTGCCGCATACAGGGCAGGGTTGTCCTTCTTCCAGCTCCTTAGCTAGTGCTAACGATAATCTGTGAAGCTCTTGATCCTTCATAGCCGCTTCCAAAGTGCTGACATGTTGCTCCAGGCGCTCCGCTGCGGCGCGCGCAGCTTCTTCTGTCGCCAGCAGCTTCTCTTGATGCAGCGCCGCCTCGCGGATCAGTTGCCCGCGAGCAGCTTCCTGCAGCTCACGACGGCCCTCGGCCTCCGCGAGTCGCGCCTGCGCAGCCGCGAGTGCAGCGGCACGCTCGCGGCGCTCCTTCTCCGCCTTATCCCACTGGGATTCGGCGGAGTGCAGCCCTTGCAGTCTCTGCATCGCTTCTTGCAGAGACTGCCGCTCCTGGGAGCGGACACCGAGCGGCTGCAAGCTCTGCTGCAGCTCTTGCTGGCGCTTTTGGCCCTTGGCCAAAAGCTCACGCTCCCGGGCCATGCCCTCCCGCAGCTCCGCCAGCTTGCGGGAGGCCTCTTCGCGGCGCTCGCGCAGAGCCGCGAGTTCGCGCCGCAGGCCGCCGAGCTCGGACTCGAGCTCGAGCGCGCGGCGGTAGATGCCGGCCCCCTCCCGGAGGGCCGGCTCTTCCGCCGCAAGCGCGGCCTGCGCAGCAGCCGCGACGGCAGCGGCACGCGCCACCTCCTGCTCGGCAGCGGCGGCCAGCACCTCTTGGCCCTCCGCGCGGGCCAATCGGCTCTTAAAGGCTTCTTCCGCGCTTCGCCATGCTTTCAGCGCGGGAAGCCTTGCCTCGGCCTCGTCAGCTTGGCCGAGCTTCTGTTCAAGGAGGAGAATCTCCTCCTCCTTGGCGAGCAGCCCCTGCCGCTGCAACTCGCGGCGGGTCCGTTCCTCTTGGAGCTCGCGTATACGCGCGAAACGCTCCGAGACCTGCAGCGCCGCCTCCAGCTTGCGGCGGCATTCCGCAGCATAAAGGGTGGACTGCTCGAGGCGCTCCGCCGCTGCCTCTACATCCCCTTTGCCTGCGCTGCCAAGACCCTGCTGCTCCGCTTCCAGCGCGCGGAGCGCAGCCTCATTCTCCTTCACCCGGCGACTAAGCTTAATCGCAAGCTGATCGCCATACTGTTCCAGATGAAACAGGCGTTGCAGCATTTGCCGACGATCTACGCCACGAAGTGATAAGAATTCGGCAAATTTCCCCTGCGGCAATACAACCGCTCGCGTGAAGTCATCCATTTTTAGACCGATATGCTCCTCCACACAGCGTGTAACATCTGCGAGCTTATCCGCCATAACATTATCACCGTCAGGTGTGATTTCAATGAAACGGCTAATCGTGTTGCTGACAGTTTGTTCACCAGTCCGCTTGAACTTCCTTTCAACACGATAACGATGTGCCCCCACGGAAGAAGTGAGCTCAAAGGTAAACGCCACGCTGAGTGAATCTTCAGAGTGGTTCATAATCCCCTGTGTTCCATTAACGGCACGTTCCACTTTCCCGTACATCGCCAAAGTAATAGCATCCAGCAAGCTAGACTTGCCGCTGCCCGTAGGTCCAAAAATCCCAAACAGACCCGTCTCACACAGACTTTCAAAATCTATTTCTTGCATTTCTCTATAACTCTGTAATCCTGCTACTTTTAATAGAATAGGCTTCACCTTAGTTCTCCTCTCCTTCCTCCGGCTGACGCCGTTCTTCTTCGGTTAGCTGTAAGAACAGCTCTATCAAGCTATCCTCCGGTTCTGCTCCACCTGTCTGACGCTGATAGAATTTACGGAACAATTCTTGCACCGGCATTCGTGAACGGGCAGTTTGTTCGAGCTCCATCTCCATTTGCGGGTAGATTGGACGAATATGAATGATCCCCTCGCGTGATTTGCGCAGGCGCTGAATATCATTCATCGACATGGCTTCACTAAGCCGAATCTCCAAATCTATAAAAGCAGAAGCATCTCTACCTTCATCCAGCCAGTTATATACCTCCTGCAATCCACCAGTGGAGCTCCATCTTACAAGCGGACGCCCACAGCGAAGATAAATCTCTTCAAAGGTTGGCTCGCCACCCGGCGCAACATCAATAAGCGTCACCGATTTAGCCTGTCCTGCTTCAGAAAAACTGTATGCCAGCGGAGATCCGCTGTAACGGATCATTCCTTCCCCTTTGACACGTTGTGCGCGATGAAGATGACCTAGTGCAGTATATTGCGCTCCACAAGCCAAAGCAGAAGGATCAACGGTATACGCTCCGCCCACTTGAATTGGACGTTCCGAATCACTTTCCACACCACCAAGCACATAAATATGGCTCATCGCCAAATTTACAGTCTGCGGCGTGAATTCCCGTCCCAACAGCTGCATGAGCTTGCCAACCCGTGCACTATAAGCCAGTCGAAGCTCCTCTTCTCCGCTATCTCCTGCAAGCAGTTCACCGAGACGCGCCTCGGAGGGATAAGGAAGAGCTGCGATTTTGGCGATCTCACCCGTGCGTGCAGCATGAACAGTCACTGGCTCTGAGGTAGGAAGCCCCACTAATGTAATCCCCTGCCTTAGTACAAGCGGTGAAACTGAAGATACGCGCTCCGGTTGATCATGATTTCCGGCGATCACAACAAGGGGCCTGCCCCCTGAAGTCAGCCTTGCGGCAGCCTCATAGAATAGTTGTTCTGAAGCCGCTGGTGGATTAACGGAATCGTACACATCTCCCGCCATCATTATCAAATCCACTTTATGAAAATCGGCGATCTCCACCAATTCATCTATGAACTGCTCTTGCTCCTTCTGCCGGCTTCTTCCTTCCAGCGTTCGGCCGAGGTGCCAATCTCCCGTGTGCAATATCCGCATCTTCGTCCTCTTTCCCCGCTCCTATGCGGTAATGAATAGATTTATAATTTCACAGCATGTCCGCCGTCAAAAAAGTACAGCCAAATCTCGCTGATCGGTTCTCCCAAAATATCATGTAATGCCTTGCTGTATAACTCTAGCTGAAAACGATATTTTTCCTTAAGCGCTTCTAACCCACCCTGATGTTCTAAAACAGAGTCCGTCTTATAGTCTAACAAAATAATCCGGTCCTCCTCGCGGAACAGGCAGTCAATCACCCCTTGGATCAGCACTCCTTCACTAAAGCCTTCATTATTATTTCCATGGCTTAGCTCTGAGACGGCTTTATTCATATAATCGAGCCCTATATAAGCCTCGCCTGCGGGAAGCATATAACTGAATGGCATTTCTCTAAGCTTCCAAGAAGAATCTATTAATCTACGACCAAGTTCATTCGCATAAAAAGTCTCTATCTGATCAGGGGCTACCGCCTCCACCTGCTCAGCAGTAAGAATAGCTAATCTCTGCAAACGGGCTAATGTTTCTTCCACAACTTTAGGATCAACAGAACCCTCCAGCGGAATATGCTGCATAACCGTATGGAAGGCTGTCCCGCGCTCCGCTGGGGTTAGACTGCGCTTTTCCATAAATTTCGGACGCCGCAAGTGCAGACTGTCTGCTCCTGCCACATCTGTGCGTTTATTGTTTTCTGTTGAGGTGACAGGATAGCCACCTTCCTCTAGAAGATCATAAGAAGGCTGGTCCTGCATCGACAACAAAGATTTTAACTCTGTAACAGAGGTTTTGGCCGGAATACCAGAGGCAGCCGCAAACGGATAAGGCCATTCTAGTCTTCTAGCAATTTCATCGCTATTCACTGATCCATAGACGCTTACAGATTCACCTTTTTGCAGCGCCTTGAGTACAGATTGACGTTCTTCTGCTTTGTCCTCTGAGTCATCCGAAGGAAGGAACGCCCCGGAATTCAGTTCGGAAGCATTCTGCACACTGATGCTCCAGTTCGAGACATCGCTGTGCAGCACTGTCGAGACGGTACCTTCAGAGCCGCCTAGCTTCCGAAGAATAGCCGCCGCCGGATGCCGGATCAATGCCGGTCCAACCCAGTCCAGATAGCTGCGACCCCGGGCTAGTAAATGATCAGCAAGCAGTAGCTCATCCCGATTCTGCACACTGCTCCAGCTAGCAATTTTCCGTGGTAAATCTCTTACGGTACCGACTAGAATCATCTTATCTCTCGGACGAGTTAAAGCTACATATAATACCCGCATTTCCTCAGCCAATAATTCAAGTCGTGTACGACGATTAATAGCCAAATAAGGAAGCGTTGGGTAGCTGACCCGTGTTTCCCGCTCCACAAAACGTGGCCCGAAGCCAAGCTCTTTGTGCATCAGGAAAGGAGAATGCAAATCCTGTCGATTAAACTGCTTCGCCATGCCCGCTATAAAAACAACAGGGAATTCCAAGCCTTTGGATTTATGGATGGTCATAATTCTGACCCCATTGCCCTCTTCACCGCCACTACCAGCTACACCAAGATCTCCGCCATTCTCACGAAGCCGTGAAATGAACACCAGAAAACGGAACAACCCACGCGCCGCAGTATCATTCTCAAATTGAACAGCCCGATCATACAAAGCTTTAAGATTGTTCTGTCGCTGTGAGCCACCAGGCAAGCCTCCAACCCATTCCAGATAGCCACTCTCACCATAAATACGCCAGATCAGCTCACTGAGACTGCCTTGTCTAGCCGCATCTCTCCAGCTTTCAAGCCGTTCTAGAAAATTCTTAAGCTTTTGCTTCAGCTTTAGGCTGATTTGCGGTAAAGCTCCACTTCCAGATTCCACCTCATTAATGACTTCATCATTATTATCTGAGGTAACTTTCTCTTCCGCTGCACTTGCTGTTTCTATCACATGAGCCGAGAAAAGATCGTATTCTTCCTCAGCTTCGTTTGCATCTTGCATGTTTGCTGCCATTTGTACAGCACGATAGAAAGAACCATGGCTGTACATCCGAACTTTAGCCAGTTCCTCTTCAGTTAAACCAACAACAGGTGAACGAAGCACACCAGCGAGTGGAATATCCTGCTGAGGATTATCGACTATTTTTAAGAGTGAGAGTGCAATTTCTACTTCTGTAGCTTCAAAATAGCCTTTATTCAGATCCCCGTAAGCAGGGATTCCCTCCATCCGAAGCTCTTCAATAATTAAAGGGGTCCATATTCTCGCCGAACGAAGCAAAATCACGATATCACCATAAATCACTGGGCGCATAATCTTAAGCCCTTTATCATAAATCAGTAGCGGAGCTCCGCCATTCAGGCCAGTCATCTGTAAAATGCGGCGAGCAATCGCCCGTGCTTCCAGTTGCGCAGTCTCACTCTCAATAGCTTCGCTTTCCTGAAGTGGAGTCTCACTGTCCTCAGTCTCTTCTACTTTACCTGCTGCCGCTCCGCGATCGATCAATAATAGCTCTGGTGCAAAAAAAGTATCTGGCCCCTTCTCTGCTGCACCCGGGAAATTCGCTCCATACACAAGCTCAGCACGTTCGTCATAATTAATCTCCGCCACTGTCTCGTTCATAATCTGCCGAAAAATCATATTTACGGCATTTACAACCTCCATACGACTACGGAAATTACGGGCTAGATCGATAACCGAACCGCCGGACGATTCATTAGGCTTCTCAGATAACTCGCTTAACTCGGATTCGCCAACTGTATTGCTGCCACCTCCGGCATTCTTAGAGCCAAAGCTACGGTATTTATCCAGGAACAGCCCCGGCTCTGCCAGACGGAACCGATAAATACTTTGCTTCATATCTCCGACCATAAATCGGTTACCAGGTGTTTCGCGGGAGATAAGCCGCACAATCTCTTCTTGCACACTATTCGTATCCTGATATTCATCTAACAGAACCTCATCGAATTGAGCACGGTACTCCATCGCTGCATCAGAAGGCAGGGAATGGCCTGGTAGAGAATCAGGATGGCGCAAAATTTGCAGACAATAATGCTCCAAATCACTAAAGTCAACGAGACCCCGTCCTGCTTTTTCGATTCGATAACGTTCACCGAACGCTATCACCGTCTCAGCAAGCTCTGCCATAAGAGGAGCCGCCTCGTTCAGTTCTCTCAAAAAAACATCTGCAGGACGGCCAAACAATGCCTTCTGAAGATCTAAAATACTCTTCTTCACACTATCGCGCAGTTCTTTAACCATTTCCTGCAGTCCAGGATCTGTCGAATCCTTCTTACAAGCTTTCAATTTTCCAAAGTATACTTCCATGAAAATATCATATAATTCTGCCCATGGCCGTTCATTCACAGCCTCCTGCAATGCATTTACCATCTCAAGGTCAGTCGTCAAATTCTCGGCATAAGGCGCCGGACCACCCGGCTGTAGCGCGATCTCCCGGCCTTGGATAAGCTGACTGGCTGCACCCGCAAGGGTCAGCTTCGCTTCTTCAAGAATACTTAGCACCCAAGGAGTTCCACCTAAGCTATCTGTGTCTGGTAATGAGAAATCAGCTGCGGTATCACGAAGCCACTGCTCTGGCCAAGGATGGCTGCGGGCATAATCATGCAGTCGCTGTATGAGCGCATGTACCGCATCATCGCTTCGTTCACCACTGAACCAGTCAGCAAGCTGTACAAATACACTATCCGCGCCATCTTCACCTACTTCACCGTATTTTTCCTCCAGCAGCTCTTGAAGCAGCTCCTGCCGCATCATCTCTGCTTCATGTTCGTTCAGGATACGGAAACCAGGATCTATAGGAATAATCTGATAGTAACGCCGGATCACTTCCAGACAGAAGGAGTGTAGTGTTGTAATCGAGGCTTTCCCGAGCAACGACAGCTGACGGCGTAAATGGTCATTCTCTCCATTCTCCTCAAGCTCCCGATCTAGTGCTTCCCTAATCCGCTGGCGCATCTCGGCAGCAGCAGCTTTGGTAAACGTAGCTACTAGCAATCTATCTACGCTAAAGACATTCTCTTCCTTGCTGATTTTGCGAATAATCCGTTCTACAAGTACCGCTGTCTTACCGGAACCTGCCGCCGCGGCAACGAGAATATCATCACCGCTCTCAGCGATGGCGCGCCACTGGTCATCACTCCATATGCTTCCTTCCGGTTTCGCTTCTATTTCAGACTTCATACTCACGGTGTAGTTCCTCCTTTGCGGGACAGCAGATCCCAAATAACGTCCTTCCCTGGCTTACCCAGATTGTTGTAGCCATTGCCTTCCACGGCTTCATCGAACTGGCAGACGGGTCTAAAGGAACAGAATGTGCAGGCTGTCTCTTGCCCAATCCGGTATGGCTCAATCGCCACATCACCTTCCGTAATGCGTGTCCCGATATCCGAGATCGTTCCCCGAACGGATGATAATAAGTATCCCCATTGCTCTGGTGTAGCTACAGAAGCACTACTATAAAAACTGCCATCAGCTTTTACTGCTACAGGCACGATAGAAGAATACCCTTTGTCTAAAGTCGTATCCATCAGGGATACTACCTCGCGGTCTGCTGTAAGCAGTCCTTTCATCTTGAAGCGTTTCAGCAATTCTTGTTCTGCCTGTTCCTTGTTCATCCCGTTAGATGAGGTTAACAGTGGGTCATGTACGTGGAAATACAGTGTCCCTGCTGGAAGCGCCGGTTGCCCGAGCCATTGCTCCGAGTACGTAAGCAGCACATCCAGATAGGTCAGCATCTGTAGCGATAATCCATAGTACACCTCGTGCAGCTTGAGGTCTTTTTGACTCGATTTATAGTCAATCACCCGCAGAAGAATTCCATTCTCTCCTCGGGCCATGTCTACACGGTCAATCCGTCCAACAACCTCCATCACACAGCCATTCGGCAGCGTAATTCTTAAAGGAGGCAACTCCTTATCCGGTCCAAAATCCAGCTCCAGCCCTACCGGCTCAAAGCTGCCTCGGCGGGCATGCTCGCCCAGAATTACAGAAGCACGTCCAACAATATTTTTCAGCTTGCGTGAGATGTATCCGTAACGTTTAGAGCTCATCAGAATTTCACCCTGCAGCATCGGCGATAAACGTTCTACCGTCTCACTTGCCTCACGCCGACATTCCTCTGGAGACAAGCTTCCCCAGCCGCGGCCTTCTTCTTTCAGTCTTACCGCCATGTCACTTAACGCAGCATGGAACAGTTGTCCAATATCAGGTGCTTGCAGCTTATATAGCTGGCGTTCCTTCAGTCTAAGTCCGTAAGATGCAAAATGGGAGAAGGAACAAGCAACAAACTTCTCCATCCGGGACACACTGCCTCGCAGTGTCGATCCACCGTACAATCTAAGGCTTGTTCCACGTTTTAGCTTCGTTCCCACGTTACGGTAGAACAATGAACTGAGCAGACGTTTCAATTCGAGACTACGAATATCATCAGCAGCGAACCAGTTATACACATCCCACCATAATTCAGGTATCTCCGTCCCCTGGCGCCACTGGCGTAGCTGCATAATCAATGCACGAAGACTCTGTTCTGGATGACCAATGTAACCGAGGTGAATGGAATCTCTGACTTCTTCTAGTAGTCCTGCAGGTGGAAGTGCTGCCAAGCTGTGCTCATGAACACTTGGGAACATTCTATGCAAATGACGGATTACCTCAGAGGGAAGAAGCGCCTTGCCCTCATCATCAGCAGTGGCGTAGCTAATCCAGAGCTTTCGACTTCCTGTCGTTAGCGCATTATAGATCAAAAACCGCTCGTCCAGCAGCTTACGAGAAGCACCAGGAGCAAGCTCCATACCGGCGTTCTCAAGCACAGAGCGTTCGCCTTCCGAGAGAATTCCATCCTCCTTAAACTGCGCAGGCACAACACCTTCATTAAATCCAAGCAAAAAAGCGTATTTAACTCCCGTTGGTCGAGTCCGATCCATGTTACCAACCAGTACTTGATCGAGCGCGGGAGGAACAAGTCCCATCTTAAGCTCAGCAAGTCCTGTCTCTAGGACTCCGGTGAACACATCAAATTCAAGTCTCTCGTTGCCCATCATCTCGACGATCTGATCTAGCAGATCAAGCACTGCACCCCAAAGCTGACTATGTTCTCTAGCCTTCTCGGGTTGCCCCTTCTCCATAGCACCGACACTAAGTTTCTCCAGCTTTCGGGCAACATCCGTTTCATCAAGCAGCCTGTACACTGCGGTACATAGTTCAAGGCCGCTTCTACTCTTCTGTATCCGTTTCTCAAAAGCAAATAGAGGTCCCGTTATACTAGCACGGCATCGCTCCATTGTAGCAAGCAGTTCTTCATCCATCTGTCTGCCGCCTTCCAGCGACAAGCTAGGAATCCCTTTCCATGAACGGCCATCCGTCCAGCGATACCCTTGAATCCCACAAGCCAGCACATAATTCTCTAAGGCGTCCATATCCTCACGCGTAATACTACCGTCCAGCGGTAGCAAAAGCTCTGTCTTTACACAGCGGAATACATCCTCGAAGCGCCAGCGTCGACGCACCACATCCAATGCGGAGCGTACAAACTCTACCAATGGATGGTGCAGCTCATTTACCTTCTGGTCCAGAAAAAAAGGTACTCCGTAATCTTGGAACAACGGTTTAATCAGTTGCTCGTAATCTCCAATATTACGCATCAATACGGCCATTTCACCATATTTTGCACCTTCATCTCGCGCCAGTCTGATCATTTCACGCAGTGCTCCCTCAACCTCTGCTCTGTGAGAAACTGCTGCGCCTATAGATATCGCTTCATTTGCCAGTTCATCTGCACCCATCCAGACCTTTCGGCGGTCATATCCCCTTTCGAGATGAGCAAGAACAGGACTTTCTTCAAAACGCGGAAGAACCGCTGGCTCCAGAAGCTCGTCCCACACATCAATGCCCAGCTCTTCAGCTATTCCACGCAGTTTAATGTAAGTAACCGCAGTTGGGTGAAACAATTCAAGCTCATTCAACTGATCTCCATAGGGATACGAACGATCAAGTGTAAGGGACACGGTCAGCTTCGATGCTTGCTGCATCAATTCTCGAAGCACTACGAATTCCTGCGGGGTAAAGCCGTGGAACCCATCTACCCAAATCTCCGCCCCGCGAATGTAAGAGGAATCAGGAATATGCTCAGCTAGTTCCGCTAAACGATCCTCTTCGTCGATATAGAGGCGTGACATTTCCTTCTCTAAATCGCTGAATACCAGCTGTAAATCATCCAGCTTGCCTTCAAGAATAGGACTTCTTGCAATAGCGCCTCGCATTGCGGATAACTGCTCCTCTAAATCAGAGGAAGCCAAGCAGCAACGCTTCATCTCCGTATGCAGTTGATTCAACCGTTCCACAAAACCCGGTCTGTCGGCAGAGGCACCGAACAATTTCAGTTCCTCTTTACGGCGACTTATGATTTTGTAAATCAACATCTTTTTACCTTCTTCACTGATCGGCAGACTAGCGCTGCCTCCAGTTTCCTGTTTCACTCGATAGGCAAGCCGAGAAAAGCTCAGTGTCTGCGCCCGAATGCTTCCCTTCACATTCCCTACGGTCAAAAGCCCCCGTTCTGCTCCAAAGGAACCTTGTTCCGGTACAAGAATAATGATCGGCGCGCCAAGAGGCTCCTTCTCTAATGAAGAAGAAATAGACTCCCATATTTTTGTTGTCTTGCCACTACCAGAGCGGCCTAGTAAAAAGGTTACCGTCATAAATGATAGACTCCTTCCGTAGCGGAGAAAATGTATATGAAACAAGGTGAAATACTCACCGTTTGATAATGTTCAAATGAAAAAGTTCAGTCGTTCCTCGTCCCCTCAGTATAACATAGCTGCACAAATCAGAACATGCGTTTGCTAGTATTTTCTAATGATTTACAATAAAAAAGCTACGAAGTAAACAGCAACTAACGTATTTTGGTGACTTGCTGTTTAGTATTTCTAGTTTGTTAATACCTGGTGCGCAACGTTCGATGCTTTCTGTTTGGAGCGTTGAGTTAGGGTTCGAGATTCGGGTTCACTTATAGCGTTAATCTGCCAGTTAGCTTAATAGATAACATTGAACTATAGTTAAATATTTATCTAATCGATGAAGTATAACGTTCTTGTCCTAAGTCAGGGGCAAGAAACATGATTCCTTAATCAAAAAAAAGCCGCTAAAATAGCGACTTTCAATCAACATTTTTCTTTTCCTAAACCTTTTCCTTTGTATTTAATCTAACATGAGTGTTTCTTAATGAACAGTTGTATCTGATAATCCCACTGCAATATTCCAGTCACAATAATGTTATGAAGAACAAAATCTGGACACACATCGTATTCCGTCTTTGCCCTTTCAAGTAAATTTTGTAATACAGCATTCTTATTCTCTTCGGTACAAATTGCACACAGATAGTCCCCTTCTGGTAGCACAGTCAGCCCCTCTAAAGATGGATATTTCAAGCAAACAGCAAATAATCGTGTTATTCCTTCAGTCGTGAACATTCCTGCCATATCTTCAAACAGAAATTGTGAATGCAGAGACGTTTCAATTTGTTGATAGAAATGTCTGTGATAGTCCCATAAATTCTTAAGTGTGGGGCTTTCCATTTTATTCGAAAGCATAATTACCCTTTCCTCTATGTGTCTGACAAAGTAATTTTCACTTTGACTATAGCCGTCGTGGAACTTATTTTCATAATGTAGATAGGCACGTTTAATTTTCGATTTTGCATACTGCAGTCGAGCAATTTTATCGTCTGCTCTTTTTTCTGCTTGTTTTAGAAATGCAATTACTTTAGAGAGATCATTCTGCTGCAAAATATCTTTAATATCCATTAAAGTAAGATCCATTGCTTTGAGCAGTTCAATGGTTTGCAGCTTTACGAGCTCCTGCTCGGAATAATATCGATATCCCGACATTTCATCTTTATGGCATGGCTTGACTAATCCAATACGATCATAGTGCCGCAAGGTCTCAGTGGTCATCTCTACGATCTCTGCTGCTTGCTTAATTGTAAAATAGTTGTTCATATCTACCCTCTTGACCTTTTTGTAACACAAAAGTTTATGATGATTAAAACATATGCGACTGATAAACGCAACGAAATACAAAATGAATTTATTACCAGAGAAGAAGGCAAATATGAAGAACTAAATCATGTATCAAAGGATTATCCTTTGTTGCATATCGGAATTTGTCTGCATAGCAGCTTAAGATTGGCATTCGTAGGACTGGCAATATTTTAAAAGAAAAGTGATTTAACGAAGGAGCGTTTTATAATGAAAAGTACTGCAAAAAAATTACTAACTACTACAGGCATATTGGTGACACTATTGATATCATTAGCAGGATGTTCCTCCGACTCCACTTCCATGGAGGAAAAAAATTACACCATACCTGCCCAAAAGATTGATACCTTAACAATTGATGTAAAGGACAAAAAAATAAATATCCTCCAATCTAAAGATGAACAAATTCATATTGTTTACTATGAAAGTGAGAAAGATTTTTACAAGATTGATCTATCTGACGATAAAGAACTGTCAATGGTAAGTGACAGTAATAAGGAATGGAACGACTATATCGGAGGAAAAGGCTCGCAAGTAACCAGAACTATTCAGGTATCGATACCTGATGCAACTTTAAAAAATTTGACTTTAAAAACATCAAATGAAAGTATTGTATTACCAACAATCGTGTTTTTAGGGACAGTGGAAGTAAACATAAATAACGGAAATATCCAACTGGACAAATTGAATGTAGGGACGGCTATAACCCTTGAAACAAAAAACGGAAATATTAGCGGTTCAATTTCAGGGTCATATGATGATTTCGCGATCTTAAGCAAGGTAAAAAAAGGAGAAAGCAATTTGCCTGCCAATAAAGAGAATGGTTCGAAAAAATTATCTGCTTATACAAATAACGGCGATATTACCTTACAATTTTCTGAGTAGCCAGTAGTTAAATATTGGATCGTATGAAGTCAGATACAATATTGAAAGGGATAACCCCTGTTTCACTTTTGAAACTTCTGGTCCTACCTCTTCGACTATTCTACCGGCCTATAACCGATAAAATATCCGTCTTGTAATGGAAAACAGCGGCTTATACTTTCTGGATTACATTCGGACTCAGGAGTCGCTATTCATGAATTTCGTGCTGTTTTGGCAACTTATCGGACTAAGCGGACATACCTTGTTAATCCCGAATCCTACTCTTCTTAGAACACAGCAAAAAATCCGTAAAAAGAGGCCTCGATCGAAGACTCCTTTTACGGATTAAAATCCATTGCCTATATATGAACAGCCAGCTTATTTCTTACTCCGCACTTCAAAAATCGCAAACTTCAGATAGTGTCCTTCGTTAACGCCTAGAATCTGCGGATGGTCTTTGCCTGCGGCACGCCATTCCACAAGTCTCAATACTTTACCTGCATCTTTAGCTGCGTCAGCAATCGTCTCAAGGAATAGATCCGGCTGCATGTGGTAAGAACAACTTGCAGTAACCAAATATCCGCCTTCGTTCACCAGCTTCATGCCGTGTAGATTGATATCCTTGTAACCACGGCAAGCACCTGCTACTGCACTTTTAGTTTTCGCAAACGCTGGAGGGTCTAGGATAACTACATCCCAAGTTTTACCTCCACCTGCTGTCATCGGCTTGGAGGTATCTGTTTTGGTTGTTTTGCCTCCGGATTTAGCATTTGTAGACGCTACTGTTGATTCCGTTCCGCTTGCAATCGTCGCCCGCTCCGAACGTTCCTCCAGACCTTTTACCTGATTGCGCAGGTAGGCAAAAGCATCATCCACTACAAATTCCACTCGATCACTAAAGCCATTCAGCTCCACATTGACCTTGGCACTCTCTATAGCATGAGCGGAAACGTCAAGGCAGGTTACTTTTTTCGCACCGTACTTGCAAGCATGCAGAGTGAAGCTACCTGTGTGCGAGAAACATTCCAGCACTGTAGCACCATCCCAATAAGGGAAAGTTACGTGTTTACCACTCTTGTTTACCGGCAAAGTTTGTAACGAGCCATCTTCTGTTTCGATTTCTTGCAGCGTAATGCCACTTCGTCCACCCCAGCCCTTCATGAGTGGGGCAATGGATGCTCTATTCTCACGCTGATCAAAGAAGTAGCCTGTCTTTTGGCCCTCTTCGATATCTACTACCAGCTTAAGGCCATTCTCACTTACGGTAACATGACGTGGGCATTCCCCGTACAGCACACCTGTAGTCTGCTCCATCCCTTCCAGTTCGCGCACGCTAACATCACTGCGTTCATAAATACCACGCGGTGCCATAACCTGTACAAGTGCTTCAACAATCTCTGTACGGCGCTTGTCCATTCCGAGTGTAAGGAGTTGTACAACCAAAATATCTCCGAACCGATCCACAATAAGCCCTGGCAAAAAGTCCGCCTCACCATAAACCAAACGATATGCATCTGCCCCAGGGAGGAAACGTTCTCTATGTTGCAGACAATTCGTAAACCGTTCTACGAAAAAAGCTGTATCCATGATCGCCAGTGGTCCCTGCGATACAATTCTCACCCGGATTTGCGATGCTGGATTGTAATAGCCCACGGCCAAAAACCGGCCTTGATGATTTAGGACATCTACTAATCCCCCTGCTTCTGGGTTTCCTTCAACTGATGCAACTTCACCTGCGTAGACCCATGGATGGCCCTGTTCTAATCTTTTTTTGCGATTGCGTTCTAAAATAACCGATGCCAATGACTTCAACTCCCTGTTTCTCTAAAAATGATTTTATACATGTCCTACACGTTACTTTCATATATTGGTGTACAACCCTCGTCCAAAGGAGTATGCCCAATGTTCCGTGATCTGCTTTTCCCTATTATATATGGTCTTGTCATTTTTCTGGCTGGCATGAAGCTAATGGAAACAGCGTTGTCCAAGCTTGCAGGGCCACTGTTAACTACAAGCCTGAATAAGGCAACCTCTACACCTATCAAAGGCTTGATCGCAAGCAGTGTACTGTCAGCCCTGCTTCAGAGCAGCACGGCTGTAACTGTGCTAACGATCGGTATGGTGAATGCCGGCCTGCTCACCTATGCTCGTACACTTGGCATTATCCTAGGCAGCAACATCGGCACCACTTTGACCACAGAGTTAATCGGACTTCAGATCAATTCCATGGCATCGCCACTGCTGGCTGCCTCACTGAGTCTGTGGGCCGCAGCGGTTATAGCTGGCGAGTTACCGCATACATCACGGGCAGCAGCACTATGCCGGAAAATATCAGAGCCGCTGCAATTCATCAGCCTGGCTGTATCAGGATTCGCCCTAGTCCTATGGGGAATCGCAGTCATGCAGTCCATTGGCGGGACGCTTCAGGAGAGTGGCCTATTCCTTTGGTTCCTGAATCATGCTACCACAAGTGCCCTATGGGGACTCGCCGCTGGTGCCTGCTTAACTGCCCTGTTACATAGCAGCGCAGCAGTTATCGCCATGGCCATGGGCATTGCTGCCTCGGGTGCCATGCCACCAGAGCTCGGCATAGCCATCGTGCTCGGTGCCAACGTCGGTACCTGCGTCACGGCAGTCATCGCTTCCATCGGCGGCTCGTCTTCTGGCGTCTTTGTCGCTTGGTCGCATGTTGTCCTCAATGTAAGCGGTGCGCTACTGTTCCTACCTCTTATTGGGCCCCTACAAGCAACTGCTGCATGGATTGGCGGAGGAGCCGCCTCACAAATCGCCCATGCACAGACTATTTTTAACGTAGTATGCTCGCTAATCGCACTGCCATTATGTTACCTGCCTGTATGGTCAAGACTGGAGAAACGTCTTCAATCGTAACAATATACTGTAACGCCTGATCCCAAACTTTCCACAACTGTACTATTATACTTCAATCGAAAATATTATAAAACCGCGATCCATCGTAAAAAGTGATTACCGTCGAAGATGTTGCGATCAGAGCGAATAAGATTAAAGCAATATAGTCATTTCTTGAGAACGGACGACTGCTGTACCAAGTCCGTTTTCTATTAGTTCCGAAGCCACGTAACTCCATAGCCGTACTAATATTCTCAATTCGCTCAATGCTAGTCAGAATCAAGGGCATTAGAATCGAAATGATATTTTTAAGCCGCTTAGGCAGCTTTTCTTTTCGAGAGATGTCTATTCCCCGTGCCTGAGCAGAGAACGATATATTCTCATAATCTCTTTGGATATCCGGAATGTACCGCAGCGCAAGCGATACAGAATATGCAATTTTATAATTCACACCAATCCGGTTTAAAGACGCTGCGAATTCACTAGGATTTGTCGTTAGAAGGAACAACAGTGCCATGGGAATGACTACTGCATACTTAAGGGCAATATTTAATTGATAGAATAGCTGCTCATATGTAACGGTATACCGACCTACAAGATGAACAATATCATGACGTGAACCGTAAACCTTTACACCTTCCAAAGGAGAAAAAATAAAGATAGCTATATGATTAAGCACAAAGAAGATCAGGATAAAATATAGCACGAAAGCATAATCCTGAAATTGAACTTTAGAGACTCTAAAGGCAATCAAACTAAATAATAGCATCACAATTAGACATCTTGTATCATATGTAATCATCCCTGTCACAGACCACACTATAAATAAAATTAGCTTAGTAGCGCCTGTAAGACGGTGAATAGGTGAATCTTGCTTCGTAAAAGTTAACATTGTGGCCTTCATCCGCCCGGCTCCTCCTGTCGTATGCAATAAATCTTCTTACGAACTCTTCTGGCTGATCCAATTGGACCCTCATAGCCAATGTAAATAGTGAGGTCTCTTTCAAATTAGCATTCCTCACTACTTCTATATTGGTTAATACTCGCTCAGGGCTATCATCAGCAAGCTTAACACCATCAGACAACACTACAGCTCTATCGGCATACTCCAGCATAAGATGCATATCATGGGTAATCATAATGACCGTCATTCCCTGTTCCCGAAGCGTCAAAAGAAATTCCATCATTTCGTTGTAGTGCCTATAATCCTGTGCTGCAGTCGGCTCATCTAATATGATCACTTCCGGCTCCAGGATCATAATAGAAGCAATAGTCACACGTTTCTTCTGACCGTAGCTGAGCGCAGAGATGGGCCAGCTACGAAAAGCGTATAGACCGCATATTTTCAAAACATGATGCACTCGCTCACGAATAATCTCCTCAGACACCCCTCGTAATTTAAGGCCTAGTGCAACCTCATCATATAAAAGCGTCTTAGAAATCATATGATTAGGATTCTGCATCACGAAACCGATCCGCTCTGCCCGCTCCTTAATCGTATCCTTGGCAATATCCCTTCCGTTCATCAATATCGAACCGGAAGTGGGCTTATAAAAGCCACAGATAAGCTTAGAGACCGTCGATTTCCCAGCACCATTTCTCCCAGCTATACAGACCATTTCTCCTTTATGAATAAGAAGGTTAAGTTTATGAAGTACTGGTCTGTTCTTCTCATAACCGAATGAAACATCACGTAGCTCAAGGATAGGTAGACTCTCACGTTTATCCTGCTGCGAATTATTATTATCATACCAGTACTCAAGCTTGCTGGAGCAAGAGACCAGCCAAATTTCATCTATATGCTGTGGATTCATATCTGATGCAATCGTACATCCTGCATACTTTAAAGCCGTTAAATAAAGAGGTTCCCGAATGCCTACTTCTGAAAGTAAGCCAGTGCTTAACAGCTCAGCGGCTGGCATATCCGCAGCAATGCGTCCGTCATGGATCACAATAATGCGGTCCACCGCACAATGAAGTACTTCCTCGAGTCTGTGCTCGATAATAATAACCGTTTTACCGGTCTCTTTTTGCACTCGGTCAATAAGCTCAATCGCTTTTGTGCCGGTATATGGATCTAAGTTTGCCAAAGGCTCATCAAACAGCAGGATGTCCACATCACCAACTAGAACACCAGCTAAGGTCGTTTTCTGCTTCTGACCGCCTGACAATTCCTGAGGTGACGCTCCCAAATATTCGTGGATATCCACTGCTGTTGCCGCAGCCACTACCTTTTCTATCATTTCAGCCTGTTGAACTGCGTGATTCTCCAGACTGAAGGCGATATCCTCTCCAACCGTTAATCCAACAAATTGTCCGTCCGGGTCCTGCAATACAGTCCCTACCTGGTCCGACAATGCTGCAATACTAAGTTCTTTCTGCTCCAGACCCATAATTCGCAATGACCCAGACATTTCACCTTTATAGGCAAAAGGGATGAGTCCGTTTATACAATGAGCCAGCGTACTTTTTCCAGAACCAGAGGGTCCCACAATAAGTACCTTCTCCCCTTCGGCAATCGTTAAGTTGATATCTATGAGTGTAGGCTCCTGCTGTGCTCGATATTGAAAACTAAAATCCTTAAATTCAATCACTGCTTTTTTCATCCTTTACCTTCCTCTTAGCTTCGTTTGAAAAATTTCACTTCCATTATATGTTTTACAGCCATAAAAAAGCCGGTGATCTCCACCGGCTTTTGGTTTGGATTATATGCTACTCAGGCTTCTCTGGTCAAGCTGCCTTGCTTCGTTCTTGTCTTTGCATATGCAATTGCGAGTAGTGAGCCAATCACTGCTACAGTGACGATATTGGATACTCCGGCGATAAGTCCTTGTGTGAATACTTTATTCGCTGGTTCTGCATAGATTAGAATATCCAGTACAGGTGCTACTAAGAACCAGGCGATTGCGTTTGCTACAATCTGGGCCAGATTAAAACGAATCAGTTCCTTTCGTCCGAACTCCCCGTCATGAATCCCAATTCTAGCCACAAGCAGACCAACAACGAGCCCAACAATTCCAGAAGCGATCACCCAACTGAACCAAGGGGAACCATAAAAAATCGCATCCTTCAGTGTATGTCCGATCAGGCCAATGAGTAATCCGGCAAACGGACCGTACAACAGTGCAAACAATGCCAGTAAAGCGTATGTAGTCTCAATGTTAGTGTTTGGAATTCCGGATGGAATCGAACCGAACCTGCCCAAAATAACGAATAAAGCAGAACCGATACCAATCGCAACAATCGTCTTAATCGATAACACCTTTTGTTTTGCCATATTTTCATCTCCCCCAACGCTTCTCTTTTATTTTATGTAATTATACATCGGAATAGTCGGAATTAATATAGATTAAAATAAAAAAATCTGCAAAGCAACATTAATGTTGGCTTTGCAGACCCAGACCACTTATAGAGTTATTATATGATTTGCTTTATCTATTTCACAGTAACGGTTACCGTCACTGTCTTGGTGCCAATCTTTCCTTTAATGGATGCCGTTCCTTTGCTCACAGCTACAATCTGGCCGCTAGCAGATACTCTAGCTACAGAAGGCTTAGAGCTAGTCCACGCCGCACTTCCAGTAACAATAGCGGTCTTCCCCGTATCATACTGCGCAATCACAACTGCATTCTGAACAGCTCCCGGAGCCATCTTCAGTCTATTCTCGTTGACAGTCAACTTCATTAGCTTAGGAACTACATTAATTTTGACACTAGCAGCGAGCCCTTGGTAAGAACCTGATAACGTCGCAGTTCCTTCTGTTATGGCTTTAACAGATGTACTTTTAACCGTGGCAACTGCTTCATTCGAGGACTCCCAATTCATGCTGCTGGAGATATTCCCCGTCTTACCATTAGAGTAGTAAGCCGTTACCTTTATGGATTTAGAACCTTTAATATTCAATTCAATCGCATTCGGTTCTACAACAATTTTAGTAACCTTTTGTTCAATAGTAACCGGGATACTAATAGTCTTATTAGCGTAGGTTCCCTTTAAAGTAGCAGAACCCTTCACCAGTCCTTTGATTACCTTGCCGGAAGAGGTTGTCTTGATAATTGCATTCGTACCGGTAATCTCCCATTCCATAGTACCTGTAGCATCGAGTTCATTCCCATTTTCCATCACAGCTTTGACTTCAGGAACAGCCTTCTCTTCACCAGTAACAATCACAACGTTTTCCTCTGGTCCGAGCAGGATATGAACCTTATCTTTAACTGTAACACTCACTACAACACTTTTTTCCCGGATAGCCGCTTTGGAGGAGGTAGGATTCTCTGATTTTATTTTGCCGACAATATTAACAGTACCAGCCTTTTCAGCAACGAGCTTGCCATCTTTGATGGTGGCGATCTCATCGTTGGCAGAAGTCCACTCGATTTCTTGACTGAGATCCAGCTTCGTTCCATCTAGCTTGGTTCCGTTGATCTTTGGCAAACTAACGGAATCCTCTGTGTACATGTCCAGTTCCTTTTTATCAGCTTCCAACTCAGTAATCGTAGGATATACCGTCAACTTAAAGCTTTTACTAATCCCTCTGTACTCTGCTTTAATAACCGATGTTCCCACTGCTTTTGCGGTGATCGCTGCAGCATCAGTACCCGCAGTAACCGTCGCCGCGAGTTGGTTGTCCGAACTCCATACTGCACTACTGGATACATTCGGAGTGGAATTCGCAGCATCTCTAACTTCTGCTTTAACGTTCAAGCTCTCACCCATAAACAAGAATTGATCGCCTGATGGAGTAAGCAATAACGCCTCGTAAGGAGCACGTACATATACATCCACAGTTTGTGTAATCCCCAGATAAGATACTGTAATTACAGCTTTTCCTGCGGACAGTACTTTGATTTCTCCCTTGTCTACAGTAGCGACACTTGTATTAGAAGATGACCATTCCGCTTTCTCTGAAATATCATTTGCGGTCGTCTTTGTAGTCTCTTTGGTAAACGCAGCTACTTTCACCGGATTATCGCCAACGAGCATTTCAATTTCCTTAATTACGATACCCTTATCATTTTTAAGCTCAATTTCAGAATAAGGCAATTTGACTACAGCTTTAAAGGTTGCTGTTAGATCCTTGTATTTGGCAGTAATGGTTGAGGTACCTTCACCCGCCAGTGTGATTTTACCTTCTGCAATCGTCAATACGCTTGTATTGGAGCTGCTCCAAGTGGTATCAGCCGTAACATCCTTGGCAGAAGTCGCTGTTTCGCCACCAATCGCATTGGCTTTGACCAACAGTTTATCCTCTTCGTCACCCAATTTATAGTTCCCTTCGGAGCTATATTCAAGCTTCAATTCTTTGATCGGATGTGAAACCTCTACTTCTATAGTAGCGAGTGCATGATTATAAGTAGCTGTAATAATAGCCTTTCCGCTATCTATTGGAGTCAATAAGCCATTTACTACTTTTACAGCGTTAGTGTTAGAAGAATTCCATACCACTGCACCGGTCACATCTCTTTTGGAGGAGGACCCTTCCACATTCGCATATACCTTCAGTTGCTTTGGCGTTTGTCCAACCGTAAGCTGCACTTTGGCTGAGCTTTCAAACTCAATCGAGTTGATATCGCCGGCAGCTGCAAAGACACTTACCGGAAAAACCGCAGTAGCTAACAATATCATGATGAGGAGCATTTTCGTCATTTTCCTGTACACAGTCATTTGTTCTCTCCCTTAGGTTATAATGTCGTTTGGTGGTTTATCCCCACACTCTTTTACTTATATCGACAATTGTACACCAAGTGTTTACCCTATAACTCCATAAAGCCAAATTCAGGACTTTCAGACTAGATAATCAGGTGATAGGTTGATCAATATATTAGGAAGTAATATGCTAGCTACTACATTCTTTTTTTGAACCAAGGGGGCTATGATGAGTTTAGAGAACTTTCAACTAGAGACAATCCCTACTCCAAAAGAGGAGAATAGCTTCCTTAAAGGGGTAAAAGATTGCATTCCTACACTACTCGGTTATTTGAGCATTGGACTTGCAGCAGGTGTTGTTCAAAAGACCGCCGGGCTGAGCATTGCTGAGATTGCCTTGATCAGTCTGATGCTTTATGCCGGTTCAGCACAGTTTATAGCTGCTGGAATGATAGCTGTAAGCAGCTCGCCTGTTGCTATTATCGTTACGATATTTATCGTGAATCTTCGTCATATTTTGCTTAGTGCAGCTCTTTCACCTTATTTCCGGCATCTTACCCCACTGAGAAATATGCTGGTTGGAACCCTGCTGACAGATGAGACCTTTGGAGTTGCTATTAATCAAACAGTGAATAAGCAACAAATCAGTGAAAAATGGATGCATGGCCTTAATCTCACTGCCTATTTAAATTGGTTTATTGCGAATATAGCAGGAGCTTTTTTGGCACAGTGGATTTCTGATCCAGATCAATTCGGTCTACAGTTTGCTTTACCTGCCATGTTCATTGGCATCCTTGTTATTTCCATGATTGATCGTAATAAAATAAAACTTGATTTAGTTGTCGCAATCCTAGCAGTAATCATCGCTGTAGCTAGCTCCTTCGTATTCTCCGGTAGTGTGGGTGTCATTATTGCAACGGTCATTGCGTCAACAGTAGGGATGGTGCTTGAAAAATGGAAGTGAGATGGGATGTATTTTGGATTATTCTAGGGGCGGCTTTGGTAACCTTCATACCAAGGGTGGTTCCATTAATGATTCTAAGCCGATTCGAATTGCCTGAATGGGGAATGCGCTGGTTAAATTATGTTCCTATCTATGTTATGGCGGCACTAATAGGTCAGGAGATCCTCTTAAATGATGGAAAATTCTCGCCTATTGCTAATAACGTTGAGCTTTTTGCGGCAATCCCTACTTTTGGATCGCTATTAAGACCTGGAGTTTGCTAGGAACTGTACTGGTTGGGATTGTTTCGATCATGATCCTGCGGATGTTTTTTTGATCATGCAGGGGACCCCAAAAGCAATGAGTTACCGTGGCTGCTGCTCCCCCCCCCGTCTCTTATCTGACCACTTCTTGGCGCTACTCGTAAGAATTCGTTATCAGGAATAGCTTCATTATTTCTGCGTAACGATCAGGATTCATCATGCCAGTTTCGTCCATAAAAGAGTTAAAAAGATGACATAGTACAAGTCATTTATAGTGATTGTAAGCGAGAGTTTCTCTTTCAGGCGCTCCGCACCACCTTCTCAGCGATATCTGGGGGATTTATACCCCTCTTTTTCACCTTTCGCGCCTTCCGGGCGATATCTGGGGGATTTATACCCCTCTTTCTCACGTTTCACACCTTTCGCGCCTTCCGGGCGATATGTGGGGGACTTATACCCCTCTTTTTCACCTTTCGCGCCTTCCGGACGATACGGGCGCAGTTTTGGGCTTCTTTACAAAATCACTGCTAATATATGTACCACTTTTCCAAGAATATTGTCCCTGGAGTCCGAAAGTATGCTCAAATGACTAAAAAGTATGCTGGTATCTCCATAGAAAACCGCAAGATTAGGAGAGAGCTATACTTCTCCCATGTAGCAGCTATTCCTCTGCTATGCGGTTGCATTTCTCAGCTAACGCCAAACACACAAAGGAGCAATTCTCCATTAACGGGAGAATTGCTCCTTTGCTGTCTTTTAACTAACGTCTATTCCTTAACGAACAGCCAGCTTAAGACCGCTCTGACTAACCCCGACCAATTCGCCTCGGCATTCATTCACACCTGCTTCGGTGATCTTCACCTCACAAAGTTCTCCTTGAAGTGAATCCTCTCCATCAAAGAAGACCTGCAAATAGTTGTCGCTGAATCCATGCTGGATATTGCGGCCCGGAGCTCCTTTAGCGGATCTTTCCGGAATCACACTAAGCGTCTGTCCTACAAACTTACGGGCATATGCTAATTGCATTTCTTCGGATAGATCAATCAGCTCCTGCACGCGTACATTTTTGATCTCCTCATCGATCTGATTCTCCATCCGCGCTGCAGGAGTACCTGTCCGCTTGGAATACGGGAATACATGCATCTCCGAGTAATTTACAGCCTTCATGAAATCGTATCCGGCACGGAACATCTCATCGGTCTCACCCGGGAATCCAACGATAACGTCAGTGGTAATCCCGACATCTGGCATCGCCTGGCGGATCAATTGCATTTTGGCGTAATACTCTTCTGTCGTATATTTACGGCGCATCGCTTTCAGTACATCATTATGTCCGGCTTGTAACGGAATATGCAGATGACGGCACATTTTGGAGGAACGGTTCAGCACCTCAAGCAGCTTCTCATCAATCTGACTAGCTTCGATAGAACTGATACGCACCCGTTCCAGACCATCTACCTTATCTAGATCCCACAGTAAATCGGAAAGACGGTAATTATCAAGATCATCACCGTAACCTCCGGTATGAATACCTGTTAGTACAAATTCCTTATACCCTGCTTCTACCAATTGATGCGCTTGAGCTACGATGCTTTTTGGATCACGACTGCGAGAAAGTCCACGCGACCATGGAATGATGCAGAAGGTGCAGAAGTTGTTACAACCATCCTGAATCTTCATAAAAGCACGCGTCCGATCCGCAAAGCCTGGCACATCCATCTCTTCGAACTCACGTGTCTTCATAATATTACGCACAGCATTGACCGGCTGACGTGAGGCTTCAATATTCTTCACATGTGTCATGATCTGATCGCGGTCCTGGTTACCGATGACAAGGTCAACTCCAGGAATATCTAGAATCTCCCCAGGAGAGGTTTGTGCGTAGCAGCCTGTTACGGCTACGATGGCCTCTGGATTACGGCGCACGGCACGTCGGATCATTTGACGGCTTTTTTTGTCACCTGTGTTAGTTACTGTACAAGTATTAATCAGATATACATCGGCGGGACCCTCGAAATCAACCTGCTCGTAACCTTCATTTTTAAATAGCTGCCAAATGGCTTCGGTATCATAGAAATTCACTTTACAACCTAAAGTATAAAACGCTACGGATGGCATCTCTTAAGCTCCTCCCATTTCTCCAGATTCATATAATATACAAGCAGCGGCAACCATGCCCGCTGTCTCACAGCGCAGAATTCGCCGTCCTAGTCCTACGGATACTGCCCCGGCTTCTTCTGCCTTGAGGCATTCCTCCGGAGTAAAACCTCCTTCAGGACCTACCACAACCATAACTTTCCCGCCAGACTGCGGCGAAAGCGATGCTAACCATGGAGCGACGCTGCTTCGAAGCTGTAAGCCTTCCTCTTTTTCATAACAGAAATAAACAGCATCATACTCACTAAAAGTCTGCAAAAGCTGCTTCCAGGACAACGGTGACCCTACAGACGGAACGATGTTCCGATGAGCCTGTTCGGCAGCTTCCTTACAAATTTTACGCCAGCGATCCAGTCGTTTGCTTTCTTTACGCTCGTCGTATTGCACTATTGTGCGTTCTGACAGAAAAGGAACAAAGCCTACAGCACCAATCTCTGTACACTTCTGAATGACAGTTTCCATCTTATCGGCTTTAGGCAAGCTCTGAGCAACTGTAATTTTAATTCGAGGTTCATGCGTCATCTCCAGGGACTCCAAAATGTTCACAGTGACTTCCCCAATTTCAATCTGCGCAATCTCTACTAATGCCTCACGGGAAACACCATCGCTAACAATAAGCTTGTCCCCTGCCTTACCACGCATCACTTTAGCGATATGACGGGCATCTTCCCCATCAATTCTCACGGTATCCGCACCAAACTGCTCCGGTGTAACGAAATATCGCTGCATCTCATCATCATCCTGTTCATAAATTCAGTAACAAGTATAAACGCCTTCGGCGTCCTTATAAGGACGGTAAGCGTTTAATCGAAAAATACAAGTCATAAAGTATAGAGTGGTACTTATACTTTCTTATATTTGAAGAAACGGCTTAGTCGCCCTTATAAGGACATCACCCGTTTCTTCAAGAAATATAAGGTTCGGTCAGACGAAAATTAACGATAAAATTTTGATCAAATTACATAATACAATGTTTGACAAAGGTTGAACAGACTTCATCCCTTGCCTTAGCTGCCAAAAATTCTTAGAGACAACTGTACAAATGTTCTCGACATTTCACTAGCCCAGCCTGCGAGCGGATCAATCGTATACGTCCGTAGCCCAGGAATAAACAGAATCAATAAAAAGAGAAATACAGCCCATTGTTCAAATTGCTGTAATTTGCCGCGGATCGAACGTGGGGCGATATCTTCCACAATCCGATAGCCATCCAGTGGCGGCAGCGGAATAAGATTGAACAGAAACAGAAAGAAGTTCCATTGAATGAAGGTGCCAAAGAATAAGTATACAGCCTCAAGCATGCGATCATTCGAGATATTATCTAGAACTCCAGTTGCCGCAAGTGCACCGTATATTATAGCACCAATAATTCCTAAGAGCAGGTTACTGATTGGTCCCGCAGCCGACACGATGACTCCCATGAGACGAGGACGACTAAAGTTATCGCGGTTTACCGGAACCGGACGTGCCCAACCGAAGCCAGCAACTAGCAGCAGCAAAATACCAAAGAAATCGAAATGAACAGCAGGATTAAGCGTCATGCGGCCAAGTAATCTTGCTGTTGGGTCACCGAACTTATTCGCGAAATATGCATGACTGAATTCATGTACTGTAAAAGCAATTAAAATTGTAATGAGCAGGAAAGGAAGCTGATCTAAATCTACTCGAATTATATTTTGTAATATATCCATCTTTACCTCTTTCCGGCTGTAAACGCCACCCAATCTTCCTCACGGGATATTTCAATAATCTCAAAACCAGACGCTTTCAGCGCGTTCGCTACAAGTCCTTCTTTATCTTTATATATACCTGAGGTAATGTAGAGGCCTCCAGGCTGAAGCGCGCGGTACACATCATCCGTAAACAATACGATGATTTCCGCCAAAATATTCGCAACTACAATTTGTACAGGCAATGTCACGCCAAGGCTGCCTTCTTGCTCTTGCTTAGCAGGAACGGCTCCTTCTAGTGAGTGACCAGGTCTAGCGGATGGCCACATCTCTCCAGCCGCTGTATCCGCTACGCCTTCCCCGCCCAGCAGCGATAGAAGATCGCTCTCTTTTACCGTTATGGATGATTCAAGCTTGTTAAGGGCTACATTCTCCCGTGCACTTTCCACAGCCACCGGATCTAAATCTAAGGCCAATACGGATTTTGCACCTAGCAGCATCGCACCTACAGCCAGAATTCCTGAACCGGTGCCGACATCGATAACTTCTTCACCGCCGCTAATATTCTTTTCAAGTGCACGGAGGCACAGAGCTGTTGTAGGGTGAGTCCCAGTACCAAATGCCATGCCAGGGTCGATCTCAATGATGGCTTCATCTGGACTCTCAGGCGTATATTCCTCCCAGGTTGGTTTAATGGTAAGACGTTTGGATACGCGTAGCGGTTTGAAATATTGCTTCCAAGCATGCGCCCATTCGTCTTCATCCACAGTCTTCCAAGAAATCAACGCTTTGCCTGGATCAATCCCGTACTCATGCAATTCGGCTACCCGTGGAGTCAATTCTTCTATAACAGCATCCATATCTGTGGAATCGGCATAATACCCTTTTATGACCGCTTCCCCTTCAGGAATATCATTCAAAGGTTGGTCGTACAATTCACCGTAACGTGTATCCCGTTCTTTATTCAGTGTGCCGGATTCCTCGATAGAAACCCCACCCGCACCAGCTTCATATAAAAAATTCGAAATCATTTCCTGTGCTTCTTCTGTTGTATGTATCGTCACTTCATGCCATAACATCTTTATGTAATCCTCCTAAAAGTTTTGTGAGCATTTGCTTCATTGATTTACTTCGTGCAAAACTCGCTTCGAAAGCATTCGCTTCATAGTATAACATTTCTTATTGGTGTAACGCCAAACTACAGCTCAACGACCTACGACGTCCTCTTTACACCTACAAAAGCAGTTGAGCGAATGATCATCCACCATCCCCGATGCCTGCATAAAAGCATAACATATTGTAGTACCCACGAACTTCATGCCTTTCTTCTTTAATGCCTTACTCATCTCATCAGACTGAGCCGTCGAAGCAGGTACATCTGCACGAGTCTTCCAATGATTAATAGTTGGCACACCTCCGACAAAGCTCCAGAGATACTCTGCAAAGCTGCCATATTCCTCGCAAATTTGCAAATACACACCCGCATTACGAATGATAGCATCAATTTTCAATCGATTTCTAATAATCCCTGGATCACTCATTAGCTCTGCCATTTTGGCTTCATCATAATGGACAATCTTATTCGGATCAAATCCGTCAAATACCTCTCTGAAACGCGCCCGTTTTTTTAGTACCGTGTACCAGCTCAGCCCTGCCTGCATCCCTTCCAGCATAAGCAATTCAAACAGCTTTTGGTCACCATAAAGAGGCTTTCCCCACTCTTCATCATGATAGGCAATATATAGAGGATCATCATTGACCCAAGCACAGCGAGTGACTTCCATCATTTCCTCCCCCTTTAATTATTCATAGCTAAACCTTTACAACGTCTACTCACTGTAAACGAAAAAAAGGGAAGAACACAAGGTTCATCCCCTAAAAAAGTTATTCTATTTCCTTTAATTATGCTTCTTCTAACTCTTATAACTGGATCTGCACTCTCGTTTCTTTATCCGGATCATCAGTTGTATAGTAGAACATATAGATAGTAGCTTCTGTACCTTTAAAATCCTTATACACATCAATGGCCTTGTTGTTTCCATCCCCCGCGAAATTGACGGTTAGCGGTTTACCTAGGATGCGCTCCTTACCCAACCCGATGTGTGTCTGGTTAATTCCACCGAAGCGAGCATCTTCACTTCCAGTTTCTACATAAAGATCGGATCCTTGCATATAGTATGTCCACTTCACCGGATACCCGTTGAGTTGCTGGATAATCGTCTGTTTCTTTTGAGAGATGTTCGTTAAAAGAAGCGGTATTTTGTCATCATTATTTTTGGTAATTTTATAGCTGCCATGCTGAGTCACCTTATATTTAGCTACAAAGGTAATCGGAGTCTCTTTCGTAATTTCAAGATCGACTGGCCGCTCGAAACGAAGCACTGTCAGCTCCGGCTCACCCTCTGGAGATCTCCATAAATTCCCCTCAAGCGTCTTGCCTGCTACTTCAAGAGCATACTTTTTATAAGGGAAGCCATTGTCTATATCCTTACTTCTAACTGTGACTCGAATTTGAGTAGGCGACACAACCATATTCTCCAGCGTGTAATCAGTCTCACCTGCCTCGAGCGGCAGATTTAGACTGGTTTTTATCGTCCCGCTCTCCATCTGCTTTTTACTTAATTGAAGATCGAATGAAAGTGGTCCATTAACATCTTTTTCTTTCTTCATATATTGCAGCTTATAAGTCGTTTGACCACCGGAAACATCCTCCGCCTTAAAGTATTGCTGCGCTGTATACTCCCCTTTTTCTCCTGGTGTACCGAAAGTACCTCCAGGCAGCGAATTTATGAGCGTTCCATTTTTGTAACCGACAATATTTGGATAGGCCCATTCTTTTGCTTCTGGCTGATCAAAAATGATCGCTGAAGAGAATAACATTTTCTCTTGACCTTGGGTAAACGGCTTCACCTCTATGCTGCGCATCCCCTCCTGTCCAATAGGGAAGCTCTGTGTCTCCGTCGAGTGAATATCCAGCGGCAAATCTAACGATTGTTCACTAAAAGCCTGAATATCATTTGTAACTAGCTGAACATTCACGGTGTCCTTCTCTGGTGTCCATTCACTTTCGAAATAACCGTTATAAATTTGGTTCTTTTCGTCCCAGTTCAGATAATTGTACTCTCCAGAACTATTTCCCCCCTCAGTACCTTTCAGGGTCATCTCAGTCACACGCCAAGTTTCACTGTCCTGTCGTTGTCCAACATCCAATGTGAATAAGATGACCGTTCGATTCTCATCCACAATGGCGGTATGTAGCTTTAGCGTCACTCCGTCCTTTGTCACCGATTGATCCAGCTTTTGACCGAGGTTTTGTGCCAGTGCCGCCTGAATACCACCTTTTTCACGGAGCATTGTATCCCAATTATAATGAACTGCCGCATATACTGGCGCCGCCGCTAGAAGTACTGAAAACGATGAAACAAGTGCTATTTTGCTCCAGTTTCTCCCCTGTTTCTGGCTACCACTGCTCATCCGAGCGTGAAAAGATGTTGTATTTTTATGTTCAATTCTCTCCCACATGCTTTCAAAATCAGGATATGTTACACTTTGACCCTCATTTAGCTGATGCTCCAGCATATTCTCCAACTTTTTCATAAGATTCGCCCTCTTTCCGTTCAATTTGAACCCCAGCCTCCAGCAAAATTCTCCGCAATACCTTTAGCCCTTTATGCAGCCTTGATTTGGTCGTCCCGAGCGGGATGGATAGCAGGTCTGATACTTCAGCCAAGCTGAAATCATGCATGTACCTAAGCGTAATCACCATCCGAAGTTTGACTGGGAGCTGGCTCAAATATTTCGCCCATTCCATTGTCGTCTCCCGCTGCTCAATCAATCGTTCTACAGGGATTTCAGGAGACTTCTTAAATAAATAAAGATTGTCTGAGATTTTTTGTTGTAAAGTACGCTTCCGTTTCAAATGATTCAGGCAATGGTTGACCGTTATTTTCATAATCCAAGCCTTCAAATGCTCTACGTTCTCACGATTCGTGTGAAATACGGTAATGAACACATCCTGCGTCAAGTCCTCCGCATCCGCGGCGTCATGCACCATATAGTAGCAGGTCCGATATACATCCTTGTTGTAGGCTTCGAATAATTCCCGGTTAGTCTCCAAATCTCGCGCCCTCCTTTCTTATCTGTGATATCTATATGACAACCAATCTCTGGAAAAGGTTCGTTTTTCTGAGCATAAACTATAGATGCTAGTAATAACAGATGAAAGATAACAATTAAACTCGCAACACAAAAAGCCACTCCCCATAAATCTGAGAACTGGCTTTCCTTTATATTCACGCTAACAGCATACAGAAATTAAATGATATTCATAACCTCTCGTGCTTGTGTATCTAAATCCTGGGCTGAGGAAGAAATATTATTGAAATCATCTACGGCTATTTGAATCTGCTGTTGACTAGCTTCTATATTTTCTTGCACCTGGTTTGTTCCTTTGGAGATCTTATTGATTTCCAGCGTAATGGCATCCACACTATCTTTCACTTGAATGATCGAATCCTGCACCATGGAAGATAGCTTCCTAACTTCTTTTGCAACCACGTCAAAACCACGCCCAAACTCCCCGGCATGTGCCGCTTCAATTGCTGCGTTAAGCGCTAACAGTTGCGTTTGCGAAGCAATGTTACGAATAGTTTGTACAATTCCCTGAATCGATACCGCTTGTGTCTCCAGATTAGCTAGAGTCTGTGTATTTTCAATGGATACTTCGGCTATTTTATCGATACTCAGCAATAGTTCTTGACTACGTTCAATGCCTTTCTCGGCTCTATGATTTAAGCTGTCCGACATCTCTTGCATCCGCTGTACCACAACACTCATGTTATTTTGTCGATCCGTGATATTAGTCGCTATCTTAGATACGCCAATGACCTGTTCATTATTTTCATCAAAGACAGGCATATATGTAGCTTCCAGCCATACCGCATTTCCTTTTGCATCCATTCGTTCGATCTTATCCTGAACACTTTTTCCTGAAAAAAGATCCTGCCAGAACAGCTCATAGCCCGGGCTATTTACAAAGTGAGGAAAGCAAAACTCTTTATGATGCATCCCATACATCTCTTCTTTGTTATACCCCATCGAACTAGCAAAAACGTCATTCACATAAGCCACTCGTCGCTCAAGATCAAACCTTATAATCGCTAAATTTTTTTCTAAAGATCGGACAACAAGCTCATCGGTAACTCCCTGAGAGTGTACCATTCCCATATAATAATTCCTCCTGGATATCTATAAGTTACTCGTCGCGTCATCATGAAGTATATCTGAACAATTATACGCTCTTATTGCGCAGAGAGAAATACATGATTTTCATTAAAATGCATCTAATTCGTAATAAAAATAACCCCACCAACGTTCGGTAGAGTCCAGCTTTCATCCCGGATGTTTATACGCCGATTTCTGACGAGGGGCAAGTAATATCGAGATACTTTTAAGTGATGATAAATTTGGAAAACCCCAGCCGTAATTCCAGCCAGGGTTCGAAGCAAGTTCCTATTAATACTAATTTGTCTCTTGAAAATGCACATACCAAACGGTCCAGCAAACATAGCCCTTATATGTACATTTCCTTATTTCTTGGATCCGTAATCTCCCATCTTGATTCCCCATACTGAATCCTTCTGATGGGCAGCAGCCTCCTTTAAACTTGGAAGTCTTGCATCCAGAGGACTATGTCTTTCCAAATACATCACAAACGCCTGGCGAACCCCAATCTCAGCATCCAGTTTATTAAGTTCGTTCGGGTGTTTCTCCATCTCGGCTAATTCTACTTCCCAACGGTATAAATCGCTTGCCTCAGATCGTTCCAGCCGAACTTTTTCAGTTAGCTCCCGCAGCTCACGGTAGGCCTGTTTTACTTTTGAAGAGTACAGTTGCTTCTGATTCATAAAAGTTAAGAATGCGATAAGCAGTGCTAAACCTATCCATAAAATAACGTTGTCCATATTCTCCCCCCTGCTTGGGCTATTCTCCTAATTATACACACCAGAACGCAAAAATACCCCACAATGTGAGGTATCTGCCTTAGCTTTTAGCATCTATTCTTTTTTCATAATTTCATGCAGCTGACGTTTGTCTGCTTCTAACGCCCGGGCCTGGGCTTCGATATCCTCCAGATCTGCCTCCGCTGCTGAAAACTCTACGTCCTCTGCCTTCGCCTCGTACAGCATTTTCATCTTCTCGGTCTTTGAGAATATTTGCGAGTTCTCTCTATCCATAGTATCGATCGTCTCCCTTCTTATTAAGAAAATTATTATTCAAATCATCCCGCCTGCTTCTTCAATTAAGCGTAATGCTTGATCATGGGACTCCGAATTCAAGATCACCGTAAGTAAAATATCTCTACCCGTCGGTCCTCCATCTCCGCCATGACTCATCCCACTGGCGCTGGTATCAGCAGCAGCTAGTATGCCTGTGTGTGCACGCTCAGCAGTCATGGAGTCCATTCTGGCAACATTGCCTGTCACTGGGTTTACCCCTGAGCTAAAGCTCGTGCCTCCATATCTACTGAAGCGATCAACGGAAATTTCAATGGCCCGAAGTGCACGGAGCTTACGAGCAACACCCTCCGCTTCTTCAGGACTTTTAAAATAAGCCAAAATAGATCTTTCCGACATCTTATCCCCGCTCTCGCTTGAAATTCAGATATCTGTTGCATTCCTTTATATTGTCTTCATTTCACTTCTTTTATGCCCTTTTTTTCTCATACTCCACTTATTTACTGGGAATTCGACATTTTCCTCGACGCTTCCCTGCAATATAGTGCTAAAGTTGTATATTCGATTTGAAGTTATAGCTGTAGAATAAATTTAATTTTCATAATTTTTTACATTTTACGCTGAGGAGGAGAACTACAGATACACCCTGCAATATAAAAATTCATTTGGGAGGATGAACTTATTTGAAACGTACCTTTAAACACTCTATTCAAAAATTTGGTATTGGGGCGGCGAGCTTCGGACTGGCTGTTTCTGTCCTTTTTCCATCCGCTGCATTTGCGAACTCATCCCTTGAAACATCAACTAACCTAGCTAATAATGTACAGTCTCAAAGTGTGACCCCTCATAACTACGCGGGTGTGCTCAAAGGTTCAGCACCAGTATCCGTAATTGTGGAATTAACTAATAAACCAGTCAGTGTGTATGAAAATGAGGCTAAAACTTCTTCTTTACGATCCTCAGTCTCCTTACAACGCAGTAAAATTATCTCAGAGCATAAAAGCTTTATTTCCTCAGCGCAGAAAATCGATGCCGACATCGGTTTTGAATACAGTGAAATTTTTAACGGGTATTCCATTACGTTGCCAGCCAATCAAGTAAACAAGCTGCTAGAGCTTCCGGGCGTTGCGGCTGTTTATCCAAATGATGAAGTACATGCGTTAGCAGACAGTGTTGAGGTAGCGACTTTGCCTGTTACACGTTCTTATTCGGACAGTGGCAATCTTATAGGTGCGGATACACTACATGCATTAGGTTACACAGGAGAAGGGGTACAGGTAGCGGTTGTAGATACCGGCATCGATAAAAACCACCCTTTATTAAAGGATAATTATAAGGGCGGTTACGATGCTTATGATCAGGATAATGATCCGTCAGAAACACCTCCTGATGCCAACTTCCCTCCAAAAAATGGTAGCCCATATGAAACCTCGCATGGCACTCATGTAGCCGGTACAATATTGGATGTTGCACCTGAGGTGGATTTGTACGCGTATCGCGTACTTGGCCCTTACGGTTCCGGTCCAACAGCGGTTGTAATCGCGGGTATTGAGAAAGCGGTCGCTGATGGAGCCGATATAATTAACCTCTCCCTGGGCTCTGATGTTAACCAAAGCTATTCCGCAAGTTCAATCGCGATAGACAACGCCATAAAGTCGGGCGTGAATGTTGTAGTTGCCGCCGGTAACGCTGGACCGGATGTAGGAACATTGGGCGAACCTGCTGGATCTCAACTCGCACTTAGTGTAGGTGCTTCTACTACCCCAGTGAATACCCCATTCTTTGATATTGGCGATGTTAAAAAAATTCCAGGGACCTTAGCAACTTACTCCCCAGACTTAGTTGATAATATTGCTGGCAGTAAGATCGTTTACGCTGGTCTTGGAGGTACTTCCGATTACACAAATTTGGACGTCAAAGATAAGGTAGTCCTTGTCGATCGAGGTGTGCTGAGTTTCGGAGATAAATCTCTAAATGCCAAAGCAGCTGGAGCCAAGCTTGTCCTAATTGCTAATAATGCTGCTGGTGAAATCAGTCCCACCCTTGGTGCGCCCGGGATTTACATTCCTACCTACGGAATTACTCAAGCAGATGGGA
This sequence comes from Paenibacillus sp. FSL R5-0470, assembly GCF_037975205.1. Lineage (NCBI taxonomy): Bacteria > Bacillati > Bacillota > Bacilli > Caryophanales > Paenibacillaceae > Paenibacillus > Paenibacillus sp. FSL R5-0470. Next base: position 5,307,095 of record NZ_CP150238.1, read on the forward strand.
AAAAGATAAAAGCTCAATTGGATGCTGCTAAAGATATTATCAGTTACTATATAGGGCTTGAAGTAAATCAGTTAGCAAACTTCAGCTCTATGGGCCCGGGGATGCCGGATTATCTAATCAAACCTGATGTTGTAGCTCCTGGAGTAAATATCAACTCCACAATTCCTAGCTGGAGTGGGGATTACGAACACGCTTATGGCTTAAAAAGCGGCACCAGCATGGCAACCCCACATGTTGTAGGAGCTGTAGCTTTGCTACTGAGTGAAAACTCTGATCTTAAGCCAAATGAAATTAAAGCACTGCTAATGAACAATGCTGATCCTATCTTTAACCGTGATGGGAATCCTTACTCACTATATCAACAAGGTGCCGGATTAATTAATTTGGAGAAATCAGCTAAAGCTGAATCTATTGCTAAAGTCGGGGAGAGCTTAATTAGTGGTCTTCCAGATACTGTAGAAATCCCTTATTACACAGGTTCCTTGTCCTTTGGCCTGCTCCCAAAAGGGGCTAGCGTAACAAAATCAGTTTATGTAGAGGACTTTAAAGGGATTGGATCAACCTACACGCTGTCCACCGAATGGCTTACAGAAGCGCCTGGTGACATTAGTATTAATATTGCACCAAAAAGTATTACCTCAGGTGTAGATCATTATGCACAATTTACACTGAAGGTTTCTGACACTGCAAAAGAGGGAGCATATGAAGGCATCCTGTTCCTAACCTCTGATACAGAAACTCTTCGTCTTCCCTTTAATGCACTTGTTGGCGATAAATTCAATTTAGAGCCTGTTAATCAACTTTCTTTTGAAGATCCACAGATTTCTCCTAATGGGGATGGACGCTCAGACGATACCACCTTTACCTTCTCTGTCAATGAAGAGCTGGATGGCATAAGTTTTGTAGCCTCTTCAATAGATGCTCCTGCGACAGTTTTAGGTGCAGTTTATTCTATCGATGAAAAGGTCTATCGTGGCGTGTACGAAATTACAAATTGGGATGGAACGTTAACAGACCTGGAGACCTCCGCCAAGTCCACTTTACCAGATGGTCACTACTACATCACTCCTGTGCTTCCCAATGGACAACTGCTCGAGACACAAAAGATCAAGTTCACAATTGATACCGAGAAGCCATTAGTTTCCGGCATCACACTTGAGGAGTACGAACGTGAGGCGCCAACCGATCCTGGTGCGGCAGAAATTAGTGGGTTCATTGATGATGACCTAATGGCCTATTATATTTCTAATACAAAACCTATTGGAAACTGGTTTACCGTGTACGCCGAAGGTAAACATTATGATGGAAATACTTATAAATTCGGTGGAGTAATTGCAGGTAATGGTGCTTTTTCCATTGACGTTCCGGTTAACGAAGGGCTTAATGAGTACAAAATCTATGTGGTTGATAAAGTAGGTAATGGCGCAGACGACGATGATTATGCTCAGCGACTGCTTTATAGCACAGGGGATGGTATTTTCAATGTAAATCCGTCTCTATCTGCAGCCACTATTGATTTGGGACAGCCGGTAACCGTTGATCTAGGGTATTCCGTGACTGATGAGGTTTATGGCATCTATGGGGCTTCATTCGCTGTCATCTACGATGGTTCTCTCGAAACACCAGCGATCCAGCCAAGCGTACAACTGGCTACGTATCAAGAGGAGAATTTCTCTAGTGTTGCACTTACAGAATTCTCAGAAACCTATGATCTCGGAGACGGCCGCAAACTGACACAGTATAGCGTCAATCTATCAGGTGGTGCTTATCACGGCTCTGGCTCACTAGGCAAAATAACCTTCAAACCATCTAAAGCGGGAAAATACGACTTGGAGCTATACGATGTACAGGTCTGGAATGATGCTACAACATCAACGATCCCATCTGGTTTGAGAACGGTAAGCGTAACTGTTAACACACCTGAAACACCGAAGCCAACACCTACACCTGAATCGAATGTACCTACGGCAACCAGTGCTCCCGCTTCTGGAATCGCATTGAAATCTGGGAAGCTAGTAGAGACTGCAGATCCAGCAGGTGGCAAGTCTTCAGCGGTGTTCAACATCTTAGACACTGCATTAGCAAATTCGATCCAGAATGCAAAAGATAAAACTTCTGTACTTGATCTTAGCGATGTAAGCTTCAATAAATATAGCCAAGTTGTTGTTACTCTTACCCCGGCCCAAGCCGAGCAGTTAAAGAAATCGGAGAATGCACTCCGCCTAAACGGTAGTGGGTTCAATGTACTTATTCCAGCGGCGACTCTTCCGGATTTCATCAACAGCAACGGCTTGACCCTTACGATTAGCCTGACAGATGCAGGCAACACAGCAATTTTAGCAGGTAGCTCAGCAGCAATAAATATCGGTTCTTCCATTCTCACTATCAAAAATGGTTGGACAACCGGAAAGCCGATCATCCTTCAGCTTAATCTAAAGGCCAGCAGTCTTCATGATGCACGAAAGACTGCCGCTTATGTAGAATCAAAGGATCATAAATGGTCCTATCTACTACCTGGTTCTATCTCTAAAGAAGGGATTCTACAGTTTAACGTTACTGGTGACGGTTCTTACAGTGCAGCATCCCGAAAAATAAGCTTTAAAGATATTGGCACACACTGGGCTCAAACCGATATCGAAATCCTTGCTTCACATGGTATCATTGCCGGCAAAGGAGCCGATGGCAGCTTTAAACCTGCTGACACTTTAAATCAGGCAGAGCTTCTAACGCTCTTCGACCGTCTACTTGGAAAAGGTGACACTTGGAGTACTCGCATCAAAGAAAGTGGATCTCGTGATGTGCTGACTCGCGAGGAAGCAGCTCTTATCATCGCTAAGGCTCTTGGTGCTGATCTTACAGTAGCCAAGACACCTTTAAGCTTTAAGGATGCGGATAACATCGCTGCGGAGGCACGCAACGCTGTAGCCTATGCTGTAACCAAAGGTTATCTCAAAGGTGTTACTGCGGACAGCTTCAATCCACAAGGTACATTGACTCGTGCACAAGCAGCAACAATTCTGAGCCGTGTGCTTGAGGACCTACGTTCTTCGAACAACATCTAGTTGCACTTTAAAAGAAAGCCCCAGCAGCCAATGACTGCTGGGGCTTTTTCGTCTATAGGTCACATTTGCGTTTCCGAGTCAGTCATCGGACTCAGATGACCTTAAACGCTGGATTATGCGATATTTGGCATGCTAACGGACCCCATAGTCGCTATTGGCTTGAAAAGCACCGTATGAGATTGGCTAGCTTGTCCCTACTAACAGTCGACATGAGCAAACTGCCTTATTCAAAAAAACAGAGCAGCGATCCCCAAATAACGGGAGGATAGCTGCTCTGCTGTATTATTTATTTGCTCAATTAATGAAGTTAGAAATATCAGTCCCCGCGGAACGCACGCTTCACACGATCAAAGAAAGATTGCTCATGCTCATGTGTGTTTTCTCCATTTAGAGAGGCGAACTGTCGCAACAAATCTTTTTGCTCATCATTCAGCTTGCTAGGTGTCACAACAATGACTCTAACATGCTGGTCACCTTGGCCAGATCCACGTAGACGTGGAACACCTTTACCTTTAAGGCGGAAGAAAGTACCGGTCTGCGTTCCCGCAGGAATCTTCAGCTTCACTTTTTCCGTTAAGGTAGGAATCTCAATCTCATCGCCAAGTGCAGCCTGTGCAAATGTAAGTGGAACCTCGCACATAATGTCATCGTTCTCACGTACGAAGAAATCATGCGATTTGACACGGATGACAATATACAAGTCTCCAGCAGGACCACCGCGTAAGCCGCCCTCGCCTTCGCCAGTCATGCGCAGCTGCGCACCGTCATCGACACCTGCAGGGATGCGTACATGAATCTTACGCTGCTTCTTAACTTTACCCTGTCCGCTACAAGTCGTACATTTTTCCTTAATAATCTTACCTGTACCACTGCAATGTGAACATGGACGACGATTACGCATCTGTCCAAGTGGTGTATTCTGTACGAATTCCTGTTGCCCACTACCATGACAAGTGGAACAAGTCTCTGGTTTAGTACCCGGTTTAGCCCCGGAGCCGTAGCAGGTATCGCAAGTTTCCGTACGTGGAATAGTGATATCAGTTTCTTTACCGAATACCGCTTCCTTGAATTCAATGGTCATCGTATACTGCAAATCCCCACCACGCTGTGGTGCGTTAGGATCACGACGTCCGCCGCCGCCAAAGAACATATCAAAGATATCGCCTAATCCTCCGAAGTCGCCACCGCCGCCTCCGAAGCCGCCCATACCTTGGTTAGGATCAATATGGCCATACTGGTCATATCTAGCTCGCTGTTGTCCGTCGCTAAGAACATCGTAAGCTTCTTTTACTTCTTTAAACTTAGCTTCAGCGTCATCTGCTTTATTCACGTCTGGGTGATATTGGCGCGCCAATTTCCGGTACGCTTTCTTCACCTCGTCGTCTGAAGCATCTCTACTGAGGCCAAGCACTTCATAATAATCGCGTTTATCTGCCACTGCTTTCACCTCCGTACATTACATACTCAAATTCCTAAATTACCTGCCAAAGAAACCATTATACGATAAAACCCTAGGATCTGACCATCCAGTTCCAGCAGATGTTTATTCTTACAATATCAGAAGGCGCATTCGCGAAGAGTGTGCAAACTGATATTACAAAAGGAAAGTCAAAACACGGGATGACCCGGTTTTGACCTTCCCTTCTTAACTATATAAGAATTTATCAGTTACGCCCTATACATTTATCGTTTAAGGTTACCCTTGATTCTTATCTTCGTCAACAACCTCATAATCAGCGTCAACTACATTGTCTTTCTTAGGAGCGCCTTCAGCAGCTCCAGCGCCACCTTCAGCACCTTGCTCTGCTTGAGCAGCTTGTTCGTACAGCTTCATGGACAACTGTTGTACAATCTCAGTCAATGCTTCTGTAGCTGCATTGATTTCTTCAAGATTGTCAGTTTCAAGTGCTGCTTTCACTTTATCTTTAGCTTCGTTTGCTTTTTCAACTTCGGAAGCATCAGCTTTATCACCAAGATCTTTGATCACTTTCTCAGTGGAATATACGAGTTGGTCAGCGCTGTTCTTCGCTTCTACCAATTCTTTACGCTTACGGTCTTCCTCAGCATGAAGCTCGGCATCCTTCATCATTTGTTCTACTTCTGCGTCGCTCAGACCGCTGGAAGAAGTGATAGTGATCTTTTGGCTCTTGTTAGTGCCTTTATCAGTTGCAGACACATTCACGATACCGTTGGCATCAATATCGAAAGAAACTTCGATTTGTGGTACGCCACGTGGTGCTGGTGGAATCTCGTTCAGCATGAAGCGTCCCAATGTTTTGTTGCCATTCGCCATTTGGCGCTCACCTTGTAGCACGTGAATCTCAACGCTAGGTTGGTTGTCAGCAAAGGTCGAGAATACTTGGGATTTACTTGTAGGAATTGTAGTGTTACGCTCGATCATTTTCGTGAACACGCCACCTGCAGTTTCGATACCGAGGGAAAGCGGAGTTACGTCGAGCAATACAACGTCCTTAACATCACCAGTCAATACACCCGCTTGAACAGCAGCACCAAGAGCAACAACTTCATCCGGATTCACACCTTTGTGTGGATCTTTACCTGTAAGCTTCTTAATTGCATCTTGTACAGCAGGAATACGTGTAGAACCACCAACCAGAACGATTCTGGTAAGGTCTGCAGGCGTCATACCAGCATCAGACAATGCTTGACGAGTTGGTCCCAAAGTACGTTCTACTAGACCAGCAGTAAGCTCATCAAACTTCGCACGAGTCAAGTTGATCTCCAAATGCTGAGGTACTCCGTCAACTACAGTGATGAACGGAAGAGAAATAGTGGTTGTCAGTACGCCCGACAATTCTTTCTTCGCTTTTTCAGCTGCATCTTTCAAACGTTGTACAGCAGATTTATCTTTGCTCAGATCAATGCCTTGCTCTTTCTTAAATTCGGATACCAGATGATCCATAACCACTTGGTCAAAGTCATCGCCACCAAGTTTGTTGTCGCCGCTTGTAGCTTTTACTTCAAAGAATCCATCGCCCAGTTCAAGGATAGATACGTCGAACGTACCGCCACCAAGGTCATAGACAAGGATAGTTTGATCTTCGGATTTCTCCAGACCATATGCCAAAGCTGCAGCTGTTGGCTCATTCACAATACGCAAAACTTCCAAGCCTGCAATTTTACCTGCATCTTTAGTAGCTTGACGTTGGCTGTCATTGAAATAAGCAGGAACTGTGATAACTGCTTGAGTAACAGTTTGGCCAAGATATGCTTCTGCATCGGATTTCAGCTTTTGAAGAATCATTGCTGAAATTTCTTGTGGGGAGTAGTCTTTACCATCGATGCTTTCTTTATGGTTAGTACCCATGTGACGTTTAACAGAGCTGATCGTACGATCAGGGTTAGTAATTGCTTGGCGTTTAGCTGTTTCACCGACGATACGCTCGCCGTCTTTCTTAAAACCTACCACCGAAGGGGTTGTACGTGCGCCCTCTGGGTTTGGAATTACAACGGCTTCGCCGCCTTCCATTACGGCAACGCAAGAGTTCGTGGTTCCTAAGTCAATACCGATAACTTTACTCACAATAATTTGCCTCCTCTAAAGGTATATGGAGCATTCGCTCATTAAAATAATAAAATATTTAAAAAATTCGATTGGTACATGGTGGACAGATACTGCCCGTCCTATATATACAGATTACATGCTGACTTTGACCATAGCAGGACGAAGGACTTTATCTTTCAGGAGGTATCCCTTTTGGACCTCTTCCGTTACGATACCCTCTTCGTACTCCTCGCTCTCCACCTGCATAATAGCCTGATGGTATTCAGGATTAAAAGGCTGTCCTACTGTTTCCATAGCCGTAAGTCCCTCGGACTTCAATACCCCATCTAGCTGACGGAAAATCATATTAACACCCTTCACGAAAGCTTCGGATTCTGGGCTGCTAGGAGTAGTCACTAAAGCACGCTCAAAATTGTCCAGTACTGAAAGCAATTCAGTCACGAGCTTGGAGGTGGCATATTGAGCCAACTCTTCTTTCTCCTTCTGAGTACGACGACGGAAGTTATCGAAATCAGCCTGCGCACGCAGCGCACGTCCTTGATATTCATCAGCGAGATCCTGCAGACGTTTTACCTCCGAACCTGTGTCTGAAGCACCTTCACTAATTTCTTCTGCCGTAAATGAGTCGGTTTCCGAAGCTACATCAGCCTCAGGTTCCTCATTTATCAATTCATCTTTGAATTCATTAGCATCTTGAACTTGTTCCTTTTTCAAGTTGTCTTCACCTCCTTAAAATCATTCATTAAAATCATTCACGTAATCAATGTTGACTCTGTTCACTTATACCAGTGTGCCAGCATCGCTGTCAAATCTCGGGATAAAATGCCCAAGATCCCCATCACTCTTGCATATTCCATTCGTGTCGGACCAAGGATACCAATGCTCCCCAGTGCCTGCCCATCAAGAGAATAAGTGGCGGTGATCAGACTGCAGTTAGCGAACGCTTCATGATTGTTCTCCGTCCCTATTCGGACCTGGATACCAGTGCCGCCAGTTGTAGGGGCCAGCATTTTGAGCAATGTAGGCGTCTCTTCCAGCAGATCAAGAATGCTTTTCACCTTGTCAACATCCTTGAACTCAGGCTGTGTAAGCATATTCGTCGCTCCACTAAGATAGATACGCTGCTCTTGATCACTTTCCAGCGCAATGTCTAGCACTTGCATTAATTCTTCATAATGTGAGATGTGACGCTGCATTTCCTCGCCAAGCTCGGAATACAGCCGAGTCTTCAGCTTATAGAGTGGTACATTGACCAGCTTACTATTCAGTAGGTTAACCACTTTCTCCATCTCGGAAACGGATATCTCCGGCGGAATGTTCACCGTACGGTTCTCAACTTGACCCGTACTTGTAACAATAATCGCTACAGCGGTTTTATCATCTAGTGGTAACAACTGAAAATGACGCAATGATGTATGAAAAACCTCCGGTCCCAGAAGGATGGAAGTGTAATTCGTCATATTGGAAAGAATCATCGCCGCATGTTGGATTACCTGCTCCATCGCATTCAGCTTCTCGGCAAAAAAAGCGCGGATCGTGCCCATCTCTGCCGTTTCGGCGGAATTCCACGGTACCAAATGATCCACATAATATCGGTATCCTTTATGGGAAGGTATTCTCCCCGCCGATGTATGAGGCTGCTCGAGATAACCCAAATCCTCTAGGTCAGCCATTTCATTTCGAATAGTCGCAGGGCTGTACCCTACATCACCCCGTTTAGAAATGCTGCGAGATCCTACTGGTTCTGCCGATGAAATATAATCATCTACAATTGCATTTAGTATCATTCTCTGGCGATCAGTTAACATGTTATCCCCTCCTATCGGCTGTTGGCTCCGATTCGTTAGCACTCGACTCAGATGAGTGCTAACCACTAATACAAAAATACCAAACTGACATTGACATTGTCAAGTCAGTTCAGCATCTTAAGTACTGCTATTTCATCGCAGGCATGCTGCTTTTTACAATTCACGCAATCTGTCCATACCTTTTCGGGAAAAATCTCTTTCTCAACAACTTCGAATCCGTTTCTAAGAAAGAAATCTACGGCGTAGGTTAGTGCCATGACCTTAGGGATTTTCTGGTTTCTGGCTTCCTCAACCAACTTCTCTAAAATCATTGAGCCTACACCTTTGCCCTTACCTTCGTCATTCAGACCGATCGAGCGAATCTCTACAAGATCATTCCCGAGTCTGAAGAGTGACCCACAGCCAACGAATCTGCCGCCAATTTCTGCAACAACGAATTGATCGATCTGGCGTGTCAGCGCCTGCCTGGAACGGGGCAACATGATCCCGCGCTGTGCGTATTCTTCTATCATCAGATACAACGGTTCAACATCTTCTATCACAGCATTTCTGCAAATCACCTGTGCGTCTCCTGCTGGAGACGAATGGCGGATCATTTCCGTCTTGGCAAGCACTTTAATTCACCCCTCTGTTGATAATATGAATAAATATACAACAGAGTGAATTACAATTCAAGGGGTATTTTAAAATTAAACTTCTGTCAGTGCGCCTACAAATTCCGCGAAAACATCGTTCCCGAAAAGGATCCCTTGCTTGCTGAGTCGGTAAGTCCCCTCTTCGTGCTCAAGTAGACCCGCATGCAGCATCTTATGCAAGGATTTCGCAAATACATCCTCTATCGAACGCCCAAATTGCGCTTGAAAAGCCTCATTTGAGACGCCTTCATGCATACGTAAGCCAACCATCATAAAGTCCTCCATCGCTTCTGCTTCAGTGATTGGGTATGCGTCTAATCGAGGCAACCCTTTACGTGTAGCTTCAACATAAGGATTTACACCCTTAACATTAATATGACGCTGGCGCCCCACATATCCATGTGCACCTGCCCCGAGACCATAATAATCTTCATTACGCCAGTAAGTGATATTGTGACGACTCTCCATACCTGGTTTTGCGAAGTTACTGATTTCGTATTGGTTATAGCCTGCTTCCTTCATAGATGACATCAACAAGAGGTACATTTGCAGTTCATCTTCTTCATTAGGAAGAGGAAGTATGTTCTTATTAAATAGGGTGTGAAAAAGAGTGTTCTCCTCCACCTTCAAGCTGTAAATAGAATAGTGGGGTAAATCAAGCTCCAAGGCCTTACGAATACTTTCGCCCAGCATCTCTACAGTTTGGTTCGGCAAACCAAACATAAGGTCAACCGACAGGTTGTTAAGACCAACTGCACGAGCATTCTCCAAGCTGCGGTATACATCGTCAACATTATGAATCCGGCCAATACCCGTAAGGAGTTCGTTCTGAAACGCCTGAACACCAAAGCTCACCCGATTCACGCCGCCTTCTTTCATAACCGTCAACTTATCTATATCCGTAGTTCCCGGATTTGCTTCCATAGAGAACTCGATATCTTTATCCCAGTTTGGGAAATGTGTCCGAACTGATTTTAGAAAATAAGCCATCTCATCCGGCTTCAGTACTGTTGGGGTACCACCGCCGACAAAGATCGTTTTGATAACTCCCGGTGGAGTGTTCTTGACGGTCAGCTCCATTTCTCGATCCAAGGCTTGGAGATAATCCATAACCGGCTGATCCTTGAGAACGTAGGAATTAAAATCACAATAAAAGCACTTATTGGTACAAAAAGGAATATGAATGTATACGGCCTCAGGGGGACGGCCATTAGTATTCGTGGTCATTAGCTGTCTCCTTTATATAAAAATATCGTTTGACTAGTGTAATCTAAAAAACAAGAAAAGGGAAGCCTGACGGCTTCCCTCCAAGGGCGATCATTTATAAATGATCTCTATTTTAAAATACAAAAAAGTATAAGTTTTACGTTATCCTATATATTTTGTATTTCTCGCAGAAACGGATACCGTCCCTATAAGGACGGCTAAGCCGTTTCTTCTTAATATATCCGCATTTCCACGAGTTCTGCACGTTCTCCTCCGTTGGTTTCATGAACAACGATCCGAACAGCATCCGTAAGGACAGGCTTCTCTAAACGATGTACGTTCTTCCGGCGATGATTGTCTTTGACGCGGAACATGACTTGCCACACGTCATCAATGAGTAACTCTACATCGTAAGCCTTTACTAGTTCAGGAATCACTAGAAATGGCGTTTCATGGTGATGTAAGTTGATAAGATCCTCATTAACATCATCGTTAAAGGTAAAATGAATTTCAGAGACTGAAGCAGCATCCGGGAGACGCGCCTCTACCCACTCCGTTCTACCAGCAGTCATCGGCTCAGAAACCCAGCTATGTGGCCCTGCAAAAGGTCGAACATACCCGTCAGTGACTTTGGATGCAGCATATGCGGATGTTTCTACCGCAAAGCAGAAATGCCTGCGTACAAGCTGTTTCATGCTCCACTCCATCACCGGCTGATCTGGCTGATGATCCTCCAGCGCTGAATCGACTACAGGTTTAACGCCTCGCTCAAATGTAATAACACCTGTGATTGGGGTTTCTGAAATATGCAATTGAATATGCTCATTAGCTCGAATAATAGCGAAGATATTACATTCGCCGATTGAACTCCACTGCTCCTCTTGTACCGGAACATCAATACATTGCTGCTCTCCAGCTTGTACTATTACAACATCAACCTGTCTACACTCTGCTGGAACGTAATTTTCCGCACGCCCAGTCGTCCATAGCTCAACGGTCAACTCTGACTGAGTACTTGCTGACACAAGCAGCTTCAACCCAAGGATATTTCCTTCAACCGGAAACAATATTCCTACGTCATGAGAAAGCTCATAAGCTTCAGCTGGTCGATCCAGTACTATGCCTTTCATCGTACTGGACGCATGAATCTCACTATTTCTCGCGAGGTCTAGCGGATCTTCGTTGCGCAATCCAATAATCGAAGCATCTTGCTTTAACATCACCTGTTGCAATTCATGCATATGCTGCTTGCGAATTTCACGAGGGGTTACACCTTTGATGACGGATAATGCTGCACCTGCTCCAGCCGCTTCACCCATGATCGCACAGGTTGCCATGACGCGTGTTGTTCCAAAAGCCACATGAGATGCGCTGATATTCCGACCCGCGAAGAGTAGATTTCGCACATTCTTCGAATAGAGCGAACTAAATGGAATATGATAAATCCCATCCGCATGCAGATGTTTCGAGCCGCTCTCTTCTGCGTACATCCCTTGCGGTGGATGCAGATCAATCGACCATCCTCCGAATCCAATCCGGTCTTCAAATTCACGCTGCGCAAGAATATCATTTTGCGTTAAGATCGTATCGCCAACAAACCGTCTGTATTCACGTTTACCAGGAATTGAGCCAACCCACTCCAGCGTCATATTTTCGGCATCAAAATGACCTGAGTTTTTAATGTAATCCCAAATCCCATAAATAACAGAGGATAGCTCATCACGTATACGTTCATTCTCATCCACTGTATCAAGCTCACCGCCCCATTCAATCCACCAGTAGTGACAGCCTGAATCTCCACTCCGAATGACCCGACGGATCGGAATCGACGTTGTTGTAATATCCTTCGCGAACGATGGAGCAACATAACGTACCGGTTTTCCTGTATCCTGTGTATAAAACAATAATGTACTGCCTAATGTAATGTTATCAGGCACTTCAGGTGCCCATTCCTCATTAAATTCATGGCGGGCTTCACGTCCTAATCGGAAATCAGCTCCTGCCAGGAAGCCAACCAAACCATCGCCCGTGCAATCGATGAACGCCTCACTCTTGAACGTAATCAACCGCTCAGATCCCATCATCCAACCAATCACACTGCGAATCGTCCGATCCTCTGCCTCACCTTCCGCTTCCACTTCGCGTACATCGGTATTTAGAAACAGGCTGATATTCGACTCTGCCTTCACGGCTTCGAGTAAGGTTAGATCCCATAAGTATGGATTTCCCTCCGGGTTCCGGTATTGATTCTCGATGAATAACTCACCCATAATGCCTGTCTCACGTGCATATCGATTTACACCATGTCCTGTTGCACCACATACCCATACCCGAACCTCTGAACTCGAGTTACCACCAAGTACAGGACGGTTTTGCACTAGTGCTACCTTTAACCCTAGGCGCGCTGCAGCGATCGCCGCGTTCATTCCTGCAAGTCCACCACCGACCACTGTTACATCGGATTTAACCATTTCTGTTCTCATGTTAGTACTCCTCCTATAGTTAGCCTTTCACAGCCGAACTTGAAATCCCTTGAATAATGTATTTCTGACCCACAAAGAAGATAATAATCATTGGAATAATCGCAGCCGATGAAGCAGCCATCATCCCGTTGTAGTCCACATTGTTCTCAAGAATAAAATTCTGCAATCCAAGCGGAATGGTATATAGTTTAGGGCTTTGCAAGAATACAAGCGCATTCTCATAATCATTCCATTGCCAGGAGAAATCGAGAATAGCAAACGTTGCTATTGCTGGCTTCGCTAATGGCAGAATTAAGCGGAAAAATATCTTATAATGCCCCGCCCCATCCAAAAAAGCGGATTCCGTAATTTCCTTAGGAATGCTCATAAAGAACTGCCGAAGCATAAATACACCGAAGATTGAGAACATGGCTGGTAAGATCAGCGCCCAATGCGTATTGTAAATCCCAACCCAGTTAAACATGATAAACTTTGGAACAAAAAGCACCTGAGGTGGAACCATCATCATGGATAGATATATGACAAATAGTCCATCTCGACCTTTGAACGAAGTACGTGAAAATCCGTAAGCGGCAAGGGCAGATAGAAACACAGCCCCCACAGTTCCAATAATTGAAATCTTAAGTGAATTTAAATAATACGGAACAAAATCATGACTTCCTGTCCACACCCGAATATGATTGCTCCAGTTGAGAGATGAAGGCAGCCATTTGTTAAACACCTCGGCAGGTGTCTGAAAGGATGTGCTGAGCATCCATAGGAAAGGCACAATCATAAATAGTCCTAGAACAAACATGATGATCGTTACTGGCAGTTTCACCTTCATGTTTCCTGCTTTTTCATTCATACCGCCTGCTCCTTTAAATTATGGTTTCGGGGCCCCCCGCAAAGCATCACTTTGTGGGATCATTTAGTAATGAACCCAGCGCTTTTGGCCGATCCACTGAATGACTGTAATGACGAGAATGACGGCGAACAAGAACCATGAAATGGCTGAAGCGTATCCCATATCGTAATAACTGAATGCTGTTTTATAAACGAATAGTGATAAGACCGTCGTACTTCCGCTAGGACCTCCAGCCGTAATGGCTTGAATTATCGAGAACGATTTCATCGTCATAATTAATCCGGTAATCATTAATAAGAAAGTTGTGGGACTAACAAGAGGCCATACAATTTTCCATGTTGTTTTGAATGTGCTTGCACCATCGATCCGGGCAGCTTCCAGCTGTTCTGTCGAAATTTCCTGTAATGCAGCTAAATATATGATCATATTGTAGCCAAGCATCAGCCAGATTTGTACGATATCAATGGCATACATTGCGGTTTCCGTATCCGCAAACCATCCTGGCGGCGATGTTATGCCAATCCAGCGAAGCATTTCATTGATGGGTCCCTGTGAAGGCTGAAATAGCAGCATCCAGACAAATGCAACGGCTACTCCACTGGAGATATACGGTAGGAAGAACATTCCACGTAATACGCCTTTAAGATACACACTGCGGTTTAGAAATAGCGCTACAATAAATGCGAGCACCATCGATACTGGAACCGATATCAGGAATATCACCGTATATTTGATCGAGGCATAGAAATTATCGTCATGGAACAATCGTTTGAGATTATCCAGCCCAGTAAATTGCCAATTCGGATTTGAAAATTGATAATTCGTAAACATGAGGACAAAGGAATAGATTGCAGGAATAATAAAGAATAAGAGAATACCAATCATATTCGGAAGAATAAAGGTCATGCCGATCCAGCCTTGTCTGTCCATCCAGCTTCTCCGCTTCACGGTATCGCCGCCTTTCGTATGCTGAAAAATGGGTACACGAAAGAGAAGAACGAAGAAATCTTCCTCCTTCTCTTTTGTGCTAACTATTTCATTATTTCAATAACTCTTGCGAACGGGTTTGCATATTCTTCATCGTGGTTTCAATATCTTGCTTATTTAAAAAGTATTTTTCATACTCTTCTTTACGTGCATCAATGGCTTGTTGAGTTACATTTAGCTGGAAGGACGGGAATTTGCCGAATACAATTTTATTCATTGAATCTGTATCATATTTGTCTTCCACACCCTTCATGAGAAGGCTCATTGCTTCCTTACTATCTACACTCTTAGAGGCTGGAATACGACCACCGCTTGCCATTGGCAGCATACCGCCATCCGCATACCATTTTGCGAACTCCCAAGCTGCGTCCAGATTCTTGGATTTCGCATTAAGAGAAAGCATGTCACCCACACCGCCCGAATATTTATAATCCTTTTGATCTTTATTCACTTTTGGAATAGCGGCGAACGCGGTTTTGAAATCATGCGGATAGTCTTTCAAGTTGTTCGCATTTCGGAAAATAAACTCACCTGCTGCCAGCATTGCCGCTTTGCCTTGCAAGAACATGGTGTCAACCGGCATTTTACTGGTCAGTTGCTCGCCATATTCCGGTGTGGATTTGTCCACGAACATCATGTTATGCAATATTTCCAGGTGTTCTTTCCATAGATCATTCCCAAAGTTTGAAGTACCATCCGCCTGTTTCACACCCATTCCAGCAAGCGTACCGTCCATCGTTGTTGAGAAGGAGGAATCTGCCTGCAATAATCCGTACACACCAGGCTTCGTTAGCTTCTTCGCATACTCCTGAAGATCTGACCAGGTCCAGTCCACCGCAGGAATCGGTAATCCTGCTGCATCCAGCATATCTTTGTTCAACCACACAAACGCCATGTTTTTCTTTGTAGGAATCCCATAGTACTTATCATTGATTTTCCACATTGCTGCGTCCTCGCCGATCTGGCTGTCGATATCATAATCTGTTTTCGTGCTTAGATCCAAGGCAACGCCTGCATCCATACGTTTCTGTAAATGAGCAAGATCGTAGTTCATGAAAAGGTCTATGTTTTGATTGGTCATCAAGGCAGTATCCAGCTTTAAGTTTCCAGCATCGTCATTTACATTACGGATATACTCGACTTGAATGTCTGGATGATCTTTATTCCAGTTATCAACTACAGCTTGAGGCCCGGCTTCTGCCGGAACTGCCCCCCACATCGTAAGCTTTATTTTCTCCTTTGCTGTTTGTCCATTTGCACTGCCCTGCGCATCATTACTTCCACTAGTACCACAACCAGCCAGCATCGTACCTGCTAATAAGACAGAAAGCACTGCAGGATACCACTTTTTCTTCATCGATATCTTCCCCCTTGGAAGGATTATGTGTTGTGCTCTACGTCTATAACTTTATCATCAGAGCGGATTCTGGGGGATGAACTACATTTGGGAAACTATAGAACGTTTTTTGGTTCTTTGCGAAATTCATTTGGCGTGACGCCACACCACTTTTTGAAAATTTTAATAAAATAATTATCGTTCTCAAAGCCCACCTGCTGCCCAATCTCACTAATCGTTAGCTTCGTCTCTGCAAGCAGCATTTTTCCAGCCTGAATACGCCGCTCTTGAATATAATTCGTCAAAGTTTTCCCTGTCTTTTTCTTGAATAAGTCACTTATATAGCTGGCATCCATTCGTATCAACTCTGACATGGATTTAAGCGAGATGTCCTCAGAATAATGCTCTTCAATATAAGCAATTATTTTGTTCATCTCCACATGATCTGTCGGTCCCGTTTGTTGCTTCTCAGGAAACCATTTATCGGCCTTCTTCATCTTCACCATTCGCTCCAGCTCGGCATGAACCTTATCCATGGTCTGCTTCAAACCTTGGAGATCTAAAGATAGCTTCAGAATGTAGTCCGAAGCCCCAAATACGAGCGCTTGCCGGGCGTATTCAAATTCACTCAACGCGGTCAACATTACAAATCGGCAGTCGAAGCCTTCCTCTCGCGCAACTTGAAGGAGCTTCACCCCATCCATCACTGGCATATTGATATCCGTCACTACCACATCTGGATGAAGCTCACGAATCATTTGCAAGCCTACTTCTCCATTCTCCGCCTCACCTATAATTTCAAACGGGATTCCAGCCTTTAAGAATAACTTCCGTATACTTTTAACCGCGGGTTGTTCATCATCCACAATTAACGTTCTCCACATGTGAGCTTACCTCCATCGTAAGGTTTTGAAATAAGAAGTGGAAAATGGATAATCACTTCAGTTCCTGTGTCTGATGATACAATGTCCATGCCTGTCCGTTGATTCTTGAACAACAGCTCTAAGCTCTCCCTAATATTCTGAACACCGATTCCTTGTCGTTTCCGTGCAGTCTTATTCAGCTGTGCTCTATCTATCCCCATGCCGTTATCTTTAACCTGCAGATATAGTTGCTGTCCAGTCACCTTAGCGGAAATATCAATTTTCCCTTGTTTCACAGACTGACCGAAGCCGTGAATCAAGCTATTTTCAATTAAGGGCTGAAGACAGAATTTAGGGATTAATGCGTATTGTAGTTCCTCGTTGATATCATATTGAATCTCAATCCCATGTCCGAAGCGTTGCCGCTGAATCTCCATGTAAGATTCAATTAGTACAATCTCATCCTTTAACAGAATCAAATCCACTTCCGTATTTAAGGTTGTTTCCAATATTTTGCCTAGTGCAACACAAATTCCATAAATTTCATCATCATCTTTATCTAAGGCGATGCTCTTTATAGTATTCAATGTATTTAGTAGGAAATGTGGATTCATCTGCGAAAGTAACACCTGAAATCGAACGAATTGCTTCTGTTTTTCTTCAAGCTGAAGACGCTGCAACAGTTCATTTAAATCATGGATCATTATATTGAAACTCTGAGTCAGTGCAAGAATCTCTCCCCGCCCTTGCTCGGGTAATTTCATTTTGAGATTCGTTTTAGCGGTCATCTCCATCTTCTTCTGCAGCTTCTTTAGCGGCACTGTAATCGTCGATGATATAAAATAAGTTAATAGAACAAATAGCAGGAGTATGACTCCAAATACAGCAAAAAATCGTTGCTTCTGCTTATACACCTCAAGAAATAGCTGTGCTAGCTGTACCTTTTTAACGACATAACCATTTAACTCTTCGATGTAGCTGTATGTGTATAAGCTTTTCTCCTTCGGATCGATGATGGATGCAGCACGCTCTATCTGCCGTTGGTGGTCACTCTTCACAATACTCTGCGCAATATCTGGAGAAAAGGTCTCATCCTTATCCGGATTAAGCATCATTCTCCCTGAGGCATCGAGCAGAAAAAAAGCCCCTTCCTGCTTACTCCCTAACGTTGATCTAGTAAACCACTCCTCATAATCGATACTTAGTCTTGCATAGGCATAAATGTTAAAACCATTATCACGCATAACCTCATAGAGGCTAAGCATTTTCTTACTTGTTGTACTTTCCCGGACCACATTGTTCTTGTCATTCGGATTCCATATATATCGATTCGCTCCTTCTCGCTTCAATGCTTGAACCCAATCTTCCGATTGGATTTCGTCGTAGCTCAAGGTTTCCCTCGGCATAAAGGAAGTGTATGCGTTTCCATGAAGGTCGATTAAAGTATAATACACCGTCGCTCCACTCATGAAGAATGTATTTTCAATCGCTCCAAACTTGTTTTCAACGAGCTTTTTTCTCGTGATTTCATCAGATTGCTCGGGATTCTTCATTATCGATAAAATCGTTGTATCTTGTTCGAGTAATGACCCTGTTTTCATAACGAGACTCATGAGATCAACAAAACCATTCTTAATCCCAATAAGCTGCTCTATGTTCTTCGTTTCCGCATTATCCTGCAGCATTTGTTCTGTCTCTTTGAAGTTATACAGTACGAGCATGGCAATGGGTGTTAGTACCAACAGTAAGAAAGCTAACAAAATCCGATTCTTAAAGGTACTTGGCGTAAGTTTCAAATATAATCGTTTCAAAAGAGGACTCCCCTTACAGTGTATGTGCTTACAATCCTTCCACCCTATTGTAATCTTCTCCTGCGCAAAAAAATAGAGCCGGGATATTCTCCCGGCTCTACCTAATTTCTACTCGTCGATCTTCAGTACTGCCATGAATGCTTCTTGTGGTACCTCTACGCTACCTACTTGCTTCATGCGTTTCTTACCTTCTTTTTGTTTCTCTAGCAGCTTACGCTTACGCGAAATATCACCGCCGTAACATTTTGCAAGTACGTTTTTGCGCATCGCCTTAACGGTTTCACGCGCAACCACCTTCGTACCCACAGAGGCTTGAATCGGCACTTCGAACATTTGACGAGGGATAATCCCACGTAGTTTCTCACAAATGATACGACCGCGGTTGTATGCACGATCACGGTGAACGATAAAGGACAAGGCATCGACCTGCTCATTGTTAAGCAAGATATCCATCTTGACCAGATTCGAACGACGGTATCCGCAAATTTCATAGTCGTAAGAAGCATATCCTTTCGTACCGGATTTCAACTGATCAAAGAAATCATAAACGATCTCTGACAGCGGAATCTCGTACGTAATCGTTACACGATTAGTATCTAGATATTCCATATTTACGAACTCGCCGCGTTTGTTCTGGCACAGCTCCATTACAGTACCTACGAAGTCGTTAGGCACAATGATCGCTGCTTTAACATATGGCTCTTCAATGTAGTCAATCGTTCCGATTTCCGGATAATGTGACGGGTTGTCGATCTGAATCATTTCGCCATTGGTCAGCATAATTCGATAAATAACACTCGGTGCTGTTGTAATTAGCGGCAAATTGAACTCGCGCTCAATCCGCTCTTGAATGATCTCCATATGCAAGAGTCCAAGGAATCCGCAACGGAAACCAAATCCAAGCGCGCTCGAGCTTTCCGGCTCAAAGCTTAGCGAAGCATCATTAAGCTGGAGCTTCTCCAATGCCTCACGAAGATCGTTATAATCGGAGGTCTCAATTGGATACAACCCGCAATATACCATCGGGTTGATCTTACGGTAACCTGGAAGCGGCTCAGCAGTAGGATTCTTTGCGTCAGTGACAGTATCACCGACACGGGTATCTCCAACATGCTTGATCCCAGCTACGATAAATCCAACATCCCCGATGTTCAATTCATCGACAATGGTCATACGCGGCATAAATGCGCCAACTTCAATGACCTCGAAAGTCTTCTCAGTTGCCATCATCTTAATCTTCGATCCCGCACGGATCTTACCGTCCATTACGCGCACATAGACGATAACGCCTTTGTAAGGATCGTAATGAGAGTCAAAGATCAATGCTTTAAGCGGCTCTTCTGAATTACCGGATGGCGCAGGAACCTGCTTCACCACCTGCTCCAGAATTTCCTTGATCCCGAT
Organism: Paenibacillus sp. FSL R5-0470; assembly: GCF_037975205.1. Taxonomy (NCBI): domain Bacteria; kingdom Bacillati; phylum Bacillota; class Bacilli; order Caryophanales; family Paenibacillaceae; genus Paenibacillus; species Paenibacillus sp. FSL R5-0470. Next base: position 5,327,063 of record NZ_CP150238.1, read on the forward strand.
ACCGGCTTTGGCAGATGCCATAACCGCTTCACTGGTATCCAGCCCGATAACATCCTCAATCTCCTGCTTTACCCGGTCAGGGTCAGCGTTTGGCAAATCAATTTTGTTAAGCACAGGTAGGATTTCAAGGTTATTATCCAGTGCTAAATACACATTGGCCAGTGTCTGCGCTTCAATTCCTTGAGCCGCATCCACAACCAGCAGTGCGCCTTCACATGCTGCAAGACTGCGGGAAACTTCATAGGTGAAATCGACGTGTCCCGGTGTATCAATCAAATTGAGATAATACTCTACACCATCGTCTGCACGATAGGTTAAACGCACGGCTTGCAGCTTTATTGTGATACCACGTTCGCGCTCCAGATCCATCTGATCGAGTACCTGTTCCTGCATTTCACGCGTGGTTAGTGCCCCCGTGTATTCCAAAATGCGGTCAGCTAGTGTCGATTTACCATGGTCTATATGTGCAATAATCGAGAAATTGCGAATTTGTTGTTGTCTTTTCTGAACGTCAGTCATTCCTTACCCCCACAGACAGCCTGATATTAATCCACTTATTATAACAGTACAAGCTTACTCCATCAATCCCGCCCTTACGTAAAACAGAAGAAACAGCTATTCACGTACCCGTGAAATAACTGTTTCTCCTGAAATCATTGTGATTCTTCCGCCGAATCGAACAATGAGACTACCCAGCGTATGCCCTTCTGAGAAGCTTGCTGCAGAAGGCCTGCCGTTTTATCCGCTATCACATCGACTGTCGGCTTTTGTTCCTCAGGAATCAGAATCTGCTCTGGAGTTTTCGTATTATACCCATCTACCACCTTCTGTGGAAGATCTGTAGTTGGCGCAGGATTGCTATTCTGAGGCAATGGAGAAACAGGCGTATATGCACCTGTGAGAGGGTCGATCATCATCGGAACATACACATAAGTCTGCCCACCTTGTGTAACCCCATTCTTAATCGGCTGTGATTGCATGCCCGTCACTTGACTGGTTGGCGTAGTCGATAGGTCGGTCCAGCCTGGCAGCAGCTTAGAGACGGTTGCCCCTCCGCTGCCACTAAACTGCATACCTAAGAGTATGCCGACCCCTGCCCAAATACCGACCATAACCAGTTTTTTACCGAAACGAGACATGTAAGCCACTCCTTTTTAAATACTTGGTAATAAAGCTGTTTATTCTAAATTAAATGTCTGTAGCTTAAGAAGCTCCGTTCGACTTTTGAGGTGCTGTAGCATTGGTTTGTCCCTTGCTCTCTTGGGTTGTGGGATTCGTCGCCTTGCCAGCAGCGTTTACCTTCTCCGAGTCATGACTGCTCCAGTACACATCCGCAATAGCGTCTGCCAAAATATCAGCCGTACGCTTTAATTCCTCTGCTGTATTATCAATACCGCCCACTTCAATCAAGACACTGTTAGGCGAGAGGGTTTGATTGTACTCTCCGTTGTTTCCTTTACCCGCAGCTTTTCCCCATATCCCGCGAGATATTCCTGGGTAGCCCTTCTCAATCGTTTGATGGATCTTGTTCGCAAACTCTTCGTTCTTCTTCCAATCTTTATTCGCATGTCCAATGATAAAATACACCTGAGCGTAACTTTTCCCATCAATCACTGCAGTTGTTTTGCCATGACGCTGCGAGTCGCGGTGAATGTCGATAAGTTCACTCATTTCTTGGTTTGAGCTCATTGCAGATTTAACCAGCATTCGAGAGTATTTGTAGGAAAAATTCCAGTTATAGTCGGCAATTTTTGTTAGAAAATCTTCTTTGGCATGAACTGTACCAATCCCGCGTTGTTCCAATCTTTTCGTAATATATGATCCTACCAGCATTACATTTTTAGTTGAAACCGCAGAGCTTGGATTTTCGTTCGCTACTCCTAGTAGAGGGTTATAGGCCTCCCGAGGATGTGAATGATAGATAAGGATCCGTTTAACTGAGGTGTCCTTGGTATTATCTGTCTCGCTTTGCGGATCACTCTTATCCGTACCTCCCGCAGCTCCTGATGGCTCAGGAGACGGAGCTATTGTCGCTTCAGGCTGCTGTGCTGGAGTATCTTCGGGCTTGTCCACTTCGTTTGGAACCGATGGATCAACCTCTTCCCCTCCACCTTCAGCCAGTTCATCCGTTCCCGGATGATAATCAACAGGAGCTCCTGTAGAGCCACCCGAGCCTTTTCGCAAAAGAAATGGATCATCCGCTGCCAAGCCTGGCACTTCACGAGAAACTAGACTCTTCGGATCACTTGGATTCACACTGGTCAGCAATTGAAATACAAAGGAAGTCACTTTTTCACCTGAAAAAGCAGAAGGCTCTTTACCCTGCGGTAAATGGGGTACCTCCATCCCCAACAGCTCCATGAAAAATCCACTCGATAGGGAGGCCGCAAGCCCCTTCATAGATGGAATGGGTGAAGAGTTCAACTTCTGTCCGGCCAATCCACCAGCGCCAAGCAGCATAAAAAATACTAGCGAACCTCCGGCCAACAGCAGCATCGTTCTTCCCAGCGATAAAGCATCCAGCACTCTTCCACGTAAACGGCCGATGTTCCAAAGCTGAAACCATTTTTTATTCATTATATTTATGTCCTCCTCCAGCCCTCTGTAATCTCTTATACTCCAAATCTATGAGTGAAAGAGAAATAGTAGAACCCTAAATGAGAGAATAGACATAGAGTCCGGCGAGATACTGTACATCAGCATCCCGCCGGACTTGTGCTAGCTATGATTCAACTAGTGGGTATAAGCGCCGACATTCTCAGGATCGACCGCATCATGCAGGGCCGCGTTCAGACCACTGGCTACAATATTGGCGATGCCTTCAATAAATTCATCGATTTCCTTAGGTGTAACGATCAAATCATGTCCTAGTGGCTCAAGTACTTCCTTCACTAGTGACAATCGTTCCTGCTCAGAAATATCGTCTAGCATCCCCATAATTTCCTTGGTGTGACCAGCTCCTTGCCCGAAATGATTCTTCATCATCTCCAGTACATTATTTACAATGGTCGAAGCATAGCAAACTGTAGGAACACCGATAGCAATACAAGGAACACCCAGAATTTCCTGCGTCAATCCGCGCCGTTTATTACCAATCCCCGAACCGGGGTGGATACCGATGTCGGCAATTTGAATCGTCGTATTGATCCGTTCCAGCGAACGGGATGCCAGCGCATCAATGGCAATAATAAGATCCGGCTTTGTACGATCCACGATCCCCTGTACAACCTCACTCGACTCGATACCGGTCAACCCTAACACCCCGGGAGCAATAGCACTTACCTTACGGTAGCCTGGAGAGACCTGATCCGGCACGAGCTCATAAAATTGCCGAGTAATGAGCGCATTCTCCACCACCAGCGGCCCCAATGAATCTGGAGTCACATTCCAGTTACCGAGTCCAACGATCAGTACAGATGCATCCTTACCAATCCCAATCCTAGTCAGGAAGTCCTCGAATTCGCGAGCAAAGACTTCAGCTACTTTTTGCTGCAAGCCAGTATCTCCATTGCGCAATGCTGGTACCTCAAGCGTGACATAATTTCCAATCGCGCGACCTATCGCCTGTGATCCGGCAGCGTTAGCCACACCAAGCCGGGTAACTTTTATCCCATCAGACTCTTCCACTTCTTCGTTTACACCAGGGATTGGCGTCCTTTGCGGCCCTTGAGCCATTTCCTTTGCCTCTAACGCCAAGTCCGTGCGTACCGAATATAGCTGCAGATCCGGTTCCATTGTTCCAGCCTCCTAAAAGTTTTGTAAGCATCGCTCCATTGAATTACTTCGAGCAAAACTTGCTTCGTAAGCGATACTTAGTTTTGTGAGCAGACACTTCCTTGAGTTACTTCTAACAAAAACTCAAATTGCAAGCTTCTGCCTATGCTCTTTTGTCGATAGTGTGCGAGAGAAAGCCCTTGTTTATGCAGGTTAAAATGGTTTAATTTGAAAGCTTTAAGTATTGCTTTTTACTACCGGTCATGCTAAACTATTTTAAGTTGTGAATCATTTGATAATGATTTCGAATGTCTTACAGGAGGTGAATGCAATGCCAAATATTAAATCCGCGGTTAAACGCGTAAACACGAACGAAAAACGCCGTGCACTGAACGCTTCCCAAAAATCCGCGCTTCGTACAGCTGTGAAAACTGCTGATGTAGCACTGACAGGTACGGAAGTTGAAACTGCTCAAGCTGCTTTCCAAGCTGCTTCCAAAAAGCTGGACAAGGCCGTAACTAAAGGTCTGGTTCATAAAAATGCGGCTGCCCGCAAAAAATCCCGCTTGGCGAAGAAATTGAACGCTCTTAAGGCTCAAGCCTAGGACGACATTCATAATGAGCAATTGAAGAACCTGACCGCTATGTTTCATACGGTTGGGTTTTTTTGTGCCTACTATTCTATAAATATAAGTAATAGTTTCCTTTAGACGTTAGTTGAATGAAAAAAACCACCTTAGGAAGGTAGTTTTGTTAAATGATCAACTTTTCTCTTTTGAATAAGTTACTTTCATTCCGATTAGACATTTTTCATAGATGGATCATCTCCATATACTTTTTCCACTGCTTTGTTCAAGTACCTAGCCGCAACATAAACAACTCCAGACCAAGCACTTTATCTATAGCTCCTGTCTTCATCTTATAATCCAGATCAGCTAGTGCACTTAAAATTTGCCGCAGACGTTCACTTGAGAACTTGTGGGCCTGCTCCCCTGCAAGCTTTACTGCATAAGGATGAAGTCCAATCTGAGAGGCAATCTGACCTTGCGAATAACTATGTGCTGATAAATCCTTCACCTGCAAAATAATTCGGAACTGCCGTGCAACCAGCGCAGCAATCTTAATGGGTTCTTCCCGCTGCTTCAACAGCTCATACAGCGTATCAAGCGCCTTATCTAGACGCAGATTAGCGATATCCTCTACAAGCGTAAACACATTTTGTTCCGTTCCGCGATGCACCAGACTCTCTACTGCTTCTGCGTCTACGGTTCCGCCCTTACCAGCGAACAAACATAGCTTGTCCATTTCCGCGGATAAGCCCTGCAAACCTGTCCCGGCATTAGTGATAAGAATCTCTGCGGTGCCAGGTGCCATCGTACACCCCCGCTCACGAATCCCTTTCTCTACCCAGCGCAGCAGTTCTTCTGCCCCTAGCGGGTTGAAAGCTAATACCGTACCCGCCGTTTTAACAGTCTTCACAATTTTCTTACGCTCGTCCAGCTTGTCACTATTCACCATAAAGACGATCACACTGAAATCTACAGGATGCTGCAAATAATCACTTAAAATATCTATACGATGCTCAAGTTTGGCATTTTCTTTTCCCGCTGTAAATAACGATGCGTCCCGCACCAGCAACAATTTACGTTCTACCATAAAAGGTACAGTCTCAGCTTCTTCTACCACAGCCTGCACCGGCGTCTCAGAGAGATCAAAGGGAATAACCGCAAAATCGCGATCCTCTTTGGCAATCAGCTGGTCTTCCAGCAATGCCGCGAATTCATTCATTCGAAATTTTTCACTGCCGTACAAAAGGTACAGCGGTGAGATTTTCCCTTGTTTGATTTCTTTTATCGCCGTTTTGGCATCCATTCCGCCACTTCCTTTTCCATTCATCTAGCCCAATTTGCCCAGATTCCTATTGTAGCAAAAAAAACGACATAAATGCACATGCAAAAACGGAGAAACTCTGGCAGCCATGGCCAAAGCCCCTCCGTTTAAGCGGCGCATCTATATAAACGCCGGAGTGAGAAGCCCTAGAAACTTCCCATCCGACGGTCATACCGATGTTCTTCAAATCCTATACTTTCTAGTTCCTGTCCGGTTGCTATAGTATATTCTGAAACTTCGAAAAATGTTCCAGCCTCAATTTAATTTGTTGACGTTGAAGATGGAGTCTTCGATGGTGTCGCCCCAGGTGATGTAACCGGCGTTGAAGAAGCTGCTGCTTCCTGTACAGTGTACACCTTAGTGGTATTCACACCATCTTTCTCCGTCACATACGTGAACTGCGAGCTATCCGCCGACCATTCTCCAGAAATCCAATTTCCTTCTAATGGATAAGAAGTCACTGCTATCCTATCGTCCACTGAACCTTCGGGTGAATTCTTATAAATAACAAGCTGTAATCCAGCAAACTCAACGGCATAATGCCCATCAGGGGAAGTCCAAGTCTGTACATTAGAATCATTAGAATCATTAGAAATGTTAAAACCCATAACGCCCATTCCGAAGTCATCAGAAGTCTTTAATGATTCCTCCGTAGGTGGCGCTGAATCAGCTGCGATCCTTTTATCTATAGAAGCAGGTTGATCCTTCTTATCCGCTTTGGGCTGATTATTACCGCCAGCACTAGTATCCGGAGTTTGAACTTTCGTTACAGTATCCGGCTTCGGCGTCATAATCTTCTCCGTTGGATTGGGCTTCACATTATTTGTTGGTTCTGGTATCGACCGTCCTCCAGATCCAGCATTAGTTTCTGTTGGAGAAGTCGGCATCGACGCAGGGTCTACCGGCCCCATCGCTCTATCTAATGCAGCGTTATCTTCATTCACATCAGGAGCAGCTGGTAGAGCCCCCGAATCCGTTCCGCTATTAGCAGGCGCAGCCTCATATGATTCAGCAGAAGTAGAGGTTTGCGATTCAATAGCCATATTATTAGCACTATCGCTGGTCGCTTTACTACTATCCTGCATCATTTGTTCTACCTCTGCCCCAGGCATTTTATCCGGCATATTAAAAATAGCGATCCCTAATATTACGGCAGCTGCGATAGCTCCAATGCCTGTCCGTGCTGCTATAGAGGTTCCCTTGGAAGGTTTACCACGGGAGCTTTCACGTGAAAATGGAACTACAACTGGTTCCTCGGTTCTCACAGCGCTTTGTTCACGGCTGCTTCGATCCAATTCTGCAAGCTGAGGTAAAATAGAGTCAACCAGACTAAACGGGGGTTTCACGTCTGGCAACTGCTCCAATTCTTTGGAGAGAAGTGTCAGCCGCTCAAAGACTTCCGCGCAGGAAGGACAATTATCGATATGACGGAACATCTCAACAATCTCATCTTGGCTCAAGTCTTGGTCTATATAGCGGTGCATCCATTCCATCACCTCCGCGCATTTCATCCCGATACACCACCTTTCTGGTACTCCTGAAGTCTATTCTGCAGCTGCTGTCTGGCCCTAAACAGATATGATTTCACTGTATTCAAAGGCAAATCCAGGCAGTCTGCAATCTCGTTGTAAGAAAAATCTTGTAAATAGCGCAGGACGATGACCGTCCGATGATGCTCGGGCAATTGATCAATCGCTTCACGTATATCCTCAGCTAAATAAGAGGATAGAACCTCACGTTCCACATTGTGTTTATCCTGAAACACCATTTCATGCTCATCAATAGAAACTGTAGGTTTAGTTCTTCTGAATTTATCAATGCAAATATTGGTGACGATTCGCTGAACCCACGTTTTGAACTGGGCCTTTTCCTCATATGAACCGATTTTGGTATAAACCCGGATCAAGGCCTCCTGAGATGCATCCAGCGCATCTTGTTCATTATGCAAAATGTAGAAGGCGGTTTTATATACATGCCCTTCAATTTCTCGCAATAGGGTGATTAGAGCGTCGCGATCGCCCGCTTGAGCGGCTCTGATGAGTCCCTGCTCCACCACGAAGGTTCCCCCTCTCTATGCAATCTTACTGACGCGCAAGACTGCGAATTTGTTGCAACCCTGTAATTAATATTTTTAGAATACCAAACTTTTCTTAGAACGTCATGTTAAGCCATCTTTTATAAAGTGCTATCGCACATTTCATAGCATTTCGCAGCCAATAATTCCTACTAAGCATACAGGGGAAACTTCAATCATTCAAATACTCTTTTGAATAACTTTATAACAAAAATGACACAAGTATAAACGCCTTCGGCATCCCAATAAGGCCGGCAAGCGTATAGGTAAGAAATATCCCCCATTTCCAAAAGAAACGGCTTATCCTCCTGTCGGAAAAGAAGCCGTCAGTAAACAAGAAATAACCTTAGTATCGAGCACATAACTCTATTTATATAACACAATCTTGCAGAGCATGAACACTGCGTAGTTGTCCCTAGTTTCATCATCCACAACATACGCCTCTCCATTCTCAAAAATATGAGGGTTATTGTAATTCCTCTCTAATCTATAGATCTGGCCTTCCGTCACCTTACAACCATGAAATGCCGACGCAATTCCTACGTATTCCGCATCCTCTTCATCAGCTGCAAGATACAGCTTTTTATCATGATAAGCAGGCATATACTCACTCCCGGTCCGATAATAAACCATTCCAATTCGTAGACGTCAGTCAATCATCATAACTCTTCTACTTTATAGTTTATTGCCTTTGTCCTCATTCTATACTTTATGAATACATATAATGTAAGAAAATCTGAATGTCTGAAAATATGTATATAAAAAAGGTTGTACGGCTGACATGCGTCAGCTATACAACCTTCAATAAATCTATCTATTCGAATTAAGAAAAACAGAATTAAATACCTTTTACCTCTTTAAATTTTGCCACATACTGAGCTGCAAGATCGGTAATCTGATCGTATCGACCATCCTTCGCAGGTGCAGTCAAATTACCCCCGATACCTACTGCAATACAGCCGTTGGCAATCCATTTTTCCATATTATTCAGATCCACGCCACCTGTTGGCATAATGTTCACATGCGGCATAGGGCCTTTAACCGCTTTCACATAATCCGGACCAAACGCACTGCCAGGGAACAGCTTAAGCACATCCACACCAAACTTCAATGCTTCCTTCATTTCATTTAATGTCATGCAGCCAGGCATGTACGGAATACCATAAAGATTACACATTTTAGCTGTCTCTGCTTCAAAAGAGGGACTGACCACAAATTCCGAGCCTGCAAGAATGGCTATTCTCGCCGTTAATGGATCAAGTACAGTTCCTGCTCCAATCACTGCGCGATCTCCGTACTCCGCTACCAATCGTTTAATCGCCACATCCGCATCCGGAGTAGTAAAAGTTACCTCAATATTATTCAAACCGCCTTCGATACAAGCAACGGACATTTTAAAAGCTTCCTCAGCACTATCAGCACGAATAACGGCTACAACTCCAACCGACGCCACATTCTGCAATACTTTCATTTTCTTCATCAGTAGACTCCCTTTCTCTTGGTACGATCATAGATGAATATGAAATACTAATTTAGATAAACTTTTTTATTAAATTTACTAATCAAAACGATATAATCTATAATCAGATAGTAATAACAATACAGTTAACAGTCAATACTTTTTTATGGATTTAGAGATATAAATTTATCAAAATGACCAATAAACCCTTGTTTTATAAGGAATTATTGATCATTTATTTTCTTTTGTCCAAAACAACTTTTGGATTAAAAATCATTCTTTTATTGTACAAAACCGATTTATGTGATAATTTCAAATTATACATCATTATACTGGGATAAATTCATTACCCTAGGAGGAACTCAAATGAGTAAACAGTTGGATGCCGTCACTTTCGGGGAGCCGATGGCGATGTTTTATGCGAATGAAACGGGTCCCCTGCATGAAGTATTTTCGTTCTCCAAAGCGTTGGCAGGTGCCGAGAGCAATGTTGCTACAGGCTTATCGCGCTTAAATCATCCTACAGGTTATGTTACGAAGCTTGGCGAAGATAACTTTGGTCATTTCATTGCTCAAGCAATGAAGAAAGAGAACATTGATACCACCAACATTACTTTTACTAAAGAAAATTCAACGGGTATGTTAATCAAATCAAAGGTTGTTACAGGCGATCCTAAAGTCGAATACTTCCGCAAAAATTCCGCAGCCTCCAAGCTTAGTCTGGTTGATTTTGACGAGGCATACTTTAATGCTGCAGGACATTTACACGTAACAAGTATCTCCGCCGCCTTATCCAAGAGCTGTCATGAATTCTCTGTTCATGCTATGGAGTTTATGAAGCGACAAGGAAAGACGGTCTCTCTCGATCCAAATCTGCGCCCTAGCTTATGGCCGGATACAGAAACAATGGTGAAGACGATCAATGATCTGGCTACACGCTGTGATTGGTTCCTTCCAGGACTCGGTGAAGGCAAGATTCTTACAGGTCTAAGTACGCCAGAAGAGATTGCGGACTATTATCTGGCGCGTGGCGTCAGCTTAGTCGTCATCAAGCTCGGGCCTGAAGGCGCTTACTATAAATCCGCTGAAGGAGAAGATTATGTAGACGGGTTTAAGGTAGAGCAGGTCGTTGATACCGTAGGTGCAGGTGATGGGTTTGCCGTTGGTGTAATCAGTGCGATGCTGGAAAAGCTTCCGATTGCTGAGGCCGTCAAACGTGGCAATGCGATCGGTGCGTTAGCCGTCATGTCACCTGGCGATATGGATGGACTCCCGACCCGTGAGGAGCTTGCGAAGTTTATGCAGCAGGAAGTTTAAGCACATAGATTTGAGTATATTCATTAAAAAATGCCGTCTCACAGTTGAACTGTGGAACGGCATTTCTTTGTATTTTATAGCCTATGCTTATTTATAAGACTTCACAGACTGCCCTTGTTGCAAGGTCGGCGGAAAACGATAAGTGATAGGAACAGAAGCACCTTTATCCTCGATACAAGAGAGTATAATCTTAGCAGCTTGCATGCCCATTTCGTAAGCAGGCTGTCGAATTGTTGTAATGACCGGATTATAAATTTGCGCGAACTCCGCATCATCTATACCGATGACAGACAATTGTTCCGGAATAGCGATGGCATTTCGATTCGCATATTTCAAAATCTCCGCTAGCGTGATATCGTTCGTAGCCAATAACGCTGTCGGAGGTTCCGGCAACGCTAAAAGGCGCTTCAGTCCTGCAGCTAATTCTTCTTTTGGCACACTACAAATATACTCCTCACGCAGCGTTAGGTCCGCTTCTTCCATTGCTTTTTTATAACCACTGATCCGCTCTTTACGAGGGGTAATCGCATGCTCCCCTAGCGGCAGGGTGACCAGAGCAATTCGCTCATGGCCTTGCTGTGTAAGCTGTCCCACACCTATCTTGGCCGCCATTTCATTGTCGAGCAGCAAGCTCTGCGTAGTGATTCCATCTACCAGACGATCCATAAACACTAACGGAAAATCCGCCTCAATCAGTCGGCTGTAAGCAGATGGATTGTTCCCCGTTGGAAAAATAATCAAACCGTCCACCTGGCGGGCAACTAAAGTTTCGACGTACTTGCTTTCTTTTTCTGCATTCTCATCGGCATTACATATGATTACTTGAATCCCGTGTTGCTGCAGCTCGTTCTCGATTGCCCGAATACACTGGATAGACAGCGAATAATCGATATTAGCAACGATGATTCCGACCATATGCGTCCGATTCTGCTTCAGACTGCGCGCAAGTCCATTCGGTTGATAATTGAGCTCCTCAATCACAGCCTCAATCCGATTCTTCGTCGCTTCACTCATATATTTAAAACGTTTGTTCAAAAATTGGGAGACCGTACTCTTCGACACTCCCGCTTTTTGAGCCACATCATCAATCGTTAACTTCTTCATCGCTTCGGCTCCACTCTTCTCAAAAGAAAATACTTTATCAAAAGTATAGCTTTTATTGGGTGAATTATCTACTAAGGAGTCTGACTCATAAATTCCTGATACAGCTCATTTCGTTGCTCTTCTGATAAAAATGCCCAATCTTCATCTATCCACCCTAGTCCACCTTTCATAAGAATATTCGCTTTACGTTGTTCCCCACCCACTTTATAATCCATGATTAAAGTTTCTCCCTTAATCTCTTTAAAACCAATTGCTATAGCAGGCGTTGGAATGCTCATGGTCTCCATATCATAAAGCACGGTTTTCTCTTTGTACTTTTTATCCCCTGCATATTCTAAGTAACTAATTACGAGCTGCTCATGTTCCTTATCAATAGCAATGATTGACTTGTATTCTAAAAGTGTATTGTCAAAGGATTTAAGCGCGATCGGAACCACAGCTTCCCCTGCCGCTGCTTTTTTAACATTAAGTATCGAAAACTTACCATCCTCATACATACCTACACCAAGAGTCTTTTTATAGGAAGTTAACAGGACATAATCTCCTGCTCCAAAAACCCCACTCAAATATTGATAGGTACTTGCCCCTCCCGCATAAAGAGGAAAAGTATATATCCTAGTAGCCGAAGAAGCCGATAGCTCCGTCTGGTCCTTCGAGCTCAGGTAAAGGGTGAACGGTTCTGTAGGATGTGTGTACTTTGGCTTCTTGTAGTCAACCATCGGGGGCGGCGGCGACCAAAGGATTCCCGCTGTTGTCTCAACGGCATATGCTTTGCTCTTATCTCTGCTCATTGGCAAAGGCATGTAATATTTCTTACCGCTAATCTCAAACTCTGCTGGACTTGTCGGAGGCTCTAACGCTTTGTCATTAGTAGCAGGAGTAGAAGAAGGTAGTATCCCTGCAGCTTGTGACTGCACCGATGAAGATTGGACTGGACCATGACTCTTCCATGCGCCTATAGGCAAGTTAAGTGCACCTATCAACAAAATCATAGCCACACTGGTCAGTAGCACACTTTTGTTTATTCGATAACGTCTGTGATTTTTATTTTTAAGCGTAGCAGCCTGTTCGATCTGAATCATCAGCTCAGGTGTAAAGCCATCTTCAATAAAAGGCCTTTTGCCTGCTTGTGTATACCAATCAGTCTGTCCGATCATCACTGGATTACTATTATCAGCTTTGCCTTTCATTCTCTCTCCTCCTTCTGGATGGCTTGCTTAACCTTCTCCCTCGCGCGCGCGAGCCGAGATTTCACAGTCCCTTGTGGTACATTCAGTAAATCGGACATTTCGCTGATCGATAGCCCATGCTGAATATCCAGTACAAGCACCTCTCTGTTCTTATCTGGTAGGTTCATAATAATTTCCCAGATTCGGTTCGCATACTGATTGCCTAGCGCTTCTCTTTCTGCAGACAGAGCAGTTACAGTGGCAGGTTGATCCCCAAATGGTATGAATCTGCGCCAAAAGCTATTTTTGCTCCAGCTAAAGGCTGTATTTCTAGTAATCGTAAGTAGCCAAGTTTTCATCGACGATTGTCCCCGGTACTTCCCCACATTTTTATATGCCTTCAAGAACACTTCTTGGCTAATATCATTCGCTTGCTCACGGCTTCTAGTTAAGAAAAAAGCATAATTCCACACATCCGATCCATACTCCTCCATCATTTCCCGCAAGGTCATCTCGGACGCATACGCTTCTGCATATGGCATATCTTCGCTTAGCATGTTTCGTCTCACCCCTTGCCTAATAAGACTTTCCAAACTTGAAAAAGTTCCCTTTAAAATAAATAATTAGGTTATATATTACTTAACAGCATAATCTCTATATCTGTATATTAAAAAGCACCACCGATGAACGCTTAAACGTCATCAGTGGTGCTCACGTGTCCGATTGGGGAGAGCTGAATTTATCTGTAAATAGCTTTCTATTGCATTTCGTGCAATAGAACTTGATTTTCCAACTCCATAGAAAGATTCTGTTGCACTTCATGCAATAGATACTATTAAAATTCAGAGAATTAGGCTTTTCCTTCATTTTGAGTGTACAAAGTACAGTAGAATGAAGATCCAGCTATCTTGGATTGCGTTCTATTGCACAAATTGCAATGCCTCCACCAACTTATATCGCACTTCAACCCCCTCCGCCCGCACCCGCATCTGTATCTCCCCCTGCTGATCCGTCCGGAATATAGATGCATGGTGATCTTCCAATCGCTCCAACACCTCAGATTTCGGGTGACCATACAGATTATTGACACCCGCAGAAATCACCGCTGCTGCAGGCTGCCAGAAGTCAAGCCAAGCTTCACCAGTGGATGTCTTACTCCCATGGTGAGCTACCTTCAGCACATCTATAGCAGGTCCAGCGCTGATGCCCTTTTGCTTAGCCTGCTCTATAATCTCCTCTTCAGCTTCCAAATCCATATCTCCGGTGAACAGAAAGTTCCTACCATTCATCTCGAAGCGAAAAGCTACGGAATCGTGGTTCTGCTCTTCCAGTAGAGGAATGCCATTCTGATAAGGAGTACCTGACACTTCTCCACCCCTTCCCTCCGGCCACAAAAAGAACAGCTCTGTCTTGTCATCCGGGGAAACGGTCATTCCTTGATGCACAGCGTACAGCTGAACATCCCTCTCTAGTGCAGTCCTCATCATCCCCATATAAAACTCGCGATCAACTAATGTCCCATTAAAAAGCAATGCCGAAACCGGAATCTCTTCCAACACGGCTTGGAGTCCTCCGGCATGATCCTGATCTCCATGTGTCAAAATAATCGCATCTAAACGCTGGATACCACGTTTTTTCAGCAGAGGCACCAGCACTTTAGCGCCAACCTCGAACGGACTTCGGCGAACGCGCCACTCTTCTTTTTGACCAAAGTTTAAGGTTCCACCACCGTCCACTAGAATATGTGCTCCGCTCGGTGTAGTGATGAGAATGCTGTCGCCTTGTCCGATATCCAGATAACTAATTGTACCTCTACCTGCTTGACCATCCGACTGATAACCCCTATACAGCAACATCCCCAGTCCAACTGCCAATAGTAGAACAATCGCTCCGCTCCAGCGTCCAACCTTAGAAGCACCAACAGCAATCTGTGCATTCCCCTCTCTCCCAAACCCACCGTGACTGTTCATAGATAAACCAGCCTCCGCTAAAGGTCTCGTCTCATCCTCCATATATTGCGGTGCAGAACGAGCTTCCTTTCCTAGCTTGGCAACATACAGCAGACCATACAACAAAACATAGTACACCCCGATCCACAGCAGTGAAGGCGAGCCCCAAATCAGTACTCCACCAGTAAATTCATTGATCCACTCCACAGCGTAAAAAGTAAAGTTATTCAACAGCTCCGTAACATGTGCCAGTACTTTTGCAGCATCTTCCCACAGTCGTCCAAGCAGTAGCGCAAGCGTCCCTAGCGGCAATACTACAAAGGTAATAAAAGGTACAAAGACCAAATTGGCGACAAAGGACAGTAGCGAAAACTGATTAAAATAATAAATCGTGAGCGGGAAAGAAACTAATTGGGCCACTAACGTCACCGAGACCGCACCTTTAAGCCAGCGTGGCAGTATGCTCAAAAGAGGATTCATAAGCGGAACGTATACCATCAAACCCAAGGTCACCAGAAAAGACAACTGGAAGCTGACACTGAGCAGCATATAAGGATTCCAGATCAACATAACCAGTGCCGATGCCGCCAAAATATTCAGTCCATCCTTCAACATTCCAACTCTTGCAGCGAGCAAGGCAATCATACTCATCAGCCCCGCACGCACAATGGACGGACCCGCACCAGACAAGAGGACGTATACCGGAACGAGTATGAAAGTGAGCGTTAGTGCGGTCTCTATTGTCAAGCGTAAGCGTCTGAACAGAAATAAAAGAACGCCTACATACACCGCTACATGCATACCTGAAATAGCGAGAATATGCGTCAAACCGAGCTGGGAGAACTGCTGAAAGGTATCCGGATCGAGATCATCCTGCATCCCAATGATTAAGCCCTTCATGTACCCAGAGTGGCGTCCTTGAAAAAGATGGTCCAGCTCCGCCCCAAGGGCCGTTCGCGCGCTGTCATTTAAGCGAAAAATCGTTAACGCACTCCATGAATCTGGCACGGTTACCCTTATATTTTCCGCTCCCAGCCCCTTCAATAGCCAATGAATCTTCTTCGTATGTAAATAAGCACGATAATCGAAGCCTCCAAAATTACGCGCTACTGCCGGCTCTTCCAGCACGCCATTAAGCAGCACCTCATCCCCTCTTCGCCACTCCGCAGCGACAGCAATTTCTTGCTCAGCCAGAAGTTTGATCTGCACCGCTATTAACTCACCCTCCACCTTTTCACCCTGCTCTTCCACAGGATCAGATGCTTTTTCATCCCCTTCTGCAAGCAGGTTCATATATAAGAGCTTCATTATAAAATCAACCCGATCCCCATCCCGTTCCACGACGGAAATGATCGTGCCTCTAGCTTCCACGGCGCTCCCATTCAGCTCTGCAATCGTGCTACCCAGCGCTTCAGGCATTCCGCTAATATTGCGAGCTTCGTTCCACTCCCAAAATCCAGCCGCTAAAGAAATGGATAAACACAACACGGCTATGTATTTCCAACTTACTGTTCCCCACACCCTCAGACTCACCAATAAAAGTATTAATCCAGCCCATGCTAACAGCAGTCCGTTCCCTGAGCTTAAGCAACCCGCTGCGCTTCCAGCCACCCAACATACTGTAAAGCTTAATAAAGGTCTTTCCTTCACGTTTCCTTCCCCCCTTTATCAATACTGAATACAAAAAAAGAACCTCTACATGCGCTACAAGAGCGCACGAGAGGTTCTTCCTCAAGCCATCTTATTAAATTAGTGTTGTACAGATCAGCTACTCTGACACTTTGATCATCGTTTCACTTGGCGGCTCATAGTTCTCCAATTGACGAAATATGATACCCTTGGCAGCCATCATCGCTTCAACCTTTTCCATATCCTTACGGTAAGGTCGGTAATACACGATTTCCACGATACCACTGTTCGCCAGCATATTGGCGCAGGTCCAGCAAGGCTCATCTGTCACATAGACGGTACTGCCTTCCCGATCGATTCGGTCTGTAAATAGCAAAAGATTCTGTTCCGCATGAATCGTGCGAATACAGCGCTGTTTCTTCACCATTGTCTCTACGCCATCCACGATTTCCATTTCATATTGCTCCGAGAGCATACAGCCTGCCTCTGAACAATCAGGTACGCCCATTGGCGCCCCGTTGTACGCTGTTCCTAGCAACTTCTTGCCTTGTACCAGCACAGCACCCACATGTCGGCGATTACAGCGTGAACGAGTTGAGACCATGCAGGCAATGTCCATGAAGTAAGTATCCCAGTCTTTACGATAAGCAGCAGTCATAATTAATCTCCATATCCTTCTAAATAGTTGTTAACTATTGTAGCACATCCCCGCAAGTATTCACTAGGACAACGGTTGTAGCACATTCAACAGTACCTTCAATACCCTTTTATCTTCAAAATATTACTAAAGGCTTTAGCTTTTCCAGCATTTTGGGCCCGATCCCCTTCACCTTCCCCAAATCTGACAGACTACGAAAAGCCCCTTCACGGTTGCGATACTCGATTATAGTCTGGGCCTTCTTCTCTCCGATGCCCGGGAGATCCATCAGCTCCTTAGCACCCGCAGTGTTCACATTTATTTTACCTTCCTGTGAAGCGACTGACGTGGTAACCTCAAGCGCCTCCAAAGCATTCTCTCCAGTAACTGTTGTCGCTTTTTCATCTACTGGAGTCGGGACAGTATGTTCTACTTGTGCAGTATCCTTCACCTTCTGAGCAGGATCAGACTTATCACTAACTTCAGCCTTTCCAGCACTATCTGTTTTCCCAGAAGCATCAGTCTTCCCAATAGCTTCGGCTCCCACTGTAACTTTCCCAGCACTTTGCTTATCTACCTTCGTCTGCTGGCCTCCCACTTTGCCCTCTGTAGCCGAAGCTTCGTCTGGCTCAGCGACTCCAATCGCTTGTTCCATGCTTGCATTCAAGGTTTCCCATCCGGAAATGCCGGAATCCCCCTTACTCCCAGCAGCCCATAACAATCCACTACCCAGTAAAGCTACAGCCACTCCGAGCACTACACTCCCTTTATTCAAAATGCGCTCCCCCTCACGAAAATTCGTCCTATACTTTTTTGTGAATCTTCATACATTCCTTTAATTGGAATTCCCTTTAATAATTCATACAAAACCTGTCATTTGTCCAAGGCTATCCTGCATACATATAACGAAGAGAATTCATGTCAGTTAGTAAAAAGCAATGCTAGAAAGGAGGAACCACAGGTGAAAGTAGGATTTATCGGAACAGGCAGCATGGGCAGCCTGCTGATCGACGCCTTTCTTTCTTCCGGAGCGCTAGAACCGTGTGATGTGCTTGCCAGCAACCGCAGCCTGAATAAGCTGCTGGAGCTTGAGAAGCGTCACCCCGGCATTTCCATTTGCGGAAGCAATAGGGAGACAGCGTTAGGAAGTGATATCGTTTTTTTATGCGTAAAGCCACTTGAATTTAAAACATTAACAGATGAGATCGGCTCATGTCTCCGGAGTGAGCAAATTGTCGTATCCATTACTAGTCCAGTTCAATTGCATCATCTGGAATCCGCTTTGCCGTCCAAAATTGCCAAGATCATCCCAAGCATTACGCACTGCGTCAAGAGTGGGACTTCACTGTGCATATTTGGCAGCAGGCTTAATAAAGAAGACAGGCTTGTACTGTTACAGCTATTGTCTTTCATAGGTGTTCCCTTAGAAATCCAAGAAGCACATACCCGAATCGCTTCTGATTTCTCCAGCTGTGGACCTGCGTTCTTAAGCTATTTCATTGAGCGCTGGATAGAAGCAGCCGTTGAGGCCACTGGAATTGAAGAGACATTAATCAGCCGACTCGCTGGTGAAATGCTGCTTGGAACAGGCAAATTACTGACAGAAGGGGAGTTTACCCCGCAAGAGCTTCAAGAACGGGTCGCTGTTCGCGGTGGCATTACCGCAGAAGCGTTAAACCACTTACGTACCAGTCTAGATGGTGTATTTGAACGCCTCATCACGACAACGCATGATAAATATGATGAGGATGTTATTAAGCTTGATGAGCTATTCAGACACGACACTATTAATCAGGGTCCTAAAGAACGTTAGAACAACAAAGCCCGCAGCACGGATTTCTCCGATGCTGCGGGCAGAATTGCGTTCTTCGCTTAACCCACTACAATATTTACAAGCTTGCCAGGAACCGCAATAATCTTGCGTACGGTTTTACCTTCTACAGCTGCACTCACATTAGGAAGTGACAGCGCATGAGCTTGCATTTCTTCCTGACCCATATCCAGCGGAATCAGGGCGCGTTGTACGATTTTACCATTAACTTGAATAACGATTTCAACCTCAGCATCGACTGTCCATGCTTCATCATAAGCTGGCCAAGCCACGTAGCTGATGCTTCCTTCATGACCAAGCAGTTGCCACAGCTCTTCAGCAATATGCGGCGCCAGTGGTGACAACATTTGCACAAAGTGTTCGGCAGCTTCATGGGACAAGGTTTCTTGCTTGTAGGCATCGTTAATGAAAATCATCAACTGGCTAATCGCCGTATTGAAACGCAGATGTTCGAAATCCTCAGTGACTTTCTTAATCGTTTTGTGCCAAGTACGTTTGAACTCTTCCGTACCGCCATCTGCTGTGATTTTAGAATTGAGCTTACCTTCCTCATTCACGAACAGGCGCCATACACGGGACAAGAACCGGTGAACCCCTTCAACACCCTTTTCATTCCAAGGTTTGGTTGCTTCCAGAGGGCCCATAAACATTTCATAGACACGCAGTGTATCCGCACCGAAAGCTTCAACAATTTCATCTGGGTTGATGACATTTCCGCGTGATTTACTCATTTTTTCATTATTATTTCCAAGAATCATGCCTTGGTTAACCAGCTTATGGAACGGTTCTTTCGTTTCCACTACGCCAATATCATAAAGCACCTTGTGCCAGAAACGTGCATAGAGCAAGTGAAGTACGGCATGCTCCGCTCCGCCAATGTACAGATCCACTGGAAGCCATGCTTTTTGCTTCTCAGGGGAGCACAGCTCTTGATCGTTTTTCGGATCAATATAACGCAGGTAGTACCAGCAGCTGCCCGCCCATTGCGGCATGGTGTTGGTCTCACGGCGAGCCTTCATACCAGTCTCAGGATCGATCGTTTCCACCCACTCTGTTACATTCGCAAGTGGAGACTCCCCAGTACCCGATGGTTTGATCGCATCTACATCAGGCAGTACCAGCGGCAGCTGATCAACCGGAACAGTCTTCATTGTTCCGTCTTCCAAATGCAGAATTGGAATCGGCTCTCCCCAGTAGCGTTGACGGCTGAACAGCCAATCACGCAGACGATAGGTTACTTTACCTTTACCTACGCCCTTCTCTTCAAGCCAAGCAATCATCTTCGCAATCGCTTCTTCATTCTTAAGTCCATTCAAGAAATCAGAATTGACATGCGGTCCGTCTCCGGAATACGCCTCTTCTTCAACGTTGCCACCTTGTACGACTTCCACGATATTCAGGCCGAATTGTTTAGCAAATTCCCAGTCGCGAGTATCGTGACCTGGAACCGCCATGATCGCACCCGTTCCATATCCGGCAAGTACATAATCTGCAATCCAGATCGGTGCCTTGGCGCCATTCACAGGATTGATTGCATACGCACCCGTGAATACACCGCTCTTCTCTTTAGCCAAATCTGTACGTTCCAGATCGCTCTTATGAGAAGCTTTCACACGATATTCTGCAATCGCTGCACGTTGTGCTTCTGTTGTAATGGCATCAACCAGTTCATGCTCTGGTGCTAATACACAGTAGCTAGCTCCGAACAATGTATCTGGACGTGTTGTAAACACGGTCAGGCTAGCATCGTGACCTTCAATTTCAAAGTTCACTTCTGCACCTGTGGATTTGCCGATCCAGTTGCGCTGCATATCCTTAATGCTTTCAGACCAATCCAGCTCTTCCAGATCTTCAAGCAGACGCTCAGCATATTCAGTAATTCTCAGAATCCACTGACGCATCGGTTTGCGGACAACCGGATGTCCTCCGCGCTCACTTTTACCATCAATAACTTCTTCGTTGGCAAGTACTGTACCCAGTGCCTCGCACCAGTTAACAGGTACTTCTGCTACATAAGCCAAGCCTTTGTTGTACAACTGGATGAAAATCCACTGCGTCCATTTGTAATAATCTGGATCTGTAGTGCTGATCTCGCGATCCCAGTCGTAGGAGAAACCCAGCGATTTGATCTGACGACGGAAATTATCGATGTTCTTATCTGTGAAATCACGTGGATGCTGACCTGTATCCATTGCATACTGCTCTGCAGGAAGTCCAAAAGCATCCCAGCCCATTGGGTGCAGCACGTTAAAACCACGCATCCGTTTGTAACGGGATACGATGTCCGTTGCTGTGTAGCCTTCTGGATGACCTACGTGCAGTCCTGCACCTGAAGGGTACGGGAACATATCCAGTGCATAGAAATTCGGTTTGGTTGGATCTTCACCTGTCTTAAAACTTTTGTTCTCATCCCAGAACTTTTGCCACTTGGGCTCAATAGCCTGCGCCCGGTAACCGTCGGCAGGTATACTGTTTGTTTGATTGTCGCTCATTGTCTGCTCCTCCTTGGAGTATTACTACTTAGATTTCTTAACCAAGCATAAACGCCATCGGCATCCTTATAAGGACGACAAGCGTTTATGCGAGAAATATAAGACATGAAGTATTTCGTGAAACCTATACCCTCTTATATTTACAAAAAAACCTCCCATCCCTAGCGTATTATCGCTAGGGACGAGAGGTTATAATTCCCGTGGTACCACCCTAGTTAGCGGCTGAATATACTTTATTCTGCCACTCACTTTGCACCCTTTAGCGGGGGTGAGGCGACGGCGGTTCACCTAGGGCATCCATTATGTCTAGTGGATATCCTGAAACTTGCGCCGTTACTCCGAGGTGAGTTCACTCCGTTCCGTTAACCGGCTCGCACCTTAGTGCCGGCTCTCTGCAATAACGGTATAGAATTAATACTCCTCATCATCGATCAACTATATATACCGACTGTTCATCAGTAATATTCCCCAACATTATATACAAAACTGTTGTCTATAGTCAATGTTTTACCCTATTTACACGGGCTTTCGTTTGATTAAATACGTCATAAAGTGTTGAATAACGACTTTTGCAGCTGCGAAGAACGGTACAGCAAGGATAAGTCCGATCATTCCCGCCAATTCACCGCCAACCAGAAGCGCAAAAATAATGAGCAGCGGATGCAAATGCAGCTTCTTTCCCACCACCTGTGGTGAAATAATGTTACTTTCCACGATTTGGCACACTGTGTTAACCACTGCAACCAACAGCACTAAACGAAAAGAAACAGTCGAAGCCATTACAATGGCTGGTGCAGCCCCCAAAAAGGGACCCATATACGGAACAATATTGAACACTGCCACAACACTCGCAAACAGTAAAGCATACGGCATTCCGATGATGGCATAACCGATATAAGCAAGCACACCTATAATAATGCAGACCAGAAACTGTCCACGAATGTAGTTGCCGAGTGCATCATCGATATCTTTTAACAAAGTTACAATAGACTTACGGCGTGCGCGGGGCAGACAAGACACCACCGTCCGCTCAAACACATCAAAATCCTTCAGAATATAGAACACTAGAAACGGTACGATGAAAGCATTGAACAGCACATTAATCGTTGTCCCTATATTATCGAGAAAATTAGAAATCCCTTCGGCGAGACGACTTTCCAATTGGAAAAACCAGTTGTTCATCCCCATCTCGACCCCGGGCGGGATTAGTCTAGAATTCATATGTCGCATCAGCCCTTGGGCTTGCAGCGTCATCTCTGGCAAATGTTCATTCAACTCTTCAAGCTGCTCGATAAACATCGGGATAAGGTTAATTGCGATCACTGCAATCGCCGTTAGGAATACTGCATATATTAGTAGAACAGCTACACTACGCGGCATCTTCCGTCCGGCCAGCATACTAACGACGGGATTCAATACGTAGGAAATAATCATAGCTGCCAGAAATGGAGCGAGGATTGCCTTCAAAAATACAAATATCCCCTGCAGCATCGGACGAAGCAACCAAACAAAATACAAAATGATCAGGGAGAGCAGCACTCCGATCATCCAGCGGAACCACTTACTTTGGGACCATTGCTCCATGAGTGTACCCCTCCTGCGACTGTAGCCTGGACTAGCTTCGTAAATAAGTATATGTATGGCCGCAGCAAAATAACCATCAAGCACACAAAATAACCCCACAAAGTGAGGCCTTTGCTTCGATGCTTTGCGGGGAACCCCCAAAATAACCCCACAAAGTGAGGCTTTTGCTTCGATGCTGAATCAGGTACTTTGCGGGGAACCCAAAAAAAGCGCCAATAACCCTGCAGCTGATTTCAACTGAAAGGAGATTGACGCTTTAAGTACATAGATCATTCTTGCTTACAAAGCAAGATTCATAGTTAAGACGACGCATGAATTTGAGGGAAATCCTGAGTCATATCATCCCCGGAGAAGAGATCGTCCAGCGAGCTGAGTGTGCCATCTTCTTCAACTTGATACACCGACATTTTCTCGCCGTTTACCGTCAATTCAATGAAACAGCCCCAGCAATAGAACTGGTGGGAACCAATCTTTCCGATATCTTTGGAGTTACAGTTTGGACACTTCATATAATACATTCCACCTATCCGTTAACAATATTAATGGCTTTTTGTAGCCGTTCTTCGCTCATTGCAGGAACCATTAGAGCATTCTCACCAATGGACATCTCATCAGAACAAGGCAGCCATTTGCGGCCTTCGATCAAATCAGTCACAAGCCCGTCACTGATTTCCAGCGCTCCTATTGTGTTTCCCAACTTTTGGTCAAAATAAACATCCGATATTCGTCCAAGTATAGTTCCAGTTGTAGTCAGTACTTTCAAATCCTTAAGTTTGTTCTTTCCTAATAGAAAAGTACAAGGTATATGATCGGCATCTGTCTTATCAATCGACTCTTTACTACGAATCATGACAGCATCCTCGCCGTAGGCCACAATATCTTTCCATGCCACAAATTTCACATGGCCACCAAAAAAAGATTTGCTTTCCAGTTCAATACCCGTAATATTCCAGTTTGAATCGAGTAGGATATCGACAATCTTGCCAATTTCATTCCCCTCTTCAACTTCAAATACAGCCAAGCCGATCAGATCTTGTAGTCTCATGGCTGCCTCGGTCCCCTCACTTTGAGTGTACTTACGAGTTCTCAGAAAGCCAAAAGCCCGAATCGCCTCGATACAGATCGAAACCTAGAGTAACTAGTCTCATTTACGTAGGCGATTCAAAATGGTTTCAACTTTTCGAGCAACGTACTCGATTTCTTCAGTAGTATTACCCAAACCGATACTAAATCGAATCGCAGACTCTAAAATATTTTGGGGAAGTCCCATTGCTTTCAGAACATGAGATATTTCCAAGGATCCTGAGGTGCAAGCCGAACCACTTGCTGCCGCAATCCCCTCCATATCCAGGTTCATCAGCATAACATCTGTCCCAGCCCCTGGGAAGCTCAAATTCAGAATACTAGGCAAAAACTCCTCGGTATTACCGTTAAGCGAGTAACGCTCCCGTCCAATCAGAGTATCCAGCTCCTCGAGCAGTCTACCGCGTAGGAGCTTCATATTCTGTTGACGTTCTGACAGCCCCTTAACCGCTATTTCAACGGCTTTGGCAAACCCAGCTGCTCCGGCTAGATTCTCTGTTCCGGCACGTCTGCCGCGCTCCTGAAGGCCGCCATGAAGTCTTGGATGCAGTGGCGCTCCGCTTCGAACGTATAAACCACCGATCCCTTGAGGCCCATTGATCTTATGAGCAGTAAAGCTCATGTAATCTACTGGAAGCTCTCGGAGTGTAATAGGGAGTGCACCTAGAGCTTGTACAGCATCTACATGGAACAGAATTCCCCGTTCTCTAGCAAGCTGACCAATCTCCTGGATAGGCTGAACGGTGCCGACTTCATTATTGGCATACATTACGCTGATCAACACCGTGTCTTCTTGCAATGCAGCCTCTACGTCTGTAACAGATACCCTGCCCGTTGAATCCACAGGGAGATAGGTAACTTTGAAGCCTTCCTTCTCTTCTAGCTCTTCGCAGGTATGTAACACTGCATGATGCTCGATCTGGGTGGTGATAATATGTTTTCCTTTATGGGAAACTGCAGCTGCTGCTCCATAGAGCGCTAAATTGTCGCTCTCGGTGCCGCCTCCAGTGAACACCCACTCGTCAGGTGAACAGCCCAAAAAGGCGGCGATATTATCGCGCGCCCCGTTCAATATTCTTTTAGCTGAACGCCCGAACTGATGTACACTCGATGCATTTCCGTATTGTTCTGTCATTATATTCAGCATGACCTTAGCCACCTCGGGATGAACCGGGGTTGATGCGGCGTGGTCCAAATAGATGGATTTCATATTCATTTCTCCGCTTCTAGAGTATAGGAAACTAGTTCTTCTAAAAATATAAGAAGGTATAAGTTTCACATTATACATTATCCTTATATTTCTCGCTTAAACGCTAACCGTCCTAAAAAGGACGCCGAAGGCGTTTATACTTGGAACTATTAAATTATACCGCGCGAGAAGTGAGTTTTCCACAAGCGAAAGAACACAATATTGTAATCATTTCCCTATGAAGCTAGGATTATAGTAGCCAGTTCTCTTCAGAGGTTACCTCAATGCCATTTTTTCTAAGTAAAGCTGTAGTAACGCCATTTCCGGCTATTTTCTTCCCTTTGAATTCCCCATTATAAATCATACTGCTGCCGCAAGAAGGACTGTTTTCTTTAAGCACTACCATCGTAGCTGATACCTCTTGGGCTTTTGCAAGCGTGATATAAGCACCCTTTAAATACATATCTGTAACATCTGTACCTGATCGATCCACTACTTTAGCCGTCCCTGCCAGCACATCCTCGCCATTCCCACCAATGATTTCGGCTGGTTCTCTAGGCGTTGAGAATCCTCCCAGCAACTCTGGACACACAGCAATCGCTTGATTATCATTCAAAAGCTTCTGAATTTTCTCATCCAAACAATCCGTACCATTATATCTCACCTTCATGCCAGCTAGACAAGAGCTTACCAAAATCACCAATGAGCACCTCTTTCTTCATTCATTCCGCTTCGTTTATAATAAGAAATATTCCGAGCATAACATGATGAAATTAAGCTGTAAACGGAGTGAACTTCTAATCTACTGACTGGGGAGTGTAAATAATGTGCGGACGCTATACAATAACCGTCACTATGGAAGAGTTGATGGTCAGATATTTTGCGAATGATTCAACCATTATCCACTATGCCCCTAAATATAACGCCGCGCCCATGCAGCAAATTCCGGCAGTCATTAATACAGGTTCCAGCAATAAGCTCGGGGAACTGCGTTGGGGCCTGGTTCCTTCATGGGCAAAGGATGACAAAATCGGCAATAAAATGATCAATGCCCGAGAAGAATCGCTGCTGGAGAAACCTTCTTTCAAGCGCTTAGTAAGCTCACGCCGCTGCATCATCCCATCTGACGGCTTCTACGAATGGAAGGTACAGGGCAGCAGCAAACAACCCATGCGGATCGTGATGCGCGATGGAGGTATTTTCTCTATGGCCGGATTATATGATATTTGGATGGACCCTGAGGGTAATAAACTAAGTACCTGCACGATTATAACGACTACTCCGAACGAGCTTATGGCTGAAATCCATAATCGCATGCCGGTTATTTTGAAGCCTGAGGATGAGACAGAGTGGCTGGATCGGGGCAATCAGGACACTACCTCTCTAATAAAGCTCCTGAAACCGTATGATCAACAACTAATGCGAGCCTATCCAGTTTCCATGGCTGTCGGAAATGTTAGGAATGATGCAAAGGAATTAATTGAAGAGGCGCAGAAATAGAAGGATAATTTATAACGTAAGCATATAAATTCTTATATTAAAAAAAAACATCTTAACCCTGCGGCATAACCGCAGAGTTAAGACCATCGACGCTCGATCTTAGACCGGCGTCTCATCAATTGATGAGACATCTGGAGAAATCTATCCGCATACAGCCCGGAGGAAAGATTGTTTCGGATATGCCATTCGCCATTCATCCTAATTCTGTCCCGCAGTGCTGGATCATGCATTAAAGATAAAGCAGCATTCACAGCTTCATCCAGCTGCCCTCTTGTGTATATTTTTCCAGTATGATTATTAATGACAAGTCTCCGAATGCCATCCGAATCCGTAGTAAGAACAGGACAACGACACAACATCGCCTCGGCTACTGCGTACCCAAACCCCTCGAGAATAGAGGTTGAACATAGCAGTCCACCCGAGTCACCAATAATGCTCATATAATCTGCCATTTGCCCGTGAGGAACATTGGAATGCGAAATCAAACGTGAGGAAATCCCTGTCTCGGCTACAAATTGTTCGAAGCTCTCTTTTTGCTCCGGCTCAAACAAAGTATCGTCCTGAAAAATCCATAAATAAAGCTCGGAATGGATCGCCAGCAGCCGTTGTCCGATTTGTAGAAATTCTATCCAGTTCTTATTCGTTTGAATTCGTCCCACCCAGCCGAGGATGGGAAAGCTTTTTGCGGGATAATTGGTATATCCAAACTGATCGCAATCGATCGGATTGTCAAAGCAATATTGAGGAACAGATGGAAATCCACCTTTAAAAAGCGTCTGCAAATGAGTGGTTTCTGGATAGAGCAGTGCATCGGTTAGCTTGTGAATCCGCTCATTAAAATTACTAATAACTTGCTCCGCTTCATCTAAGGTCCCCAATCCCTGCACCTCAAAAACAAGCGGCCCCTTGTAACCAAACCCTCTAAACCTCTCCGCTAAGTAAATATCCGTACACACTACAATCAAGTCAAAAGCTTCCCGAGTGAGCAGTCCCCTGATCTCGTCATCATTATTGGTAATATAGGTTTGAATATTAGGGATATTTTGCTGCCCTTTTCCAGGGTGTGTGTACAACAAATGACACTCTACACCGCGATCATGTAATGCTTGGCAGCGCACTCGGTTCAGGGTCTGCATGCCGCCGCTCGGGTTGAAGAAGGTGAACAAAATCTTCATTACGATCACTCATTCACATATTATTTTAGGAAAAATAGATCTTCAACAAATCATACAAGTCTGTGCTTCGAAACAGCTCATTATAGTAGTGATTTTTAGTCGATGGGACATGTCTATGCCGGAATCCAATCAAGCTATGATCATCTGTATAATAATTGGAGATCGTGTCTCCACCGGTAGTAATCAAAGCCTCCAGCATGTATTCAATATCGAGTGCTCCAATGAAAATCTTGGGACCTAAAACTATCGTGTAGGGAGTGGCCAAGTGCTCTAGCGTTCCACAAATCGCGTGCGACTCCACAACTCCTGGCATGTAAACAAACTCTGTTGCAGGATGAGGGATTGAACCTATTAGAACAGATGGTTGACCCGTAAGTGATAAATCCAGCACCCGACACTCATAATTGCTATACGTCTGTTCATACAAATTCTCTATCCTCGCTATTTCCTCCGCACCAGCATTTACTACAGGATATAAAACGGTAATCATAGGACGAATCCCTCTACGGAATCGCGCCTGATGGCGGGTCAAATGGTACGTATATCTCCATCTCCGATGATTTTCAGTGGAATGTAACTGTGCAGATACACTAAAGGTAGAGTCCACACGATAATTCACCAGCTCCACGGGGATAAAGCGAATATCACAATGTTCAGCAAGTCTCAGCCAGTAATCATAATCCTCCACCGGCTCCATTCCGTACCCCCCAACAAGCTTCGCAACCTGCGATTTGTACATGAAAGAAACACCAATAAGCGAGTAATCCAGCAATCTCTCTTTGGGCTGTGACTGGTAATTTCGCTGAGTAGCTAGCTGATGCTCGTTATGAAGTAGGTTTCCCTCGTTATCTATACTTTGAAAAGAACTGTACACGATTCCTAGCTCCTGCGGTCCCTTCACTAGTGCCCCTCGAAGGATTTCGAGAAAACGGGGTTCATAAACATTATCGCTGGAGACCCAGCTCAAATACTGAATACTGGGTTCGCTAAATAAAAGATCAAAGCCCGTATTCAGCGCATGTGCAATCCCCCTGTTCTGTGCATAAGAGATAATAGTTACCCTTGGATCCTCGGCAATTATTGATCTCACAAGCGGTTCCATATCTGGCGCACCATCAATTACAATGATCAGTCGAAATTCGGTGAAGGTTTGGCGCAGAACAGACTCCAGAGCTTGCCGGAGGAATTCCGGTTTTTGGGTATACAAAGGCATAACTACTCCTACATCCGTCATGATTTTTACCTCTCTCTACATTGGAGTATAAAATTAGTATATTTAAATTCCACCTTTGTGCCTGTGTGAATGCCTCTAAGAGCTTTTATTGCGCCTAAAAAAGCAGCAATCGCCCTAGTGCTTTTGGCGACTGCTGCTTGATTGTCCTAAAAATTCTGTTAAACAGGTATAGAAAGGGCGGTAATCTCCGTTAATTCCGATTGAAGCACTCTCTGATCGGTAACAAGATTTCCGAACTCATCCAATCCGTACGTAGAGCACACCACATTAGCCAATGGATAAGGACTACTTACCTGAACCTCGTAAGCGACATTCCCTGCAATGAAGAACTCTCTGACATCAGAACTCATTGCTGGAACATAATAACCTGTGACATACAGTGGTGTTAGTGCAAGCGTTGAATATGGAACGCCGAAAACTTCGACGATCATCATTGCACTCGCGTTACTTGTGTTGCGAACGCTGACCACTACATTACTTGCTGCAGTACCAGTAGCTCTCGTATTAGTAATAAGACCTGTTGTAAAAGCCATTTCCATCACTCCTCCCCTCATTTTCTATCAATTTATTCAGGATTAATTTGTAAGTTGCGAGGCAAGAGGAAGGGGAGATTCATGGAATAATAGCATACCTCTCATATTTCCAATTTCCGCGATTTTTCTGATTCCCTTGTCCAAACACAATGAATCTCAATTCATATATATATAGCAAACTAATAAAGAGGTGAAGCTCATGGCAACAACAACAGGCATCATTACGAACACAGGTACTACCCCAGCATCCAACGTGGTCATTAATATCGATAATGACAACCTTAGTTTTTCATCTAACGTAGTCTATCACGTTTACGTATGGAATACCTTGGTTAGTAAAGGTTTAGTCTACTCCAACTCATTAAATGTTAATGCGAACACCAGCCAGTTTCTCAGTTTTAATATCGCAGGCAATTCAGCTTATGAAGTCCAATTTCTCGTAACTGGAAACGCACCGGCAGACACGATTATCACGGTGTTCGGAACGGATTCGTCAGGAAACGTCATCCCCCATCAAAGAGTGCTGCAATCCGAACTTACTTTCATAGCTCAGCTGAACCCGTAAGTAACGAAAACTCTATGACGAAAGGAGCTTAGCATGGCTAATATTCAAATTTCGCCGAGCGCAAGCGTTCAGTTTGAGCCCACTATCGCGGTAAATTGGCTTAATCCTTCGGTTATGGTCGCCGTAGCTGTAGATCTTCGAACAGGCCCTCCCAATATAGGTTTGTACAAATCTATTGACGCAGGTGCCACTTGGACAACAACGTTATTACCGTTACCGACAGGATTTGCAGGCATCGAAGCACCACATATTGATTATATTTTTCCGACCACGTTCGTCGTATTGGCTCACGCCTTCGATTCAGACGGTCTCAGCGGGTCGATCGTTTCCTATACCTCTGACGACAACGCCTCTTCCTTCGGACCGCCAGTCATTGTGAATCAAGGGTTTGGACAGTTTGTGAATGATGACCAGGTGGTCGTTGTCACCGACAAGGCTGGATCAAGTCCTTTTTTTGGAAATGTATATACTGGTTATACGCATGATTACAACACACAATTCATACCAGGAAATACGATATTCTTCAATCGTTCCCTAGACAGCGGCAATACCTATTTCAGTCCCGCCCTGCTGTCCTCGGTCGAAGAATTTGAAGAATTCCCCGGTATAGCAATTACATTAAATGGGATTGTTGTCGTGGGATGGATCAATCAGCCTCCCGGTAATACTGATCTTAATATTCGCACATCCCCAGACGGCGGGGTCACTTTCACCCCTGAAACCATGGTCGCCACCGTTGTAGTCCCACCAGATCCATTGCCGGGATATACATTTAGATGTTTGACATACCCTTCCCTCGCAGCGGATATTTCTAATGCACCGACGACGCGAGGGAATGTCTATGCTGTATGGCAAGATTTCCGAGAAGGTTATTCCGATATTTTCCTTGCTACTTCCACTAATTTCGGTGTGGATTGGGGTACACCAATACCCATTACGGGCAGTCCAGTAGGCTCCCAAAACTTTTTCCCAGCCATCACCGTGTCCCCTGCGGATGGTGCAATATTCGTTACCTATTACACTAATCGAGTCAATCCTCTCAACCTTGATGTTTATCTAGCTACATCTAGAGATGGGGGGATGACGTTTACAAACACCCGTATAACGACAACTTCCTTTGACGTCACCGGCATCCCCCTAATTGGGGACTACATCGGCAATGCCATTGTCCCCCAAACAGGCCGTCTAGTGAGCGTATGGACGGACACGCGGACCGGTACAGAGAACATCTGGTTTGGTGATAATCAATAAGCTATTAATAAACTTCTGATGATTAATTAAAAGGATGCCGAGCAAATATAGGGCATCCTTTTTTTGCGTAACGAGAGTAACCTTGACCATTCTCCCGGTAATCAAGAAGCCAAGCTTCATTGATTACTCTGAATGTGATTTTCCCATTAAAAAAGCCCCCAAAAAGGGAGCAAAAACACTGATAATGCTATAACTTTAAGTTTTTTATTCCAAATACATTAACTATATGTAGAACATATAGTTGTCCGCCAAGCTCTCTTCTTTATAATTAATCAAGTCATGAAGAGTCGTGGAATCTAGTACGTCGGCGATGCTATCGCGAATACGCAGCCATAAATCGCGTTTTGCTGCATCATCTTCTTCAGTAAAATCTACTGGAGAAATTGGGCCCTCTAGCACACGAATGATGTCACCTGCTGTGATAGCACTAGCCTCACGTGATAAAATGTATCCACCGTATGCACCACGAATACTTTTTACCAGTCCTGCGTTACGCAGAGGAGCAATTAGCTGCTCCAGATAGTGTTCAGAAAGTCCATTTTTCTCAGCGATACTCTTAAGTGAGGTCGGTCCTTCACCAAATTTCAGTGCAAGCTCCATCATAATTGTTAGTCCGTAACGTCCTTTGGTTGATATTTTCAAAGGGGCACCTCTTTCGGTTTAGTGTCTAGTTATTGTATACTATTGATTCGGTAAGTCATGCGTTTGTCATATCAAGGTATTCCGATGATTACTCTTAGTTTATGTTATCATATTCGAAGTCACAAATGAAATGGCAAACGAAACATTTTGCAAGAATGTTCACCCCTGGTGGACATTTTTCTATTCTCAGCCTCTTATTTTAGGCTTTACAGTAGACAGGTATGTTATAATACATTTTGAGCCGGGTGTTCCATGAATGACCGGTATTTTGGGTACAGAAATGGTGATTACGATGACAAAAGCAAAACAAGACACCCGTGTCGTCGTCGGCATGTCCGGAGGGGTCGATTCCTCCGTCACGGCGCTTCTGCTCAAGCAGCAGGGCTATGACGTCATCGGCATCTTCATGAAAAATTGGGACGATACCGACGAATTCGGAGTATGTACGGCCGAAAGCGATGCAGAGGATGTTCGCCGCGTATGCGAGCAGATTGATATTCCTTACTATACCGTTAATTTCGAGAAGGAATACTTCGACAAAGTATTTTCTTATTTCCTCGATGAATATAAGGCCGGCCGGACGCCGAATCCAGACGTCATGTGCAACCGAGAGATCAAGTTCGGAGAGTTCCTGAACAAAGCCCTTCAGCTTGGCGCCGATTATGTAGCGACTGGACATTATGCACGAGTTATAGAAGAAGATGGTGTGTACAAGCTACTCCGCGGTGTAGACAACAATAAAGACCAGACCTATTTCTTGAATGCGCTGGGACAGTATCAACTCTCTAAAGCAATGTTCCCGATTGGTCATCTTCCGAAACCGGAAGTTCGGAGAATTGCCGAAGAAGCTGGACTCTATACTGCCAAGAAAAAAGATAGCACAGGCGTTTGCTTCATCGGTGAGCGTAACTTCCGTGAATTCCTCAGCCAGTATCTTCCAGCACAATCGGGTGATATGGTAGATATAACAACTGGAGAAATCAAAGGCCGCCACGATGGACTTATGTACTATACATTGGGTCAACGCCAAGGCCTTGGCATTGGCGGCTCCGGTAACGGTGAACCTTGGTTTGTAGCCGAAAAAGACCTTAGCCGCAACATTCTTTATGTAGTTCAAGGAGACAAGCACCACAGCCTGTACTCCACTAGTCTGATTGCCTCCGGTGTAAACTGGATTAACGGGCAAGAGCTAGGTCTTGAGCCGCTAAAATGCACCGCCAAATTCCGCTATCGCCAGCCGGATCAGGGCGTGACCCTTACAGCACGGGAAGACGGAACGATAAACGTAGACTTTGATGTTCCACAAAAAGCGATAACACCTGGCCAAGCCGTTGTCTTCTATCTCGATGAGCAATGTCTCGGTGGCGGAACGATAGAATATGCCGAGAAGGTTTTTCCTTCAGCGCAAGCTTAAGTGTATTCTATAACTTACAACGTTAACTCTAATATACGAAAACCTAAGAAATAGCTGTAGTATGTACTGTTATATTACATTCTTAGCTCTAACATTTAGGTTTTAGTTGCATGAAATACAACTAACCGACTTTGAAGCAAATAATAACCAAATGAGCGATTCAAATAGAAATAAACAAACAGCAGTTCAGGAAGCTCTCCCTGAACTGCTGTTCTGTGTTGTTTCTATTTACTGAGCTACTGCAGCTTTATCTGCAGATACTGCGATGTCGTTATAGTAGAGCCCTGTGCCATCACCAATCGCATAATTCAGGACACGGTTGTTAACTGGGACTACTACTGCACGATAAAGTGTTGGGAATACTGGAATTTCGTTTACCATGAGCTGTTGCCACTCTTTATAGATCTCTTTACGTTTGTCTACATCAAATGCAGCCTCGGAAACCCCTTCGGCGAGCAAACGATCATTCTCTGCACTTGCATAACGAGGGAAGTTATAGATTGCATCTTTACCGTATAGACCTGTTGGGTCGACGTCAATCCCTACACCCCAAGCGCCTTGATACACATCAACGGTAGGATCATCCTCACCATTTTGACCAATACGATCATAGAAGGTATTAAACTCTACCATTTCCAAAGTTACATTCAAGCCAATTGCTTTCCAAGATTGTACATAATATTGAGCCAGCGGTTCAGCAATGTCTCCACCAGTCATCGAAATGAAATTAATCTTCAGCTCGCTGCCATCTGGATTCGTTCTAAATTCACCATTAAGCTTATAACCTGCATCATCCAAAATTTTCTTGGCGGCTTCTTGATCGTAAGCTACACCCGGATTAGTAGCATCATGGAATTCCGGATGGGAAGGTGGAATTAAAGTTGTCGCATTCCAGCGAAGACCATTATAGAATTTCTTACCCACTGTATCATTGTCTACAGCAGCCCACATGGCTTTACGCAGGTTCACATCCGCCATTTTAGCTTTAGGATCGGTAGCAACGACTTTTTTCTCTGCATCCCATTTCCCCAGCTTAAATCCAATATACGTATAAGCACGGTCTATCGCACCCAGGAATTCAACGTTTGACATCTTTGCATTATCCGGGAATTGATCAACAGGGAAGGAATCCACTAAATCAACTCCACCAGATTTCAACTCCTGTACAATCGTTGTAGGGTTGATAACCTTCAGAATTACCTTATCCAGTTTAGGAGCTCCACGCCAGTAATCGTCATTCTTAACGAATACTACAGATTCACCAGGAACAATACTTTCCACTTTGAAAGCTCCAAAGCCAATCGGCTTTTGACGTAATTCAGGAGAAGAGGAAATTTTCGCAACATCCATGCCACCAAAGATATGTTTGGCTAACGGATAAATCCAAACCCCACCTGTTAACAGAGAAGGTGTAGATTTCAGATAAGTAATTTGCAGTTTCTTATCACCCAGCACCTTAATTCCAGAAATGGTCTTGGCCTTACCGGAGTGGTAATCATCCATACCTTCAATATTTGTAAAGTCAGAACCATAACGTGGTCCATCATATTTCGGATTACCAATAACCTCATGCGCGAACAACCAATCTTCTGCTGTTACTGGCTTGCCGTCCTGCCAGTTCACATTGTCGCGAATCGTAAAGGTAAAGGTACGTCCATCCTCCGAGACTTCATACGTTGCTGCACCATCATTTGTATATACATAATCTTTATCCCATGTTAACAAACCTTCATCAAACCAATTCAACACTTGTGCATCCGGATCTCCGGAATAGAAGTTCCAGTTCAAAGTACCTTCAAATGGACTGTCGGAAACGAGACCAAAAGTAATCGAGCCTCCATCAATAGCTTCACCTTGATTTGTCTTAATGTTACTGAAATCTTTAATGTTATAAAGTCCGTCTTCTGCTTCAGGTGCTGCCGTCGCTTCTGCGGTTTCCGCAGGAGCACTGGCACTTGGTGCTGCTGTTGACTCAGCCGCTCCGTTGTTGTTCTTGGAGCCACAGGCTGCAAGGGCGAACAACATTACAAACATTAATGAAACTAGTAGTGCCTTTGAACGGATGGGTTTTCTCATTTAATCATTTCCTCCCTTATTATCCTTTTCTTTGTCTTGCGTCGGTCGCACGTTTGAGCGCTTGACCCACATTATTTATACTCAACATCAACACCAAGATCAGCAGTGATGCGGGTAACCAGATCCACCATCTGAACTCAAGTGTCTGCGGATTTCTCGCATAGCTCACTAGAGTCCCCAGACTGGGTGTACTTTCCGGAAAACCAAAACCTAGAAAGGATAGGCCTGATTCCAATCCAATATTAGCTGCCAAATTCAAAGTCATCGTGACGATAATGATTGAGCTTAAGTTTGGCAGCACTTGTGAGAACATAATTTTAAGATTGGAGGAACCTAATGTCTTTGATGCCTGAACGTAATCGAGTTCCTTCTCTTGTAGCGTTTTGGAACGTATTAACCTGGCAATCCCCATCCATAGAAAGGCAGTCATGATAAAGGAGAAGGTTAACGTATTGTATTTAGGAACTGCACTTACAAAAGCTATAACAATCATTAGAAAGGGTAGAATCATGAAGAAATCTACAACACGCATCGAAATATTATCTATCGTTCCCCCAAAATATCCAGAGAACAAACCTACTAGAATCCCAATGATTCCCGTAAAAAAAGTAACCATAAAAGCAATCGACATGGAATTTCGTGTGCCTATAATTAATTGACCGAATACATCCCGCCCTCCATAATCGGTCCCCAGCCAATGTACAGCCGAAGGCTTCTCATACAGTGCGAACAAGTCAACCGTAACAATCTCTTTTTGATCTAAAAATAAGGAAATCCCATAAACGGCGGCAATAATCGTAAATAGGAAAATCAGTGAGACCAAAGCCAGTTTATCCCGCACGATCTCACGCCAAACAATCCTGAAGCCTGATGGACTTTTATCTGTTTCCTGCAGCAGAGCTAACTCTGCGCTTGTCTTTGCCATTTTATTCACCTCAAAGTGTTCATCTTCTTATTTAATCCGGATACGCGGATCTACGATACTTAAGATAATGTCTGATAACAACGCACCGACGATGGCAGCAATCCCATATAGAAGAACGAGAGCCGTTACTACGCTGAAATCCCGAATTGTTATCGAACTGAGGAACAACATACCCATACCCGGATAACTAAAGATGCTTTCAACGAACACCGTTCCGCCGATCAGTCCAGTAATCTCATATCCGAAA
The DNA here is from genome assembly GCF_037975205.1 of Paenibacillus sp. FSL R5-0470. Lineage (NCBI taxonomy): Bacteria > Bacillati > Bacillota > Bacilli > Caryophanales > Paenibacillaceae > Paenibacillus > Paenibacillus sp. FSL R5-0470. The sequence goes on from NZ_CP150238.1 coordinate 5,363,745, forward strand.
AATGCAGCAATTGGCAGTAAGGAATTTCTCAATATATGTCGATTGTAGACGCGCGACTCTGAAGCACCTTTTGCTCTTGCGGTGAGGATGAAATCCTTTTGTTTCGTATCAATAATCTCATTCCGCAGGTATTGTACTGTCCCCACCGTTGCAATCAGCGCCATTGATAACGCGGGCAGTAGCAGATGATAGAATTTACTCCAGAAGTGGCTTAGCGTACCCGGAACTTCTCCAGGACTAACACTGCCGCTAGTAGGAAACCAATGAAGATGAAATCCGAAGAGCCATACCATTAAGAGAGCGAAAATAAACAATGGTGCGGCAAAGCCAATATAGGTGTATCCAGTAATGAGGCGATCCAGCCATGAATCGTTATAACGACCACTAGTAATACCAAGTGGAATAGCAATAAGGTATGTAAGGATCAGCGTGACAATCGCCAGCCAAAGTGTATTCATGAGGCGTTGACCGATAAGCTCTGATACAGGCATTTTGAAACGGAAGGATTGACCAAAATCACCTTGAATCGCTTTAGTGATCCAATCCCAGTACTGGATGTACCACGGATCATTTAAGCCTAGTTTTTCTCTCATCGCATCGATGGCCGCAGGATCAATATTTGGATCAAGCATCCCTGATAACGCATCTCCCGGCATCGCCTTCGCCATTAGAAAAACAAGAATACTTAATAGAAATATTTGAGGAATCATAATAAGAATTCTACGAACAATAATCTTCCACATATTCTCAACCTTTCTCAGGCAAGGCTACCAGATGAGTCTCGGAAATGGATTTCAATGGATAAGGCATGCCTTGTTCATCAAAATAATTCCGGTGCGCTTGTTCATATTCCAGACTTACTGATTTTCTAAACTCCGTCTGCTTCTCTCTTTGCTTAGGATCAATATCAGGAATGGCAGCAATTAGACGTTTGGTATAAATATGACGAGGATTGTCAAAAATATCTTTAGCAGTCCCTTGCTCCACATGACGTCCTTTATACATAATCCCAATGTGATCACACATATGCCTAATGATTCCGAGATCATGACTGATGAACAGAAACGTAAGATTCAGTTCTTTTTGAATATCCTGCATAAAATTGAGCACCTGTGCCTGTACGGAAACATCCAGCGCAGAGACAGGTTCATCCGCAATAATCAACTTCGGTTTGAGCGCAATAGCTCTTGCAATACCGATCCGCTGCCGTTGACCGCCTGAGAATTCATGCGGATATTTAAGAATATTTTCAGGGCTTAATCCAACCTGCAAAAGCAATTCCTGCACACGTCTTTTTTCTTCGCCCGGAGACATCTTTTCGAAATTACGTAAGGGTTCAGCAATAATATCCAGCACACGTTTCTTAGGATTCAAGGAAGAGTACGGATCCTGAAAGATCATCTGAATGTCCTTGCGGATATTTTTTTGCTTACGTACACCCTTTGAAGCCAAATCCTGTCCTTCAAAAATCACACTACCGCTAGTAATAGAATTGAGTCCAATGATTCCACGACCAGTAGTCGTCTTACCTGATCCGGATTCACCAACCAAACCGTAAGTTTTGCCTGCTTCAATAGTAAAACTAACATTATCAACTGCCTTGACTACGCCAATTTCTCTTCGAAAAACGCCGCCGTGGATTGGAAAATGAACTGCTAAATTTTTAACCTCAAGAAGTCCCATTGTAGATTGCCTCCTCGTTAGTATCCGGGAAATGAAAGTTATTATGGCAGGTGCAGCGAACAAAATGCCCTGGGGCTACTTCATGCAGCTGCGGATTTTCCTCATGCTCCCATTCCGGAATCCAAGGTGTTCGGGCCGCGAAACGGCATCCTTTTCTCGGAAGATTCTGTAATGGTGGGACAATTCCCTGAATCACATGAAGTCTAGACTTCTCTTCTTTAACGGTTGGAATGGAGTTCAACAAGGATCTTGTATACGGATGCTTTGGATTAGACGTTAACGTATAAATATCTGCGATTTCTACGATTTGCCCGGCGTACATTACCGCAACCCGGTCAGCCATTTCACTCACAACCCCTAGGTCATGGGTAATTAAGATAATGCCTGCTTGCATATCGTTTTTTAATTTTTTTATAAGTTCAAGAATTTGCAATTGGATGGTTACATCTAGTGCCGTAGTCGGCTCATCGGCGATCAAAAGCTTGGGGCCGTTGGCAATCGCAATAGCAATCACAACCCTCTGCCTCATTCCACCAGATAATTCGTGGGGGTACTGCTGATATGTATGTTCGGGACGGGAGATTCCAACCTTGGTCAAAAGATCAATGACCTTCTCTTTTCTTTGCTTCTTCGAAAGCTTGGAATCATGTAGGATGAGTACTTCTTCAATCTGTGAACCGATAATCATGAGTGGATTTAATGCGGATAAAGGATCTTGAAAAATCATAGACATTTCTTGACCGCGCAGCTTGTTGAGTGCAGCAGGAGACATAGTAACGATATCCTGACCTTTGTATTTGATTTCTCCGTCTATTTTGGCCCTTGTGTGCAATCCCATAATTGAAAAGGCGAGCGCACTTTTTCCTGAGCCGGATTCTCCAACAATGGCAAGAATCTCATTTTTGCGAACGGACAGGGTAACATCGTCTACTGCAGCATAATAGTCATCTACGATTCTGAACGATGTGGACAAATTCTTGATTTCTAGTAATTCTTCGCTCAAATTAATCCCCCTAACGGCAAAAGTTTCAAAATTTACCCAATGAAATATTATGTAAATTTTGATATAACAGCATTCTTTTCATGAAACATATCAAACATTGACTGTTATGATTATTAACACCATTAAGAATAGAACAAGTACTTTCATCGGAATAAAAACTTGTTTCTCCGTAACTTTGTAGTTCATTTTAATTAACTTATGGTAAATTATCAATCTTTTCCTATAAAAAAAATTCGTTCATGTGATTAAAAGTAACGCAGACAACAAAAAAACGGCTCTAGGCCGCCTTTTTTTTGGAATAATTTTTTTTCGTGTTACATTAAATTTATTTGCTTATTAGCATTAAAATGGAAGATACTACAGTCACTGGTGGACTATTGTTCTCGTCGGAGTCGTTGGTTGTGACGGATTTTAATTTCATTTCCTTGCTCGGTCGCTTGATAAAAGACACGCTGAGAAATCTCCTTAGGCAGATACTCCTGCTTCACATAATGCCCCGGAAAATTGTGCGGATATTGATACCCTTCATGCCCTAGAGCAGTAGCACCTTTATAGTGTGTATCACGTAAATGTAGCGGTACCTCGGCGGATTTAATCTCATCCATACTCGCCATTGCATTTGAAATAGCAGTATAGACGGCATTAGACTTCGGACTCTCCACCGCGAAAAGAATGGCTTGTGCAATGTTCAGCTTCGCTTCTGGCCAACCGTTATTTCTATAGGCTTCAAGCGCACTCACCGCTTGGACCATAGCCTGGGGATTAGCTAAGCCAATATCCTCACTGCTCGCTGCAATTAGTCGACGAATAAAAGTCATCGGGTCCATCCCCAATTTCTCTACCGCATACAGAAACCAGAACAAGGCAGCATCACTAGAACCTCGAATGCTTTTGTGAAAAGCAGATAGAACATCATACTGCGTCGATTCATCTGCCTTCACAATGGGGCGCCGAATCGACTCTTCCGCCACCTCCAGCGTGATATGCACACTCCCGTTTACCTCCGGAGCAGTAGTTAACGCTGCTAGTTCCAGAGCATTTAAAGCCCGCCTGATATCTCCATTAGCCATAGTAGCAATATGCAGCAATGCTTCTTCATCGACCTGAAGCTCCATGAATCCAAGCCCTCTATCCTTGTCTGCTAAAGCTCTGCGCATCGCGACCAGACTGTGTTCACTCGTTAGCGCCTCTAGCTGAAACAAGGTAGAACGGCTCATAAGTGCTCCGTTAACGTAATGGAACGGATTCTCCGTAGTTGCGCCAATAAATGTAATGGTACCTTTTTCTACTGCTGGCAATAGCGCGTCCTGACGTGAACTGTTAAACCGATGCACCTCGTCCAGAAAAAGAATCGTCTTAGAACCGTAAAGGGTTTTATTATTTTGAGCTCGTTCAATGACCTCCCGTACATCCTTCACAGAAGCCTCCACCGCATTCAGGCGTACGAATTCACCTTGTGTGTGATGAGAAATGATATGAGCTAATGTTGTTTTGCCACATCCAGGAGGTCCATAGAGCAAAATCGAAGAGACCTGGTCTGCCTCGATCGCTCTTCGCAACAGCTTTCCCCGGCCTATGATATGTTCTTGACCAATATATTCATCCAGATTCTCCGGTCTCATTCGGTCCGCAAGCAACCGTCCGCTCCCGTTGTCCTCTCCCATAGAAAATAAATCCATAACTCCACTTCCTTGCTATATTCTTATAAAAGCCAATGTACATCTCCCATTATCATACCATAGACTTATTTTTCACAAAAAAATAAAAAGAGCATGATCTCGTCTTAGAAAGGCGGGAGCCATGCTCTTTTTTCAAAATATACGAAAGTATAGGTTCCACGCTATACTTTATCCTTATTATTTCTCGCATAAACGCTTACCGTCCATATAGGGACGCCAAAGGCGTTTATGCTTGAACTGTACGCTAGCAATTTATTGCCAGCCGCATTTTTGATATAATTTTCCGAATGCTCTCTTCCGACAGATGATACTTCTTCTGAAGCTCTGCTACGGAATCGCCTTTTCGATGACAACTGAAAATTTCCTCATTGCGGTTTGCTATCTCTTTCCTCGAACCGCTGTTCTCGCCCCATCTAACCCGCTCTTCCGTTTTCTTCGGGATGTAGAGCAGTTCACCTTGGATGTATCCCTGAAGCTCTTTGAGCAAGCCAGGGGGGAGCACATCCTTCCCATTTACATAACTCAACTTGCATTTCCTCCTTCAACAGGTGTGTTCCTATGCGTCCGTCAACTACTGATAAAGTAATTTCCACGTCACCTGCCTCCTTTCTTCTCCTCATATTTGGAAAAATCCGTAATTTCATTATATAAAAACCTCTTGGTAGCGTCTACATTCTAATTCACATTTCGTAATCCTAATGAATAATCGGTACTTATATCTCATGTTTTGAAATAAGGAGGCCTTACGGCCTCCTCGCTTTAAGCGGGTTTCCGTCTTAGACGGAAACCACCTCGTATACTGAAATCATTTCACTCAGCCTCCTTCCAGAAGTGTTCTTGCCCGGCCGGACACTTATTATTAAGCCATACCCGTAGGGGAGTTACAAGTTCAAAAACAGTTATAACTGTTCTCCACCAGACTTAGTTCCCCTCAGAATCGCTTTCAACCGCCGTTTGCACATAGGAAGGCATTTCCCCATTATGGAGTAACCACAGCTCGTGAAGCGCTCGTGTACAGCCTACATACATCAGCTTCGCATCCCATGCTGTCGCTCCGTAATGGTCTTGATCGGCATCTGCTAAGATGACCGCATCAAATTCCAATCCTTTAGATAAATACACAGGTAGTACCGATAATCCACCCTGATATTGCGTCATGCTACCGTCGATCAGATGAATATCTTCAAAATGCTGCTCTAGTTCAGCATACAGCTCTGTGGCTTCACGTAGACTACGTGTCAGCACAGCCACCGTACGATATTCCCTTCCAGACAGGGACTTCAGTGCCGATTGTATAGTGCTCAAACGAGCATTTCCTTCAGCTTCCCGTTCTCCGACTATTTCTCCGTAGGCGATCATCCGAACAGGGTCACCACTACGAAAGACAGGAACAGCCAACAACGAACTTTCTACTCCCGAGGATAGAATTCCATTAGCGAAGTCTATAATTTCCATGGTTGAACGATAGCTGCGTGTCAACGCATGGTAAGCCGTGTTCTCAGGGGCAAATAAGGTCTGCATCTCTTCCCATGCGTGTACGCCTTTATAAGCGTGTATACCCTGCGACAGATCGCCTAGAATGGTAAAGGAATGTCCACGCACGTATAAATCCAGCACCGCAATTTGGAAGGGGGAGAAATCTTGGGCTTCATCGATCACCACATGATCAAAACGAGCGCCGCCTTCGTTCCCATTCAAAAGATAATAAATATATAACAGAGGTGGTAAATCCTCTTCACGTATAATCCCTTTTTTCAGCTCTTTTGCCGTTTCCTTCAGCACAGCTGCTGGAATATTCTCAGGTGGATCCACCGGCCAATCTTCCGGGACTTTAGCCGCACGAAAGATTTGCTTGTAGATCGTCAGCGGATCATACTTAGGCCATTTTGCACTGTATGCTTTTTCTCGTGCAGCACCTTTTTTCTTGCGATCCTTCATAGCTGCAGCTGAAGGACTTTTCTTCAGCTCCATCTCAATCCAGCGATGTATCCGTGCCATTACACGTTCCTTACGCTTCGCTGGCGGATAAGGAGCGTACTCCTCATTATGCCAGCGCAAGATCATGGAGCGGCGCAGTACAGCACCTTCCCATGGGATAAAATCACCCTCAGGTACCGAGCTGCTTTCCAATAGCTTGATGCTGGACTCTATTATTCCCATCAACACCGTAGAACCCTTGAAGCGTCCAGGTGTCTCTTCTGTAATCACAGGCATGCCGCCCGGAGTTTCGAACCAACGGTTCATCGTCTCCGTAGCATCTTGCTCTGGAAGCTCCAGACCTAGTACATTTGCAGCCCAATCCGGGAAAGTGCTCTGGGCAATATTTCCTACACCAAGTTCAGGCAGTACATCCGAAATATAATCCAGAAACATTCGGTTCGGTGCAAAAATAATCATTTTTTCTGCAGAGACCTGATCTTTGTATTGATACAGCAGAAAGGCTAAACGGTGTAGTGCAACTGTAGTTTTACCACTTCCCGCTACGCCCTGTATGATCAATGCTGTATTTTTGGCGGCACGGATAATCTTGTCCTGTTCCTCCTGAATGGTCGATACGATATCGCGGAGACGATTATCTTTGTTCTCACCCAGGCGATAGACGAGAAACTCATCTGACACCACAGGTGCGTCACTCTCCCGGTTGTACGTATCTGCGACCCGCTCCAGAATCTGCTTCCGGATCACCACGTTGCGCTTGAGGTATACCAGTCCTTCTATCAGCCCCTCAGGAGCTTCATAAGAGGCAGGCTCCGTACCACCGGTAAACGAATAGAACAGGCTTGCTACCGGTGCGCGCCAGTCGATGACTAGCGGACGGTCGCTTACCTGCTCGCGGTCTACGCCGATTTTTCCTATATAGAGTGCCTTCCGCTGCTTCTCATCATTGCCCTGAAAATCAAGCCGTCCGAAATAAGGCTCCTGCCGAAGCTTGGCAAGATCTTTGCGCTTCTGATCACGGTTCGCTTCTAACACCTGTTCCGTATAATCATGTCCCGTGTACACCGGAGTCTGGTTAAGTTTCTCCAGTAAGGTGTCAATCTCAGTAAGCGCTTGATTCAGCCTGTCTTCTTCCTCTTGATAGGCACTTTGAAAGTTGTCTTCCAATTTCAGTTACCTCCTAAAAGTTTATCGAGCTTAAATTTTCATTCTCCTCATTCCCTCTTCTCACGCAAAAAGGATACCCATTGTAGCATAATCAGCACTAAAATACCAAATCTTTCAAGCGAACATACGACTACAGCACAGCTTGCAAAATAAAGTTAGCTACAAATAAACCCGCAATGCCATACAGCGCAGGAGGTACTTCCTTGCCCTTGCCCACCGCAAGCTTCACGATCGGATAAGTAATAAATCCAAAAGCCATACCATCTACGATGCTATAGGTGAATGGAATCATGACCATGATTAGGAAAGAAGGAAAGAGCTCTGTTAAATCTCCCAAGTCCATTTCACGCACATTCTGTACCATAAGCCCACCGATTACAATCAAGATCGGAGCGATAGCACTGTCTGGAATGTAGGAGAGCAGAGGGAGGAACAAGAATGTCGCCCCGAACAGCAGTCCTGCCACGAGTGAGGTCAGTCCCGAACGTCCACCTGCAGCAATACCTGCATTAGATTCCGCAGCGGCTACTACAGGACTGCTTCCGAAGAGACCTGCAGCGATATTGGCAATAGAGAGTGCTCGTAAGCTACTCTTGAAGCGCTCAGGACGCCCTGCCATCATAGTCTGTGAGGCGACTAGCCCAATATTTTCAAATACAACAATTAAGAGCAGTAAGAAAACAGCAATCCAGAACACAAGGCTCACTATGCCGCTCCAGTCCATTCCCAGAAATAAGCTTTCATAACCCGTAAATACATGACCGGATGCCTGCTTCTCAGGCGCGTGAGCCGCTCCCAGCAAGTAGGCTAGACCTGTACCAACCAGCATACTGATAAGCAAACCACCGTTGGTCCCGCGGATAAACAGTACTAAAGCGAGTAATAAGGTTACACAGGAAGTGATAACTGCTGGATCGCTAAAATGTCCTATAGCAACAAACGTGGTCTGATGCGCAATCACAATCCCGCTTTTTTGCAGTCCTATAAAGGTCAGAAAAAGCCCTATCCCGACTGTAATGGCATGCTGTAGGTTTTGAGGAATCGCCTCACTTAGAATACGATAAAGCGATGTGAAGGCCACGATAGCGAATAACACACCGGTTATTACAACTACAGTAAGTGCCTCTCTCCAACCTAAATTCATTGAATGTACAAGTGTGTATGTGAAAAATGCGTTTATCCCCATCCCTGGTACCACGATGATTGGTGTCTTCCCACCGAAGGCCATCAGTAGACAGCCTGTAATGGCAGTCAATAGTGTAGCCACCATTGCTGGTCTAAGCGGCATACCCGCGTCATGAAGAATGGTCGCATTCACCATTACAATGTATACCGAAGCAAAATACGAAAGGATCCCTGCAGCCCACTCCCGTTTCCAGTCATTCTCAGGTGCAAGCCCTACACTATTTCGCCAAAAATTTGATTTCATGTACAAAAACCTCCACTGATATTAAGTTCCGCAGGCGGATATTACCCGGATAATAAGGCTTATAATCAACGGTTCATCCCGGTTCAATTATTATGCCTATTTGTGGTCTGCATCTTGCAGACCCGCCTGTTAACCACAACAAAAGGGCGTACGCAACTGGATTTCAGCTGGTCGCCCTTTTGGTCCATTTTACTACTACTATCGCTATAATTGAAACAGCTTCAGCTCAGCGATTCACTTACACGCTGACGCCTCCAGCCTCAAGCAAATCACGCACGGCAACACTGACCATGATCAGGCCTGCTACCGGCGGAACGAAGGCGTTACTAGCTGGTGGTTGTTTCGCTTTACGTCGATCCGGCGCATTCTCCGGAACGATCTTATCCGTAACATCCTGACGTGGCTTCATTGGCGGCTCCGTAGAGAAAACCACCTTCACGCCTTTCTTAATTCCTTCCTTACGCAGCTTCTGACGAATGACACGCGCAATAGGGTCATAAGTTGTCTTGGAAATGTCCGCTACCTGGAATCTTGTAGGATCCATTTTGTTGGCAGCGCCCATGCTTGAGATCATTGGAATTCCACGAGACAGACATTCTTTGATTATGTGAACCTTATAAATAATCGTATCCGAAGCATCAAGTACATAATCAGGTTTTAATTTGAACAATTCCTCATAGGTTTCTTCCGTATAGAACATGTTGAGCGCAATCGCTTCGCATTCCGGATTGATCAACTTCACACGGTCTACCATCAGTTCAGCCTTCTTCTGCCCAACCGTAGTTGTGAGTGCATGAATCTGGCGGTTTACATTGGTGATGTCTACAGTGTCCTTATCTATCAGAATCAGTCTGCCGATGCCGGTACGCGCCAAAGCCTCAACTGCTATACCGCCAACACCGCCGATGCCAAGCACCGCTACCGTGCTGTTCTTCATTATTTCCAGACCTTCCGGTCCGATCGCCAGTTCCGTGCGTGAGAACTGATGTAGCATGAGGTTCAGCCTCCTTCAAAAGCTTTGGCGAAGCAGAAATCTGCCTCGCCCGCTTCGATTAGTTAATTATTCTTTTTCTTTCTTCGGTTTAAGCGCCAGCTTAATGTGCAGCTGCTCCAATTGTGAACCATCTACTGGTGAAGGTGCATCCATAAGTAGATCTGTTGCACTTGCCGTTTTCGGGAATGCGATGGTTTCACGCAGATTTGTACGACCGGACAGCAGCATAACTAGACGATCTAAACCGAAAGCGATACCACCGTGTGGAGGTGTACCATATTCGAACGCATCCATCAGGTAGCCGAACTTCTCATAAGCAACCTCTTTCGTAAATCCAAGGGCTTCGAACATTTTCTCCTGTACTTCGCGTTTGTAAATCCGCATGGAGCCTCCGCCTACTTCATAACCGTTCAGAACGATGTCATAAGCTTGTGCACGGATCGCACCTGGATCTGTGTCAAATAGATGCAGATCCTCTTCACGTGGACGAGTGAACGGATGGTGTTCTGCTACATAACGTTTCTGATCTTCGTCATATCCAAGGAGTGGGAAGTCTGTTACCCAAGCGAACTTGAACACGTTATCGTCAATCAGACCGAGCTGACGTCCAATTTTAACACGAAGGGCGCCTAGAACGTCTGCTACAACCTTTTTATTATCAGCGGAGAAGAGGAGAAGGTCGCCTTCTTCAGCGCCTGTACGTTCCTTCACAGCCGCAATTTCTTCTTCGGAGAAGAATTTCACAATCGGCCCTTTGAATTCCCCGTCTTTCACTTGAATCCATGCCAAGCCTTTCGCGCCATAGCGAGCAGCATAAGGTCCAAGGTCATCGATTTCTTTACGAGTCCAAGTGCCACAGCCTTTAGCATTTAGACATTTCACTTCGCCGCCTTTTTCGATTACAGAAGCGAATACCTTAACACCGCTAGTAGCAACAATATCGTTCATTTCTACAAGCTCTAATCCAAAACGCAGATCAGGTTTGTCAGAACCGTATTTGCCCATAGCATCAGCATAAGTCAACCGTTGGAACGGAAGCTCAATATCTGCTCCTACAGTTTCCTTGAACAGACGCTGCATCAGCTTCTCCATCATACCAAGCAATTCATCTTGTGACAGGAATGAAGTCTCAATGTCGACTTGAGTGAATTCAGGCTGACGGTCAGCACGCAAATCTTCATCACGGAAACAACGAGCAATTTGGTAATAGCGCTCAACGCCGCCGACCATCAACAATTGCTTGTAGATTTGTGGAGATTGCGGCAATGCGAAGAATTCGCCTTCATGCACACGGCTTGGTACCAGATAATCACGCGCGCCTTCCGGTGAGCTCTTAGTTAGGATCGGTGTTTCTACGTCGATGAATCCTTCACTGTCAAGGAAATCACGGAAAATCTTAGAAGCTTTCGAGCGAAGCAGCAAGGTTCTTTGCATCTCCGGACGACGAAGGTCTAAATAGCGATATTTGAGACGCAGAGACTCGTCTACTTCCACACCATCTTCGATGAAGAACGGAGGTGTCTTAGCTGCGTTCAGCACTTCAATGTCCGTAATTTGCACTTCAATTTCACCTGTTGGCAGGTTGCGGTTAATGGTTTCCTCATCACGTTTAACAACTTTACCTTTAACAGCCAGGACGTATTCACTACGAACCTTATCAGCAATTTGTAAGGCTTCGCCAGAGTAGTCTGGGTTAAATACAACTTGTACAATACCGCTTCTGTCACGCAGATCAATAAATAATACGCCCCCAAGGTCACGGCGAGTCTGCACCCATCCGTTCAAGGTTACCGTCTGTCCAATATGTTCTGGTGTTAATTGTCCACACTGATGACTTCTTTGCATAATTTATCATTCCCCTTCATGGTTAAAAATACATTTTTAATCTTTCTCTATACAGTCACCATAAGACGTTAGTCAGATGGTCTAAACCAGTGCCTGACCCAGCTCATCCAGCTTCACGGTGCGTTGCTCCCCTGTATTCATCGACTTCACGGTAATTACACCATTCTTCAGCTCATCTTCGCCAAGAATCGCAGTATAACGTGCCGACATACGGTCTGCGGATTTCATCTGTGCCTTCATTTTTCGGCCTAGGTAGTCACGTTCTGCTGAGAACCCTTGGCTGCGCAGAATATATAGCTGCTTAGAGATTTCGATATCAGCTTCCTCACCGAGAGCTACGAAGTACACATCCAGTGGCTTCGCCGTCTCCAGCTCTACCTTCTGATCCTCCAAAATGAGGAGAATTCGTTCAAGTCCAATCCCAAAACCAATACCCGGTTGATCCGGTCCACCAATTTCTTCAACCAAACCGTTGTAACGGCCTCCGCCGCCCACGGTATCAATCGAACCAATACCTGCTGCTTTATATTCAAACGCTGTATGCGTGTAATAATCCAGTCCTCTTACAAGTCGAGGGTTAATGGTGAATTCCACACCCATGATATCAAGGTGCATCTTCACCTTTTCAAAATGAGTCGTGCACTCTTCGTCCAGACTATCCAAAATGGAAGGCGCATCTGTAAATTTATCTTGATCTACCTTACAATCCAGCACGCGAAGCGGATTACGCTCAATACGACGCTGACAGTCACTGCAAAGGGTATCCTTCATTGGTCTTAAGAAACCCAATAATTTCTCCCGATAAGCTGCACGGCTAGGTGCGTTACCGACAGAATTGATTTCCACTCTTACATCCTTAAGGCCAAGATCCTTATAGAATTGATAGCCTAAGGAGACTACTTCCGCATCAATAGCCGGATCCACAGCTCCAAAAGCCTCAATACCAAACTGATGGAATTGACGATATCTACCTGCCTGTGGACGCTCATAGCGGAACATAGGTCCGATATAATACAGCTTACTTACATCAGGTTCACCGTAAAGCTTGTTCTGAACATAAGCTCTAACGACACCAGCCGTTCCTTCTGGACGCAGCGCCAGATCACGATCGCCTTTATCCTTGAACGTGTACATCTCGCCTTCTACAATATCCGTTGTTTCGCCTACTCCACGCTCGAATAACCCCGTATACTCGAACATCGGTGTACGGATTTCACGGTAATTGAAACGACGGCATAAATCTCTAGCCTTCCCCTCAATATACTGCCATTTCTCCACAGCTCCCGGAAGCACATCCTGCGTTCCTGTAGGTTTCTCGAATCTTTCTTTAGCCACAGTCTATCCCTCCTAAAAAATACCCCTCTAAATCTGCTCTCTTCATCACTTCATCATGCTAAACAAAACAAAAAATCCCCCGCCCTGTTTATAAAAAACAGGGACGAGGGATTATCATAACCAATAATACACCCGTGGTACCACCCACATTCCGGATCAGAACCATTCTGAATCCGCTCAAAGCGGTTAACGCCCGCCTACGCATAACGGCTACTGATAGCGGCAATATACATTGCCCACTTTCGCCGTACGTTCTCGGGGAGGTCATTCATTCGCTCATCAACAGAATCCTTGCAGCCAAGCAGAAACGATAGATCATCCATTGTACTGGATATCATCTGAATCTACAGGGGATTCCTCTCTGGAGTTGTGGGTCCTCGAATTACTTGTTCCCGTCATCAAAACCATATGATAAAATCGTATATTTTTAAATTCTACTGAACTACTGCGCTAAAGTCAAGGCAGGAAATGCGAAGATGAATAAAAAATTCGACAACTTTCAACTTTTGACCTTTAACTTCAACCGTTACAAAAAAAATGACCTGCAGCCAAATGCTGCAGGTCCATCATCATATATTATTAAAAAGGGGGTCATGCCTTTATTATAAACACGCTATATTAAGGAAACATGTATGTAATATTACGATTATATTACATTCATGAAAGCGGTTTATTTTAATAGATTGTTGTCAATCGAATTGCTCTACAAATGCTCCTTTGCCCCGAAGGGTTTCCACAACCTCATTATAATTCTCTTCTGCAACACTTAGGTCCATCACATAACGAAGTTTACTTAAATCCCCATCTTCGAGCTCTCCATCTGCTACATCCGCACTAACCTGGTCTTCATCCACGCTATAATGGGTCTCAGGCTCATCACGCGTTTCGGAGGCGGCAACACCAGGGGCCAACATAGCTCCAGCTGCCGGAGTGCTACCCGTTCCAAGCGTCCCCACTGTACCTGCGGCTAACGTCGTATTACTAAACGGGGCTATCGGAAACAGAATTCTACGATCTTCCCCAATAGGGTCCGTGAGTGGCCATACCTCCAAGCCATCTACCTTGTAACTAATCAATGCTATTTTAGCACCTTCTGCTTCATTTTCCGTTCTAAAATATGCTTGGATTTTTCTGGTCATTACCATTACCTCCTTTAGATTATAAGACTCTGTGTTATTAATTGCTATTGCAGAACCTTCAATATTTCACGAACGAAGGCAGGCTCATCTTTCGGGGTACGCGAAGTAATGTAATTACGATCAACTACCACTTCTTCATCTTTAAACTCCGCACCAGCGTTCACAGCATCATCTTTCAACGGAGGATAACAGGTGATGGTACGTCCTTTAAGCAAGTCTGCACTGATCAGAATTTGGGGTCCGTGGCAAATAGAAGCGATAGGCTTACCAGCTTCGTTTGCTTCTTTCACAAACTTCAAAATATCTGCATTTTGCCGTAAATTTTCTGGGGAAGAACCTCCAGGAATTACTATCGCGTCATAATTACCTGCTTGAACGTCAGCTATAGCTTTATCGGCTGCGTAGGAGACTTCCTTCTTTTTGCCTAGTAAGGTCTCACCCTTCTTTAAACCAATAATGTCAGCTTGATGTCCTGCCTTTATAACTTCATCGTAAGGGACCTTCATCTCAGAATCTTCAAAATCATTAGCTAGTAAAAATGCAACATTACTCATGTGATAAGTTCTCCTCTCTGCTTGTGCAAATGAATAGGTACTTATTGATCTTTCTTGTCGTCTATTACCCTTATCACAATGATTTCTAACCTCTAATCAGAAAATATCCCCGGTTAACCGCATCAAAAAGCCGCCTCCACCACCCATTTCAGGTACGCGGTAAGAGATTACGGCTTCTTCCTTTGATCACTTGAGATTCAATATCATCTTCCGTCTTTTTGGCTAATGCATAGGCTTCTACAGGACTCCCTGTCGCTAGTGCCGGGATACTTCTCCATACCCATGCCTTCTGTGAATGTCTCATTACTAAGCTCCTTGCATCGTGCGAGATAACTGTCTACCTTTAGTTTATCCAGCTCCAAGAGGCTCTATCCGCGCAAGATTCTACTTACAACACAACAGAAACAAGCAGACTTTTACGCGCAGGATACTTGTAGCCATCAGAAGAAGGAGGCTGACTGGAATTTCGGAATTTCCGTTTGAGCTGGTGTTTGCTTTCAAACCCCCAATTGGTTCGCTTTTGCTGAGCGCAATATGTAGAATAGGCGTATCAATACAACAATAGCGAGGTGGAAAGGATTAACAGCATGGATAAAAGAGTGCTTGTCGCAGACGATGAATGCTCTATCGTGAAAGCGATCGCCTATGCACTGCGGCGGGAAGGCTTTCAGGTCGAAACGGCCGCTGACGGCGAAGCCGCGCTTAGGCTCGTCGAATCGTTCCAGCCGCAAGTGTTCGTACTGGACGTTATGATGCCAGGGCAGTCTGGTTATGATGTGTGCCGTCGGCTAGAGAACCGGAGAGGGATTGGCATCCTATTGCTCACGGTCAAGAACGACATTGTAGACAAAGTACTAGGCCTAGAGCTGGGTGCAGATGATTATATGACCAAGCCGTTCGATATTCGGGAGCTCGTCGCCCGAGTTAGAGCGCTGCACCGTCGAGTCGAGAAAAGCGCGGAACACACTCCCTCCGACAGTCCAATTATGATTGGTGCGGTGACAGTGAACCCGTCACATCGTGACGTACAGGTGGCCGGTGAGAAGGTGGGGCTGACGCCCAAAGAATTCGAGCTGCTACACCTGCTCGTCCTCCATTCGGAACGGGTATACACACGCGAGGAACTACTAGATCTTGTCTGGGGGCTCGACTATGACGGGGGCACGCGCACTGTCGACATTCATATACAGCGAATCCGCAGTAAGCTGGGCGACGAAGGTCAACGTCTACTCCAGACCGTATACGGAGTAGGTTACAAGGCCACCCGGGAGTCCTTATGAGGGTGAGCTTACGATGGAAGTTCTCTCTGCTGCTCGCCGGCCTGCTGTTGTTCACGGTGAGCGTGCTTAGTGTGCTAGTACTACGCAGTATCCGTCACAACCAACGTACTGGACTGGAGCGTGAAATGGCGGAGATGGCGAACCGCGCCGAATTGACGGTGAAGATGAGCTACTTGTCCGGGGAACAGGTCAGCTTGAAGGCATTTATGAAGTATCGTGGCATGGATCTTTCCAATCTATTGGGGCAATCCAACGGACTGCACGTCCGACTGTACGATGAGACCGGTATCGAGATCGGGAATTCGCTGCCTCTCGTTCCTTCCCCCACTATGCCGGATGCGCTGCAGTATGCACTTCAGGGCAAGGTTGCTTATTCGGACGTTCAGGACGTGCTATATTATTTCACACCCATCATGTTCGAGGAACAACTGATCGCTGTAGCCGAATTCCAGAGACCCGTGGGCGAGCTGCACGCCTTTTACCGGCAGACAAGAACAATGTTCATCCTATCCGGGTCAACCGTTCTGCTCGCCAGCTTCCTGCTCGGCTTCCTCTATGTCTACCGACAATCCAAAGCTATAACTCTGCTCAAGCAGACAGCGAACAACATCGAAGCAGGAGCGTATATTGATCATGCACCACTAGTCCGTAAGGATGAACTTGGCGAATTAAGCGAGGGCATTTATAGCATGAGCCGTGAGATCGAATCGAGTATGAAGAAGTTAGAAACGGAGAAAGTGAAGCTATCGCTTGTCGTAGACAAGCTACAAGTATTGGAGCAGCAACAGAAGCAATTCATTAACAATATTAGTCATGAACTTAAGACACCTCTCACTTCTATCACTGCATATGCCGATCTACTGGAACTGTACCCAGATGATCCTTTACTGTTTCAGCAAGCGATGGAAAGCATTCGCAAGGAATCGTCTAGACTGCACAAGCTAGTGGAAAACGCGCTGCGCCTTGCCTCACTGGAGAAGTACGAATTCGAATATCAGGCTGAAGCCGTGTCACTTGATATCGTGCTGGACGAGCTCGTCTCTCTTATGAAAGGCAAGGCTGACAAATTCGGACTAACCATTCAGCTTCACACAGTACCTGCCACCATATGGGCGGAACGCGAGAGTTTAATACACATCTTCGTTAATTTACTGGACAACGCGATCAAATACAACCTCCCCGGTGGAAGCATCAATATTCGATTGTATACCGAACAGAATCACGCAAAGATAGAAATTATTGATACGGGAATTGGCATTCCTTTCGAATCCCAGGAGCGAATCTTTGAACCCTTCTACACCGCGAACAAGGCGCGTTCAAAAGAAACGAAAGGAAGCGGCTTGGGACTTGCTCTCGTTCAGCAATGGGTGGAGAAGCAAAGAGGAATCATACAATTAAAGCGGTCTGACTCCACTGGGAGCGTGTTTGAAGTACAGTTTTCCCTCTATAATCATGATTCTGTATAAGTCCCAACTCCTCACTTCTCCAAGTCTCGATCCGTTTACAACTTGGAAACAATTCGAAATACTGTGGAGACATCCTGTTGGTACACTCTTATCAGATTTATAACACAGCTTAGAAGGAGATACATCATTCATGAAGATGAAACAAGTTGGGATCGTATTACTAGCGGTTGGGATCGCAGGCTGCAGCAGCACAACACAGAGTAACGGCGGTGGAGCAACTAATAGCCCACCAGTTACCGTCATCGACAAGAACAAGCCAGAGAAGCCTGATTCGCAAACCGATAAACCAATCACCATGGATCAACTCGAGCGACTTGACGGCCTGTATGCGCAAGATTGGCTGAATGAGAACGAATTGTTAATTGCCCAGACGAATCCGGACGCGAAGAAGATTGATTCCGACTCTGGTCCAATGAAGCCTGCCCAGCTGTACATTTACAATTTGAAAACGAAGCAGGTCAAGGCGCTGAAACCGAGCGAAGACCGCGTGCATGAGAGTCCGATTGTCTCGCCGGACGGCCAATATGTCTTTTTCCATGAAAACACCTCGTTCATGATGGACGGTGGCCGCGGTGTCCTTGTGCATGTGCCAACCGGAACTAGCCGAATAATCACGGATAAGGATAAGGGCGGACAAGAATGGGGCCAGTGGACAGACTCCAGCCATCTGATCGTCGGCAACGGTAAAGGTGCTATTCTGCAGGTTGGGACAGTTAGTAAAGACGAGGTATTGCTTAGCAAAGATAAAAACGTCATGTTCGATTATGCAGCGAAGACCGGGAATACGCTCTTCTACGTCAACCCTAATCCCGATAACACACTGTCGGCCTACAATCTGGAGACGAAGAAAGAGACGATCGTGGACAAATCCGTCTGGAGAATGTCGCTGTCCCCTGACGGCAATCAGTTAGCCATGCTGAAGAGTACGGGGGATACGGAACGCACGCTGTTCCTCATGAACTCGAACGACACCTCGAAGCGGACTAAGCTCGCCGTGACGACTCAGATGTACGCTTTCGATTGGTCCCCAGATAGCTCGTACTTGGCGTTCGCCGTGTATAACAAGGACAGGGACGGCATGAACGGTGTCTACGTTGCGAATGCGAAGACCGGTAAGATCGAGCAACTCGGCGATTTCCAGGATGTCGCAACCGTCGCCTGGAGCCCTTCCGGCAAGCAACTAATGGTCTCGACGAGCACATTTGTGGATAATAAGCCCAAACTCACGACTTATCGGCTAGTGTTGAAGTGATTAACAAGATTAATATGTTCATTACACCAACGGAGACCGAATATTACAATAACAAAAAAGCGTCCAACATATTAGTCACGACTAATATGTTGAACGCTTTTTGAATTTGAAATTTTTGATTAAGGTCTTGATAAATAGGAAGCAATCTTCGACATTTTTTTCATTAACTGCGGCTATCTAAAATGAGAGTAACCGGGCCCCAATTGGTCAGTGACACATCCATCATCGCTCCAAATACCCCCGTCTCCACTTGAAGGCCGCCAGTTCTAAGCTCTTGGTTAAAGTAATCATAAAGTCGCTCGGCCTCCGCGGGAGCTGCTGCTCCCATGAAATTCGGCCGTCTCCCCTTACGACAATCCCCGTATAAAGTAAACTGGGATACTGAAAGAATTGCTCCCTCAGTCTCTGTGACACTGTAGTTCATTTTACCAGCATCATCTTCAAAAATTCGTAGTCCTGCTATTTTATCCGCCAAATATTTGGCATCCTTTTCTGTATCCTCATGCGTAACGCCAACTAGCAGCATTAAGCCTTTGCCAATTTCTCCGGTCACTGCCTTATCCACGGTTACTTTGGCGTCCTTACAACGCTGTACTACAACTCTCATCGTACTACTCCGCTCCTTGCCCTATTGCATGATCCGATTCACTGTATATACATCCTTGACTCGTTTCACTTTATCTACAACGGATTGCAGATGTTCCGTGTTACGAATGAGAATGGTCATATGAATCATTGCCATTTTATTCTTGTCAGAGCGCCCAGTGACCGCAGAAATGTTCGTTTTACTCTCGGAAACTGCCTGCAGCACTTCATTGAGCAGTCCATTACGATCATGACCTGTAATCTCAATATCCACACTGTAGTTTGCTTCCATCGTACCTTCCCATTCCACTTCAATCACCCTTGCTGCTTCTTCTCCGTCACCTTCACCCGGAATGTTAGGACAATCCTGGCGATGTACAGATACACCCCGGCCCCGTGTAACATACCCTACAATGTCGTCACCCGGTACCGGATTACAACATCGTGCAAAACGGACAAGTAAATTTTCAATTCCCTTTACACTAACACCATTGGTCGGTTGATTACGTTTTTCGCCGGAAGACTTGATCTCCTTCATCTCTGAAGTAAGCTCTAAATGATTAGCAGCTTCTTCCTGCTCTTTGCGCAGCTTTTCCGTCAGACGGGAAGCAATCTGCGAAGCGGTAATCCCACCAAATCCAACGGCAGACAGCATATCCTCAACATCGTTAAAAGCAAATTTCTTCGCTGCTTCTAAAAGCTTATCATCAGAAATCCACTCGGAAACTTCGACATTCAGACGCTTCAGCTCACGTTCAATCGCTTCGCGACCTTTTTCGACATTTTCCTCACGTTTTTCTTTTTTGAACCATTGCTTAATTTTGCTTCGCGCATGTGAAGATTGAGCAATCTTGAGCCAGTCGCGGCTTGGTCCGTACGAATGCTTCGATGTCAGTATCTCTACAATATCGCCCGTCTTCAACTTGTGATCCAATGGTACGATCCGCCCGTTCACCTTAGAACCAATCGTACGATTACCCACTTCCGTATGAATACGGAATGCGAAATCAAGTGGTACAGAACCCGCAGGAAGCTCAATAACCTCGCCTTTAGGCGTAAACACAAACACAAGATCCGAGAAAAAGTCCATTTTGAGTGATTTTACGAACTCTTCGGCATCCTTGGCCTCATGCTGAAGCTCCAATATTTCGCGAAAAAAAGGCATCCGATTCTCAGGATTCACATTATTGCTGGTTCCTTCTTTGTATGCCCAGTGTGCTGCTATCCCGAATTCAGCCGTGCGATGCATTTCCCAAGTGCGAATTTGCACTTCGGTTGGCTCTCCGCCAGGACCTACCACTGTAGTATGCAAAGATTGATACATATTGGCTTTGGGCATAGCTATATAATCTTTAAATCGACCTGGCATTGGCTTCCAAAGGGTATGAATAATTCCGAGGGTTGCATAACAATCCTTGATATTATCCACAATGATACGGATGGCCAGCAGGTCATAGATCTCATTAAACTGTTTGTTTTTCGTACTCATTTTGTTATAGACACTGTAGATATGCTTCGGACGACCTGAAAGATCACCTTCAATGCCCATTTCATCCAGCTTGGCACGAATACGGCCAATTACGCTGTCGATAAATTGCTCACGTTCAGCCCGCTTCTTATGCACTAGATTAGCAATGCGATAATACTGCTGCGGATTCAAGTAACGAAGCGCAATATCCTCCATCTCCCACTTAATCGCGGAAATCCCCAAACGATCAGCCACAGGACAGAAAATCTCCAGCGTTTCGTAAGAAATACGTCGCTGGCTCTCTTCAGATTGATACTTTAACGTACGCATATTATGCAGACGATCCGCTAGTTTGATAACGATGACCCGGATATCCTGCGCCATCGCAATAAACATCTTACGGTAATTCTCGTTCTGCTGCTCTTCCTTTGAGCGAAAACGGATGCGTTCCAGCTTAGTTAAGCCATCGACAAGCATCGCGCAGGTATCGCCAAATTTCGCGCGGATTTGTTCCAATGAGACCGTCGTATCTTCCACAACATCATGCAAAAGCGCCGCAACAATAGATATAACATCCATTTGCATATTGACGACAATATCTGCCACCGCCAGCGGATGCAGAATGTATGGCTCCCCCGACTTGCGGATCTGCCCGTGATGAGCCTGATCGGCAAATTCATAAGCTTCCCGGATGCGGAGAAGATCTTTATCTTTTATATAGGCGCCAGCCTTATCAATTAATCGCTCTATGCCCATTCTCGTCGTATCCGTTTCCTTTCTATAATAAAATGAACCCGCAATCATTCTGAAATCTGCAGGTTCCAATCATTTCGCAAGCAACTTACGCTCTTGTTCAAAGTTGTCTATAATTATGACGCTTACGAGGGATTACGTCAACACTTGCCATCTCATGGTACTCAAGAAGTAAAAGTTATGAAAATCGGACAAATTAATAACACTTGTGAAAATGTTGTTGTAAAAATGTCCAGTTCTATTTAATCTAGTAAAGGCGGATTTTCGCTGGACAACATCATATCCATTAAGAAAGAGGAGTGAACTCCATTGCAACGCGAAATTCAAGTTAATGAAAAACTTCCATGGGGCCCCGGTTTTCTATTAAGCCTACAGCATTTGTTCGCCATGTTTGGCAGTACAGTGCTAGTACCTAACTTGTTCGGGGTTGACCCTGGCATGATTTTGCTGATGAACGGTATCGGCACACTGCTATACATTTGGATTTGCCGTGGTAAAATACCTGCCTACCTTGGCTCCAGCTTTGCATTTATCGCACCCGTATTATCAGTGCTTGCTGATCATAAAGATGATCATATGAAAGGGTACTCGCTTGCTTTGGGCGCTTTCATCATCACAGGTGTTATCTTTGTGCTCGTTGCTTTGATCATCCGTTATGCAGGAACAAAATGGATCGATGTTGTCTTCCCTCCAGCAGTAATGGGAGCTATCGTAGCAACGATCGGACTTGAACTTGTGCCTGTTGCCGCGCGAATGGCAGGACTTATTGCCCCTGAAGGTGTTGCAGTTGCAGACTGGACTCCAGATGGCAAAGCAATCACACTTTCTATGGTGACACTGGGCGTAACCGTAATTGGAGCTGTACTCTTCCGCGGTTTCCCAAAAATCATTCACATCCTCATCGGTATTGTAACTGGTTATGGCTTAGCTTATATTATGAAAATGGTGGATACGGCTGCAATATCTAATGCGAATTTTTTAGCGCACCCTACCATTGTTACTCCATCCTTCGATTGGAATGTAATCCTGACTATCATCCCAGTATCGCTAGTAGTAATCGTTGAACATATTGGACACTTACTTGTAACCAGCAATATTGTTGGCAGAGATCTGGCTAAAGACCCTGGACTTGACCGCTCCCTGATGGGTAACGGGATATCTACAATTATCTCCGGTTTTATCGGTTCTACTCCAAATACAACCTACGGTGAGAATATCGGGGTTATGGCATTAACTAAAGTTTATTCTGTATATGTGATCGGTGGCGCAGCAGTGATTGCGATTCTGCTATCGTTCTCCGGAACTTTCTCCTCCGTTATCGCTAATATCCCAACACCTGTAATGGGCGGCGTATCACTACTGTTGTTCGGTGTAATTGCCGCATCCGGTCTACGAATCTTCGTAGAGCAAAAAGTTGATTTTTCCAAAGCCACTAACATGATTATGGCTACGTTGGTGCTTGTTGTCGGAATTAGTGGTACAACCCTTACTATGGGTAGCGTAAAACTCAGTGGTATGGCTCTAGCTACGATTGTTGGTATCGTTCTAGCCCTATTCTTCAAACTTATTGAAGTTCTTGGACTGTCTAATGAAGGTGGAGAAAGCGATAAAGCTGCTCACTAATTTATTTATGAATTAATAATTCAAAAAGACTGCTCCAGATCCATTTTATGGATTGGGCAGTCTTTTTTCGTATCTCTTTTGACCAAAAAATCGAAAAACAGCAACCCTCCGCTAGTAGTAACAGAGAATTGCTATTGTTTGCACTTTTCCACATTATTCGATACATAAATCCCGATTTATTTCCCGGGAAAAGACAAGTTTATCGTATTAATCTTCGTAATCAACTAATGTAATAACTTCAATTCCAGAAAGCTTATTACGTCCAGCAAGCTCAACCAATTCAATCAAAAACGCTGCACCTACCACTTTACCACCAAGCTGCTCCACAAGGTTAACCGAAGTAGCTATAGTACCTCCTGTTGCTAACAAATCATCAGCAATCAATACATTTTGTCCAGGCTTAATAGCATCCGTGTGAACAGCAAGTGTGTCTTTGCCATATTCAAGATCATATCCAACCTCGATAGTCTCATACGGCAGTTTACCACTCTTACGAATCGGCACAAAGCCTACGCCCAATGCGTAAGCAAGAGGTGCACCAACTACAAAACCACGTGCTTCCGGTCCAGCGATCACATCGATTTCTAAGTGGGATACAAGAGCTTTCAAGGCATCAATTGCCTGGCGATATGCATCACCGTCTTTTAACAAGGTGGTGATATCTTTAAAACTAATACCTTCTTTTGGGAAATCAGGAATCACGCGAATACTATCTTTAAAATCCAAATTTTTCATCTCCTAAAAGTTTTGTTAGCATATGCTACTTTGAGTCCGTTTCGGCAAAACTTGCTTCGTAAGCGTCTGCTTTGTTTTGTTAGCATATGCTACTTTGAGTTCGGTTCGGCAAAACTTACTTTGTAAGCGTCTGCTTTGTTTTGTTAGCATATGCTACTTTGAGTCCGGTTCGGCAAAACTTACTTCGTAAGCGTCTGCTTTGTTTTGTTTAGTCTTTATGATACGCCTAAACGGCGTGATAACATCCAATCCTGCAGTTCAGACAAGCTACCTTCCATGAAGTACTGCTCCATTTCCGCCATCTGCCCCAGTCTGACAAAATGTCTTGATGCTGTAAGGCTTTTAGCTGTAGGCTGCGTAATAAAGGTCACACTTCCGTGACTTCTTTCGATAAAATCCAGCTCCTCGAACACATCTAGCATATTACTAAGCATTCGAATACTTAATGAGGATTGTCGACTTAGCCGCAGCAGCACTTCATGTTCTGGCGTTGCAACAGCAGTGATCGAAGCCAGCAGTTTATAGAGTATTTTAAAATGATCCCGTGTCGGAATGATAAGTCGTTCTCGGCCATCCTTTATAGAATGCAATAACGCAATATTATCAGCATTAGGAAAAGCCTTCAGTAACGCGTCTAGTTGTTCAGGAGTCTCCGGCATATCCAGTAGACATAACAGTGAGACATGCCCTGACTCCTGAATCGAATCATCCTTAATAGCGGCGCTAATGCCAGCTTCTTTATCATATACCCAGAAGGACATTCCTATCAATTCAGCCTGTGAAGACATACGTCCACTCTGAAATACTGCTGCAGCACGATAAGGGCCAGCACCACTATAGGGAAGCAGCAGCTCTCTAATATGCGCAGCCTGCCGTACAGCGTCAGCAGCACCACGAAGATCAAATAATTGAGCATCCTGAACTGATAAATCCTGTAGCATCAGCTGTGGTTTCCTTGAGCCATTCCATTCGTTGATCGACAGTTCAGCCAGCACATTGATCGGGGTGCCCACAGGGAGCAGCTTAGCCAAATCCCCTTTACCAAAAGCCAAGGCTTCGATCGTACTCTTACCCTGTTGCAAGACGATCTTCAAGTGTTTTCCTTCTTGCCCCATGGTGCGTGTCTCTTTCACTGTAGCCCCGCGAATGATGAACTTTGGCAATGGATTCGACATCCCGAAAGGTGCAAGCCTTTCCAATTCAAGCGCGGTCTGTAGGGACAAATCGGAAATCGACACTTCTGCATCAGCAGAAGTAACAGGAACGAAATGCTCCGGTGTTAACACAGTAGCAGCGTATTCATTTAATGCCGCAGCGAAGGCTTCTAAGCTGTCCCGATGCAGACTCATTCCCGCAGCTGCTGGATGACCACCGAAATGATCCATTAAGTTAGAACAAGAGGATAAGGCCGCATATATATCAAGTCCAGGAATAGAGCGGGCAGAACCTTTGCACATGCCGGTCTCCGGATGAATATCCAGAATAATTATAGGTCGATAGTAACGCTCCAGCAGTTTGGAAGCCACTATGCCTACCACACCCACATTCCAACCTTGTTCAGCAAGGACTATGATGTCTGGTATTTCTCCACCCTGAGTCATCTGCTCCAGTTTTGCAGTGGCCTCCACTACAATTCTTTCTACGACCAATTGGCGTTCTTTATTAAGCAGATCAAGCTCCCCAGCCAGTTGCTCTGCCTCATCAGTATGCTCGGTTGTAAGCAACGCCACTGCCCGTCCAGCATGATCCAGACGACCACTCGCATTGATACGAGGCGCCATTCCAAAAGCGATATTAACCGCGCTCACAGTACTCATGGTTACGCCGCTAACATCGAGTAAGGCACGAATACCTGGGAATCGAGATTTTCGCATACTCACCAAGCCGTTTCGAACAATCTCACGATTCTCACCCAGCAGCGGCATTAAATCCGCTACAGTACCGATAGCAGCTATCTCTGCCCATTCTTCGGGAGTTTCCTCCCCTAGCATAGCCTGGGCGAGCTTATAAGCTACACCTACACCTGCCAATCCTTTGAACGGGTAGGGGCAGTCGGGCAGCTTCGGATTAATCAACGTATAAGCCTCTGGGAGAAGCTCTGGTGGCTCATGGTGATCCGTAACAATCACATCAATCCCGAGTTCATTAGCGTAAGCAATCTGATGATAGGCGCTAATGCCAGTATCTACAGTAATGATCAAGGATACACCCTGCTGTAAAGCCCAATCCAAAGCATGATTATGCAGCCCATAGCCCTCATTAGAACGGTGCGGGATATAAATATCAAAGGAAGCGCCTAAGTAACGCAGCAAATGAATCATTAATGCTGTACTGGACACACCATCAGCGTCGTAATCGCCGTAAATCAGAATATGTTCTTCTTCTTTTAAAGCCTTTCTAATTCTGGGAACCGCTTCGGCCATTCCTTTTAGAAGGAACGGATCATGCGGAGCTTCCACACCGCCATCCATGAACGATAGAGCCTCATGTGGCGTATCAATTCCTCTAGTCACTAATAGTGAGGATAAGAGCGGAGAAATAGAAAGGCTCCGGGCCATATCCCTTACGACGTCGGGATCGGCTGCCGGAGATTGCCATCTTGTTCTTGAATAAAGCAATAGCGCTCACCTTTCTCTCACCTTGCGAACTACTGAAGCAGCGTCGGAATATCATTATCCACCAATTCATAATTACTTTTGTATGGATAGCCAGGATCATAAGGAACTACGTCCATATGTACCTCACCAACATGAACAAACCTGTGCTGCAGCAACTTTCTTGCACATTCCGAAATATCCTGTGCTTCCATCACCGTAATACGCGGATTTACACTGATCTTCACTTGCAGATTCACATAATTCCCTTGCTCAAGTGCCTTCAAATGTTCTACACGAATAACACCATGAACACGTTGTACGGTTTCAATAAAATTAGCTGCCTCCTCAGAAGGTAGCTCCTGCGCATTCTTAACACTAACAGTATTAACAATGAGCAAATAACCTTTACGTAGAATTAAGCATCCTGTTAAAAGTGCAGCAATAGGGTCCATATAGAGTAGAGGATGCCAATAGGTACCCCCCATTGATAACGATATCCCAACTAATACTGTGATAGAAGTATACAAACTGAAACGATGACTATTGGCATAAGCAGCATGACTGCCATCACCTATTTTTTTAAAGTACCGATATTGATATTGAAATACAGCTTCTTTAAGTACAATAGATAGTAAGACAGTTACAAGTGCAAGTTCTCCGCGAGTGGATGACTGTCCCTCGGTTAAGTCACGGATTGCAGAGAAGGCGATTTGCAGCCCCCCCATAAGAATTAATACCGAAAAAAGTATAGCTAAAAGCGGCTCCTTATTCCCTCGTCGCTCTTCTATCCGCTGCTTGCTCTTTCTGCTTTGTTCAGAGCGCCATGGGAGAATATCCGCCAATTTAGCTGCAGCATCTGCTCCAGAATATAATGCATCGCCCATTAAAGCCTTGCTACCTGAAATATAGCCAAAACTCCCCTTAGCTACTGCCAAAGTAACATCGCTGATGATCCCTGTCCAAGCAACCGTCTTGCTTTGCGGTGATCGTTCTTTATTCATACGAGGCCCCCCTTACCACTAGCAAGTAATCTCATGATGATACAATACACATGACATACTACCCCAAAGATTTCGAAAGCCGCGTCGCATTTGACGCGGCTTTCTTAAATTATAAAGTTGATGTTTTTTTCATTCAAGTGTAGCCATGTTATTTCTCTTGAGACATTACCCTTTAGCCGGGCTCTTTACCTTTATCTTCTCACGCTTCTTAAGCAGTAGCCAGACCGGACTTGCAATAAAGATAGAGGAGTACGCTCCGAATAGCAATCCGATAACCATCGCAAGCGAGAACATCTTGATGGACTCGCCTCCAAGAATCAACAGGAAGAACGCCGCAATAAATACGGTAAATGCTGTGTAAAGAGAACGCATAAGCGTTTGAGCCACACTCTTATTCACAAGCTCTTTTAAATCCTCATAGGTTTTTTGTTTACCAAAACGCAAATTCTCACGGATACGGTCAAAGATAACGATCGTATCATTGATGGAATAACCGATAATCGTAAGCACCGCAATAATAAACGTCAAATCCACTTCCAAGCGGAAGATGGAGAAGATTGCAACGACCATAAAGGCATCATGGATCAATGAAACAATAGCTGCCAATGCAAACCGCCATTCAAAACGAATACTTACATAAATGATAATCCCTAGACAAGAAATGAGAACCGCATAGATCGCATTGCGTGCAAGTTCTTTAGACATTTCAGTATCCACGGTGTTAATCTCAAACGATGCTTTTTCGTCCAGCTTCAAGATCTCTGCTTTAAGAGCTTCATCTTGTTGCTCATCGAGCACTTGATCATAACGAACGTTAACCCGTTCACTTCCTATCGTAATGCTTGGCTCACTTGAAATCCCAGTTTTTTCAACTGCTGAATTAACCTCTTCCAATGTCAAATTCTTAGACAGAGAGATATCAACATTAGATCCTGCTTTGAAATCAACGCTGTAATTCAATCCAAAGGTTGCTAGGAAAATCAAACCTGCCACTGTAAGGGCGATGGAAAAAACATAGAAAAATTTACTCAAATGTACGAAATCAAGCTCTTTCTTAAAGCGCACGAATATCACTCTCCTTAACACCGAAACTCTTCGGTTTGTTCAGCTTACCGGCTTTAACAAGCTGGCTAAGCAACCAGTGGGAGAAATAAAGATTCGTAGCGATACTCAGAACGATTTCCACGATCAGTACCAATGCGAAACCTTTGACTGCACCTGTACCGAAGGCGAACATGACACCTGCCACAATAACAGTTGTGACATTGGAGTCCATTACTGTCCGGAAAGAGGATTTATTACCTGCTTTAACAGAGGAAAGTACACTTTTACCACTGCGCATTTCTTCTCTTATCCGTTCATTTGTAATGATATTGGCATCGACGGCCATCCCTATACCCAGAATAAATGCGGCTATACCAGGCAACGTCAATGTGAAGTCTGCTAAGACAAAGACTACAATTAGCAGCCATGTATGCAAGATCAGCGCAAAACTAGCCAAGAGACCTGGCAAGCGATACATACCGATCATGAAGATAAGAATAATCAAAGAACCCAAAAGACCGGCTTTGATCGTTTGATCAAGCGATTGTTTACCAAGTGTTGCACCCACACTTTGGGAGTATTTCTCAGTAAGTTTCAGTGGCAACGCACCAAGATTAATAGTGTCAGCCAGTTCACGTGCTTCTTTAATTGTATACTGACCGGAAATAGACGCACTACCATCTGTAAGTACTGCTTGTACCGTAGGATCAGATAGTTTGTTCTCATCCAAATAAATTGCGAGATTCTTTCCTAAGAGGCGTTTGGTAATCTCTGCGAATTTATCCTTGTCCTTTATTTTGATACTGATGATTGGCTGATTCAGGTTATCCCGTCCAACCTCTGCCGCACCTTCAACAAAATCACTACCTACCAGTTCGATCTTGCTGTAAGTACCTTCAGCGTCACCTTCAGCAGCACTACGGAAAGTCAGAACTGCAGGCTCCTTCATCTTCTTACGAACCTCGGCTTCATCAGTAACGCCTGCAATTTTCAGACGAATACGGTCAGTACCTTCAGTTGTAACCTCTGGTTCACTGGTTCCGAGCGCATTGGCCCGTTTTTCCAAACTTTCTGCTGTTTTCAACAGTGAAGCTCGGGACAACGCTGCTCCCGCTTCCATAGGCTCTGCATGGTACAAAATCTCAAATCCGCCTTTCAGGTCAAGACCAAGTCTAACCTTGTCCAGCAGTCCAGGAGTAGTAAATGCCATGACGCCTGTCAAAACGAGCACGGTAATAATAAAGCCCATTAGTCTCTTCATGCTCTAGCTAGTTCCCCTTTCATTCACTCAATATTCCTATTATAGCTACACGTGAAATGACCGTCAATTCACAGCATAGTCATAGCTATACTCACACAAAGAAACGGCCGCCCCTGCACATATCAGCAAGACATCCGTTTATATAGGAGATGTGAAGTTATTATTATTCTCTTACTTTACTGCTTTATAAGGCTTTTCGCAAAGAAAAGAAGCGAGATGTGTATTGTTCAGTTCAACCCCCGATAAGCTGCAAGAGTCAAATAAGTCATGTAACTATTGGCTTTTAAGGAATAAATATCATTTACCAGCTTATGTAAGGGAGGCATTCCGTCCTTATCATAATTACGACTGATACAATCCCAAATATCCTTGCTGGTTACATACTCATAGCCGAGGAGCCGGAATTCTTCAGCTTTGCTGCGGCACATGGCTTCGATTTCTTCACTATGTTGATCATGATTCCACTGTTCCGATTCCACGTGATGACACCTCCAAAGATCGCTCGTGTTCGTATGCTTACCATAGGTATTCGACCCAAGTTCTCTGCTTTCCTCCTTCCATCACAAAAAGTTACAACTACTAAAACAAGGCATGCCGGGATAGGGGTATAGCATATCCATAAGAATAGACAAGTTGGCCAGCGTTTCATTTCATTTGGGGAAGAAGGCGTGACCTTTGAGGAAACAGAGCTTTATACAAGGAACTTTAATCTTGCTTGCCGCCGGCATCATTAATCGAATGCTTGGATTTATA
This sequence comes from Paenibacillus sp. FSL R5-0470, assembly GCF_037975205.1. Classification (NCBI taxonomy): domain Bacteria; kingdom Bacillati; phylum Bacillota; class Bacilli; order Caryophanales; family Paenibacillaceae; genus Paenibacillus; species Paenibacillus sp. FSL R5-0470. The sequence goes on from NZ_CP150238.1 coordinate 5,394,329, forward strand.
CCCCGAATTGCTTTGCCACGCATCATTGGAGCAGAGGGTGTGGGTCTATATCAGCTCGCGTACCCATTCTTTATCGTGCTGGCTACTGTTATTACAGGCGGACTTCCCCTAGCAATTGCAAAGATGGTAGCGGAAGCAGAGGGAGAGAACCGCCCTGAGAAATCGCGGCAAATTTTACGGACTGGCCTTACTCTTAGTGTCGGACTAGGAATCTTCTTTACCATTGTTGCGCTGGTCAGTGCTTCATGGGTCTCCAATGTGATCTTAACAGACCACAGAGTTTATTATACTTTTATTGCCATGATCCCAATGATTGCAATTGTTGCTGTATCTGCAATATACCGCGGTTATTTTCAAGGCAGGCAGAACATGATTCCTTCCGCACTTTCTTCAGTTTTTGAGTCTATCGTGCGAATATTTTTTATGCTGTGGTTCTCCTGGCTGCTGTTACCTAAAGGTATCGCTTTTGCAGCTGCAGGGGCGATGCTAGGCGTAACGGTGGGAGAGATTGGCGGAATGTTAGCCATTCTGTGGCAATATTATGTCATCACGAAAAAGGATAAAAAAACACCCCCCATCTCAGAACAGCAAACGCTTGAGAAGGAAGTTATACCTCCTGATCCAGATGCCGTACAATCAACTTCTCCCATACTACGGCGTTTACTAGGTGTATCAATTCCTGTTACGGCAAGCCGGCTTGTCGGTTCTTTTTCCTATCTACTGGAATCTATAATTACCGTACGTAGTCTTGCACTAGCCGGAATCGCAACAGCCGCCGCGACTGCTCAATATGGGTCTTTACAGGGAATGGTTATCCCCTTACTGTTGCTTCCCGGTGCGTTAACTTCCTCTCTCGCAGTGTCTTTGGTTCCCTCCTTATCCGAGGCTGCCGCGAGAAAGGACTTACCTACCATTCACAAACGAATGCACCAAGCTCTTCGACTCGCTCTTGTAACAGGGGCTCCCTTTGCTGTTCTTATGTATGTACTGGCAGTCCCACTATGCAACTTGTTATACGGAAATCCGGACACCGCTCCTATGCTAAAACTAATGGCCCCTTTCGCTTTGTTCATCTATGTTCAAGCCCCCTTACAAGCTGCACTTCAAGCTATGGACAGACCGGGAAGGGCACTCATCAATACTCTTATTGGGGCAGTAGTCAAAATCATTCTGATTGTTATATTAGCTTCACAACCAGAATACGGAATCTACGGCGCAATCATCGCCATTATTGTGAACAGCGTTCTTGTTACTCTACTGCACGGGTACAGCGTAGTCAGTCTAATTTCATTATCCTTACGAATAACCGATACCATTAAGACCTTATGTGCAATGATCATTATGGGAGCAGGCGTGCGTTATGTATACATCTCCATTCCCATTGCAGAAGCACAATGGATTCAATTTTTATTTGCCTCTGCGATAGGAATGGCCCTGTACTTCGGTCTCAGTCTATTAGCTGGCCTAATTTCCCTTCGTGATTTGGATCGACTGCCTTTCATTAAGCGTTGGCTTTAGAATGGTTATCGATTATCCAAACGGTCAACATAAACTCGGCCTTTATGGTCTATGGAGCAAAGAAATACATCCCGAAAATCTGATACACCCTTTTGGCGGATCTGTGTTCTTAACCAGAACCTTGTTTTTCCTATCATCTCTAAATTATGATCCTGGACCTTTCCATCCATAATCAATGGAATAGGAAGCCCTTCATATCTGATTTTGTTCTTTGGCAGTTTAACTTTCTGACTGCTTACATCTGCATCCTCATCGGTCTTATTATTCTCAGCAACTGAACTGCTATTGCCTGTTTGATTGGAAGATGAAAGTCCTTTGTCTTTCTCGAAAACGGTAAGCTGTCCACTGGGCTCCAGAATCGCAAATTCCACATCAGCAGGACTGGCGATGTTCTGACCACGCAATTGCTGCAATAGATCATCAATATTGTACCTTTGTTTACGCATCTCTCCCCGGTGCAGCTTGCCTCCAGAAATAAGTATGCTCGGTTTACCGTCCATTAACAGCCGAATCTTTCTACTCTTAAGACTGAGCTGAGCAACTACAACTTGAATGATAACCAGTGTGGCCATCGGAACCAGACCTTCGTAAATCGGGCGATTAATATCCTCGATCACAAAAACAGCAATCTCAGCAATCATAATTGAGATCGTTAGATCAAATACAGACAGCTTACCGATTTCCCTCTTCCCCATGATACGCATGCATAGGAATATGAAGAAATACATCAGCACGGTCAAGAAAATATGGGTAGTGATATGCTGGGACATATAGCTTCGCTCCCCTCCACTCTCACCCGCAGACTTGTTTTCTCGGGCGGATTAATGTAACCCTATTCTGACCGCTCAGCACAGGGAACATTCGGAAGCTCACATATTAATTAATGGTAAAAAGGCTACAATGCCCATTCTTGTACTATTGGGGCAAGCCTCCCCATACAATGAATAATAACTTATGTAGATTATTTTTCTAAAAAAACTTTAGGAGGTTGTACCATGTATTTAATCCGGCGCCTGTTCTCATGGAGAATAGCCAATCCTGTATTGTCTGGCCTATGTCGATCATTCCTTTGGATGCTGCTTGGCGCGTTTGTCCTCTCTCTTTTATTATGGGGCAGCGGTCTGAAGGAGCAGGATCTCTCAATGTACACTTATATAGTGCACGGCATAGCCGCAGCATTCGGAGGACTAACCGCCGGTCGCAGAGCCACGAACAAAGGCTGGTATCAAGGAAGTCTTACAGGAATCTTTTACGGGATTATCGTTCTGTTAATTGGATTTCTGGCACTGGATAGCTCACCCTCTGGTGTTGACCTTCTTTGGGTTCTAGCTGCGGCAGCAATTGGTGCACTTGGCGGAATGTTTGGGGTTAATTTACAGAAAAACTAAAATTATTATTCCATAAAATTCGAAACATTCCTTGGAAATATGTTAAACTGTGATCATCTGACTTCATAAAGAGAATCAAGGAGGCTTCGAATGCTTTGTTTTACCAATCAATGAATCATATTGTTTTGTACACAGTTGCATTAGTAGTGATATTAGTATGGATTGGCGCTCGTCGAAATCCAATCATGGCATTAGTTGAAATCGGAAAAGAGATGCTGCGATCCTACAAGTTTTTGCTACTGATGGTAGGCATGTTTGGTGTACTGGTCTTGAATAAATACGAACTACAAATTGAAGAAAAAATGCATCTTACCTCTGACTATACATCATTTGTATTTGGGCTAGAGGGGCATTTTGTCCAAGCTGTTCAGGATATATTCTATAGTCCATGGCTAACGCCTATCATAGTTTTCTTCTACATTTTCATGCTTCAATCTGTACTAGCAGCTTCTCTAGGTGTCTATCTGTTAGATAAGAACCGTGTGATGCTGTACGCTACCTGCTATGCTATTATCATTAACTATGCTGTAGCAATTCCATTCTACCTATACTTCCCTGTAAATGAGGTATGGTCCTATGTACCTGCAGGCGTTAGATTTACTATGCTGGATGTATTTCCGAAGTTTGAGCAAGAGTACCGCCCTCTATCCGGTCTCAACAACTGCTTCCCGAGTCTACATACGTCCATTTCCGTTACGATGGCATTACTGGCATTCCGTTCAGGAAACCGCCGGTGGATGGTCATTACGAGTATTTCCGCAGTCGTAATCGTCTTTGGTATATTCTATCTGGGCATTCATTGGCTTACAGATATGATAGGCGGCACTCTGCTAGCAGTCCTAGCTTCAACAGTTGGTGTACAGCTTGCCAAATTAACCTTACGGGGACGTGAAGAATCGCTCACCGTTCGCAGCCGAATAACGGATATGCGTTAAACCCATAGATCACGATGAAAGATGAACATCAAAAAAGCGGTGTCATTCTCTTAATGAGAAGACACCGCTTTTTATGTACTTATTAATAACTAAACTATACTTTCTCCTCCACGTCCGTGGCAACGGAGTGACTAATGGAACCGCGATCAAAGGTCAGTTTAGTTACATCATTGACCCGTAGAACCACGATATCATCGGAAATCTCCATGATCGTACCGTGAAGACCACCAATTGTAACGATTTTATCGCCCTTTTTCAGAGACTTCAACATTGCATTACGTGTTTTGGTCTTCTTCTGTTGCGGACGAATCAGCAAGAAGTAGAATACTACAAACATAAGAACGAATGGACCTACAAGACCCAGTATACTACCTCCGCCTGTTGCTGCTGCATATTGAAACATATTTCTCCCCCCTTTCAAAGCACATTAAAACATGGACCTCAACGAAGCTTTAGAAGCCTTTAAGATTATCATATAATCCGTATTTAGCAAAAAACTCATCGCGAAAATCAAGCAGCCGATCTTCCTTGATGGCTTCGCGCACTTTACGCATCAAATCCAACAGGAAGTGCAAGTTATGGTATGTCGTCAATCTAAGTCCGAAGGTTTCATCGGCTTTGATTAGATGGCGCAAATAAGCGCGGGAATAATTCCGGCATGTATAGCAGTTGCACTCCGGATCAAGCGGCCCAAAATCGCGGGCATACTTTGCGTTGCGTACAACGAGTCTTCCCTGACTGGTCATCGTTGTTCCATTACGAGCAATACGGGTAGGCAGAACACAGTCGAACATGTCCACTCCCCGGATTGAACCTTCCAACAGCGCATCCGGTGAACCAACGCCCATCAAATAGCGAGGTTTGCCTTGTGGCAGCAGGGGAACTGTATAATCCAGCACTTCATACATTAGCTGCTTGGACTCTCCGACGCTGAGCCCTCCAATAGCATACCCCGGGAAATCCATGGAAGTCAAATCTGCCGCGCTCTGACGGCGAAGATCCTCATACATACCTCCTTGAACGATAGCGAACAGCCCTTGATCATTCGGGCGAGCATGACTTTTCAGGCAACGTTCTGCCCAGCGTGTTGTACGCTCCAATGATTTTTTCACGTAGTCATATTCCGCTGGGAATGGAGGACACTCATCGAATGCCATCATGATATCAGAGCCAAGTGCGTTCTGAACTTCCATAGCTACTTCAGGAGACAAGAACTTCTTATCCCCATTTAGATGGGAACGGAAATGAACGCCTTCTTCGGTAATCTTGCGCATGTCACTAAGCGAAAATACTTGAAACCCGCCGCTATCCGTTAGAATGGGACGGTTCCAGTTCATGAACTTGTGCAGTCCGCCTGCTTCACGAACAATATCATGGCCCGGTCTCAGGAACAAATGGTACGTATTGCTCAAAATAATATGAGCATCCATCTCTTTCAGTTCTTCAGGACTCATTGTCTTGACTGTAGCTTGTGTGCCGACTGGCATAAATGCAGGTGTCTCAATCACACCATGTGGAGTATGGACTCTTCCAAGTCTTGCTCCGGATTGTTTGCACGTTTTGATGTGCTCATAAGTAATTGCTGCCATAAGTTAACCCATCCTCTTACCTTAGTAAATAAACATTGCATCTCCAAAGCTAAAAAACCGGTACTTCTGCTCTATCGCTTCTTCATAAGCAGCTAGAATATGTTCCCGACCTGCCAAAGCACTAACCAACATCACCAAAGTTGACTTCGGCAAATGAAAATTAGTAATTAACGCACTAACTACACTAAACTTATAGCCCGGATAGATGAAAATATCCGTCCAGCCACTACATTCCACTAGTGGACCGCCTTCGCATTGTCTTCCGACTGTTTCAAGTGTCCGACAAGAAGTTGTCCCTACCGCTATAATGCGACCACCTTGTTCCTTGGTAGCATTTATAGAGTCTGCTGTTTCTTGAGACATTACAAAATACTCTGAATGCATAACATGCTCTTCAACCTTCTCAACAGACATCGGACGGAACGTTCCGAGACCTACATGAAGTGTAATATAAGCAATATTTACACCCTTGGCTTCAATCTGATCCAACAGTTCTTTGGTAAAATGAAGCCCTGCTGTAGGAGCAGCAGCTGATCCTTCATGCTTAGCATAAACGGTCTGATATCGTTCCCGATCATCGAGTGTTTCCTTAATATAAGGAGGCAGTGGCATTGTTCCCAGCCTGTCCAGAATCTCCTGAAAAATACCCTGATAAATGAACCGAAGCGTTCGTCCACCCATATCAGCCTCGTCCTCAATAACAGCACGAAGCTCATCACTAAAGATGATAACCGCTCCTGTCTTGAGCTTTTTACCTGGCTTTACAAGAGCTTCCCAACGATCGTCTCCCAGATTCTTAAGGAGAAGCACTTCAGCTTTAGCCCCCGTATCTTCTTTAGCCCCAAACAATCTGGCAGGAATGACTCTCGTATCATTCAGAACAAGCGTATCTCCCGGTTGAAAATAATTAATAATATCGGTAAAATGCCGGTGAGCCAGCTCCCCATCCTCCTTATTTACTAAGAGCAGTCTAGAAGAGCTACGGTCAGAGAGTGGTGTCTGGGCAATTAATTCTTCCGGTAAATGAAAATCATATGCGTCTACATTCATGGTCTGTCTTCATTCCTTAACTATAGTAACGTTCTGATAATAGTGTTGCAATATCTGCTTGTAATCATACCCGCTGTCAGCCATGCCTTTCACGCCCCATTGCGACATGCCTAGACCATGACCGTATCCTTGGCCAATGAACAGAAAGCCCGAACTGTTAGTAATCGCTCTGGCTGAGGAATCCCCACCCATCACTACAGTTCCACTACCGTTCACATTAACCTTACCTGATGCAGAGAGTACACCTGCGCTCTGTGAACTTCCAATCGTGCTGGTAGCACCGTCAGCGCCTAATACAGTATAACTTCCGGCTGGTACAATATCAAACAATGTACTTGGCAATCCATTGAACGCAGAACGGAACATATCAGGATATTTCACATCCAGTGCCTGACCATTTGCTTTCACCTGAATCGCTCTTCCAGAAGGGCCGCGCTGAGTGACCTGCAGATTAAGGATGCTAGAAGGAAGCGCGCTAGTTGTTTTACCCTGCAAGCTTTTTAGAAGGTCGGCAGAGGTGTATGGCCCTTTGATCCAGCTATAACTACCGGACTCATAGACTTTGTCTAGAACAACAGCATTCTCGCCTGGATTCAGCTTACCTACCGCACTTACACTACTTTCAACAGCAGGAAGCGGGCGTACATTGACATCTTTAGTGGTGGCTGTCGCTATATCCAGTCCCGCTGCAGTTTTATTTCCTGTCAATTTAATGTTATCCTCACGTGCGTATCCAGAGGTGCCATTAGCGAGCAGTAAATAATACCACTTCTTAGCGGTCGCGGTAGCTGCGACATCCTCTTTGCTGGGAACGCTGGCAAATGCATCTCCACCATTGCCCCATACCTCTGATGGATCAGAGGTTACTCCGCCACTGTTCGAGGAGAACACAGCCTCTATAACTTTACCACCGCTCATCAATACTTCACCGGCAGTAGCATCCACTGCCTTAATAATAACTGGAGCCTCTGATCCGATTCCGTTATATACCTGACTCAATGTAGAATCTACTACATTCGCTACTTCGAAACGGTTGCCTTGCGCCATTGCATAGCTTCGGGCCGCGACAGCCTGAGCCTTTAGAGCTTCATCCGGCCAGCTGGAGGAAACCTCTCCTCCAACCACTGCATACAAATATTGTTCCAGTGGCACTTCATTGATAACCGCTAGGGAACCTCTCAAATTACTTAGTTCCATATTTCCACGGTAGGTACGCTTGGATCTTTCTTCGAGCTGAATTCCAGCCTCACTGCCAACGGCCAAAAATTTAGCTTCATTTCCGGAAACCATATAATGATTAGCTTGTGTCTCGCTACTAAGGTCCAGCCCAGCATCCAGACGCATGATTAACCCAGGTGAAGTTGCAGTAGACATAGCAAGCTGTGGCAATGCTGCAGACACTGCGGTCTGAACAGCACCCAAATCTTTGTCGTTCGCAGCTTCGCCTACCCATACCTCAAACTGAGCACTGCCATCACTTCCTGAGAGAAACACCTTCCAGGCATCAAAACCAGCAGCTGTAATACTACTCAGAGCAGTATCAGCTTCTTGTTCCGAAGAATAGCGACCCGCCGATAAATGCTTATCCCCTTTCACCGCAGGGGTTTGATCAGCAGGAATGCCGAGTCCTGCCTTTACTACACGGGCAAGTCCATCCTTGGCAGCAGCTTCACTGGCATAGACACCTGTATACAACTGATACACATTAGTTCCATTTCTAGAAATCATATAAATCTGAGGCTTATCAGAGGTGGACTGAAGCTTTTTAGCCGCATCGGCAGCTGTTTTCCAGCTTGAAGTCTCCATTACCTTTACTCTATAACCATCCACACTAACACGAATTCTGCTCTGGGCAGGCACCGATAACAAAGGAGTGCTCCCTGGTTGGTTTGACATCAAAGTGAAGCTTTGTGTCGATAACATAGTTACTACTGGCACGGTAGATTTATATTTACTACCAATATCGGCATAAAGGGCAACTCGTATCGTACTATTAGAATCGGCATGACTGGCACCCGCAGGGATCAAGAGACTTCCCACAGCAATCGCAGCTGCTAGCAATCCTTTGCTTAGTGGAGCTATTCCTCTCCATTTCATCTTCGTATGCTTCATCCAGCATCCTCCTTTTAAATGTAGTTACTGACTCAGTGCTGCTCCGGAGGGAGCGGAAGGCCTAAGTGATGATAAGCGGCCGGGGTTACAATTCTTCCACGAGGGCTCCGCTGCAAGAATCCTATCTGCAGCAGGTAGGGCTCATAAACATCCTCAATCGTCTGACTCTCCTCACCAATTGTAGCAGCAATCGTATCCAGCCCTACAGGACCGCCACGAAAGCTTGAAATCATTGCTCTTAACATCTTGTGGTCGATGCTGTCCAGCCCACGTGGATCCACTTGTAGCATCTTCAGGGCTTCCCCAGAAATCTCAGGGGTTATAATCCCATCACCGCGCACTTGAGCAAAATCACGGACTCGCTTCAATAGTCGGTTCGCAATCCGCGGCGTTCCACGGGAACGAAGCGCTATCTCTTCCGCCGCATCTCCGACAATCTCAATCCCTAAAAGATCTGCATTTCGAGCAACAATGAAGCTTAGCTCATCTATGGTATAGAACTCCAAGCGGCTGACCACTCCGAAACGATCACGTAGTGGCGCTGACAGCAGGCCAGCACGGGTGGTAGCACCTATAAGTGTGAAAGGCGGCAAATCCAAGCGTACCGAACGGGCACTTGGCCCTTTGCCGATCATGATGTCCAGCGCGAAGTCCTCCATCGCCGGATACATAACCTCCTCCACCGTCCGGTGTAAGCGGTGAATTTCATCGATGAACAGCACATCGCCTTCCTGCAGGTTCGTCAGCAGGGCGGCTAAATCTCCCGGCCGCTCTATCGCAGGACCGGACGTTGTTCGTAAATTCACACCCAGCTCATTGGCGATAATGTTCGCGAGTGTTGTTTTACCGAGACCTGGAGGCCCGTAGAGCAGCACATGATCCAGCGCTTCACTTCTCATTTTGGCCGCTTCGATATATATTTTCAGGTTTTCTTTTACCTGATTCTGTCCGATATATTCTCCCAGATAACGAGGGCGTAAACTTAATTCTACGGCTTGCTCGTCCATCATCAAATTAGCGGATATAATCCGGTCATCCATTCCTATCGCTCCCTTTCTTCAAGGATGTGTTCGGCTTTACTTAGCAATATATAATAGCCCAAGTGCTTTCTTCATCAACACATCTACAGTCCCTGTCTCTGCGCCCTCTTTTTTCATAGCGAGCCACACACGGTCCAATTCACTTTCGGTATAACCCAATCCCTTAAGGGCATCCCTAGCCTCTTGCCAAGCTAACCCATCCGATGCTTCTTCCATTGGAACTGCAAATAATCCCGTTTGCATGGAAGCCATACTGAGTCCGTCCAGCTTGTCCTTCAAATCTAGGATCATCCGCTGCGCCGTCTTCTTGCCAATGCCCGGCAGTTTCGTTAAGAAGGTTATATTCTCTTGGTAAATTGCCGAGATCAACTGATCTGGAGTTCCACCTGTCAGTATTCCGAGCGCAACCTTCGGACCGATCCCAGATACCTCAATCAACTTGCGGAACAATTTTTGCTCCTCCCGAGTCGGGAACCCGAACAGAAGCGTCGCATCCTCACGTGTTTGATAATGAATATAGATCGTTACAGGTCCTTCTACTTTAGCAAAAGCATAAGGGTTCGGGCAGAACACCCGATATCCTACGCCCTGCACATCCAGCACCACATATTCCGACTCTAAATGAACGACGGGTCCTCTTAAGAAATCTATCATTTTCGCAATACCTCATTTAATTTAGAATTAAGACTGCTCGAATGGGCATGACATACCGCTACCGCGAGTGCATCCGCTACATCATCCGGTTTAGGGATCGCCGATAATTTCAGTAGCAGCTTCACCATTTCCTGTACCTGCCGTTTCTCTGCCTTACCATAACCAACTACAGCCTGCTTCACCATCATAGGTGTATATTCCGAGACGGGTAAGCCACGCTGTACTGCAGCTAATATCGTCACTCCGCGGGCCTGTGCTACTGGCAATGCTGTTGTAACATTACGTGCAAAGAACAACTTCTCTATCGCTACAGCATCAGGTTTATATTTATCAATGAGCTGACCCATGCCTTCATAGACATGCAGCAGACGTTCTTCCTCAGGCGTGTGAGCCTCAGTCTGGATACAACCATATTGGACCGGGGTCAACTTATGACCTTCCTTATCCACAAAGCCAAAACCGACAATCGCCAGCCCTGGATCAATTCCCAAAATGCGCAAGCACGATCTCTCCTCTATAACAGGCAGTTTATTCCACCGTTTTCATCCATTACTCCGCTACGAAGCGAACATATGTATTCCTTCAAACCATTATAGCAAAAATACCCCTTCCGGGAGAAAAAAAGTTTACCCTCTGATGCGAAATGACAACTTTAGGCCTACAATGAGAACCTCAAACTTTCTTATATTTGCAAAAAAAAGCTGCCCTATAGCCATTAATAATGACTTTAGGACAGCTGATATGCTTAAGGATGCTATTGCTTATTCTGCATGACATGTTCGGCAGCCTCACGCGCATAGTCACTGAAGGTGGACAATACGCTGTTGTACTCTTCAATATCTTGTACACGAATGCCCTCATGAAGCTCTTTCCAAATACTTTCCGGCAGGGAGGATTTCAAGGAACCCATATCCATTTGAAAAAAGGTCTTCAGAACCTTTTCCTGTACCGGAGGGCCTTTAAACAATTTCAAATTTCCAAATGCATCGACCCCGATATAGGCTTCTTTTTTCGTTAGGGTCGATAGATCATTCACTTTTTGTTCCAGCCACAAATCTCCATCACTGCTGATGAAGCCGCTCCATGCAGGGTGTTCGTGAATTATCTTTTTAAGCTGAAGCGGGTTCTTTACACCTGGCAATGTCTGAACTTCTTCCCCAGATACATACGATATTTTTAAATGAACGGTTCTGCTGAGTCCGCTTTGAGCGATCGTCTGCAACAGTTGCTCGTTTTTTATGGTGCCCTTCTCTTTCTCCTCACCGCTGTCCACGCCTACTTTAAATACAGCTGCGGCCAACTCGCTTTCGGCACTATCCGTCCAACTAGAATCCGTCAGCAGTCCACTGATTTCCTCAGGTACCTGCATACTGCGCCATGCCAGTACAGTAAGAGCTAAACAAGCTGCCCCTACCCAAAGCGCCTTTTTCCAACGTCTCCATCGCTGCCAAAGTTGTTTTTTTATGCGCGACACGTTAATCCCTTCATTCTGGTTTTTCCCTATTGTGACCTGAGAAGGGATCATTTATGCGCTTTTCTGTGAATAATCGCTATTTTATCCTAATTGCAAGGTTGACCTTGCAGTATCGTTCAAGCGTTAGGAATAACCGGCAGCTTCACATGGCTTGGATATTCACTATTATGGTAAACAGTCTGCAGCACTGTAATCGCCTCTGAATCTTCATACGGGTTACCACCAGTATTCGTATTCGGGAAAGCAACGAATTTACTGGAAGAGGTAATCGAAAAACGAATTCGGTGTCCTACCGCAAATCTGTGAGCAATATTCGGCATGAAAATATCGTATGCCTCCACTTGCCCTGGCGTGAGCAGTTCTGGTGCATCAAACCCATGACGATATTTAGCTCTGACAATATAGTTAGATAACCGGATAGAGTCTCCATGTTCATTCACATCACTAAGCGTAACTACCCAATCCGTATCCTTACCTGTGCTAGCGGCGTAGATGACAGCAGACAATTCGCCAGCAATAGTCAATTCTTCCGTCAACACCTCACTAGTGTACACAAGAATATCATTTCGGAGCTCATATTTCCGCAAATTTTCAGGCTCCCGCTCACCGCTATCATTCATAGGATCATTTGGGTTATAGACATAAGTATCTTCTGGAGAGTGTTCCTCTGGCGCTGTGAGCAGCTTCCCGTCTCCTTGTCCTGAATTAGCACGGCCAGCACTGGAAAGATAAAACGGCGTAGTTGTAGCTTCAACTGGTGTCCAATCCTCCGACGTTCTCCACTGATTCTCACCAACGACATAATAAGAGGCTCTAGGCTCCTGATCTATTCCGTTCGGAATGCCTTTGAGGAAGCGGTCGAACCAGCGCAGTACAGAAACATCATAATCATAGACGACTGCATCATTGCCGAAGCTTACTCCCTCATAATCTCTGGCTCGGTTTGGCCCATGCTCCCATGCACCCAGACGGATTTTACGATTTGGCACATCATGTTCAGTCAGCATTCTCCAAGTCTCCGATACGCCAGGGCTGTCGCCATCATACCAGCCTGAGATCACATACATAGGGACCTGCACTTGATCCCCACGTTCCGTAAAGGTACAGTTTCTCCAGAAATCATCATACTCCGGATGCTGGCTCCACAAATCCCATGGTCCTGATGCTTTGCCGATCATTTGCTGTGGAATCTCCTTAATCGGTCTCGCATCAACGGCCGCTTCTGGGTTCACTGTAATGCCCCCAAAAATATCAAAATCCGTCCGGGTACCCACAGATTGTGCAAGCGTCCAAGACAAGAGTGGCCAGGAGCAAAGCGTCCCACCCTTACGCGCTGTATCTACAAACGGTGAGCCAACATTCACTTCATCCACAACAGCCTTCAAATTAGGGTGCCCACTCGTCGCCGCCGAGACAACCACAAAGCCGAGATAGGACGCGCCCCACATTCCAACATTGCCATCTGACCAATCCTGCGCGATAATCCAATCGATCGTATCGTAGCCATCATCCCGTTCATTATAAAAAGGGATCAATTCCCCTTCCGAATCCGCCCGACCTCTAACGTCCTGTGACACCACTGCATAACCTTTGTTAGCCCATCTCATAAAAATCTCTTTTTTCCCGTTACGGTCATAGCAGGTTCTTACAAGAATCGTCGGCAGCTTGGTTCCCGGCTGAATGCCCTCAGGAAGAAACACATCCGTAGCCAGTCTCACGCCATCACGCATCGGAATCAGATCCGTACCCAAATCATTTACACCATACTCTGGTTTGGACAAAAGGGGATCATCATAAACAACCAGAGGCGTCAGCTTCTCATATCCTGCTTTAACAATCAGCTCGATGCCATACCGATTCGGCGTAAGAAAGGCAATAATCTCACCATCCAAGGTCACAATATCCAGTGCCGTCTCTTTTCGTAGCGCCCATACTTGTGAAGTAAGCTCACGGCCATCCAATACAGCCTGATACTGAATATGCTTTTGATAAAGATCACCATTACTTAGAACTACCTCATCATTGACCCATTCTGCTTTAGCGTAAGCGTCCATGTGTTCGTGGATTTTTTGAAATGGAAGAACGGTCTTGAACTGACTATCCAGCGCATTGTATTGCATTTGTGTTCGTCTGCGTGGATCAACCTTAGCGAGTTTAATTTGTTGTTCCGTAAAATGTATTTTCCCTGAATAAATGCCAGAACAGTAGAAGTTAAATGTAGTTGTGTTCAAGTATGTTGTCATCTATTTATCCCCTATCTCCAAATTTCTTCAAATACACGCAGCCAGTTGCCACCCATAATCTTTGCAATATCCTCATCCTTATAACCGCGAGCCACTAGACCTCTAGTAAAGTTGATAAAATAGCTATATTTTTCAAGCCCAGCAACGGTTTCAGTAGAAGGTCCGTCTCCTTTGGCAAATCCTAGCTTAGGTGCAATATGTTCTTTAAAATAAACCAATGACCAGAGCACATCGCTCATCGGCCAATCCGTTCCAATCCCGACATGATCCACGCCTACAAGCCGAATCACATATTCGATATGATCCAGCACATGATCAATGGTCGTATGGTTAGGATCTTCATGAACAAACCACGGCATAGCAAAAATACCGATGACTCCACCCGTCTTCGCTATCGCGATAATCTCTTCATCACTTTTACAGCGCATATGTGGATAGATAGCCTCTACACCCGTGTGTGAAGCAATGACTGGAGTCTTAGAATACTGACAAGCATCGAGCGTGGTCTGTTTTCCACAATGTCCCGTATCTACAATGATCCCGAGCTTGTTCAAACGCTCAATGAATCTTTTTCCATAATTCGTAATCCCAGCGTTCGACTGTTCTGCACAACCTGCACCGACCTGATTCTGATTGTTATAAGTTAATTGTAAAATTCTTAAGCCAAAATTATGTAACACATCTAATAGGTCCAGATTGGTACCCAGGCCATCTGTTTCTTGTGCCGTGATAATACCCGCTTTATGCCCATTACGCTTGGCTGAACGAATGTCCTCTGCGGTTAATGCTTTTACTAACCAATCTGCGGAGTCGAACTGAAGCTGAACTTCAGCCATGCTAGTGACCATGCTTTCTAAAGATTCTAAGTGAAGTTCCCGGTTACCCGCGGTAATTCCCGATTTATACCATTCACTTTTATACTCGGGGATCTCACCGCTGGCCAACAGCTTTGTGATCATTTTTGCTGGCATGCTGCTATATATCATCGGCTCATCTTTATAGGGCTCACACAGCTCTTTTATTTTTTTAGACACAGACTCTGGAATTGCGTTTGGAGATAAGGGACCTTGAAATAGCAAATCAATATTAATGTTCTGCTCATGCAAATGTACGGCCCGCTCTTCGTCTTGCTCCGTCAACTTGAAATCATACAAACCTTCATATGTGCTCATCATGTGGTCGCTCCTTAGAATGCAATTTCAATGCCTTTTTGTAATTTAACAGCTTCATTATAAATGAAGTTGGCTGCTGCTAAATCCTCTATTGCAAGTCCTAGTCCTTTAAAAAGAGTGATCTCATCAGCTGTAGCTCTGCCCTCAATATTCCCGCTGATCAGTTCACCGATTTCACCGATAATATGGCCTGAAGTAATCACGCCTTCGTTCAGCGGAATTAAATAATCCCCAGATTCATTATGCGCGGATTCCAATCGGTCTACATATAACTTAGCTAACCGTACGGTCTCCGAATCCAGCTCACGATCCGCTGCTCTGCAGGCTCCAACCGCATTGATATGTACTCCAGGCTTCAGCCATTCCCCTTTGAGCACAGGCTCTGTGGATGCTGTTACGGTACAAATGATATCTGCTGGATTAACTGCCTCTTGAATAGACTCAGCCACAAGGATGTCCACACCATATTTACGGCTCATTTCTGCTTGGAAATCTCTTGCCTTTGCAAGTGTTCTACTCCAAACTCTGACCTCACGAATCGATCGAACCAGTAGCATCGCTTCCAGATGGCTTTTGGCTTGCTCGCCGGTACCTAGAATGGCAAGCACCTCTGCATCTTCTCTAGCCAGATAACGAGTGGCTACTGCGCTAACAGCCGCTGTGCGAATTGCGGTAATCTTCTGTCCATCTACTACAGCTTTCAGAATACCGGTAGAAGAATCGAATAACGTAACAAGGCCTTGATGCGAAGGTAAACCTAAGCCATGGTTGCTTGGAAACACACTGATGATTTTGGCACCTGCTACTTCTTCACTCTGCAAAAAGCCCGGCATTAAGCCAATCAGATTGCCTTGGTGCAGCGGGAGTACTTGTCTTAAGCTCTGTATGGCTTGTCCTGCGGACAAGTCCTTCAAAACGGATTCCATCACTGTGATGCAAGACTCCATTGCTAATAGCTCAGCCACTTCATTTTGATTAATAACTAGCATAAGACAAACCTCCTTTACTTCATTGTGGCAACAAATGTGGGAACGCAAAATTATTCTTTATATCATAACTTATACGCTTTAAATATTCATGTATAAAGCTGGAAATCAGCAATTTGTCTTACCACGGGCTATTAGCTATACTTAATATAGTTCATATTCTATTTTAAGGAGCTGATGATTGATTATGTCTAGTAAAATAACTTTAGGTAGAACAAATTTGCAGGTACTCCCTCTCGGACTGGGTGCCAATGCTGTTGGTGGGCATAATTTATTTCCCGGCTTAAATGATGAGACTGGTAAAGACATCGTTCGCAACGCTCTTGACCATGGGATCAATTTCATTGATACCGCTTTTATCTATGGTCCAGGTAGATCCGAGGAACTTATTGGAGAAGTGCTGAGAGAAAGAGGCGGCCGTGACAATGTGGTTATTGCTACTAAGGGCGCTCACAAGATTACTGGCGATAAGGTTACGATCGACAACTCTCCAGCTTTTCTAAGACAGTCTGTGGAAGACAGCTTGAAACGCCTCCAGACCGATTATATCGATCTTTACTATATTCATTTCCCTGATGAAAGCACTCCTAAGGATGAAGCTGTTGGCGAGCTTAAGAAGCTGAAGGATGAAGGAAAGATCAAAGCGATTGGGGTCTCCAACTTCTCCATTGAACAGCTGAGAGAAGCCAATAAGGACGGGCATGTGGATGTTCTCCAATCCCATTACAACCTGCTGCACCGTGATGCAGAAAAAGAACTGCTCCCTTACACGCAGGAGCTTGGCATTTCTTTCGTTCCTTACTTCCCACTCGCGTCCGGCCTTCTTGGCGGCAAGTATAAGCAAGGGGATACGTTCAGCGACAATAGAAAGAACAACCCAATGTTTCAAGGAGCGACCTTTGCCAAAAACCTGGAGAAGGTGGACAAGGTTCGCCAAATTGCCGATTCCAAAGGTGTTGAAGTCGCACATGTGGTGCTAGCCTGGTATTTGACCGTACCTTCCATCGACGCACTTATTCCCGGAGCTAAACGTCCGGAACAGATCGTATCGAATCTCCAGACTCTAAAAGTTCAGCTGACACCAGATGAGATCAAAGCGATTGATTCAATCTTCCGTACGTAATAGATCCTTATATGTAAGTAATGTAAAGGGGGTTGTCCTTGAAGTCATGAAATGGCTACTGGGGCAGCCCCTTTTCTAAGGAATAGCGTCACTGGAGTCCGCAAGCCTTAATAAATGATCAAGACTCGATAGCACAGCTAGCTAACAAACAAAAATACAGGGTAGCGGATTCTTACCGAATATCCTAAATTCTTTGTATTAGTAAATATTGTTTGCTATACTTTCTCTGTGTATCAGTAGACTTAAATTTTTATACAAAGGGGAATTCCTTGATGATTATTCAACCTAAAACACGCGGATTTATATGCACAACAGCCCATCCAGAGGGATGCGCCAAACAAATAGAACAACAAATTGAATATGTAAAAGCACAAAAGAAAATTGAGGGACCTGCGAATGTACTTGTCATCGGTGCCTCTACCGGATACGGACTGGCTTCTAGAATTTCAGCTGCTTTTGGTGCTGGCGCCAATACCATTGGTGTGTTCTTCGATAAGGCTGCGGAAGGTCAGCGCACCGCATCTGCAGGCTGGTACAACTCCGCTGCCTTTGAACAACAAGCAGCAGAGCTTGGACTTAAATCACACAGCATAGTTGGCGATGCCTTCTCTGATGCGATTAAAGAGAAGACCATTGCACTGATTAAAGCTGAATATGGCACCATCGATTTAGTTATTTATAGTGTCGCTTCACCTCGTCGTACCCATCCGGTAACAGGAGAAACCTTCTCCTCCGTTATTAAACCGGTGGGAACAGCTTATTCGAATAAAACCTTGAACTTCCATACAGGCGAAGTATCCATGACCACCATTGAGCCTGCTAATGAAGAGGAAGTACGTCAGACCATCGCTGTAATGGGAGGCGAAGACTGGAGAATGTGGATCGATCAGCTTCAAGCAGCTGATGTCCTTGCAGATGGTGCTACTACCGTTGCTTACTCCTACATCGGGCCTGAAATCACTCACCCTATCTATCGGGACGGAACAATTGGCCAAGCCAAGCACGATCTGGAACAGACTGCGATCCAAATGAATGACCTTCTTTCATCAAAAGGCGGACGTGCCTTTGTATCCGTTAATAAGGCGCTCGTAACTCAGTCCAGCTCAGCTATTCCTGTAGTACCCCTTTATATCTCTGCACTTTATGAAGTGATGAAGGAAAAAGGCCTGCACGAGAACTGTATTGAACAAATGTATCGCTTGTTCTCTGAGCACCTATACGGTGAAGGCAAGGCTACTGCTGACGGCAGCTGCTTGATCCGCATTGACGACTGGGAAATGCGTGAGGACGTTCAGACAGAGGTTATGAAACGTTGGGACGAGCTGACAACTGATAATGCAGGTGAGCTGGCAGATCTTGAAGGCTACCGCCAAGATTTCTTCAATCTGTTTGGCTTTAGAACAGATGGCGTAGACTACGAAGCAGATATTGATCCTAATGTCGACATTCCGAATATGTATTAAAATGATTCTGAATACATCCATATGCTAATTCTGGATGTATAAACAAAGAGGTTGTCTGCAAAAGTAGTGAAGTCTACTGATGTGGCGGCCTCTTTTTTGTACTTTGCTTACAACCTACCTATACGTCGTAGGGCATATTGGCTTAGCCTCCCACTTTGTGATATGGTTTGATAGAATACTGCAAGTTCTAACTTACATTCTAAGGAGTGAATCACTCATGGTTAAGAAAATTAGTGTAGCGAATGGTGTACTTGACGTATCCCAAATTTCGCTGGGCTGTATGCGGATTGCGGATTTGTCTGCAAAAGAGGCTGATACACATGTACATAGTGCGTTGGAGCTCGGAATAGACTTCTTTGATCATGCCGACATTTATGCGGACGGCAAAGCTGAAGAGGTATTCGCAGGGGTACTTCAGAACAATCCTGGTATGCGTGATAAAATGCTGATCCAAACCAAATGCGGAATCCGCAAGGGCTATTTTGATTTTTCCAAAGAGCATATCCTACAATCCGTGGAGGGTAGCCTAAAACGCTTGAAGACCGATTATATCGATGTGCTCTTACTTCACCGTCCTGACACGCTGTTCGAGCCGGAAGAAGTGGCTGAGGCTTTTGACATTCTGGAGAGCAAGGGATTGGTCAAGCATTTTGGTGTCAGCAACCAGAACCCGTTACAAATCGAGCTACTTAAGAAAAATGTAAAGCAACCGCTGCTGTTCAACCAGCTGCAATTGAGCATTATGTTTACGGGTATGATTGATACCGGCTTCAATGTGAATATGACTAACTCCGGTTCGGTTGTTCATGACGGCGGGATCTTAGAGTACAGCCGTCTACACGACATGACCATTCAGCCATGGTCACCTTTCCAATATGGGTTCTTTGAAGGTGTATTCTTGGACAACGACAAGTTCCCTGAATTGAACGAGGTCATTAACCGCTTAGCAGCTGAAAAAGAGGTTTCCAATACCGCTATTGCCATTGCCTGGATTCTCAGACATCCGGCAAATATGCAGCCTGTTGTAGGTACAACCAATACGCAGCGATTGCGGGATATTGCCAAAGCATCCGATATTACACTCACCAGACCAGAATGGTATGAAATTTACCGCGCTGCGGGTAATATCCTTCCATAAATATCAAAAGCCACAAAGTACGCTAATATCGTACTTTGTGGCTTTTTTTGTGACTATAATTGAAACCGTATAACTCTTATAAAAAAAGAAACGGCATCTCTGCCGTTTCTTTTAAGGATGGACTCTCAGGGGCTCGAACCCTGGACAAATAGATTAAGAGTCTACTGCTCTACCAACTGAGCTAAGAGTCCACAATATAATGATTTACCTTACTATACTTGAAAAGCAAAAGCCCTTAGCTTAACGCATAAGAGCTTCGCTTGCTAATTGATACCGGCGAGAGGACTCGAACCTCCACGGTTTCCCTCTCGATTTTGAGTCGAGCGCGTCTGCCATTCCGCCACGCCGGCAAAGTATGAAGTTAAAATATGGCGCGCCCTGAGAGATTCGAACTCCCGGCCTTTTGATTCGTAGTCAAACGCTCTATCCAGCTGAGCTAAGGGCGCAAAATTTATATGGAGCGGACGACGGGAATCGAACCCGCGACCCTCGCCTTGGCAAGGCGATGCTCTACCGCTGAGCCACGTCCGCACACGGTATGTATTAGTGTCCGACTCACTTAAGAAGTGAGCCATGAAGGACTCGAACCTTCGACACCCTGATTAAAAGTCAGGTGCTCTACCAACTGAGCTAATGGCTCATGAAGCAAGAAAAATGGCGGAACCGACGAGATTCGAACTCGCGATCTCCTGCGTGACAGGCAGGCATGTTAGGCCAACTACACCACGGTTCCAAAAGATATAATTGCTTGATGAAAATTGGTTGCGGGGGCAGGATTTGAACCTGCGGCCTTCGGGTTATGAGCCCGACGAGCTACCGGGCTGCTCCACCCCGCGTCATTAAAAATATTTAGCTATTCATTACCATAAGAAAGCTTAATGGTGGAGGCTGAGGGGATCGAACCCCCGACCCTCTGCTTGTAAGGCAGATGCTCTCCCAGCTGAGCTAAGCCTCCATGTAAAGAAGCAACTCAATTATCATAACACAATCCAACCTGTAATGCAACATTTTATTTCAGAAGAACAATTACGTTTCAAAGAAATTGGTGACCCGTATGGGATTCGAACCCATGTTACCTCCGTGAAAGGGAGGTGTCTTAACCCCTTGACCAACGGGCCGTATTGAAAACAAAATGTTTTGACAACAAAAAAGATTATATCATGTATTTCGAAGTATAGCAATACCTAAATTAATATATTTTCACTTTTCTTCTATAATAGGCGTTAAAGTGATATCAAGCTTACTAGCTATCATCTTTACGACTCCTAGAGTAGTCAGGTTATTTGTGTCTAAATGGTCTTTGAATACGTCCTTGTTAAGCCCTGTGAGGCATCTGTCGATCTGTTGAACGGCCCACGAGTCATTCCCTTCACCTCTACCACCCAATCTCTTGAGCAGCGTCTCTCGTGAGGCACACAAAGTAAAATGATGAACCTCTAATCCCTCATTTATTAGATTACCAGCAATGTCCATCCAATATTCTGGGTTGACTATGGTCATAGGTACGATAATCGTTCCCCTATATTCGCTAGCTATGTATTTTAACATGGAATGGTTAATTTCACGCCAAAGATAATAGTCCTGAAAATCACTTTTTGTCATCACATCGGGAATGTTTGCTCTTATGTAATACCCTACATTCTCTGGATCGTATACAAAAGAATCAGGAAGTCTGCGATGTAATTCATATGCAGTTTCTGTCTTCCCCGCACCAAAAGCTCCATTGATCCATATAATCAAGATCTTTCCCCCATGAATAATTTATTAGTGACTCTATTAAACCACTTTATCATAAAAACCCTTACAAGCAAATTCACTCTACAATGCACAACAAAAAGACCACTGTCGATTACTCAACAGTGGTCTTGCGTGCTTGGCAACGTCCTACTCTCCCAGGACCCTTCGGTCCAAGTACCATCGGCGCTGGAGGGCTTAACGGTCGTGTTCGGGATGGGTACGCGTGGAACCCCTCCGCTATCGCCACCAAACATGCGTCTGTGAAACAGACGCTGCCGCGTGAAATTTCGTTCATCACCAGTAGTGAGAATGAATTTCTAAGCGTGTTACAGGCTTGATGCCTGAAAACTGAATCCGAATTGAATTTGCGTATTAAGTATAGGATAAGCCCTCGACCGATTAGTATTGGTCAGCTCCATGCATTACTGCACTTCCACCTCCAACCTATCTACCTCGTCGTCTTCAAGGGGTCTTACTAATTGGGAAATCTCATCTTGAGGGGGGCTTCACGCTTAGATGCTTTCAGCGCTTATCCCGTCCGTACGTAGCTACCCAGCCATGCTTCTGGCGAAACAACTGGTGCACCAGCGGTACGTCCATCCCGGTCCTCTCGTACTAAGGACAGCTCCTCTCAAATTTCCTGCGCCCACGACAGATAGGGACCGAACTGTCTCACGACGTTCTGAACCCAGCTCGCGTACCGCTTTAATGGGCGAACAGCCCAACCCTTGGGACCTACTTCAGCCCCAGGATGCGATGAGCCGACATCGAGGTGCCAAACCTCCCCGTCGATGTGGACTCTTGGGGGAGATAAGCCTGTTATCCCCAGGGTAGCTTTTATCCGTTGAGCGATGGCCCTTCCATGCGGTACCACCGGATCACTAAGTCCGACTTTCGTCCCTGCTCGACTTGTAGGTCTCGCAGTCAAGCTCCCTTATGCCTTTGCACTCTTCGAATGATTTCCAACCATTCTGAGGGAACCTTGGAACGCCTCCGTTACTCTTTAGGAGGCGACCGCCCCAGTCAAACTGCCCGCCTGACACGGTCCCCGTACCCGGTAAGGGTACTAGGTTAGAACCTAGATACGATCAGGGTGGTATCCCAACGGCGCCTCCACCGAAGCTTGCGCTCCGATTTCTACGGCTCCCACCTATCCTGTACAGATCGTACCCAAATTCAATATCAAGCTGCAGTAAAGCTCCATGGGGTCTTTCCGTCTTGTCGCGGGTAACCTGCATCTTCACAGGTATTAAAATTTCACCGGATCTCTCGTTGAGACAGCGCCCAAGTCGTTACGCCATTCGTGCGGGTCAGAATTTACCTGACAAGGAATTTCGCTACCTTAGGACCGTTATAGTTACGGCCGCCGTTTACTGGGGCTTCGGTTCATAGCTTCGGGTTACCCCTAACCACTCCCCTTAACCTTCCAGCACCGGGCAGGCGTCAGCCCGTATACTTCGCCTTGCGGCTTCGCACAGACCTGTGTTTTTGCTAAACAGTCGCTTGGGCCTTTTCACTGCGGCCCCCTCGTGCTATTCACACTACCGGGGCACCCCTTCTCCCGAAGTTACGGGGTCATTTTGCCGAGTTCCTTAACGAGAGTTCTTCCGCGCGCCTTAGAATTCTCTTCTCGCCTACCTGTGTCGGTTTGCGGTACGGGCACCTTCTCCTGGCTAGAGGCTTTTCTTGGCAGTGTGAGATCATGACCTTCGCTACTATAATTTTCGCTCCCCATCACAGCCCAGCCTTAATGATGTGCGGATTTGCCTACACATCAGCCTCACTGCTTAGACGGACATATCCATCAGTCCGCGTCACTACCCTCCTGCGTCACCCCATCGCTCATAGCGGATTACGGTGGTACAGTAATTTCAAACTGTTGTCCTTCGACTACGCCTTTCGGCCTCGCCTTAGGTCCCGACTTACCCTGAGCGGACGAGCCTTCCTCAGGAAACCTTGGGCTTTCGGCGGATCAGATTCTCACTGATCTTTTCGTTACTCATACCGGCATTCTCACTTGTATGCTGTCCAGCGCTCCTTACGGTACACCTTCAACCCACATACAACGCTCCCCTACCCCAGATACATACGTATCTAGCCATAGCTTCGGTGGTGTGTTTAGCCCCGTTACATTTTCGGCGCAGAGTCACTCGACCAGTGAGCTATTACGCACTCTTTCAATGGTGGCTGCTTCTAAGCCAACATCCTGGTTGTCTGTGCAACTCCACATCCTTTCCCACTTAACACACACTTGGGGACCTTAGCTGATGGTCTGGGCTGTTTCCCTTTTGACAATGGATCTTAGCACTCACTGTCTGACTCCCGGCAATAAGTATATGGCATTCGGAGTTTGACTGAGCTTGGTAATCCTTGCGGACCCCGCACCCAATCAGTGCTCTACCTCCACTACTCTTATACCGAGGCTAGCCCTAAAGCTATTTCGGGGAGAACCAGCTATCTCCGAGTTCGATTGGAATTTCTCCGCTACCCCCACCTCATCCCCGCATTTTTCAACATGCGTGGGTTCGGGCCTCCAGTGCGTGTTACCGCACCTTCACCCTGGACAGGGGTAGATCACACGGTTTCGGGTCTACGTCCACATACTCAATCGCCCTATTCAGACTCGCTTTCGCTACGGCTCCGTCTTCTCGACTTAACCTTGCATGTTAAACGTAACTCGCCGGTTCATTCTACAAAAGGCACGCCATCACCCATTAATAGGGCTCTGACTTTTTGTAAGCACACGGTTTCAGGTTCTATTTCACTCCCCTTCCGGGGTGCTTTTCACCTTTCCCTCACGGTACTGTTTCACTATCGGTCGCCAGGTAGTATTTAGCCTTAGCAGATGGTCCTGCTGGATTCATACGGGGTTTCACGTGCCCCGCACTACTCGGGATCCGTCTCGGAGAGAACACAGTTTAGGTTACAGGGCTTTTACCTCTATCGCGGGCCTTTCCAGACCTCTTCACCTACCATATTCCTTTGTAACTCCATGTGAGACGTCCCACAACCCCTAAGAGCAAGCTCTTAGGTTTAGGCTGTTCCGCGTTCGCTCGCCGCTACTGACGGAATCACTATTGTTTTCTCTTCCTCAGGGTACTTAGATGTTTCAGTTCCCCTGGTCTGCCTCTACATCTCCTATGTGTTCAGAGATGAGTAACTGCGAATTACCACAGCTGGGTTTCCCCATTCGGACACCCCCGGATCAAAGCTTGCTTACAGCTCCCCGAGGCAGTTTCGTTGTTCGCCACGTCCTTCGTCGGCTCCTGGCGCCTAGGCATCCTCCGTGTGCTCTTATTAGCTTAACCTTGATTTTTCCTAAGAAAAATCTCACTAATAACATTTACTTGTTTACACAAGTTGCTAAAAGATGTTCTAAAACGCAAATTCGTTTCGGTATCCAGTTTTCAAGGATCAAGTCTTACCTGAGAGCTTAAACTCTCAAAACTGAGCAACGAGTGAGTTGTGGAAGTTTAACTTCCGATTTGAATGTCTTCATTGCAGAAGACGATTCTCCATAGAAAGGAGGTGATCCAGCCGCACCTTCCGATACGGCTACCTTGTTACGACTTCACCCCAATCATCTACCCCACCTTCGGCGGCTGGCTCCCTTGCGGGTTACCCCACCGACTTCGGGTGTTGTAAACTCTCGTGGTGTGACGGGCGGTGTGTACAAGACCCGGGAACGTATTCACCGCGGCATGCTGATCCGCGATTACTAGCAATTCCGACTTCATGCAGGCGAGTTGCAGCCTGCAATCCGAACTGAGACCGGCTTTGATGGGATTGGCTTCACCTCGCGGTTTCGCTTCCCGTTGTACCGGCCATTGTAGTACGTGTGTAGCCCAGGTCATAAGGGGCATGATGATTTGACGTCATCCCCACCTTCCTCCGGTTTGTCACCGGCAGTCACTCTAGAGTGCCCAACATTACTTGCTGGCAACTAAAGTTAAGGGTTGCGCTCGTTGCGGGACTTAACCCAACATCTCACGACACGAGCTGACGACAACCATGCACCACCTGTCTCCTCTGTCCCGAAGGCCGCCACTATCTCTAGTGGATTCAGAGGGATGTCAAGACCTGGTAAGGTTCTTCGCGTTGCTTCGAATTAAACCACATACTCCACTGCTTGTGCGGGTCCCCGTCAATTCCTTTGAGTTTCAGTCTTGCGACCGTACTCCCCAGGCGGAGTGCTTACTGTGTTAACTTCGGCACCAAGGGTATCGAAACCCCTAACACCTAGCACTCATCGTTTACGGCGTGGACTACCAGGGTATCTAATCCTGTTTGCTCCCCACGCTTTCGCGCCTCAGCGTCAGTTACAGCCCAGAAAGTCGCCTTCGCCACTGGTGTTCCTCCACATATCTACGCATTTCACCGCTACACGTGGAATTCCACTTTCCTCTTCTGTACTCAAGTCACCCAGTTTCCAGTGCGACCTCAGGTTGAGCCCAAGGTTTAAACACCAGACTTAAATGACCGCCTGCGCGCGCTTTACGCCCAATAATTCCGGACAACGCTTGCCCCCTACGTATTACCGCGGCTGCTGGCACGTAGTTAGCCGGGGCTTTCTTCTCAGGTACCGTCACTCCGGTAGCAGTTACTCTACCGGACGTTCTTCCCTGGCAACAGAGCTTTACGATCCGAAAACCTTCATCACTCACGCGGCGTTGCTCCGTCAGACTTTCGTCCATTGCGGAAGATTCCCTACTGCTGCCTCCCGTAGGAGTCTGGGCCGTGTCTCAGTCCCAGTGTGGCCGTTCACCCTCTCAGGTCGGCTACGCATCGTCGCCTTGGTGGGCCGTTACCCCACCAACTAGCTAATGCGCCGCAGGCCCATCCCTCAGTGACAGATTGCTCCGTCTTTCATTCTTCCTTCAGGAGAAAAAAGAAATTATCCGGTATTAGCTACCGTTTCCGGTAGTTATCCCAGTCTAAGGGGCAGGTTGCCTACGTGTTACTCACCCGTCCGCCGCTAAGTTATTTTGAAAGCAAGCTTTCAAAGTGACTCCGCTCGACTTGCATGTATTAGGCACGCCGCCAGCGTTCGTCCTGAGCCAGGATCAAACTCTCCAATTAGTATTGAAAAGAGCGATATGCTCATTTTGAAACATCTGACGAGAAAATTAATTCTCTAATTTTGGATTTCACTTTCGTGATTTCCTGCTCACTCGTTGTTCAGTTTTCAAAGATCAAGTTCTCGTTGGCGCCGTTTAATGTCTCAGCAGCAACTTTTATAATATATCATGTTTTCCGATGAATTGCAACACTTTTTTTCAAAGTCTTTTGTAATTTCATCCGGATTAACATTCACCAACCGAAAGTTTATATCTCCTCTTTGCGACTGGATTTATAATGTAACATATAACCCACTTTAAAAACAACCCCTAAATTCAAAAAACATAAATAAATACTTTCGCCTCAGTCCTACTTCTCGTTCCCATCTTCTCATAAAAAACGTGCAGATTCTAATAATCAGAACCTACACGTTAAATAGAGATTGGATGTTAGTTCAGAACTGTATTAATTAGAAATCCACGGATTTCTGCGTTTCTTTGAGCTCTCTGTACGACCACCAGCATTTGAACGTTGAGACTTCACACCTGTATTGTTTTTCTTACTGCTGTTTTGACTCGAGGTCTTTGCTTTTGATGCCGTTTCCTTCGTTGCAGTTCCCTTGCTCTTGAGAGCAGCGCCAGAAGTAGATTCCTCACTCACTGTTCTAACAACTTCGGGAGTGTCCTGTACAAACGTTTCGGGATCTTGGATTTCCGGAACCCGATTATGCTGCGAATAATTACCAATACCTGGATACTGCGGATTAGACGGAATACTCGACATTATCGGCCCGCCAAAAGCTCCAAGAGGAGATGCTGGAACTATTCCCTGATTAGGTGTTCCCGCTCCATAAGCAGAGAATGCATTTGGGTTTCCATATGCAGGATAGGTATTATATACGGGCATTTCATATGAATAGGGTTGAACATGCATTCCCCCACACCCACAAGTAGTTGGCCAAGGAAGGTTCGGTGACATCCCATACATCGGGTTCATCCCTGAAACATTAGCCTCCATATTGTTAGGTGCAGCATTTGGATTCCATTGTTCTGGACTCACGTTAGGCGCAGCATTCGGATTCCATTGTTCCGGACTCATATTAGGCCAAGCATTCGGATTCCATTGTTCTGGACTCACGTTAGACGCAGCATTCGGATTCCATTGTTCTGGACTCATGTTAGGCCAAGCATTCGGATTCCATTGTTCTGGGCTCACATTAGGCGCAGCATTCGGATTCCATTGTTCTGGACTCACATTAGGTGCAGCATTCGGATTCCATTGTTCTGGACTCATGTTAGGTGAATACATATTTTCTGAAAAGTAGTATGGAGACATGCATTCAGGTCCATATGACGCCGGTTGAACATAACTTGGTGCCCAATTCATGTTCATATTTGGGCTATTTTGATAAGAATCATAGAGATAAGGATTTCCTCCTAGGCCTGGATATCCCATGTTGTCACAAGCATCTGCCTTTTCCTCTTTGCAAGCCACTGGCTTTATCTCAGCTTTTGCTGCCTCATGATGAGCTACAGGCTCTTGATTTGGAACTGTAATCTGAACAAATAGGCTCTGCATTTCAATTTCTTGCACAGGAGCAACTTCCATTTGCATATTCGGCGCAGCATTAGGTGCAGCATTTTGAGTATTAATAGGGGCCATGTTCATCGATGGGTGCGGTGCAGAATTGTACAAAGGCGAGATATTTGGCGATGATTTAGGTGCAGGTTTAGTTTCCGCTTTAGCTTCTGGTTTATTTTCTGCTTTTGCCTCTGGTTTATTTTCTGCTTTTGCTTCCGGTTTAGTTTCTGGTTTGACCTCTGGTTTAGTTTCCGGTTTTGGTGCAGGAACTACCTCAGCTACTGGCTGTTCTTTTGGACCCGTATATTCCTTCCCGCCAACTTGTGTTTTCTCAGAAGCATTAGAAGGCATGTAGCCTGGCTGTACGGGTGAAGCGTTTGATGTCTTTTTAGGAATGTTGACTACTTCCCCTAACATCAGTACATTCGGATTCTTCAGTTGGGGGTTTGCTTCAACCATATCTTTTAAAGGGATTCCCCACGCCTTAGATAATTTCCATAAGGTATCTCCTTGTTTGACTGTATGCTTGTAGTAAACTTCACTGTTATCCGGTACGGATACAGGAGCCGTAGGTATTTTTACTTTTTCACCAAGTGCCAGCACATTCGGATTACTGATCTGTGGATTAGCTTCAATAATTTTTTGTAACGGCACTCCGTACTTTTGCGATAATGCATACAGACTATCGCCTTGTTTGACAATGTGTATTTTCACGTAGCATTAACCTCCTAAAAGTTTTGTGGAGTATTGCTTTCTTACAGCTACACAGCAAAACTGGATTTGAAAGCAAACACCCTTTGGATGGAACATTGCTCTCTTACAGAGTTATATGCGGTACAGCCGCCTCCTTCGTTACTACATCTTATGCAGCCCATGGGCGAATGACATCCCTGAAATAAAAAAAATCCTTTCATGAGACATGAAAAGATGTACCAGAGACCTCCGGCCATCTTCTTCATATGCATGAAAGGATATCTAATGCCTATTCAATACTCATTACACGACTAGCATGTAAAGAGCAAATTGTACGATTAACTGTTATTCCCAAACCTTGTAGCCATCTTTGTCAACAACATTGCGGAACTCTTCAAGCAATTTCAAAGTGATTGGACCTGCTTGTCCTTCACCAATGATTCGGCCGTCAATTTCACGGGCAGCAATAACTTCAGCAGCAGTACCTGTGAAGAATACCTCATCCGCTATGTAAACATCATGCATAGTGAATGGTTCTTCTTTTAGCTTAATACCCAATTTCTCACATAACTCGATGATCGCCAGACGTGTGATTCCTTCAAGCGCTCCCAAATAGCACGGAGGAGTAAAGACCACACCATTTTTGATGATGAAAATATTATCTCCAGATCCTTCAGTAACATATCCTTGAGCATTCATCATGATTGCTTCATCGGCTTCTGCCAGATTGGACTGGATTTTCACTAGGATATTGTTGAGATAGTTAAGCGATTTAATCTTCGGATTCAGTGCATCCGGAATATTACGACGTTGGGATACAGAAACAGCACGAAGCCCATTAATGTACGCTTGCTCTGGGTAAATAGCTAATTGTTCAACGATAATGATTACACTGGCTTTAGGGCAACGGCGTGGATCAAGACCCAAGTTACCAGGACCACGGGATACGATCAGTCGAATATAACCGTTACGCATGTCGTTAAGGCGAATCGTTTCAGCCATAGCTTCCAGCATCTCGTCATAAGTGAGCGGAATGTCCAACATGATCGACTTCGCCGAATCATATAGTCTGTCCAAATGCTCTTTACATTTAAAAATATTACCATTGTAGATACGAATACCTTCAAATATGCCGTCTCCATACAAAAAACCGTGATCAAAAACGGATACCTTTGCATTTTCCTTAGTTACGTGTTGTCCATCCAGATAGATCCATTGTTCAGCCATGAATTTACTGCACCTCCGCTTTCTCTTCCTCATAGGTGTATGTGGGATACGAGCCCAGAATCCGAACCTGACAGCCTAAAGCGCTAATCTCTTCAATCGCTCCTGGCAGCAGGACTGATTCTATCGGTTCCAGCACATCAATATAAAAATAATAAGTACCCAACTTCTTTTTCGTTGGTCGTGATTCAATACGCGATAAATTCAGCTTCCGCCAAGAAAAGGCAGCGAGGACCTGATGCAAAGCACCGGGAAAATCCTCCGGCAGCGTAACTAGGACACTCGTCTTTACACCATTGCTGCTCCGTGGAAGATCAACCTTCTGCGGACCGACAAGGACAAATCGCGTGTAGTTGTTGTTGTGATCTGTAACTTTCCGATCAACAATCTCCAGCCCATGAGTTGCTGCGCCAAGAGCAGTACCAATCGCAGCCCAGCCCTTGTCAGGATTGTTCTTAACGATTTCAACAGCTTCAGAGGTGCTTCCGACCGACTCCAGTTCAGCCCAAGGTGCATGCTTCCGAACAAATTGCATGCATTGTGCCATTGCAACAGGATGCGAAAGGATTTTTTTAATTTTAGTGAAATCCTTATTGCCGTTCGTATCTCTGAATTCCAGCGGGTGACCGATGAGATTCTGTATCGATGGAAAGATCCATTCAGCCTGCATAGGCAGATCGACCTCATTAATGAGCCAATCAATATGTAGACTAACTGAGCCTTCAATAGTATTCTCAATCGGGATAACGCTGTAATCAGTGGTGCCACCAGCCGTAGAGAGAAAGACATCGGAAATTAGCTTGTGATGCACAATTTTTACAGGCTCGCCGTTAAACAAATGCAGCAGCGCTTCGTGAGATACCGAGCCCTGCGGCAATACCGCTATTGATTTCATAACCGTACTTCTCCTTTTATCATATCCAAAAATGATACGTTTTGCATCTCGTTTCTTTCAAGAAGCTCTGATGTAACACCTGAAGTACAAGGCATCAGCCAGCAAGTCTGAGCAGAGATACCGTGTTCTTGCATCGTATTCATCAGGAAAGCCTCAAGCTCTCGCTTACGAGTCTCATGGCGATCAACTAAACACAGTAGGGTAGGACCGGCACCGCTAAGTGCGATTCCTAAAGCACCATGGTTAGGTGCTTCCGCGAGCAGCTTCTCCATACCTGGAATAAGCGCTGCACGATAGGGCTGATGCAGACGATCCTGCATCGCTCTACTGATCAGGTCAAGCCGACCTGATGCAAACGAGGCTGTCATTAAAGAGGTTCTGCTGATGTTGTACACAGCATCACTAACTGAGATTTCTGTTGGAAGCACTCCCCGTGCTTTTGTGGTTTCCAGCTCGAATTCTGGAATAACCACGAGAACCTCAAGGTCTTGAGGTGGATCAAGGCGAACGTAATCCGCATGATCACCATCCCACACTGCGGTAATGATGCCACCAAACAAGGAAGCTCCTACATTGTCAGGATGCTTCTCAAGCTGGGTAGCCATATCAAACAGCTTGGCATCATCGAGCGGAGAGCCGATCATCGTATTAGCTGCGACCATGCCCCCAATGATGGCCGAGGCACTGCTGCCGAGTCCACGCGTAAGCGGAATCTCAGAGTACATCGAAATAGATATTTCAGGCACCGTAACGCCAGCCTCTGCAAATACCATTTGAGCGACCTTATAGAGTAAATTACTCTTATCCCGAGCCACTCCCTTCATCTCGTCACCATATAGATGAAAAACTGTCTCCTCTGCTTCCTCCATCTCAATCCAGGCATACAGCGGCAATGCCATGCCAAGAGTATCGAAGCCCGGACCAAGATTGGCAGTACTAGCAGGTACTTTAACCCTTGCTACTCCATAAGTACTCATAACAGGTGCAATCTCCTTACTCATTGTTTAAATATAGAAAGTATAGTCCATCTACAGTGCTAACCTTCCACACGGTAGTGACTCTTGATCCGGTGGATGACTTTCAGTTCATTAAAGTGGCGCAGCACTTTATTCATACTTGCTTTGCTGGCGTTATGGGTAACAATAATAATCTCCGCATCAGGATTATTTGGATTGGCTTGCTGAACTACCGAATCAAGACTCACGTCATACTCGGCAAACACCTGAGTAATCTTGGCCAATACGCCTGCTTTATCATCAACGTGTAAAAGTAGGAAGTTTTTATAAAAGATATCCTCATCACTCTTAAGCTTCTTCTGCTTATAAGGTACTTTCTGCTTCAATCCATTAACACCCAGCTTGAGGTTCTTAATAATGGCTACCAAGTCAGCTACTACCGAAGTTGCCGTTGGCATTGCACCCGCGCCCGCACCATAGAACATTGTCTCTCCTACTGCCTCACCATACACATAAACTGCATTGAAGACACCATTTACAGATGCAAGTGGATGACTTGCTCGAATCAATGTCGGTTGAACACTGATACTGAATTCCTCATCCTGACGTTCAGCAATGCCTAGCAGCTTGATTTCGTATCCGAGACGCTTTGCAAAGGCAATATCGGCTTTACTCACTTCTGAAATCCCGCTCACACTGACGTCATGTAGCTCCACGTTAGTACGGAAGCCTAGGGTCCCGAGAATCGCCATTTTGCGGGCAGCATCCAGACCTTCAACATCGGAAGTTGGATCAGCCTCTGCATATCCTAAATCCTGCGCTTCTTTTAACACATCATTGTAGGATGCGCCTTCTTGGCTCATTTTGGTTAGTATGTAATTAGTTGTTCCATTCACAATACCTATAATCTTCATGATCTTATCTGAAGAAAAGCCTTCGATAAGCGTCCGAATAATCGGAATACCACCTGCAACACTAGCCTCATAAAAGACATCACATTGCTTCTCTTGCGCCTTAGCCAGAATCTCCGAACCGTGCAGCGCCATCAAGTCCTTATTCGCAGTTACGACATGTTTACCGCGGTCCAAAGCTTCAAGAATATATTCCTTTGTTCCATCGATACCACCCATCACTTCAACGATTACATCGATCTCAGGGTCACGAATAACATCCCATGGATCTGTTGTTATTTTGGCAGGGTCGACCTCAATATCACGTAGCTTATTGGAATTATTCACCGCTATGCGCTCAATGAGTATTGGAGAGCCTACTTGACTGCTCAAATCCTCCTGATTTCCTTCCACGATACGAACTACACCTGTACCAACTGTTCCCAGACCCAGCAATCCTACTTTAACCGGCTTCATCAGTATCCTCCTAAAAGTTTTACGTATATAATTTCTCTATCCCTGTCCAACGATTAGGGCGCGCTTCACTCCCGGAATATTCTTCAGACTATCAAGCATCTCTCCGAGCTCCTCATTCAAATGTGAGATTTCCACGGAAATCACCACATTCGCTCGTCCTTGTAGGGGAATACTCTGGTGAATCGTCAGCACGTTAGCCCCATGCCCCGCCACAGATCCTAGAACCTTGGAGAGCATCCCCGATTCATGTTCCAAATCCATGGAGATCGTAACAATTCGCTCACGTTCGAGCTGATGGATCAGGTGAATGCCATCCTTGTATTTATAAAAAGCGCTCCGGCTCAATCCTACCTGTTCTACACCCTCATGTACGGTCTTCGCATCCCCGGCCTCAAGCAATTGTTTGACCTGCATAGTCTTAAGTACGGCATCAGGTAATATGTCCTCACGGACCAAATAATAGCGTTCTTTCACGAACGTCCTCACCTCAAAGACTTTTGTGTTTTCTTAGTGGACATTATATCGGAAAAGACTTATAAAATGCAATAACTTTATATGTATACTCTGAGGCCAGGGAGTTCGGTGCAGCAAAACCCCCGGATTCCCGGGGGCAGCAGGCAATCGTATGTACGCTAACTGTATGGAATCGTCGTCCCGCAATAGTCACAGATCTTATCCTGCCCAGGAAGTACTCTACTCTTAGCACCGCAACTCGGACAAACGATGGATTTCGGCAGTTGGACAGGTGGATTAGGCCTATTCTCCGGTAATGACTGCCGCCCAGATGATGGCTGGTTCTCTGATGCCGCGGAGGGCTGTGCCCGGTCAGGATGTACAAGATTGGGCGGTTGTTTATCTAAGAGCTTAACACGTCCTTCATAATAGACAAGATCAGAAGCAAGTAACCCCCATCTCACCAAATACCGTAGGTCTCTACGTACATCATCTTCACTTTGTTTCGTGATATCAGCTAAATTACCAATATGTCTAACATCATCCACTATGATCAGCATGAGATACTTCTTGCATAGAAAATCAAAGTTTTCTGTTGCGAAGGTAGCCCTCCCTGCAAAGCTGTCCGCCGGAATTATAAAGATCAAGTAGAGGACCACCAGAATGATCAATAAAGTGAACCACTTAAAATCCCCTTTGTAGGTCCCCACGGCGAAGAGGACGGCAAGTTCCATAAAAGCTCCCATACATACATGATAGAGCAATTTGTAGTTAAATGATTTCCGCTCATTCTTATAATGAGTGCTTACAAAACGAAGCATCGCAAGTACAAACCCAAGCGGAGCAAACAAATAGGCAATCGCCATGATGATTCGATCAAACACTGTCCGGTCTCGCTTGTTACGGTAGCGAAGGTTATTCTCAGGCGCACGCACCAGTGCTTGTGCCCGTTTGGAATAAATAAGCTTCGGCGGCAATTTTACAAATGGATTGTCTACACGTCCTTCATAATAAACAATATCTGGAGAAAGTACTCCCTGATCTTTTAAATATTCCAAAACCTCGCGGACGTTCTCTTCACTGAATCCGCGAATATCGGATAGGCTGCCGATATGCCTTATGCCGTCCACAAGAACCAAAGCGATATAGTCATTGCAAAGATAGGTGAATCCCTCTCTCCATCCTACGGCCCTAACCGACAATTTGATGGCGGGAATCCTAAACAATGCGTAGATAATTACCAGCCTGATCAAGAGTGCGACATAATCGATTTGACCGAGTAGCTTGCTAATAATGAAATAGATCGCCAATTCTACAAAGGCACCCATACACGCATGATAAAACAGGTTAATATTGCTTGCTTTGCGCTGTCTCTTGGAATGTGTAGATAATAACCGAACGGCAGCCAATATAAAGCCAACCGGAGCAAATACATACGCAAACACAATAGTCGTATAATCAAACGCCGTCCGCTCATATTCGTGCTTATATATCGGTTTGCCAGTTGTTGGTGGCTGCCTTCGTATATCCAATTTACTCATCTTTTATCTCCCCTAGTTAAGTTATATCTACAATGCTCAGGGAGAACCTTGGCATTAACTGTACGATATCATCGTGCCACAGTATTCACAGCTCTTAGACTGACTAGGCTGAACCGTGTTCTGTGCTCCGCAGCCCGGACAACGGATGGACTTAGGCAGCAGCGGTGAGGACTGCGGTTGAGAATGAATCTGCTGTCCCGAAGCTTGAGCTCCGAAGCCTGATGTCCTTCCAGAATGAACAAGATTAGGTGCTGCCATGGATGGATCTGGCGTCTGGCGCCCCTCTGAAAGTACAATATCAATATCCAATAATCCTTTATTCTTTAGATACTGGACATCTCTCCGTACATCGCTATCGCTTTGACCTATCCGTTCAGATATACTGCCGACATATCGGATATTTTTATTTTGAATCAGCTCTATATAAGAAGTGTTAAGCTTAGAAAGTGTATATTTAGCTTTTGCTGTCACACTCGCAAGAATAAGTGCCGGAATCAAAAATATGACTGCAAGGAAAATCTGGATCGTTAATAATTCGGAAGTTCCAGTGTTTCCACTCATGGTATCCACAAACATTGCAATAGAGAGCTCAACAAATCCTCCGATAAATACATGCATGATCAGATTTAGATTGGTGGGTCTCCGATGATTTTTATAATGGGTTAGCATCAAACGTAACAATGCAAGAACGAGTCCAATGGGTGTGAATAGATAAGCTGCTGCAAGAATGACATAATCAAACCCAGTCCGGTCTAATTTAATCAGAGGAACCGCTGCACTCCCCGCTGGGGTCGGTGACGGCTCTTGTATGTTCAATCTGTTCATGTAGTTATTTCCTCCTATTTAAGTGCCGCTAATTCCCGATTTCGCCGCTCTAGTGTAGCTTTAATACTGTCGGCCATTTCGTTGATTTCAGCTTGCCAGTTCTCATGTGGCTCATTTGTCATGAGCAGAAGCTTCACATGATCATGCAACAGGGAGATCTGCTGATGCATGATATCCTCAGTAGCATATAAAGATGGATCTGATACAGGATCACTGAACTTGAATTGATCTCGTAACTTATTGAGCAATTTTACAAGCTGTTCAGTTTCGGGATTGTTCCAGCTGCTTGCCAGCGTACTGATCTCGTTTATTTCACTCTGATGCTGCCGAAAAGCTTGCAAGGACCTCTGTATTTGCTGTTCTTCTGTTCCGGCATTCCATCCATAAATCCCGATCACAGCCAGTGTGATTCCACCAATCAAAAGAATCAGCAGTTGAACCGCAGCATACCATAGAGGGGACAACTCCAGTAGCCAATCGAAGACAATAGCCGATGCGAATACTCCAACCGCATAAATCCCCGTGATGATTGCACCGCTGAGAAGAACGGGTGAGGTCCGCTGCACACTACCTGCAGTACGGAGCCAAAAAATACAATAGCCATACACCACACTCTCCGCCAGCAGAACAGCAACTAGCGAAATCACGAATCGAAACAGTGATTCAGAGAAGCCTAACCCTATAAAGGAGAACACCGTTAGTATTATAGCAGCCACATAAATAATGGTGATGATACGAATATAGCTTTTGCCCTTGTTCATAACGTCCTCCTTCAGCCTGCTTTTGTTCCACACTCTGCACAAAATTTCTGTCCAGGCTTCAGCTCATGCCCACAACCTCCGCATTTAATAACCAAACTATCTCCACAGTGAGGACAGAATTTCACCCCTGGTGATACCATTTCTCCACATTTACCACAGGCTTTAGGCATTTCTTTTCCACAAGAGACACAGGAAGATGCACCCTCAGGATTATCTGCTCCACAGGTTGGACAAGCACGATAAGGATTGCCACAACCAGGACAGAACTTGGCTCCTGCTTTCAATTCATGTCCACATTCCAAACAATTGATCTTGTTTCCGGACGATGCGCTTTGCTGAATGCTCTCCAGAGCATGCCCACAGCCACTGCAGAACCTTCCCTCAACAGAATTCATAACCCCACACTTCGAACAGGAGCGCTCTTGGCGCACAACTGTAGTCCCTGAATCAAAACTCATCCCTCGGGTCATACGATTCACCATATCCATAGCCGGTCCAGCGAATCCCATACCAAGTCCAAGCCCCATCCCGGTGTTCATCATGCCTACTCCAAGATTGCCAGGATTACCTGCTGCTTTTTCCATCGTGTTAAAGCCACGCTCCTGTTGATAGTTGAAGCCGATAATATCCATTTCTGCTTTTTTAGCTAAAGCTTCCTTTAATCGAATCGTTGCCGGATCATCATCAGGAATATTAATGGAATCAATATAGAAATTATTCAGCTCAAGTCCATTATCCAGAAAAGTTGATGCTAGCCGCCCCTGGATATGCTTTGAGATCTCTGCAACATAGGCATTAATCTCCAGTATACTGATTTGCTTATGTACAAGGTAGGATGAAATCAGTTCATTTATATTCGACATAAGCAAGCCGCGAAAATAATTCACGAGCGTATTGTGATCAAACTGAGGAAGCGTTCCAACAAGCTGCAACAAAAATTTGCGCGGGTTATCAACCTTTACACCAAACTGTCCGAAGGAACGAACAGAAATCATAATTTTGTATTTAGGATCCTGGAGTTGTAAAGGTGCGCTGGTTCCCCATTTAACATTCATCGAATTGGTCTTGTTCACATACCATACTTCTGCTGTGAACGGCGACTTCCCACCGAAAGGAAGATTGACGATATTAGATAAAATAGGAATATTGGCGGTGCTCAGGGTGTGCCGCCCTGCCGTAAAGGAATCAAGCGCTTGTCCGCCCTTGAATAGGATCGCTTCCTGAGATTCATTAACGATTAGCTGAGTCCATGTCCCTAGCTCTTGGTTAGGATATTTCCATGCGAAAATCCCCGGAGGACCGTCGTACTTCACCACTTCTATAATTGCCATCTGCTATTCCCTCTTTCATCATCTATGATATATGAATAACGTATGCGTTCCCGGATGGGAAATTGTGTATTTCGATATTAATTGTATACGATATATATCGTGATTTGGGTTCTTTTCACGAAAAAAATATACTCGATATGGAAATAAAAAAAGCGCGGCTTGTGTCTTCCTCTACAGGAGAACACAAGTCGCGCTTTGTAATCAGCTAAATATTAATAGTAACTGCTATTCTCTACGAACTCGAATTCGAACTCACCAATACGGACAATAGTCCCCTCTACAGCTCCACGTTTACGAAGCTCTGCATCTACACCCATATGTCGCAATGTCCGGGCGAGCTTTAGAATCGCATCATGTGTGCTAAGCTGCATACGTTTCAACATTTTCTCGATACGAGGGCTGTTGACCACATATGTTTCATTATCACGTGTAATGGTGAACGAGTTATTATCTTCCGCTTCCAGCTTATAAACCTTACGTTCAGTTGTTCCCGATACATCTTCAACTACCGGTGCCACCGGAATACTATCAAGAATATCCGTTGCACGATATAACAGCTCCTGAACACCCTGACGGGTAAGCGAGGAGATTGGCATAACCTCAAGATCCGGACGCAGCTCAGCTACGCGTTCTCGGAAAGCGATGAGATTCTCCTCTGACTCTGGCATATCCATTTTATTCGCGGCCACGATTTGAGGACGATCAATTAGAGCCGCATTATATTGCTTCAGCTCGTCATTAATGAGAACCCAATCCTCGAAGGGATCTCGTCCCTCTGAACCAGACATATCCACTACGTGAATAATGATCCGTGTACGTTCAACGTGACGCAGGAATTCATGACCAAGCCCTATGCCTTCACTAGCTCCCTCTATTAATCCTGGCAGATCCGCCATTACAAAGCTTCGTCCATCCCCAACATCTACTACACCTAAGTTCGGTGTAATCGTAGTGAAATGGTATGCACCAATCTTTGGTTGAGCTGCGGATACGACCGACAGTAGCGTAGATTTGCCCACACTCGGGAAGCCTACAAGTCCCACATCAGCCATAACCTTAAGTTCCATGACAATATACCGCTCTTGACCTTCTTCACCGTTCTCTGCTAGCTCTGGAGCCTTATTAGCTGCTGTTGCAAAACGAGCATTCCCACGACCCCCACGACCCCCACGGGCAACAACAACTTGCTGACCATGACGAGTCAAATCGGCGATGATCTCTTGAGTATCATCGTCAATTAACATGGTTCCAGGTGGAATCCGCACGATCATATGATCAGCGTTCGCCCCATGCTGACTTCTGTTACGTCCTTTAATCCCTTTGTCCGCTTTAAAATGGCGTTGATAACGGAAATCCATCAGCGTACGCAAGCCCTCATCTACGCGGAAGATAACGTCGCCACCACGGCCACCGTCACCACCTGCTGGACCACCATCCGGTACATACTTTTCCCGACGA
Organism: Paenibacillus sp. FSL R5-0470; assembly: GCF_037975205.1. Taxonomy (NCBI): domain Bacteria; kingdom Bacillati; phylum Bacillota; class Bacilli; order Caryophanales; family Paenibacillaceae; genus Paenibacillus; species Paenibacillus sp. FSL R5-0470. The sequence goes on from NZ_CP150238.1 coordinate 5,434,094, forward strand.
AACGCAACGATACCATCCCCGCCGTCTCCGCCCTTAACATAAATCTTAGCTTTATCTACGAACATTAATGTTCACCTTCCTCACATTTCAAGCGGCAAACGCAGCTCTACATAAGCCTTGCTGGGCTTAAACTGCTCCGCTTTCATGATTTTCCCTTGTACTATATTATAAATTTGCCCTTTGAGCTGCTCGGGATTGCCATGCTCTCCCTCACCTTCGAAGGAGATAAGAATGTCTCCTCCATCCTGAATAAAGCCAAGACGCAGCTTGCGCGTTTCACCCTGAGGAGCCAGTCCGTTATATTGATAAGCTCGTACGGTCTGCATGATCACTGAAGTCAGCTCATCTCCTGCTTCCCGGCTTAGCTTCTCCTCCAGTTGCAATCCTTCCTCCACTTGAACTTCCAGTTCCAGACTAGTCCGGTAAGTTCGGAAAGATTGGATATAGAAGACCAATGAAGGAATGCCCAGCTTCGCGATACGACTATCAAGCGCTATGCGTTCCTTTATTCTTTCCACACACTCCACGGATTTATCAGGCTTTCCAAGCTGAATATATCCGTAAAGAATCTGCAAATCATTCATCCAATCATGACGATGATGATTCAGTGTCCGAATCGCCGCCTGTTGCAGAGTGTTCTCTTGTATACGCAGTTCCCGTTCCCAATGACGCTGACTCCAAATCAAACTGAAAGCAACCGTTGCTGCTACCCAAATTCCAAGCAACAGACACGTCAAAAGGGAAGTATGCCAATACACGAGTCCTAAAGGAAGCATTACGGATAACATGACTGCCCAGATTGCACTTTTCCAGGATTTCATTCTTTCTCCCCGTCCCTCAGTTCGCAAAATTCATGACTTCGTTTAGATTATTACCCTCATCAATTACCATTTCCTAGTATAACACAGCAGTTCCCTGTAGTTCACCAGAGATAACCGTGAGATTTCACATATGTCTAAGGATGTTTATGTTTTCTTAAAACTCTGAAGGTATACATTTCTAAAGTGCTCAAAGAGGTATCCACAAACGCTTCTGAATATTCTACAAAAAAGCCTCCGGCACTCATGCCGGAGGCTTCTACATGCAAATATGGTTCCGTAAGCTTACGCTTCCAGTGCCGCTGCTACCGGAGCGACATCAACTGGGTATACGCTCACTTTTTTGCGATCGCGGCCCCAACGTTCGAACTTCACTACGCCATCCACCAATGCGAACAACGTATCATCTTTACCGATGCCTACGTTAGTGCCTGGGTGAATTTTTGTTCCGCGTTGACGAACCAAGATGTTGCCGCCGGTTACTGCTTGACCGTCAGCACGTTTCACGCCAAGACGTTTGGAATGGGAATCCCGTCCGTTTTTTGTGGAACCTACACCTTTTTTCGATGCGAACAATTGAAGATTCAATTTCAACATGTTGTCAACCTCCTTCTTTAAATATTTACTTGCTCTATTTGAAGATACTTTCCGTATGATTCTGCGATATCATTTAGCATCACGACCATGGATTCAAGCAGCAATTGCACCTTCGCGGAAGTATCGAAATCATCAATGGAACCTAATGTTCCACTTAGGAATCCGTTCTTCATGGATGTATCCATGGAGATTCCGGTCAAAGTCTCAATCGAATTGACGGTTCCAACCGTTACGGCCGAAACACCGGCACATACGATATCTTCGCCACGCTTTGCATAACCCGCGTGCCCTTTTACCTCAAAGCCAACGATAGTTCCTAGATCCGAAGATCGTGTAATCCGTACGTTAATCATTCACGCACCTTCTTACGCTTGAATCTTCTCGATAGTTACTTTCGTGTACGGTTGACGATGGCCTTGTTTCTTGTGGTAGTTCTTCTTAGGTTTGTATTTGTAAACTACAACCTTAGCGCCTTTACCATGTTTCTCGACTTTAGCTGTTACAGACGCGCCGCTTACGAGCGGAGTTCCTGCAGTCAGACCACCTTCGTTAGAAACAGCCAATACACGGTCAAAAGTTACACTTGCGCCGTCTTCAGCTTCCAACTTCTCAATGAACAAAACATCGCCCTCTTGGACTTTGTATTGTTTACCGCCAGTTTCGATAATTGCATACATTTTACTTGCACCTCCTCATGTCTCAGACTCGCCTAGTCTAGGTGGCAGATTCCCGTGGGAACTGCACTTATGTACCCGATCGGAGCGGTTACAGCATGTGCAGGACCGAATCAATCAAACACATACTTGAAGATATTATCATACTTATCGCCCATCGTCAACTCATTCCATCCATTCTCCAACTTTCCCAGTCCCTCCACAGCACTGACAAAGGATAGGTGCGAAGCTGGCTGAATCATGTCTTGCCTTCTTCCGGGTCATCTCGAGGAGTCCAAGTCTTGTCCAACCGAGAATATGGGTTTTGGTTCGATCCTTGCAGATCACTTTCTCCAGCCGCTCGGTAACCATTTTACGGTGTATCTCTTCTTCCATATCAATAAAATCAACAATAATAATTCCGCCCGTATCTCGCAAACGGATCAGACGACCAATCTCCTCTGCTGCAAGCAAATTAGTATTCGTCACCGTCTCTTCAAGGGATGCTCCTCCAATGTATTGCGCAGTGTTCACGTCAATAACGGTGAGCGCCTCCGTCTCATCCCAGATCATTGTCGCTCCGCCCTCCAGCGTGATCTTGCGACTGAAGCTCTTGTGCAACTGTTCCTGTACCCCATAAGCTGTAAAAATGGACTCCGGTCCATTATATAAACTCACAGGCTTGTACCCATCAGGTGCCATGTCATCCAGAAATGCCTTGGCTTCTTTAACTGCAACTGGAGAATCTATAATCAACTGATCACGCTGTGGATTAAAAGCATCTCTTATAAAACGCTGAACAATACTAAGATCACGATGAAGTAGAGCTGGGGCTTCTGCAGTTTGTGCCCGACGTGTAATGTTATCCCATTGCGCACGTAAAAATGAAAGATCACCCTCCACTGCTTCATGCGGCTCATCCTGAGAGACGGTCCGCATAATAACCCCCTCTTCTTTCATTCGCAGACGTTCACCAATTCCTTTGAGCCGGCTACGTTCTGCATCGCGACTTATTTTTTTGGATACCCCAACATAATCGGCAAAAGGCATGTACACCATCCAGCGACCGGGCAATGTATAATGGGTCGTTACACGCGCACCTTTGCCGCCACTAGGCTCTTTTCTTACTTGTACAACAATATCCTGACCCGGCTGCAAAAGCGTCTCGATAGAAGGCTTCACATCCGGCTGTCTATCCAAATGAGGGTGCAATACATCATCAACATATAAAAAAGCATTCTTCTTCTGTCCAATGTCAACAAAAGCAGCCTGCATACCTGGAAGTACGTTAATCACACGGCCTTTATAATAACTTCCGACCAGCCCTTGCTGCTGATCGCGTTCAGCCGCGTACTCCACAAGCCTTCCGTTCTCCAGAAGAGCCATTCGGGTAATGTGCTGCGTGCAGTGAACGATCATCTGTTTCATGGCTTCACCTCTGGTTTCGTTCATTCATTCATCCCTTCTCACGCTCTGCATAAATACACTACATTCCGAAGTAGGTAGATATTAAGCGCTGTTCCGGCACAACAGCAACAACATTTCCTTCGCCGTTTAATACATAGATAAAATGATATTGATTACGTTTAAATAGACGCAATATAGCATCTAAAGGTTTCGCAGATAAGGCAACAATTGGACGAGCCACACTTCCTGTCCGCAAATGATACTCATAAACCGCCTCCCTATTCATCAAAAACGCAACAAATCGGTACGGTAAATTCCGATGATCCGTGAGATTTGAATACAATAAAAAAGCACCGATCATAACCATATTCAGCCTCAAGCCTCCGCCCGCTCCAAGAGGCAATAGCGCATAAACAATCACAAAAATGCTTGCAGCAACACTCACTCGTCCGCTCCATAGCAAAGTATAGTAATAAGGAAGAAATAAACTAACTGTAGCCTGAAGTACTTTGCCTCCGTCAAGTGGCAGAACAGGCAAAAGATTAAAGAGCGCAATAATGGCATTAGCATTTATAAAATAGACTAAAAATTCCTGATTACCATAACCTGCTTGCTGAAGCCCAAGAGCCATAACAATCATGATGCCATTTTGCAGCGGACCGGCAAGTGCAATACCAATCTCACGACTAGCGGTGAGCCGCCCATGATCCTCAATAACCGCAACTCCGCCAAACGGAAGAAGCTGAACCGATTTGACTGTAACACCAACTAAAAGGGCAGCCACCACATGTCCTATTTCATGAATGAGGACGATCGTAAATAAAGTTAGCAACTCCAGAAATTGTCCTGTGAGTACAGAGAACAACATAATGATTACGAACAATGGATGTAGTGACAGATCAATCCCTAAGATCCTAATCAAACGATACCACTTCTGTAGGATCAATATAAGTCTTGTCTTTCATCACTGCAAAGAATAGCGTTGGAGCTGAGGAGCCCTCTTTCTCCAGCATCCACCCGAGTTCATCTCCACTCTGAATCCAGTCATCAATCTCCAGCTTAGTGCCATTTAAATGTCCGTATTCTGCTGTGATTCCTCCAGAATGTTGAACTGCAATTCGAATGCCACCGTCCAATTCTTTGGAAATGGAAAGAACACGTCCCATGTCTATACTCTTCACCGTCACATTTGAGGTTGAATCGATTTGAGGCATAATTTCTACACCTTTTAGCGTGGAAGCAAAGGGCTCCACAATGCTTCCAGCTACCGGAGCACTAAGCTCATGTTGAGCTGCTGCCTTTTGAGCAGGTTCGTCTTTGTCACCAAATATCGGTATGAACGCCGGTGCACCATTAAAATTCTCCTCATACCAGACCCGCACTGCTGTGAAATCCATGTCATTACTCAAGGCATCACTAATAAAGGCTTGGACTTTATAGGACCATGGCTGGTGAACTGTAAAAACTCCCCACACCGCTCCAAACACAAGCACACTGGCTATAACCCGTCGAATAAAACCGGAAGAAAATTTAGAACCTCCTCCTCCTGGTTCCTCCCAGCCACCCCGTCTCTCTTTCCACATCACTTCCGGATCAGGCTCTATAGATGATTGCTCCTCATTTTTCTTAAACCCCGTACCCCACTCCTTGAAGCTCGTACTCTTTTCGGGCATAACGAATAACGGAGGCACCTCTGCTGTTTCTATATTCGGGATTTCCTCCAGCAAACTACGGATACGCTCCTTGCGGCGATTCTTGATATCTGATTTGAGATCCATGTTTATCCCTCCGGACGGGCTTGTTTTACTTCCATTTTATGAAGCACGGAAGTCTCTTTAGAACAAGCCCGCCCAAGGTGGAGCACTTAAATACCACTAAATAAATAAATCCCACCCATAGATTTCTCTAGTGGTGGGACCGTTAATGCTTCTATAGTAAGATTGCTTGGCAAGCAAAAACGCATTCGGCGTCCTTATAAGGACGGTAAGCGTTTTAGCGAGAAATATAAGACATAAAGTATTGTGTGAAACTTATCTTTCTTATATTTTGCAGAATTAAGCCATACCGAAAAATTTCTTGAACTTCTTAAATGCTCCCGGTTTCCGATCAAGCTGCATTAGCGGCACAGCATCACCTAAAATTCTACGAGCAATATTGCGGTAGGCAATAGCTGCTGACGAATCGGGATTCATAACTGTAGGCTCTCCACTATTTGCGGCCTTAATGACCAGTTCATCATCCGGAACAATTCCGATAAGATCAATATTCAACACCTGTAAAATATCCTCAATATCAAGCATATCCCCAGACTTCACAAGACCTGGGCGAATACGATTTACCACCAGCTTTGGCGATTCGACATGTGACTGCTCAAGCAGTCCGATAATACGATCCGCATCCCGCACAGCAGCATGCTCTGGTGTGGTAACCACGATCGCTTTATCCGCACCGGCAATCGCATTGCGGAAGCCATGTTCAATCCCTGCTGGACAATCAATCAAAATATATTCATATTCCTTCTTCAGTTCGAGAATAATATCTTTTACTTGTTCAGGAGTGACGGACGTTTTATCCTTCGTTTGAGCTGCGGGCAACATATACAACTCATCAAAGCGTTTGTCTTTAACGAGTGCTTGATTTAGGCGACAACGACCCTCCGCTACATCCACAAGATCATAAATAATACGATTCTCAAGCCCCATTACTACATCCAGATTACGCAGTCCAATGTCGGTATCGACGAGACATACTTTTTTACCCTGCAGTGCAAGTGCGGTTCCAATATTGGCTGTTGTGGTTGTTTTGCCAACTCCGCCTTTGCCCGAGGTTACGACTATCGCTTCTCCCATGGAGGCTACACCCCTTTAAACACATTTAAATCCTGACGTACTTTGACTAAATTATGAATTTTATCGATTTGCATAGCTCCGTTCGTTAAATATGCAAACTCCATACTGCTTTCTCGGGTTTCCCACTCATCGGGAGGACGACTGATAATATCAGCAATTCGCAGTTGTGTCGGAGACATTAATGAAGCAGCGATAATCGCCTCTTCATTTCCATCTACTCCAGCATGCGCCATACCTCTAAGTGATCCTAGAATATAGATATCGCCTGAACAGGTAATAGTTCCTCCTGGGTTCACATCCCCCAGATATAAAAGATTTCCATCATGGTGCAGCACCTGACCGGAACGAAGAATCCCGCTCATAAGAAACAACGCGTCATTATCCTCACTGCCGGGCACTGGAAGCGCCTCTATGGAACGAATCAGTAGATTTCCCTGTCCCTTCAGAATCTCCAGCACAGCTTCCTTATCTTCCTCAGTTACGGGACGATTGCCCAGCTTAATATCTACATGGACAATCGGTCCAGTCAAAATATTTTGATGGCTGTGCTCCAACTTATAGCGAAGCTCGCTCAGAAGATCTTCGAAGGGACACTTGTCGTCTAGCAGGAATATCAGGCCATCCTTGATGCCCTTAATCCTTACATGCTTGGATTTTACTGTCATATGCCTGGCCCCCTATCCTCATTCATTCGTGCCGGGCCCCTTAAATTCCTGCTTTGTTAAGAAAGAAAATAGAAGCTTCTTTATGCCGCTTCTTCCGTACTCTTCTCTTTCTTGATCAGCTCAAGCTGGCGTCGTAACGGTATGTAGAGGATCAGAGCAATAGCAAAATGAAAGAGCATCGTTGGTAGCATATGATTCAAAATAGCCCAGCTATAAGGCTCCTGATTGAGATTGAATACACTATAAATACCAAATAACACACTATCCTCTAGCAAGCTTCCGAGCAGAATCACAGTCATCATAAGAGGCAGTGGCGCACGCGGAATCTGAAACAGAAGGCCAATTAAATAAGCCGACAGACCCATCGCAAAAGAATGTGCTCCTAGAATTCTGCCATAAAAAACGACATCATGTAATAGTCCGAAAGTTAGGCCCAGTATAAGCGCTGTATGACGATGATGATATACAGCCACGAACAATAGCACAACGAACACTAGATTCGGAATAATTCGCATCTGCCATACATCTGGAATCAGCCAAGGCAGAATGGTTCCCTCCAGAATGAACAAGAGGAACAGTAACAGAACAAGAACAGATCTGCGCATATTCACTATTCAGCACGCTCCTCCGTAAAAACAACAATCAGCTGCTTCCAGTCTTGAAATTCTGCTGAAGGCTTAATCACTGCTGTGGAGGTTAATCCAAATTCACCAACCTCAACGCTTTCAACGGTACCGATGGTCAATCCTCGCGGATACAATCCCCCAATACCAGAAGAAACGATAACATCCTTCGGCGCAATAGGATCACCTGGCGGGATCTTGTTCATCAATAACTTGTTTGTCTTCGGATCATAGCTTTCAATCATACCAAAGGTTTTGCCCTCTTTGTTAATAGCGGTTGCCGCAATTGGCGGCTGAGAATTAGGGTCATTCGTATCCATCATGGTCATCAGCTTCACCGTAGAGGTGAAATTGCTGACTTGACTAATAACACCCACCAAACCATCCACCGAAATCACAGACATATTTGGTCGAACGCCATCTTTAGCACCTAAATCGATTACAATCGTACTATTGCTTGGTTCTGTTGTCTGACTAACCACCTGCGCAATATGGTATTGATATTTATACAATTCCTCCTGAGCTTTCGTGAACTTCAACTGTTCCTTTAACTGCTCATTTTCTACCTGAATGAAATTGTATTGCGCTTTATCACGTGCATATTGGGCGGCTAGAATCTTCAGCTGCTCATTTTCCTTAGAAAGATCTTTCAGATTTCCGATATCTTCAAACAAGCCCGCTACATATCCAGCGGGCTTGTAGAACATTTTTTGCACGAAACCAGTAGTATCTCTAAGAAAGTTCTCCGGCCAGGACAAGGAACTCCTTGATGCCAAGCTGAAGCCCATCACCACAATGAACAGCACCAGTGTAATCAACAGAATAAACAGACGTTTATTGCTTAAGAGTTTAAACAGTTTCAACACCCTCTAACAACAGTATTTCTCCCATAACAGGGGTTGACGTACACAAGTGGCAATACATAGGCTTATCTCTTAGAGCGAAGACTGGAACTGCTGCGACTCTTGAACAAATGGATATTATCAAGCGCCTTTCCTGTTCCAATCGCTACACAATCCAGAGGGTTCTCAGCGACAATAACTGGCATTCCAGTTTCACGCGCAAGCAGTTTATCCAAGTTACGAAGCAAGGCGCCTCCACCTGTCAAGACAATCCCGCGATCCATAATATCTGCTGCGAGCTCCGGTGGACATTTTTCCAAAGTTACTTTAACAGCTTCAATAATAGAACTCACTGTATCGGACAATGCTTCACAGATCTCATCAGAAGTAATTGTAAGCGTCTTTGGCAGGCCTGTAACGAGATCGCGTCCGCGAATTTCCATAGTCTCAGCTTTCTCAAGTGGCAAGGCAGAACCTACATCCATTTTAAGCTGTTCCGAAGTACGTTCACCAATCATCAGATTGTACTGACGTTTGATGTACTGAATGATGGACTCATCCGCTTCATCACCCGCAACACGTACGGAACGACTAGTAACAATACCGCCGAGTGAAATTACAGCAACTTCAGTAGTACCTCCGCCGATATCAACAACCATACTTCCTGTTGGCTCCCATACCGGTAGATCTGCACCAATCGCTGCAGCAAAAGGTTCCTCGATAATGTAAGCTTCGCGAGCACCAGCTTGTCTAGTAGCATCTTCTACAGCACGTTGCTCTACAGCAGTAATGCCGGATGGTACGCAGACCATTACATTAGGGTGACGTTGGAACATAGAACGTTGTTTCTGTGCTTGACGAATAAAATATTTTATCATCGTAGCCGTTGTGTCAAAATCAGCGATAACGCCATCCTTCATCGGACGGATCGCACGAATGTTTCCCGGTGTACGACCGATCATCTTTTTAGCGGATTCACCCACGGCTTCAATCGTCTTAGTGTCAGTGTTAATGGCTACAACGGAAGGCTCTCTTACAACGATCCCCTTACCGCGTACATAGACAAGCGTATTCGCTGTCCCCAAGTCAATTCCTAAATCTTTCGTAAAACTACCCAACATGCTAATTCTCCTTTTCCTAAGTAAATCTTCACATTTATATTACATGTGTCCTTTTTCTTTCAAGCTTACAAAGCTGCTATCACCGATAATTAGATGATCTAACACGTCAATCCCGACAATCTCGCCTGCCTGAAGCAGTCTTGAGGTCAAGGAGATATCCTCAGGACTAGGCGTTGGATCACCACTAGGATGATTATGTGCGCATATGATAGAGGCACTACTACATTTTATAGCTGCTCGGAATACCTCACGAGGATGAACAATCGAAGCATTAAGACTGCCCATAGACAACGTTTCTTGTCCTATCACATGATTCTTCGTATTCAGAAACAAGCAGACAAAATGCTCCTTCTGCAGATAACGCAATTGCTCAGTCAGTATCTCCGCAGCGTCCTCAGGACAACGGATAATGACTGGCATGTTAAACCTGGAGTTCGCAAGGCGCCTTCCAAGTTCGATGCCTGCTTTTAGTTGCACGGCCTTGGCAGGGCCGATACCTTTGATTTCGGTCAGTTCTTCGATGCTAAGGTCAACTAGCCCACGCAGGCCACCGATTTTCCCCAGCATCTGCTGTGCAATATGAATAGCCGATTCACGGCGTGTTCCCGTACGCAGCAGAATGGCTAACAACTCCGCTTGACTTAATGATTCCGCCCCATAATGCATCATGCGCTCTCTTGGTCGTTCTTCATGGGGGAGGTCCCGCAGCATTACTGATTGCGACTCCATCCCTATCCCTCTTTCCCAAGCTTCCTACCGGTTCAATACAGTTATACCGAACTCGGACAGCATTTCGCCAAGAAGCGACAGCGGCAATCCGACAACATTGAAATAACAGCCTTCAATTCGTTCCACCAAGGTTGAGCCAAGCCCTTGTATCGCATAAGAGCCAGCCTTATCAGCGGGCTCTCCCGTAGCTATATAAGCAATAATTTCATTCTCCGTCATTGCTCTCATCGTTACGGAAGTAACACGGTGCTCCACTATAGTCTTTCCATGCGGAAGTCCAATACAGGCTACACCCGTGTATACCTTATGATTCCGGCCCTGAAGTCTGGTAAGCATCGATTTACTGTCCAGCTCGTCCACCGGTTTGCCTAGCACAGTGTTATCTAGTACAACAATCGTATCACTACCAATAATTACTGCGTTACGCTCTCCTGCTGCAGCCACTACAGCCTCTGCTTTTCGAAGAGCCAAACTGCGCACGATTTGCTCCGGAGTAAAGTCCGGTGGTGTGCTTTCGTCCGCTTCGCTGGTAATGACCTCAAAAGGCAAGCCCAGTAAAGACAAAAGCTCTCGTCGACGCGGTGAACCTGAGGCTAAAATAATGTGTTGTGAGTTGTCCACGTTGTAAACGTCCCTTCTTGATCAGTAACGAGAGTTACAGTCTTCGGTACAGCCATACAGCTGTAATAATACCGACGAGACTTAGCATGCACAATTTCAAATGAATAGTGATGTCATAGGTTATGATGTCCAAATCGGCTCGCGGAGACCACTTAAGCACAGTCGATGTTGTTAGAAAAGAAAGAGCCTTTACCGGCTGCAGTAGCTTGGCGATCCAGGCTCCAGCCAGCCAGCCTAGAATTAGAAATAACAGCAGTGTTCCTACATTTTTCTTCTTCATCTCAGTCTTCCCTCGCCATTTTTTGACACCCTAATTATTATACGGTGAAATTGTGATCAATACAAACGTAAAATCCCTTACGGTAATGTTTACCACCATTTGCACTAAAAGTTGCGGAGCGATACCATCCTCCGTATCAATTATAGTTTAAGTTATATAGGGATAATTTCCTCTTTCGCGCCAAAACAGCAAGCCCCCACATCTGGAGGCTTGCTGTTTTTAAAGTCAACAATCTATCAGTTAATTCATTGCAGTTAGTAGCTGTTTCTGGCTAGTCAAAAAGCTCAGCATCGATTCTTGCACTTCCCAAAGTAGGCCCTGAGCCTTGTTCTTGTTATATTCACTCCAGGCTGATATCCCTTGGCTCATTGATTTCTCTAACGCTGCGCAAATGCTTTTGGCTTCAGGAGATACGCCTTGTTCCAGCACTTTTACTGCTTCATTCCATTGCAGATGGAGATCACTCACAGCGGAGGTATTTGCTGTCGTACTAGTTTGGCCAGCGCTAAGTAAAGAAGCAGATTGACTGCTTAGTTCACTGAGCAGTTGCCCACTCACGGAGAAATAGTTCTTCACTTCCTCTGCATTACCGGTATAGACAAGCTGTTCAGCCCCGGGAAGTGCCACCTCTCTCACATACAGCTCAATACCCTGATTCTTTAGTCCGCTGCTAAGTAGCTTGGCCTGTTCACGGTCGGATGATATTCCAGCATACACACGATTGCCGTCGGCAGGATCCATACCCGCGGCCAAACCTGCAGTTAACAGCTCCTGACGAGCCTCTTCAGCGCCTGCAGGTGTACTGAATACTCCGTACTGCAGCAGATAATAGCTTTGCGCAGCTACTTGAACTGGGATGGTGTTCTTCCCTGCATTTTCAGTACCCGTCACTGGTAATCCTGATGTACCTACACCTGCCGGATCTTTAGCTCCACTGGACTGCACTGAAGTAGCCGCCATGTCTGCTGTCCCATTTCCAGAGCTACTGTCCATATTCCCTCCGTAAAAGAAAGAAAGTGCAGCATAACCAAGCAGTACCCCTGTGCCGATGGCTCCCGTAACAGAAAGAGCTAATTTCCACCAATACGAAGGACGTCGAGTATGATAAGAGCCTCCGTAACTGCCAGAGGATACATTCTCTAATTTATCCCTGCTATCCGAAACCATATCTGACAGAAGATACGATTGCTGTGTATATCTAAAATCCTTATCCTGTTCGTCCCATTCTTCCTGGCGTGGATCTACAGTACCCGAGTAATAGTCATAGGAATCTTCCGGTGGTGCCTCATGCGTGGAACGAAAATCAGGCTCATAAAGCCATGTTTGCTGTGCTGGACCTACCTCTTGACGCAGTCCCTCAGCGTACTCTTCAGCTGTGCCCAATCCGCCATTTGACCAGCGCTCCACCACTTTAGGCTTTGGTTTAGGCTCGTCCTTGTTCACGTCAAATCGGAATGTCATTCTTCCGTTATTCAACAGTTACACCTCACCTCATCTAATCTATAAGTAAATATATGATAGACAATAGAGAGATATGCTATTTTTAAGCCATAGGAATTATGAAAGATTATGCAGATTCAGTTTACATTACATGTACCTTTTATATACTATATAAAAAGAGCTAAAAGTGTACACTATACTAGGTAAGCTAGAAATGATGCTTTAGTTCACTACTGATTAGGAGGGCTTCTTCTGAAACAAAAAATTCAAGCAGCTATTGTAGGCTACGGAAATTTAGGAAAAGGTGTACGTAAGGCTATCAACCAAAGTGAAGATATCGAGCTAGTTGCGATCTTTACGCGCAGAGAACCTGGACAACTGGAAGCCGGAGAAGCCGGTGTGAAGTTCGAACACATCTCTGCCGTCGAACAATATAAGGGTAAAGTGGATGTTATGATTCTATGCGGAGGATCGGCTACCGATCTGCCAGAACAAACACCAGCCATTGCCCGGATGTTTAATACCGTGGACAGCTTTGATACTCATGCCAAAATCCCCGAGTTCTACGAGACTGTTGACGCCGCAGCTAAACAAGGTGGAACACTCAGCGTAATTTCTACTGGTTGGGATCCAGGCTTATTCTCAATGAATCGTCTGCTCGCTGAAGCTATTCTTCCACAAGGTAAAGAATACACCTTCTGGGGCAAAGGCGTTAGCCAAGGCCACTCCGATGCGATCCGCAGAGTAGATGGAGTTAAAGCTGGTGTACAATATACCGTTCCAGTACAAGAGGTTATTGAGGCCATTCGCGCTGGTGAAACACCAGAGCTTACCACTCGCCAAAAACACCTTAGAGAGTGTTTTGTAGTGGCTGAGGCAGGGGCAGATCAAGAACGCATTCGTGCAGAAATCGTGAATATGCCGAACTATTTTGCAGATTATGATACTACGGTTACTTTCATCACTGAAGAAGAATTGGCAGCTCAGCATAGCGGAATTCCGCACGGCGGGTTTGTTATTCGCAGTGGTGTAACAGGGGAAGGTACGAAGCAGATTGTTGAATTCGGTCTGAAGCTGGAGAGCAATCCAGAATTTACAGCTAGTGTTCTCGTGGCCTATGCCAGAGCCGCTCAGCGTATGAGTCAAGAAGGACAGAGTGGAGCGCGTACAGTATTCGATATTCCACTTGGAATGTTGTCTCCGAAATCTCCAGAAGAATTACGCCGCAACCTGCTGTAAAATCATACAAAAATGAAAAAACCGCGTAGGACCTTAAAACGTCCCTCGCGGTTTTTTTAAAATACTGTAGGCAGAGCCTTCTCGGGCGTACCATTTACACAAGACTAAGAATCTTATTCTTCACATAATTCACTTCGTAATCCTTCAACAATGTGCGATGCGCCCGATCAGCAATAATCGTTGCCATCTCAGGATTCTTTAACAACGTTATTACGCTAACAACAACATCAACTGAGGTATTAGCAAGCAAAATATTACGGTTATGCTCACAGTTCAATCGCTCGCATACTATAGAACTTGTAACCACCGGCGTTTTGAGTGCCCATGATTCCAGAATATTTCTGGAGACTTCACAACCTTCAAGGATAGGCACAAGTACCGCTTTAGCACGACGTATATAATCAGCAGATGGTTTCAAAGGTCCAGTGATAATAACTGATACATCATCCTTTACAAGCGACAATACATCCGTATGAACCTCATGACTGGTGATGTAACACTTGATATCAGGCACTTGTTCTTTAATCAAAGGGTAGCTTTTCTTAAAGAAGTTTTGGGCAGCCTTAATCCCCTGTCTGGTGTTCATATTCCAGTGCAGAACCATTGAATTTTCTTTTGCAACAGGCTCAGTAAAAGTGTCGTATTCATTCATTTTTATGAAATGAGGAACAACATGAACTTTACGGGCATCCGCAAAGGATAGAGATTTGAATGAAAGGGCATCCCATTCCGAGGTTGCCAAGAGTACACCCGTTTTATTCATTAGTCTCCGCTTATTCCGCCGAACCAAAGCCTCATTTAGTTTATAATAAGGATTACTGCTGCTCGGCTTCCCAATTTCTTTTCCAACGGCAAGCCCGCTCTCAAAACGATACGTATCTGTAATAATACTGGCCTCAGGAAGCAGATTACGAACCATATCAATGCAATTTCCCAGCAAGCTATGCGATATAAATACATGTCTGTAATTATTCGATCTACAAAGCTCCATGATGGTACTCTTCATGTCTTTCTCCGCATGACTCCGATTAGTGAAATTCCGTAATATATGTAAGGGACGCAGCATAGATCTCCACGAGTTAATGCACCCGTTAATGTAATGAACCGTTAGTGCAGTTCCATCATTTGTAGACATATCCTTGTGCGTACTGGCATACGTCAGCAAATCAACATCAAATTTCCCTAGCAAAATCTCGAGAATACTCCCTGTTCTCATTTCTCCTTCTAGATCCTCTGCGCTTTGATTCTGTGCTGAAAGGAACAGCATTCTTTCTCGCATGACTCTGGCTCCTTGAATTTTTATATAAATTCTCTCTACTTATCACTGCAACTTTAGATGCAGTTCAATAGTAACTCATTTCACATAAAATTTTTGTCGATTTATAGGGAAACCTTTAAAATTTTTATATATTTTCATGCTTTATTCGAAAATCATTGCGATAAACCTATATATATCGCTATTTTTTTGAAGATTCAAGCAAAAAAACTACTTTTCCAGTAATACATGAACATGAATTTTCTATTCCAAAATTTTATACTCGTTAGGTATTCTGAACTATTCCCTATGCAAACAAAAAAGTGTCTTCCTCATCTAATGACGAAAGGAAGACACTTTTATATTTCGTAGCTTCTAACAACGCAGTTCCGACCCTTTTTCTTAGCTTGATACAATGCATTATCACAAAGTTTGTAGAGATTATTTAGTGAAAAGCGTTCGCCCGATTCTATCGTGATGACTCCAATACTTATCGTGTAGTGCAGCGGTACGCCATGAATCATAGAACCTATAACAGCTGTGCGCATTCCTTCAGCAATAACATCACTACTCTTCTCATCGGCTCTGTGCAGGAGCACTGCGAACTCTTCTCCCCCAAATCTTCCGATCAGATCACCATGGCCAAGCTGCTGCTCTATTTTAGACGCCAAATCAGTTAGTACTTGGTCACCTGTATTATGGCCGTAATTATCATTTATGCTCTTAAAGTGATCGACATCCAGCAGTAAAAAAGAATAGGGCAGTTTCTTCATCGCTGAAGCAACTATTAAAGGCCGAGCACGCAGAACGAACGACCTGCGATTCAAAATACCGGTCAACTCATCATAAGTTGCTACCCGCTCCATTTCTGCAAAGGAATCTTCTCTATAAAGCAGCATAATTCCCGCGGTTCCTAGAAACATATACAAATAAATCCCGAGATAAAAAAACAAATAAAGAAATTGTGCAACTTGTGTATTGATTCCTAATACGGAATACAGCGGTTCTAAGGCTCTCCCCGCCAACGATAAGATAACAAGACAATATAGCAGTCCCATTATTATTTGTAGCGAAGTCTCCATGACCTTCAGACATAGTATATAAGCAGGATAGGCTATAATCAGAACTCCAGCCAGACAAGCGACTGGAACAACGAGAGGATCCTTTGGCATCAACAAATACATAAGCACCACAACTAGAATGGATACTCCGAATAATATAGAATAATATCTCTCCACTTTGCTCCCGAATACTCGGAGAAGCATTAGAAGCGCCAAGCTTTCGAGCGTGCCTCCAGCCAGAGCAAGAAGTGCTATGATCGGTAGACTAAGTGGTGTATCTATAAAATCCTTCAGTAATAAGAGGATCAAGGCTGCTAGTTGCAAATATTTTGCTGTGATAAACAATGAAGAAGTCTGTTCCTGCGGATAACGCAAACGATACACCACGATAAGCAGCACCGTGAACGATTGCCACAAAAAGAGACACACCAGCAGTGTCTGGAGATCCAGATGCATATAAGTGAAGTTCACCTCCCCTAGTATTCCTGACTCTCAGTATACATATCGGTATCTGATGACTCTATTTCTTCCCTCTTGTTTGGCCTGATATAATGCCTTGTCGCTTAGCTTGTACAAATTATTTATCGAAATCTCCTGATCTGGCATGATCGTAATTACACCTATACTAACTGTGTACCCCTGTTGAACCTTATTAGTGGAAGTATTCATTATCGCCTCACGAAGCGCTTCAGCTTTCTGGTCGCAGCTCTGCTCATCTACCCCACAGAGTATGACTGCGAATTCCTCGCCCCCTAGTCTGCCAAACAAATCGCCATTTCCGAGATTATTTTTAATCGTCGATGCGAACTCTTCCAGCACAATGTCACCGGTATCATGACCATAAGTATCGTTGACCTGTTTAAAATAATCCAAATCCAATAGCAAAAATGAGAAGTACTCCTGCGCTCGAAATGCCTTTTCAAGCTTTATCTCCGCTTCCTGAAGAAATGCTCCACGGTTTAGGATCCCCGTCAAATCATCATAACTGGCTATTCTTTTTAGTTTGACGAAGGAATGCTCATTTGAGAGAAGAATATAACCGGCAGCCCCTACGATAAATAATAAATACATCCCCAAATAATACAAATATTGCGTGAGATTTGTTGAGAACACATTCATCTCGGGCTCCCAAATCAATGCAACAAGCGCCCGCATCAGCATAATCGCTGCAAATACATAAAATAATACGCCTAATATTTTTTGCAGAGGGGTAGCCTTTTTATTCACAGTTAGATGATAAGCTGGATAAACTATAAATAGTATAGACCAAAGTGAAGTACAAGCGATGCGCAAGTTGGAATGATTAAAAAATAATGCGATGATACTAAAACTAATTATGCTCAATACCGAAAGGATGATGTAATATCGCTTTATTTTTGGCCCCAGTACTCCCATCATCAGCAGTAACGCTGTAATTTCTAGACAGCACCCTCCAAGGATTAGAGCATTGCTAAGCGGAATGGACAACGCATGAGGGAGATAATCCCATAATAAAATCGAACACCAAAAGAGTAGCTGCACTTCCTTTGATCGGATGAACAAGGTGGAGGCTGTATCTTTAACAGCGGTACTTCGATAATTGGTTATAAGCAGTAATATAAATAAATTTCCGAAAATAAACAAATAAATCAGTGTTCTAATTTCAAGCAGGGAGCTCATACGTCACCACCTATGCGAAAATATCCCCACAAAGTGCGGCTTTGCTTCGATGCGTACTCGGGTACTTTGTGGGGATCCCAAATATACGTTGAAAAATCGATCCTCTTCTGACAGCACTATAGCACTTTATAACTATATCAGTAAATACGTTAACAATACCAAAAAAACACTTCCCTCTAAACTCCCTTCAGATAAACACAAGGATTATCTGAACGAAATTTTGGGGAAGTGCTATTGAATAGAGAATATAAATATCCTCGAATTAGCCTCAATTTGTAAACTTAATGCTTCTTCTTCAACCCGTCTGCCAGTGCGTATCCGACCTTCCAGATATCGCCTGCGCCCATCGTAATCACCAGATCACCTGGAGCAATACGAGGTGTCAGATCAGCTAGAACATCTTCTTTGGTTGGCAGATGTCTCGCGCCCGCATTACTGTTCTTAACGATTAGCTCAACCAGCTTCGCAGAAGTAACACCTTCGATCTGTTTCTCTCCAGCCGGAGAGTAAATATCGGTGATGATGACTTCGTCGGCTTCGCTAAAGGCACGGCTGAAAGCATCTAACAGGAAGAAAGTACGTGTATAGCGCTGAGGCTGGAATACCGCAATAATCCGTTTTCCTGTTGCCTTGGCAGCACTGATCGTTGCCTGAATCTCTGTAGGATGATGCGCATAATCATCAATGACCAGAATGTCATTGACTTCTCCGAGCACTTGAAAACGGCGCTTCGCACCATGGAATTTCACAATCGCTTCAGCGATTTTCTCGAAAGAAATCCCTGATTTCAAACAAGCGATTACCGCTGCCATTGAATTGTAAAGATTGTACTGTCCGGGAACGGAGAGTTCAATCCGTCCAAGCACTTCTCCATTATGATTCATCGTGTACGATACTTGACGATCGCCTAGAACGATATCAGTGGCAATATAATCTGCAGTGTTCGACTTGATGCCATAAGTAATCACCTTACCTGTTACTTCAGGTAAAAGAGAGATCACATTCTCGTCATCAGCGCATACTATAGCAGTTCCATCTTCGCGCGTTTGGTTCATGAACTGCACGTATGCAGCTTTAAGACGGTTAAAGTCTCCGTCGTAATTTTCCAAGTGATCCGCTTCAACATTCGTAACGATCCCAAGCCAAGGGTGATAGTGCAGGAAAGAGCCATCACTCTCATCCGCTTCCGCTACTACAAACTCACCTTGTCCCGCCTTTGCATTCGTACCTACATTCATAATCTCTCCACCGATAATATACGTTGGATCAACGTCGCACTCTTCCATCACAAGTGCAATCATGGAGGATGTGGTAGTTTTCCCGTGTGCTCCAGCAACGGCTACCCCTTTACGTTCATTCAATAAACGGGCTAACATTTGCGAACGATGCAGAATTGGAATCTTAAGACGCTCAGCTTCCACCCATTCCACATTATCACTAGACAAAGCCGTAGAGTATACGACTAGATCCGCACCTTTTACTTGTTCTGCTGTATGCCCGATATAAATCTTGGCACCTTTAGCAATCAATTTATCCGTTAATTCTTGGGCAGCCACATCGGAGCCCGTAACTGTATATCCCATTTCTAGCATTACCCGGGCAATCGCGCTCATTCCGTAGCCGCCGATCCCTATAAAATGCACACGTTCAGTAGTATCCAACAGTCGTCACCAGCCTTTTTCAGTATCGGGTTGCTGCAAAAGTGTACCGCGTACGTCAGAGATTAAATACAGCGTACCAGATACGACGGCAAGGTCATCCTCCGCTGTAATCGACTTCAGTAGCTGCAGCGCTTTTCCCCAATTATGTTCTACTATGATTGCCAAGTTTTCCTTGGCATATTTCTCCCGCAGACTTTCTGCGATAACTTGCAGATTCTCCGCGTCCATTTTGTTCTGGAAATCCGGTTCGGTCAGGATGAGCGTATCCACTATAGGCAGTATATGCTTAAAGTAGGATTCATGATGCTTATTTGACAGCATTCCCATAAGTAAATTTAATTTACCGTATTGATAGAGCTGAGGCAGACTTTTTGCAAGACTCTCCGCACCTTCCGGATTATGTGCTCCGTCCAGTACAATCCTTGGAGACTTGCTTACCTCTTCCAGCCTTCCAGCCCAGAATGCGTGGCGCAAACCTTCAAGCACATCTTCATCCTCAAGCATAAAGGCCATATACTGACGCAGAACCTCAAGTACCATCATGGCAGCTGCCGCATTGCTAATCTGGTGCTCGCCTTTCATTACGATCCCAAGTTCAAGCGAACGAAAGGGACCCTTAAAATGAAAAGTCTGCACATCCTCACGGATTTCATTAGCCTCATAGCTAAAATCTTCTCCGGCAAGATAAAGAGTAGAGCGGCAAGCCGCTGCTTTCTCTTTCAGAACCGCTACGACTTCCGGTTGAGTTACGCAGCTAACAACAGGTACGCCCGTCTTAATAATTCCGGCTTTCTCCATTGCAATCTTCTCTAGCGTATCTCCCAAAATATCCATGTGATCATGACCAACATTAGTAATCACAGAAACAATCGGAGTCACGATGTTCGTTACATCCAGCCTTCCCCCAAGCCCGGTCTCCCATACGACAACATCAGGACAAGAGACGCCCGCAAAAAATAGAATGGCTACAGCTGTAGTTACCTCGAACATCGTAGGTGAGCCAAACTCCGTTTCCGAAATTTCTTGGACTAGTGGACGCAATTGGTTAACCAGCTCGACAAGCGTTTCTTCAGAGATGTCCGTATTATTATATTGGAACCTGTTCGTGAACTTTGTAATATACGGAGATGTAAAGGTGCCTACTGAATAGCCGCTTTGTATAAGTGCACTAGTCAAAAAAGCACAAGTTGAACCTTTGCCGTTCGTACCCGCCACATGAATAAACTTCAGCCGACGGTGCGGATTTCCCAGCTTGTCCATCAACATCTCGATTCTATCTAAACCTGGCCGTATCCCAAAAGGGATTAGGCTCTTGATCCAATCAACCGCTTCGGTGTATGTCGCAAGAGGGGCGGTACTTCCGCCCCGATTTAGGTCATCCATGTCTCTTATCCTCTCAGCTCTGCGATGCGGGCAAGTACTTTCTCACGTTTAGCAGAATAATCTGCCTGCTTCGCCCGTTCCTCTTCGATAACTTTAGCAGGAGCTTTGGCCACGAAGCCTTGATTGCTCAGCTTTTTCTCTACGCGTTCTACTTCGCTGTTCAGCGTCTGCACTTCTTTTTCCAGACGAGCGATTTCTTGTTCAATATCAATGAGTCCCGACAATGGCAGAAGCAGTTCTGCTCCTGTTACTACAGCGGACATTACCTTATCCGGCGTTTCTGGATTCAGGCCAGATTCGAAGGAAGACGTATTACAGAAGCGTCCAATGTAGTTGTCGTTACGGGTGATAATACTCAGCGTCTCTTCATTACCCGCTTTGATGATCAATTCAACCTTTTTGCTCATCGGTACATTCACTTCAGCCCGGATATTACGAACGGCCCGGATTACATCCATCAGCAGGTTCATTTCCGCTACGGCTTGCGGATTCTCCAGAGCAGCATCATACTCCGGCCATGCAGCCAGCGTAATCGTCTCCCCTTCATGCGGAAGGTGCTGCCAGATTTCTTCCGAAATAAACGGCATAAACGGATGAATCAAGCGCATTGTACGGTCTAGTACATAGGCAAGTACAGACTGTGTCTTCGCTTTGGCTGCGGCGTCTGATCCGTAAAGTGACAGCTTCGCGAACTCAATATACCAGTCACATAGATCGTCCCAAATGAAGTTGTACAGCTGGCGACCGGTCTCACCGAACTCGTACGAGTCAATTAGACGCGTAATCTCACGAGAAGTTTCGTTCAGACGGTGCAAAATCCAGCGATCAGCAGTACTTAGCTCACCCGAAATGTCAATATTTTCAAATCTTACGCCTTCCAAATTCATCAACGCGAAGCGTGATGCATTCCAGATCTTATTGGCGAAATTACGTGCCTGCTCAACCTTTTCCCAACGGAAGCGTAGATCCTGTCCAGCTGTACTTCCGGTAGAAATCATGTAACGCATTGCATCTGCGCCATACTTCTCGATTACTTCAAGAGGGTCTACGCCATTCCCGAGTGATTTGGACATTTTTTGACCTTCGGAATCCCGTACCAAACCATGCATCAATACATCTGAGAAAGGTTTTTCTCCGGTAAATTCAAGAGCTGAGAAGATCATCCGCGCTACCCAGAAATAAATAATATCGTAGCCTGTTACGAGCACATCGTTCGGATAGTAGCGTTTGAAATCTGCACTGTTCTCATCTGGCCATCCTAGTGTGGCAAAAGGCCACAGATTAGAGCTAAACCAGGTATCCAGTACATCTTCGTCCTGTTTCAAGTCGGTTAGACCACTGATCCGGCGCGCTTCTTCCTCGTCATTTGCCACAACCAATTCACCAGTAGACTCGGAATACCATGCTGGAATACGATGTCCCCACCACAGCTGACGGGAAATACACCAATCACGTACGTTCTCGATCCAGTTCAGGTAAGTTCTCTCGAAGCGGTCCGGTACAAAGTTAACCCCGTTCCCATCCTTCTGTGCATTGATGGCAGCTTCAGCGAGTGGCTGCATCTTCACGAACCATTGTGTGGACAAGTACGGCTCAACAACCGCTCCAGAGCGTTCACTGTGTCCTACTTGATGCACATGATCTTCGATATTGATCAGCACACCTTGCTCCTTCAGGTCAGCAGTAATGGCCTTACGACATACACTCCGGTCTTGACCTTGGTAAGGTCCTGCTTCTTCATTCATCGTACCGCTCTCATCCATTACGTTAATCTGCGGTAAATTGTGACGTTGACCCATCTCGAAGTCATTCGGATCATGAGCTGGTGTAATCTTAACCGCACCACTACCAAACTCTTTGTCTACATAATCATCAGCGATAATCGGAATCTCACGGCCAATAATCGGCAGGATCAACGTTTTGCCGATCAGATCTTTATAACGATCGTCTTCCGGATGAACAGCAACCGCTGTATCACCCAGCATGGTCTCCGGACGTGTGGTCGCTACTGTAATAAATCCGCTACCGTCTTTGAGCGGGTAACGCAGATGATACAAGTGACCATTAACTTCTTTATATTCAACCTCGATATCCGACAATGCTGTACGAGCCGCCGGGTCCCAGTTGATAATGCGTTTGCCGCGGTAGATCAAGCCTTTATTATAGAGCTTAACGAATACCTCGCGTACAGCTTTCGACAACCCTTCATCCAGGGTAAAACGTTCGCGGGAATAGTCAAGGGAAAGCCCCATCTTAGCCCACTGCTCATGAATGGTGTTCGCATATTTATCTTTCCACTCCCACACCTGCTCCAGGAACTTCTCGCGGCCGAGATCATGTCTAGAAATTCCCTGCTCACGCAGCTTTTGCTCTACCTTTGTCTGCGTTGCGATACCGGCATGGTCCGTACCTGGTAGCCACAACGTGTCGAAGCCTTGCATCCGTTTTGTACGAATCAGGATATCCTGAAGCGTAAAATCAAGCGCATGACCAATGTGCAGCATTCCCGTTACGTTTGGCGGCGGGATTACAATGCTGTATGCTTTTGCATCTGGACGCCCGCCTGCACGGAAATATCCACCCTCTGTCCAATAGGAATACCACTTGGTTTCTGCCGATTTCGGATCATACGTGGTTGGCATTTCATTCTTAGAATCATTTGCAGCGGCAGCATCTGCCGCTGTTAGATTGTTTTGGTCAGCCATTCTCTGATACCTCCACTTGGTTACTTGTAGTTGGTTTCTAAAAAACAAAAAGACCCCTCGTCTCAAAGGACGAAAGGCCATTCTTTCGCGGTACCACCTTTGTTTCGCGCCAATGAAAAATAAACCTGCACTTCTTTCACCTTACGGTTCAGAAGCTTAGCGCGACACTCGTACAGATAACGGCTGCTACCGGCCACATCCTAACTTATCTTTCATATCATGAAGACAAGCTCAGAAGGGCGACTCCGGGGCGACTTCGGTGGCTGTATCCTACGGAATGTCACAGCACTTGCATTCCGCTCTCTGAAGGGCTGACCGCCTACTCTTCCCGTTCCCAGTCTTTACTTAGATATTGCTTACTCCATAATACATTTTGAGTCATCCCTAGTCAACCTGAATAGGCTTCTACAGCGGGACTTTAAGCGGAATTTCGACTTATAGCGTGCATATGTCGAATTTTCATTCGATTCATCACTCTGCGTTGGTTAGATACCCCACATTCTAACGTTCTCCGGTCACACAAGAATAAACGCCTTCGACATCCTTTTACGGAGGGTAAGCGTTTATTTGAGAAATATAAGGATAATGTATAACGTGAAACTTATATATTCTTATATTTGACAAAAATCCCGATCTACTATCAGATCGGGATTCACCTATTCATATGAGTACGCATTGTAATTCAATTACGGAATGTACAACACTTGCCCTTCTTCTACACTCTGCCCAGACAATCGATTATACATTCCCAGCTCCCGCGCACTTAGCTGATATTTCTCTGCGATTGTATCCAGCGTTTCTTCACGCTGCACGATGCAAAGGCGAACCTTACGGAATAGGTTAGCGCCATCTGCTCCAGCAATGAATCTGCTCTTCCACTCCGTATTATTTCCGGCCTCTGGAATGATCGCTGCAGCCGATGCATTTCCTTCAGATAGGAGAGCCTCTTGTTCTTTACGAGAACGACTAGAGCTGAGTAATGAAGAGAAGGTGAGATGTTCTTTGACTGGAGCCTCAGCATCTTTCTTGCTTCCTAGCGCAATCTTAAGATCTTGCTTCTCCTCTGACTGTGGCACAGTCTCTTGAGAAACAAAAACTTCATTCGTATTCTCGTGGATCGGCTGAGCATTCTCTTCTTGTGCATGAAGCTCATTATTGGCCTCGTTTTCCGAAGCGAATACGGCAATATCTTGATCCACATCAGCATTAGCTGCTGGAACAGCGGTTTCTCTTGAAGCAAAAGTATATTCAGCTTCTTGCTCCTGATCCGCTTGACTCGCCTGGCTAACTTGATTCAGCTGAGTGGCCTCAGCTTCATTCTGTGACTCAGCTTTAAACCAGTAATCCGTTATTCCTGCTTTGGAATCCTCTGTTTGCGAATCCAGACTATGCGTCCGAGCTTTCGCGCCCTTGTCCTTCTCATGAGCGGATGAGAAATTCACTATAGGGGACGAATGACCAGCTCCACTTGAGACCAGTGGAGCCTCTGATGCGTCTGCATTAGCTTCAGCATGCTCATGTTCTTCTACGGCAACCTCCGATGCATCCTCGCCAAAGGTCCACTGTGAATTTTCATAAAGTGCATCAGTTTCGTGTTCTTGGTTCACTGCAGATACTTCGATTACCCTGTCATCACTGAGAGGGGAATAGGCAACTGTGTACTCTTCCTGCTGCCAGGCCGGTTGTGGTTGAGGCTCCGCACCACCGATTCCCCGCAGTGATAATACGCCTGTTATATTCACTGTGCGCATCGTGAGCAGATCAATATCAAAATTCTCGATCTCCACCCCAATATCTTCAATCGAGCTGACGCGTGTAAGCGGAACAGTGATTTCAACGGGAATGGCGTGCTCCAGACGTTGTGTTCGGTCATCTTCGCTCCGGTAGAGTCCGGTAAGCAACAGCTGACCATATAACTCGGCACGATCCTCCCGCTGAATCACCTGGATTTCCGGAAGTAGTTCAACCTCCTCCAGCTCAGCTATTCCCGGAAGCTCTTCCGATAGGTGAATGCGTTCATAAATATCAAACCGCAAGCCGTGGGACTGATCAAACACGGGATATGTCCTCCTTCTTGGCATAATCTAACCCTGAGACAGGCCCAGAGCATAAGCCCAAAATGTTACTCCCCACATGTATATGCTTCAAACAGAAAGGCATGACAACTTTGGTAGCACTAACCGGACAGGATGCTATTAATTTCATAAATTCAGGGACTATTCGAACCTATCTGCCGGCCAATAGATGAATTACTCCGCATGAACAAAGTATTATATGCTGCTTTTGCTATTAGGACATAGATAGATGCTTCTTTCTGAAAAAACAGAAAATTATATACCCTACGAAAATATAGATAAAAAAAGAACCGTAATACCAGCATTTGCTGATACCACGATTCTCAGGTTTATAACGTAGCCGTCAAGGCGCTTCAGACAGCAGCTCCCGCAGCTGAAGCATATCCTCCGGCCACGGATCGCTTACTTCCAGTTGTTCACCGCTCCAAGGGTGGCGGAAAGACAGCAGCTCGCCATGGAGCGCATGTCGGCCACTAGCGCTGGAAGCCCAAACCGGGCCGCCATATAGCGCATCCCCATACAAGGGATGACCCATATGGCTGAGATGGACGCGAATCTGATGCGTCCTTCCGGTCTCCAGCTGCACATGCACCAGGCTCCCGCCATGCAGTGCTTCGCGTCCGAGGATTCGAGTCACGGCGGACTGTCCGCCGGGTGAGACTCTTCTCCGCGCCGCATGATGACGATCGCGCCCAATCGGCGCGTCGATCACTTTAAGCGTAGGCGGCACTGTGCCTTCGACGATCGCGGCGTAGAGCCGCGAGATGCTTTTTTCACGCATATTCTCGTCTAGGACAAGCTGAGCGAATTCATTCTTCGCGTACATCACCGGACCTGTTGTATCCTTGTCCAGTCGGTGAATATGCCTTACAGCTGCACTAACACCGGTAGCGACATAATGCGCAGCTACAAGGTGATCCAGCGTTACACCTAAGCCACTGCCATCCGGATGAACCGCCATACCTGCTGGCTTGTGGGCAACCAAGCAAAAATCATCCTCATACAACACTTCAAGCTCTTCCCATACCGGTTCAATGCCGGCTTCACGATCCAGAAAAAGTGCCAGTCGCAGTCGATCTCCCTTCCACTGAATGCCCCCCTCGCGGCGCAGACGCAGATGAAGCTTCTCAGGCACACCTACAGTTTCCAGCAGCCACTTATCAATTGCAGCTTCAGAATCCTCGGCTCCTGTAATGATTTTGCCGGGTGTTACTTCCAGCCACTCCCCACGTCTAGTCCAAGCTCCACCACCGGTTCGTTCTCCGGCTCCAATACTCAAAGGGCCTTCAGGGCATTATAGTGGCCCTCAATGGTATCATCAATATCCTGCTCACTATGCGCAGCCGACACGAACATGCCTTCAAACTGTGAAGGTGGCACGCTAATGCCTTGGCTCAGCATATGACCAAAATAACGACGGAATAGATCCGTGTTGCTAGTCTTGGCCGTTTCAAAATTAGTTACTGGTCCTTCCGTGAAGAACGGACAGACCATCGAGCCCACACGGTTAATTGTCAGCGGAACACCGGTCTCGATTGCATTCTTTTTCAAGCCTGCTTCCAGACGCGCCCCTAATTGCTCCAGACGATCATATACTTCCGGTGTCAGCAGCTTCAGTGTAGTGAGTCCTGCCGCCATCGCTAATGGATTACCGCTAAGTGTGCCAGCCTGATAGATCGGTCCCGTAGGAGCGATTTGCTCCATGATCTCTCTTTTGCCGCCATAAGCGCCTACTGGAAGTCCTCCACCGATGACTTTGCCGAAGCAGGTAATATCCGGAGTAATGTTGAACAAGCCTTGAGCACAGCCACGATTGACACGGAAGCCTGTCATTACCTCATCAAAGATAAGCAAAGATCCATTGTCTGAAGTTAACTTGCGAAGCCCTTCCAGAAATCCCGGAAGTGGTGGTACAACACCCATGTTGCCGGCAATCGGCTCTACGATCACTGCGGCAATCTCACTGCCAAAACGTTCGAAAGCAATCTGAGTGGACTCCAAATCATTGTATGGAACTGTAATTGTATTTACTGCCACACCTTCGGGAACACCTGGGCTGTCCGGCAAACCTAATGTGGCTACACCGGAACCCGCTTTAATAAGCAGACTATCTGCGTGACCATGATAGGATCC
The DNA here is from genome assembly GCF_037975205.1 of Paenibacillus sp. FSL R5-0470. Taxonomy (NCBI): domain Bacteria; kingdom Bacillati; phylum Bacillota; class Bacilli; order Caryophanales; family Paenibacillaceae; genus Paenibacillus; species Paenibacillus sp. FSL R5-0470. The sequence continues at coordinate 5,461,910 of NZ_CP150238.1, forward strand.
TTCGAACTTCAAAATTTTACTGCGTCCTGTATAACCACGTGCCAAACGAATCGCACTCATCGTCGCTTCCGTTCCGGAGTTAACCATACGTACGATATCTACAGAGGCTACACGTTCGACAACCATTTTTGCCATTTCAGTTTCAAGTAAAGTAGGTGCACCAAAGCTTGTCCCTTTTACCGCCGTCTCCTGCAATGCCTTTACAACCTCAGGATGCGCATGACCCATAATCAGCGGTCCCCATGAGCATACATAGTCGATAAAGCTGTTGCCGTCGATATCAAAAATACGCGAACCTATCCCATGATCCACATAAATCGGAGTCAGACCTACGGATTTAAACGCCCGTACAGGGCTGTTCACCCCACCGGGAATATATTGTTTTGCTTCATCAAAAGCCTTGCGGGACGCTTCCTCTTTACGCGCCATTGGCTCATTACTCATCTATCTTCACTCCTATTCTGTTCTTGGTCACACAGGTATAGATTAACCACGCAGCCAGCGCGCAGCATCTTTTGCGAAATAAGTAATAATAATATCCGCTCCGGCGCGTTTCATGCCAGTCAGCATTTCCAGCACAACGGCTTGCTCGTCAATCCAGCCTTGCAGCGCTGCTGCTTTTACCATGGAATATTCGCCACTCACATTGTAAGCCACAAGAGGCAAATCAAACTGGTCGCGGATCGTACGAATCACATCCAAGTAAGCCAGAGCCGGCTTCACCATTAACATATCTGCACCTTCAAGCACATCGGACTCTGCTTCACGGAGCGCTTCGCGCAGATTGGCAGGGTCCATTTGATACGTTTTGCGATTTCCGAACTGTGGCGCTGAATCCGCAGCTTCGCGGAAAGGGCCATAAAATGCCGAAGCATATTTGACCGAATACGACATAATCGGCACATGTTCAAAGCCATTCTCATCTAGTCCCGCACGAATCGCATGTACGAATCCATCCATCATATTCGAAGGGGCAATTATATCTGCTCCAGCTTTAGCTTGAGATACCGCCGTACGGGTCAAAAGCTCTAGCGATGCATCGTTGATGACATCACCGTGTACCACACCATTTACCGTATGCGTATGCACCATCCCGCAATGTCCGTGATCCGTAAATTCACAAAGGCAGGTATCTGCAACGACCAACAGCTCAGGGTACCACTGCTTGATCAAGCGAGTAGCCTCTTGCACAATTCCATCCTCTGCGAAACCGGAAGAACCGATTGCATCCTTCGTTTCAGGAATCCCGAATAACAGTACAGCCGGAATGCCTAGTGCGGCAATCTCGTCCACTTCAGCTTTTAAAGTATCCAGCGAAAAATGGTACACGCCCGGCATCGAGCTAATCTCATTCTTCACACCTGTTCCATAAGTCACAAATATAGGCTGTACAAAATCCAGCACATTCAGTACGGTCTCCCGCACCATACCGCGAATTCCAGCAGAACCGCGTAGACGACGGTGACGTGTAATTGGAAAGCTCATTTGTTCATCCTCCTGAAAATAAAATATATAGACACAACGGACATTTATAGTTTGCCCGTCTAACTGCCAGTTAGTTAACAATCTGATTTCATTGCAGAATGTGCAATAGAAAAGACTTAGAATTGAAATTGATTCTAAATTTAAGAGATTCTATTGTACAAACTACAACCAGTCTAAGGTTACTTATATTAATATGGCTATTGCTCACCTATCTCTATGAAACTACTTGAGCCTAGTCTCCGCATTCCAGCGACAGAGCTCCTGCACCAGACTATTAATAGTTGCTTCTTCAGGTAGCAGTCCCGGGGTAAGCCCCGCTTCCACGGCAGTCTGCTCAGTTAATGGCCCGATGCAGGCTATTTTCACGTTAGCTAGCAATGGGAGTGGATCTTCGAGCCCCATTCTTTTAAGAATGTGGATGAAATTGCGCACCGTTGAAGAACTAGTAAAAGTCACCGCGTGAACGCGCCCCTCCTCCAGCAGCTTCAGCAGCTCGTCGTCATCCTCACCCGTCACAACCGTCTCATAGGTATCGACGTCTGTGACTTGAAGGCCAAGCTCTCTCAGCTTGTCCGGCAGCCAGTCGCGCCCCAGATCGCCGCGCGGCAACAGCACGTTCTGCCCCGGCAGCAGCTGGGGACCGAACTTCTCAATCAGACCTTCCGCCTGAAACTTTGCCGGAAGTTCCTCAGCAATCACCCCGCGCTGCGCCAGCGCGGCTGCTGTACCCGGCCCTACCGCTGCAATTCTTGCGCGGTGAAGCTCCCGAATGTCCGCCCCCTGCTCCGCCAAGTGGCGCCAAAAAAACTCCACGCCGTTCGGGCTAGTGAAGAATACCCAGTCGTACGATTCCAGCGCGCCAAACGCCGCTGCAATCTTCTCCTTCTTCTCTGCGCCTTCCGGCATGATCGTCTCGATCACCGGGAACTCGTAGGGTTCCCCGCCGAGTTCCTCAATCATATCCACCAGCTCGCTCGCTTGGCTCCGAGCCCGTGTCACCACGATGCGTTTGCCGAACAACGGCATCGCCTCGGCCCACTTCAGCTGCTCACGCTGCAGCACCACGTCGCCAACGACAATGACGGCCGGCGGCTGAAAATCCGCAGCCTTCACCTTCGCCTCAATATCGGCGAGGGTTCCCGTCAGCGTCTCCTGATCTGCGCGGGTACCCCAGCGCACCAGCGCCACTGGTGTTTCTGGCGGACGCCCATGCTTGATCAGCTGGGCGCTGATATATCCTATTTTAGCTACGCCCATCAGGAACACTAACGTCCCCGTGGCATTCGTTACTTTATCCCAATGAATGGAATGATCCAGTTTATCTGGACTCTCATGTCCGGTGATAATCGACAGGGAAGAAGCATGATCGCGGTGCGTGACAGGTATACCCGCATAAGCAGGTACGCTGATCGCCGACGTGATACCCGGTACGATTTCGTAATAGATCCCATTTTTGCGCAGCAGCTCCGCTTCTTCACCTACGCGGCCAAAAATCGTAGGATCTCCACCCTTCAGCCGCACCACTGTTTTCCCCTGTAAAGCCAGATCAACTAACAATTGATTAATCTCTTCCTGCTTCATCGTGTGGCGATCCGGCAGCTTGCCAACATAAATCTTCTCGCCGCCGGGCTTCATGCATTTCAGCAATCTAGGACTTGCCAGCCGATCGTACACCAGCACGTCGCTTTTTCGAATACACTCGAGGCCTTTTACAGTAATCAGCTTTGCGTCCCCGGGACCTGCACCTACCAAATAAACCTTCCCCGTCAATCCCCTCATCCCCTAACGTCTGACAGTATCTTCTCCGCTCCTCTTGCGATCAGCTTCTTAGCGACTTCTTCGCCGAGCTGTACCGGGTCTACCCCAGTGCAAGTTTCTTTCAAAATCGTTGAACCGTCAGGTGTTCCCACCATTCCGGTTAAGGAGATTATTTTGTGCTCCGCGGTAGTGGCTTCCGCGGCTGCGTCAAGCACAGCATAAGCGCCAATTGGCACTTGGCAGCCGCCGTTCAGCGCGCCAAGGAACGTGCGCTCCGCCGCCACCGTCAACGCTGTATCGGCGTCGTTGTATAACGCCAGCAGCTTCCGCAGGTCGGCGTCATCTGCGCGGCACTCGATGCCGAGTGCACCCTGCCCTACAGCGGGCAGGCAAACTTCCGGCGGCAGGTAGGCGCTCACGCGATCCTGCCAGCCCATGCGTGACAGCCCCGCTGCTGCAAGCAGGATCGCGTCGTATTCGCCGCTCTCCAGCTTGCCCAGCCGCGAGTCAATGTTGCCGCGCACGGGCTCAATGACCAGATCAGGCCGTAGCGCAGCTAGCTGGCTGGAACGGCGTAGGCTGCTTGTGCCTACGCGTGCGCCCTGAGGCAACTCGTCCAGCGAGACGCCTCCGTTAGAGATCAGTGCATCGCGCGGATCGACGCGCTTCGGCACAGCACCGTTGATCAGCCCCTCCGGCAGCTCGGAGGGCATGTCCTTCATGCTGTGCACCGCCATGTCGATTTCCTTTTCCAGCATGGCCTGCTCGATTTCCTTCACGAACAACCCTTTGCCGCCTACCTTGGACAAGGTGACATCTAGGATGCGGTCCCCTTTGGTAACAATCTTTTTCACTTCAAAAGTGAATCCAAAACCATGCTCCTCGCTCAGTCGCTCCAGATCCGCAATCACGTGCCCTGTTTGCGTCAACGCAAGCGCACTCTGTCTACTCCCCACAATAATCTTACGCATTGTCCATTCCTCCTGATTACGTCTGCCTCTTACTCTTCACCGTAGACCGTATATAGTAATCTAAACTAACCAAAAGCTACTCCGCACTATTAAAAGGGCATTTGTGCCCTTTATTTAGCTCCTTCGTCGGTTATAGCTCAATTTAGGGGTATTTCTGCCCCTCTTTTGGCTGATATGAGCGTTTTAGTGCAAATCAGGGGTATTTATACCCTTCATTTATCTCTTTTGACGACTATTACTCAATTAAGGGGTATTTTTGCCCCTCTTTCGACCATTTCAGCCACTTCAGCCGTACTCATATCATTAATCTAACCTAATTTTGTAATCTTCACAGTGTCCACGCGCACTTTTACTCCGCCCGATGATCAGCAATCCAAGCATCCATATCCTCCGGGCTCCACGCGATAAAGCTACCGTTTCTCATCTCATTCAACACATCGAGCGCCCCAAGCTTCCGCAAAAGCCTTCCACGAACTTCAGCAGAAGATTCTGTTTCCTTAATCCTGGTTCGCATGGTATGTACAAAATCCAAATATGGCTCATACGCCGCATCCAGCGCCTCTTCAAGCACACTTTTAATCTTCGCAGCCACAAGCGGACCAGCACCCGAAGTAGATACAGCTACCGTCAAACGACCCCTCCGTACAACTCCGGGCGTAATAAAATCCCCCGCTTCCGCATGGCTAGCCACATTCACATGAATGCCAAGTCGCCTAGACTCCTGTGCAACCTCTTCATTAACCGTTCTATCGTTAGTGGCTGCATATACGAGAAAGGCCCCACGGAGATCTCCGGGAGCATAAGGGCGGTCTTGCCAGGTCATGAGACCCTTTTTCACTAGAGAGGCAAGCGTATCTGTCAAAGAGGGACTAATCATCTTAATCACCGCTCCAGCTTCCAGCAGCCCACTCACCTTCCGTTCAGCCACGGCACCACCGCCAATAACCACAACCTGTTGCTTTTCACAATCCAGCATTATGGGCAAATACCGAGTCATGCTCTTCACTCCCCGCTCCAACCGTGAAAACCAGATAAAGAATTCAACAAAAAATTCAAGATAGTAAAAGCATATCCTAAAATCGCCCAGCGAGCCATACTTACTCCACTTTTCCGCCTGGATTTCTTAAAGATAATATAAAATATGTAAATTCCAAGGCCAATAAGTGTCGTTAGTACTTTTAAATCCTTCAATAATAGCGTCCGTCCCTCAGAAACAATAGATAAGCTAGCCACCACCAGAGAGATTGCCAACAAAGGAGTCCCCACCAGAATAGCGGTGTAAGAATATTTATCTGTAGTCTCTAAGTTCGGTAAACGACGAATTCGGTCACTCCATTGCTTGCTTTTGAGTCTGGTGTGCAGGAATAAGTACAATATTGCAAATACCGTCCCAAGTGTCAGTGCAGCAAAGCTCAAATTGGCCAAAATCACATGCATTGTCAACCAGCCATACACCGAGCTCCAAGTCTCAAGCGTATGTCCCCCCGCCGTCAGCCACACCCGATTTAGGAGAAAAACACAGAATCCAGCCACACTAAGCAGCAGAATCGTAAACTCGCCTCCACGTGTAAAAGCCACCGCAAGCGAAGTCAGCACAATACTAAATGCAAACCAGAACAAGAAATCATAAGGTGTGAAAATGGGCAGTCCCTTCTCCTGAGAGAAACGAATCCCCAGTCCTGCAGCTTGCAAAAGACCCACAACAACAAGAAGCCCCGTGCCTAACCGCTTCCCACTCGGGTTGCGATAAAGGCAATCCGAGAAAACAAACAGCAGGCTCAGGGCATATAGCAGCAGAGCGGCATCATATATTCCGTTCAGCAGTTGCATATCACTCACCTACCCAACAGGCCTGCCGGAGCAAGCACCGTCTTAGGCACAGAAAAATCGCCGCTACCGGCAGTACGTTCTGTGGAACTAGACTGCTTAACCGGGGCGGAATCTCCGCCATCTGAATTAGATTCGAGCTGTTCCTGTAGCGCAAAGATTTTGGAGAAATAATCAAGAGCTTCATTCCCCTGCTTGCCACCGGACATCTCTTTAATAACATTGATTGGATCATGCATCATTTGGTTCACAATGCTTTTGGTCAAGCGACGGATCACCTTGCGCTGATGCTCGTCCAGCTCAGGCAGCTTATTGAACAGACTCTCCATCGTTTCCTCATGAATCGCATTCGACTTATCCTGAAGCGCCCGGATTACCGGTCTCACGCCAAGCGTCTTAAGCCACAGCTGGAACTCATCCATTTCCTCACCGATCATCACTTCAATCTTCGCAGCTTCACTCCGACGCATTTCCAGGTTACTCTCCACAATGCCCTCCAGATCGTCAATATCATACAAAAAAACATCTGGCACATTAGCCGCTGCAGGATCAATATCACGGGGTACAGCTATATCAATCATAAAAAGCGGCCGCGAAGGGCGACGCTTCATAGCATTCGCTACCTGATCTGCCGAAAGTACATAGCCGTCAGCTCCCGTTGAGCTGATCACGATATCTACCTCATTAAGAGTTTTTAGCGCATCTTCAATCGTGCTTGGCTTACCCGAGAACTTCTCTGCCAGTTCAATCGCACGCGACAGCGTACGGTTAGCGACAATCACTTCAGCCGCACCACTACTATATAGATGCTTTACAGTGAGCTCACTCATTTTGCCGGCGCCGAGAATCAGAACTCTTTTACCAGTGAACATGCCAAAAATCCGCTTGCCCAGCTCCACTGCCGCATAACTGACAGATACTGCGCTTTCGCCGATTGACGTTTCACTATGTGCTCTTTTGCCGAGTGTCACCGCTTGTTTAAATAACCGATTGAACCAAGTTCCAGTTACACCCTCAGCTTGAGCCGTGAGAAAAGAACTCCGTACCTGTCCCAGGATCTGCGTCTCCCCAATCACCATGGAATCCAGACCGCAGGTCACGCGGAACAAATGCGCAATCGCCTGCTCGTCTTCATATATATACATATGCTGTGCAAATTGCTCGTTTTTCACTCCAAACCACTGCTCCATAAAGCCGCGGAGGAAATACCCTCCCATATGAAGGCGGTCCATGACCACATAAATTTCCGTACGGTTGCAGGTGGCTACTACGACCCCTTCCAGCACACCCTTCGTCTTCATCAGTTGATGAAGCGCTGCCGGAAGATCACTCTCCGCAAAAGCAAACTGTTCCCTAACCTCCACGGGAGCCGTACGATAATTCAGGCCAACGACGACGATGTGCATCGATAGTTCACCATCCTAGTCTCTATTCATTACTGTGTACAGTTATATTAAAGAATATTTTTACATAATATTCACTTTCACAACATCTCAAAACACTGTGTTAAGTATATCACACGAAAATACGACTTTTTACAGATTTTTTGAACGCTTTATGAAATCCAGATAATAATTATTATAAATAAAAAACCGCAGGTTCGCTACGGTTAGGATGGGTTATTTTGTGATTAATTATTAGTTGGTGGAAGTGGGTAGGGAATAGCGATCATCAGCGTAGACAATGGTAAGATGGATAAGAATACTGCTGACATATCGATCCATCAAATTTATAAAAATCTAGGCAAGATCGACCAGACCTTTTTGACTCCCGAGTTGCTTGCGCAGATTGCCGGAACAGCTGGCGTAAATGTAATCACGGCTACCAAAAGCGTGACCGAACCGATGATGGCTATAACCGTTGTCATCGGATCAAAAAGCAAGAACTTATTTAATAAAGCTACTGCGGTGCCAAACTCTTACATTACCGAAACAGGGACAGTCGGCACAGTGGTGGGTTGCTATATTTCCGATTGGATTCCGGTTCTTCCGAACACCACTTACCACAAGAAGGCGTTTAACTCTGCCGCATTCTATGACGCGAGTAAGGTGTTCATTATCCCGATAACCACTGACGGAGTTAGAACGTTTACAACCCCGTCAAACTGCTACTGGGTGCGTTTAACGATTTCGGTGACTGACACTGTAACGATCAATGAGGCGTATCAGTCAGCCGCGGTAGGCATTGGGAATCAGTAGTTAACCATTGAAAATTGTGACATCCTGACGGATACAATCGGTGTGGCTTACACAACAAACACCCGTCCGGCGCTGTTTCACCTGTAAATTTATACCGGGATGCATCAAAAGCTTATCGTGCAAAACTGAAGTATTTGCTGTAACTACGGCAGAGTGCTTTCCATCATAGACAGTAACAACAGCTACCCAGGGGCAACCGGAGAGATAACCGGGATACGACAATCACGTTCTACAATAATATGTTTTGGAGCTATTCAGCAGGCAAAACAAAAGTCATTTATAAGCCGTAGGGACCGCTTGAGGCAGGACGATTTGAAGGGTACATTACGCTAACAGCAGATAGTTACGATAATAACTTAACTGAGCTTAATGCGTAAGTGTATTCTGAGCGCTTCCCTTACTTTCAGAGGATCTGATAATCCTTATTGCTTGTTTAAAGGAAAAACAACAAACCGTATAGAAGAGATTAGTGATATGAAAAAAAGAGGAGTTTTTGAGTGTGATTATATCTTTTAAAAAGAAGACGGCGAGGTTAATGAGGTTAGTGAGAGGAGGGTTCATAAAGTTATTTTTCCGAGAGAGTGGGGAGCGAGTTTTTATAGGAAAAAGGACAACACTAAGATACGGCGCCCACATAAGCATAGGTAATAATGTAACAATTAATGATTATGTTGAATTAAACGTGGAATCAACAAGTGGTGTTATTATGGGGAATAACATCAATATCGGAAAATTTTCAATAATTAAAAGTGATTTTAATGGGCCTAAGACCGGAATGACAATCGGAGATAATTTTGGCTGCGGTGAAAATTGTTACTTTGGCTGTGCTGGAGGAATAAAAATCGGGAACGATGTGATAATGGGTCAGAATGTTCGATTTCACGCTCAGAATCACAACTTTGACCGTATAGATATTCCGATCAGAGAGCAAGGTACTAATCAATTAGGAATTATTATTGAGGATGATTGTTGGATTGGTGCCGGCACTGTAGTTTTAGACGGTGTAACTATAGGTAAAGGTTCGGTAATTGGAGCTAACTCCCTTGTGAATAAAGATGTTGCATCTTACAGTGTTGCAGTTGGGAATCCTGTAAAGGTTGTAAGAAGTCGGATATAGGAGACATTAAGTAACTTCAGTAATTATAAAAATTGTAAACACAAACCTTTTTCTGAAATAGAGCGACATTAAGTTCCAAATTATGATATTCTGATTTAGATAAATTTGGGACTGGAGGATTTTTCGATGAGACTCAATAGTCTTCAATCAATGAGAGGTATCGCAGCACTAACAGTTTTGTTTTTTCATGCAACGCTTCTATTCTCTACACTTGACTATGATTTTTTTAACGGAGTATTTCAACAAGGATATGCCGGTGTTGACCTGTTCTTTGTTATAAGTGGTTTCGTTATTTATTACATTCACAAAATAGATATAGGTGTTTCTAAAAAAGGCAAAGCATTCTTTGTTAAACGATTCTTAAGGGTTTATCCAATTTACTGGCTGATATTAGTATTCCTCATTCCTGTTTATTTCTTGATTCCATCATTTGGTGACGAAGAAACACGAAATGTCGGAAATTTGATTAAATCCGTTTTGTTGATTCCACAACCACCAGAGCATATGCCATTAACTGTTGCGTGGACACTCAGCCATGAAATTCTGTTCTATTTGATGTTTGGATCACTAATAATTCTAAAAAAGCGGGCATCTTACCCTATTATAATTGCATGGTTATTCGCTACGCTCATTCTCTTCTTAGTTGATTTTGCAGATGGAGTTTCGTTTAACTATTGGCTTGATTTTTTATTTAACGCATTTAATTTGGAGTTTTTAGGTGGTCTCTTTGCCGCTCATCTGATTTTGAATAACAAAAATAAATACGGAATGTACTTCATTATTATTGGACTTGTTTATTTCATATTATCATGGGGCAACGATTATTATGGGTTCTTAAGAATTAATAGAGTGATTTCTTACGGTATTCCTTCATTTCTATTGATTTACGGGATGGTTTCCTATGAGGTATTGAAAAAGATTAGAATACCTAAAGTTTTTGTTTTTTTAGGAGATGCTTCTTATTCAATTTACCTGATTCATTATCCGCTACTCTCAGTGTTGAATAAAATCTTTTTAAAATTGAATATCTACACTACATTAGGATATTTAGCAGCTACGTTATTGGTGATACTCTTAACTATAATTATTAGTTGTGTATTCCATACGATTATAGAAAAACCTCTACTGAATGTCTTGAACAGACATGTAAAAAAAAGGAATGCGAAAGTTAACAACGGTGTGGTCGTTTAATAGTTTATAGGATCATACTGTCCAGCAGTAAATAACTAAAAATAGTACCGACTAGGAAAGGACCTCAAGCCCCTACCTATCATTTCCAGTTTGATACGATAAAGAGCAAGGGTCACATAATGAACGAAGTGTCGCACTTAGCTTGTGAAAGTGTCAAATAAAAAAACGTAGGGGCACTACTATTAGATGGGTTGGTTTGAAAGTTTATACGATCTGTCATTATTCAATGGTTTAAAATTCCTCGGGTTTCTCAACTTTATTGAAGCTACTTCACCGCATCTTTTACAAAATGTAAATATAAGTGGTAAGGCAAAGGAGAGTGTTTACCAATCTGCATGAAGTTAGCATATCCGCTGTTTATTTCACCTTTAGTGAATGTAGTACCCCCACAAGATTCACAAACTTTGTAAATGAGATGACAATAATATCATAAGTAGTTTTATCGAAAATACATCATTAGCGAAACCAGTGTTTGATCTGTTCCAAAGCACTCTTAGCTTCCGGGCCATCATAGCCAAAGGCATTGCCAATCATCTTAGTATACTCGTTAAAGGTTGTCTCCCTGCTATACCGGTCACTCCACCATTCCTTGGTGTTATAGCCGGAGTCAGAACTTATATAGGTCAATTCAACACCAGACTTCTTATAGACATGATCGAATATCAATTTCACCCGCCGCATATGAAAGTCAGAAGAGACCACAATTACGGAAGCGAAACCATTCTTCTTCATAATAGGGAGCGTAAACTCAGCGTTCTGGTAGGTGCTTTGAGCAGCGTCTTCAGTAAGGATGGCCTTTTCCGGGATTCCGAGGGCGAGGGCAGTTTGTTGCAAGTCGCCTGAAGGACCTGTTACTTCTGAAGCCTTGGATAGAAGGATGTACGGAGCGAAGCCTTCCTTAAAAAGTTCCGCAGCCTTCTCAACACGACCTCCCCCGCCGCTGAGTACCATAATGACATCGGCCTGCTTGGGAAATTCGGACAGGGGGAGAAACCGCCCCACACACAGGAACAACAAGACCATTAGCAGGACAGGCAAGTACAGAAAGAATATTCTCTTTCTACACTTGCCCATCTTTTTACTGGTTAATGTTCTGGTCATAAGTTACTTCCTGTACTCGCCGCTAAGAATTTGTTCCCACCATTCAGCATTCTCCGTATACCACTGAATCGTCTGAGCGATTCCTGTCTCAAAGGTATAGGTGGGCTTCCAACCCAGCCTCTCCAGCTTAGCGGGATCAATAGCATAACGTTTATCATGACCCAGCCGATCTGCAACGAATTCAATCAATTCCTCAGACTTACCTAAGGTATGAATAATAGTCTTCACTACTTCGAGATTAGTGCGCTCATTATGACCGCCTACGTTGTATACTTCACCACTTACACCTTCGTGCAATACGAGATCAATAGCAGCACAATGATCCCAGACATGCAGCCAATCCCGAATGTTGGCACCATCCCCATAGACAGGAACCTTCTGTTCATTCAAGACCTTCGAGATCGTAAGCGGGATCAGCTTCTCAGGGAAATGATAAGGGCCGTAATTATTAGAGCAGCGGGTAATGTTCATTGGCAAGCCGAATGTTTCATAATACGCGCGAACCAACAAATCAGACGATGCCTTACTGGCACTATAAGGACTATTAGGTTGCAGAGGCGTCTCCTCAGTGAAGAATACCGATGGATCGAATTCCAGTTCACCGTACACTTCATCTGTGGACACATGAACAAATTTCGCTACTCCAACTACCCGTGAAGCATCAAGCAGCACCTGGGTTCCCATTACGTTCGTCAGGACAAATATGGCCGGATCTGTAATCGAGCGGTCCACATGACTCTCTGCTGCGAAATGTACAACATAATCAAAGCGTTCTTGTTCAAAAAGCAACATAATCGCATCACGGTCAGCAATATCCGCCTGGATGAACCGATAGTTATCTCTATCTTCAATCTGCTTGTGCTTGGTTAAATCACCGGCATAGGTTAACAGATCCAGGTTATAGACATCATAATCGGAGTATTTATCCACAATGTATTGCACAAAGTTCCCGCCAATGAAACCGGCACCTCCGGTAATCAGCAATTTCTTTCTACTCATGAGTTACACCTCAGAATTATTCGATTTAGTATCTATCTGCTTCAGTTATTATAGGTAAAGTTCAGAACAGCATCATTCAACACAGGAGCCTTCTCGTCTTTGCCAGATAGAACTGGAGTAACATGTAACGGCCACTCTATTCCAATGAAAGGATCATTCCAAAGAATGCCACCATCACATTCCGGAGTATACAATTCATCACATTTATACTGAACTTCAACGTCCTCTGTCAGAGTCATGAATCCATGGGCGAACCCTTTGGGAATCAGCAGCTGCTTCTTATTCTCGGCACTCAGTTCAATTCCAAACCACTTGCTGTACGTAGGACTGCCTTGTCTGACATCCACTGCCACATCGAATATGACTCCACGTGTGCAGCGGACAAGCTTAGTCTGAGCTTTAGGATTCAGCTGATAATGTAGTCCCCGCAAAGTCCCTTGGGTAGCAGAATACGATTGATTATCTTGTACAAAAGAAATATCAAGGCCCTGCTCTCTAAATTTCGCATCACTGAACGTCTCCATAAACCATCCCCGGTGATCGCCAAACACCGCAGGTTCCACTACAAATACCCCAGGGAGCACTGTTTCAGTTAACTTCATATCTTCCACACCTTTACTGCTTAATATTGAATCTTCCCAGTAGCTACCTTAATCAGGTATTGACCGTAGCCTGTCTTGCATAACTTCTGCCCACAGCTTAACAGGTGTTCCTTCGTGATCCACCCATTGATGTATGCAATCTCTTCAAGAGCGGCAATTTTAATTCCTTGATGGTCTTCAATCGTCCGGACAAAGTTAGTAGCATCCACCAGGCTCTGATGAGTTCCGGTATCTAACCATGTGAACCCTCGTCCCAGGAGTTCAACGTCCAACTCACCTATTTTAAGATAGGCTTCATTAATGGAAGTAATCTCAAGTTCGCCTCTAGAGGAAGGCTGCACATTCTTGGCAATCTCCACAACACGGTTATCATAGAAGTAGAGACCAGTGATAGCATAATTAGACTTAGGCTGTGCCGGCTTCTCTTCCACACTTAACACTTTACCTTCGTCGTTAAATTCGACCACACCGAAACGCTCCGGATCTTGTACATGATAACCGAACACTGTCGCGCCTTGAGCTTTGTCGGAAGCACGCTGGAGCATTTTACGAATCCCATTTCCGTAGTAAATATTATCTCCAAGAATCATAGCTACAGAGTCATCACCAATAAACGCTTCACCCAAAATAAAAGCCTGAGCTAAACCTTCAGGACTTGGTTGGACTATGTATTGAAGAGAAATGCCGAATTGAGAGCCGTCGCCAAATAGGCTCTCAAATCTTGGTGTATCTTCCGGAGTAGATATGATTAGGATATCCCTAATTCCAGCTAACATAAGAGTGGATAAAGGGTAATAGATCATGGGCTTGTCGTAAACGGGTAGAAGTTGTTTACTGGTTACCATCGTTAATGGGTAGAGGCGGGTTCCAGAGCCGCCGGCTAGGATAATGCCTTTCAAAATGAATCCCCCTTATTTAAATTTAAAAAGCTTAGTTTCTAAATTTATGAACTAATTGATTAAATAAATGCATTGTAATTTTCTCTCTAATTAAATATAAAACTGAGAAATAAAATATTCCGCCTAGTAGAATTCCGACTGCGAAAGACACAAAAAGATTATCAATTAGACTACGAACTATAATCATTACAACTCCCATAAGAATGGATACAATCAAATATGAGATTGCGGATTTATTCACAAAATTTATTTCGCTATACTTTAGTTTATTCTTCGCAATATAAAATCTAATACTCACAGCCATAAATTCAGATAGCACCTGTACAATCCCAGCACCTAATATACCAATTCTAGGAATAAGCAATATATTTAAAGTTAAACTAAACAAACTGGTTATTATAGCGATATATAATCCAATTCTCTCTTTACCTGAAGCCACAAATACTTGATACTGAAGGTACCCTGATAATGGTGAACAAACAATGGTTATAGACATTATCTGTAACAATGTTCCTGCTTCTAAAAACTCACTTCCTCCTAAAATATACATAATATTAGAAGCCAGGCACATAAAACTTACAGTAATAGGTATTGTAATCCACAATATATAATTCGGTATTTCTGATAACAAATATCTGAATTTACTTTCATCATTCGCTTTATAATACGATGCCCTAGGTAAAGTAACATTAGAAATTGCGGTGGAAATAGCAACAGCCATATTTACAAGTGTCCTACTCCTATTCATAAATGCTACTGCTTTTGTATCAAAGTATAAACCAAGGAGTACTTGATCCATATTTGTATAGATACTCACAATTAATGTATGGAAGAAAAAAACACTCAATTTCTTAAAATGTCTAAATGGGTTTATACCCCTATATTTCATCCTAACGCTTTTTCTGCTGTATATATAGTTTAAAACACCACTTAAACTTGTTGCAAAAACGCTTATAAGACCATATAAAACATAATGATCTGGCTTCTTCACAAATAGGAAGATACAAACCAAAGAAATTGTTTTAAAAATAGCACTTCTAATTGTTATATACCTATATTCTTCTATCCCTTGAAAATACCAATCTATAGCAAACATATTTAATAAAATACTCAATGCCATGATTAAATATAAATGTAGTTCATCATAGAATGTTGAAATATTGAAGATCGCAAAAAAGTAAATTACAACAACTACGAAAGATAAAATAGCATTTATAATTACAAGTTCAGAAAAAATACTACTAAGTTTTTCTTTATCATCTCTGGCCTTAGCTATCTCCCTTACGCCATATGTAGCAGTACCATATGTAGCAAACAAAACAAACCAGCTAACAATAGTTGCAGCAAAATTAACTTGTCCTAAATTGGATGCCCCCAGCACTCTAGAAACATAAGGTGCTGTTATTAAAGGGAACAGTAAATTTAATCCAGTGTATACAAAATTAAAAAACACATTATAAATTAGTGACTTTTGTTTCATTTCCTATATACTATATAGTAAACTCTACTATAGACCTTTCTAGTTACTCTCAACCTAATAAACTACGACCTATAGACTCATATTTAATGTTTGTCCCAGAAAAAAGATTTACGTCATAACAATTCCTACCATCAAGAACAATCAAGCCCTTCATATTATCAAAATCTTTAGGTCTTAGTGCTTTTATTTCTGGCCATTCAGTAAATATAAAACAAATATCCGTATCTTTTAAAGCCTCTCCTATTTCATTGCAATATTCTACTTTTTCGTTCAAGTCACTATTATGTTCACGTTCCATTGCATTCTTAAATGCCTCAGACCCTACTGGGTCCCATACTTTAACTCTAGCACCATCATCAACAAATAACGGAACATTAACTAATGAAGGAGCTTCTCTTAAATCATCAGTCCCTGGTTTAAAGGTTAGTCCCAATACCGCGACAGTTAACCCTTCCAGACTTTCATAATACTTACGCGATTTTTTGAATAATTTAATCTTCTGTTGTTCATTCACTTCAATTGCTGCCTTTATTGTCTTTATTTCATAATCATGAAAACTTGCCAGCCAGTGAAGAGCCTTAGTATCTTTAGGAAAGCAAGAACCCCCATATCCAATGCCTGCATTTAGAAATTTATCACCTATTCGCTCATCATATCCCATTCCTTTAGTAACTTCTTGAATGTCTGCCCCAATTAACTCACATAGATTTGCTATTTCGTTTATGTAAGAGATTTTCAAGGCCAAAAAATCATTAGAAGCATACTTTATCATCTCTGCAGATCTGCGGTTAGTAACCACAATAGGGACATCTTTAAAGCCTTCATATGCTTGTTTAAGAATGTTTTCTGAGTGTTCACTTTCTACACCGATAACTATTCTTGAAGCATGAAGAGTATCTCGAATTGCAGTACCCTGTGCCAGAAACTCTGGGTTACTTGCAACATGTATATTCACTGGGTTTATTAATTCTGATTTAATGAAATTTTCAATTTTATCATTAGTACCAATGGGAACTGTAGATTTAATAACAACCACACAATCCTTAATTACATTATGTGCAATCTGTCTTGCTACATTGTACACATAAGACAAATTAGCAGAACCATCCTTCTTCTCAGGAGTACCCACCCCAATAAAGATAATGTCTGCATTTTGATACGCATTCGTATAGTTAGTAGTATACGTTAGGCGTTCTTTATTTAGATTCATTAACTCTTCGAGACCTTCTTCATATATTGGGCTTTTTCCTGATTGCATTAAATCGATCTTTTTTTCGTCTATATCTACACAAGTTACGTAATGACCAGTATGAGCCATACATACGCCAGTACATAGTCCTACATAACCAGTACCAGCTATAGCTATATTAAGAGTTTTTTTTGATTCCACTATCATAGTTTTTGAAATCATTACTATATACCTCACTTCCTAATAACTTTTCCTGAGTTAGACAACTCAAATCATTTCTACAATGGTGATAATAATATCATTAGTTCAAAATATTTTATTTATAGAGTCTGATTTTATTAAATATTACCGTTACTATTACTGCAGAACTTGAGACCAAAATAAACTGTACAATAAAATTATTTAATATATAGACTTCACTAAATAGGCCTCTTAAAACCAACAACCCGAATAAAGAGAATATATGAAACAAATATACTTTAAAAGAGTTTTTACTAAGCCAGTTCACAGACACTATAAACTTACTTTGACTATTCCATTGTATTTTTTGCAATAGTTTATATGATAATATACCCACCAAAAGACCGTATGTTATATAGTATAATTTAGGAGGATACTTAAAGAAATTCGGTTCAAATCCATTCCCATTAATAGATATTAGTACTTGGCAAATTAAAAAGGTAATACAACTTACAATTAGTGCCATATCGACAAATTTAGAATCATGCGCTATTCTCAAACCTATAGATGCTACTAATCCATAAGGAATTAAATATATTAATAGATAAGATATAATGATATTTGGAGAACTCTTATCATACATAAACAACAACTCATTTAAAATAAAAGCTAAAAATACAATAAATAAAAATAGTAAGTTGTTTTTTATTTTTTTGTTAAATAATTTTAGAATTGGTTGCAGCAAAGCTATCATTAAAAATATTCGCACTATCCAACCATACCCTATAGCACTACCATTAGGGATTAGCGCATATGAAAGAAATACTTGGTTAAAGTTCCATAAAAATTCTTTTTTCAGCACTAATGAAAAAAGAAAAATTGTTATAAATATAGTTGTGATTACCATATATGTTGGTATCAACAACTTTTGAACTCTTTTCCATATGTAACCCCCATAAGTCAAATTGTATTTTTTCGATTCATATCCCATTGAAATTCCAGATATAAGTATAAGAACAGTAACATCAAATGTTCTAATATTTAACAATAGTTCCGGAATGTCAACATGTGCTAACATAATAAACAAAGTACAAAACGCCCTTAAAATATCTATTGATTGATCTCTTTTTGTCGTTATCTCCAAGTAAATCCTCCTTCCTAGAACAAATATTTTTACGTGTTAAGTATTCCTAAATCAGATTTCATCTAAATTATCATTATCTTTCTTTTTTTTGATCACGAAATTCAGATATAAAAATGAAAGTGCATAGGCAGAAATCACAAATTGCCAGCGTACCATTGAAGTCAATACACCTTGCATAATTAATAAATAAATCGCAATATTTTTAATATTAGGTTTATATTTAACATAATTATAAGATAAAGAACAAATAACTCCGTATGCAGCAGAATAAAAGAAAACCCCTATAATTCCACCGTCTAAGTAATAATAAAAAAATGGAGTAACAAAAGCATTAAAAGTAATTCTATCTCCAATATTCACAAAATTATCAACATTCATTAAATCTAGTGAATTCAAAAATGATTGCGGATAATTAATGATCCCTATACTACTGATCACATGAAAAAAAGGTTTTAAATATCCACTTAGAAACGCCCAGCCATTTGTGTGAGAGTTGGTGGAGTCTATTATATATAACCTATAATCTAAATGAGGTATCGCACCAGCTAGATACAAATATAACTGTTGAATTATAGAGGCCGAAGGCCCTCTCATTTTCGTAATAATATACATAGCAGTTACTCCAAGCACTAATAAAACTAGAATTATTCTTTTCATTTTCTTACTTATGTTTAAACGTTTTTTATATACTATCGCAGCAATTAGAAAATGAATAAACACATAATAAAATATTACTCTCCCACCATCTCCAATTGCAGAGAGGACGGCTACAATAAATGTAAGTATTAATAATCGTTTATCTTTCTTACCAGCAAAAAAATCAATTGCAGCAATTGGAATAAACATGAATATGATAGCTTTATTTACATAATTCTCATATATAACAGCCCAAACTGAGGATCCTAATACTTCGCTAGTGAAAGCACCTCTTACTTCACCTAGTGTGTAACCTTGAGTCAGCAATATTATCACGCTGAAACCACGATAAAGCATATATACTATTGTTACAAAATACAAAAAGTACAAAGTATCATATTTAAATTCATATCTATTTTCAGTGACTAAATAAGCATTTCTTTTTTTCGGAAATACTACACTTATAACCACATAACCTATTAGAAAACCTAATAGACCCACAATCATTACAATATATGTATCATCACGAACATCATACAAATTATATAATCCCATAGAAGCTAGCCCTATCATAAGAGAGAAAAAGACGAATATAATAGTCAAGGGATTAATTACACTTCGTTGCATCCTACTAGATATAATAGAAATTACGATGCAAGTAAAAGCAATAAAAGCTGCCAAGTAAACCTCTCCTTTTAAGCAAGACCCAAGCAAATTTAAATATATTTATGCTCCATCGTTACTTCAAGAACCATTTCTAATATTGAGTTGCTACATTTCCCCAATGTGAAATTGTCAACAGCATAGTTAAAACCATTCATTGCAATCCTCTCAATTTCCGATCTGGAATTACAAAGATATTCTAAATTTTCAACTAAAGATTCATTTCTCCCTGGCTCATACAATAATCCAGTTTCTTTATCTTTTATTAATTCACTTGTACCTGCACTATCCCTACCGATCATTGCCAATGAACTCAACATTCCTTCTATAGTAACTCTACCAAATGCTTCGCTTTTTGAAGTAATTAGACCAATGTCCATCTGTCTCCTTAATTCATTCATATCTTTTCTAAGCCCATGGAAAACTACATTTTTATCTAAATTATGCTCCAAAACATAATCTCTTAAAACCTTGTAATACTCACACTCTGTACTACCTGCAATATTCAGAATAAGATTATAACCGCGATCTAATAAAATTTTTAAAGCCTGTAAAGCTTCTAATTGCCCTTTACCTTCACTTAAAGTCCCAGTGATCAATAGATGAATTTCCTGCTTCGTTAAATCAAACGATTCTTTAGGATTAATATAACTGGGCGATATATCATTATAAATCACATTTAATTTCTCAATTTGTATATTTTCTTTATGTTTTAATAACATGCTATGGGATAATACAATTATCTTATCTGTGTATTTGTTAGCAAATTTATAAAAATAATTTTCTCCAAAAAAGAAATCAATTTGTTGATCTTCACGTCTGAATTCTCGAAAATGCCATATATGAGGAATTTTAAAAAACTTATTTATAAACCCTCCTACAAAAATAACACTTGTGTTAGTGTATACCAAATCCACCTTCAGCTCTCTCAATAAACCTTTCAAGCGGTAAATACTGAACATTGATATAAACATTCTGCCCAGTCTGTATGGAAAAGCAATTATTTTCTTAAACAATGTCTGATTTACAGATGCAACTAATTCTGTATAATAACTATAGATGATTTTCACTTTCTTATTGCTTAAATAATCTATGGCAGTGCCTTCTTTATGTGAAAATAATGCTACTACATTGACTGTCTTTTCCTCTAAATATTTTTCAATGATGTCTAATAATGAACGAGTTGCTCCACTGTAAAAATCGGAATTATGAAATACGAATAATACAGTAGGCTTTCTTTCAAGTGTGACCACTTCCATTAATATCCCCAATTCCTTTCATATCGTTTGATAAAGGATAATACTTTTAAACTATTCTTTTTCTCCAGTTTCAATAAGAGCATTATTTAAAGCCTCTAAATATCCATATTCGTATCTCTCATCAGGTTCCATGTAACCACCTTCAGCCCATTCATTCCATGCAAAGAGAAATATTTTGTCGGTCTTATAATTTTCCCTAGCATTTCTTATCTGATTAATCATATGTTCTTGAAATGCATTAGGCGTACTTCCTGTGTAAACAGTTCCATTCTCTCTCCTTGGTGTATTATCCCATCCTACAAAAGAACCTGGTATTGATTTATTATTTGTAGGACCACGTTTAATAATATTACTCCACGCTTCATTAAAATCAATTAATCGCAATTTATTCCCAGCGAATTTGACTATAAAATTTGTGTTGAAAGTTTTATCTATTGTATTAATCATTTCTCGAATCGATGTTCTGAATTTGTACAAGATTGAACTTGATTTATCGCTATTATTTGTCTTCATATCATGTAGTGCATATCCGGGCTGATATTCTATGTTATATCTAAACCTACTATCATCTTTATCTTTTTTAAGATAGAACGGAAGCTGCTGGTAAGCGAAATCAATTCCATTTAATCCACTTTTCACGGCTAACTCCTGCCAATAATCAAGCATTTCATTCAAACAGTCAATGATCTCCGGTCTGTAAATAACAAATAGGGGCTTTCCCTCTTCTTTTATATAGTTGTCATCAAGGAAAAATGGTAGAAGATAATCGAAGTGCTTTTTCCATTCCGGTTTATCTCCGTATCTCTGAGGCATTAATGTTTTAGGTTCTTTATCTGCAACCCAGGCATTTGTCCAATTTTCATTAGCCCAACACATACAATATGGATGATTCAGTTCGGGATTATCCTTGAATTGTTCTATAGGCTTTTCCAAAAGTAATTTCCCATCAAACCAATAATGATAAAAACAAAACCCATATACTCCATACTTTTTCGCTAGATTTATTTGCCATTTTTTAACTTCATCATCTAACAAATTATAATAATTACCGTTAAGAGGGATTCGCGGTTGATAATGATCTTTAAATAGTGGTTGCGCCTTTTTCACATTTCTCCATTCTGTAAATCCCTCGCCCCACCACTCATCATTTTCAGGAATTGAGTGAAATTGAGGTAAATAAAAAGCAATAATTTTCATATTAGATCTCCCTTAAAAATTTCTTTCCATTTATCCATTATTTTTTCATTATTCCAGTTCGAAGCAAATAAATAGGCTTCATTTCCTAATGAACTTATATACTCATTCCGTTCATTCAACAACAAAGATAATTCATTCTTATACTCTTCATGATCATAAGGTTTTATTAAAACCCCATTAAATTTATGTTCAATTAAATCTCTCGGCCCGCTTGGACAATCAAATGAGATACATGGAAGACCAAATGACATGGCTTCTAACAAGACCATACCAAAACCTTCAAATTTTGATGTGAATGCAAAGAGAGATGCATCTTTATATAAACTTCCCACATCTCTTATAGGAGGTGATATTTCAACACAATTTTGAAGATTATTCACATCTACAAATTCCTTCAAAATGTTTTCCTCTTCTCCTCTACCAATAATTTTCAACTTCCATCCATTTAATCTATCTTCATTTCTAAGGTCATTCCAAATTCTAAGTAATATAATTTGCTGTTTATCGGCGGTTAATCTACCAATATTAAGAACTGTTTTAGAATTCAAATCAGTTTTCTGGAAAACTGAAAAAGTTGAAAGATGTGGTATATATACTGCGTCACATCCTTCACTTATATAAGAATCCGTATCCATTTTAGTAGGAACTGAAATTTTATATGCTTTAGGATATAAATACTTTTTTAACATTATATAAATCTTGTTATATCCGAATTTTGATCCGTGCTCACTAATAACTAGTTTTCGAGCATGCTTTTTACCACAAAGAAAAATCTCCAATGCGTTAAATGGTGAAGTTACATAAATATATTCAAAAGCAGACGATTTAATGTAGTTTTTTAATCTATTGTTTGTTATTAGCAAATTAATTATAAGGCTATACAATCTTTGGACTCTCAAGTTCATATTTAACTTCAAAGGCACATTTAAACTAATAATATTTATAGAATCTTTAAGTTCATAAAATGAATCGGCCTTATCTTTCACTAATATAGTAATTTCATAATCTTCGCTTAAATTATTCGCTAAATTTGCAACTACTCTTTCTATTCCTCCTGCTGGCTTCATGCTATTTAAAAACATCAAAACCTTCTTTTTCCCCATTACTTTTGCACCTGAGTCAAATCACCCTGTGTATATTTTCTTCCATGTAATTTTGTAATTAAAATTCTTCTAATATATTTCAAATGGTAAAACAGACGTAAAATAACATAAAAATTTAAACCTATATAATTGTCTGTTTTTAATTCCTTTATATTTTTTATATTTCCTTCGTGCATTTTCTTCAAATTTGAGGAGAGTCCACTAAAGCCAAACGCAGGCTTACCGCCACCGTAGTAAACCATTCGCACAGGTAAATGATAGTAATTGTAATTCGCACATATTTTCAAGAAATAATTTCCGTCTTCAGCATACTGCTGAGTTTCATCATATCCGCCAATCTGTTCAAAAATACTTCTTTTAAAAATTGCGACAGAGGTCTGAGGAAACATTTTGATGCAAATATCATTTACATTGGCCTTATAAAGCCCTTTAATTCGTCTCCATAATATCTTTAGCCCTTTGTCATCTATGTCTCCACCCAAAAAGTCAATCTCAGGGTGTTTCTGTATAGTATTCATCTGTATTTCTATTTTCTCTGGTAACCAATCGTCATCTGAATCTAGAAGAGCGATCCACTCTCCCTTAGCTTCTTTCATACCTATATTACGAGCTGTTGAAACCCCACCATTGGGCTTATCTATAAGGATGATTGGCATTCCACTATTTTCTTCGGCATATCTCTCAACCAAATTTAACGAGTTATCAGTAGATCCATCGTTTATGACTAATATCTCTAGAATATACTTAAATGCAGTTTGATTCTTTATGGAATCTAATGTGTTAATAATCGTCTCATTACTGTTATACATCGGAATTACCACTGATATTTTCATATAGTTCACCTTTTTATGATTTCATGTTTTATTTATTACATGGTTAAAACAGTAACTTTCATACCTTTTTAACAGCTTTCCATGCATTCAAGGAATCATCCCACTTTTTTATCACCCTTGCAGGTGCACCAGCGACTATACAATTACTAGGTATATCTCTGTTAACCACGGAATTGGCTCCAATTATACAGCCATCTCCAATATTAACCCCTAGAAGTATACAAACATTTTCACCAATCCAAACGTTATTCCCTATGCTGACAGGGTTGGTGTACAGCGGTCTATTATCTGGTGGAATATCAGGCCCAGAATCAATTCCCACATTAGAATAATCTCCATGATTGGTATCACTTATAAATATCTTGGAAGCCATTAAGCAGTTATCTCCAATTATAACCTTTTCACTTGCGACGATATGAACATGATCGCCAATTTTACAGTTTTTCCCTAAAATAAGTTTCTTCGATGTTTTATCGTTCACTTCACCCAGTAAATCAAATCTGCAATTATATCCTGTAGTAAGTCCCTGAGCAAATTGCAGCCTTGACTTTCCACGACAATAAAATGGCCTTCTGATTAATCTAGCCCCTCTATAAAACAGCTTTGTACATATCAATGCAAATGCGGTTGATATAGTCTCTGATAGCGAATACATATTTTTCATAGACTACCTCCATCTTTACACTCTTCTATAATCCCAGTTTTAAATATCTATTACCATTTTCATCTGAAATAATGGTTTCTATCCAACTGTGTAAACTGTATTTTTTATAAATCTGTTCATCAATAGGTTCGTACTCATGCTTCAGAAATATTTCTATAGCGTTCAATTCATACTCTTCTAATACAAGAATATTTTTTTCATTATAAAAGTCATACTTTTTAACATTTGTGTTAGTTGTAATCATTTTTCTTTTTGCACCAAGCGTTTCGATCGTTCTCATTGTTAAACCACTTTGTTGATTATGTTGTATATCAAACACTGTATTTGATTTTTTTAGAATTTCTATATTTTCCTTTTCTGACAGTGGTATAAATCTAAATTCACTACTTTTAGCATCTTTAAATGCAGGTAAAAAAGCTTTATTGTAGAGATATTGCAACTTGTTCAAAAACATATAAGAGAAGATACGGATACCCTTAGACTCTAATCGCGGGAATAACTCCTTCAATATAGTGTAGCGATTTGGATGGGCCGTACATACACTTACGATATCATATTGCCTTTCACCAACAACTTCCCTGCCTACATTCTCATATGTCTTACAATAGAAAAGCGGCAAGAAACTTAATCCATCCATATTGTCGCAATCATCAGAATCAAAAGAAAAAGCTCGATCAAAGAGAGGGATCAGATCTTTACTATTAGGGTAAAGTGTTAAAGAATCCCACATGTACAAAACAAATCTCGCATTTTTTTGACTGTCTTTTAATTTCCGAATCATCAAAGGTGTAAACACCTTACAGTTAACGATGAACACTATATCGTAGCTTTTGTTTTGAGTATCAGCCATGATCTTTTCAAAATATTTCTGAATTAGAGAGTTCATCAAGCTTCTTTTAATTTTGATTAACCCTTTCGTTAACGCACTTTCACTAGGTCTGTCATTATAATGATCTACAGAGTATCCTTTTTCCTCGAACTCCGCTATGATCTGTTTATAATATCCAAAAAACGGAGTGCCAATATATAGAATATTCTTAGTTTCCATCTGAGTCTAACCCTCAACTTGAACCAACATCCCTGTTGACTTCATTTCCTCAAGTGAATATTCAAAACGATCATTGGATTTCTCAAGCATATTTTCTTTATCTTGTCCTTTAACCCATACAGTAAATTCCTCCATCCCCTGTTCAAAGGTATACGATGGTTTGAAATCAGATAGTTGTTGTGCTCTGCTAATATCAGCAATATTGTGTCTGATATCACCAATTCGGAAGTCACCGGAAATCTTTATATCCGAATTAGATTCATATAATTGCTTCAACGTTTGTGCAACTTGAATTACAGATATATTCTCACCACTGCCTACATTAATATATTGATTATTAGTCAACTCATTCTCAAGTGCATCACATGTAATTGCAGCCACATCACTAACATGGATAAAGTCTCTGCTTTCGTTACCATCCTCAAAGATGTTAATGTTCTGATTCTGTAATAATAACTTCGAGAAAATAGAAAGGATACCTGTGTATGGGTTAGTAAGAGATTGTCCTGCTCCATATACGTTTTGATATCTAAAGATTGTGAAAGGAATATTCATTGTTGGGCACATAACTTCTAACATTTTTTCTTGTGCGAGTTTAGTATATGCATAATAGGAAATTGGAGATAAGGAACAATCTTCAGAGGTTTTGCATAGTTCGACTTTCCTTCCACAAACAGGGCACTTCACTTCAAAGTCCAAGTTCAACATATCATCAACATCTCTTGATCTTGGTACAACACTTCCATGTTCTTTGCATGTGTACATGCCTTCACCATACACGGAACGAGATGAAGATAGAATAATTTTCTTAATAGGCAGCTTGTTTTTCAGAATAGCTTCAAGGAGATTGGAAGTTCCCTTGATATTAACGTCAGTATATCTATTAATTTCATACATGGATTGCCCCGTACCAGTTTCCGCAGCAAGATGTATTATATAATCAACGTCTTCCAAAGCTAACAGTATATCTTCATAGTTACGCACATCGCCTTTAATCACCTTACATTTATCTTTAATATTTTGATATAAAAAGGATTCTTCAAAGTGATCGCCATGAATTTGTGGTGAGAAGTTGTCCAAAACCACAATATCATACTCCTTATAAAGCCTGTCGATGATTTTACTCCCTATGAAACCTGAACCACCTGTAATAAGTACCTTTTCCATAAATAATTACTTCCCTTCAGTATTATCTACGTTTATATTGTTCTACTTCTATTCTAATCCCTTCACTAAAGGGCATTGGATTATAACCAAAATCTTTACTCGCATCCTCATGAGAGAAACTTCTATTCTCTCCCATTCTTTGGACTCTTTCTATATAATCAACTTTGCCTAATGTAACTACTTTTAGAGACTTCGCTAAAAACACACCAATAACGAGAGGAACACTAATAAAAACCGTTTTTTTATTTAAATTATTACTAATTAGTTTTAATGCATCAATCATTTCAATTGGCTTTTCACCTGATAATATGTATTCTTTTTTCACAAGTTCAATTGGCAAACACAACACTTGATAGTATGCCTTACCAAGATCTCTTGCATTAACCGGTTGAATTAAGCTGCCCCCCTTATCAATCACAGGAAAAACCCTCAGTTTATCGATCATATTTATAAATTTGCTAATATTAAGATCACATAAATCCCCATAAATCATAGTAGGTCTTAATATGGTTATACTAATTCCCCCGCTTTTGTTAGCGATATTCTCAATTCCTGTTTCAATATTTTTATATTCTTCCGATGCCGACTTGAACTTTGAATAGATTCCTGTTGTATGGACCAAAATAGATCTTTGTATACCATTTTTTACAGCAACCTCTATAAGAGCCAAAGATCTTTGAATACCAGCAATATGCAATACTGTATCTACATCTCTCATACAAGAATTCAGGAATTTTTTATCTGTTATATCCCCAGTGACTTTCTCTATTTTTAAACCGCTGGTATCTAGCAAGCTTGTATCAGAGTTTTCTCGAATAACACAACGGACAGTATCTTCGTAGTTATTGTTAATTAGTTCTTTCAAAAAATATTTCCCTGTATGACCTGTAATGCCTGTAACTAACAACATTTTTTTAACCCCTCATCCTTCAATATTCATAGGAGCATTGGCATGGAGGCCACAGACCTCGTTACATATCTCTACTCTCTAAATTCCCGGTTCCTCCCTCAACGACCCCATCACTCTTCAACACACTTAGTATTGTTGCAAAAAAACATCTCAAATCCATAAAGATCCCCATTTTCCGAACGTAATCACCATCTAGTCGAGCTTTAATAAAGATTTCCAACTCGTCCCTGCCATTGACCTGAGCCCATCCCGTTAAGCCAGGCTTTATATCATTTGCTCCGTACCTGTCTCTTTCAGCAATCAAATCGTACTGATTCCATAACGCAGGCCGAGGTCCAACGATGCTCATTTCACCTTTGAGGATGTTAATAATTTGCGGTAGTTCGTCCAAGCTTGTCTTTCTTAGGAACTTACCTACTTTTGTGATAAAGAAATCTGGATCTTGTAGTAAATGAGTTGGCATGTCTTGAGGGGTATCGGTTCGCATCGTTCTAAATTTAAGGATGTAAAATTCTGATTTATTCTTGCCTAATCGCTTTTGTTTAAATAGGATAGGGCCTTTAGAGCTTGTCTTAATTACGATCGCAATGATCAAGAAGACAGGCGATAACACTATCATCCCGATTAAAGCCAACAGAAAATCAATGGTTTGTTTCACGTAAACATAAGGTCTCATAAATTCACCTGATCCTTTAAGTTACTATTTTCATTCTATGTAATCTATGTACTTAATCTCTATGTCAAAGACATAGAGATTATCGTCTTATCTTGTTTAGTTAGCCATTCCCTCAGCCAAATCTTTACCCAACTGAAGCTGCGATTCAAATTCACTTCTATATTGACTAATGATTGCTGTACTATATCCATTACTGTTCAGTTTTTGTTCAGTGTCGGCAACTATACTATTGAAGCTAGCACTAAACGAGGATAGTTGTTGTACACCTTTAGCCTTAATGCTCTTTTTACTCGCTTCATCTTTTGCTCCGAGATACTCTAATGCAATGCTCATTAATGTTGATTGGCTTTGATCTCTAAGCGCAGTAAGTTTGGCTTCCGCTTCACTAGTAATGGTCTCATACGATACCTTTCCAGTTCCGGCAGCACCTCCTGCTGCACCACCTGTTGAATCGGTTGGTACTGGTGTCGCTACTGGAGATGGATCCTTAGTGCCAACTTGCTCTTGATACGCCTTAGAAGCAGCAGTAATGGTCTTCGTCTTCTGATCCCAACTAATGTTATGACCTACAGATTCCGATAAAAAACGTAGGGGTACATATAAGGAGCCATTCAAGATAAAGCTGGATTGCCCCGTAGGTAACGCCTTGGTTGCACCGTTAAATACATAACTTGCCTTAACTTGATTGAGTACAAGATTCTTAGATACTGCTGAAGCACTATTCCCGTTTGTTGCATTCATTAGATACTCTTTAATCACTACTAGTTCTGAGCTGTTAGGCTCTGCTACAGTAACCTTAACGTTCTTAGCATCCCAGCTTACACTCTTCTGCAAGGCATACGACATAAACCGTAATGGAACATAGGTTGTATTGTTATACATAAACACGTACTGCCCTACTGGTGGTTGAATACTAACACCGTCAAAAATCATCTTTACATTCATACTTTGTACTTTGACCGTAGTTGTTGCTGCCTTACTCGTTGTACTAGCTGCTGCGGCGGCGGCCGAAACAGATATAGGAGCCGATGCCGTTAAGGGCGCCAACCCTATTGAAGCTATTAAAGATAGAGCTATGACTGGTATTGTTGCTTTAGACATACTTATTCACTTCCCTTTTCTTTCGCTTTTAATTGCTCTTCTTCTTTAAGGATTTGATCACGTGTCTTCCCTTGACTCACGCCATATTTCTTAGCAACCTGTGAAAGCTCATTATATTGTTCTTCGGAAACCTTACCGAGGATGATACTACGTGCTTCCCGCTTCTCATCAAGCGTTAGGCCACCCTTGGCTAGATCTTTTAGACGGTTGATATCAGATACACTTAGTTGACCTAGCACAATAGCAGCTACATCTGCTTTATCCTTCATCGTTACATTCTCTTGAATTTCTTTAGCTTTATCTGTTGAGACCTGTGCTGTATAACCATCTGAAGAAGTATCTTTTTGATCTGTTGATGGAGCTTTCGTAGGTTTACTAGTAGTAGAAGCTGTTGTATCTTTTCCAGTTTCTCCAGTATCTTTGCTTCCCTTATCATCTGTTGATGGAGCAGGTGTTGCAGAAGCTACAGGTTCGACCTTATCATCTGCTACTGTTTCTTCAGGTGCAGTTCCTTGATCTTGCCCACCACTAACTTGATCCTCAGACTCCAGATCAAAACCATCTGCCATTGAATTCATCAGCTTATCCACAGCATAATTAGCAGCGAACAG
The DNA here is from genome assembly GCF_037975205.1 of Paenibacillus sp. FSL R5-0470. Classification (NCBI taxonomy): domain Bacteria; kingdom Bacillati; phylum Bacillota; class Bacilli; order Caryophanales; family Paenibacillaceae; genus Paenibacillus; species Paenibacillus sp. FSL R5-0470. The sequence goes on from NZ_CP150238.1 coordinate 5,491,919, forward strand.
ACCACCTACACCCAGAACTACAATGATTGACAGCGTCCATAAAAGGATCTTTTTCCATCGTTTGTTGAACACTTATGTATCCCCCTTTATGAATGATTTAGCTGATAGCAACTTGGGCAACGGGCTGCATCGGTACAATCTGATTGATTATTTCGCGAATAACTTCAGGTTCTTCGGCGAGAACACGTTCCAAGCGTTTAAATTCCAGTTCTAGCTGATTCAGACTTATCACATTAGGTCTACCGATAAAGATTCTTCCGTGATCTGTAGAACCTAAATTCTCTTCATCTGTTAATAGTTCTTCATATAACTTCTCGCCCTCACGAATACCGGAGAACTGAATATCAATATCCCTATAAGGTTCATAACCAGAGAGAGTAATCAAATCTTCCGCTAACGTTAGAATCTTTACGGGTTCTCCCATATCCAGAATGAACACTTCGCCACCTTTGGCAAAAGAACCCGACTGGATTACAAGCTGAACGGCTTCTGGAATCGTCATAAAATAACGGACCATTTCTGGATGAGTAACAGTGACTGGACCACCAGCAGCAATCTGCTCTTTAAAGGCCGGGATCACACTTCCACGACTGCCAAGCACGTTTCCAAAACGAACGGCTGAGAACTTCGTTCTACTTGTGGTATGCAGACTTTGCACATACATTTCAGCAATCCGCTTAGTTGCACCCATCACACTCGTTGGGTTAACCGCTTTATCCGATGAGATCATTACAAATCTCTCCGCACCATATTTATCTGCACAATCCGCAACATTCCTTGTTCCGAAGACATTATTCTTAATGGCTTCAGAAGGGTTCCGCTCCATCAATGGAACGTGTTTATGTGCTGCCGCATGAAAGACAACATGTGGCTTATGGCTGCTGAATACGTCCATTATCCGACTGCGGTCCTGTACATCCGCGATTACGGTAACAATATTCAGATCCGGAAACTTCTTACGAAGCTCCATTTCAATCATATAAATGCTGTTCTCTCCGTGTCCAAGTAACATTAACTTGTCGGGACCAAATGGGGCAATCTGCCGACAGAGCTCTGAACCAATAGATCCACCAGCCCCCGTAACTAACACAGTCTTGTGGTGTACATAACCTAGAATACTGTTCAAATCTGCTATAATCGGTTCACGGCCTAGTAAATCTTCAACGCTAACATCTCGCAGTTTCTTCACTGATATTTTTCCCGCGATCAGATCGTTAAGCGCCGGTATAATCTTTAGCTTGGCCCCTGTCTTCTTCGCAAGATTAATAATTTCAGAAATTTCAGTACGTGAAACGGAAGGCATAGCGATAATAATCTCATGAATTTCCCGTTCTTTCACAATAGCGGGAATCGCGTAACGATTGCCTAAGACTGGCACACCCAGTATCGACATATGATATTTATTGATACTATCATCAATGAAACCTACTAGCTTGGTATGAGCAAAAGAAGGTCCCATCATTTCCCTGGCAATTAATATTCCACAATCGCCTGCACCTACAATAAGTGTATGGGTCTGAGTGTCTTTGTAATTGATTCGATCATTATGGAGCACTCTCCACAAGAATCGAACCCCACCTACTAACACAAGAACAGTCTCCATAGTCCGAACTTCTATTGCTAAAGGCACTCGTTCTGGCAATATAAAATATGCTGCTGCAAATGAGAGTATTGACCCTACTACAATTGCTTTTGAAACGGATATGATCTCGCCAATGCTGGCATATTGCCACATTCTTCGGTATAAACCGAAATAGATCAGACTTCCACCAAACGCAACCGTTGCAATCACACCAAATTGCAGCATCTGTACAACGTAATCCTGGATAGGATGATTAGGATACCTAAACAAATAGGATGTTATAATGCTGAACCAGATGATTGCAAGGTCAATAAAGAATAAAAGAACTACTCTAGATTTCGCTGTCATTTTCAGTGCCTCCAAAAACAACATTATTGTTAAAGAACAAATCAATTTCCATAGTAGTAGTAATAGTAACCTTCGCTGGCTTTACGTTTTACATTATTGAGAACCACGCCAAGCATTTTTGCACCTACACGATCGAGGTTAGCTTTAGCTTTTACAGCAATATCCCGCTTTACCTTGCCATAGCTGACAACCATAATGACACCATCACTCTTGGAAGCCATGATCTGCGCATCTGTAACCGCCAATAACGGTGGAGTATCAATAAGAATGACATCATAACGCTGGCGCAAGTCCTGCAAAAGAGTACTCATCCGATTAGAAGCCATCATTTCTGCTGGGTTTGGAGGAATCGGTCCTGAGGTCATAATGGAAAGATTGGAAACACCAGAATCTTGGACAGTATCCTCAAGAACCGCCTGCTGCGACAGTAGTGAAGATAGCCCAAATCGGTTACTAAGCGAAAAAGTCTTATGTGCTGTCGGTTTCCGCAAATCACCGTCAATCAACAATACCTTCTTATCTGCCTGTGCGTAAGCCGCAGCTAAATTAGCAGAAACTGTTGATTTACCTTCCTCCGGTCCGGACGAAGTTACCATGATTACTTGAATAGTCTCATCTACAGAGGAAAAATCAATATTTGTGCGTAGCGCACGAAACGCTTCAGATACAGGGGAGCGAGGGTTCGTAACGGTAATTAGATGTCGTTGTTTATTTGGCAGCTGTGACATGTTCGAGTTCGCCCGCCTTTCTGGATGTTTGCGTCTGTGCCTGTGTTGCGCCTTGTTTGCTTTCTTCTGAACCCAATCTTGTAATCATCGCTATCGTTGGTAGACCAAGATATTTCTCAATATCTGCTTCAGTCTTCAGCGTATCGTCCATGTATTCCAGCAAGAAAGCAATCCCTAAACCAATCATCAAGGAAACGATGAAAGCTATAGCCATATTCATTAAGACATTCGGTTCTACAGGTCCTGGCTCAATAAGTGGATTCACTTTGGCCTCATTCAGAATCGATACGTTCTCCACGTTAAATAGGTTAGGAATCTCATCCTTGAATACAAGTGAAATGGCATTCACGATTTCAGCAGCTCGCTGATATGAATTATCTCGAACGACAAGTGTCATCACCTGCGTATTATTGACGGAGCTCACATTAACCTTCTTCAACAGTTCTTCTGCAGTAATATTGAACTGCGGATAATCTCTCGTAACAATATCAAGGATGGCCGGAGTCTTAATAATTTCCTTATACGTATTAATCAATTGAATATTAGTATTAATCTGGTTCAAATCAAGCTGCGCTGCTGCCGATTGAGTCGGTGTCTGGTTAACAATAATCTTAGTAGATGCTTCATACACCGGATTCTTAATATACAGACTGTACACACCAGCAACACCGCACACCAAAACAACTATGCTAACAATCAGCCATAGTCTCTTCCTGACGATCTGAAAATAATCGCGAAGATCCAATTCTTGTGATGACAAGTGTAATTACCTCCAAGCTATTTCTGAAATATTTCGTTACTATATTACAGCACTTCCCTATTGGCAAAAAATTGCCTCCTCTCACCTACATGAGAGGAGGCTGTATACTATACTTTTTTATTTACTTACTTGAAGTTAATGGTACGGTAGATAATTACTGCTGCTTCAGCACGAGTTGCTGTATCGTTCGGGTTGAACATACCAGCATTTCCGATAACCAAGTTATGATCTGCTGCGAATGCTACGCCATCTCTCAAAGATGCGCTGATCTTAGCAGCATCGGAGAATTGGCTGATTGCCGTTACATTCGTTGTTGCAGCTGGATTGATAGATTTCACTGCGCGGGCGATCATTGTTGCCATCTCTGCACGTGTGATGGTTGCATTAGGATCGAACTTAGCCGCACTGCGTCCAGTAATGATTCCTTTTTCTGCTGCAACTGCTACATATGGTGCATACCAAGCAGTTGAACTTACATCGCTAAAGCTTTGTACAGCTGAATTATTCTCCAGATTAAGCGCACGAATCAGCATTTTAGCGAACTCTGCACGAGTTACATTGCTCTTCGGTGCAAATTTACCTTCGCCTACGCCTTCAATCGCACCTTTTGCAGCTACGACTTGAATTTGTTTGCCAGCCCATGCTTGTACACTAGCAATATCCGTAAAGTTTACTTTATTCTCAAGCACTGCATAGGATGAGAAAGTATCACGTGGTTCTACGATGAACTCTCCGTCAAGCACACCACCTTGGAATTGCAGGCTACCGTATACAAGCTTCGCTACGGACAGCAATTCTTTATCAAGTCCATCAGTATTCTTAAGCGGAAGTTTAATGGTGATTGGTTGTTTGAATGTGCTAGTCGCTACACCATCCACACTGAGTCCGAACTCGTATACATCCGAAGCCAATTTCAATTTTGTAACGGAAGTTACCACTTCTGGTTTAGCAGTTGTTACAGTCAATGCGATTGCTGTGCTGAACTGACTCACTGGAATTGTTACGGTTACGCCATTAAAGGTTACTGCGATATTCGCAATGCCATTAGTCTTAGCTGCTTCAACAATAGCTTTGGACAACGGAACTTCAACAGTAGGCGCAGTGATCGTGCCAAGATTCAATGTCAGCGTAAGGGCAGTACCTTCTTTACCGGCAGCTTTAGCTGCAGCAGCAAGATTAGCCAATGCATTGATTGTATCGGTATCTACCAATTTCACAGTTGCTTTACCATCTACTACTTGTACCAGTTTAGATACATCATAAGTAGCTGCAGCTGCCAATTTCTGATCCACAGTTAGTACAGGTGGCGTCGTTATGGAACCGGAACCTGGAGTGCTAGGATTAGTCGGTGTAGTTGTAGATGATTTAAGATAGGCATTATAGTAAGCTTTCGCCAGAACCAAAGCTGCTGCTTTTTCATTAGTAAGTCTAGATTCAACGTTATTCTTGGTTGCTGCAATCATATCTTTTGTAATTTTAAGTTCTGCAAGAGACGCTCTCAAGGAATAGTTGGCAGTACCAATGGTGCTGTCGAGAACAATAGTCTTCACTTGATTCGCCAATTCACTGTTCGGATGAATAATAAGGTCAGCCAGATCCGTTTCTGATTTTCCTTTTAGCAGGTTGATTAGTTTCTGTTCAACACCGTTTGAACCAAAGATGAAGCTGTAAACTTCTTCAACGGAAAGATCAGTTATACCAGCTTGTTTACCGATCTCCTTAAGTAGTGCTTGATAAGCCTCATAATTTGGGGACTTCAGAATATCTGTCACTGCGGATAAATCCGGAGTATAGATAGATGATACTACTTCTAAATAGAAATCAAACAATGTAGTTTTTTCTGCATCGCTAAGCTCAAGTTGAGCCAAAACAGGCGCGAAATCTTTTTCCAGTTGCTCACGTGAAAGACCTTGAAGCTCAGTACGGAAATCACGAAGCGTCTGCTTATCTGCATCAGTAAGCGTGCTATAAAGCTTCGTTGCACGCTCCTTCAAGCTTGCAAAATCCACGCTAGTCGCAGCGGATGCTGTTCCAACGATTCCAAACTGCGCTGCCAATCCTTTGCTGCTAAGCGGAAGTCCTGCTACTGCAACCGCTGCCATGCTAACTGCCAATGTTGATACTACTAGTTTCTTTTTCAAAGTCACTAAATATCCACCTCTTTATATGTATTTAAATCCCTTTTGTTACTATAGTCCTAGACTATTTCACCTTATGTCTACACTATTACGTATATCAACGATTCACCCAATAAAACCCATTCTACCACTATTAGGTAGATTAGTCAGCCCTTTCGGGAAAAAATCCCAAACAATTTGTGTCGATTCCCCCTTTTTTGTACGTGATTACCACGAATAACCTCTCCATTTGCCACAATTTGCTGAGAGTTCTCGCGCATATAGTCGCGCATCTCAGGACCTAATTGTTTCTCTAAAACCACATAAGCAGCATTTAATCCAAAAGGACGATGAACACTGTCATGTGCATCAGAGGCCAACACATGTACTGCATTTCTACGACATAACTCCAGGGATAGCTTCTGAAGTTTATTCCCGAAGACGCCTGCAAGACTTTGTGCGGTTACCTGACCAAGTGATCCCAGTTCTATCAATCTTTCTAACTTAGAAGGATCGGCAGCTACTTCAGCATTACGCTCCGGATGGGCGATGACCGGAACGAACCCTTGAATGATCAACTCGTGACAGATTTCTTCCATGTTGCGTGGGACTCGTGAAGAAGGCATTTCTAGCAAAATATACCGCGAGTCTGCAAGACTTAGCAGTTGCCCCCGCTCCAGATCATCCAGTAAATCTCCGTACACTCTGATTTCCTGACCTGGAAGAACAAGCAGTGGATTGCCATGCTGACGAAGTTTCTCATTCATCAGATCCACTGCTTCTCTTATACTAGCGGAGTTATTCATATATTGACCGTTGGCGTGATGTGGTGTGGCAATGACGGATGTAGTCCCGTCCCTATAGGCGTCTTGCGCCATGGCGAGAGCGGATTCCCAATCAGTAGCTCCGTCATCCATAAAGGGTAAGATGTGGCAATGGATATCTTTCATATGTTATCTATCGGTCCCTTCACATAGAAAATTTAGTTTTACCCACAAAAAAATACAACCATTCCCAAATGGAATGGTTGCTTGATTGTAAATGAGTTCTTGTCTTATGCTTCAGTAGGTTCCTCTTGCTGAGGTTCATTTCCATCTATTTCAGCATCTTCAGAATCTGGAGAGGAGAGAACATACCCATCGATTAATCCCCAAAGTTCTTCTTTACCAAGGCCAATCTCCGAAGAGAATGGAATGAAGTTATCCCCTGGCAGCACGCCAAGCTCCTGCTTCATGATCTTGATATGCTTTTGCCAGCGAGTCTTCGGAATCTTATCCGCCTTAGTCGCTACTACACACATAGGAAGATCATAATGCTTCAACCAGTCGAACATCATCTTATCATTGCTGGTCGGCGGATGACGCAGATCCACGATGAGCAGAACAAGCTTCAACGTATCGCGCTCAGATAGATATTTTTCCACCATCTTGCCCCATGTTGCACGTTGCGTCTTCGACACTTTAGCATATCCGTAACCTGGAAAGTCAACAAAATACATGCTGTCTTCATTGATACGGTAATAGTTCATATGCTGGGTCTTACCTGGAGTGGAGCTTGTCCGAGCCAGATTCTTGCGGTTAATCATTCGGTTAATGAGGGATGACTTCCCTACATTGGAGCGCCCTGCCAGAGCAACCTCTGGCAAAGCATCATCAGGGTATTGATCAGGGCCAACGGCACTGATTATAAATTCGGCAATATTAACTTTCATAGGACTTCCTTTCTAATGCACACTACTCGGTGGCTCACTGCTAATTTCATTATGATGCTCAACTAACGCATGATGCAAGACCTGATCCATGTTAGATACTGGTATGAACTCCACATCATTACGTACGCTCTCTGGAATTTCTTTCAGATCACGTTCATTGTCTTTAGGAAGAAGGATCTTTTTATATCCAGCACGGTGTGCAGCTAAAGACTTCTCTTTCAGTCCACCGATCGGCAATACACGTCCACGCAGGGTGATCTCACCGGTCATGGCCACATCTTTCGAAACATAGCGCTTCGTAAGTGCGGAGATCAATGCGGTAGCAATCGTAATCCCTGCAGATGGGCCATCCTTCGGAATCGCACCTTCAGGAATGTGGATATGAATATCGATCTTCTCATAAAAATCGGGCTGGAGTCCCAGCTCCTCCGCCTTCGAACGTGTATAACTGAAAGCGGCCTGCGCCGACTCCTTCATTACATCGCCCAGTTGTCCAGTAAGTGTCAGCTTGCCCGTTCCCTGCACGACAGTCACTTCGATCAACAGCGTATCGCCACCAACCTCAGTCCAGGCCAGTCCAGTTACTGTGCCAATCTGATCTTCAAGCTCCGCCATACCGTAACGGTATTTCGATGCACCTAAGTAATCCTTGATGTCATCCGGCAGAATGACTACACTTTCTTTTTCCTTGGACACAATCTGTTTCGCGGCTTTGCGGCATAACGCTGCAATCTGCTGCTCCAAATTACGCACACCCGATTCACGAGTATATTCACGCACGATACGCAATAAACTGTCGTCTTCGATGATCAGCTGGTCTTCTGCAAGACCATGATTCTTCTTCTGCTTCGGCAAAAGATAACGGCTACCGATCTGCAATTTCTCCAGTTCCGTGTAACCCGGAATGAACAGCATTTCCATCCGATCAAGTAGCGGACGCGGAATGTTATGCACTACATTCGCTGTTGTAACAAACATAACGTTCGATAAATCAAACGGCAACTCTACGAAATGGTCACTGAACGTATTATTCTGTTCTGGGTCCAATACCTCAAGCAATGCTGAGGATGGGTCACCACGGAAATCTGCAGCCATTTTATCAATCTCATCTAGCAGGATAACCGGATTAATCGTTCCTGCCGTCTTCATACCTTGAATGATTCGGCCTGGCATCGCACCCACATAAGTCCGGCGATGACCACGGATCTCCGCTTCATCACGCACACCACCAAGCGAAATGCGAACGAACTTACGATTAAGTGAACGTGCGATGGAACGAGCCAGTGAGGTTTTGCCCACACCTGGAGGCCCTACAAGACATAGGATCGGACCTTTTAGCTTCTTCACCAACTGCTGAACAGCTAAATATTCCAATACCCGTTCCTTTGGTTTTTCCAAACCGTAGTGGTCCTCATCAAGTACCTGTTCTGCCTTCTTGATGTCAAGGTCATCTTCTGTCTGTTCATTCCAAGGAAGACCCAGCAGCCAATCCACATAATTGCGAATTACGCCACCTTCCGCTGAGCTCACTGGCATTTTTTCCAGACGATCGATTTCCTTCTCCATCTTCTCTTTCACGCGTTCCGGCAAATTCTTCTCTTCCATGAGATTCCGCAGCTCTTCCGCTTCTCCCACCCGACCTTCCTTCTCGCCGAGTTCTTTCTGGATCGCTTTCATTTGCTCGCGCAAATAATATTCCTTCTGCGTCTTCTCCATCTGCTTCTTCACACGTTGATTGATCTTGCGTTCAAGCTCCAGCACTTCACGCTCATTATTAAGAATATCAAGAAGCTTCTCTAGCCGTTTACTTACATCAATCGTCTCAAGAATTTCTTGCTTATCTTTAATCTTCAGCGATAGATGGCTCGTAATGACATCCGCAAGACGACCCGGCTCCTCAATATCGGATACAGCAGCCAGTGTCTCTGGTGTCACTTTTTTGGATAACGTTATATAGTGTTCGAACTGATTAAGTACTGTACGCATCAGCGCGTCACACTCTTGATCGCCATCTTCCTCTTCTGGTAGCTCGCGCGCCATAACCTCATAATACTCATCATTATCGATATAATTAATAATTTCGGCCCGTTCTACACCCTCAACCAGTACACGAATCGTACCGTTTGGCAGCTTCAGCATTTGCCGCACATTCGCGACAGTACCGACCCGAAATATATCGTCCTGACCAGGCTCTTCAATATTCACTTCCGACTGTGAACACAGAAGAATTAAATTATCTTCAACCATAGCTTTTTCTAGTGCCCGAACTGACTTCTCACGGCCCACATCCAAGTGAAGAACCATGCTTGGGTACACAAGAAGACCTCTTAGCGGTAATAAAGGAAAACGACGACCTTTTGTTTTATTTGTCATCATCGCTTTCGCACCTCCCATGGCTCTCAATTAATCTCATATGAATTCATTCTAACAAAAGCAGCCCCAAAACACCAACAAAGTACTTGCAATTTAAGAATAAACAACCTTATTATCCTTAAAAAACGGCAACGTTTCTCAAAGAAATGTAAGGATTATGGAAAGTGTGAATCTATACTTTAAAAAAGGAAGCAGCAGACACGCCTGCGGCTCCCCTTTATTTTACAGCGGCAAGTCTCGATTTACTTATCGAAACCATAACACCCTAGCTTACATTTTAGGTAATAATTTAAGCTCAACCCTTTGCAGACTCCCCAGCGGCATCAGCCTTCAGAAGTGAAGGTGCTGCTGAGAAAAGCTCGCCAGCTACTGCAGGAAGCCTTACATCTGCTGTATCGGCACCAAACAGATGACGGAATACTTCTTCCACCGTTTCCATAGGAATGACGCGTAATGGAGCGAGATCAGCGAATAGGGACTGCCAGTTTTCTTTTGGAATAAGCACCGTAGTAGCGCCTGCCTGAAAAGCAGCCTCCACCTTCGCAATTACACCACCAACAGGCTTCACACGCCCATGAATACCTATCTCACCAGTGATCGCTACGGTATTATCCACTGGAAGACCACGAATAGCGGAGACGATAGCAACTGCCATCGCAACCCCTGCTGAGGGTCCGTCAATGGGTGTTCCACCTGGAAAGTTCACATGCAGATCATAACTGTCTGGTTCCAGATTCATGGTACGCAGTACGGTCAATACGTTCTCAACGGAGCCTTTAGCCATGCTCTTTCTCCGAATCGTGCGAGAACCTCCACCAATCTCTTCCTCATCTACTACTCCGGTTACGTTCAATCTACCTTGACCGTTCTGCGCAGGTGCTGCGGATACTTCGATCTCGAGCAAGGTGCCCATTCCTGGTCCATACACTGCAAGTCCGTTAACCAATCCAATCTGCGGCGCGGAAGGAATCTTGCGCTCTGTTCGAAGTGGAAGCTGGCTACTGCCTGCCACCCATTCTACATCAGCAGCACTTAGCGTATCTCTCTGCTCCGTTAGCGCTAATCCAGCTGCGAGCTGAATCATATTGACTGCCTCCCGGCCATTTGTTGCATATTGCTGCACAACAGTGACTGCTTCAGGGCTTGGCTTCAGTCCGATCTTCTGTATCGCGTCACGCGCGATGACCGCAATCTCATCCGGCAATAGCGGACGGAAATAAATCTCCATGCAGCGTGAACGCAGCGCGGGAGAAATCTCATCCGGGGATCGCGTAGTCGCGCCTACTAACCGGAAATCAGCGGGTAAGCCATTTTGAAAAATATCATGAATATAAGCCGGAGTATTATTGTCCTCCGAATTATAATACGCGCTCTCTAGCAGAACCTTCCGGTCCTCCAGCACCTTTAGCAGCTTGTTCATCTGAATGGGGTGAAGCTCACCTATCTCATCCAGAAAAAGAATCCCGCCATGCGCCTTCGTCACCGCTCCCGGCTTTGGCTGCGGCACACCTGCTACGCCCATGGCTCCAGCACCTTGATAAATAGGATCATGCACCGATCCGATTAACGGGTCGGCAATACCACGCTCATCAAAACGAGCGGTCGTCGCATCAATTTCAGTGAATTTGGCGTCACTTTTAAAAGGGGAAAGGACATTTTTTTTCGCCTCTTCCATGACCACGCGCGCCGCTGCAGTCTTGCCGACTCCTGGCGGACCATAAATAATCACATGCTGCGGATTAGCACTACATAGTGCGGCCTTCAGGGCGCGGAGCCCATCTTTTTGCCCAACAATATCTCCAATAGAAGCCGGCCTAGTTTTCTCCGACAATGGTTTGGTTAGTGAAATCATACGCATCTTCCGTAGTTTATCCAGTTCCTTACGCGACTCTCGGTCTACCGCCGTCTTGTTTGTCTTCTGACCCCGCAGCAGATTCCAAAAGTATACGCCGATAACCAGCGCGAAAAAGAGCTGCACGATCATCACAACTATACTTAATTCCATAGGTCATCCTCCTGTTTCGTTCAGTCTACCTTTCCACCTTTGGCTACTATTAGGTAGTATAGCCGTTTCGGTAATTAGTAAACGCACAATTGAGGATTTGTTGAATTGTTGGTGTAAGACAAGCAGCTGAATTTATATTTGGGGGGTTGAAAGTTCTAAGGAGTGCTAGATGCACCTTAGATTCTCCCCCCTCTAGCTGGAAGATGAGTATGAACAGTCATAGAACTTGGTGCTACATTCACGTTCGGTAGGCCCCTATTTCTGTCGACTGTGTGCTCAATGGCGTTAAGTCATCTATGGAAGAAGCTTAAGATGGTCTCTAAGCGGATAATTAGGGATTTCCTCCCTGATTATATGTTGTTTATGGACTCTAGGCTGATAATTAGGGAATTATTCCCTGATTATCAGCCAAAATGGTTATAAATAAGGTGAATCGCTCATTTATTAGGGAGGTTTTCCCTAAAAAGATCGATTTGGAACGATATTAGGCTTTTTTCAGGGAGGTTTTCCCTAATTATTTATTAATGCTTCAAATTTCGCTCCATAGTACACATCTTACGGCACTCCTCACCACATTCCTTATCACATTCCATACTAACTACATATAACATACCAACTTCCTTACCATACTCCATACCCCACTCCTTCTAATCAAGTCATTCGCACTTCCAGCATCCCATCTGCAGGTAATTCCTTAAACATTAGCCCATCAACCATTAAACTTACTATGTTAATCCCAGTAATAAAGGACATCACGAGCCAGCCTATACTCAACATTTTTAACACCGATCCCTCTTCTCACAGGCTTCAACCAGCCCTTTTCACACAACTTCATCAACATCAATCGTACCGTTTTGGGGTCTATAGCAAAATAATCAGCTACATCTTTAGGACGGACTGTCCCCGATTGGCGAACCACTAATCGCATAATTTCCTTCTCAGCAAATAGTAATTTTCCATGCGGTGCATCTACAATTAAGTAACGGCTTAGCACCACACGCAGGAGTGTAATGCATAGTTCAGGACGCTGTTCCACATCGTCATAGGCAAATGAAATTACTTGGTAACCCATTCCGTACAGAAACGTCTCACGATTCAGCTCATTACAATACTTCAGCCTGTCCATGTCCCTCACATGCGCTGCATACCCTTTGATCTCAAACAAGAGCTTGATAGGCCCCGGCAAAAAAGCATAATCCGCGAAATAAGATCGTCCGCGCCAATCCAGCACTTCATACTCCGGATGTAGATCATTGAAATCTCCACGAAGCGGCCACCATACATTCTGTAAAAACATTTCTTCGGCATGACGATGCCCTCTCTCTAGCCTTCCTCGTCGTTCCCCAGTCCTGTTTGCTAGATGTTTCTCAATAAATGCTTCATGGGCTTGTTCATAATGCATTCAATGTCCCCCCTTAATCATTAATTCCACGCAAAAAGAACGCCCCGTTCCCACCACCGTATATACCGGGGTGTAACAGGGCGTTCTTCGCCACTTATTATGAATTGAATCATTAATTCGTAAAAGACCAGGTTAATTCGATTGCACCGGAGGTGCAAGGTTAGCGTGAGCGCGGCCTGGGATTTCTCCTGTTGCCTCATACGCTACAACAATCGCATCGATTTCCTTCTTCAGCTCGTTCACGAGTTCCGCTTCAGGCACCTTACGAATCATCTGACCGTAACGGAACAACAAACCTTCCCCACGGGCACCAGCAATACCAATATCCGCTTCACGCGCCTCACCAGGACCATTAACGGCACAGCCGAGCACGGATACTTTAATAGGCACCTTAAGCTTCGAAATGTATTCTTCCACCTCATTAGCGATGGAGAAGAGATCTATATCAAGTCGTCCGCAAGTCGGACAAGAAATGAGTGTTGCCGCGTTAGAGATCAGACCGAAGGTCTTTAGCAGCTCGCGTGCCACCTTAACTTCTTCCACTGGATCAGCGCTAAGCGAGATACGCAGGGTGCTGCCGATGCCCATAGAGAGCAGTGCACCGATACCCGCGGAGCTTTTTACTGTACCGGCAAACAAGGTGCCGGATTCTGTAATCCCGAGGTGCAGCGGATAAGGAATAACTTCCGCAGCCTGACGGTAAGCTTCGATGGCCATGGGCACATCGGATGCTTTTAAAGATACGATAATATCGTGGAAATCCAGTTCTTCCAAAATACCAATATGGTACAGTGCGCTTTCTACCATAGCTTCTGGAGTCGGATATCCGTATTTCTCCAAGAGATGATTCTCCAAAGAACCGGCGTTTACACCAATCCGAATCGGAATTCCTTTTTCTTTACACGCTTTAACTACTGCTTCTACCTTCTCCCGACGACCGATGTTACCTGGATTAATCCGTACTTTATCGATGCCGTTCTCAATAGCCATCAGCGCGAGCTTATAGTTAAAATGAATATCCGCTACGAGTGGGATATGAATCTGCTTCTTGATCTCCTTAATCGCGGCGGCTGCCTCTTCATTGTTGACAGTAACGCGTACCAGTTGGCAGCCTGCTTCCTCAAGCCGTAAAATTTCGGCTACAGTAGCCTCCACATCAGCTGTTTTGGTTGTACACATGCTTTGAATCGCAACCTCGTTGTTTCCCCCAATAATGAGCCCGCCAACATTGACAGGACGGGTTTGGTGTCTCAAGAACATGATTTTTCTCCCCCATAACGCCAAAGCTCCACCCCTTCGCAACCGCTAGTGAAGCGGGATAAGCGGAAGAAAGGTGGAGACAGTGACATGTATTGTTAAGGTAAGCGACTTACGCGCTTTCCTCTTTCTTTTTGTCTTTCTTAAGGTTCAATTCAGGCAAAGCCTTCTCTTGAACGACCTGCTCCGTGATCACACAATCCTTAATATCATCGCGTGAAGGAACTTCATACATCACATCAAGCATGATGCTCTCAATAATCGCGCGCAGTCCACGGGCTCCCGTATTGCGTTTGATCGCTTCCTTGGCAATTGCTTCGAGTGCCAACGGTTCGAACTTCAGCGCTACGTTATCCATTTCCAGCAGCTTGATGTATTGTTTCGTGAGTGCATTCTTAGGCTCGGAAAGGATACGCACCAGCGTATTCTCATCAAGCGGCTCCAAAGTCGAGATGACCGGTAGACGGCCTACAAATTCAGGGATTAATCCGAATTTGAGCAAGTCTTCAGGTAATACCATCGACAAATATTCGCCAGGCTTGAGATCCTTTTGTCCTTCAACCGCTGCGTTGAAGCCAATGACTTTTTTACCGATACGGCGTTTAATCATTTGCTCCAGACCATCAAAGGCACCGCCTACGATGAACAAGATGTTCGTCGTATCAATTTGAATAAACTCTTGATGAGGATGCTTACGACCACCTTGTGGAGGTACGGAAGCAACCGTTCCTTCGAGAATCTTCAGAAGCGCCTGCTGTACACCTTCACCGGATACGTCACGAGTAATGGACGGGTTCTCGGATTTACGTGCCACTTTATCAATCTCATCAATATAGATAATGCCGCGTTCGGCTTTCTCCACATCATAATCTGCCGCTTGAATCAGCTTAAGCAGAATGTTCTCAACATCCTCGCCGACATAACCAGCTTCCGTTAGGGAAGTAGCATCTGCAATCGCAAATGGAACGTTGATAATCTTCGCCATCGTCTGTGCGAGCAAAGTTTTACCCGAACCTGTTGGACCAAGCAAAAGAATATTACTCTTCGTCAGTTCAACATCTTCGATTTTGCTTTGGCTGTTCACACGCTTATAGTGATTGTAAACTGCAACAGACAGCGATTTCTTCGCTTGCTCTTGACCGATTACATATTGATCCAAAATATCGCGGATTTCCTTTGGTTTCGGAATATCCTTCAGATCAAGCTCTTCCTCATGACCGAGCTCTTCTTCCACGATTTCCGTGCAAAGCTCGATACATTCGTCACATATATAAACGCCCGGTCCTGCTACAAGCTTACGAACCTGCTCTTGTGATTTGCCGCAAAAAGAACATTTCAATTGCCCTTTTTCATCATTAAATTTAAACATCTAACCACCCCTTTAAGATTTCATCGGTGAAGAAAGAACCTGGTCAATAAGCCCATATTCCTTGGCTTCTTCCGCGCTCATGAAGTTATCGCGGTCTGTGTCCCGTTCGATTTTTTCAAGGGGCTGACCTGTGCGATCTACATAAATTTGATTCAGCTTCTGTTTCGTCTTGAGGATCCAGTCGGTATGAATCCAAATGTCGGACGCTTGACCTTGAACACCACCGAGCGGTTGATGAATCATAACTTCGCTGTTAGTCAGCGCGTATCTTTTGCCCGGAGCCCCAGCTGTTAAAAGGAGCGATCCCATGCTTGCCGCCATCCCTACACAAATGGTTGAAACATCCGGTTTGATATATTGCATCGTATCGTATATACCCATGCCGGCTGTTACTGAACCACCGGGTGAGTTGAGGTACAAGTGAATGTCCTTCTCGGGATCATCTGCTGCAAGGAACAGCAGTTGAGCAATAACCAGATTGGCGACATCATCGTCAATCGCACTGCTTAAGAAAATAATGCGATCCTTGAGCAATCTGGAATAGATATCGTATGAACGTTCCCCACGACTTGTTGATTCCACAACCATTGGTACCAGACTCATGCCACCAACCTCTTTTCTCTATACAGATTAGTCTTATCGTTTCAAAAATATTTTAACACGTTCACGGCCCGATGTCATTTTTTCACTACAGCGGACCTGTCCACTGCTTGTGATAGTGACGTCATCACGCCAATTTCCTTAATACCATACGCTCATACGGATACCTATGTAATCACATATATCTGTGCCCGAGGATAAAAATAAGGCACGTAACGAAACTTACGTGCCTTATCATATCTGTATGGAGGCCGATTGCTCGGCCGTTCTAGGTAGTTTGAAAAATCTTACTCAGCTTTAGCGTCTTCAGCAGCTGGTGCTTCTTCTACTGCTTCAACTTCTACACTATTGCTAACAAGGAAATCAATGGTTTTGCGCAAAGAAAGTTCTTCGCTCAAGCTGCCCAGTGAACCGTTAGCTGCCAAGATGCTGCGAATTTCTTCTGGAGTACGTTTGTAAGCTTCAGCCATAGTAGCCAATTCTTCGTTAACTTCTTCTTCAGAAACTTCAATGTTCTCTTGTTTAGCGATAACTTCCAGTACCAGGTTGTTGCGAACGCGTTTTTCAGCATCGCCTTTCATTTGGTTCTGCAAGTCTTCACGAGTTTGACCCGAGAAGCTAAGGAACATATCCATGTTCATACCTTGTTGACGAAGACGAGTGTCGAAGTCACGAACCATGTTCTCAACTTCGCTGTTGATCATTGCTTCTGGGATTTCAACTTCAGCGTTTGCTGCTGCTTTATCAACAACTGCGTTCTCGCGAAGGCCTTTCAGTTCATCCTGTTTACGGGATTCGAGCTGAGCTTTCAGATCTGCTTTGTACTCTTCCAAAGTTTCGAATTCACTTACATCTTTAGCGAACTCATCATCGAGTGCAGGAAGTTGTTTGCGTTTGATTTCGTGCAGCTTCACTTTGAATACTGCTTTCTTACCCGCAAGGTTCTCTGCATGGTATTCGTCAGGGAAAGTAACTTCAACATCTTTGAAATCTCCAGTGGACATTCCCACTACTTGCTCTTCAAATCCAGGAATGAAGGAGTTGCTACCAAGTTCAAGAGAATGACGCTCAGCTTTTCCGCCTTCGAACGGTACGTCATCAACATATCCGTCAAAATCGATCACAGCGATGTCGCCGTTAGCTGCTGCTTCTTCTTCAACTACTACGAGTTCAGCATGACGCTCTTGCAGACGAGCAAGCTCAGCGCTCAGCTCTTCTTCAGTCACTTCAGCTTTTTGTACTGGAACTTCCAGACCTTTGTAATCGCCGAGCTTCACTTCAGGTTTAACCGTGATCTTCGCTTTGAAGATAAAGGATTGACCTTTAGCAAATTGCTCAATATCAACTTCAGGACGGTCTACAGGGAAGATGTCAGTTTGTTCAACTGCTTCACCGTAAGCTTCAGGAAGAAGAATGTCGATTGCATCTTGGTACAAGCTTTCTACACCAAAACGGGATTCAAAGATCGGGCGTGGCACTTTACCTTTACGGAAGCCTGGTACGTTAGCTTTCTTAACGACTTTGTTAAAAGCTTTATCAAGTGCTGCTGCAACGCGTTCTGCGTCAACTTCTACTTCAAGAACTCCAAGGTTCTTCTCTATTTTTTCCCATGTTGCTTTCATATTATACTTTTCCCTCCAAAATATAGGTTCACAAGTTTACTTCAAAAAATGATACAATCCACGCACAGAATAACCATTATATTATATACAACATTACTTTATTTATCAAGTAGAGAAGTCTTTACAAAACCCTTGAGCGCACGATATGCCCCCTCAAATTGAAAGCGCATGCCGTCTGTAATGCCGTACATTCCACGAGTCTCCTCCTCTTGCCGTGTACCGTTTAAGCTCTCAGATACAAACTGGTGTAACGCCCCCGCCCAAATATCTAGTAGCGCGTCTTCCCCATCCAGTATTTTCCGATACTCTTCCGATCCATAAATCGACATGACGAACTGGCCCCAGAGCTCCTGTGCAAAATAATACAGCGTAGGCTCATGTACCTCCGCCTGCTCGGCTACCCGCTCGAGCACCTGACTCACCTGTGGTGGAAAATCCTCTGTCTGCAGCGGCACACTTTCAATCTCTACAATTGCTGTTTCGTGACCACGAATCAGATTCACTGTTCCCTGCATCCCACGCCGCCGAAGGGTCTGCAGGGTCCGAAATTGCAGCAGTGGGTGAACATTATCCCCCTGCAGCCATGCCGTCAGCGCCTCATCGACTCCGCCGCCTTCCAGATATGAAAGCTGCTCTAGTGCTAGGATTGTCGCCTCTGACAGCGGCTCATTCATTATCCGCTGCAGCAGCTTTTGAGGATACCCCGCATCCTCAGTCATTTTTGATTTGGCCAAGAAACGGGCCATATCTTCTTCCCTTAAATCTTCGTCTTCGGGGTGAACGGCTCCTTCCGCATCTCCATTCTGAGAGGCGTAGGGGAAAGCTGTTTCGAGCCATTCCAGCAGAGACCGCCATTCCTCGTAATTTCGTTCTTCCTGTCCTTGACACTGCAACAAAAAACGCAGCAGCTCCATCGCTTCCCCGTATCGTTCACTCTCCAGCATCACCGTAAGCTGGATTTGATAATAGTCCAGTGTCTTGGGAAACAGGACGATATTCTCTTTTGTGGCGGGGGAATCTGAATCTTTAATGAGGGCACCTCCTTATAGCTAATTATGTGAATTGAATTCTAAAACGTCATAAATGTTATTAAGACCTTAAGCTTCTTCCGAAACTTAATAATTGTAGATTATAGCATACCCCGTACTCTTTTTAAAAAACAGCTTGAAAAACATCGGCGTACATGATATGATAACTCCTGCTTGCTTTTCAGCCAGCAATCATGTCCCGGTAGCTCAGCTGGATAGAGCATGCGCCTTCTAAGCGCACGGTCAGGGGTTCGAATCCCTTCCGGGACGTCAGAGTAACAGCCTTCCTTCGGGGAGGCTGTTTTTGCGTTCAGGGGATGCGAAGCACAGAGGTTCGTCGGAGTATAGGCATCGAAAGCATACGCTTCGCAGTCAGCCCTTTAGGACTGCATCCCGCTCTGGGCAAGTAACAGCCTTCCTTCGGGAAGGCTGTTACTTGCGTTCAGGGGATGCGAAGCACAGAGGTTCGTCGGAGTATAGGCATCGAAAGCATACGCTTCGCAGTCAGCCCTTTAGGGCTGCATCCCGCTCTGGACTCGTTAACAGCCTTCCTTCGGGGAGGCTGTTAACGAGTCCAGAGGTAAAAATATTCGGCTCAACAGACGAAATTATAGTGTCAATCATTGGACAGGTTGTTGAATACTATGTGGCTGGACCCGACAGCTGGTGATGCTTCTCGGGGCATCTTAAGGTGGTGTGTCGGCTGGTCTATGATCAGTGCACTAGGCTTGTTGAGTAACTAAGGCTCGGCCGAGTACAGTTGGCGTTCCTCATACCATCCTTGGGCGCTGTATCAACTGCGGTACGCTCGATACACTAGATTGGTTGAGGGAACTAGGAGCTCGACGGTGGCGTATTATGAGCAACTGGGTATCGGATTCGTGGCAGCTTACATTAGGACGAGGACCTTTCAGTTTTTGGAGCTACATAGGTTGAACAGATCGAATGGTTATTTCCTGCCGAGACTATAGTTTTAGGGAAATCCTCCCTGATATTTACCTATAATCTCTAAAAAACAAACTTTTTAGGGAATTCCTCCCTAAATATTTCCTAAAAACCGCTAATCATGAGTAATCAAGGATATTTCAGGGAGGTTTTCCCTAATTATGCTTCTAAAGAGCATAAAACGCTGAATTTTAGGGAGATATTCCCTAATTACGAATAAAAAACTTCAATCCATTACTAATCTATCGACACCCCATCAATAACCCTATAAACAAATAAAGGCCTACAGGCTTCCCCCGTAGACCCCAATTCATTACTTCCGGCGATTGCTAAGCCACAGCGGAAATCGAAATACAAAATTGATAAACAAAACTACAAATACGAGTACGGCTGCCGACTTATCAGCAATTTGACGTGCATCTTCTACAATCGCCTCGGATTGTACATACCAAAGATGTACGGCCAGTGTTTCACCCGGCGAGAACAGATTGAAATCCCACATTTCTCCCGAGGTACTGAGACCAGCGGTAAGGATAATAACCGCAGACTCCCCGAAGGCGCGTCCAGCAACGAGACAAATCCCAGTAACAATGGCAGACATTGCAACGGGCAGGACTACCGTGCGGATCACGTGGAATTTAGTCATCCCAAGCGCATAACCAGCCTCGCGGATCTCCCCGGGGACAGCACGTACCGCTTCCTCTGTCACTCGCGCGAGCATAGGTAGATTCAGCAGTGCCAAGCTTACGCCTCCGCCAAGAATCGTCAGACCGATATCGAAATATTCCGCAAAAATCGCGAGTCCGAGCATACCGAACACAATCGATGGTACCGATGACAGAGATTCTACGCAAATACGTAGTGCGCCTGTAAATTTATTGTCTGGTGCATATTCAGCCATATAGATTCCCGCACCCAAACCAATTGGAACGGAAATAAACAGCGAGATGAACAAAATGTAAAAAGAGTTAAACAGCACCGGGCCAATCCCACCACCTGCGTCAATCTCTTCAGGCTGTTTAATCAAGAAATCGGGCCGAAGTGCCGGTAAACCTTTACTAAGAATCGTGAAGAGCAGCCAGAAGATCAGCAGCATGACTAAAGCCCCAAGCGTATAAAACCCTATGGTTGCAATTTTATTGTTTCTTTGAGCCCGCGCTGTATGCTTTGTACTTGCGAATCCGTTCACGCTGCATCCCTCCTTTTTCTACCCAGCACGCGGATGATCAGAATTAATACAAATGATATTACTAGCAGGAGAAATGCCATCATATGTAGCGCATAGTTCCATGTAGAGTCAAACTCTACATTGGAGATTTGCATAACGATGTTACTAGTTAGCACCGATGCTGGCGTGAATAACGTCTTCGCCAATTGCGGTGTATTCCCGATAACCATAACTACAGCCATCGTCTCACCCACAGCACGAGTCATACCTAGAATAACCGCAGAGATAATTCCCCGGCTAGCCGCAGGCAGTACTACACGCATGATGACCTGTAAACGGGTAGATCCAAGAGCATATGCAGCATCACGATATTTGCGCGGCACAGAGACAATGGCATCATCACTGATTCGGCAAATCGTTGGCAGCACCATTAATGCGAGCACCAGCGCAGCAGCTAACAAGCCATCGCCTAAGCTCTCCCCACTAATTCTGCGCAAGAAAGGAAGTAATACCGTTAAGCCTATATATCCGTAAACAATTGAAGGAATACCTACCAATAAATCTAGCACTGGACGGATAAAAGTCTTCATCCATTTTGGAGCAATCTCTGCACAAAGTACTGCCATCCCTACCGAAATAGGAACTGCGATCAGCAGCGTTAATGCAGTTAGTGAAAGTGTATTTACAATGAAGGCAGCCGCTCCAAAAGAATCCTCTTCCGGCGTCCAGTTAAAGGAAAAGAAAAAGTCCGCAGGCGAGAGATGGCCGAACAGAAGCATAGCCGTTTTGCCGATAAATAGAATTACAAGTCCAAGCACGAAGCAAAGCGCAAGAATGCTGAATAAAAAATAAAACTTAAACAATTTGTTGCTAAACAAATGTCTACCATGACGTTTAGGATTAGCGCTAACCTGCGTTACGCTCTCTTTTCCCCTAGTTGCCAAGCCTTGGACTGGTGCCCCCATACTTTCCCTCCTGTAAGCGGCCACCCCCGTATCAAGATCGGAGCTGGCCGCTGTTACCGTTCAATATGATCTTTAGATGTTATTAGCCCTTCATTGCTGCGATCGGAATAAATTTAAGCTTTTTCAGGGAACCTTGTTGGAACTTCTTGCTTTGTACGTATTCGATGAATTCTTTTGTAGCGCCAGTAGGTTGGCCTTTAGTCATGTAGTAACCATAAGCCCAGATCTTATAAGATCCATTGATTACGTTGTCTGTAGTAGCAGCTATACCGTTGTGTTTAACAGCTTTTACGTCGCCACTTACATATACAAGGTCGATATAACCGATAGAGTTAGGAGTTGTTCCTACGGCAGTCTTCATGTCACCGGATGAACCTGTTTCTTTGTAGTTCTTAGCCTTTTTAACGATATCTCCGCCATCCAAAGCTTTAGCTTGATAGTTAACGCGTGTACCGGAACCGAAAGAGCGAGTGATAACCACGATGTCAGCATCTGCACCTCCTACTTCTTTCCAGTTCGTGATTTTACCTGCGAAAATACCTTTAAGCTGTTCAGTTGTAAGGTTATCTACACCAACATTTTTGTTAACGATTGTAGCAAAAGGAATAACTGCTACTTTGTTTGCTACTTGACCGTCAAAAGCTTTGAAGCCTGGTACGTCGATGCTAGCATCCCAGTCGCAAGCGCCGATATCAGCGATGCCTTTTTTAACAGCTTGAGGTCCAGTTACTGAACCTTTACCTGAGGCTGCGATTTTCACTTTAGGGTGCAGCTTTTGGAATTCTTTTGCCGCTTGAAGCGTCAATGGAAGAAGTGCGGTTGAACCGTTAACTGTGATTTTACCTTTAAGTGAATCGGCTGCTGCTGCAACCCCTGCGAAAGATGCGGTTACCGCAATTACAGCCGTTAGAGCCGTTACTGTTAGCTTTTTGAAAATCTTCATTTGTATTATTTCTCCTCTCGGCTCTACGCCGTTAAAATATGATTAGGGATATTTATTATTTTGACAGTTGCAATGCTTTGCCGCCTTGAACCACCCATACACCGCCATCACTTACGATAGCAAGCTTGCTTCCATCATTCGAAACAGCTACTTCAGATACATCTTCAGTGGAGCGGAACAGCTCAGTCTTAGCTCCATTGTTATCAACGGAATAGACTACTGTGCTTCCATCTGCCGCTGAACCTGCTACAACCAAGCCGTTCTTAACGCCAGTAGACCAAGTTACTTCAACATCAAGTGCAATGTTGCTGCTTTTTCCGTCTGCTTTTAGAACCTTCAATGTGTTAGCTGCGTTACCTTCAGCATCTGCACTCAGGTAAACGACGCTACCATCAGCAGAAATTTCAGGGTACAGCTTGTTATCCGGTGTAGTTGTCAGTGCAGCTGGTTTAGCATCTTTCGTAGCCAGGTCAAGCTTATAAAGCTGCTCTCCAGCAGAGCTGAAGTCTACAGTAAGAGAATCTTCTGTGCTGTCCGCATCGTTTTTAGCAACACCCGTCAAGTTAACGATATAAACGGCGCTCTTTTCATCAGCGGAAATGCGCAGTTCGGATTTATTTTCTACTTTGTCTGCCAATACGGATTTAACTTCACCAGTGTCTACAGCGATTTTTGCGAGTTTCTCTTGCTTGTCACCTTGGACGAAGTAAATACTTTTACCATCGTTCGACCACACCAGATCCGTTTTTACACTATTGTCAGTACCAAGTGTCTTAGTAGCTCCGCTAGACAGGTTAATCAGATTCAACAAACCAGTCTCATCATTGAAAGCTCCCCACTGCCCATCCGGCGATACTGCAAAATCCACTGCACTGTCATTTGATGAAAATACTTCGTAGTTACCTGGCTCTGTGCTGAACTTGATAAGTTGAGCAGATTCAGCATCACTTTTGTTCGCAATCAGACTTCCAGCTGCTGTCCAGTGCAAAGTATCAAACAATCCTTCAGGACGAGCAAAGCTTAGAATCGTGCTAGCGTCAGCATCCAGTTCTCCACCTAATGCATAAACTAACTTTGAAAGCTCTACATAGGTTTTACCGTTATAAAATACTGGAGCAACTGTGAATGTCTCAGAATTACCATCTACTTGATAGCTCTTTGAGCCTGTTTTGAGCTTCACATTATGTAATCCTTTGCTGTCATTAAGTTCAAACCCGCCAGCTCCAAGTACTAACTTAGCTCCAATTTCACCAGTTACCTGATTCAGCGAGTACAACTTGTAACCACTGCTATTAATGGTGTTAAACACAATCGGCGTACCATTTACATTCCAAGTGGCTGTACCTTCTTTAACTGCTGTTTTTGCAGCGGTTTGATTGGTAGCCACAGATTTTACATTACTGCCGATGCTAGCTGCAGATACACTCCCAACGCCTACAGTTGCAAGAAGTGCTGAAGCCAACGTTGCGCTAATCCATTTACTGTTTTTCAATTAGATTCACCCTTTTCGTATAGGTAACTGCTAATGTCATTTTCGTCTACAATTGTCAACTCTGTTGCAGAGGAATGTTATGGAAATATTAACTATAATTATTTTTTTGAAAAAGTAGGTATATTAGCGTACTAGACTGCTAAATTCAGATAAACCAAATGGACTAGACACGAAAAAGCCTCATGGGGGATAGCTCTGCGGGGTGCAGTAGCTTTTACTCCATGAGGCTTTTTGTAAATGTGATCTACCCTAACTCTTCATTTAAATGCTTTTCCAACGTTCTCCGTACAGCTCCTGGGCCTTTCAGCATCTCATAGAAGTAACTTTCAATCTTGCTACCCAGACCGATTTCATATAATGGTACACCAAAGATCTTCTCATTTTCTAGAATTCTATGCACATTAGAGGTCGAATCTCCCAAAGTCACTCCCTGCAGATGCGTTTGAAGCGACTCCATTAACGGATCGGGACTTAGCTCAAATGAATTCCCTTCATCATCCACTCCGATCAAATAGCGGCACCAAGCAGCAATTGCTAGTGGAATCGCCGTCAATTCAGCTGGATGAAGATTTTCGCGTTGTACATAGGATTTGATTGTTTCCCCATAACGAATGCCTACCTTCTGCGACGTATCAGTCGCAATTCGCTGCGGGGTGTCTGGAATAAATGGATTCGTGAGTCGCTCTTGCAGCACTTCATCCAAGAACTGCTGTGGACGTAGAATGATAGGATCTACAACTACAGGCAACCCTTCCTTATACCCAATCCGCTCGACTAATGTACGTAGAGTCTCATCCTGCATCTCATCCGAAATCTGTGTGTAGCCTAGTAGACAGCCAGTGACCGCTAAAGCAGTATGCAAGGGGTTTAGACAGGTGGTAACTTTCATCGTTTCTACCCTGTTCACGGTCTCACGATCTGTGAATATAATGCCGGCTTCTTCTAATAAAGGTCGCCCATTCGTAAACTTATCCTCAATGACCAGATATTCACTAACTTCTGCGTTAACAAAAGGCGCGGTATGAGCGTTCCTCGAGGTAATAAGTATATCCATGCCGCCAATCCCTTGCTCCTGTAAAGTATTACGTACTACCTCGGATGGACGTGGTGTGATTTTATCGATCATCGACAAAGGGAATGTTATTCGACTCTCGTCTTCGAGGTACGCAACAAAACCTTCCTCCACAACCCCTTTCGTAGCCCATGCCTTGGCGATTGTAATCATGCTATTTTTCAACATATCCCCATTGTGCGAACAGTTATCCATACTAACAAAAGTCATCGGATACTGCCCCTTAAGATATCGACGGTACGCTAGAGAAGCGATCACACTCATGCTGTGGGAAGGCTGCTCTGGCCCATGCTCCATATCCTTCTTCACGATATCAAGATACATTCCATCAGGACCGGTCAAGGTATAACCTTTCTCTGTGATGGTGAAGCTGGCCATCTGCAGGCTCGGGTTTTCAAAAATTTCAACCAAACGGCAGTAATCCTCCGCTCGATTCTTGTTTGCCATAATAGCTTCGGTAATGCTGCTAATGACCTTTTTTGTAAACTCGCCACTCGCATTCATTAGTACGAGAAGTGTTAAATGATCATGCGGTTTATAAATTTTGTCAATCAGCTCGTAGTCAGAGGAGGTAGCGGCAATAATACCTGTATCTGCTTTTCCAAGCTCCAACAGCTTCTGGTGAGCATTCGCAACAAATCCCCGAAAAATATTTCCCGCTCCAAAATGGACCCATTCCGGCCTAACGCGCGTATTCTCTGCCACCTGCTCATAATCAAACTGAGGAAGCTCCACGTCAGCGTCCTTCCACACCTCTGCACATGATTGAATACTCTCTCTTGTCAGAAGCAGCATTCACTTCACCCCCATCGTATTGTCGAGACTATCCCACACACCAAGTAAATACATGATCCCCATTGCTCTATCGTACAGCCCGTACCCCGGGCGGCAAGTCTTCTCTTCCCCCCACAAATGACGACCATGATCTGGACGCACATACCCCGTATATCCATTCTCATGATACGCTTTAACAACCTCTGCCACATCCACACTGCCATCCCGTCCACGATGAGAGACCTCAATAAAATCTCCGTTCTCAAAAACCTTAACATTTCGAATATGAGTAAAATGAATGCGATTACAGAATTCCCGAATCATAGCCGGCAGATCGTTCTTCGGATTCGTACCGAGCGACCCAGTGCAGAAGGTTAATCCATTATACGGACTATCTACTGCGTCAAGTAAACGACGGATCGTATCACGGCTGCGGACAATGCGGGGCAAGCCAAAGATCGGCCAAGCAGGATCATCGGGATGAATAGCCATTTTGATATCAACTTCTTCACAGACAGGAATAATGCGCTTCAGAAAATAGACCAAGTTCTCGAACAGCTTCTCTTCCGTTACATCTGCATAAGCGGCGAATAGCTCATCGAGCTTCGCAAGACGCTCTGGCTCCCAGCCAGGCATCGTAAATTCGCCTGCCCCCTCGAGAATACGATTTACCATGTCGCGCGGGTTCTCATTAATGGCCGCATTTTCATAAAAAAGAGCATTCGAGCCATCTGGCAATTCCTTGTACAGCTCCGTCCGAGTCCAGTCAAAGATAGGCATGAAATTGTAACAGATCACTTTAGTACCGACCTTGGCAAGCTTCCGTATGGTGTCTATGTAAATATCGATATATTTATCACGCGTCGGGAGTCCAATCTTGATATCATCATGGACGTTCACACTCTCTACTACGGCAGTGCTAAACCCTTTGCTCGTAATTTGATCCGCAACCTTTTGAATGTCATCCATTTCCCACACTTCACCCGCTACCTTATGATGTAGTGACCAGACAATACCCATTACCCCCGGAATTTGCCGGATATGATCAAGCGTAATGTTGTCATTGCCTTCTCCATACCATCTCCATGTCATGTTCATCTAGATAAAACCTCCTATAATTTCATATGTCGAGATCTTGTATACAAGATAATATACTCAAATATTAGATTTAAATAATACCTTTTGTCAATGACATAAAATCAATAATCCCCAATCTTGTATACAAGATTAAAAAATTATATAATGAAATCACTATCTTATTTCAGAATCCCGTTTCAGATATCAGCATTACAAATTCAACGGCAATGGAGACGCAACCTCATGTCCACCAAAAATGATATTTTGAACCTATTAAAGCACGAAATTCTTAATTTAACG
Organism: Paenibacillus sp. FSL R5-0470; assembly: GCF_037975205.1. NCBI lineage: Bacteria > Bacillati > Bacillota > Bacilli > Caryophanales > Paenibacillaceae > Paenibacillus > Paenibacillus sp. FSL R5-0470. The sequence goes on from NZ_CP150238.1 coordinate 5,519,557, forward strand.
CTAAAACCTGGAACCATTCTAAGTGAGACCGTGTTATCCGAACGGTTTCAGATATCCAGAACACCTTTGCGCGATGTACTAAAGCAGCTATCCCTCGAGTCCTATATTGATGTGTATCCGAAGAAAGGGAATCTGGTTTCATACATTGATTTGGAATCTGTCGAGCAAATGATCTATTTAAGAAGCGTTTTAGAAAAGGATATTATCAAAGGTCTATGCGATAGCCTTACTCTTAAAGGAATTATAGAACTTAAGAAGAACCTAGAAGAACAAAAAAATGCCATACATCAAGAACATTCCATTGAGCACTTTTTTGCTTTGGATAACGCCTATCATAAGACGTTATTCACATTAGCAGGACATGAATTTTTGTGGGAGCAAATTAAGTTTTCCCATGTGCATTATGAAAGATATCGACGCTTGCATACGCTAAAGGCAGAAAAGCTGGAGAAAATTTTGAGCGAGCATCACATGATCCTGGATTGTATGACAAACCATGAACCAGACAAAGTGGATGAGCTAGTCCAGCATCATTTGCGTGAAGATATGAACTCCCTATACTTACTAGAGAATTTTGCAGATTATATTAAAGCGTAATAACGCGTATTTACAGAGTTTACATAAAAATAAAAAGACCGCCTCAAGCAGCCATTTTCATGGCTTTTGGGACGGTCTCTTTTTATATAACACGCATTAAGGCATATTCGGATAAATCATTACCTTAATACTTGTATCCTTCTCTTTACGTGCTACTTCAAGAGCTTCTTGAGTATCTGTAAGCGCAAAGCGATGCGTAACTATTTTCTCAATATCTAATGAAGAATGCTGCAACGCTTGGATCGCAGCCGGATAGGTATTCGCGTAACGAAAAACACCATAAGCATCGATCTCACCATCGATAAATTGTCCCATGTCCATCGGAATAGCACTATCGGCTGGTAAACCGACAAATACAATTCTCCCGCCACGGCGAACCCACTTAATTGTATCCGCCATCGCCCTTGCGTTACCCGATGATTCTACGACGAGTGTAACTCCAAATCCGTTCGTTAACTCGTTGAGTCGCTGTCCAACATTCTCTTTTACTGGATCTAATGCTGCAGTGAAGCCCATCTCCATTGCAAGTTGACGCCGAAAAGGTACGACATCCGTACCATAAATTTCAGAAACGCCAAATAGCTTTGCTGCTTGTCCTGCAAGCAGTCCGATCGGACCAAGACCCGTTATTAGCACTCGATCAAACGGTTGAACCTTACCACGCATCATCGCATGAAAACCAACCGACAATGGCTCCAGCATTGCGCCTTCCTCATAACTCATAGAATCCGGAAGTTTAAATAGATAATCGCTTGGCATGACAATGTATTCTGCCCAAGCCCCATTTACTGGGGGTGTTGCAAGAAAGACCACATCTGGACACAAATTATAACGTCCTGATTTACAATAGTCGCATTGTCCACAGGTCACTCCTGGCTCAACCGCTACTCGGTCACCTACAGCTATATTTGATACCTGCTTACCAACCTCAACGACTTCACCAGCCAGCTCATGGCCTAATATGATCGGTTCCTTTACTACATAACGACCGATTCTTCCATGCTCATAGTAATGAACATCTGACCCGCAAATTCCGATACAATACACCTTAATTAGCGCTTCATTATCCTTAGGAACAGGAATATCTATTTGCTTCACAGAAATCGATAATTGCTCATCCATTATTGCAGCATTCATCTTGCCTGTTAACATGTACACGCACCTCATTTATCGTAGTAGTTGAAAGGACAATCGATCATTCAAACCGAAACCAGCCGAAATCGAACTGACTTCCAGGCAAGAAGATAAACGTTACCTTCTGATCCCCTGTCACTTTCTCCAACTCAAATACTCGCTCTACATATCCATCTGACTGTGTAAATTCGATCAGTTGATTGTTAGATGCTTCACCCTCTTCGAAGCGAAGATGAATGGTATTCTTATCGATCGGAGATCTCCCACAAATGATAAGCTTTGAAGTACCTTCCGTCGTAAAATCCATCTGCTCGAACACGAGAGATACGTTATTCCCGATTCCTTCAACACCCTGTTCCGCGATGGTGAACGTATCACCATAAATGCGATCACAATCCACAGCCCTATTCTGCTCGAACGCTCGGTTCTTTTTCACAAATGAGAAGCCTTTAATGTGCACCTTCTTCTGTAATACGAAACAAATAGAGCTGATACCCGTGAGTCTCTTGGATAATAGATAGGTTGCCTCCTGATAAACATTCCATTGCGATTCCTTCTGATAAATGACGTCTGCCAAAAGCTCACTGTTCTCTTCGTCCGGCATGCCTTCCCAAATCTGGAGCTCGTAGGCTTCGCTAGACAATGCGAATAGGGGAATCGTTATCAAATCCGAGCCGTAAGTTCCAAAGTCAATCTCGCGATAAGCAACCTGCGTCTCACCATCTCGACTCGTTGCTACGCCTCGTTCATTTCCGTTTCCGACTTCGCCTTTAACCTCGTCATATAGACCGCCAGATATAAATCCATACGGATCCTTGTAAGCCGTCCCCAGACCGCACGCTGTAAATTCCAACTGTGAAATCAGCTTTGTCTTTTCCGTACCGTTCTTACTCATACAGCGAATGCGGAAACTCCCATCTCCTAACGCCGTGATCTTGGCTTCTTGTCCCAGTTGTTCGAGCCGCGCTAGATTGGACTCAATCCCTGCATCATTTACAATACTCCACTCCACTTCAGTATAGGAAGTGTCTTTAGGGTAAAGGATGGCGTGTACATTCATTTCTCTTCTATTTTCATTAAACTGTTGTCCAGAATGACTTATAATTTCTATCTTTCGTAAAGGAATTTCTTCTACATTTCCCATCACACAGGGCAATGCTAGATTTCTAGTGTTAGCTGAAATGCCTATTCCACGATCTGCCACAGGGAGCGATTGAAGCTGTAGCTTACTACCTACTACACCTTTCGATGTAACCTCAACTGTTATCGTACCCGCTTCTAAACTCGCAGCAACAATCGCCATAAGCTTACCGCTGAACAAGCGTCTACTCGTTCCTTTGTATGGATCATAGTCCGTGCTGTCTCCATTATCTAAACCGATCAAACGGCCTGCTCCGCCCACCTGAACCTGAACGCGATTGTTTGCATTCTCAACGGCATTCCCGCGCTCATCCTCCATCGTAATTTCGATGAAGATTAAATCTGTGCCGTTCGCAAGGAGTGTACCCTTATCAGCTTTTAAGCAGATTCGACTCGCATCCCCGAACGATTTCCTGATGTCTACTGCAATGATTTGGCCAGCCTCATCATAAGCGATTGCCTTGAGCTCGCCTGGTTCATAAGGAAGCTTCCACCAGCCCGCTAGCTGCGTTCCATGTACATGATCGATTTCATAGGTCCCAACAGTCTCACCATTGAACTGCAATTCTATCTTGGGAGCATTCGAGCAGACTCGAACATCGATCATTTGACCGGGATTGAAATCCCAATAGGGAAAAATATGCACCATCGGATGCTCCTTGTAATTTGTCCAAGCCGCTTGATAGATGTAATATGAATCCTTTTTAAAGGTCGCTGTATCAATCTGTCCAAAATACGAATTCTTCGTATGATACGGTGTAGGTTCACCAATATAATCAAAACCCGTCCATATAAATTGCCCTAATGAGAACGCTGCATCTCGCTCCGCGATAATACACGCTTCTGCTGACTTCGCTCCCCAGCTTGTAGAGCTATTACCTAGTGCAGAGCACTGCTCATCGTCATCAGCCAGGATGGATTGCTCGAATGGGAAATGATATATTCCCCTGCTCTGCACAATAGAGGCGGTTTCACTACCATAGATAATCCAGTCAGGATGTTCCGCGTGATGCTGATGGTAATATTTTTCCGCATAATTGTAGCCTGCCACCTTTACGATGTCCGCACATTTCTGAGCATTCTCCCATGGCATATAGTTCGATCCAATGGTCACTTTCCCGTTGCCTTTCGGCTCATATTGAAGCACGGCTTCCATCAACATGCTCGTCAATTCTTGCCCTTTCTTGTCAGCATGCGTATCATAAATTTCATTGCCAATACTCCACATGAACAAGCTTGGATGATTACGATCTCGCATGACCCAGCTTCTCACATCTTTTAACGACCAGTCCTTGAAAAATCTTGCGTAATCATATGTGGTCTTCGATCGCTCCCACATATCAAAGGCTTCTGAAACCACAAGCAGCCCCATTTCGTCCGCCAGATCCATAAGCTCTGCAGCAGGCATATTATGAGCGGTGCGTATTGCATTTACGCCCATGTCCTTTAAGATCTCAAGTCTTCTTCGCAATGCTGCTGTATGAAACGCCGAACCCAATGCTCCAAGATCATGATGCTCACAAACTCCGTTAAGCTTAGTCTTTACCCCATTCAGAAGCATTCCCTCTTGCAGATCCAGTACAATCGATCGAAAGCCTATAAACTGTGTTACTTCTTCTATTGTTGTCCACACTTCATCAGAACCCTGATCAGGTGCCTTATGCTGCAATTCCGTTTTTAGCTGATATAAATGCGGCTCACCGGGGCTCCATAATAAAGCATTCTCTACAGTCAGCACCTGACTTACACGTGAGGTGGCTTGTGTTTGATCTCCAGCCGAGATTTTCTCAACACAGGTTTTTATCTCTCGATCCTTGTACAGAATGGTTTGGGAAAGCCGCATATCTCCTGTAATGCTCACATCGGTGTCGATCTCCACTCGCCAAACGTCATTTTTTTGTACTGTATGAATGTAAATTCCATCTGTCACGATGTGATTGCAATCTCTTGTCTTGAGCCATACATTCCGATAGATACCCGCTCCTGAATACCATCTACTATTCGGACTCTGATGCACGACCTTCACTAGAATTTCATTTTCCCCGTCTATGAGCATATCTGTAATTTCGTATTCAAAGGAAGAATAACCGTATTTCCATTCCCCAACCCATTGATGATTCACATAAATCGTGGAGTCCATATAAATACCATCAAAACACAGCAATAGCTGCTCATCGTTCTTCGTATTTATAAAATATTTTCGATACCAGCCAATACTATTCTCATATAAGTCTAACGTGTTATAAATCAACCAATCATGTGGGAGATCGATGGGATGGAAATCCAAGGACTCAGCATTCGTCACTTCTAAAGTACTCTTGGCGAATTCCCAGTCCTCATTAAATAATCTTTTCTGATTCAAGGTGTATCTTCCTTTCTTCTCATAGAATTATGAAACAAAGGGATGGAGCAATAGAAGGAGTGGCCCTGCTGGACACACTCCTCCTACTGCTAATATTTAGTATATTGTACGTTGATGCTGGTCTGGGATACCGCTTTTTCGAAAGAAATACGTATTGATGATATCTCTCCACTCGCGGGCATGTAGTACCTGTTCGTGCAGACGGTCTGCCACCTGTCCAAACCTGCTGCCATCCATTTTCCCCCCAAGGGATTGCCACTTCTCTTTCAGCCCTGCTGCGCGATCCACGCCATCAAAATGCGTATCATAAATATGCTGGATGACCGTTTTACCAGATTTAAGAGTATGCGTATACGGTACATGATGAAAGAACAGTAATAGCTCATCTGGACAAGTAGCTACCGATTCATACAAATCTACATTCGCTCCTTGATACTGAGCAACATATCCCGTACCCGTCTTTATTGTTCGGTCTACGCCAATCCCTTGTAAGTCTGCAAAATGATACGTTCCCCATTTCGAATATTCATATCCATCCACATTTGGACCGTAATGATGATCAGGATTGACCATCCAGCCTACCCCAAGTGGCGAAGTATAAGATTCATAGATATGCCATGAGGTTAACAAGATCTCACGAATCGTATCTATTAACTGCTCATCCTCTGCACTGAACGTGAGCATTGTCCATTCCTTCGCGATTTGCTCTGCACTTAATTCCGGATTCCAAGCGAGACGCCCGTAACCATATAGATTGGCCTGCGCTAACAAATGCCCCGTCCAGTTATGATCATTACCAATATTTGAAACAGCAGCGAAGCCGCTATATTTATAACCGTACATGGATCCATCGACGACCCGTTTCACCGATGACTCCGAATCCGTTGCGTAAGTATTAATATCAAGAACTTCCTTCCATTGAGGAATGAGGTAGCAGACATGACGCTGTTGGCCTGTATATTCCTGCGTAACCTGAAACTCAATCATCATATTAGTATGCTCCATGGCACCGAACAGCGGAGACACACCTTCCCGTACTTGAAAATCCATCGGTCCATTCTTCACCTGTAAAATAACATTCTCCATGAACTGGCCATCCAGCGGTTTAAAGTGATCATATGCCGCTCGTGCACGATCGGTGGAGCGATCCCGCCAATCCTGTTTGCAATTGTAAACGAAGCAGCGCCAGATGACGATTCCCCCGAAAGGCAATAAAGCTTCAGCCAGCATGTTCGAACCTTCTGCATGATCACGATCATAAGTGAATGGACCTGGACGATTCTCTGAATCAGCTTTTACGAGGAAACCGCCGAAATCTGGAATCAATTTATAAATTTCTACCGCCTTTGCCTTCCACCATTGGCGTACATCAGAATCTAACGGATCAGCTGTATTCAATCCACCGATTTCGATCGGGCTAGCATAGTTAATACTTAGGAACAGCTTCACCCCGTAGGTACGGAAGATATCGGCAATCCTCGTGATGTCAGGAAGATAGCGCTCCGTAATAAACATCGTTTCAAACCGATGTACATTGACATTGTTTATAGCAATCGCATTAATTCCTATCGAAGCGAGCATTCTCGCATAATCTTCCAATCGAGCAAAGTCCTTAGTGATTTCGTTGTCTGAGTAGAATATGGACTTCCCCGCGTAACCACGTTCGATGCTTCCATCGATGTTATCCCATTGATTCATCATGCGGAGCGTATTTACCGGCTGTTCCAACATATCCAACGCCTTAATAGATTGACCCGTTCCAAGTAAGCGTAAGAATGCAAATACACCGTACAGTAATCCCACGGGTGTGGAAGCACCTATTGCAATACAGTCCTTCTCCGTGTTTGTTCGAATGGCATATCCTTCTGATCCAATTGCTGTCCTTGTAGCCTCGCTAAAGGTATGCGTAATCAACGGATGATTACTATCAAACGTACCGATTGCAATACAAGCTTGTTTATCTTTATCCTGAGATTCAGCAATGGTGGCTTCTATATCCAGCATTCCTTGTATGCCACGTGTTAGTTCTTGCACAGCACTTTTGATCACTGGATGATCTTGATTGACTGTCAAAATGTTATAGCACCAAGGAGAATAGCACTCTCTTACTGCACTCGATTGAATATAAGGATATTCGAGCCAAGCTTTATACCCTGCGTTATGTAATTCTGTCTTTTGTTCTGCCATAATTCGGTGTCCTCCATTAGTGAGTAAGACTTTTTAATCTAGATGTTGCTAGCTGTGTAATGGTTCTCTTATACTTTTGTAAACGATAGGTTATCCGCATCCCTACTAATAGGAGGAACACGAATGTGACGTACCATGAGCAGCAGGACTTACAACCGTTCCATCTCTATTTTGTATATAAAAGAACAAGTACAAATACAGACGACTATCAAGGTACATTCCATGCTCATCAGGGTGTTGAAATTCTTATTGTTCATGAAGGTAAAGGGACGCTGATTATTGATCAAAATAGCTATGAAATAAAGCCAGGGATGATTTGTATTTTCCAGCCGTATCAACTGCATCATATTCAAATTGAAATTAATGAGGCGGTTCCGTTCGTGCGTTCGATCGTGCATTATGAGCCCAGCATATTTAAAGCTTATTTTGAAAAGTGGCCCATCCTACAAAGCTTTTTCAATCATATTCACAGCGGCAATTCCGCCTCACCTCGATGGTATGAACAGCAGGACCTACAATCCCTGATAGCTCTTTTGAAGGATCTGGATAAAACGCTTCCAACTTTGCACAAAAATGATTTCATGGAAGAGGTCTCATTGTTTCTCATCACGTTCCTACGTACTTTAAAGCCGCTTTGGGATACACAGCAGAAGCCGGCCTCCATGGAACAATTGCTTCGTAAACCACATCAGGCAGAACGTATTATGGAATGGCTGCAGTTGCATTACAAGGAACCTTTGCGGCTTGATCAAATGAGCAAGGATCTGCATCTTTCACCCCATCATTTATCCCACTTGTTCAAGGAATGTACAGGCAGCAGTATTTCCGATTATTTAACGGTCAAAAGAATGCAGGAAGCCGTTCATCTTCTGACTTCAAGCAAATACACGGTTGCACACATCGCCGAGGAAGTGGGGATTACAAATTGCTCTCATTTTTGCAAATTGTTCAAAACCCATTTCGGCACAACGCCTAATCAATTTCGGAAGCAATGGCATTTGCATCATTGAGTTGTCGAACATCCCAGCTGGATTCCTTATTAACATCATATCAAGTTGGTTCTTGAGCAGGTATTCGCATCTTGTGCAAAAATGCCGCTACTTTGCGATTTACACCTGATTGTAAGTTAATTTCAAGTAGCGGAAATCAAGCACTTTACATTTACTGGATTCCGGAGCACAATAATGAGTGAGCGCTCACTCATTATTGTTGTGCAGAGCACTCAGTAACACCACTTTGTATCCCAGACTATTCAGAATCGAGGAGATGAATATGGGTTCGGAAGCTCCAGTCATTTCAGTGAGCCATGTTGGTAAAGCCTTTGGAGACAGACAGGTGCTCGAGGATATTTCGCTTCAAGTAGAGCGTGCGGAAACCTTCGGCATATTAGGGCCCTCTGGCTCCGGAAAAACAACGCTAGTAAAGCTGCTTACAGGTATCGATGAGGTGACCTCAGGTGAGGTAAAGGTGCTTGGTGTCACTATGCCTAAGTTATCCATGCTGCAGCAAATTGGATACATGGCTCAATCTGATGCCCTATATACGGAACTCAGCGCAAAAGAAAATCTGGAGTTCTTCGCTGCGCTATATGGACTAAAAGGTGCGGAGCGCGGCAAACGTATCAAAGCTGTTATGGAACTAGTAGATCTTCAGGAGCATCTGCGCAAAAGAGTAGATCAATACTCTGGCGGAATGAAACGCCGCCTATCCCTGGCGATTGCGCTGCTTCATGAGCCTCCGCTACTTCTTCTTGATGAGCCAACAGTTGGTATCGATCCTGTACTCCGATTATCCATCTGGAAAGAACTAAAAGCGCTGAACGAGAAAGGTACCACGATTGTACTCACTACGCATGTCATGGATGAAGCTGAGAAATGTGATCGCCTTGGAATGATCCGTGATGGCAAGCTGCTTGCCGCCGACACACCTTCCGGACTGCTTGAAGCCACTGGCTCAGCTTCTATTGAAGAAGCCTTTCTATATTATGGAGGTGTCCGTTCATGAGAATTCGAGCGATCACCTTACGGATTTTGCGACAATTTATTCATGATAAAAGAACGATGGCCTTAATGTTCATTGCACCGCTCATCGTTCTAAGTTTAATGAGCTTGGTATTCAACGGGGACGCCTATGAGCCAAAAATCGGAGTATCCGGTGTGCCACTAAATATCTCAGCTGCGTTAAAAGAAGAAAATACCACAATTAAAGAGTATGCCAGCGAAGAGCTAGGGAAAAGTGCTCTAGTAGAAGGAAAGATTGACGCTTTAATCACTTTGGACGGAAACGTTGGGAATTCAGGAGCCATCCCTCAAGTGTTGTTAGAGGGTAGCAATCCTACAGCCAACAAGGCGGTAATTATGACGCTTCAAAAGCTTTCTCAGAAGCTCCTTCCAAGTACAGAGGAACAGCTGCAATTACAGCCCCAGATCAGCTACTTATACGGTTCTGAGAATATGAAGACGATTGACCGCTTCGGCCCGATTATGATTGGCGTATTTGTTTTCTTTTTCGTATTCCTGATTGCCGGTGTTTCATTCCTGCGAGAGCGGACTACAGGCACCCTTGAACGTTTACTTTCCACTCCTTTAAAAAGATGGGAGATTGTACTCGGGTATGTATGTGGTTTCGGAATTTTTACCGTATTCCAAGCGCTATTGATCTCGTGGTTTTCCATTCAGATTCTTGGCATTATGATGACGGGAAGCTTTGGTTACGTAATGCTGATCACCTTACTCCTGTCGATGACAGCTTTGACGCTGGGCACGCTACTATCTGCTTTTGCAGCCAACGAGCTACAGATGATTCAATTCATCCCGCTTATTATCGTGCCACAAGTTTTCCTCAGCGGACTGTTCCCACTCGACACTCTACCGCTATGGCTACAGCGCATCGGCTACGCAACCCCAATTTATTATGGATCAGAAGCGCTTATGAACATCATGATCCGTGGCAAAGGATGGAATTCCATCGCTCTGGATGTCTATGTACTGATCGGATTCTCACTATTATTCATGGTGCTGAATGTATTGGCACTGCGCAAACATCGGAAAATGTAGCCTCACTAAGAACTTTCATCGGTTGAACGGAATGAACCAAGTTTGGAGGATAATTGTAATGAAAGAATATGATTCTACGGAACAAAATATAGAAGAGCAGTGGATTGAAGAGCTGCTGGCCATAAGTGAAGAGGATAAACTGACACCGAAGCAGATTTCCATTTTGCATGCGGCGATTGAGGTGTTCTCCGAAAAAGGTTACGCTGCTGCTGCGACTAGTGAAATTGCTCAAAAGGCAGGCGTAGCAGAGGGTACGATTTTCCGATATTACAAAACCAAAAAAGATTTACTGCTCTCCATCATTGGCCCCACCATGAGTCGTATGCTCGCTCCTTTTGTACTGCGGAATTTCAACGGGGTACTCGATGTTCCCTATGACAGCTTTGAAGAATTCCTACGGTCATTTATCGTCAATCGTCTGGAGTTCGCCCGTAGAAATTTTAAAATGCTAAAGATTCTGATACAGGAGATTCCTTTCCAACCGTTGCTCAGAGAACAGTTCGCAGAAAATATTCTAAGCAAGGTGCTGGAGCGCGTCATCGAAATTGTTGAACACTTCAAGGCAAAAGGTGAAGTCATTGAATTACCCACACCCGCTATTCTACGTTTCACTATTTCATCCATTGGTGGGTATTTGCTTAATCGCCTGCTGCTCCAACCGGAGAAGGACTGGAACGATGAGGAAGAGATTAACCTGACGATCCGTTTTATTATGCACGGGATTAGTGGAGTAGCAGCCCCTATTTGATGCGCACGCCCGTTCTGTTATCATAAGGACTATATAATAATCGGACTTTTCGAAGAACAAGTTACGAGGAAGGAATTATGTTATGGGCTTTAGTGTGACAGAACGGGTAATTAAGCTGCTGTGCGGCAAGTCTATTTTTGAAAAAGGATTGGCTTATTACCAGTCTGGAAGCGTCGATATAATAGATGTTGAAGAACGTAATGAATCCATCCCAGATCTTCCCCGCTCTCGTTATGAAGCGCTCGTTCAAGGGGGCATTGGCTACGAAGTCATGGTTGTCATCGATATCGACGGTGATGTCACGGCAGAATGTACTTGTCCTGCTTACACGCATGGAGGGCCTTTCTGCAAACATATCGCAGCCGTACTGATCAGCATTGATGCCCTTGAAACTGCTGGAGAACGGCCAGACTGTACCGGAACTTCCAGCCATTCTACTATTGAAGATACTGGAGTCTTAACCCCACGTAATGTTACGGATTCTACGCGAGACATGGGAGGAAGGTCCAGAGACCAGCATCTTGTGAGCAGCCTGCTAGGCATGTTCAGTAACCATAAGCCGCGTCCGAGCGGTACTGGGGCTTTTGTAGATAATAGAATCCCTTTAAATGTCGAGTTCATCTGCAAGCCATTCACTTACAGCTATAGCACTACCATGCTTGGAATAGAAATGAAAATCGGCTCGAAACGACTATATGTCGTTCATAGAATAAGAGGTTTTCTGGAACGTGTACATCGTGGAGAAACCTTCGAATTCTCGAAGCATTTCGTCTATGACCCTGCCATTCACAGCTTTCGGAAGGAAGATAACATCGTTCTTCAGAAGCTAATTGAAATTGTCTTAAATGAAAAAATGTATCGCGATAACGTCACTAACTACTCTCCATATGGTGGCAACCTAGGGGGTGATCGCCTGCTGGCTATCCCTCCTTTTTTCTGGGAGACGCTTCAGCCCGCACTTTCAGAGGTTCAGTCGGTATATCTGCAACAAGAAGAGGTGTTGTACGAAGGCATTCATATGTCTAATGAAGCACCGCCCCTTAGCTTTGCGTTCGAACAAGCCGAAGGCGAAGGCTACCATCTGGATATTCAAGGACTGGAGCAGATCTCAGTTCTGGAAGATTACGGACTCGTGCTGTCTGAAGGTAAGCTGTTGAAGCTAACTGCTCAGGAATGCATGCGCCTATCTGAGATGAAGAAAATACTGGAATCCTCTCGTCGAGATGGCATCGATATTGCCCCCGAACAAATGGAGCCTTTTATGGACAAGGTTATTCCTGGTCTGAAAAAACTGGGAAACGTGCATATCGCCGACTCTATTGCTGATCGAATTGTGCAACACAAGCTTATAGCGAGGCTCTATCTGGACCGCGTGAGAGATCGACTGCTCGCCGGGCTAGAGTTTCAGTATGGTGACATTATCATCAATCCTTTGGATGAAAAAGCCCATGTTCGCGGTACGGACTTGATTCTTATACGCGACGGTGAAGGAGAGGCCCGAATTCTGGAGCTGATGGAGCATGAATCCTTCGCCAAAACCGAAGGCGGGTATATTATGACGGATGAGGACGGTGAGTACGATTTTTTATACCACACGATTCCGTTGCTTGAACCACTATTGACGGTCTATGCGACCACCGCTGTCAAAGAAAGACTATTCACGGGAACTACGCCACCAAAAGTGAGTATTAGTTGGAATGAGAAAACCGACTGGCTTGATTTTAAATTCGACATGGGTGGTATTCCAGAATCTGAGATTGTGATGGTCTTAAAATCACTTCAGGATAAACGTAAATACTACCGATTGCCCGAAGGGGCACTGCTACCTCTGGAGAGCGAGGAGCTCCAAGAAATCATCACCTTTATGAACGAGATGGGCATTCGAGAAGGTGAGATTAAAGGTGCGCAATTTTCTTTACCAGTCGTTCGTGGGTTACACTTAACCTCTTCCGATTCTCAAAGTGACTCAGTCAAACTGAGCAGATCCTTTAAAAGGTTACTTGCGAATATGCACAATCCTGAGAACCTTGACTTCCCTATACCGGAGAGTCTGGCTCCTGTGCTCCGGGATTATCAGCAGTATGGATTTCAGTGGCTGAAGACGCTGGCCCATTACCGTTTCGGGGGAATTTTAGCGGATGATATGGGTCTTGGCAAAACGCTGCAGAGTATCGCTTTTCTGCTCTCTGAGCTTCCGGATATTCGTCAGAGTGGTCTGCCCGCTCTTATTGTCGCTCCTGCCTCTCTCACCTACAACTGGCATAATGAGCTTAAAAAATTCACGCCTGAGATTAAGGCTGTTATTGCAGATGGAAGCTTAACGGAACGCGGTCGAATTTTAAAAAATGCAGCGAAGGCGGATGTAATTATCACCTCTTACCCGCTGCTTCGAAGAGATGTTCAGTTGTATACTAAGAAATCTTTTCACACCCTGATTCTCGATGAAGCGCAAACCATAAAGAACCATACGACGCAGACCGCTCAAGCAGTTATGGCTCTTCAAGCCCGGCATCGTTTTGCACTTACTGGGACTCCTGTTGAGAATGCGCTAGAAGATCTATGGTCCATCTTCGGCACTGTGTTTCCCGGGTTGTTTCCAGGTAAGAAGGCTTTTCACGATTTGCCGAGGGAAACTATCGCTAAACGGGCACGTCCTTTTTTGCTGCGGCGCTTAAAGAGTGATGTGTTAAAAGAATTGCCTGAGAAAATCGAATCACTCCAAGCCTGTGAGCTGTTCCCTGAGCAGAAGAAGTTATATGTCGCTTATCTCGCCCGTTTGAAAAAAGAGGCGCTTAAGCATCTGACCCTGGATAGCTTCGGTAATAATAATCGGATTAAAATCCTTGCTGGTCTCACCCGTCTGCGCCAGCTATGCTGTCACCCGGCTCTATTTGTGGATGGGTATGAAGGAAGCTCCGCCAAGTTCGAGCAGCTGTTTGAAATCATAGAGGAATGCCGCAGTTCAGGTAAACGAATGCTAGTATTCTCCCAGTTCACAGAAATGCTCGGTTTGATTGGACGTGAACTCGGCTATCAAGGTATTCCATATTTTTACCTAGACGGTCAAACGCCTGTGTCTCAGCGCGTAGATTTATGTAATCAATTTAATGAAGGAGAGCGGGATATTTTCCTGATCTCCTTAAAAGCTGGCGGAACCGGACTCAATTTAACAGGGGCAGACACTGTCATTCTATACGATCTATGGTGGAACCCTGCCGTCGAACAGCAAGCTGCAGATCGGGCTCACCGAATCGGACAGAAAAAAGTAGTTCAAGTGATCAGACTCGTCACCCAAGGCACTGTGGAGGACAAGATGTATGAGCTACAACAGAAGAAAAGGAACTTAATCGATGAAGTGATCCAGCCAGGTCAGGAAGGGTTATCTACCCTTACAGAACAAGACATCCGAGAAATTCTGATGATCTAAATAAAGGGATATCCTCTAACCATACGGCTTTTGGGATATCCCTATTTCTGTATTCATCATTATACGATGGTAACTCCAGCACTACCGTACCCGGCAATGGTTGTCGCAACGTCAACTCCATCTATGACTGATGCACTAAAGACTAATAATAAGCGTTCTCCAAGAGTCACAGGGATACTCAAACCTGTGGTTGTTCCCGAGCTAATCGTACCAAGAGCAAGTATTCCTTGAAGGGAAGGAGTTAATGTTACTACAGCCCCAGGTACTGCTGTAAAGATATTATTAGATGTAGAAGAACTAAATAAACGAGCTGTTATTGATAATGTAGAACCCAATAAACTAAGTGCAGCTGTTGTGCTGAAATAGGCCGCTAAAGAGGTAATCGTTCCCGTACGTGGAACGGAGAATGCAAAGTTCAACAAGGTTCCAGCCGCACCTGTAAGATCTATCGTACCGCCAGTAACACTTATATTTGTTGCACTACTTCCGAATCCTATGATACTCGAAGTATTCAGTAAGCCTCCCAATACAGTTGTCATAGCTACAGGTAGGCCCGAAGCATAAGGAATGATTGCACCTGAACCAGCCGGCCCGGTCGCCCCGGGTACACCTGCACTTCCTGTGGCTCCAGTTACACCTGCTATTCCCGCTGCTCCAGTTGCTCCTGCTGTTCCCGTCGCTCCAGCTGTCCCCGTTGCCCCAGTTACGCCAGTACTTCCTGCTGCTCCGGTCGCACCTGTACTTCCCG
Source organism: Paenibacillus sp. FSL R5-0470 (assembly GCF_037975205.1). Lineage (NCBI taxonomy): Bacteria > Bacillati > Bacillota > Bacilli > Caryophanales > Paenibacillaceae > Paenibacillus > Paenibacillus sp. FSL R5-0470. Next base: position 5,534,956 of record NZ_CP150238.1, read on the forward strand.
TCACACCAGTGTCTCCTGTGGCTCCAGTAGCTCCTGAATAACCTATATTTTCACCATACAATTCAGAGTAGACAAGCCGATGTGCAGTCACTAATTGGCCTGTGCTGCTTTTCCCCCAAACTGAGACTTGAATTGGATCGTCTAATAGAATAGGAGTTGTGAATACAAATTCGAATGAATCAAAATTCGCATAATAATCTTTCGTTAATACTTCATTAGGTCCCACAGTATAAAGCTCACTAACATATAGTGTTCTTGTCCCGTTCATATAATATCCTTCGACTTGAATCAACGATGTAGTGACATCACTCTGATTAACAAGTTTAATAGTAATAAGCTGAGTAGGTCTTTCACCGCTTACCAAATTATTTTCTATAGGTCCAGTGGATAAATAACTCAAGTTCTCAACTCCTTTTATTTTAAAATAGATTGCCTACAACAAGATTGTCCTCCAAAAAAATTCTGAATAGTAGCGTTACTATAATCATTCCTCCGATCTACTCTAAATCGCTAACAATGAGCCTATTATATTTTTAAGAATGAATTTTTCGGCTCTTAATAGTAATATTCTTATCTCGTATTAATGTGTGGACATCCATCAAAAGCTACTACTATACATATTGAATACTTTTAAAAGGATCCGGAAACCTATCAATATTTATAGATTGTAAATCTCAGGAGCAGTACTCCGTTTTGCCCACAACTCGTCCCGTTCACAAAACAGAGGATAGCTCAGGAAGCCATCTTACGGCTACTGAGCATCCTCTTTTTTCACAATCAAACTCAGAGATAAATTTACGTCAATTCATGAACAGACCAAACTATACCAGAAGTATTGGCACCGCCCAGATTCAAAGGAACCGTCAAGCCATTAGAAACATAGAACAAGCCAATAACATCACCTGCTGTTAGTGCAAATTCTCCAACCAGCGTTACAGTCCCACTTCCCAAAATAGCTCTCAAATCTAGAATAAGCGCAACATTCACATCCAACACAGGGAATAATCCACTTACCAGATTTGTTGAAGTAGGAGAAGTTCTCTGAACTACGAAAGCTGGATTGATACCACTGCCAAGACTAATTGAGATTGAGGCAGTTGTGGAATAGTTAATGGTCGCTTCAATAGAATATCTACCCGTTGTCGGAACTGTGTAATTTCCCGTAACTGGGTTAAAGGAAGGATCAGAATAGAAAGGAGAAGCCACAGACCATCCAGTCAGTTGGGAAGAAGTAGAAACTGACAAAGCTGATAGGAACGCTGAGAATCCCTCAGCTTGAATATTCGGCCCTGTTGCTCCAGTCACACCAGTTATTCCTGTTACTCCCGTTACACCAGTCGCTCCAGCTACTCCAGTTGCCCCCGTTGCTCCAGTCGCTCCAGCTGCTCCTGTTGCTCCAGTCACACCTGCCGCTCCTGTTGCTCCGGTCACTCCGTCCGCTCCCGTTGCTCCAGTCACACCTGCCGCTCCTGTTGCTCCTGTTACACCTGCCGCTCCCGTTGCTCCTGTTACACCTGCCGCTCCAGTCGCTCCAGTCACCCCGTCGGCTCCTGTTGCACCAGTCGCTCCAACTGCTCCGGTTGCTCCGGTCACTCCAGCTGCCCCTGTTGCTCCAGTCGCTCCAGCTGCTCCTGTTGCTCCAGTCGCTCCAACTGCTCCCGTTGCTCCGGTCACTCCATCGGCTCCTGTTGCTCCGGTCACTCCAGCCGCTCCCGTTGCTCCAGTCACACCTGCCGCTCCGGTTGCTCCAGTTACACCTGCCGCTCCTGTTGCTCCAGTTACACCTGCCGCTCCCGTCGCTCCAGTCACCCCGTCGGCTCCTGTTGCTCCAGTCGCTCCAACTGCTCCGGTTGCCCCAGTCACTCCAGCTGCCCCTGTTGCTCCAGTCACTCCGTCGGCTCCCGTTGCTCCAGTTACACCTGCCGCTCCTGTTGCACCAGTCGCTCCAACTGCTCCCGTTGCTCCGGTCACTCCAGCTGCCCCTGTTGCTCCAGTCGCTCCAGCTGCTCCAGTTGCTCCAGTCGCTCCAACTGCTCCCGTTGCTCCGGTCACTCCATCCGCTCCCGTTGCTCCAGTCACTCCGTCCGCTCCCGTTGCTCCAGTCACTCCGTCTGCCCCTGTTGCTCCAGTCGCTCCAACTGCTCCCGTTGCCCCAGTCACTCCATCGGCTCCTGTTGCACCAGTCGCTCCCGTTGCTCCTGTTGCTCCTGTTGTTCCTGTTGCTCCAGCTGCTCCAGTTGCCCCAGTCACTCCATCGGCTCCTGTTGCACCAGTCGCTCCAGCTGCTCCAGTTGCTCCAGTTGCTCCAGTCACTCCAGCTGCTCCTGTTGCCCCAGTCACTCCAGCTGCTCCTGTTGCCCCAGTCACTCCATCTGCTCCTGTTGCTCCTGTTGCTCCTGTTGCTCCAGTCACTCCATCGGCTCCTGTTGCACCAGTCGCTCCCGTTGCTCCTGTTGTTCCTGTTGCTCCATCTGCTCCTGTTGCCCCGGTCGCTCCTCCGGGCGCTCCTGTAGCTCCGGTCGCTCCATCTGCTCCCGTTGCTCCTGTTGCCCCAGTCACTCCATCGGCTCCTGTTGCTCCCGTTGCTCCTGTCGCTCCGTCTGCTCCGTCTGCTCCCGTTGCTCCTGTTGCTCCGTCTGCTCCCGTTGCTCCTGTTGCTCCGTCTGCTCCTGTTGCTCCAGTCGCTCCATCTGCTCCCGTTGCTCCAGTTGCTCCGTCTGCTCCTGTTGCTCCAGTCGCTCCATCTGCTCCTGTTGCCCCAGTTACCCCTACCGTTGCTCCGAGTAATTCAGAATGGACTAGTCGGTGAGCACTCACAATTTGACCCACACTATTTTTTCCCCAGACTGAAATTTGAATTGGATCATCTACTAGGCTTAAAGTCGTAAAAATAAATTCAAATGCATCAAAATCCGCATAATAATCTGTTGTTACAACTTGATCAGGCATAACATTAACAAGCTGACTAACATACATGGTTCTTGTCCCATTCATATAATATCCTTGAACGAGAACCGTAGAAGAAACAACGTCACTTCGGTTATCGATTTTGATCGTAACATGTTGAGTAGGTCGTATACCTCCCACCATGGTATTATCTATCGGCCCAGTAGATAAATAGCTCAATTCTCAACACTCCTTTAGATTATTCCTACATGTTTTTCCCACGCTACTATACGATGAGGTTCTACTAATTCCCCTGAAGCCTGTTTTCCCCAGACCGAGATCCCTACCTCTGCTTCAACAACTTCTAATGTCGTAAACTCAAATTCAAATGCATCTAAATCTGCAAAATAGTTCCTAGTTAGAACTTGGTTAGGTGCGAGATTAATCATTTCATTCACATACATCGATCTTGACCCATTTAGCAAAAATCCCTGAATAACAAGATTATATGGATTAAGAGAATCACGATTAACTACTTTTACTGTTACGATTTGTGTCTGTCTGACCCCTAGAATTGGACTATTATCTATAGGTCCGGTTGAGAATAAAGCCATCTTTTTCACTCCTCTCTTCTGCTGCAGTTTGAAAAATAAAAAAACTATAAAACTAGTAACATGGTTCATAATTAATAGCTCTATATAGTAATATTCTGTATTCAAAGTTAATGTGTGGACATTTATGCAAAGGAATTGCCACTCAAAAAAAGACAACCTTCTATTCTTTGAATTTGTAATCTACTAATCGGACAATCTTAAACTCAAGCATTTTCTACGTTTTCTAACTAACACCCTATTGCTTTTTTCGAAATATTCGTTATACTGATAAAAATTATTCAAGCATCGATGAGCGGGAGAGTAGTTAACGTGTTCTAGTCCTCAGCGAGCCGGGTAAGTGCAAGCCGGTACAGATCACCTAATGAAGCGCACCCATGAGATGGACTTCTGAACCTAAGTAGGAAGTCCCGGCTAAAGACCGTTATCCTGTAAGGTGGCTAAACATCTGTTTAGCAACGAGAGTGGTACCGCGAGCGCTAAAGCCCTCGTCTCTTTTGAGACGAGGGCTTTTTTGTATTTTTAAAGGAGGGTATAAAATGTTAAGTCAAATCATCAAACACAGCATTGAACAAAGTGTAAAAAAAGTATTCCACACCTTAGAAGTTGCCTACCCAAAAGATGTTGCAATTCTGATCGAACAGCCAGCTAATCTAGAGCATGGTGATTATTCCTGCAATATTGCTATGCAGCTAGCCAAACTCCTGCGTAAATCCCCTCTCGTCATAGCAGAGTTAGTAAAAGCAGAAATTAAATTACAAGAGAGATACACGGGTCTTTTACAAAAAGTCGAAGTAGCTGCTCCTGGATTTATTAATTTGTATATGAATTGGCAGGTGTGGGCTAAACATTCCTTTAATCTGCCTGACAGCACAAGGGAAAAGGTCATCATAGAGCATACTTCAATCAATCCAAATAAAGCTGCTCATGTAGGTCATCTGAGAAATGCTTGCATCGGCGATGCGCTGGTCAGAATAATGAAAAGAACCGGACATAACGTAGAGGTCCATAACTACGTGGATGATCTGGGCAACCAGCTGGCAGATACAGTCGTTGGTTTATTAAATGTACCTTTAGAAGGGGAACATCAACGTTTCGGTGATTATTGCTGGGATCTATATGCCAAAGTGAACAAAGAATATGCACGGAATCCAGAGATCACTCACAAGCGCACAGATATGCTGCATGCCCTTGAACAGGGTGATGGTAATGAGGCGTGGCTGGGCAACCTAGTCGCTGAACGTATTGTGAGAGAACATGTATCGGAAATGAAGCGTTTTGGTATTCACTATGACCTGCTGGTGTGGGAGAGCAATATTTTAAAAGAGGGCTTCTGGACAGCCGCATCTGAGCTATTGAAGCAAACGGCAGTTTTTGTACAGGAGACTGAAGGCAAGCTTGCGGGCTGCTGGGTGCTAAAACAAGGGACAGAGGTTAGCAGTGGAGCGGATTCAGAGGATCATCAGATGGATAAGGTGCTTGTGCGTTCGAATGGGATTTTGACGTACACAGCCAAAGACATTGCTTATCATCTCTGGAAATTCGGTCTACTATCCAAAGATTTCACCTACAGTGAATTCTCGTCTGGTTTATGGACCACAGGATTAACTGGAACCCCTGAGCCTTATGGACATGCCGACCGTGTTATTAACGTGATCGATTATAGACAGGAATATCCGCAACAAATGGTTAAGCAGGCTTTAGGAGCACTAGGATATAACGAGCAGGCTGAGAAGCTCCATCATGTAAGTTATGGCGTTGTTTCTCTTAGTCCGGCCTCTGCTGCTGAGCTGGGGATAGATATTTCAGAAGGGAAATCTTCTTATGCCATGTCCGGGCGCCAAGGAATCGGTGTTAAGGTGAGCGATTTAGTAAAGCTTATGGAACAGAACATAGAACATTCGCGCTCTGATAAAGAGGGTCTTACCAGCCACATCATTGCAGCTGCTGCTATTCGTTATTATCTGCTGCGGTTTAACCTGGGAACGGAAATCGTGTTTGATTTCAAACAGGCTACCGAAATATCCGGTAATACCGGGGTTTATCTGATGTACACCTATGCGCGTGCAAGCAGTGTTTTGGGCAAATCAACAACCCCATTAATTACAGATGCCTCAAAGCTTCAATTTCCACTCGAAATGGAAAAAGCAGAGCTCGCTTTGCTGAGACAGCTTGGCGTCTGGCAAGAGACATTGTATTCTGCCAGCATAGAATTAACGCCGAATATACTCTGCACGTATGCGCATACCTTAGCCACACTTTTCAATAACTTTTATTCTATATGTCCGATTTTAAAAGGTGCGGAGGCTACCATCGCGTTCCGCCTCTGGCTCACTTCGAGATTTAAGGACACTTTAGGTGATGTGCTAGAGGTTCTTGGGTTACCGACACCGAGCCGTATGTAGTACAAAAAGGGCAATCTCCATGCTTATCGCGGAGATTGCCCTTCTTTTATTATCTTACTTATAAATGTCTATCACATTTCCAGCTTCTACGCAGAGACGATCAAAGTCCTCACGTTTGATACGGATACCACCACTACGGTAGCGATTAAGCGTACCTTCGGCTTGCAATTCTGTACCGTTAACAGTAATCCGACTGTTATCAGAGCCCGTAAGGTGATAAATAAAGTCTACCTTAGTGCCTGCATATTCAAAGCTAAAGCGCATTCCGTCCAGCGACTCCGGCAGAATTGGATCGACGATTAAATCTCCGCCTTCCGTACGGATCCCCAGTGCATTCGAGATCAACTGGTTCATGTAGATCCCAGGACCGCTTGAATAGATTCTCCAGCCACCTTTAACCGCTACGTCACCATTACGCAGTTTATCGAAATTCTCCTGCGCCTCGTAACGGGTGTTAAATTTACCATCCGAGCTACTGAAATAAGAGTTAGCCTGACGTAGTTCAGCGTTTGGCACCACGTCGCGGATTCCGATCGGATTGATCGCCGCTAGGCCATTCCAGACCTGATCGGTTTTCCCTAGCTTAGCCATAGCTTCTACATAACGGATGTGTGCATGTACATATTGAAGTCCAATTTCCCGACCAAAGTTAGAAGCTTGCTCCGCACGTTTGAAATGGGTGCTTACGCCGCCAACATATTGAGCTGGACGGTTCATCAGACGAACGCCATCTGGACAGAACAGTTTATCCTGGATTACTTCATAGTGGGCTTCGGCTTGTTCTGGTGTAAGCAGCTCACTGATCATACTGCGCGTCATTGGCAGCAGACGGTATTGGATCCCTGTTTCCGTATCACTTGGATGTACCATAAGCTTCACTTGCTCTGGGTCCTCCATATACAAGAAGCCTGGAATTACCTCAGATTGAAGCATATGTGTGTTGAAATCCTCACGGATTCCCTCCACCATCGCTTTCAGCTCTTCCGAACCTGCTGGATCAACTTTATGAAGCACTTCTGAGAACTGATTCAATGTCTGATAGGTAAGCGCCACTGTCCAGCTGCTAACCATGTACTGCTTCAGCTGTGGATTAGCCGGTTGGAGTGTATCATCCCAGTCACCATCACCGTAAGAAGACAAATGCGTGTCATGCAGGAAGTGATTCTTAATATAAGCAACTTCCTTCCGTGCATGATCCAGCAGCGTCGCTTTTTCCTCTGTAAAATCAAAGCTATGCTTACGAGTATAAGGCACAGTCGCTTGCAAAATACTGTAGTCTTGCGTTACCGCCAAATAGTCTCCAAGCACTTTGAGTGGCCATACAATAATATCTCCGTGGCTCTCCTCTTGCTGAATCTTCGTATATTTATCAAACATGAACCACTGTGGCCAGTTACCATCATCTTCATATTGATGAGCATACAGGGTCAGCAATATTTCGCGAACCTGATCGTATTTTTGCGTAGCCATGAAGTATTCCACTGGTCCCTGACACACGTCACGGGTTCCCCAAGCAGCGCCGCCGTATTGTTCCAATCCGTGAGGGACTGAATAATGGACGAGCATATTATGTGTATACCACCAAGCTAGAGCATTTACCTTAAACAACTCACCTTCGGACCCATCACCTAACGTCAAGCGGAAGCCATTCATAACCCCGCTGTAGAACTCGCGGTATGCGGAAATCTCCTCTTCGGCTGTACGGCTGCTCGATTGAATCTCCTTACCATCCAGAAGACCTTGAATGTTCAATGTCCATTCAATGCTCTCCGACAGTTCCAGAATAGCTAGCGGCGCATCTGACTGGTCAGCATGAGAGACAAGTCTACCTTCATTTTGAAGAGTGAAATCCGCTCCCTGTACCTGGAATTTATATTGCAGATCAGGATATTCTCCTGCACTTAGTGCACTTCTATCAGCCGAGAAGGTTACGGTTCCCTCTTCTTGTTTGAATTGATATGGAAGCTCGTATTCGTTAACGTTCATAGTGATTTGATTAGTGACTAGATAGCGATAAGCTTTTCCACTTTCCGTACGCACATTCAGGAATATCTCCGGAGAATCTGCAGTAGTGTAGTTCGTAATAATAAAGCATTCGCCATCTGTTCTGTAATACCAACGGGCATAGTTGAAACCAACCTCGAACAATGAAGGCATGGTCAAGAGGCGATATTCGCCATTCCACTGTACATAGATTCTTTGTCCTGAAGCCTTTGGAATGTTAAGTGCATTTCTGGCATTGGTCATGAGCTTGTTGAAATTGGTATTGCCAATAACGATTTGAGAGTTAAATATTCCGTACATATAGGAAGTCGTAGTGATTACCTTATCGTTAAGTCGGGCATTATCCCCACTCATTAGAATATGACCATGAGGACGCTCTACCTTAAGTTCCTTCTCTTTTAATACAACATGCTCATAATTTTCCGTGAAGAAAGACAGAAGCTGGTCTCCCTCTTTTTCCTCTTGATAGCGAACCGGGAACAAGGCTTCGATCTCTTCGCTCGTCAGAGAATTTGCAGCTAGTGGTGCTCCCAGCTCTTTTGTCAAGAAAGAACGCTCGAGCGGTGCTTCAGCTTCTAAAGGCAACTCTTTTACCGTTTCCCAAGCCGCAGCAACATCCTTCGTGAATTCTAACGAGGTAATCGCTTCTGGATGATCTTGCTTGAACAATCCATAAAATACAAACCGGGCTTCCCCACTCAGCTTCACCCGCTCCGATTGCAGCGCAGTATAAGCGAATTCATATTGATAGATTTCATTACTTAATTGCTCACGGCTCAGGCTTTCTGGTTGATTGGTCTCTTTATAAGACAATCCAAAGAATTGGAAACCATCTGTTGAGAAGCTTGCTGCCTTAGTGATTGCACCCTGTTGTAGATATGGAAATTTGCCACCTTGCGGTTGATTCTGTCTGGAACATACTACATATCCCTTTGACTGATCCTCGAATACGGCGTGGTCAATATACTGTGACAGATAGGCTTCATTACTGCGAACAGCACCGATATCGGCAATACCCACATCTTGTCCGTACACGAGATCCACATCTGCATCTTGCCCTTTAAGCTTCACGTCCCAGAACCAAGCGCCTTGAGCCGTCGGAGTAAAAATAACCTGATACTCGATATTTTCCGCAGTACCTTCCCAAACCAAGCGGTTCCCAGCCTTACGTACAGTGCTTGAAGAATGAATGCCCAGCAAAGGAACAGCTTGAATGCTTCCATTACTATGAATACGTAAATATAGATTGGATAAGGAGCCATCCACAATATTAGGCAGCAATTGATTGATCATTGTCCGTTCATGGAGAACTTGGAACAAGTCCCCGCTGTTTGTAAAAGTGAATGATAAGTCTCCAGCGTTTAAATGGATGTTAGAATTCATATTAGTAGTCATATTCTTGCACTCCTCTATTACGACAGCCTGTGTCGTATATATTCTACTTAAGCTAATGTTAAGCGAAAATCGCGTTCTTTAACCTCTTGGCTATTTGGACCCACAAACAATTTGAATTGTCCCGGATCACTGCTAAAGCTTAAGTCGCTATGATAGTAACGAAGCTGTTCTTCTGTAAGCGTAAAGCTCACTTCCTGGCTTTCTCCCGGGGAGAGGCTGATCTTAGCAAAATCTTTCAGTTCCTTCATTGGTCTAACAACTTCTCCTGAAATGTCTCGGATATAGAGCTGCACTACCTCTTCACCTTGTACATTGCCTGTATTAGTCACCGTAACAGTTACTTTAATAGGCTGATCCTTCGTCATTATTTCACCGGAAAGGATCGGTTCACTGTAGCTAAATGTCGTATAACTAAGACCAAAGCCAAATGGCAGGAACGGCTCATTAGGAATGTCCAAATATTGTGAGACATAACGCTTGTCCGCACCCGGTGCATGTAGAGGACGTCCAGTGTTGAAATGATTGTAATAGACCGGAATTTGCCCAACAGATACAGGGAAAGACATCGTTAATCTTCCTGACGGATTCTCGTCACCATACAGTAGACTGGTAATCGCCGCACCGCCCTCGCTTCCTGGGAACCAGGCTTCCAGAATAGCATCCGCATTCTCGATCACACCACTAAGATCCAGTGGGCGTCCGTTAAACAACACCACAACAACAGGCTTACCCAACGTCTTCATACGTTGCAAAAGCTCACGCTGCGCTTCCGGCAATCGGATATCTGAACGACTTCCAGCTTCTCCGCTCATATCCGAATGTTCTCCAAGCGCCAGCACAATCACATCGGCTTCCAGCGCTGCCGCTTTCGCCTCCAGCCATTGCTCTTCTGTAAAGCTCTCAATCCCGGAGCCTTCTGCAACGGTAACCTTACCTGCAGCTGCACGAACTTCAAAAGCTGGAGCAAGACGGCTAGCTTCTTCTGTTGAACCCAACCAGGACCATGGTCCAAGAATATCTCCGTTATTAGCAAACGGTCCGATTAGCGCAATCCGCTGCTCTGTCGCAAGCGGCAGAACCTGATCATTCTTCAGTAGAACGCAGGATTTAACCGCTAATTCTCTCGCTGCTGTCCGGTGAGCATCACAGAAAATTACCTCGCGCTCTTTCTCTATATCTGCCCCACGTAACGGATTCTCAAACAAGCCCAGTCTTTGCTTCAATTTCAAAATACGAAGTACGGCTTCATCAATGATACTTTCATCCACTTGCCCGTCAGCTACAAGAGCTGGCAATTGGTGCACATAACACTCTGTCATCATCTCAATATCCACGCTAGCTTTGATAGCTTTAAGTGCTGCTTCAGCCTCATCCTCGGCGACACCATGCGGGATCAGTTCCTTCACCGCGCCCCAATCGGAGATCAACACGCCGTCAAAGCCCCATTCCTCACGCAGCAGCTGACGAAGCAGCTTAACGTTTCCGCTTATTGGAATCCCATCAATCGTGTTGAACGAAGTCATAACCATTTCTGCACCCTCATCCAGTGCTGCACGATAGGCTGGCAGATAATATTCTCGTAGCTGACGTTCTGATAAATCGACCGTATTATAATCCCGTCCGCCTTCGGATAGACCATAGGCTGCAAAGTGCTTAACGCAAGCCGCCAGACGATTTACATCATCCGTCAAGTCATTCCCCTGAAATCCGCGTACAAATGCACGGGCAAACCTACCATTCAAATAAGGATCTTCACCAGTAGACTCCATCACTCGTCCCCAGCGCGGGTCTCGAACAAGGTCCGCCATAGGTGCAAAAGTGACGTGTACACCGGAGACTGCCGCTTCTTTAGCCGCAATCTCGGCGCTTAGCTCTGCTCGCTCCATATCCCAAGAGCAGCCAATCGCCAATGGCACCGGAAAAATCGTCTTAAAGCCGTGCACGATATCCGCCATCATCAACAATGGAATACCCAATCTATTTTTACGTAAATGAGCTTCTTGGACGGCAATGACTTGCTCTGCGCCCGATAGTCCAAGTACTGAACCACTGTTCTCAATCATGTGATCCGTAATCCCCATGGATGCCATAGGGCCAGTGATTTGCCCTCCTTCTTCCGCTCCTTCATAGAAATTAGCAGCTAGCTGCTGCAATTGTGCTATTTTCTCTTCAAGCGTCATCTGGTTCAACAGGGACGTCAGTTGCTGGTCTTTCATCTCAAATCCTCCATAATATCTCTTTCTGCAATTGCTCATTGCTCTTAGTTGTACAAAAAATCAAAAGTTGTCTTCAGATGTTCCTCCCAGAATCTCCATTCATGTGTTCCCGGAGTCTCAACATATTGAAATGTATAGGGACTCGCTTGCATATGAGAAGCAAATTCCCGGTTCATCTCCACAAATGGATCTTCCGAGCCACAGCAGGTCAAAATTGAAGGCAGCTTACGTTTATCGTCGACCAATTTAGCCGCTAAAGCATACAGATCTTGATCCGGCTTAACTTGTAAGCGTTTTCCGAAAGTGCCTGCCATCTCCCTCGCCATATCCGAAGACATTTGCGGGTCTTTCAATCTTTTCTGAATATCTGTAACGCCTGATAAGGAAACTACTTTGCTGTAACGCTCAGGATAGGTAAGTGCACATTTTAGTGCCCCATATCCGCCCATCGATAGTCCGGCAACATACGTCTTTTGCGGATCATCATCCAGCCTCATCATTCGGCCACAAAGCTCAGGAAGCTCTTGCGTAACATAGTGGAAGTAATCCAGGCCGTACTCCATATCTGTATAATAGCTTCTTCCTACCTGAGGCATTATGACTGTACAGCCATACTTGTTAGCATACTGCTCAATGGTAGTCAGCCTGTACCATGTGCTAGCATTGTCGCCAGCACCATGTAACAGATAGAGCGTTCCTCCGGTGGTATTGCCCGAATCAACGGGGGAGATGATACTGATGGACGTTGTCATTCTTAAGGTAGGAGAACCAGTCTCAACGGTTAGAAGTGCCATATGTCATCTCCTTACGGAACCTTTTTTTAAAATATAAGAAATTATGCCGAAGGCGTTTATGCTTGTTTATTAATCTTCTTGCAAGATCCCCGCTTTACCAAAACAGACTCGAATACCACATGTTTGTTCTCCGATTGTCCCGAAATCAGGTCAAACAGAATTTCAACACTGGCTTTCGCCATATCCACCCCAGGTTGGCTAATCGTATCCAGCGATGGGTGATAGTATTCTGCCATCTCTATACCGTCAAATCCGATGATCGAAATATCATTTGGAATCGATAGACCCAAAGACAATAAAGCCTTGGCAGCTCCGATAGCGATGGTATCTGATGCGGCAAATACAGCGGTGATATCTTTTTTCTTATTAAGCAGTCTTTTCGTAGCCGTGAAACCAGAACTTGGACTGTATTCACAATCCTCTACCAAGGAAGCATCATACTCAATCCCATGATCCTCAAGCGCCTTAATATAACCCATAAGACGACGGTTTCCGGTAGTATGCTGAACCAAAGGAAATCTGGCCAAAAAGCAAATGTTCCGGTGTCCGAGTGAAATTAGATAGCTCACAGCTTTATAAGACTCTTGCATATCATCAATGATCACACTGGAGAATACAGCAGGATCAACATCCTTCGTAGTCGTGATGGTAGTCAAAACGAATGGGATCGGCAATTGTTTGAATTTTTCTTCAGAATGGTCATATGTACCACCCATAAAGATTACCCCGTATAAATTCTTTTCCTTCACAAGCTGAAGAGCAGCATTGATCTCATCCACTCCATCTTCAACATGCTGGATCAGAAGCGGGCAGCCGCGCAGATTCACTTGACGCTCTACTTCTTTGATCATGTCTGCAAAAAACGGATTTGCAATCCCCTTAACCATAAGCGCTATCGTATTAGAACGCGTTTTTTTCAGATTGCTTGCATTTCCATTTGGAATGTAATTATGTTCTCTTACAACAGCCATTACTTTAGCTCTGGTTGCATCACTTACGACACCGGAGTTATTAATTACCCTGGAGACCGTGGCGATACCAACGCCTGATAGCCTTGCAATATCCTTGATATTCATAATTCCCCCTGTTTCACCCCTATAATGAGCTCCCCCTGCACCTGATATAATCAGCTTAGTGGAAACGCATAAAATGATGGGAAACGTTTCCCATGACATCATTTTGACTGTTTTCGGATCTAAATCGCTTAATACGTTCATTATGGACAGATATTTTTTAGAAGTCAACCTATGATTTATGACTAAAAATGATTTGCATCTCAAATTCGTTTTAAATTTTAATTGTTTCGATGTTAAATAGTAGTCTTTCTGCTTGCATTGACTTTAAAATAAGAATAGAATAGCATCGATTTAGCTATTTAATATCTAGTCAGAGGAAACGTTTCCACATCATTTTCAATGATTTCGACTACCAAACTTCCTAATCCCAGCTTGGAATCTAAGAAAGAGAGGGCTACATTTTATGTTAAACATGACTCGCTTCGAAGCCCAGATCCGCGAACGTGGATTGAATGTGTTCAATGTTCTTGTGCTTAAAAATGGAACGTTAGTGGGGAAAGTGGATCTCGCAGAGGATATTCGGCGCTTGCAGCATTCGGTCAGCAAATCTTTTACATGCATGGCGGTGGGTCTAGCCATCGAAGAAGGAAAACTATCACTAAATACAACACTTAAGGATGTGTTTCCAGAATATGCATTCACTCATAAAGAAGTCCTTCCTTCCATGCAACCTGGGGAGTTGACCTTGTTCGATTTACTACGTATGAGTACAGGGCATGATTCCCCACCGTTTTGGGTTGAAGAAAGAATGGCCTTGAAGGATGTAAATTGGATACAACATTATCTATCGCTACCTTTAGACAGACCTCCTGGGGAACAGTTTACCTACAGCAGCGGGGATACCATTATGATCTCTGCAATGGTTCAGGCCCGTGTCGGACAAACCGTAAAAGATTACCTCGTTCCCCGTCTCTTTACCCCACTAGGCATAGAAAACGTCGATTGGGAAACGGCCCCTCAAGGGATCACCCTCGGTTGTGCCGGACTTCAGATCAATACGGAAGAACTAAGCCGATTTGGACAGCTTCTTTTGCAAAAAGGAATGTGGAAGGGACAGCAGCTTATTCCCGCAGCTTGGGTTGATTTTGTTACACAAAAGCAGATCGAAAATAACGGAGCTGGTGATTGGGGCCAAGGGTACGGCTGTCAATTCTGGTTGTGTACGCACGATGCTTATCGTGCCGATGGCGCTCATGGTCAATTCTGCATTGTTGTACCGGATGCACAAGTGGTAATCGCTATTAACAGTATGGAAGATAATATGCAGGCTATTCTAGACACTGTCTGGGAGGAGATCTGGCCGCTTCTTTAGCGGTGGGCATATGCAAGACAACCTTCTCACGTGAAGGCTCAAGGTGCCGAGAAAGTAGTGAAAGCTACTTTCTCGGCACCTTCTTTTCGTATAATTAGGGAAAAGCTCCCTGTATTTAGCCGATAATTGCTTGAAATGAATGAAAAGAGGGAAATCCTCCCTAAAAATCGGGGGAATATCTATATTCGCCAACGAATTAGTTAAATTACAGGGAGGATTTCCCTAATTATTAGTCTATTGAGCAGAAAGCTCTGAATTATAGGGAGATTTTCCCTAATTATCTATCAGAGCTTCAGTTTACTTACTTTGGCGAGGATGCTCTGCACGCAAAAACAGCCTTCCCGAAGGAAGGCTGTTACTTGACGTCCCGGAAGGGATTCGAACCCCTGACCGTGCGCTTAGAAGGCGCATGCTCTATCCAGCTGAGCTACCGGGACATATAAGAATTAATGATATGTATTGACGCAACGATATTTATTATACCTTATTCAGCAGAATTTTCAAGATCAAACATTTTGGAAAATAAGTAATCTTAATCCTATTTTAATAATAACAAGGGTATCCTAGCTATTTTCATAGCTTACGGATACCCTCGTATCTACTCCATATTACTCCAAATTCCGAAAATGCTGCTCCAGCTGCTTTTTTAAATCTCCGTATGTCATTAATTCTCTCTGAAATTTAGAACGTTCATCTTCTGGCGACATAATCGTACTGCCTGTAAACGCGCTCGAAGTAACATCTTTAAAAGCGTCATGCATATTGTTATCAAACCAATCGGTAGAAGTATCCGCGTCGTTAGTGAGGATACGGACAATCTCGTATCCTTCCTCGCGCTGATCTTCCACGATATACACCAAAAGCGCAGGATCACTAACAGCACCTGGCAATACACCTACTTCTGCACAAGGCGCACCGTCATACTCCATCATTCTGCGAATTTTGGCATCTTTAATATAATACACCTGTCATCCTTCCCTCCTGGCAAATTCCTCTCTCCCCTAGTGTTCGGATAAGGACATACATTTTATGCCTTCCTTCGGCATATATCTGTATTACTTGGCAAAAAAGTAAGGACAACAATCGCACAAAAAGAGAGGATGAACCATCATGTGCGGAATAACCGGATTTATCCAGTGGCGCGGAGATCTCACGCAGCACTCGCAGTTGCTGGTCAAAATGACTGAAACTTTAGCAAACCGCGGACCCGATGCAGCTGGAACTTGGATTTCAGGTCCTTGCGCATTCGGTCACCGCAGACTTAGCGTTATCGATCCAGAGAACGGCGCGCAGCCTATGATCACCCGCCATGACGAACAGGTATACGCGATTGTGTACAATGGCGAATTATATAACGCACCCGAGCTCAAACAAGAACTTAAGCAGCGGGGTCATCAATTCCGTACCCAATGTGACACCGAGGTTCTGCTGCATGCCTATATCGAATGGGGACCGGATTGTGCAGAAAAGCTCAATGGGATCTTTGCCTTTGCAGTGTGGGACGGACTTCGGGATCAGGTCTTTTTTGCACGTGACCGCTTAGGTGTGAAGCCTCTGTTCTATAGTAAAGTGGATGACGTCTTAGTTTTCGGATCAGAGCCTAAGGCGCTGCTGCAGCACCCCAAGGTACAGCCAATAGTCGGGCCCGAAGGGTTAGCGGAAATTTTTATTATCGGTCCAGCCCGTACGCCAGGACACGGTGTTTATAAGGATATGCAGGAGCTTCGTCCGGGGCATGCCATGATCTATAGTCGTGAAGGTCTGCGTAGTTACGCTTATTGGAAGCTGGAAAGCGCAAAACATACTGACAATGAAGCAGAGACAGCCGCTAAAGTACGTGAACTGCTGCAGGATACGCTCGAACGCCAACTGGTTTCAGATGTTCCAGTCTGCTCGCTCTTGTCAGGAGGGCTGGACTCCAGTGCGCTAACAGCACTTGCAGTCGATTACTACAACCGAAATGGTCAGGGACGAGTGGATACGTATTCCGTCGATTATGTCGACAACGACAAGCACTTCAAGAGCCATACTTTTCAGCCCGGAGCAGATGGTCCATGGATTAAGCGAATGGTCGATGAATTAAATACGAACCATCACTATATCTCATTTGATACGCCAGAGCTTGTAGAAGCACTTGATAATGCGCTGTACACACGCGATTTACCTGGGATGACCGATGTGGACTCTTCTTTGTATTTATTTTGCCGTGAGATTAAAAAGAATGCTACTGTAGCCATCTCCGGCGAAGCTGCCGATGAGATTTTTGGCGGATATCCTTGGTTCCACCGGGAGGAGATGCTCTCCTCGGGCACTTTTCCTTGGTCAGTTGCTCCTAAAATGCGTGCAAGTCTATTATCCCCTGAAGTTAATGAATGGATTCGGCCGCTGGAATATTTGGGTGACAGATACAGTGATGCAGTAGCCGAAGTCCCAACATTAGATGGGGAGACAGGTAAACAAGCACAAATGCGCGTAATGTCCTATTTAAACATCACCCGCTTCATGCCTACTTTGCTCGACCGTAAGGACCGAATGAGTATGGGCGCCGGACTAGAGGTACGTGTTCCTTATTGTGATCATCGCCTCGTTCAATATGTCTTTAATATTCCTTGGGAAATCAAGAACCTGAACGGTCGTGAAAAAGGGATTTTGCGCAAATCGCTTGAGGGAATTCTTCCAGATGATGTGCTATATCGCAAAAAAAGTCCTTACCCGAAAACCCACAATCCAGCCTATTTAAACGCAGTACGAACACAAGTATTGAACATTCTAGATGACTCAACTTCGCCTATACTTCCTTTAATCGATGCTGCCAAAATCCGTGAGATCGCCGCTTCCCCAGAATCCTCTACCAATCTGCCTTGGTTCGGTCAGCTCATGTCCGGTCCTCAGCTGTTTGCTTACCTAGCTCAAGTAGATCTCTGGCTGCGTAAATATAACGTCTCCATCCAATAAGCGACAAGCCAAACAGCAAGTCCCCGTATCGGTGGCTTGCTGTTTGGCTTGTATTCGTAATTTTTAGAAATTAAAATTGTCCGGATCCGGACCGAAACGATGGTCTCTGTTCAAATTTTCGATGGCTTTAACATCCTCATCACTAAGCGTGAAGTCAAAGAATCCCGCATTCTCCTTAATTCGATCCGCATGTACCGATTTTGGAATCGTAATTACGCCTTGCTGCAAATCCCAACGAAGTACAATTTGAGCAGGGGTCTTATCATACTTTCCAGCCAGCTCTTTAAGAAGGGGGAGATCTAGGTTTCCTTGCATAAGCGGACTCCACGCTTCAAGCTGGATCCCTTGCTCATTGGCATACTTCAGCAACTCGCGCTGAGTCAATAGCGGATGGAATTCCACCTGGTTTACCACTGGAACTACGCTAGTGTCCTCGATGATATCCTTCAGATGATGAATCTGAAAATTGCTCACACCGATAGATTTGATGAGACCCTCTTTTTGCAGATGAATCAGAGCCTTCCAAGTCTCCCGATACTTTCCTGCCACCGGCCAATGTATGAGATACAAATCTATATAGTCCAGTCCCAGCTTGCGCCGGCTAACTTCGAACGCTTTCAGCGTTGATTCATAGCCTTGATCAGGGTTGCGCACTTTCGTCGTAATAAACAGTTCATCACGGGCCACTCCACATTCACGAATAGCCTGACCTACACCTTCTTCGTTATTGTAACCTGCAGCCGTATCAATACTGCGATATCCAAGCTCCACTGCGGTCTTGACCGCGTGAATAACCTCTTCCCCATCTTTAGTCTGATACACGCCAAGGCCTAGCCACGGCATGGTCACTCCATCATTTAAAGTCGGACCTCCCGAGAACGGTGCATTCAATTCACTCATCTCTTAACCCTCCAAGCTTATTGTTATTTCATTAATCTTACTTAACCTAAATTCACGCTTCAGAAGCAAGCGCTACCACAAAAGTATAGCAGACTGCTTCATCATTCCCAAAATCCTCATAAAAAACAGGTGCTTTGTAAAATCAAAAGAGGCTTGCATCTTACCCGCAAGCCTCTAACTTGTTTATCCAACTAAATTATTCTAATCTTATTTAGACATTCTCAAAAGCAGGGTCACCGCTTCCGCTCTCGTCACCGGATCATTTGGAGCAAATCGGTCATTTCCTTTACCTTGGATCAGACCTGCCTCATATGCCGCTGCTGCATAATCTTTTCCCCAGGCAGGAATTTGATCAGCATCAGCAAAAGGCAAGCTTGTCTTCGTACCGCTCTTCAAATCGAGTGCACGTGCAACCATCGCTACAAATTCGATCCGGGTCACCTTACCATCAGGACGGAAAGAATTATCCTCGTATCCCTTAATAAGTCCAGATTTGACTGCACTGGAGATGTAAGTTTTCGCCCATGACGGAATGCTAGTTGCATCTTCAAACGGAAGAGTTGTAGTATCCGTATCCGAGAGTTTCAACGCACGGCCAAGCATAACCATCAGCTCACTGCGTTTCACCACAGCATTCGGACGGAATGTTCCGTCTTCATAACCCTTGATAATTCCACGTTCTATTGCGGTAACAATAGAATCGAATGCCCAGTGATTCGAAATGTCCGGAAATTTCGGTAGATGAACCGAACCTCCGTTGTTTCCGGTGTTCCCGTTATTACCATTATCGCTGGTGTTTCCGCTGTTGCTATTATTACTATTGTTACCGTTGTTGCTATTGTTTCCGTTATTGCCCGAATCTTCATTTGCCTTGATAACCGTTAAAACAAACGTCTTCTCAACCTGAACGCCGTCTTTTTCCAAAATTGCTTTCAACGTCACTGGAGTAGAAACAGTCGGGCGCTTCACCTTACCCGTATTAGAAATTATATTCGGTTCGCTTGAAGACCAAGTGATTGAGCTACCGCGCTTTCCTTCCGCTCTCAACACCACGTTTTGGGTTACCGAGTCACTGGAGTCGCCGGTAGCAAATCCAATGGTAAGCTCCTCTCTATCAAGCTCTACATCGGTAGGCTTAGGTAGATCACTCAAAGTGATTGCTAATGTTTTTGTACTGAGCGGAACGGTAACGATACCTTTGGCGTTATCAACAACACCCTCAGAAGACTCCAGAATGTTGTTAACCATACTAGGCAATTGAATGCTGATTTGTGCATTGCTCGTATCAGCCTTGGCTTGCTCCAGACTGGTCGTAAATGTAACCACAAGCTGGTTTGCTTTTCTAACCACATTGTATCCTACTCTTCCACCTTGGAATGCAGGATAGTTCTGAACATCCACTACCACATTGTTGTTCTTATCGGCATCCGTAACCCACTCTTTAGGAATACCACGTCCCACAATAATTTCGTATTTTGTGTTCTGATCGTAGATACGCTCAGTGATCAGCGAGTCCACCAATACCTTTGAATTGACGGCCTGCCCCCACATATGCTGGGCCGATCCGCCACCGCCAGGCGTACTACGCACACCAAGTTCATCATTGGTTGCCGTCCAAGGGCTAGATTCTGCGGTAGGGTAAGCTACGCCTTCCCACCAACTAAACGGTCCACTCATGGAGTTTTCAATCATAAACTCGTAAGCTTTAATCCCCATGTCTCTGTATTTCTCACCGCGAAGCGCGGCGCTACCGTAACCGGCGTTATACGCACTGGAGTAAAAGCCATGCGGATAACCGCCAAAGTTATAAATAGAATCGGTTGTCCCTTCCTTGACGCGTCGATCCATACCATAGGTATAAGTATCATCTAGCATCGTCAGGTTGATATTGTCCTCTGGCTGGTTCGCACCATACAAATATCCATCCCACAGCCATCTTCCGAAGAGGAACATGGAAGCCCAGTTGGCATCACGGGAGTCCTTCATCCGGTTCTCGTCATTACTTTGCACAACAGATGCAGGAATATAGTTTAGTGCTTTGTCGGTAATTGTTTTTTGCAATTTATCCGTAAAAGCAGCGAGCAGATCCTCGTATTGAGCGTTAGCCCACTCCGCCTCTGCCAGATAACTTGCCTCTCCTTTCACCTTATACAGCTCACGCGCAATATATTCATAAGATGCCAATCCTGTCAGAGCGGAGTAATTGTCAATCGTCCAATAGCCCAATG
The DNA here is from genome assembly GCF_037975205.1 of Paenibacillus sp. FSL R5-0470. Classification (NCBI taxonomy): domain Bacteria; kingdom Bacillati; phylum Bacillota; class Bacilli; order Caryophanales; family Paenibacillaceae; genus Paenibacillus; species Paenibacillus sp. FSL R5-0470. The sequence goes on from NZ_CP150238.1 coordinate 5,555,738, forward strand.
AATCTATGGCTTTCGTTTCTTTCATAATTCGGCCATCTCCAGCACGGTCGCTTTCAATGCTTCTTGCTCCGAATTTTACCCGCTTATCGAAAACGGTACCCTCTGATCCGTCATCCGCTTTCATCTTTTCATCAAATAAGGATGTATCGCCGGTTTTGCTCAAATATACAGCATACGTCCACGGAAGCTTCCAGTTGGCATCCCAGAACAGGTTCGGATCCACTTGACCGGTCTCGATGTTAATTCCACCGGTAAGAGGTATGCTTTCCAGATACTCTCTTGCGTGTGCAAAGTCACCGCTCTGAATCAATTGAACAACAATCCCGATGGTATCGTGAGAGTAAAGTCTGGCATAACCATTCTCACCCACATGCAGGTAATTGCCGTCTTTAATAATCATATTGTAAATGTAGCCTGCTTTAAAAGCATTGACCAGCTCTTTATTCGGCAGATCGATATCAACTATTGTGGACAGTCTGTTATTCCAGTAGGATTTCATCTCACTGTAGTTGCTATCAAACGTACCTAGTTTCGACACTTGCTCTCTCGTTAAGGATGTAAAGCTCGTTTTTCCCGCATCGAAATATTCATACTTATCCCCTTCAATAGCAAACTCTCTGACAACAGTCTCACCAGGTTTGATCGTATAAACTTCGTTTGCAGCCTGATTCATCGGAACCAGATTGGCAGATACAACCGGCAGCAGGCGCGTCTCATCCGAATGATTGGTAACCGTCATTCTGGAATAATTAATCACGTAGTCCTTGCTTTCTACCGTCTGCTTGTTGCCAAACGATTCAATTCTATAGTCCATATTATCTTTGGTAAACTCATTTATAAAGACTGGCAGATAGCCTTCGGCATTATACCATTTGATGCCTGACGTATTTGTGGCACCGAACGTAACGATTTGTTTCGTTGCCACAAACCCATTCTGCATAGGGCGGGTTCCGCCGATCTGATAGGATCCGTCAAGGAAAGCCAGCGTGGCGTTCTTGTCACCCTCAAAACCAAAACCAGCCGTCATTTTAGGGTTCAATTCGTACTGATATTTCATTTCCAGTTGCAATCCATCCATTGCATTCAGTACTTTTGAATACACCTTGATCCGTTCTTGCTCGGATGCACCGATATTCAAAGCTTGTGCTTCCTGGATCGCTTGATGCAAAGCATCTGCCGACTGGCTGGTGTAGCCAATCAGGGCCGCTTGGCTGATTGTCTTCATCTGTTTAGCCATTACATCCAGGTTCGTACTTAGCACTAGGTTATTAAAGGCTGTTTGCACCTGATTTAATACCGTATCAAGCTCTGCCTGTTTAACATCCACATCGTTCAAGCGCTCATGAGCGCTGCTCAATGCTATCTCCAAGGAAGACCAGCTCTGGAGCGTGTAAAGTTGTCTGTTATATTGCTTAAGCTCTTCAATCAAGCCCTGCAGCGGGGCCCGATCCACGTTACCCTCTTTGACAATTCTCATGATGCCCGTGCCCAGACCTGCTTCAGATTTAAAGACACCTGATGCCGATTTACCAAAGAACTCCTTTTGAGATTCAAAGTTTTTGGACATAATGACCCAGCGGTATTCCCCGGAGCCCCGCTCTTGTTGAGTGAGAACGAGCGCATATCGCGTATCCTGAAGGAGACTGTAGCTAAGCTCCGCAGTAGTGAGTCCTCCGTCCACAATCCGGTTTTTGTCCACTGTCGTTTGGACTAGCGGATCTCCAGTCGGCAGCCCTTCACTGTTTACTGCATGCAACTTGATAATCAAGTCGCTCACAGGCTCTTTATATCTTTTGACATTGACCTGAACATACTTCATATCAACAGCTTCCTTCACTGTGAAGGTTTGATATCTGTCCTGTTGATCGGTTTTTGCACCGAAAGTATACTCCTTGAACGCTTTATCCGTAAAATCGATTACAATGTTCGATTCTCTCTTCACCAGACCAAGCTGCGCTGCTACCAAAGCATTGATAGCGCTGTCAACTTCCGTCTGCGTTGCCTCTGTTCGATCAAGCATAAGCTTGGCAGCTGCCAGCGTATTCACCAGAACTTGCCACGTCTCATTTGTATAAAGACCTTGTGTCATATTGCTAACTCGGTTGTATTCATTTTGCAGCGCCAATTTATCCGCAAGTGCCATACTGCTTAAAGCGAGTCCAGAGAATGATATATTTCCGTTCTTCGCGACAACCTTTGTCAAACGCCCTTCAATTTTCAGCTTCACATTCGCAGGCACGTTAACTTGATATTTATAGTTCTTGGAAACAGAATCGCCGTATACGCTTCGGGTTACCGAAAGTACTTCGTCAGTATAGATATTGAGATCTACATCCGCTTGCCATAACCCAAGACCAAATACTAGGGTGGAATCCTGTGGCTGCGCTGCTACTTCAATGTCCCAGCCAACATTGTTATAGCTTCCTTTGTCTCGACTGGATTTTGGATAAAATAAACCCGTCCCAGTGTCATTTAATCCATATTCAAATCCTGGCATACCATTACTCCAGGTATAGGACATGTAATCGGCATCGGTGCCTCTGTTCAACTTGCCCTCAGTTGCTGTATCTCCATATACACTGAAGGTAACTGAATTAGGGCCTGCCTTATGAATTCGTTGAAGCTGATTCAAATTATCCGCTTTAAAATGTAGCCAGTCGATATCTCCCGTTTGTGTTAAATTCAGTGGAAACTCGCCATTGACCACGCCTTCATTAATCTTAGGAGCAGGTGCTGCGGGTGCTGCCTGCATAGAGTACACAGGACCGATGGATGTGATGAACAAGCACATGAGTACAATCTTTGAAATGACACTGTTAAACGACTTTTTCATTTTCCCCTTAGACCTCCTTAAATGATTGTGAAAAAAATGGTTGGACTTTGGTTATGGCAAAGTCCAACCGTTTGATAACTAGTTTTCACCGTATTTACTTTGAAGATCATTCAGCAGCTTTTCAACCGTCAAGCCGTCTTGCTTAAAGATGATTTCCTCTACGCCTTTAAGCAGATCGGCATGAAACGCTTTGGTTTGTTCAGGGTAAGCAAAGGGCATACCGACTTTTTCCATATTGTCGAATACCGCTTTCAATTCAGGATTCTTCTCCAAATATTTAGGAAGCAGGGAAGATACTGCCGGTGAATATCCAACTGCCTCAATTGCATTCAATTGTGCTTCATCACGCAGCGCATACTTGATCACTTGCATAGCTTCTTCCTTATGCTTGCTGCCGTCCAGTATCGACAAGCCGTGAGAGTAAGCGCTTTGTGCTTCTACCGTACCTTTAGGCATCGGCAGAGCAATCAATCCCATATCAGGGTTAGCTTCTTTCAAATGACCTACATACCATGGACCAGCCGTGGACATAGCCCCTTTTTCTTGACTGAATACTTCGCCGTCCCATGGAGCCCCTACTTCGATTGGAGCAATAGCAACCTTATTTTTGAGGAAAAGGTCCACGAAGAACTGCACACCAGCTACGTTTTCTTTGGAATTGATCGTTTTTCCGAAGCCCCAGTCTCCGCCGAAAGCGTGAACATATTGAGTGATGTGGAATGGATCGATACTGCCGATAATACCTTTCACACCATCTTTAGTCATGGCTTTTGCCAACTCAACAACCTCATCCATTGTTTCTGGATATTTAGTGATTCCGGACTTTTCAAACATCTCTTTGTTGATCGCCAGCATAGAAGTAGAAGAATCATAAGGAATTCCGTAAAGTTTATTATCATCTGTCCAGCCTTTGTACAGCGATCCAGTAATACGTTCTTTATCAAACCCCACTTTGTCGATCATCTCATCGAGTGGAGCGAGTACGCCTTTCTTGATATACTCATAGTTTCCTTCATCCGACATAGCAATGATATCAGGCCCTACCCCGGCAGCAATCGCCGTTGGAACCGCTTTCCAAAATTCATCACTGGTTGGGTACATTTGCATCTTAACTTTAATGTTCGGATATTCTTTATCAATGCCATCCACCATAAATTCGAAGTTCTTTTGCTCGGACGCATTAGCCCAGTATGCCATCGTGACTTCGACGGTTTCTTGCTTCTCCGGCTTTGCCGCTCCGGCGTTGTCTGAAGCTCCGTTGCCAGAGTTACCGGTATTAGATTTGGTTCCACACGCTGCCGTAGACAGCATCAACATCAGCGAGCACAATAACAGGACTGACTTCTTTCTCATTTGTCACTACCCCTTTTATTTAAGAAGATTCACCGTAAGTGGTGTTATCTTCATCTTAGCTACACAGCAATCGAGAGCAAACAGAGGATCTTTACATATCTTTGTGATTTTTTACTTTCCCATACTAGTCTTACGGTATTCGTTCGGAGGGAGCCCATAAATCTTCTTAAAGCTGATATAGTAGTTGTCAATACTGTTAAACCCTACCCTCTCCGCAATCTCATACGTTTTCAGCTTTCCTTCTTTAAGTAGCTCTAGAGACTTTTTCACACGATAGCCGTTGATATATGGAATCAGCATGGAACCCGTTTGCTCCTTAAAAATACGACTCAGATAGCTGTTGTTCAGACCGACATAACCTGCTAGCTCATTCAGTGTCAAATCTTGATTGTAATTCTGGTGAATATAATCAATGACCCTTTTAATCTTGTAGTTCGTAGATGTCGCCGCATCCGTATAACTCTCCTGTAGACTCTCCAACTCCTGGATCAGCAGCAGATGAAGATGCTCCAAACGCTCGGCTGACATAATTTCCTGCATCCCGGTATAGTCTTCCTCCCCACTGTCCTCCTTCATATGGGACTGAATCTGGCAGTGGAGATTCACGCACATTTCCAAGGTGGCATGCCGACCTAAAGATCTCTTATCCTTGATCGTAGCAAACATCTCATGAACTATGGCGATAGCAGAAGATACGTGCTTTTCATCCATTTCCTTGCGGATACGCTGTTCAAACAGGGTAAACAGTGCCTTATCATTCATTTCCTTGATGCTGCCTGGTTCGTAGACAACAACGTTGCTGCAATCCTCATAAAATAGCATTTCAGCAGATTCCTGAGCTTCATGATAGGCTTTGGGAATATCAAGCAGACGGGCATGCAGCCCGCTGATAAGAAAACTAACTTGTATGTTCAAAAACTGTTTCAATGTCTTTTCAATTTTACGGATAAGTCCCCAGCGTTCTTCAAGAATCTCATTCATACTTCTGATGCCGGAATACGTTTTTATAATAACCAGCTCGTTCGGACTCATCAGAAACAGCTCTAGCTCGCTGTACCGATGCAGCACCTCTTGCAAAATGTTGAGGATCGAAAAGCCGAGTAAATGCTCCATTCCCTTATTGTAACGTTCCTTCACCTTGTCATACTGATCAATCAACATGACGATGCAAAGCACATTAGGCTGTTTCAGATTCAAATCGTACAGCTTTGTCTTTTGCTCAATTTCCCACTCATGACGAACAACACCGATCGCTAAATCCCGTAAAAAAAGCGTTTTCAACTCATTTCGGTTCTTCTCCATATTTTGCTGTAAAGAAACAAGATGATCTCCCACAGGCTGATGATTCACCTGTGCCCGGACACGCTCCAACGCTTCAAATACAGCGGACTGGGTTAGATTCGGTTTATGAATATAATCGCATGCACCTAGCCTAAGCGCCTCTTGGGCATACTCAAACTCATTATGGCTGCTGAGAATAATAACTTTGCAGGAATGTTTGGCATGCCGGAGCTGCCTTAGAACCTCAAGCCCATCCATCAGTGGCATTCGGATATCCAAAAAGACCACATCCGGATGAAGCTCATCCATTTTCTCCAAAGCCTCTTTACCGTTTGCAGCTTCGCCTACTAGGTAATAGCCATGATGCTTCCAGTCCACAAATGTCTTAAAATTCATTCGAATAAAGGACTCGTCGTCCACAATCATGATTTTCATGCGTATCCCTCTTTCCTTGTTCCAGCGTAGTTCTGAGGATGCTCCATGGTAGGAATCAGGATAAGAACGGTGGTTCCTTCCCCTTTTACGCTATTTATAGTCACCCCGTACTTTTCTCCAAAATGAAGCTTCAATCTTCTGGAGACATTGCCCACACCAATGGAATTCATCGTTTGACCGTCTGACATTTCCTGTTGCAAGAGCCTACTTAGCTGTTCCTCCGAGATTCCCATCCCGTTGTCCGAGATCGTAAACTGAATATCGCTGCCTTTTCTCTGCACGCGTATACTCAAGTTATATTGACGGGAATCTTCTGCAAAGCCGTGAAACACCGCATTCTCTACAAAAGGCTGCACCATAAATTTTAACGTTCTGCATTCCAGAACATCCGGTGCAACATCGATTTCAAAATCAAACACATTGAAATACCTGAGCTGCAGCAGTTCCAGGTAGCTGTGTATAAAGGACGCTTCTTCCTCAATAGAAACAAACTCCTGAGTATTACGTGTGGAAAAGGACAGAACTTTGATCATGTCATCTACTGTTTCCGTAATGTTGTTCGCCATTTGAGCCTGCGCCATCCATTTAATCACGGAGAGCGTATTATAAATGAAATGCGGATTAATTTGATTTTGCAGCGCATTAAGTTCTGCACTCCGCTTCTTCTTCTCTTCAATCTTGGTTTGCTCAATCAAATCTTTGATTTCGACAGTCATTCGGTTAAAGGTACGCGACAGATGCCCTACTTCATCCAGACTATCCTGCTGAGCGGTAACATCAAAATCCCCCTTCTCTACCTTTCGCATCAGTCGATTGAGTCTTCGAATCGGATTGGAGATACTGCCGGATACTAGATAAGCAGTTACGAATCCCAGCACAATCAACAAAAGAAGCAAGAGTGTAGAAAAATTGCGTATCTGGTTACTTTCGGCGAGCAGCTTGTCACGAAGAACGATGCTGTAGAATTGCCATCCAGACATATTGGATTCATCGTGAACAACATAGTAGTTCTCATTGTCCGGCTTCATTTTTGCCATGACCTGACTATATTCCATCCCAATCATGGCCGGATCTGAGCTGAACACTACCATCCCTTCATCATCCACGATGAACTGGTTTACATCCTGTTTGTCATCCAGTCCGCTGAATAGCTTCTCAAGCTTATCCATCCGGAAATTAACGAGCAGCACACCAAGCTTCTGATAGGTGCCCACATCCACTAGTACACGGCCTACAGATAGTACAGGACGAGGCTTGGCATACATTTGTTTCTCCTCGTGCATGCCGACCAGAATGGGTCTCTCCGCATTATCCACAATAGTTCGGTACCATGATTCATACACCGGACTATATCTATAATTGAATGTCGTATCATAACCCCTGCGGTAGATTAATGAACTATTCACAGGGTAGATCAGAATAGAATCGATATCTGGATTAAATGTCATCAACTCTTTAAAAACGTTGTCACTTATGTAGCGGTAATCCATACTTTTTTCAAAAGTCTCATAGGTTACAGTAGAATAATCTTTCGACAAAATTTGCATCAGCCTTTCATCATAAAAAGGCTGCTCCGAGGATTTGAACATGCTGCTAACAAACGAGTCCGCAGTGGATACCATCTGCTGATTGGTCTCCTGAAACGATTTCACAATGCGGGATTCAAAAACAGACATAGCGTATATGTAAAAGTAAATACTAATGACCACGAGAGGAACAATCATCAACAGCGTGTAGGTCAAAAACAGCTTTTGCCGTATATTGCGATCCCGAAACCGACTCCATTTCCGCATGAAGAGATTCCTTCCTCCTGTAGAAAATTGTTGTATTATGACGAATCAATCTTATGTCATATCCTGGTTTGCTTCAATAGCAAACTATGTAAGCTGAACTATTCATACGAATTCGTTCAACTTACATAGTATTTTGAGATTTAACTTTTAAGTTAGCGTCCGGCCATATGCTGCTGAATCTCGGACAAAGATAGCTTCGATGTTTCCGAGATAATATAGTCCGCTTTCGACAGAATCTCAGCATCACCAACCCCTACGGCAAACATCCCCGCACTTTTTATCGCCTGAACTCCAGCCTCTGCATCCTCTACTCCAACACAATAATGGGGATCAACCCCCAGCTCCTCCGCTGCCTTCAAAAAAATATCCGGAGCCGGTTTCCCATGGGCTACATTTTCCGGATCGGCAATCACATGAAAATATGAATCTACCTTCAACTGCCGTAGCAGTGTCCCGGCATTACGGCTGGCCGAAGCTAACCCGATCGGTATTCCGGCATACTCGAGATCATGGAACAAATCCAGGATGCCTGGCAATATTTCAGATTTATCCACAGTCTGAATCAATCGCTTATAATTGTTGTTCTTCCGATCAGCCCATTCCTTTTTTTGTTCCAAAGTGAAGGCTGCACCGCCGTCCGGTAGTTGACTCAGTATTTTTTCCAAGGAAGCCATGCGGTCGATCCCCTTGAGCTGCTCATTAAATTCCAGGTCAAAGGGAATACCCAGCTCATCTGCCAGCTGTTTCCACGCTTCATAATGATATTTCGCCGTATCGGTTATCACTCCGTCCAGATCAAAAATAAAGGCTTGAATCTCCTGATGTTCTTTATTCACTTCACTTAGCCTCCTTCAAGTCTGTAACGATACGATCCTTCAACACGTATTCCCAGCCATGAATGAGCAAGGTAAGCTCACCCAATCCTGAAGTTAGGCGCTCCACCTCCAGCTTGTCACGGGTAACCGTCACCTGCAGACGCTCACCCTGCCAGGCAAGCGGGAAAGACAAGCGCTCCCAGGCCTGTGGAAGTTTCGGGTTCAGGCGAAGAGAGCCCTCCCAGGAACGAACCCCGCCAAAACCCATGATCGCTGCCTTCCAAATGCCGCCAATCGAAGCAGAATGAATACCTTCATCGCAGCTATGCATGTTCGTACCTAAATCAATGCGGGCTGCCTTGGCAAACATATCGTAAGCCAATTCCAGTTCATTGACATCGCTAGCCAGCATACTGTGCGTGGATAAGCTGAGCGAAGAGTCATGCAACGTTTTCGGCTCATAATAATGCCAATTCGCCGCTTTAGTCTCTTTAGAGAACCAGTCTTCCAGTAAGTAAAACAAAACGAGAATGTCCGCCTGCTTCGAAACCTGTATTTCACTGAGCTGGGGCATGCTGTAGTCGGCAAGAATGGAAGCCACTTGCTCCTGATTACGGTACTTCTCCAGATCAATAATTTGCTTGTTCAAATAAGTATCGTCCTGCGGAATGATGAACGAATGCATATCCGGCTGCGGCAGATAGATCTGCTTGGATTTATCCTCCCATTCCTTCAATCGCTCGGTTAGAGCCAACTTACTTTCCAAAGTCAAATAAACATCGCTTTGCGCTTGCATAAGCTTGCGGGAGCATTCGATTGCTTTTGTCATATTCCAGTAGGCCATATAGTTGGTGAATGCATTGTTAGAGACATGTTCCTTATATTCGTCCGGACCAATCACATCACAGATATGATACTTCTGTTCCTTATCGCTCCACTCCAGCCGGCTTGCCCAGAAGGTCGCTGTTTCGAATATAATCTCATATCCGTACCGATCCATATATTCCTGATCACCGGTAGCCTGATAATAATGCCACACGCCATATGCCACGTCCGCTGTAATATGCTGTTCGATTTTGCCTGTCCAAATAAAGGTTGGCTTTCCGGTAACGATATCTACAGGGCCCCACTCTGGCGTCTCTTCCTCGCCGGTTGCTGCGGATTCCCAAGGGTACATCGCGCCGCGATAACCATTGTCACGCGCTTTTGTTCTCGCACCGTTCAAGGTGTGATAGCGATATTCCACCAGCTTACGGGCTGTTTGCGGGTCCATATACAAAAAGTATGGCAGAATAAAAATTTCTGTGTCCCAGAATACATGTCCCTTGTATCCCTCTCCTGTAAGTCCTTTGGCACCTACAGAGAAACGACTGTCATGGGCAGGTGTCATCAGAAGCAAATGATACTGTGCAAACCGGATGGCCAACTGATCAAAGGAGTCGCTGCTCTTGATCTCAATGTTCGTTTTAGCCCATACACTTTTCCAAGCCTGCTCGTTTTCATTGAATAGTACATCAAAGCCTTTTTCTGCCTTCTTGCTGAGATATTCCCGGGCGGTATCCTGCAAAGCTTGATGCGCGGCCCCCCGATCTCTCCACTCCTTATCATAACTCGTATGCACCGAAGCCACTTTATCCAGCGTAATGCACTTGCCTACTTCCGCTTTAAGCTTGTAAGTCAGTGAAACTCTTCTGCGATCCATGCTCGGAGCTGGCGCAGTTGTAAGACGTCCCCCCCCCTCATACATCTGATGGACACACGTATGTACAAATTCAATATTCGACTCCGATGTCGTTGCGGTAAGCTGGAGCAGCTCTTTATCAAACACCCTCCGCTCACCTTCTATAAAATGCTGTGCGCCCGAATTTGTCATCTGCCCGTTGATACCGGAACGAATTGTAATTTCCGCGGATTTCGTCAGCGGGGTGATTTCCACCCGCATACCCATTAGATGCCGGTCCTGTAGCGATACGAACCGCAAGAAAGTCATCTTAAACTGATCGCCGTTCTCGTCCTCCCAGAGGATGTCACGCCGGAGCTCTCCTTGCCGTAAATCCAGCTCCCGACGGTAGCTGTGAATTTTCCCTTTTTCTAAATGAAATGGTTTACCATTCAGACGGATATCGAGCTGCACCATATCTGCGCCATTCGGAAGCTCAGTAACCTCCTGATTGGCAAAGCGGTTAAACGCTCCTGCAACAAACAAGTTGCGGCGTTCACCCGGATAGGACTCCTCTGTAGCAGCTCTTAGCCCAAGATATCCGTTACCCTGACAAAAAATTGTTTCAAACTTCCCTAAAAATCTAGCGTCAAACTCTGTTTCCGCAATCACCCATCCGTCATCGAGCGCATTCAATCCTGTATATTCAATCACTTTACATCCTCCTGTCTGAACGTATTCTGTATTAACCTTTCAATCCTGTAGTCGCAATGCCTTGCACCATATGGCGCTGGAACATCAAAAAGACGATAATGATTGGCAGGGTCAAGAGTACAACACCAGTCATCGTGAGGTTTGGCCATTCAAAATAACGATTCTTAAGTGTGTTCAGACCAACAGTCATTACATACCAACGACTGTCATTCACCAAGGTCACCGGCCAAACGAAAGAGTTCCATGTACCGGTAAAACTGAATATAATCTGTGTCCCGATTGCACCTTTGGATAACGGAAGCATAATCCGGTAGAAAATACCGATCTTGCTTAATCCGTCAACCTCCGCTGCCTCTTCAAGTTCCTTCGGCACGGTCAAGAAGAATTGACGCATCAGAAAGACAAGGAAGCCCTGGAACAGAAATGGAATAATGAGACCTTGGTAGCTGTTAAGCCATTTCATATCAACGATCATGGAGAAAATCGGAATAATCATCACTTGGTAAGGCACCATCATCATCCCGATCACTAGGAAAAACACTACACCTCTGCCCCGAAAATTAATACGAGCCAAGGAGTAGGCAGCCGTCGTATTAACAAACAAGTTACCAATCAAAATACCGAACGTTACGATGATCGAGTTTTTATACCAAATCAATATATCGGAAGTTTCGAAGATGTCCCTGTAGTTCTCAAATGTCCACTGGCTTGGAAGCACAAGATGCCCGATGTCTGCTTTGGACAAAAGTGAAGTATAGATGGCATAACCAAACGGTACGACGAAAAATATGGAGAATGCGAACAGTAGTACATATCGTAAAATTTGAGTTTTCCGGCTATGCATCATCTAAATCTCCTCCTTAAGAAAGCGTTTTTGAAGCATGGATAGCGCAATAATAAGGGCGAAAATAATAAATGCAGCCGCACTACCGTAACCGGAACGATTGAAACTGAATGCCTGACTATAGAAATAGGTTACTATCGTGCTCGTTGCGCCGGCCGGACTTCCGAGCGAGCCGTTTCTCGCCAAGGCATAAGGCTGGTCAAAAAGTTGCATGACGTTAATAATCCCGGACATGATGACAAGGAAGGTCACTGGTTTCAACATAGGTACCGTAAGCTTCCAGAACTGCTGCCATCCGTTCGCTCCGTCCACACGTCCTGCTTCATAAATATCGTTTGGAATGGTTTGCAATCCCCCCAAGTACACGACCATGTAGAATCCCACATAAGTCCAAATCGTCAGAATCATCAAAAATGGAAGTGCATACTTAACGTTGGCATACCAAGAAACGTCGGGGAAACCAAACCAAGTCAGCAATTGTGTTGCAATCCCTTCATTCTGCATGAACAGATACATAAATACGGTCGTCACTGCAATGGTTGAGGTAATATAAGGCATGTAATACAGCGTGCGGAACACACCTTTAAAGCGCATCACCTTGTTCAGGTTTACTGCAATCACCAAGGCGATGATTGCTTGCAGTGGTACCGCTACTACTGTCAACAATAAAGAATGGCTCAAGGCCGTCCAGAAGTCCTTATCCTGGACAATCTCCGCATAGTTTCCGAATCCAATAAATTTTGCCGCATCCGGATTTAGGAAGCTAATGTCCTGGAAGCTGTAAATTAATGATTGAACCAGCGGGTAATAAAACCAGATTCCCATCAAGATCAGGATGGGGGCGACAAACAAGTAGCCTACGAAATTTGATGAACTTCCCAATTCGGACAATCTTGACCCGAATCCGCGTTTTGACTTGTGTAGAGAGAGATTAGTTTCTAAATTTGGCTTCATGGTGTTACTCCTTCCACTTACGAACCCCTTGTTCGTATGTTTTTAGTAACTCCATCATATGAATTGCCCGGTTCTACTGGAATAGAGGATATTTACAAGACTCCGAGGATTTTTACATTGTGCATTTATGGTAGAGGAGGACTTAATATTTGGGGTAAAACAAAAAGTAGCGAGCCTCCCAAGATAGGAGACTCGCTACTTTTTGTTTTACCGTTTTGAAAGGATAAAGGGGTTTATTTCTCAATCAGTTTGAAATCATCAAAATGGAATTCAGGAGAAACGATACAGGATACCAGTACTGGTTCTGATCCTAACGGGCGAGCCGCCTGCCATACGCCTGCTGGAACTACTACCTGCGGCTGTTGACCTGCAGCAATATCGAGACCCAGAATAACTTCCTGCACATTCTCAGGCTTATCTCCATTACCTCCGAGACTAAGAACTATTGGACTACCGGAATGCCAGAACCAAACTTCATCGGACAAAACAGTATGCCAATCAGATTGTTCCCCCTCGTGAAGTAGAAAATAAATTGAAGATGCCGAATGGCGCGATCCGGAATAGCTATCCCCAAGCACTTCCTGCGGAATTTCAAATTCGGAGTTCCAAAGTCTTTTGTACCAACCGCCCTCAACATGGGGCTGTAATCCGAGCAGTTCAACTAACGGTGAGATTTCTTTTTGTGTCACGGTAGCTTCTCTCCTTCAAAGTTTGCATGAGCAACAATAGCTTCGTATGCATAAGGTTGTTTTTGCTTTTTACTTTAACGGAAGAAGCACGAATTGTAAAATCTATTTACTATCCTTGCTCGCTTTGAATACCTCAGCGATCGCCCCAAGACTTCCCAGCGTTTCAACAGCGCTTGTCGGCAAGAACACTTTATTTGCAGGACCTTTGGCGATTTCAGCCAGAGCCTCGAAGGAGCGATATGCGAGCACCTGCTCATCCAGACCTGCTGAGCGAATCAGCTCAATGCGTGATTTTTCTGCTTCAGCCACTGCTTGAATTGCTTTCGCCTCACCATGAGCTTCCAGCTCCTGTGCTTGTCTTGAACCCTCTGCTTGGCGGATACGTGCTTCCTTGTCGCCTTCTGCCTTCAGAATCTTGCTCTGCTTATCCCCTTCAGCACGCAGGATCATATCTTGCTTGGCAGCTTCCGCTTCCAAAACAATCGCCCGTTTGCTCCGCTCCGCTTTCATCTGCTTATCCATTGCTTCTTGAATATCGAGCGGCGGCTTGATATCGATGACTTCCACACGCTCGATTCTTACGCCCCACTTCTCTGTAGCTTCATCAAGCGCCAGACGAATATCAGTTGAGATTTTTTCACGCCCAGACAGCGTTTCGTCCAATTCCAGCTTACCAATAATTTGCCGCATTGTTGCCGTTGAAATGTTTCTTACCCCATATACATAATCGGAAATGCCATACGTAGCTTCCTCTGGTCCCACTACCTGATAGAAAATAATCGTGTCGATCTGCACCTGCACGTTATCCTTCGTGATCACCGTTTGCGGAGGCACATTCGCTTGTTGAATCCTTAGATCATGGTAAGTACGCACCTGATCAATCACAGGTATCAGAATGTTCAGACCCGGCGTCAGTAGACGATTGAATTTACCCAGACGTTCCACTACACCTACCCGTTGTTGCGGTACGATTTTGATCGTTAATGCTACAAATACTACGACTACCACTAGAATAATTGAAATAATTGCCCATTCCATTAGTTCATGTCCCCCCATCGTTCTACTTCGATAATGGTTGTGCCTCTCTTCACTACTCTGACTACTTCGTCCTTGCCCAAAGACTGGTCAGAGCTCGCGCTCCACGTATCTCCGCCTACCTTCACTTGCCCATAGCGCCCTTGCTCAATCGGCTCAATGACGACTCCTTGCCTGCCTACGATTTCTGTGCCTGTATCCTTGAACCCACGTGAACTGCGAAATTTAGAAACCAGTGGTTTCGAGAATATAGTCAGACCAAGTGCGACCAGTGATCCGAGGATCACCTGAAACAAAATGGCTTCAGGAACAATCAACGACACCAAACCTGCGGCCAACGCACCAATACTAAGCCATAGCAAATAAAAAGTAAGCGTCATCATCTCTACAACAAACAGGACACCGGCTGCGATCAACCAAAACACAACCATCGGTGAACCCACCACCTTCCTTATGATACTACTATAACGAAAAGAAACAGCGATGCGTTGCATAGTTCCGTAAAATTATTGCAGGCATGTATATAATTTATATTCATAACATCGGAGGTTATGTGTTCTGCATGAGTTTCCTTAAAAAGAGGACATACACCTTTTCTATCAAAGTTCCCAATAAACAAGTATCCATGAATTAGAAAAATATCCCCCTATATTACTGAATTTTATCCCTAGCATAATCGCTCTCTATGCTTGAAAATAAGAAATGCCTTCACCCATAAATAAGAAATTAATCCTAATTATTGAACTTCAAACCCACTCTTCTACTCACCCTACACCCCTTCAACAATGTTACATTTACAAGTTTATCAAAAAGGAATCCTTAAAACAGCAGTTTAGAAAGCGCTTACTTGTTGTGTAAGCTTTATGTGGACCGCTTTTTTTGCTGCTAAATCTATGAAATGGGTGTCAGTAGAATGAGAGATTTGCAAGGGTGAAGGTACAGTGAATTTCAAACTATGGGAGGTGAAGGTTGGGATTTCTTGCCGAAAAGAATTTCGAACTACACATTGAACCTTGGAGGTATAAAATCAATGATATTCACGAAAAAAAGTTCACGTAAGACCTTTGCGATCGCGATGATCGCCGCGCTTGTTCTTACACTTTTTTCAGCCCTGGGTAGTAGTGCCAAAACGGCCAACGCCGCACAGGATTATAAACTGGTTGGTTATTACGCTTCTTGGGCCGCTTACGGGCGGGCTTACAATGTATCAGATATCGATCCCACCAAAATGAATGTCATTAACTACGCCTTTGCAGATATTTGTTGGAATGGTATTCACGGCAACCCTGACCCTACTGGCCCTAATCCGGTAACTTGGAGCTGTCAAAATGAGCAAGCACAGACCATTAACGTTCCGAACGGCACGATTGTACTGGGTGACCCGTGGATTGACACCGGAAAGAGCTTTGGGGATGACAAATGGGATGATCCCATCAAAGGTAACCTGAAGCAGCTGTGGAAGCTGAAAGAAAAGAACCCGAACCTGAAAACGTTGATCTCCGTTGGAGGCTGGACCTGGTCGAACCGCTTCTCGGATGTGGCGGCTACGGCCGTAACCCGTGAGGTTTTTGCCAACTCTGCGGTAGACTTTATTCGTAAATATAAAATGGACGGAGTCGATCTCGACTGGGAGTACCCAGTCAGCGGTGGGCTTGCAGGCAACAGCTACCGTCCCGAAGACAAGGAGAACTATGTCCTTCTTCTGCAAAAAATCCGTGAGAAGCTAAATGCTGCCGGTCAGACCGACGGAAAAACCTATCTGCTGACCATTGCTTCCGGTGCAGGACCGACGTACGTCAATAACAATAATCTTGCAGGTATTGCTTCCATTGTTGACTGGATTAATATTATGACCTATGACTTCAACGGGAGCTGGAATAAGACCACCGGTCACAATGCTCCTTTGTACTATGATCCAGCCGCTTCTGCATCAGGCCTGACCGAACCGCAAAATTTCAACGTCGATAACGCAGTATCCAGCTATTTAGCAAATGGCGTACCCGCGAACAAGTTAGTGCTTGGTATGGGATTCTATGGCCGTGGTTGGGGAGGTGCTCCTGCCGCAGGAAATGGCCAATATCAATTGTCCGCTGGTATTTCGTCCACGGGTACATGGGAAAAGGGCAGTTATGACTTCTATGACCTCGAAGCTAATTACATTAACAAAAACGGCTATACCCGTTATTGGAATGACATTTCTAAAGTGCCTTATCTCTATAATCCAACAAACCAAACTTATATCAGCTATGACGACGTAGAATCTTTTGGCCATAAGATCAGTTATCTCAAATCAAAAGGCCTAGCGGGTGCCATGTTCTGGGAGACAAGTGGTGACCGGAACAAAACACTGACCAACAAGCTGAACGCCGACCTTGGCGGAGGAGTGGTACAGCCGACACCGACACCGACACCAACCGCAACAACAACTCCCACACCATCGCCTACGGCAACAGCAACTCCAACCGCAACTCCGACTCCTACGGTAACTCCAACGCCGACAGCTACTCCAGGACAATGCGCAGCGGCGTGGAACCAGACTGCCGTATATACTGGCGGCCAGCAAGTTTCTTACAACGGTTCAGTCTATGAAGCTAAGTGGTGGACTCAAGGCGATCGTCCCGACCTTAGCGGTGCTGCTGGAGTCTGGAAATTCATCAACGTATGCGGGACAGCAACTCCGACTCCGACGGCAACAGTGGCACCAACCGCAACTCCCACACCAACGGCCACTGTAACACCGACAGCAACAGTAGCACCAACCGCAACAGTAGCACCGACAGCAACTCCGGCTCCAACCGCAACTGTAGCACCGACCCCTGGGAGTTCTAGCTGGATTGTAGGAATCGCTTACAAAACGGGTGACATCGTTAGCTACAACGCCAAAACGTATACTTGCCTCCAGCCCCATACTTCACTTCAAGGCTGGGAACCAGCGACCACACCCGCACTTTGGAAGCTGAATTAAGACTCATTATTAACGCGAAAGGATCACCGTTCCTAATCTACTCCCGCAGTTATATTATCCCTTTTGGAGGAATGTTAAATGAACATAAGTACACGTAATAGGCGAAGTAAATCCGCACGCTACATTGCGGCCTTAATGAGCGCCATCATTCTGCTTCCGCTATATACAAGTGCAGGTGGATCGTCGCAAGTAGTCTTAGCAGCAGGGACGACGCCTACTGCTCCAGCTCCGGCTGCAGATCATCCGCGTAAAATTGTAGCTTACTTCCCGGAGTGGGGAGATCAGGAGAACAAAGGATTTTATACTGTCGATAAAATACCGTGGGGCAAAATCACTCACATTAACTATGCGTTCGCCAAGGTAAACTCTCAAACGAACAAGATTGATCTGATGGACCGTACAGCAGCTATCGAAAAAGACTACCCTGACCAATTAACTAATTTGCCGTATAAAGGACATTTTAATCAACTCGTAAAGTATAAGCAGTTATACCCCGATGTCCGCACCCTGATTTCGGTTGGTGGTTGGTCGGGTTCTGGTGGTTTTTATAACATGGCCAATTCGGAAGCTGGCCGCGAGACCTTTGCCAACAGTGTTGTGGATTTTCTACGTACCTACCAATTCAACGGTGTGGACATTGATTGGGAGTACCCATCTGGTACTGGTCAATCAGGTAACCCGAATGACTTCAGTGTGGCTGAGCCGCTGCGCACAGTGAATTACAACAACTATGTTCTCCTCATGAAAAAGCTTCGTGAAAAGCTGGATCAGGCAGGCGCACAAGACAATCAGAAATATGACCTAACCATCGCCGCAACCGCCTCCTCTTGGATTCTGGGCGGAATGAAGCTAGGGGAAGCTAACCAGTATTTGGACTGGGCGAACCTTATGACCTATGATTTCCACGGCGCTTGGAATGGATATGTTGGGCCGCATTCCGCCCTGTACCCGGATTCTCGTGATACTGAAACAGCTGCGCTGGGCACTCCGGTTCTGAATACCGACTGGGCCGTTCGATACTATTTGGGTACGCTTCCTCCGGAAAAAATCGTCATCGGAGTTCCTTATTACTCACGTGGCTGGAAGAATGTAAATGGAGGCATCAACAACACCGGTCTTTATGGTACAGCTCCTACAACCGGAGGTGGAGCCGACGGCGTTTACGGAATCTGGAATGATCCTGCACCAGAGCAGCCGGCTGGCGCAAATCCAATCTGGCATGTGCTGAATCTGCTCAAAGATCCAGCGAACAAACGTTATTTCGATCCCGTTACCAAAACTCCATACTTGTTTAACGCAGACAAGAAGGTTTTTCTTACGTATGAAGATAAGGAGTCACTCGGCTACAAACTGGATTATATCAAGCAAAAAGGCTTGGGAGGAATGATGTTCTGGGAACTGACCGGCGACTACTCTGAAAAGAGTGATGGCACCTATACGTACGGCAACTCGTTGACCGATTTTGCCTATGACCAGCTTAAGACAGCCTCTCTGCCAGGTGGAACTCCGAAGCCACAACTACCTGCACCTACGAACTTCAGTCTTAGCTTCAGTGGCGCTTACGATCATCCAAATTACACTTACTCCCTGAAAATAACGAATAACACAGGCGCGGATATCTCCGGTGGCTGGAAGCTGGAATTCGATCTACCGACAACAACAACCTTGACCTCTGCATGGGGAGCCGGTACTGTAGAGCAAATCTCTACGGATTGGGACTTTAATCGCTATCGTATTACCGGGACTGCATCTCAAACGATTGCAAACGGAGCCACACTGGAAGTTCCAGGCATGATGAAGCTGAATTTCTCGGGTGGTCCTCAGCGAATTACACTGAACGGAAGCTCGTCCCAGCAGGAATACGACAAACTGTATGGAGGCATCACTCCAACGCCTACACCTACGACAACACCAACGCCTACTCCAACAGCGACACCGACACCAACTGCGACACCAACACCTGTGCCTACCGTAACACCAACACCAACCGCAACGCCGACACCGACTGTAACACCAACGCCGACTGCAACCGCAACACCTACTCCAACGCCGACCGTTGCACCAACACCGACTGCAACCATAGCACCTACGCCAACGCCAAATCCAGGAGTATCTGCCTGGGCAGCGGGAGTCGCATACAAAGCGGGTGATAAGGTTAGCTACAACGGGTTAACGTATACATGTTTACAGCCCCACACTTCACTGCTGGGCTGGGAACCGACCGCTACACCCGCACTCTGGAAGCTGAACTAATTCAATAAAATTATAAGCCTAGCCTTACAAATCAAAAGAAGCTTGCAAATCAAGGTACACCCCTTGGATTTGCAAGCTTCTTTATTTCATCTCATATGCGACCGCATAGAGATGTAGGATTAGGAATTCAAGTCGTTAGCAGCAGCTAGCTTCTCAGTCAGCGACCTTAGCGCAGTTCCTCGGTGGCTAATCCGCTGCTTCTCTTCGAGCGTTAGCTCGGCCATTGTCTTTTCATATTCCGCCAAGTAAAACAACGGATCGTAGCCGAAGCCTCCACCACCAGCAGGTTCGGATGTGATCCATCCCTCCACTGCACCTTCAGCGGTTAACTCCCGTCCTGAGCTTGGATCGTATAAGGACAATGTACAGACAAACCGAGCTGTACTTAGCAAAGGCTGTCCGGTATCCTCGCCCTGTTTTAGCTTCTCAAGTTCGCTAAGCAGCTTCAGATTGTTCTCTTCATCTCCTGCATTTTCCCCTGCGTAACGTGCAGAGTACACACCCGGTTGGCCATCCAAAGCGTCTACGCAAAGACCCGAATCATCAGCGAGTACCGGGATTCCAAGGGCGTCACCTACGGCTTTGGATTTTTTAAAGGCGTTCTCGGCAAAAGTGGCTCCGTCTTCCACCACATCGGGCAGATCCGGATAGTCGTACATACTTTTCACTGTCAGCCCTAACGGGGCAAAAGCATGCTCGAATTCGCGTACTTTCCCCTTATTCTTCGTCGCAACAATAAGAATACCGCCGTCAGACTTCATGCTACACCTCTTGGCCCGGCTGGCCGGAAGGGATTTTGAGAGCAATCGCTCCAAGCGCTTCTTTCTGCGCAGCAATCAGTTCATAGATTCCCTTCTCACCTAGACCCAGCAAAAGATCCAGCTCTTGACGAGTGAACGGTCTTTCTTCGCCAGTCCCTTGAAGTTCAACAAAGGCACCGCCGCCAGTCATAACTACATTCATATCTACTTTTGCTTTGGAATCTTCTTCATAATTCAAATCGAGCAGCGTTTTATCCCCTACAACACCGACACTGATTGCCCCCAAGAAATCTGTTATAGGAAACACAGGCAACTTGTGCTGAAGTGCAATTTTGTTAATAGCAAATGCCATAGCAACAAAAGCACCTGTAATCGAAGCGGTCCGCGTACCACCATCCGCCTGAATCACATCACAGTCCAGCGTAATACTACGCTCGCCTAACGCATGTAAATTCACTACGGAACGAAGCGCTCGTCCGATCAGCCGTTGGATCTCCATAGTCCGTCCGGTAAGCTTACCACGTGCAGCTTCACGCTGATTACGGGATTGAGTTGCCCGAGGAAGCATCGAATATTCAGCGGTTACCCAGCCTTTTCCTTGCCCTTTAAGAAATGGAGGCACTTTTTCCTCCACAGTAGCCGTACAAATGACTTTGGTATCTCCCATTTCAATGATCACGGAGCCCTCAGCATATTTATTCGTTTGGGTTGTTATTGTCAGCGGCCGTAATTGGTCGTCGTTTCGCCCGTTTGATCTCATCTTTTCTGCCTCCTACATCGTATAGCTAAAAGTTTAGCGTGAGTCCCATTGCCCCGTCATAAATACCGAGTAGCACAATGCTTGGGACGTAACGTCTTTTTGAGCAACTTTTATTCTACCAAAGAGGAGGCACAAAAGCATCTTTTAAACCTTACAGGGTCATTCTATAACGGGATCTCATTCAAATATTCAGGTGCGGAAACAGGTTTGCTGTAGTCCACATTATCTGTATCCGTAATCGATTCCTTGCCGTTCAAGCGAATTTGTACCAGAGAATCATCCGAATTTTGCGCAACCGTCAGTACGACCGATTCCAGCATTTCAGCGGGTACACCTTTACCATCTGTGAACATATCATCCGTCAAGGACACGGTAACTACACCGTTCTGCCCAGCATCAACGGAATCAAGTATCGTCCCCTGTGTCATGACCATTTCCAGCCCATTTCCGGATTCAGGACCTGCAATCAATTCGTTCAAAGCAGCAGTCAGCTGTTCTTGTCCGGCGGGTACAAATCGGGTTACAGGTACATAATATTGGATACCGTCAGGAGATGTTGTGGAAAAATAAACAGTAACCGCACTGGAGTTCATCAGAAGTGGACCTTGCTTCGGCAAGTTTATGCCCATTGTGCGGGTTAATGGACGATCCAGCGGAGTTCCTTGAAGCGGCATCTCTGTGAGCTTTTTACCATCTACCCAGAGCTGTACACTTTTAATGTCATCTTGACCGGTCAGCGTCCAAGTGATAGCTTCGAGGATTTTACGTTCCTCTAAAGGATCATAGTTATTGAATTCTTTATTAAATTCCACGACAGCTAAATTCGACTTCTTATCTACCGTAATATTTTGAACTTCCGTTCCAGCTGGAAGAACGCCTAGGAAGCCTTCAGGCACTGATGAAGCATATTCTCCCTTGCTCACTAATGCCATTAACGAGTTTTTGAGTGCGCTGGAATCTTTGCTCTTTGGCAAGCTTAGGGATACAGGAGCGAGTAATCCATTACCATCTTCCAAAAATACAGTTGTCCGATCTCCGGAAGCATTGCCCTGTGAAGTTTTGGTGCTGCCTTTAACCGCTGTCTGTGTATCATCCTGTGTCACAGGACCGAACACACCTGAATCCAACGTAGTATTTCCACTAGTCTGTAACATTTGTGCTTCAACCTCTGGTGGCGGAGCATCAATCGATGCCGATTCTGAACCAAACAGCCCACAGCCGGACAGTGCCAGTGGAACTGCGAGTAAGCATACTGCGGAGATTCCGCGGATTTGTTGCATAGGTTTCATCATTTATTACCCCTTTCAAGGTTAGATATCATTTGTACTGCTATGTATACGAGACCTTTGTCCAAAAAATAACAACAGCTTATCCTAAATTGTTGGAAAAGCCTGTGAACTACTTCTTCATCTCAAGTAGGGCCTGGATTTCAGTTCGCTGAAACTTCCCTCGCTGGACAAATACTTCCAGTAAACGTACAATCTGAGGTAACAACAGTCCTTAACATCATACTAACGTTTGCTGTAATGAAATGACTTACTAAACAACGAGGTGACTGAACATGGCTGATGACAAAATCGAAAAAATTCCGTACAGTCTGAACAGCAAGGCCGTCGCAGATGCGACCAAATTCTGGCTGAACAAGCGTGGAGTAACCCTGGAAGAAATCGCGGAACTCGTTATGTTCCTGCAACAGAAATACTATCCGAATTTAACGATGGATGAATGTATCCATAATGTAGAGATGGTGCTTAGCAAGCGAGAAGTACAAAATGCAGTACTAACAGGCATTCAATTAGATGTAATGGCAGAAGAGGGCAAGCTGTTCTCCCCACTTCAAGATATGATCGAAAATGATGAGGGATTGTACGGCGTAGATGAGATTCTTGCCTTCTCTATCGTGAACGTATACGGCAGTATCGGATTTACCAACTATGGCTATGTGGACAAGCTGAAGCCAGGCGTTCTTCAAAGGCTAAATGACAAAAGTACCGGACAAATCCACACCTATCTCGACGACATCGTTGGAGCCGTGGCGGCGGCAGCCAGTAGCCGAATCGCACACCGCAAGCAAGCGGAGCGCGAAATTGAGCTGGATCTGCCTCACACACCAGAGGATCGCGAAGAGGCCGCTAGGAAACTTGCGGAATATGATGAAACTCCGGAGTGAGGAGTTTTAGGTACACCTGAATGATGAGTTTCAGATCGACTATATGAAACTCTGAGGAAAAAGCGATTGTTTCACAGCCCTGCGTGCTGTTGAGACAATCGCTTTTTTGTGGGTAGCGGACGAGGAGTTCTACGATGGTGCTTCTACTATGGGGGTTCTACGGTGGGGATTCTAAAGGAGCTCGTTGCCTATAGGGAAATCCTCCCTATAAAATAACGACTTTGGCTCAAATCCAAAATTATAGGGTAAAATTCCCTTTAATAGCTACCAACAGTTAGTTACTCTACATAAGAAGCGTTTCGCACACGTTGTCGGACTCAGCAGACGCTATACTCACTAATCACCCTTAATTTGAACACTTTCGGACTCCAGAGACGCTATTCGCTCAAAAATGACCAAAACCACTACTCTGCACTAGTAATAACGCCTTTCCGGTCCGATACTAACCTCAAAAGCCCCAAAATCCACGAATAGCGTCACTTGATTCCGAATACATACGCTAACGCATGAATATGGAAGCGATCGAAGGATGAATAGAGGGACGGAGGGACAAGGTTACTTAAATACAAAAAGAGCAGTCCCCACAATCAGGACTGCTCTTAAACTTTATACTCATCTACTTCACTTCGATCTTGCAAGATACTCTCTAGCTAATATGTTCTCCAACACTTTCAGCTGCGTCGAACAAGAAACCGCCGTCTGCCTCCAGCATGACTGCCCGTCCCCGGCGCACTAATTCCGCCAAATGCGCCAGGGTCTCACTCATCGCAAAGCGCATCTGATGAACAGTCGTTACTCGGCTGCGAAACAGGAATTCGCACACCGCGAATCCGCTGAGCGGACCGCTGGTGAGCAGCGCCGCCGCTGTATCCAGCCGCTCCTCATGATGAGCGAGCAGGCTGCTTACCCGGTGCGCGAAGCCAGCGAAGGGCTCGCGATGACCCGGGAACGCCATGCTAACCGGGTAGCTGCCCAGTTCCCGCAGCCCCTGAATGAACGTCTGCAGCGGCTGTGGATCGCTACCTGGCAGCAGGCTGACATTGGGCGAGATCTGCGGGAGCACAGCGTCCCCACAGATCATAAGCCCGCTGTCAGCATGATACAGGCTCACATGCCCCGGTGCATGTCCGCCGGTAATAATGAGCTGCCATTCACGGTCGCCCATCTTGAAGGGCTCCGCCACATTGAAATAAGAAACGGCAGGCTGCGGCTCCACTTGGGAATTAAAGCTTTCCAAGTGGGCTTTAATCCCGTTCGACCACTGTTCCGTCATCCCATGCCGGATGAAATAATCCGGTAAGATCTCATTTATGCCTACATCATTGTCTACGCCATTTCCCGTATCTTCATCCATGTCATTCCCCTGATCTTCACCAGTGCCCAAGCCCCACATCAACCTAGCCTCCGCATGGGCGCGCTCCGTCATCCACACTTTACAGCCACTCTGTGACTGCAGCCACCCGGTTAATCCATAATGATCGGGATGATGATGCGTGACGACGATATCCCGAATATCCATCCACGACAAGTCCAGCTCCTGCAGAATGCCGAGCCAGCAATTCTCTGTATCCGGGCTGCGCGGACCCGGATCGATAATAGTGACTCTGCCATCTTCGTCCGAAAGAATATAGCTGTTCACTTGACGAAGAGGCGAGTCCATGGGTACCGAGACTTGGAGAATGTTCTTGTCCCATGAAGTAAGCTCTGCCTTAGACATGGAGCGTTCACCACCTTTAAATCTTTTTCCGGAAACCATTTAGGGACGTGTTCCACCAAAGATCATCCGCGTGGACCTTTCTGCATCATAAACCTCATCTTCATAGCTGCCATGTACAGCTTCGAGCTGCAAGCCCGCTTTCTCAATCATTTCCTTGAACTCCTCCAGTGAATAAAGCTTCACACGCTCATGATATTGACGAGGCGTAGGGTCATTCTTAGTGGTTAGAATGATGTCCTTCTTCACATAACCATCCTCAATCCGGCGTGACTCATCTATCAAATTCTCTCCGTCCTCACGCGTAGAATGCGGCACCAGATGACGAATCACATGCGCAGGATTCAAAAAATCAATAACAAACTTGCCACCTGGCTTCAGCAGACGATAGATTTCACGCAGAACCTTTACTTGCTCCTCATCTTTTTCAAAATAACCAAAAGAAGTGAACAGATTAACTACGGCATCGAATCCTCCATCTAGTGGTAAATCACGCATGTCGGAACGGATCCAGGTTACCTTCTCCGCCCCGACTTGAGATCGAGCTTCACGCAGCAAGACCTCCGACAAATCCACTCCGGTAACCTCGTATCCTTCCTTCGCAAGTGCCAGAGAATGACGTCCCATCCCACAACATAAATCCAGCACTTTCGAACCTGGGGGCAGTCTCAGCCAGGCGATCATCTGATCTACTTCTTTACGTGCTCCACCGAAATCCCGGTGCTTATACACGATCAGGTAATCCTCTCCGAAGCTCTTTTCATACCATTCAGTCATGTTGTCTCTCCTCTCCTCCTACAGGCGTCATCCCGCAACTCCACTTCATGTATGCTAATGTATCGCCATTGTACAGTCTTTTGCTGACAAACTCAAAGAAGAGTCATCATCTTGACCTCTTGGGCTTTAATGACAACTCTTATTGAAACTTCGTTTACACACGCTGCTGCAAATATACCCTTGCTTCATAAGGACGAAGCTTGAAAGAACGAATATCCTGATCTTTTGACTCCGTGTAATTACTGATTAATAACTCCAGCTGATCGGGATCGAACCCCGCTGGCCATTCGAATTCAGGCTCTCTATCAAAAAAATTCAAAATAACCAACAATCGCTGTTCCTCTAAAGTTCTGGTATACACATAAATCTCAGTATGCTCTGCAAGCAGTAGCTCATATGATCCGTACACGATCACCTTGTATTTTTTTCTTAACGCTATCAGCTGTTTATAGTAGTTGTAGATAGAATCCGGATCTTTAACCGCATTGCCAGCGTTAATCTCCATATGGTTGGAATTCACTTCAATCCAGGGTGTCCCTGTTGTAAAGCCACCTGCATGTCCATCGTCCCATTGCATGGGGGTACGGGCATTGTCCCGGCTTTTATGATGAATCGCAGACATAATCTGCTCTTCTGGAACACCGTTTTTTCGCTTTTCTTCATAATAATTAAGTGTCTCCACATCCCGGTATTCATCAATGGAATCGAAACAGACATTCGTCATGCCGATTTCTTCTCCTTGATAAATGTAAGGTGTCCCTTCCAACATATGAATAAAGGTCGCAAGCATTTTTGCAGAAGGAATCCGGTAAAAGAGATCGTTCCCGAACCGAGACACCGAACGCGGCTGATCATGGTTACATAAATAGTTCGCATTCCAGCCTCTCTCATGTAAAACTGTCTGCCAGCTACTCATGATCTTTTTCAGTTCAAGTAGACTCCAGGGAACCACATCCCATTTCCCACTACCCGGCGAAGCGGCATCCAGAAACATATGTTCAAACTGAAAAGTCATATTCAGCTCCCGGCGTCCGTCACCTACATAATCCAGCGCCTGCTCTGGTCCGAGTCCCGAAGTCTCTCCTACCGTCATAATATCGTAGAAATATAACACCTTATCGTATAGATTCTGTAGCAAGGTATGCACATCCTCCAGATTGGAGAACATACCGTAGGCCCTTACCGTAGGTGTTCCGTTCGGGTTGTCTGCATCTGGATACCCTTTCGTCTTCACGATATGTGCAATCGCATCAAAACGAAATCCATCCACACCCTTCTTCAGCCACCACTCCACCATTTCATGCAGCTTATCAATGACCACAGGATTCTCCCAGTTCAGATCGGGCTGGTATTTGGAGTAGAGATGTAGATAATATTCATCCGTCCGCGGATCAAGCTCCCATACCGAGCCACTGAAATAAGACTCCCAGTTGTTCGGGGGGCCGCCATTTTTACCTTTTCGCCAAATATAATAGTCCCGTTTAGGATTGTCCTTCGACGACCTGGATTCTACAAACCAAGGATGCTCATGTGACGTGTGGTTCAGAACCAAATCCATCATCAGCTTCATTCCACGTGCGTGCAACTCCCTGAGCAACTGGTCAAAATCATCCATCGTACCGAATTCCTTCATAATGTCACAGTAATCACTGATATCATACCCGTTATCATGGTTAGGTGATTTATAAATAGGACAGACCCAGATCACATCTACACCTAGGCCCTGTAGATAATCCAGTCTGGATATAATACCTTGCAAGTCTCCGATTCCATCTCCGTTACTGTCCATGAAGCTGATCGGATAAATCTGATACACGACGCTTTCTTTCCACCATTTGGGGTTCATAACTCGGTTACCTCCTATTTAGCTATATGTAGAGTTTAACCACACAGAGCCTAGTAGATAACAAATCCCCCCTACTTCCCTAATCCCTTTTGATATTGTGAAGGTGTAAGTCCAGTCCATTTTTTAAAAGTAGCACTGAAGTGACGCTCTTCACCGTACCCTACCAATTTTGCAACGGCGTACATCTTTAGATTTTGGCGGAGCAGCTTTTTCGCTTCTTCTACCCGGTATTGGTGCAAGTAATCGAGAAAATTCACACCAAGCTCCTGACGGAAAAGTGAGCTTAAATAAGTATTAGAAACATAGGCTTCTTTCGCGACATACTCTAGTGTCAGATTGGTATTGTATTTATTGCGGATGATCTCCATAGCAGTGACTACTGTGCGATGTAGTGGACGATGTTTAGAAAAAGCCTCCACCACATTCTGCATGACCTTATTCAAAATCGTAGACAATTCTTCCAACGTCTCTATCTGTGGAGCCTGCTCCATCCAATTGACCAAATGCTGCTTCCATTCGAAGCCAGCGACTTGTTTTTCCTGCGCGAGTCTCTTTAATCGAACTACAAAAGCAGTTGCCCGAATATTCACTTCTTGCTTAAGACATCCCGGATTGCTACGAAAACGATCCAGCCATTTCTCCAGCAGATCGAGTGCGAGCTCATTGCTCCCAGCCCCCACCGCCACAAGCATTTCATCCTCCAGCACATTTAATTCAGAATCATCTAAAATCCCGATTTCCTGTGGAGCGCCACCTATTACTCCCGTTCCTTCTGTATAGTAATAGACACCACCTTTTCCGTTCAAAAATCGCGATTCCATCGCCTGAAGGGCTTCTTTATACGACAGATGCGCTTCAGAAATATCCGAACGACAGGAGCCAACGGCAATACTGATTGACAGTTTGAGATATTTCTCCAAATTACTCTGCAGCTTCTCAATCTGCTCTTCCAATTGGAGGGGTGCTCGGTAAGGCTTGCGAGAATCGGTTCCGGCTAATCCGCTGCCAATCCATAGCAAGTTATTTCCATCATGAAAAGTCTCTATTTTTCCTCTATAGATAGGCGACAAGGTCTCACTGATAATATTTAACGCTGCGTAACGTAGAAGTACAAAATCCTGTCCTGTTCCTGTAGCGGAGGGTGGATCAAAATCAAAGCTGACCAGACCAATTTGTGGTCCTTCAAAGCCAATCGCCATAGATAACTCTCCGATCAGCTCCTGTCGCCGTTCTAGCGGAACCGGGGGATGATAAATCCATTGAGACAGAACCTGGCTTTTGACAAGCGGTGCATTTTTATGCCAAGAACGATCTCTTTTAAGCTGTTCATCCTCCTGATATCGTTGTCTTTCAATGAGTTCCTTGGCCTTCAGTACCGTCTTCAGAATTTCCTCAGGTCGGCATGGCTTCAGCACATAATCAACAACACCGAGGGAAATCGCTTGCTTCGCATAAGAGAACTCGTTATACCCGGATAAAATAATCGACCGAAAGCCGTAACCTCTACGCCGTGCGACTTCAATCAGCTCGAGACCACCCATTTGTGGCATACGAATATCCGTTAACAAAAGATCGGGCTGTTCATTCTCCATCAAAGCCAGCGCTTCACTTCCGTTCCCCGCCTCACCCATGACCTCAATCTGATGTGACTTCCAATCAATCATATTCACAATGCCCTCACGGATCGTATCTTCGTCTTCAGCAATCAGCAGCTTCATCATTTATGGCCCCTCCACAGTGATATGAATAATAATACGTGTGCCTGCCCCTTCCACACTCTCTAGTTGTAAAGAGGCTCCTGCAAAAAATAAGGCCAGTCGTTCCTGCACATTCATGAGCGCAAATCCTGTGCGTCCAACATTGTCTTCCTCAGGTAAAGAATTTCCCCTTGCTAAACGTTGATGAAGCTCTAGAAGTCTATCTGCCGTGATCCCTGCACCATTATCCTGTACCTCAAGCACAATAGTCTTCTCTATACGGTAAGCTCGAACGGATATCAGCCCGCTTCCAGACAGCGGCTCAATCCCGTGAATCACTGCGTTCTCGGCTAGTGGCTGCAACAGCAGCTTTGGTACTGTGAAATCCTTGATACTCTCATCCAGAGAAATTTCGAATTCAAAACGCTCCTTAAAGCGATTTTTCTGCAGGAACAAGTAATTGGTCACCAGCTCTACTTCCTGCTCCAAAGTAAACGTATCCCGTCCATCATTTAAGCTCAGTCGGAACACTTGAGAGAGAGAATACACCATATCGGCAATTTCTTTATCTCCCTTCTTCTCAGCTTCCCAACAGATTGTATTTAACGTGTTATATAAAAAGTGAGGCCTGATTTGGGCTTGAAGCGTTTTCAATTCTGCCTCCTGTTGCTTCATTCTTGAGGCGTATACATCATTGATGAGCGATTTAATCCGCTGCACCATTAGATTATAACCATGCCCGAGTAAGCCGATCTCGTCATTTCCTTCAAAAAATACCCGCTGCGTGAAATCACCTGTTTGTAGTCTACGCATCGAACGGGAAAGCTTCTTCAGTGGTTTCGTGATAGCGGCAGCTGCCAGCCAGGTAACCATTAGGCTAACTACTAAACACAGAATAGCAATCGTCATCGTGACCTGTAAAATCTGACCGAGCTCTTTAACAAGCTGCCGCTTGGAATGAGCCACCACCACATACCAGCCTGTCGTCTCCGACTGCAGATGCGACACAATCCACTGTTTATGATCCGCTGTAGATTCCAGCCTTTTTTTCACAGTCAGCTTAGGGTCGCTGTCCGCAAAATACGGAAGTTCCAGATCTCTTTTGCCAATCCAGCTCGGATTCGAAGCCGTAATAATCAACCCATCCCGATCAATCACGAACATATCTACATCATCTTCAGCATTGTCGAGATATTGGCTCCCAATCTTCCCTGCATCCACACCGATCACAGCGAGTCCTGCCGGCTTTAAGGTGTAAATATTCATGATGATTCTGGAAAGCACAATCTTATGATAATGATCGCCTACAAAAATGCCGTCAGTCGGCCTGGAGAGTCCAAAGGTTGGGCTACCTGCTGCTTTAATAGCTTCTTTATAATACGAGGTTTTGATAAAATCTGAGTACTTCATACCTGTCGTCAATCCTGCCTGATTCGCAGCAAAAGGTTCTGCTCCATTGTTATCGTCTAAAGAATACAGAATCAGAGATTGAATAGAATTGCCTGCAACCATAAGATTGGTAACGGTCTTAAATACAGAATTACGTTCCTTTTGTGCTTCAGACGATGCTAAGAGCCGCTGCACACTTTCATCCAGAAAGAGTGTATTCGAAAAAGATATCATGCCTCGCACCATCTCATCGATCTGCTCTGCTGTTTTTTTGGTAAGATGATCCTGCGACTGTTTCATTTTCTCCACCACCTGCTGTGAAGAGATCTGATACGAGTTCCAGCCCATTGCGAATATGGTCACCAGAAGCAGGGGGACGAACCATAACAACAGCTTAAATTGGAGCGGAAGATGGCGATAACGGCTGACTAAGCGAAAGTTTCGATTCATGAGAACCACCTTCTTATATAATAGAAAGATGTGTAAAGCAAGTATAACTGAAATCATTACACCCTGAACCGGCTTTTTACATTCGCTAAAAAATGCCTACATCATTCTTAAATATGAACCATGTTTCTATTAGCCAGAAACTCTTAAGATGAGGATGCAAGCAAAAACGCCTTGGACGTCTCTTATAGACGGTCAGCGTTTATGCGAGAAATATAAGGATAATGTATAGCGTGAAACTTATACATTCTTATATTTCAAGAAGAAACGAGGTTGTCGTCTTCCTTGATGGATAACAATCGTTTCTTCAAAATACATCATTCTAAAAAGGTGGGTTTTTGATGAAAAGTAAAGGAATCAAGCTAATGCTTATGAGTCTAATGCTTCCAGCTCTGCTTGCAGGCTGTGGTGGCGGAAATAACAATGCGAAAGCTACAAACGCTCCTGCAAATGACAAAGCCGAAGCTACTGCCGAGGCCACAGCGAACGCACCAGCCGAAAAAATTACACTGAAGTTCTTCACCGCACTTGCGGATCGGGCAAACGGTTCAGGCAAGGTGGAGCAAGACATTATCGACGCTTATATGAAAGAGCACCCTAACGTCAAGATAGAAGTGGAAGCGCTTCAAGATGAACCTTATAAATCAAAAATCAAAGTATATGCTTCCAGCAATCAGATGCCTGATATCATTCAAGCTTGGGGTCAGCCTTCTTTCCTGAGTCCTCTGCTCGATAATGACTTACTGCTTGAACTGAACAGCGCTGACTTCGAAGGTGATCAGTTTGTTTCTGGTTCCATGGACGGCTTCAGCAAAGATGGCAAACTGTATGGATTGCCACGTAGTGCCGACTATATGGTTATGTTTTATAACAAAAAAATCTTTGCTGACAACGGCATCGAGGTTCCAAAGACTACCGCTGACCTGCTCGCAGCTGTCAAAACATTACGTGCAAACAAGATTAACCCTATCGCTATGAACGGTATGGATGCATGGACACTGCCAATCTGGTATGAGTTTGTTGCTCAACGTCAAAATGGTGATTTTAATAAGATGGATGAAGCTGTTGCTCGTAAAATATCCTTTAATGATCCTAGTCTTGTTGCAGCTGCAACTGAAATGCAAGATTTCGCAAATGCTAAAGGTTTTGCCGACGGCTGGCTGACCGCCGATTACGGTGCAGCGCGTAACTTGTTCGGACAAGGACAAGCCGCTATGTTCTTTATGGGCGCTTGGGAGTCTGGCCTAGCTACAGATGTGAACTTCTCTGAAGAATTCCGCAATAATGTAGGCGCATTCGCCTTCCCTGGTTCAGATAAAGGTAAATCAACGGATGATGCTGCTTGGTACGGTGGTGGATATGCAGTAAGTAAAAACTCCAAGCATCCTGAAGCTGCTGTTGATTTCTTGAAATATTTCTTCGCTCCTGAGAACTGGTCCAAGATGTTATGGCAAGCTGGCGCGGGTACACCTGCGCAAAAATTCGATGAATTCTTGACTGGTAATGAAACTCAACTCCAAAAAGAACTAGTCGATGTCTTCAGCTCGATGACCTCTTCTAGCGGAACTCCGCTACAGGATATTGGTAACGACGAGTTCAAGCAAAAGGTAATGGAAGCTCACCAAAGTTTACTCTCCGGTGCTATGAATACAACGGAATTCGCCAAAGCGCTTGACGCTGCATCTGATAAATTGGCTGGTAAATAAACTCTAATACTACTAAGTACATGAATGACGGCGCTTCTGATTTAACATCATAAATAGTGGCGTACAACCCCCGACTTCCCCCAGAGGTCGGGGGTTTGTTGTTTGAGCATAAGCACCTTCGACATTAGAGAAAATTATCATTCCATAATTTAAAAAATGTGTACAATCATCTGAAATATACGGCATGTTCCAGGGTCTGGCTTCCCGTTACGATGGTAGTAGATAGATTACTCTTTCAAAGGACGGAGATTTCCATGCACAGAGTGTTAAGCGACAAAAAAGCGATATTCCTACTCATCGCACCCGGGCTATTCCTGTTTGCTTTTATGATTTGCATCCCTATCTTCATGAGCGCTTATTACGGCTCTACGGACTGGGGCGGGATCGGCAAGTACAATTTTATCGGCTTTGATAACTATCGCGAAATCCTATTTCATGACAAAGTATTCTGGACTTCGCTGGGCAATGCCCTGTTACTGACCGCTGCCACTGTATTCTTACAGCATCCCTTTGCTATTCTCATAGGGATATTCCTGACCAATTCCGGTAAATACGAAAAAATATTCCGGACGATCTTTTTCATCCCCGCGGTAATTTCTGTTGTAGTTACAGCCAAGCTGTGGAGCGGGATTTTCCATCCCAATTACGGATTGCTCAACAAGTTGCTAAGTGGCGTGGGGCTGGATTCACTCACACATGATTGGCTTGGAGATCCGAAGACAGCGATCTGGTGCATCATCATCGTTGTAATGTGGCAAGGCTTTGGATACGCACTGCTGCTGTATTATTCAGGTCTGCAAGGCATTCCAAGTGATCTAAGCGAAGCCGCAAAGATCGATGGCGCAAACAACTATACCCTCTACACACGCATCATCATCCCGTTGCTTTCGCCTATGATGCGAGTTGCCATTATCATCGCGGTTACAACCTGTCTTAAGCAAATGGAAACCGTGTTCTTAATGACCAACGGTGGCCCGGCTAATAGCACGCAATTCTTAGGAAACTACCTTTACAAAACCGCCTTCTCATCGTCGCTATACGGCTACGGTAATGCCATATCCATCCTATTCATTGTGTTCTGCCTTGTACTGACCGTAATACTCAACAAGGTTCTGAAGAAAGATATCGGAGAGTTTTAGAATCCCTGTAACCGGAGGAAATCATATGAATAATTCATTAGCACCTGCCGCTTCGCCCCTCAATCTGAAGCTTCATAAACAGAAGCGCAGTAAACCTACAACTGGCAAAATCCTAATGATGGTGTTTCTTTGTCTCATTGCTTTGATTCAGTTATTTCCGCTCATCTGGCTGATCGATTACTCCCTGCTAAAGAGTGGTGATTTTTTCGGAAGCTCTTTTCTGAAATGGCCATCCCCTCCGCAATGGGAGAATTATAGAAACGCTTTTACCTATGGGCGTGTACCACGCTATTTTGCCAACAGTCTTATCATTACAGTAATTACCGTTGCGCTGTCCGCACTAGTGTCACTGATGATGGGGTATGCGTTCACCCGTATGAAATGGAAGCTAAGTGGTATCGTGTTGTCACTTATCATGATGGGCATGATCATTCCCATTCACGCGACACTGCTGCCGAACTTTATTCTGTTTAACAAGCTCGGAATGCTGAACAATATGTACACACTGATTCTGCCTTATTCGGCTATTGTCATCCCAATGAGTGTGCTCATCATGACTGGTTTTCTAGAGACCATCCCTCGTGCGATTGAAGAGTCGGCGGTTATCGATGGCTGCGGCATTTACGGTGTGATCTTCCGCATCATCTTCCCTATTACGAAACCCGCATTAGCTACCATCTGTGTACTCAATTTCATCAGCACATGGAATGAATTTATTATGGCGAACACCTTCCTCACCTCGGAGGATCTCAAAACCATTCCGTTCTCCATTATGAAATTCGCCGGAGAATACTCGTCCAACTACGGTGCTCAGTTCGCTGTTATGACGATCATTGCGATTCCAACCATCCTGATCTATCTGCTCTTCACAGAACAGATGACTAAGGGAATTACCGCCGGGGCGGTTAAGGGCTAACACAAAAAGCGTGGAGAACTCTAGCTTTATTCCTCCAACATTTTATTGACATTAACTTTCAACTCGTATATGATCTCCTTAGGCAAAATCACAACGAATTAAATCAAAAATTTAATATATCCCGTAAAGGGGAGTAGCTGTTAAATAAAGTCGTCAATACGAGAATATGAGGATATTCTCCGGCTTTATTGGCAATTTAACATTGTTAGCGAGACCTTTACCAATCAGGTTAGACCTTTATTCCAAAGGCTAATCTGTTTGGTAAAGGTCTTTTTTATATAAAATTGGTTAAAATGGTAAGGTGAGTATCTTTTAGTAGATATTTGCATAAGAAAAGGGAGGACAACAGTAATGGATTGGGGATTATTATTAGAGTACGGCTGGGTATTACTAGTTCTTGTAGCACTTGAAGGACTACTAGCCGCAGATAACGCACTGGTATTGGCAATTATGGTTAAACACCTTCCTGATGAGGAAAGAAAAAAAGCACTATTCTACGGATTAGCCGGAGCCTTCGTGTTCCGCTTCGGTTCACTATTTGTCATCTCTTACCTGGTTGATATTTGGCAAGTACAAGCCATCGGCGCACTTTATTTACTGTTTATCGCGGGGAACCATATCTTCCGAAAACTATTAATCAAGAAGCCCGTTACGGATGAAGCAGCTGAAAGCGGTACGGACGGCGCAGTCAACAAAAAGAAATCCAGCTTTTGGTTTACTGTCTTTAAAGTAGAAGTTGCTGACATCGCCTTCGCGGTCGATTCCATCCTAGCCGCAGTTGCACTTGCGGTTGCACTACCTGCAAGTGGTCTTCCAAAAATCGGAGGCCTTGACGGTGGACAATTCCTCGTCATCTTTGCCGGCGGATTTATCGGATTGGTCATTATGCGTTTTGCAGCTTCCTTCTTCGTTAAGCTGCTTCACACCCGTCCAGGTCTTGAAATTGCAGCCTTCTTCATCGTAGGCTGGGTCGGCGTTAAGCTCGCAGTCATTACCTTGGCACACCCTTCACTTGGTGTTCTTTCCGAGGATTTCGCGCACAGTACCATTTGGAAGGTTACCTTCTATGTTGTACTCGTGCTCATCGCTGCAATCGGTTGGTTTATGAGCAGCAAGGTAGAAGAGAACGCTAACGAGAATCCAGTTAAAGAAGTAGATAAACAGCTCCATTAATTGTATTTGAATAGCAAAAACAAATATCACCCGAAAGACACACCCCTTCTGTAAAGGTGTTTGTCTTTCGGGTTGTTTTCTTTTATTCCCTATTTTGCTCCTCATACAGAAAAGCCTGCTTCCACCATCAAATAGGAAGCAGGCTCTGCATTATATATTTTTATTGACCTATAATCTGATCAGTCTTACCTTGCAGTTCCACTAGCTTCATAATCACCGTAGCCGCCAGCGCTTTCGTTACCGTCTGCTGCGGATTAAACTTGCCGTTGTCATCCTTTAGGATTCCCAATTTCACTACAAGAGCCACTGCACCCTTATTGTTTATAGATGCACTATCACTGAACTGACTTACCGTTACATCTTTATCAAGATAGGCTGTGAGTTTGTTGTATTTCAAAAAATTAGCCAGCTGAACAGCAAGCTGTTCCCGGGTTAACTTACTATCAATTTGCAGGCTTTGATCCTTGTTGATCCACTTACGATCTGCTGCATAAGTAACAACATCATAATATGAATTCTCAGGCTTCACACCTGCCACAGTTTTCCGTTCATTATTAGCAATATAACTGCTGAAATTCGGATTAGAAGCCTTGGCAAGATAGGTTAACCAATCGCCAACTGTTATTTCTTGATCTGGGTTTACTTTACCATCGGCATCCGGAGTAATCACATGATATTTTACTAATTCTGATAAGGGTTGTTCTGCTGCATGACCTTTGATATCCGTTGCAGATATTTGAGCATCTTGCTGACCGAGGTAATCATAGACCGCTACCCATTTTCCAGTGGCTGCATCTAAAACCTGATATAATCCATTAGATTCATCAAAAGTTGTATCATATACCAGCTTCACCTTTGGCGCGGCATAGCTATTATAACTATAGTATCCACCAACCTGAGTATACTTCAGCTTAGTCTGATATTTAGGTTTATAACTTTCGAGCGCTTCCTTCTTGGAAATTGTAGCCTTCGGCGATAGTGTAATTTCATCGATACCGTCTATCCGATTCCCCATGTAAGAAATCAGTCTGCCGTAAAGATCCAAGCTTACCGTAAGGTTACTGTCACTCACAGGAATCCCTTGATGATATCTAATAAACTGATATCTAAATCCTGTTCCGTCTGAAGTCACGCTTGAGTTATCTCCATATTCTAAAAGTTTTAGCTTCTGGCTCGCCTGAGGATACAGGCTATTAATTATACTAAGTACTTTAGTCTTAGCTTCAGCCTCACTAAGCTTCTTCCCTCCAGCAGGAGCCGGTTCTTCCTTCTTATTATCCTGAGTAGCACCATATGTTTGAATCTGGTACTGTAATATTTCACCGGTCTTTGCATCGATCTCAGCAGAGGATTGTTCTGGAAAGCCAGCACCAATGTAACGTTCATTTCCACTAGCACTACCCCAGTATAACTGCCAGATCTTCCGATTCGTATCCTGATAGTCATTTCTCAAGCTTTGGGAGATCAATTTACGATCTGCTGGAATATATGCAACCTTCTTTACAAGCTGTTCCGCTTCTTTTGCAGTAAGCTCTGTAGTTGAAGTTCTTGCTTGAAAGACATCCTTACCCTTTGCTACATCTGAATACACGACTGGGGTAGATGCGTATTCTTTTCCTTCATAATCTATTCTCTTGCCCGTCAATGCATCGATAGGATATAGAGACTGATCCACTGGACGCCAGCCTAGGATCCAGTTGTTAGGTTTTCCGTTCTTATAAATAGGAGTGAAAAAAAGGCCTACATCAAACTGTTCCGCAAATTGCTTCTGTGCTTGCTCCAAGGTAATCTTCGGCTGTGCAGACGGATACTCAAGCCCTTGAGAAAACTTAGAGAATTGAATTACATTACCGTTGCCATCCACGGCTATATTAATGTTATCCGATCCAGAAGGAAGACCATTCTTCATGACACTGAAGTAATAGCTGTATTGAACAGGACCGAATAAAGAGTTCGAAAAATAATTATAACCAGCATTCTCATTTAATTGGAGATCACTGCTCTTAACCGATGAGGCTGCCTTAGTCACAAAAGCCTTGGCGATCTCCAGTGCCTGAGTCTGCGATACTTTCGGTGGATAATAGGATTCGTTATTCTCACGAGGGTATGAAATATACGTACTGATGATATCTCCATTAATGGCATCTACCTCACTGCTAAAGCCAAATCCCGAATTCCCCTCTTGAATCTGCCACTGAATATTCCAGATCATTTGATTTGCTGGAGGGGGGTAGCTTTGATTAGATCCCAGTTGTACATTGTTTACCGTTGCATCTTTTAGGGATGGGAATAATTCTTTTAGCTTCGCAATCGCTTGCTCCTGCGTGAATTTCACTTTTGTAAGATCTGCCTCAGAGTTCGTTGTAGTCACCGGCGCTTGTGAGCTAACCTGTGTTACCGTAGTGTTGCTACTAACAGATGTAGAATCGGCCGCGGCCAAGCCAGGGGGTAATAATAACGCGAGCGCCACTGAAGTAATCAATACCGTTTTAGCTGTCTGATGAACAAAGTGAGTATTATTGCTTTTCAAAAGAATTCATCCTCCTCTAACACGTGATTCATAATATTATACAGATAATTACTTATATTTTCCATATTTAATTAACGACAGGAAATTACAATGTTTATGTAATGTGTGCTCTATAAGCTATAATGGTAGGCAGCTACAGCTTCAAATCATCTATGAAAGGGGGCCATCCACATCACTGCCTGGAACCTTCAGCCGCTTATAGACGGTATTACTGGCCTAGAAATTCGCAGTTGTCTAATCATTCAACATGGAAAACCTATACTGGAGCATTATCGTGAGCCTGAAATCGCTAAAGAGCTAGGTAAAATTAACTCATGCACCAAAAGCGTGCTCGCCGCCTTAGTCAGCATAGCCATAGATAAACAAATCGTTCCACCACCGGATACCCCTATTTCTCTATTTTTCCCTTTATTAAAAGAGGATCAGGACCCAAGAAAAAGAGAGATCACGATCGGTCACTTATTAACAATGACAGCAGGCTTTAACTGGACAGAATTTGGGGGGCAAAATTCCTTTCCGACCATGACTAGAACCGCAGACTGGATAAAGTTTGTGCTCGCCCAGCCGCTATCTCATACGCCAGGCACTGAGATGAACTATAACTCCGGCTGCTCCCAGATTTTATCCGCTATCCTGCGTGAATGTTCTGGACAAGACGTTGCAGCATTTGCTGAAGATCAGCTATTTCAGCCGCTTGGCATCGAAAGCTATCGCTGGGACAGTGATCCACAAGGCATACATACTGGTGGGTTTGGCCTTTATATGATGCCTGAGGATATGCTTAAATTTGGTCTCCTTTATTTGCAAGAAGGGCGCTGGAAGGATCAACAGCTCATTCATTCGGGTACTGTTCAGAAGTCCACTCGCCCCTATGTCGCAGCCACGCTACCACAGAAGGGCTTCTACGGATGGCACTGGTGGGTATCATCATTCAATGCAGGTACGGAGCAGCAGCCAAAGGAGATCCCTTATTATTTTGCGCTTGGCTTCATGGGCCAGCATATTATTGTGGTTCCATCCTATGAGCTGGTTGCAGTCATTACTGCGGATAAATACAAGAAAGGCTCACCAGCTAATGTGTTCGGCCGATTTATCGTGCCAGCGCTTCTTGGGCAATAACGACAGGGGGATACCGCACACTCCCATTATGAAAGAAGGAAGCCGGGTTGCAATGACCCGGCTTCCTTCTTCAATTTATTCAGCTTCGATACAACGAAGCTCAAGTCGTTAATTTTGCATACACAGCAAAAAATAACACCATTTCTCCAATAATCAGGTAATTGGGTATAAGGAACAACAAATCTACTGCGAAAAAAACGCCAAGTAGACCTAATAATAACGCTAAATGAAACATCCCTAATCTTTGCTGTAAACGTCTGTATTTATGGAAGACCAACGAGGTAGAGAAGAAGTAGAGCAGGACCGATCCAAAAATAAAACATACCATAAATGTATAATTTAATTGTTCTAAAAATAGCAATTGGATTGAAGCTGCAATCATGCTTAAGGATACATAAATAAATAAATGCCCATAAATTATGGTTTGCCCGGCAGTCTCTATGGTTTTGTCCACTTTCTTTTCAACATTATCAAAGTATTGCCACCACATAGCTATAATTAATAAAAAAGTTAATAATGCAAATAAAATAGATTGCCACGTCCAGTGGCTAGACTGTAGGACTGCAAGTATACTGACCACTGATTCACCAAGTAGAATGAGGGTAAACAACGAGAAACGTTCTAATAAATGATGAGTATTTATCGGGCTTTTCACCAAGTATTTCCGACCGATTAATGGAAGCAATATGTCTACTGTAATTCCCGCATACAAAACTACATAACGTATCCAAGAGTCAAAGAAAAGTGATAAAGCAGAGATCACTAATCCAATCCAAAAACGACTTCCCAGATAACGGGCAGTGTCCTTTCTATCAGCTGCTTCATTCTTATTTACCGTAAGATATTGAATGGCAGTCATAGCTCTTAAGCCAACATAACCGATTAGAAATGGCATATAGTATTGATCAAAGTTAACCGATAAGCTGGCTGTCATGATTAATACAAAAAATAATTGTAGAATCAGAAATATTCGGTGTGAAAAGATGTCCTGTCCAAACCGATTTACAAAAAGCGATTGTCCCACCCAGGCCCACCAGATCGGAATGAATATTAAGATAAATTTAGATAAATATTCAAGTGGAATTGTACCCGCCTCTACATGCAACAAGACATGACTCGCTTTTGAAACTGCAGCTACAAAAAGCAGATCATAAAATAGTTCCAGCCAGGTAACTTTCTTCTCAGCAAAGGATGCTGTGCCGTGCTCAAATCCCGATGTGCGCTTATTCATCGTTTTACTCCCTTAGTTTGGATGTGTATCCAATACAGTTTATCGAATACTTATCCATCTTAACCGAATTGATATACTAATTTGAAGCCCCTTTGTTGCCACTCTAAAATCACACAAAAAAAGCTCCCCCTTGCCTAAAATCGACAAAGGAAAGCTATAGTTATATCTCCAACTAATTCCGCCACTTCATAAACTTGTAATCAAGATAATCAACAAGTAAGAAGAGGACAAATCCCACCAAGCTGAACAGCATAATTCCCGCATACATCTCCGGATAATCCAGTCTTAACCAAGCATCCATAATGAAGAAGCCCATGCCATGCTCAGTTCCATAAATCTCCGTGAAAAAGAGTACAGATATCGCTGTTCCCAGTGAAATACGAATCGTACTCAGAATGACCGACAGTGCACCTGGCAGTGTCACATGCCAGAATTTCTGCACTGTACTTGCCCCTATACTCGTTAAGACATCATAGGTATTCTCAGGAATAGCCTTCACACCATCCCTAACGGAGATAATAATCTGGAACAAGAGAATCAGCATGATCATTAAGATTTTAGACGTTTCACCAAGCCCGAAGAACAGCATCACAACGGGAAGCAGGGCAATTTTGGGAACAGGATAGGTCAAGTAGACCACAGGGTCCAGCAGCTTATTCCAAGTCAGCGAACGTCCCATCAGAAGACCAATGAGCAGTCCAATGATTAATGCCAGCACTACACCTGCAAAAATTCTGAACAAGCTATACCCTACATTTAAAGCAATCTCCTGACCACCTAAGTGAAACATAGCGTTATATACCGCGAATGGACTCGGCAAAATCGAATGATTCATAAGCAAATAGGCAATATACCAAACCACATTCATACAAAAGAACACAAACAACAGTCTTATTATGTGATGAATCCGATTTTTTCTCACCATATCTCCTGCATTACCTTTCTGATTCGCTTAGTCTGCTCAAAGAAATCTACACTGTCCCGCTTATCTTCATGTTTCATCTGAAATACCAATTGATTGTCGATCATTTCCGGAGCTTCTTCTTTATTAGATGGCATAACAATAATTTTCTGCCCCAGCAGAATAGCTTCTTCCACATCATGGGTAACAAATAAGGTAGTCGCCGGATGCGCTAACCAGTTATCCAAAAACAGAATCTGTAGTGTTTCCCGCGTAATCGCATCCAGTGCGGAGAAAGGCTCGTCCAGGAGTAAAATAGTGGGCAAAATGGCGAACGCTCTGGCGATTGCCACTCTTTGCTGCTGTCCTCCACTAAGAG
Source organism: Paenibacillus sp. FSL R5-0470 (assembly GCF_037975205.1). Lineage (NCBI taxonomy): Bacteria > Bacillati > Bacillota > Bacilli > Caryophanales > Paenibacillaceae > Paenibacillus > Paenibacillus sp. FSL R5-0470. The sequence goes on from NZ_CP150238.1 coordinate 5,598,017, forward strand.
AAAGAGGATAACGATCAGCTAAATCAGAGATTCCCATCGATGACAGCCACTGATTAATCTGATTCTCCCGTTCTTGCTTGGATGTACTCGCAGTATGCGAGATTTTCATTGCGATTTGAATATTATCATGTACAGTCTTCCATGGAAGAAGCCCGTAGTTTTGCGGTACCAGGCCGATCAGAGTTTCTTTATCATGCACGGATTTTTCATTAAAAAGAATTTGCCCCATATAGCTTGGCAGCAAGCCCGCAATCGCCCGTAATAAAGTTGATTTTCCGCTGCCAGAGGGTCCGATGATCGTGTAAATCCCATGCTCCGGTAAAGATAGATCCATCTTTCCTAAGGCCAGTTGACCTGTCTTGTACTCTACTTTAAGACCCTTAATGACGAGTCCCTTATTTTTTGAATTGGACATCAGAAATCACATCTTCAGCCGAGATATTTTTGCTAAGCAAACCTTTTTCCCGTGCCCATGCAAATGCGGCTTCTACTTCTTTCACATCCACTTGATTGGCAGGGACATAATCAGGTACCTTGATCTCATCTTTCAACGTTTCTGGATAACCAACTTCTTTGATCACAAGATCGATATATTCAGATTGATCATGAGATTTCATATACGCTACCGCCTCGTCATAAGCAGCATACATATTGCGAATCGCATCTGCCTTAGCATCAATAGCGGTTTGTGGGAAAGCCAATACAAATGGATTCACTCCCGCTGTATGCGTGGAGCTAAGCACGCGCAAGCCTGAAGCTTTACCCATAGTTACAAATGGTTCAGGCAAAATAGCTGCATCTGCCTTATTATTCTTAAGCAATTCTAAACGGGTAGGGATTTGTGGAACCTCAGTTACCGTAATATCATCTTCCGTTAAACCCGCTTGTTTCAGCATCATCGCCACAGTATATTGTGTGGAGGTATTTTTGGACAAAATCACGGTTTTTCCTTTCAGATCCTTCACATCTTGGATGGCGTCATTCCCAGTCAATAAGTCGAATTCACCAAAAGTTGTGCTAGTGATCTTCACATCCAGCCCGGCTTCATTGTAGATAGAAATTGCAACCAAATCAGCACTGATCCCCTCTAACTTGCCTGCTTGAAAGGCTACATCACGGTCTTTTGCACTCTTGAACGTTTGGATATCTAGGTTCACTCCATGCTTCTTATCAAAACCTTGCTCATGAGCAATTACAAAAGGAATCGCATCAATCGAAGGCAGTAAGCCAAGCGACAAAGTAACAGCTTCTTTTGAGTCCTCTGCTGCGTTACCCTCTGTCGATGCATTCGTGTTATTCTTTGAACCACAACCTACTGCAAGTACAGCGACGACAACGACCATCATCGACAACATCAACATTCTTTTTAATGCTTTTTTCTTCATAAAACTCTCCTACCTCCATTAATCTTTCTATAGTAGACATGCCCCTATTCTTTGCAATCTGCAAAAGAGCATGCAAAAAGCCCTTAAGCTGTTCCAGAACGTTTCAGGTAGTGTAATTTTACATCAGTCATCACAGCTTGTATATTCATAAATTTAAATAGTTATATTTATCACATACTAAGATGCAAAAAATCCGAATCAGCCCACAGAGAATCTCTCTGTAAGCTGAGCTTTCAGACACATCCTAGTCTAAGGACATATGTTGCTTCAGAATCTTCAGTCCAGTGTCCAGCTCATCCAATGAGGATGACGACGATAAGGCTACACGTACATACTTGTCCGGTGTGCTGGCACCACTAAGAAACCAATCGGAATGGAATATTCGAACGCCTTGTTGTAACAGTTCTGACTCCAGTTCAGCGGCTGTACGGTATCCTGATAAGGGAATCCATTTAAAAAAACTTAAGGGGTGCCCTTCGGCTGCTGTTTGTGGAAAATATGTCGAAAATAGCTTGTTCGCAGCTTGGACCAGTTCTTTTTTATATGCGACAATCTCAGCAGCACTACCCGATACAATAAGCTCAGAAATAATCTCGGCATCTAGGGAGGATGTCTTCACATTAATATTGAAAATAGCCCGCTCAATTCTCTCTTTGAATTTCTCTCCAAATACGATATAAGCGATCCTAAGTCCAGAGCAAATAGATTTTGTCGTACTGCTAATATAGATGGTCTGATCAGGAAGCAATGAGTACATCGGTTGTTTGTATTCTTCTAAATGACCTGCCGTTAAGAACGCATGAATATCATCTTCTATGAGCAGCAAGTTATGTTTCTGGATAACGTTAGCAATATCACGCTTCCGCCCATCAGTCATCATAACGGTTGTAGGATTCGTACAAGAAGGCATCAGGAATATACCACGTATATCCAGCAGCTGGCACTGGTTATCCAGCACTTGCGGTAGCATTCCAGAGGCATCGCCTGGAATTGGAACAAGCTGAATACGATACATTCGGGCAAGCTCAATAAAATTAGAATAGGTGAATACATCAACGGCAATCCGTTGTCCAGGTTCGAAGAGAGCAAATAACGTAATGACCAACGCATTCAGGCCACCGGATGCAATTGCGATGTTATTGATATTTGCCTGTATCCCAAATGCTTGCATCCATGATAGGCCTGCCAGTTTATGATGTGGCATTCCTGTAGGATCATTGTAATTTAATAGTTCCTCTATATTGCCTCTATGCATAACCCTTCTTGCGACCTGAGCTACGATCGAGTTACTCTGCTCAAACGAAGCAACTAGCCCCAGATCAATACAGTCATGAGAAATTTTGTCCTTCGATATTGCTATCGAGCGCGTTGCATTCGTTGCCACAAAGGTACCACTTCCTGTAATAGCATAGATGAGTCCTTTAGCTTCGCATAGCTTATAAGCGCGTGTAATTGTTGTGAAATTAACATCTAAAAAATCCGCTAGCTCACGTTGAGGGGGAAGCTTCGTTCCGGGTACCAAAAGACCGCTAGCTATATCTTGTTCAAGCAATGAGGCTATGGAATGATAGATCGGACGCTTCAGAGTATGTCTGTCAGGTCGCCACGACATCGGGTAATTAACAAAAGAATTGATCGGCATATTGTCCTCCCACAAAATTGTAATCCATACAATTATACCGTTGATTGTATGGATTCGCACTGCTACAATGACATGGACATAAGCTAAGGGGTTGTAAGTAACATGCGTAACAATAACAAACTTTATGTAGCATTCCGCACCGCGGCTCCCGCTACCTTTCCCATTCTTGCCGCTTTTTTATTCTTGGGGATCGCCTACGGAATTTACATGAATGTATCAGGGTTTCATGTGATCTATACCTTTCTAATGAGCTCTCTTATTTATGCTGGATCGATGGAATTTCTAACGGTTCACTTGTTATTAGGTGCTTATCATCCATTAAGTGCATTATTGTTTGCTTTAATGGTTAATGCACGACATCTATTTTATGGCATATCTATGCTGGAGAAGTTTAAAGGTACGGGGCTGAAGAAGCTTTATTTGATTTTTGGTCTCTGTGATGAATCATTCACCATCAATTATTCCGCGAAGATCCCTGAAGGAGTGGATCGCGGTTGGTATATGTTCTTCGTCACGCTGCTAAATCATTGCTATTGGGTCGTAGGCGCTTGTATCGGGGGAGTATTCGGATCGATTTTTCACATGAATATGGAAGGTCTCGAATTTGTGATGACAGCACTATTCGTTGTTATCTTTATTGAGCAATGGAAGAGTGGATCGACCCATAGAAGTGCTCTAGTAGGCGTTGTTATCTCCATACTGTGCCTTATCATATTTGGACGTGACAGCTTCATGATCCCCGCAATGATCCTGATTATTGCAGCACTTACGATCACTCGTAAACAACAGGAACCGGTAGGTGAAACCGCATGACGATGTCTACTTTTCAGCAGATCATTACAATTGCCATGGTTGTGCTAGGCACGATGATGACACGTTTTATTCCGTTCATTATTTTCCCACCGGGACGTCCAACCCCAAAGTACATTCAATACCTAGGTAGAGTTCTTCCATCAGCAACGATTGGACTCCTTGTTATTTATAGCCTAAAGAACACTAACGTATTGTCCGGTAATCACGGATTACCGGAGCTAATATCCGTCGCAATCGTCGCGTTGCTTCATCTCTGGCGAAGAAATATGCTATTATCCATAGCATTCGGTACAATCGCTTATATGGTATTGATTCAGATATAAGAAATTTATGTAGGTCTTATCAACCGCACATATAACTACAATTATAACATTCACTTCCATTATATATTGATTTTATGATAAGAGCTAAATGCAAGGTTGATTTTGACACCATGAATATCGATCTTAAACACTAAACCAAGCGATGACATCCATCAGTGGACAGCAATCGCTTGGTTTTAGTTTTCCTATACAACAAAAAACCTCCCCACACCCGTAAAGGTGGAGAAGGTATAAATGCGTCACTTTTAGCTCCCCAAGCCTAATCAGCTCGACAACCGCTTGTGAACGGCCTTTAACTTTCAATTTCTGCATTATGTTGGAGATGTGATTGCGTATGGTTTTCTTGCTAATGAATCATTGACCAAGCGATATCACGAGTCGTTTTAACTACACCTCATAGTTCACTACATAATTCTGCAGCTCTGTATTGTAAAAGCCTACACTATACTCAGTTACCTTGCCCAGCTCATCATAAGAATAACGAGTTCGCTTCAGCAAGGGACACTTCTTATCAAGGAGCAATATCTCCTCTACATCAGGCGGAGGAACGGCAACGGAAAATTCATCACGCAGTTTCTCTAAGGAAACGCTCCGCTCTTCAAGCAGTTCATACAAGGACTGGGCATTTAAGTCCAGTAGATCCAAATCATCCATACCATTTACTAAATAATGCGTGTAATGAACGTATGGAATATCATTGAGACTATATATGCGTTCCAAGCGTATACAACGTTCGCCGAATAAACGAAAGGCTTCGCTTTCGACTTCATTATATACTCGCTCCGCCTTAAGCCATTGCTTCCGAATTTGGTGCCCTTCATCCACTAGAATTTCCGTGAATTTTTTCCACTTGGACAGCTTGGATGATGAGGTATTACGGATCACCTTCGTCCCCTTGCCGCTCCCCTTTTCCAGAAATCCTTCTTGGACGAGCTCCTGAATGGCACCGCGTACAGTGATCTTGCTGACATTGAATTCCTGCTCTAGCTGAGGCTCGGAAGGAATATTCAATCCAATAGGATAGACTCCGTGTAGAATCCGATCCTTTATAATATTTGCAATTTGCATATATAAGGGCTTATCTTTTCGGGACAAACTCAAGAGGTTCACTACCTTTCTACATCGCCTACGGATAGAGTCATAGCTCGAAGTATATCCGCTTCTGAAGCCATGGGAGTGTCGCCCTCGATAGTATGGGCTAACATACTAGCGGCAGCGGCAAACCGTACTGTCTGCTCAGGTGTAAATCCTGTTAGCTCGCCATGCACAATTCCGCTCGTATAGGCATCTCCAGCCCCTATTCTATCATAGACGAGAAATCTCAGCGTATCCGAAAAGAAGAAGCTCTGATTCTTATAAAGAAACCCACGCAGTGAATGTGAGTTGTCGCCATGAATACTGCGATGGGTGCCTGCGATCACCGAGATATCGTAATGCTTCGCAACTGCTGGAATCAGTTCGATCAGTTGCTCTTCACGTTCAGCTTGTTCAGTGCTGATCCCCAAGATAAAGATTGCGTCCTTCTCATTCATCATTACGATATCGGCCAGCTGCAGCATCTCCTCGTAATGCGGCTTCGCTTGTGAATAGCCTTCCGGTCCCCACAAGGACGGACGATAGTTGCAATCAAAGATCACAGTCCCACCCTGCTGCTTGACAGCTCTAGCCAAGGATTTCATATGATGACGTACACTATCGTTCATAGCCAGCGTAATGCCGCAGAAATGGATCACATCCAGACTTCGCGCAATCTCTTCATAATTATAAGTTTCCTCAGGAGCCGTATTGAAGCTACTCTCCAGACGATTGCTGTAAGTTACCTTGCTTGGACGTGCACCAAATCCGTTCTCCAAGAAATACAAGCCCAGATATTCTCCTCCTCGTATAACGAGGCTAGAAGAGATGCCCAGCTTCCGCAAATACGCGGCGGCGGCCTCTCCCAAGGAAGTAGTCGGCAAACGGGAAATCAAATAACCTTCATGCCCGAAGCGTGCCAGTGCAGCGCTGACATTAACCCCGGTACCAGAGAATGAATAGTTTAAGCTGTTTCCCTGGGATAGCAGCTGAACTCCCGGCACCTGCAGACGCATCATCACTTCTCCGAATGCCCCGATTCGTTTAGGCATATTTATCTGTCAGCCTCTTCATAATTCCAAGCAAATCACGCACATCCTGGGTCCGGGTCTGGCCCGATTCTTTATCGATAATGGATGAGTAGACATGCGGAATCACTTGTGGCACCCCTGCTTCAAGCGCAATCTCCAGAATAGCCTCGAAATTGTCCATATCAATTCCACCGGTTGGTTCGAGTGCGAACTCTGCCTCAGCACAGGCCTTAGCGACAGAGCGGTATTCCTCTTCACGGCTTAATCCCTCCATCGGGAAATACTTCAGTGCATTACCACCCATATCCCGAACAAGCGCAATTGCCGATGCTATAGGTACAATCGCCGCTTCACTCTGCGCAGCGCTGAAGACTCCTGTAGAAATATTCACATAACCAGCGTGACCAGAAGGGGCGATCATGCTGTTGATCCAACTGTCTTTCCCACCAAGATTAGCGCGTGTAGCTCCAACCACCGGGAATGCCTGGTTAATATGACTACCCGGATAATGCTTAGCAATCTCGGCCACAATTGCCGCTTGGCGATTATCTCCTGCACCTAGGCCAATGGATACCGCATCTTCAATCTCTTGACCATATTGCTTCATGGCTGTTACGGCTTCTTCTACCGACTTATAATCCTTAGAGAGCACACCGACCAGCACATATCCTTCCGCCGCTTCATAAATCTCTTTAGCATTAGCGATATCTTTAGCGAGTACATTTAATGCGGTGCGGCCCTTATAAAAACGTTGTGAAATCGTCATCTTATTGTCCCCCTATTAATTTATGAATGCTGTCTACAATCACGTGCAGATCATCCCCCAGAAGCGGCCGTGGATCAATATCGAAATATCCCTGCTTCACTCCATAATCGCGGGTGTAGATCGCAATCTCTCCCTTCTGCAACCCCTCCACCAATTCTTTCGCCGTAATTCCGGCCTGCTGTGGATCAACCTGAACCCGGCCGCGATAGATGGCACGGCCCGCCTCGTCCTGCACAATGGTTACACGAATTCCCGGAAGTTCATTCAACACCATCAATCCCTGCAAAGACGCTTTCTCGGTGTCACTCTTGTCTTCCTTGACCATGTATTCCTCTAGTGCTTGCAGCAGACCAAAGGAAGTTTCTTTACCAACCTTCATACTGCGTCCTATTCCATACAATTGGACCTTAACCCATTCCACATAATTACGTTTGCCGGCGATAATACCGGATGTAGGCCCTTCAATAGCTTTAGAACCACTATAAATTGCCAGGTCAGAGTATTTCACATATTTACAGAGGTCTTCTTCCGCTGCGGCATCTACGATTAGTGGAATGCCCCTACGGTTTGCGATCTCCCATACTTCTTCGACGGATAACATATTCTTCTGCACCGCATGGTGGGACTTTACGTACAGAATGGCAGCCGTCTGCTCACAAATGGCATCCTCTATATGCTCGGCACGGCCTTCATTCGCATAACCGACCTCAATTAGTTTCCCACCACCTAGATAGACCATCGTTTCCACAGGAGCTCCGTACTGTACATTATGCCCCTTCAGAATGATGATTTCATTGCGTGGAATGGCTTCTTGGTGCAAACGTTCACTGCGGCGCCGATTGCCTTGGGTCACTAGCGCCGCAACGGACAATGCAATACCGCTGGAGGCTGAGTTAACGATAAGCGCTGCTTCAGCGCCGAGAATTCGTGCCGTGTAGTCTCCGGCTTTATCCACCAGATCCGCTATTTCCACATAACTCTGTCCGCCTTGCTTCATCGCCTCCATCACTGTGTCAGACGGAGCCGACACCCCCAGGATACTCATTCTGCCGCTTGCATTGATTACGCGTTTAAGCCCGTATTTCGCATTTAATGAATTCCCCACCTATAACCACTCCTTTTGCATGGATTACTTTATCCGTCATTCTTTCTTCTCCTTCAGAATCAATAAGCACTGCAGACTTATGCTGCAGGGTGAAGAGAGTCAAGTTTGCAGGATCTCCCACCTGAATTCGGCCCAGCTCCGGCCTGCCCAGCCATTCCGCCGCATTGGAAGTAACCGCTGCCACAATCTCATCCAGAGCATAGCCCAAACATAGAAACTTGGAAAGTACATTAGACATGCCAAAGACAGGTCCCTTCAATCGGTTCACTCGATAGATATCCGTGCTAATCGTATTCAATCCAATCCCATTACGTTTAGCAGCCTCAGCTACCTTAAAAGAGAAGCTTGCTGTTCCATGCCCCACATCGAGATGAACTCCCCGTTCAATGGCTTCAGTCAATACCTGAAGAGGCTGACCATCCGCAGCAAACAAATTATTCTCTTTTCCGTTGAGATAATGGGTCACGATATCCTTACGCTCCAAAAGGGGCATAACCTCTCTGATATCTGGCGGTGCTGAACCGATATGTACCATTAACGGCAGGCCCGTCTCCATTGAAAGGCTTCGTGCAATATGCAGCGGCTCAATCCCGCTTGCGCCGACAACGCTCTTGCTGATCCTAGCCTTTAATCCCACGATTATCTCCCCGTAGGTTCGGACGGATTGCAGGATCTTCTCCTTATCAATCCATTCCAAGTTGGACAATTCATCAATTCTTAGCAGTCCGATCCGCGAGATATTTAAGAAAGCCAGCACATTCGTCTTAGCCTGAGACGCGTCCAAAGCCAGATCACCTATCCGATCCGCCCCGCAGCTACCAGCATCGACTAGAGTGGTCACCCCTTGCCGGACACCGATCTCATCGATCTCGTCACCATACGGATCAAATTGGCGAAAGGCATGCACATGCATATCGATCCAGCCACTGGATACGTACGCGCCTGAACCTTCCCACTCCTGCCCCCCATGCGCCTCACCTGCCGGGGTGATCTCAGCGATCTTGCCATTTTCGATTACAATGTCGATCTCTTCTCCGCTTACTCGTTTCACCTGACGGAGCACGTATCTTTCATCCATTGTTCTCACCTTTTTCCATATAACATTATAATGTTTAAAATAACACGAATAGCGATTTAAGTAAATATAACGTTATAATGTTTATATGTAAAATTAGACGTGGTTGTCACAAAATTAGAGAAACCTGATTATCGGACGGATTCTTTGTAGAGAGTAATTAGGGGAAATCTCCCTGATTATAGCCGATAATTGCTTTTAATGAATAGAATTAGGGAATTCCTCCCTAAAAATCGTGGTAATATCTATATTCACCAACGAATCAGTTGAATTAGAGGGAGATTTTCCCTAATTATTAGTCAAATAAGCAAAAATCGCAGAATTTTACGGAGATTTTCCCTAATTATCTATCAGAGCTTCCGTTTCACTTCTTCAGTAGTGCTAGAAGTTGATTTGGCTTTTACCTGCCCATAATCTACAGAAGCAAGCTGCAAATGACCGAAACGCAAAGCAGCGATCCTCCAATAAAAAGGAGAATCGCTGCTTTCTTGACTTTTACCGTTCAGAATATCGAATGTGTCTGTCACTCTTGTACAAAATCTATGAACTTAATAACCCTACATGTATCTTAATAACAGCCTTCTTAATCTTCATGCCCGGTTGACCCATACCAGGTCTATGTACATCATGCGGGAAAAAGACTGCGAACATCCCCGGCTTCAAAGTTAACAAAATTTCATCGGATGACGGAGGATAAAGCGCATAATCTGCTTCGGCATCGTAAGGCTTAGTAGCCTCGATTCCTTCTTGCAAGGGCGACCACCCAATCGTTTCTTCACCTTCGATCAGATAATGCACATCAATATAAGCCTCATGCTTTTCAGCAACCTGTTCCTCTAGCGACTTCGCCTCAAGAGCCATAATCGAAACGTATATCTCGTTACCGCGAATCTCGACTCGCCCGAGATCAGGTTCGTGTTGTAAGATGACTTTCAATTCCTCAATAGTCTCTACAATGACTGAATTCTCGTATCTGCTATGCTCTTCCCAAGATGACAATGAACCTAAGATCATAATGTCTCATTCTCCCCACATCTCAATTATCTTACAGAGGTTGTTCAAAAAGTCCGCTTTTGATCACGAAGTAGCCCAAGAAGCTTACTCGACATCGAATATTGAATTCAGGCGAAACTTCCGGTGCTCACGTAGCTTCCACTACGCTACGCTCCTCAGTTTCTACCTTCATCCAATCTTCTCGGTGCTGAAAACCATACTTTTTGAACTCGCACTTATAGGAGCTTCTCACTAACTGCTGCAGCTGTTGTTTCTTTATTGATAATGGACTGCTCACTAGTCTTTTTGAAATATTCCACATATAAAATATCCAGCAGATAGAGCTGTGAGATCTTAGCAGATAATGAACCGCCCTGCAGAGGACCCTCATTAGCACCACAAAGTAAGGTAAGATCCGAATACGACGTTAAAGGTGACTTTTCAAATCTCGTAATGGACACCACCTTAGCGCCTCGTTCCTTCGCCTTTCTTGCAACCTCGATACTATCTTTCGTTGAACCGGAGTAAGAAATGATTACAGCTACATCTCGGTTAGACATTAGCGCCGCAGACATCATCTGAAGATGTGAATCCATCAAACACTCCGTTTTGTTTGTAATGCGCATAAATTTAATTTTGGCTTCCATCGCCGTGATTAATGAAGAGCCTACGCCGAAAAATGATACTCGTTCCGCGTTTATCATATAATCAATAGCTTCATTGATCTTCTGTATATCAATTAAATTATAGGTCTCGTTCAGTGCACTTACATTTGTGGTCAGCACTTTGGAAGCCACAGCTTCAGTAGTGTCGTCCATTAGAATTTGATCCGTAAGCTGCGGGATCTCATTCTCCACAGTGATACTATGAGCGAGTGCAATCTTGAACTCTTGATACCCTTTATAACTTAAAGATTTGCAAAATCGAAAAATACTTGATTCACCTACATCGCACGCATCTGCAAGATCAGTAATCGACATATAGACAACACTTCTCGTGTTCTCCAGGACGTAGTCCGCTACCTTCTTCTCCGTATTCGTCAAATTATTGTACTTGGAATGAATAGAAGAAAAAATACTGATTGTTCGCAAATAAGCCCCTCCTTTACAATGATTTAATGTGCGAATAAAGAGGAAGCGCCAAGCAAGCCTGCCTTATTCCCAAGTGAGGCCTTAACAATTCTTACACCCGCAAAACTCTCCATAATTAAAGACTTCGTCCGTTCCTCTACCCTTTGAACTAAATCTTCTTGTTCCATAACACCGCCCCCAATAATTATAGCGGATGGATTGAAAATATGAATAATTGAGGCTAAACCCGCGGACACCTCAGTTACCCATGAATCCAAGATCTGTTTCAGAGCTTCGTCCCCTTTGTGAATTTTATCAAAAAGGACTTTTCCGTCTGTACATTCGGGATCTGCTTGCTGAGCCATCTTGACTAAAGCAGTAGTTGAAGCATACTTCTCATAAAAAGGCAGTCCCTCCACCGCATCTGACAATGGATGTGTCAGGATATGACCAAATTCGGCCGCCACCCCATCTGCTCCTTTATAGATTTGGCGGTTCAATACAATGGCACCACCAATGCCCGTACCAAACGTCAAGCATAAGAAATTGTTAAAGTTCTGGGCAGCACCATAATGAGCCTCGCCTAATGCTGCTGAATTCACATCGTTCTCTACCATAACAGGTTTATGAAAATGATTAGTTACAATTTCCTTAATCTTCATCCCTGTATATCTAGGTATATTTTCGTTAGCATAGACTATAATTCCTTCTTCAGCATTGACTTGACCGGCCGTACTTATAGCAATGGCATCAAAATCATCATTTTCTGCAATTTTATCAAGCAATCTTGAGATTACATGCGACCCTCCCAAGTGGCTCTCAGTTGCATACTCCTTAAAGTTATGAACATTCCCAAGTTTATCGCATATACACATCTTGGTATTGGTACCGCCAATATCTACAGCGAGAATTCTCATCCTTATCTACCCTCTCCGGCAATCTACTGAATAGCGTCTACAAACCTTTTGGTAATCTCCATTGGTCTTGTAATCGCTGAGCCGACTACTGCTGAAAAAACACCTAGATCAAACATTTTCTTCAGTTCTTCAGGAGTGGAAACACCGCCTTCAGCTATCACAGGCACAGAGAAGTTGCTTACGATTTGTTTAACTAGCTCGAAATCTGGAAGTGACCGCTCTTTGGTGTATTCTGTATATCCGCTTAAGGTGGTTCCCACAAGATCAAACCCCAGCTCAACGGCTTTAGCAGCTTCTTCAAATGTAGAGCAATCTGCCATAAACAGTTGATCTTTATAGGTCTCTCTTATGTGAGGAAATAGTTCTGAGATGGTTGATCCATCCGGACGAGTCCGGTCTGTCGCATCCATAGCAATGATATCTACCCCTTCGCGGTAAAGCTCATCTACTTCCTTCAGGGTTGGTGTAATAAACACTTCAGAACCTTCGTATACCCTTTTGATGATCCCAATGATAGGTAGATCCACTGTTTTCTTAATTTCTTGAATATCCGCTACGCTATTTGCCCGAATACCTGAAGCACCGCCCAAGTATGCTGCATAAGCCATTCTTCCCATTATAAACGGACTATGCAGCGGTTCTTCGGGTAAGGCTTGACTGGAGACGACTAGTTTATGTTTTATCTTTTTAAGTACATTATTTTCAGTATTCATCAGTAACCCACTCCACATTTTTATTTATTCTTTGACTGCTCCTGCTGTAATTCCATTGGTGAAGAAACGTTGGAATAACATGAACACTAGCAACATCGGAATTGCAGCAATGGTGGCTCCGGCCATTTTATATGCGAAATTAGGATTCAGATCCTGCATTAAGGTTGCAGTACCAACCATTAATGTTTTCATTTTGTTCTCTTGGCCTATAACCAGCTGCCACAAATAATCATTCCAGACTTGCACGAAATTCAGAATAAATAAGGCTCCAATACCAGGTTTAATAATAGGCACCATGATGCGAGTAAAGATTCTCCATTCATTTGCACCATCTATTCTTCCGGCTTCTCTTAAAGCGTTAGGGGTTAAATCGAAGAATCCTTTTAATAGGAAGACTCCAAATGCAGCCGCGACGTTCGGCCAAATCATACCGTTATACGAATTCACCATTCCAAATTGCTGTGTAATCCGGAATAAAGGCACGATCATAATTTCCTTAGGAATCATCAAGCTCGATATGAAAATAATGAAGATGATATCTTTACCCTTAAAATTGATCTTTGAGAATGCATAGGCAGCCATAGCGCCTACAATAATAACGATAATCGTAGATACGCCTGAGACATAAATACTATTAAACGTCCATCTTAAAGCCGGTTGGTTCTGAAACACATCCACATAGTTGGAGAATGTGATCGATTTAGGCCACCAGTCTGGAGGCATCTTCACAACATCTGAACTGTTCTTAAGCGAACTAGTGAATAACCAATACAATGGAAAAAGATTAAGGAGCGCGAAGAGGACAATGATCACATTCGATATCACATCAAACTTCTCTCTCTTCTTCTTATTTCTTATTTTCGACATGTTGTATTCCCCCTCACTTCACCTTAATCATGCTTCGTAGCTGAGGCACAGATAATAACAATGTAATCACGAACATGATAACGCCTACCGCAGAAGCTACGCCGAGTTGGTTGTACTTAAAGGCATTATTATAGAGGTAGTACATCAAGGTTACCGATGAGTTGTTCGGTCCGCCGCCGGTTAATAACTGGATGACTACAAATATTTTTAGAACAGCAATAATATTGATAATCGTAATATAGGTCGTTGTTGGTCCTACAGAAGGAATGAGGATCTTCGAAATTACTTGCCATCTGCTTGCACCGTCGATTTCTGCTGCTTCAAAAAGCTCTTTAGATACACCAATCATCGAAGCAATATACAGAATAATGGCTTGGCCCACGTTAGTCGCGAAGGTCACAAAAATCACCACTGGCAAAACTGTCTTTGGATTTCCTAGAAGATTGATCGTCCCAAGACCCATATCTTTATATATAAAAGAAATAAGTCCATTAGCAGGATTCAGCAGGAAACTCCACACCATACTCATTACAACCATGGATACCATGACCGGGATATAATAGCTCCCTCTTATAAAGGAAACGTACTTAGCGTTCTTATCAAATACAGCCGAGGCTACAAATAATGCAAAGCCCACTGTAAGTAGGACGATAAAGACTACGAATATAATCGTATTGAAGATCGCCTTGAAGAATACCGGATCATTAAACAATGTGGTGTAATTAGCCAGACCCACAAACTTCTCACTATCATAATTAATTTGGTATAAACTCAGGCGCATCCCTTCTAAGATCGGATAGACAAGAAAGGCTAAGAATACTATCATCTGAGGTAAAATAAACAGATAACCTGTAATATTCTCTTTTAGGTAATTACTACGTAGTTTCATATCGTTTACCTTTCTAATTAACAGCCCTTGGAGCCTCTTCAGACTCTAAAGGCTGTTAATCGTTTATTGTTTACCTGTTCTTAGATTATTGGAAAATAACAGAGCTAGCTTTATTCGTATCAATCACTTTATTACCATTGGTCTGATAATCTTGTACAAACTGTTCTGGTGTCTTTGCTCCCATGTAAAGCGCCTGTAGATCAGGGTACAAAACTTCTCTTAATTGGCTATATCCTGGAACGTTGCCCGTGAAGTTAAACAAATATTTTGAGTTGGCATCATAAGCAGCAAAGAGAGGATTCTCCGACTTAAGTTCTTCTGCCACAGAGCTTCTCACAGGAATACCATTCTTAGAGGATTTAACTAGTTCAGGATCACTTGAAAAGAACTTCACGAAATCTTTAGCTACTTCAGTCTTCTTCGCATCTTTAGACTTGAATACACTAGCACCCACTACATAAGTAAAGGATAGAGGATCTCCGCTTTCGGACGGAATATTAGCAAGACGCATATCAAACTTTGGAGACGTGCCGGATTCCATATTTGCTTTTGTTCCATTGAACAAGATTGGATTAGTGAAACTGATCGCTAGCTGTTGATTCTGGAACATGGCATTGGCATCATTGGAGGATACAGATTCAGCACCTGGATTTGTATATCCACCGTCATATAATTTTTTCAACCATGTAGCAGCTTTAACTCCATTCGCATCATTCAGAACAATATTCCCTTGGTCATCGAAGAACTTGTTGCCGAACATTCTTAAGTATGCAAGGTTCCACGTATCTCCTTGGTTATTTACAGCGTACAGTGCCATTGGATAGGCATTAGAATATTTGTCCTTCGGAAGATTATTTTTCAGACCATCCAAGATTTGTTGATATTCATCCAAGTTCCAAGTCTTAATTTCGGACTCTCCACCAACGAACTTTTCTAAACCAGCCGCTTTAAACATGTCTGCGTTGTAGACCAAAGTGCCTGGATTGTGTTGGAATGGGTAGAAGTACACATCTTTTCCGAACGTTACTGCATCCCAGTAATTTTGTGCGATATCACTTTTTGCGTCCTCATCGATGATGTCAGTCAAAGGCTCCAAAGCTCCACGGTGAACATAATCGCCCATCGGGAATACGCTTTCAAAGAAGACATTTGGTGGCGTTCCTCCGCTCAAGTTAACATTGAGGAGTTGGTCTCGCTGATCTCCGGCAATGACTTCGACCTGAATGTCAGCATCATATTTATCATATTGTGCCTTGAATTTTTCAGCTGCAGCCTTAAGGAAGCTATCATAGTCAGCTCCTTGTTCCGTTGCATCCACAACACCCTTCCACTGAGGGGTCAGCCATACTTTAATCGCCACTTTTTCCTTGCCAGATTTAGCAGTATTATCGGATGTATTAGAGCTTGCTGCGTTGTTACCAGAGCATCCTGAAATCAGTGAAATAATTACCATTAATACAACCATTGTCGAGAGTAAACGTTTCTTCTTCATTTTAAATCCTCCCCTATTCTAGTATCCGTTTGACATGATATTTCACTAAATCAGCCATGTTCCGATGTCCTTGTATATCAAGATGCATGTAATCAATTTCATTCATCGATACATATTCTCTGGAATCAATAAAGTGGATATCTGTCCCCGAAAGCAAAGCTGCAAGATGCTGAGAGAGCTCCATAGATTTCTCGCTACAATTACTTCCCATTGGCTTACCAATAGGAGTATTCAAATACTCTGCCCCAATGGGAGGAGGAGCGATCACAAGCACTTCTGGAGCTTTTCCGGCTGGACCTGCCCCGCTCCCTCTAGCTTTATGAGCGAGTCTAACAATACCTTGTGCGATGTTATAAGAAGTTAGTGCAAATCTTTCTTTCGTATCATTCGTCCCAAGCATGATCACTACCAAATCAAGTGGTGCATGTGACATGAGGCATGGATAGAGATAAGCTATTCCGGCTAACCCTTCAAATAGCGGATCGTCACTAACACTGGTTCTACCAGGAAGCCCTTCCTCTATGACCCGGTAAGTGTTGTACAGTTCTGATTGTAGAAGTCCGGTCCAACGTATTTCATCATTAAACCTTTGGTCCGTCTTTGCGTCGTAGCCCCAAGTATTGGAATCACCAAAGCATACGATGGTTCTCTTCATTGCATTAACCACAATATTTTTCGATCGCTTGATCAATCAATTTCATAATATCTGCAATTGGACCAGCATCTTCAGCGGCTACCCCTTCAAGCGGTGCTCTTACACTACCAATGTTTACGCCTCTTAATCTCAGAATCTCTTTAATTTCCGCATACATAGAACCCTTGAGGGAACAAAGCGCGATGATGATATCGTTGATCTCACTTTGAAGTTGTCCTGCTTCCTCAAACTTGCCGGCAAGTACAAATGTATTAGCTTGCAAGAACAGCTCCGGCATAACTGCATAAGTACCACCAATGCCAGCATCGGCTCCCATGATTCTTCCCGCAACATACTGTTCATCCGGTCCATTAAAGACCACTACATCTTTTCCACCCACTCTTTTGAAGCGTTCAATATCCATAGGTGGCATAGAAGAATTCTTAACGCCGATAACTTTTTTATTAGTAAGCAGTTTCTCGAATAAAGCTGGAGTTAGTGTATATCCCGTAGTCTGAGGAATGTTGTAGATAATGAATGGTAGAGGAGTTGCCTCCATAATATCGCTCCAGTATTTAGTTACTGCACTATCAGGTAATTTGAAATATATAGGTGGGATTGCGGATAGTGCATCATATCCTAAGCTCGCCGCATGTTTTGCTAATTCGATACTATCTCTAGTAGAAGGGGCTCCTACATGAGCAATCAGTGTCATTTTACCTTTCAGGTTACTAGCTACATAGCTAAGTACCGCTTTGCGTTCGTCCAGACTCTGGTAGATACATTCTCCAGAACTACCTCCCACATAAACACCTTGAACTCCTTTTTCAAATAAGTAATCACATAAGGCATGTGTCCGGGATTCGGAAATATTTCCTTGATCGTCATAGCAAGCATAGAAGGCAGGTATAATTCCGTGGAACTTGTTGAGTGTCATTGATAATCCCCCTTAAGATGTGAACGGT
The DNA here is from genome assembly GCF_037975205.1 of Paenibacillus sp. FSL R5-0470. NCBI lineage: Bacteria > Bacillati > Bacillota > Bacilli > Caryophanales > Paenibacillaceae > Paenibacillus > Paenibacillus sp. FSL R5-0470. The sequence goes on from NZ_CP150238.1 coordinate 5,615,771, forward strand.
TTCTTTTCTACATATTCAAGATATCACTTAAATTTAATTCTGTAAATTATTTTCTCTATTTTTTTAAAAATAAAATTTATTTCCACCAGAATAACAATCATACTAGAAAAATAGTTTCATTTAAGTGAACGCCCATAAAATAAGACCTTATTTCCCAATTAAAAATAGAATATCGAACGATATATGCAGCTCTAGTTATTATCAGAGTAACACTATCTACGACCTTAAAGTCATCTGCCGAATTGGTAATTATTAGAAATCTTTTGCGTTTCGCAAGGGCAATAGATTATCCTTTTAAATCTAAGAAAAGTGTCTCCTACAAGGAGACACTTTTCTCCATAGGAAGCACAAACCCTAATTAACACACAATGCTCACTTAAAAACTGTGTTTTTCACGTGGACACAGCTTTAAAAAACTAATTTCTATGATATAATGAAAGCGTAACCAGAACAATACAAAATATATTGTTTCTTCGCCAAAGGAGGCTGGAGGAAATGCTAGCAGGTCTTAAAGAACTTAAAAATTGGGTAACGGAAAATTGGAATCCAACGATGAATTCAGGTAATGAGGATTATCAAAAAATGGAATATTCTGTGCAACGCCACTTGCACACTCCAAGATCCCCAAAACCACTCACCTATGAAGAAGAAGCTCGTATCAAGACTGTTAAATTCCATTAATCTCACCACCTTTAGATACAGATTTACCCTATAATAGAATCTTGTCCTAAGGCCGCAGATCCGGAAATCATTCCAGTAGAGCGGTCTTTTATTATGCCTTGAGATTATGTAACGAAAAACCTTTTCCATATTGACTCGATTTCTTGAATCAAATACATACTAAAAAACCTCCCTCTCCATGACGGCATCCCATCACTTCGAAAGAGGCTTCCTAGTATCATTTGATCTTATACAGACATTTGTCCTTTCTTCTGCAAGTCCGAAAGCTTTACCGCCTGACCTGCGTTCAATCTCGAATGTTCCGACGCGAATGCGATCAAATGACTCTGCAGGGATGCCGTCGCCGAGGTCAAACCTTGCGATGGATTGCTGTCGAATTGACGCACATTCCGCAGGAATGAGCTTACCATACGGTCATCGCCGCCTCCATGGCCATCGCCTTCCACATTGCAGCCAATCTCAACCTTCTCGCCCGATACATAGCGGTACAGCGTGAAAGATCCTTTGTCCATATCCCCGATGATCTCGCCTTGTGTTCCCATAATTTGAACCCGGCGCGTGCCGCTCTGTGTCAGCCCTGACATGATGAACGATGCATTCGCTCCGTTCTCGAACTCCATGTTGACTACCTGGTGATCCACGACATTATTATCACAGCGATACACGCAGCGACCCCACGGTCCTTCCTTCAGCGCCTTCAAGATCCCCTCTTGCGACAAATCATTCGTCATATAGCGTGCCCAAGGGTGTTCCGGGGGCTGAATATATATTTTCATCGCCGAGAAGGCGCATTCCTTCTCAACCTCACAGCCGTTGATACAGCGATCCGCGGAGCCTTCCGGAGCGTTCTCCGCCCTGAAATGCAGTAATGATCCGTACGAGCTCACGCTTGTACACGGTTGATTCATAAGCCATGAGATGAGATCCAGATCATGGCATGATTTGGCCAGTATCATGGGACTCGTCTCCTCCGAATTGCGCCAATTCCCGCGGACATAACTGTGTGTCATATGCATGTAGCCCACATTTTCGGTTAATTGAATCGTACCTATCGTTCCGAGTTCACCGTCTTCGATGCATTTTTTGATCCCAGACCAGAACGGGGAATATCGCAGGACATGAGTTACGACGAGCAATCGCTTATACCGAAGCGAAGCTTGCTCCAATTCGATGCATTCTTCCATGGAAGGAGACATCGGCTTCTCTAGCATGACATGATAGCCTAGCTCCATCGCTTTCATCGCTGGTATATAATGCATCCGATCGAGCGTAGCAATTATCATCACGTCCGCAATTTGACCCTGATCGAATACTTTCTCCCAAGAATCGTAGACATGTTCTGGGGCAATTCTATGAATCTCTGCAAATCGATTTCTACGTTCATCATCCGGCTCAGCTACGGCAACAATCTTTAATTCATTCGGGAACTTCTCCGCGTAGGGCCCATAAATATATCTTCCTCGACTGCCAGCGCCAAGTAATACAGCTGTTAATGTTCTCAAGACTACTCCTCCTCTTGCGCACCTAGTGTACTTCCATTGTAAGGCGGTAGGAACGGAGGCAAAAGAGATCGTTACTGACATTTCATATACATTTATTGACCTTGATTCTGTATATGGATCCTTGCCATACGGAAATCTTGCGGCGTCGTTTCGTTCTGCTTCTTGAAGAAGCGAATAAACGCAAGTGCTGAGTTATACCCCAGGGCAGCAGCAATTTCATTCACTTTCATCGATGTGTTGAGCAGCATATCCTTGGCAATCAGGTTACGATAGTCGTTCACATATTTAGATAACCCCATTCCAGTGATTTGCTTATAAAGTCGGGATAAATACGATGGATTCAAGCTCACGTAATCGGCCAGCGCATTTAAGGAAATATCAGTGGAAATATGTTCTTCAATATATCGATGCACCTTATTCACGACCTCTGTCGGCAATTGCGTACCCCGCAGCGCATTCCATTCGAAGAAGCAATCCGCCATTTGCGAGAAGTATTGAATCAGCTCCGACCATGATGCGGAATCTCCATAGCGATATAACTTATCCAGATCCATCAGCGTATTGATGTAATCCCGAATTTCCCGATTCTTATGGATATAGAACAGAAAAATAGCTGAAAGCGAATGATACAGTTCGATCTTCCGCTCATTCGGCGACTCCTCATCATTCCAAATGGACGTTAGTTCGGCATACAGCTTGTTGAATTGCTCCCGATGATTATTCTCGAGACAAGACATCAGCAATTGAACACGGGCGTGATAGAAGGCATCGTGGTAGTTCCCACTCAGATCACCGTTCACTTCTCTTTGAATGTCTTTATCGGTCAATATGACCTCATTAAATAATCCATGTCCTTGTACCAGGCCGTATTTGATCGAGTGAAACCGATCAGATATGTTATCCCATGTCGTTGCTTCACTTCCAAGAAGGAAAGAAACCGATAAACTCAGCAATCTCTTGCAATTTCCCTGCACAGTCTCCAGAATTCCGCTCGTATACCGATGAGCTCTGATCCAATCCTGATCCCCATATTCGATAGACGATCCATCCGGGATTTTCGGTTGAATCATCCAGACGATTTTGGATAACTCGAATACAACGGAATAGCATCTGACCTGCGTGGACAAATACTCATCGCAAATGTTCTGTACGGCGTAAGTCAATAACGCTTTATCCGGTGTCGTGAACATTTCTTTCCATGCGTCTACCCTGCCTATGAGCAAGTAAACCGGCAATGTCGCATCAAGCCGGATATCGATTTCTTTGAACGCCTGCTTTAATTGGCTATCCGATACATGCTTGCCTTGAAAGAGCTCCCACACATACTCTTTTTGCAGGGAGGGCAATGCCAGTCTCATTTTGGATTGTGCTCTAGCGATCATCTGTTCTTGGTTATTTTCTTCTTCAATTTTCTCAATCGCCCGTTCTACGGACTGAATAATTTTCTCATCACTTTCGACCTTCAGAATATAATCGAACCCACCGTACGTAATTGCGCTCTTAGCATAATGAAAATCATTGTATCCTGTTAAGAAAATAACTTTGCAGGCCGGCCACTGGGATTTGATTTCCCGAAGCAGCTCAATCCCTTCCAGTCCAGGCATCTTAATGTCGGAAATCACGATATCAATACGATGATGAGACAGTACCTCCAGTGCTTCTTCACCTGAATATGCCTTCATAACCTCGAGTTGTAAATGATCGGTCTCATTGAATAGCTCCAGAAGACCATCGACAATAATGGGAAGGTCATCGACGATTAGCAGTCGGTACATGCTGATTCCTCCTCTAGTTCGCGCTCAGATTGATTCTTACTTGAAGTCCACCAAGAGCAGAACGTGACACTGTAATGCCATATTCCTCACCGTACCGCAGCTGTATTCTGCGATGTACATTTATGATTCCGGTTGTTTCCTCCATCCTAGTGGTGGATTGACGCAGTCGCTTCTGAAGCTGTTCGATCTCCGCATCGGAGATGCTTCGGCCATTATCTTCGACATAGATGGAGAATACATCGCCCACCCGCTCACAATGAACCCATAGCTCACCCTGCTGAATCATATTGCCCAAGGCATGCTTATAAGCATTTTCGATGATCGGCTGCAGAATCAGCCTCGGCACGAAGAGATCGGGAACATCACCTTCGAACTTGACTTGTATACGGTCTCCGTAACATATGGTTTGCATGTCTACATACGTGCGAGAATGATTGACCTCCAGCCCCAGCGGAATATCATCCTCGTCATCGCGAGTAATGAACTGAAAATATTGTCCGATGTACAGGCAGAATTGATAAGCCTTTTCCTTCTGATTCTCGGATTTAATTAACCGGCACAATACAAAAAAACAATTATATAAAAAATGAGGATTAATTTGCGATTGCAATCGTTTCAGTTCGGAACGCTGGTTCCTGATTTGCTGCTCGTAATTTTCCTCGATTAGTGTTTTCAAGGATCGGATCGTATTATTAAAAGCTTGGTACAAATACCCGAACTCATCGGCTCCACGATCGATCACGATCGGTTCCAGCCTATTCTGCTGAACGCGCCGAAAGGAATGCACAAGTTTCATTAATGGCCGATAGATAAATCGTAATAGAAAGTAGGAGAAGAAAACGACAATACCCACAGCTAGCGCGCAAGCCCACCAGAACAATGTTCGATAGATCTCAAGAGAACCCAAAATCGTCTCTTCGGGAATGCACATAATCGAATAGGAATTCCAGAGACTGGAGTATTTATATACCGTAAGAAACCGCTTACCATTATACATAATCGTTTCGTATCCTTCGTCTTTTTGCAATTCCCGCTTATCCGCAGCGAAGGATTTCATTTGTTCCAGCAGTTCCGGATCCATGTTACTCTCGATCTCCCAACCACGTTCCAGATTAAGCAATACGCTCTGTCCACCACGCGAGCTGCCGATTTGAGATAACGTTTCTCTGATTTTGATAGTCGATAATTCAACCGCTACGATATAAATCGGATTTTTAACGGTATTAATGGGGTATTGCATGGAAATAAATAATCGATCGTTCCAGTAAATGAAAGGTTCTTCGTATAATCTCTTGTTTTGCTGCATAGAAGCATATTCCTGCTTATTCATCGAAGTTTCAAATTTATTGCTAAGAATCGTTCGGTCGATAAGAGGGATATACGCCCTTGCTTCTTGAATAAATGGACTTGAGTTCTTCATCAATTCAAGCCGTCTTTGGATATCTAATATTTTTTGCGCACGATCGTAATAACTCATGTAATTGCCTGTAGTTGCAATTTCCATCAAGTCTTTGTCCATCACATAGTTCGGCAAATAACGGCTGATCCGGTCTGCTTCCTTGTCGAGTGAATCCAGATAGAAGCGAGTCGTATTTAGAATAGACTCGGAAATTTCACTCCGAATATTGTCCGAACCCTTCTCATTAATCAACCAGGTAATCGCCATGAGCGGAAACAAGGCTGCCAGAAAGGCAGCCATTATTTTCTGGAATATAGAGGAATCTTTAATCAAGAATCGGATTTTCATCGTTTGTTCTCCTGCAATGCAATGTCATAGTTTTGAGTGCCCTATTTTATTCTTTGACACTCCCCATCACAATTCCTTTAATGAAGAACCGCTGCAAGAACGGATACACGATAAGAATCGGAAATGCTGCTACGAATATTTGAGCTGCCCTGCTCGTACGATCGGACAATTTGATCATTAATTCTGCCCTCTCAGGTTTAATAAAGCGGAAATCCATTTTGATAATGATCGTCTGCAGGAAGGTCTGCAGCGGATAATTCTCGGGATGATTCATGTAAATCATACCATCAAACCAGCTATTCCAATGCCCCACCATAGTGAAAAGACCTGTCGTTGCCAATGCCGGCAACGATAGCGGCACATATATTTTCCATAAGGTAGTAAATTGACCCGCCCCATCGAGCAGCGAAGATTCCTCAAGTTCTTTGGGCAGACTGCGGTAGAAATTCAGCAGCAGAATAACGTTGAACACCGTGACCGCTCCCGGCAGCACCAAAGCCCAGATTGTATCGAGCATCCCAAGGTTCTTCACGGTTAAATAGTTTGGAATAAGCCCGCCACTGAATAAAATCGTGAATACGAAAAACCATGAATAGAAGGTCCGCAGCCGAAATTGGCGAGAATCTTTGGATAATGGATAGGCCGTGATAATCGTCAGGAACATGCTGATTGTCGTTCCCATAAGGACCCGCTGAATCGATACCCAGAATGCGCGTAAATATTCAGGTTTTCCAAATACGTTAGCATAAGCAGCCGTTGTGAATTCAACAGGCCACAGGATGACTTTTCCGGCGGATGCTGCCTGCCCGGAGCTGAACGAGAGCGCCAAAATATGAATAATAGGCATGAGGCATAACAAAGATACGGATGCCAGAAAAATAAAATTACATATCAAAAACAATTTTCTTCCGAATGATCTGTTAGTACGCACGATGTGTCTCCCTTCTGAATTACCGCCAATAGCATTAGAAAATGCGGTAATTCGCTACACGATAGGCTAAGATATAGGACATAGATACGAATATGAAAGAGATGACGGATTTCAGCAGTCCTACGGCCGTAGCGAAACCGAACTGTGCTTGCTCAATCCCCATACGATATACGAAGGTATCGATAATATCTGCGCTTTCATAGACCGGAGGACTGTATAGGTTGAAGATTTGATCAAATCCGGCATTCAGTACATTCCCGATACTAAGCGTAAACATGAGAACGATAATAGGAAGCATCCCCGGCAGCGTCACATGTAACGTCTGCTTAAAGCGTCCTGCGCCGTCGATCTCCGCTGCCTCGTACAGTGACGGATTAATACTGGTAAGCGCAGCCAGATAGACAATCGTACCAAATCCGAACTCTTTCCATACATCCGATATGACCATGACATAAGGGAACCATTTGTTGTCTCCCAGGAAAAAAACAGGGTCTATACCAAACAAGCCAAGCACTTGATTGAGAATACCGGAAGATGGAGACAATACATCGATTAGAATACCGCTTAACAAGACCCATGATAGAAAATGCGGCAAGTACACGAGCGTCTGGAAGGTCCGTTTGACCCATTCTTTCCGCAGCTCATTCAGAAGTATCGCTATGGTGACCGGAACGATCATACCTGCTACAATTTTCATCACCGCAATGTATACTGTATTGAAGAATATCCGGCCGATATCGGGGTAATCCATCAGTAATTGAAGGTTTTTAAGACCAATAAATGGTGAGCCGAACAACCCTTTATTCGGTACGTATTTCTGAAAGGCCATCATAATGCCGGCCATCGGGATATAACTGAAGATGAGGACCAATACGATCCCAGGAACCAACATCAAGTGAAGCGGCCACTCCCTCTTCCACATACGCGTTAATACATTCATGCCATCCACCTCGCTATAGGACTAAAAATGAAGAACTAGGTTAAAGAAAAGAGAGGTCGTTTGTGTTCAACCCCTCGATTCTCCTGCTATCATTGTTTGTGAGTCGCGTACCATTCATTGACTTCTTTGGTCATTTCGTCGCCGCCAAGCTTTTTCCACTCTTCTACGAATTTATCGAATTCATCCACGGATACTTGATTCATCATAATCTTGAAGTATACTTCATCCCGCTTCTTCTTCAGGATTTCTTGTCGATCTGCCATGGTTGGAGTCGGTGCGCCGTAGAATTTGTTTTGTAGGTACTGTTTATTGTTCTGAATTTCAGGAACAAGTGAATATGCACCTTTTGGACCTGAGATCAGATATTCCCACCACATGTTGATATCGGTACCGTCAACATACTTCATGGCACGCTCGTAACGAGTTTTTTGATCTTTCGTCTCCAAAATGCTCTCGTCTTTGTTCTCGATCGCTTTTGGCAATATTTCACCGTTATTATCCTTTTGTTTACCAACACGAAGCGGGCTTAGAAGCCAGTAGTTGTTGCCTTTCTCCTTCAGGTCTTTACCATACTCATACACTTTCTGTTCTGGCGTCGGATGATTATCCACGACAATCCAATGGTTCAGCAATTTAATAACACCTTCCGGATGCTTCGCTTGCTTGGAGATAACATAATATTCGTCAACACCCAAACCTATCTGCGATAGTGCAGGTTCGCTATCCACCGATGGAATCGGGAATACGCCCCACTCTTGTACGACTTTACCATCCTTTACTGCGCCTTTAGCGAGCTGAGCCGGTACCCAAGACTGGCCGTATACGATACCTGCGTTGTTGTTATAGAGGAGCTCTGCTGCTTTCTCCACATCTTTAACGACGAACTCAGGATCAATTAATCCTTTCTTGAACATTTCCTGCAGCGCCTTAAGTGCGTCTTTCACTTGAGGCTGAATGTCACTGTTGACCAAATTGCCATTTCCGTCTTCCATCCAAAGATTTTCATAAGCATGGTAACTATTCAAGAATGCTATTAGTCCTGTTACAGCTGTGGACTGGTTGTTAAATGGATCTTTGCTAATTACAATTCCATACGGTTTCCCAGTGCCGCCTGGATCTTTTGTTTTGAACGCTTCTGCGATCGTCAAGAGATCCGCCATCGTCTTCGGTTCCGGCAGGTTCAATTTCTTCAGCCAGTCCGTACGTACATAGAGGAACTGATACTGGTACGGATTATAAGAACTTGGAATCCCCATGAGTTTACCGTCGAAAGTGGCGGTCTTCAGTTGCATTCCGCCATCCATCGACAAGAATTTCTTCGTCTCATCCGTCGCATTCTTGTCATATACGTCCGTGATATCCATAATCATATCCGCTTCGGTCAGCTCTTTCAGCTGTGTAGCATTAACCTTCATGAAGTCCGGAAGATCATTGGAGGCGATGGACATCTTCACTTTTTCCTTGAATTGAACGTCATCGGCGGACACCCATTTATTCGTGAGCTTCACACCGATATCTTTCTCATACGCATCATAGACCGAGTTTTTCTCAAAGCTTTCGCCCTCATCGAATTTGAGATACTGATCGCTTGCCGAAACTGTTGAAACTTCAATCACTTCATTTTTTTGTTCCACAGGTGTCTCAGGCTGCTTCTCAGGCTGCTTCTCCCCTTCATTTGTGGTTTTGCCGCATGCCGTGATAGTTAAACTTAGGATCAATGCGACGATCAGAAGTATTCTACTTTTTTTCTTCATATTACCCCTCCACATTGTCTCAAAATAGGTCGTGCATCTACTTCATGCTGCTTCTCTTCCTAGTTCTAGTATAGGAAAGGAAAGGACCCCCATCTATATACTAGTCTTTACTTTCGTATACACCTCTTGACTACCGTCAGGCTTGTCCCTAGAACGCACAAGAGAGAGGGAGTCTCCCTAGGTTAGGTTGACTCCCCCTTCGTTGAAACGTTACCGTGTATTAACTCGAATATTCTGCTCCCCACGATATTTGACAAGAGATGACGCGCCGCTTCTTGCTTCATTTCGATTTCTTCATTTTTCGATAAACCTAAGCGCACGTTCTGATTGATATTCAGCTAGACCTTTTGCGAATTGTTGATCGGGAAATCCTCTATGCTGTAGCTTTAAACCCGCTGAAGTTAATGATATATGGTGATGCAATTGATAAAATAACAGCCTATCCGGATCAAGCTTATCGTTCTTAAGATACCGATAGAAATCTCCAAATCGCATCTCCAAAAAACTATGCTCATGCTCAATATCAAAGAACGCTGCTCCTTCGATATCGATCAGAAAGGGCTCCAGCTTATCATTAACCAATACATGGTCAGGACCCAGTTCCCCATGAATAAATCCATACTGCTTTCTAGGCTTAATTCTTGATTCAAGCTCATACAACTTATCGAGCAATTTACTTTGATTAGACCTGATCTTCTCCATATGCTGAGAGGCGTAAGCTAGCTGTACTTTCGCATTTTTCATTTGTAATGAATGACATTGTTCTGTACTGATCTCGTTAGCATTGGCTTTCCCAAAAATCTGCCTTTCGGTGGTATGCATAGTAGTAAGCATATTCCCCAACTGCTGAAACACTTTATCTTGAACAGCCAATTCGGAATGTTGGAAAAAGGTTTCCGCCTTACGTCCATCTATATACTCAACAAGCGCATAATCAAATGGGTAACGGTCTCTTTCCTTATTCAGATCATAAAGTGCTGGGGTCTGAATTCCACGTTGTGTTAAATACTTATTGTTTAATTCAAACAAATCACTTCCATAGGACTGTTCATTTATATCTTCATTCGCTTTTTCTTCTTCAAAATAATTCATGGAAAGATCCCACACATACAAAACGCAGGAAAATCCATTACTGCACTCAATCTTGTAGACCACCTTTTGTGCGCCACCATGCATTCGTGAAACACGAGTAACTAAATAACTGGTGCCAAAAATTCGTCCAATATAATCCTGTAAGTCGGCCTGATCGAGATGATAGGTAACGTCCATTAACAACACTCCATTGATTAAGTTTTGCCGGCTTCACAATAGTAAATAAAATCCAGCCCAAAGTATAGACTTTTTCTTTCTGATCAATTATGATGTTGAATAAGGTCTTGAAAAAAATAAGCATACAAAAAGCCTTTGGATTTTATTCCAAAAGGCTTTTTTTTTGATGAAATTTCTAGCGAAACCGGCATATCTTGTGGTTAAACTTGACGCTCAGTATCCATGTCCTTTTTATACATTTTTTCCGCTTCAATAGGACTCTCTTTTGCCGTCATATGGCTTGGAATTACCCGATAAACTTGAACCGGACCGCCGAATACAGCTGATCTATACTTCTCCACATGCTGCTTGGACAGGGGGCGATTATAGTAACCTGGTACATACTTATTCATCATTTCCTGAAGTACATGAGTGGCTTCATCCAAATCCGTGATCGGTTCTGCTTGTCCGAATATCATTACGCTCATATAAGCTGTATCCGTTTTCGCAGGTACCGGATCCGTAATGGTTCCGTATTCCTCACATACCGTAAAACACACCTCTGAATTATCACTCATCACCTGATTACGCCTTCCGTCTCCAGCCCCGTGAAAATAGAGTTTCCCTTCTGTCCATACATAATTAAGTGGCACAACATAGGGGAGATTGCCATCAGCCAACCCAAGATAACCCAATCTCGCTTGCTGAAGGAACCTTTCAATCTTCTCTTGATCCAGGCATTCCCTGCTCTTGTAACGAACCGAATTCATATCGATATCTCTCCTTTAACTCTAGCGTGCGGCAACGACCAAATTGCGAATACCAGCGTTGTTACGGTAGTATATCAATGTATGGATTGCATTAAAATATCCAAAAATGACCGTTTAATGCAATCCATAATTAATATTATTATGATTGGGCTTCTATTTGGAGGTGTGTACGATGATGAAAGTAATTCGTAATGATAAGAGACCGATCTGGCAGCAATTGCTTGATCAAGCAATTCATAATATTACTAGCGGAGTCTGGGCGCCAGGAGAATTACTAATCCCTACCCGCGAACTTGCTCACATCGTAGGTGTCTCACGCTCAACTATACAAATCGTCTATGAGGAATTGTTAAGTCGAGGTTATACAGTTACCTCTCGCCGAGGAGGAACGCGAGTTAGTAGATGGAAGCAATTCAATGTGTCAACGAAGGAAATAGAAACAGAGGGTCCCACACCTCCTTCACTCTCCTTGTTAGACTCAGCTGTTGATCATTTACATGACTGGTTCAGAGGTAAAGAACAGCTAGAAGTGGATATTGATTTCAGTCCTCATGAACCCTATTTGGATGAACAATTTCAAAAAAGCTGGCGGCAATCGCTGCTCCACGCATCTGCTGAAATGGATTTATCAAGCTGGGCTTACGGTAATTGCTACGGTTACACACCATTACGTGAGCAAATACAGCGTTATTTATCCCTTGAACGGGGCATACATATCCAAACTAATCAGATTCTGTTGACCTCAGGAGCTCAGCATAGTATCGATTTAATCGCACAGTCGCTTTTAGCTGATGGGGACACAGTTTCAGTAGAAGATCCAGGTTTCCCAGCTGCTTGGATGGCGATGAAATATCGACGAATGAATGTGGTACCTATTCCCGTTGATGAGTATGGTCTAGTGGTGGAGCATATTCACCCTCAATCCAAACTGATCTTTGCCACCCCTTCTCACCAGTGCGCAGTAGGGGTCGTTATGTCGGAGCCCCGTCGGCAACAATTGCTACATAAAGCGATTCAAGAACGGTTTTGGATCATTGAAGACGATTATGATAGTGAATTCCGGTATCGTGGGGAGCCACTGCCAACGTTGTTTAGTCAGGCATCCAATAATACTTTGTATCTCATGAGTTTCTCTAAAATGATTGCTCCTGGCATTCGTATTTCGGCTATTATAGGTTCAGTCGAGGCAATTGCTCAACTAGCGAAGGTACAGGAACTGACTTACCGTCATCTTCCGATTATGGATCAGCTAACCCTAACCCATTTCATTAAAAATGGTCATTTTATGCGGCATATGAGAAGAGTCAGAAATGTATATCGAAGAAGACACGAAGTCATGACAAAAGCTATTATGGCTAGTGGTTTAGGGGAGCGTTTTACACTCAGTGGAGTAGAAACAGGATTGCATATGTTACTTGAGGCTGAGGAATCATACGACGAAGAAACGGTGACAAATTTAGCCCTACAACATGGAATACGTGTTTACCCTCTTGGACCCTATTGTCTGGATAGCAAAAGAAAGGGATGGGTATTGGGGTTTGCAAAAGTAGATGAAGCATCAATTGAGCAGGGGATACATCGCCTTGCGGAGATAATTCTGTAAAATCATTTCCGCAGGATTAGATAAATTAAAAGAAAGTATGGACTTTAAATTACTTGGTCCGATGGTTACAGTTACCGTGAATCCCTTGATTACGCCCTAATTTTAAGATACTTGGCTTATACAGATAGCAAATAAATAAAGCCTCTATCCCGCCACTCGGAATAGAGGCTTGTATTATTCTTACTCCTTTAGTACTCTCCTTTGATTACAAAATACGAGCCACGGATTGTACCGGCTAGTTTAGACTTTTGCCTAGCAAATTTAAACTTCTCTTCTAACTCCTTTGGTATCTCCATCCCCTCAGAAAGCTTAAAACCAACGGCTCGCTTCTTAGGATCATCAACCGTATACATGACATTAACCTCAAGTCCATCTTCATAAAAGACATAAGTGAATTTAATATTTTCCACTTGAAAACACGATGTTTCTAAAGGTTTTGCCGCAAACTCAATATTACGTTCTTCTTTTAAAATTCGGCTCACATAATCAAGGTTTTCCTGGCTTTCGCTAGCTGGGACAACTGTAAATTCATGCTTGTACTTGTTCATAAAATAACGAGCTTCATTCGCACGTAAACCAGCAAGCGCTTCTGCTACAGGTGAAGACTCTACTCCGACCGTAGACACATTTTTAAAATCAACGATATACGTCATTTCCATCTCTCCTTTTCTCTCATTATTCCCTATCAATAGAATACAATAACTAAAATTTTAACTATATTATATCAAAAATAATCCACTTCACATGTTCAAATCTATGCCCGTAACTTTCTAAAAAAGAGCATCTGCTGCAAATCGGCCAAGACTTATAGCCTTCATCCTTGCAGCAGATGCTGACGGTCAGCTAAAAACCGTATCATCCATATATTGGTGCCATCGAAAACAAATCTTGAAACGGATTCCTACCTGACGCTTTCTCTCAACCTTCTGTGTGACGAGCCCCTGAATACTGTTGTGATCAATCGAGCTCCGCGCGGGAGAATAGATCCCGGATCAACGTCTCATTTTCACAGGCCTGCTTCAACCGCACCGCGAACTGCTTAATAGCTTCGCTATTCTCCGAATAAGCACAGAACATATCCGCTTCCGGGTCAAAATGAATCGTATCTACCCATTCAGGCATATATTCGTTCACAAACACAGCCGCCAAAGAAGCCCAATCGTACCCGTTTCCTTCAAATCCTTCGTCTGCCCGGGCCTCGAACACTTCCGATCGGTAGCTACCCACATTTAGAATGACAGACATGCCTCCACCTTGCTGATCCACGAGTATAAAAGGGGCAACGTCCTCTTCTGCGGATTCTGCTTCCAGCCGTGCAATGACCTCAGAGCGGGCTTGATCCGTGAAGCAAAGCACCCCGTTTTTCTGAACAATCAGCCCTTCCCGTATTCGCCCATCCAGCCAGTCGCTGATCCAGCCCGGAGCATACCCGCCTTGACCGAACTCGCCGCCAAAAGCGATCATTTCCTCATATACATCCAGATATTGTTGACGGCTCGTATTTGGATAAGAGCTTGTGTACAGCCAGAACTGCACATCGTACATCAGAGTAGAAAGCTCATCCGCATGAAAGGAAAAGTGTCCCTTCTCTTCTACGATTCGGGTACAGACTCTACGGATCTTCTGCTCAAGCTGATCTACCTCAGACACATGGCTGCACAGCTTCGCAAGCAAAGGCGAGAATTGGCCTACGGCCACTTTGCGCAAATCCTCCTCTTTATCTTCTTCAGAGGTGTCGTAGTCCTCATCACTCACCAGACCGCGTATAAACGTCTCGAAGTCTTGGGCCAGGAACGTAATCTCATAATTATCTTCCTGATCCACATGAATTACCTCAGGTTCGCCGTCCCTCCCACAGTTCCGGTAATCCAGCATCACGACATCATGGCCTGCCGAAGGGCAGTCACAAATTACTACGCCGATGTCAGGATACCCCCACTCCTCAATCATGAACGGGCTGCCGAGATCGCCGCAGAGTGAATAGCTTTCCTCACGTCCGATGCCCATAATGCCCGTAATCGCAATATGATCCTCAGCCCATGAGGTCGCATCCTCCGTAGGAAAACAGGTATTATAAGGCACTCCCCCATTGTGCTGCTTCATCAGACTGATATAAGAGGCAGGAAGCTTGTAACCTAGTTCTTCTTCTACAGAAGCAATCAGCTCATCCGTAGGCGGGGCCGAAACATATTCTTTTAGCGCATAATCGCTATCTTTCCAAAATTCGGAGAGGTCCATCCCTTCAAAAGGAGTTGCAGTCGTCCCTGAATCATTATGTTGCTCTCTGATTGCCTGTCTGGCTGCGGCGTGTTGTTCTTTGCGTAGCTTGCGCTGGCTGAATTTCAGAAACATGGCCGTATTCTCATCATCCGGATCGAGGTCATGGGCAATACCCAGCACTCTCACCGCTTCCTCATATCGATTCAAATAATAGTAGGAATATCCCACACGAAAATGCCACAGATAATCATTCTGCCCTTGTTCCGCAATCTTCGCGAAGTGTTCAAGGGCTTCTTCATAACGTTCCAAATTGTTATACGCTCTTGCCAGACTGCTGACCATCTCGTAATCTCTGTCCGCTGGAGGAATCTCCATCAGAGTGTCTACAATCTTCTGGTGTTCATCATCTTCATGCCACTGTGTCAGCTGTGCGATTAGTTCTTTGTCCATGGTCTACCTCCCCAAGCTTATAATCAAGTTACTAGAATATAGAGAAATATGGTTTTCCCTATTCTACCAGATGGGATGTAGATATTAAAAATCGAAATAGGTCAGCTAAACGTAGCCATGACCCCGGCAGGGAATGGTAACTATACCTACCCTGTAAATAACCTGCAACACGGGGATACCATCGAGTACTCCTTTACCTATAATCCGGGGCTAGGGGCCGTCGATTCCCCGACCTTAACGTATATCCATGGGGTAACCCAAGGAACACCGGAGTAAAATGGATAAACCCTAGGCAAAATACATGAACACAAACAGGCGAGGAGGAAGTGCTGGTGCTTCCTTCTCGCCTGTTTTGTTGTTTCAGCCATGCTGGTCTCCAAGGTGGAAGATTTGTTGCCATGCGTGATGCGTGACCTCCTTGACGACAAAATTCACCTCTTAGAACGTCATCAAGCTTAACTATTTACACCAAACTCTATCTTCTGATCAATAAATTGCTTGAATCTTGTAAAATACTGCTCTGATGCCTCCCAGCGCCTAAGGTCCAAAAAAGACATGTCCTGTTTGCCATATTGATTGGGCGGCTGATAATGCCGAGAGACATAAGTTCCATGATCCACTGTATAAAAATAATACGCTTCATCAGGAGTCTTGATTTCAATCCGGGCATGCAGGTAGTCTCCGTCCTCGTCCGTATGCGCTTTACGGAAGCTGTAATATTTTGAGCCGTCCCAGAACCCGTCATCCTCCTCTTCTTCCGAATATAATTCCTGAATTACAGCGTGTTGCAAAATGTCTTGCACATATTGGACCTCAATGTTTCGTAAATAAAGCTCAGCCATATTAATACAGGTCAGCAGCATAGTCCAGCAATCGCTAATCTCCGCTAGCTGTTCCTGAGACTCTTCTGTAATGTGCTCCCACTCAGACCCTTCATCTATGGTTCTCCTCAACAAACCGATGGAATGATCTTGCTCCAGCCAAATATAATAGTGATGCCGGTTATCATTCATATAAACGCTGAGATCCCGCTCATCCCCGTCTGCATCAATATGCTCCAGTTGAACTTTGAAAAATACGCCTTGCTCCTGAAAATCAAAAGATGGTTTGTCATCCGTCATTAGAATACACTGAGTCAATTTCAATATATTTTCCTCATTGATCGTGTTATGGGTAAAATATAAATGAACAGGTTTCTTTCTCTTGAGGGGTTCATTTACTTTTTTCAATGCGGAACGCCCTTCTACAATAACATTCACCAGCGTGCAAAAGGAAAATTCCATGTCCTCCTCATCCATATCCAGAAAAACTTCATCAATCAACACCTCATGAATGTCCACCGGAAGCTCCTGAAATACGCCGTCTCCCTCCCATACATTTACTAAGCATGCAATAGATTTCTGCCCGTCTACTTTGATGCTGTACTCGTCATCCTGAACTAAAACCGCAGCGCTAAGATCACCTATAACAATTGTTTCCCCATGATTGTAGGTGCCGCACAATATTTCCTCAACCATCAGATTGCCCGAAACATAGATTTCCTGACCGCCTACAGCTATATTTTTCGCATTCAAATTACCGGTTACCATAAGCCCTATGGCACCATCTGTTTCTTTATTATAGAGATTCTCTACAGTAAAATTCCCATCGATAAAAATGATGATTACCTCTTTTTGTTGCGGGAAAGCCTGCTCCCAATCCAGATTAAGAGAAGGCAGCGTCAAATCCCCTTCATAATAAGCGGCTAGCTGCTCGTCACTGAAATCCTGGTAAAACTTCGCCCACCAAGATCCTTCCGGAAATTTATCTGCTAGTTGACTAATAGGAATGAATCGGAAAAGATTGCTCATACATTATTTTCCTTTCATTTTTAAATTTCCATTATTCTCTCATATGTAAAAATAAGGGTCAATCTCAACTTTACAAACCATCCCCCACAACAAAAAAAGGCCATCCTTCTATGGGATGGCCTGACAAATCAGAAGTACAATAGTAATCACCGTTTATTATTTTTTCAAAACCGGTATCCAAATCTCACTTCTGAAGGTGGGTGAAGATAAATCCTTACTCTCATTCCATAAAATCTCCGGGCCTCTTGCCAACTCATAATTAGCGGTAGGGAACCATTCAGAATAGATGCGTCCCCAGACATTTTGCAATGTATCGGGAAATGGTCCAACGGCTTCGAATACAGCCCATGTTGCTGCAGGAACATCTAGTTTCGTTAAATTTTCGGGGCATTCCTTGGTTGTAGCAACGCCAACATAATGGTCAAGTTCCCCCTTTTCTTCCATTCTCCCCTCAGAAAAATTCATCGATGCTTGAATCAGTCCCTGAGGTTCGACATTCGAGAGCTTTTTGAGCTGGTCGATGTCATCGCTAGTTAAGCTTTTCCACATAGATGCGATTTCCGGATTTACGCCATTAAATTGGATAGGTACCCTTCTCGTAATGCCTACGACACAGAATGACTCTTTTTCAATGATACGATAGTTCATTGCACTTCCCCCTTGAATCGTTAATTGAAAGGTCAAGCGCGGATAGGCTTTTAATGAAGGGCCATGCAACTTTACCGAAGAGGGCGGAATACCGTGCAAGCCTTGGAAAGCTCTAGAAAATGCGTCTGCTGAGCTATATCCATATTTCACCGCCACATCCATAACTCTTAATTCTCCAGCTTGAAGCTCAAATGCCGCAGATGTCAGGCGTCTCCGACGGATGTATTCTGATAGCGTGATGCCTGCAAGAAATGAGAACATTCTAGAAAAATGATATTCGGAACAACAAGCCAACCTCGCCGCTTCCTTCAGGTCTATATCATCAGCAAGATTCTCTTCAATGTATTGTAGAGCCCCGTTCAGATTTGCAAGCAAGTCCATTCGAATGACCTCCCTTCACTAACAATATAGCAAGTGTCGTCGGCATCCATCCGACATCTCATGCACAGTTTTGCTGGGTACCTAGGAGAAACTTGCCGCTACTTAAGATACGGTTCACCGCGCATTCAAAAAAGAGGTGCGAAAAGCCGGTTCATCACCGGACGCTTTTCGCACCTTCTCTCTCTTGCCTAAATTAACGCGTCGAAATGGCCCTCCGAGTTCACCGTCGCCGTCCGGGGATCGGTCAGACCGATGCCCTTGAGGCCTCCCTTCCACTCAATCCGCGAGAGGGGGAGGTGATCTTGAAGCGGAGAAGCCGGTACAAAATTTACGGGGGCGCTACTCCCGCTTTTCTGTACGAGTTGGGACTCCAGCAGCCGGATTTGCCGCTGCAGCTGCTCCCGGCGATAAGGAGTCTGCATCTCACTTCCTTGTGCCGCATTCACTTTATCCAGTTCCATCATCAGCCGGTTCCGCTGTTTCTCCAGGGAACTGACATCACTCTGTGTACCGCCGTAGGCCGCAATGGTCTGTACGGAGCTGATGCCTGATACTGTCTGTGCCGCCATGATCTTTCCCTCCGTTTCCATGGCTACCAATCCAAATTCAGCCAAATTTGAAAGTTCTAATCATCTTTATTACCCAGCAGGCCCCGTCATGACAACATCACAGCCTCAATTAGAGAATAATCGTCATATAGTCTCAGTCGGCCGCTTGTTTCGACCCTACCAAAGACCCATCGAAGGCTGGCTAAAGTCCCTTCAGAGCTCCCTTACTCGTCCTTCAACCGCCGCTGATACAAAATGACAGACACTACTGTTAGCACAACCGTCCATGCCAAATTAATGAGGAGAGGTTTCAATACATCGCCCGTCGTAAAGCTTATATTGCTTATTTCTAAGAAATACACAAGTTGAGTGCTTGGTACGTACTCCAGCACTTTGAAGATAGGAAAATCATCCACTAGTAACGTTCCCCATGGTGCTATGAGCCAGCTAATATATGGGCGTTTGTGGCAGTAATCATTCTTTCGATTATTCTGTACACTGCAGCCGGGACGATTTGCGGTTTATTCTCCAAGACGCTGCTTGAAGCCTCATTATCTATACTCCCTGTGGCGTTCATATTTATGGGGGCTAAAATCGATTTCAGGCGGATTAAATAAAATCACTTTGTCATTTCTTTTGGTTGAGATCTTCTGAAAGGTTATATTGGTCTCGTCTTGTTTCCGTAATTCCTGCTTATCCTCTTCGATGTCCCGAATATCCAATGGATGAAATCCGGACTCGTTCAACCGATAAATGGTATCACAGGAAATAAGGGCATCCTCTAAATTCGAAGTTAAAATCAATATCTGCTTTTCTTGCGAAAGATCATCCAGAATCCGTTTGAATTGACGACGATCCTGCTCTTCCAAGTAAAAATAAGGTTCCTCCAGTACAAGTGTAGGCTGATGCGCAAAAAAAACACGTAGCAAGGTCACATACATCCTTTTCGATGAGCTTAGATCCTTGATCCTCACCTTCCGTTCTTCTTTTAGAACAAAATAATCCATTAACAACTCGGCACGCTCATTCCTCTCCGTTACTTGGATAAGAAAAGTAATTAGCTCTTCCACCGTTAAACGCATATACTCGCTTTGCCCAGCCCGAAATATATAATATTGAGAATGGTCCACTAATTGATTCATTAAAAGCTGCTTTCGCTTCAAGTCCGTTATAATGGCAACCGATTGGTTCAATGTCATATTTAATTCAATCATCGGTAGTAATAATTCCCCGTCATAATACATTGGTTGAAATTGCATTCCGTCCTCCTGATCAGCGACACAACTTGGATATATAAAACAATTATAAAGTCAGGATACTTTTTTGTCAGTTTCTAACTAAAAACATAACGGCATGTCCTATCTAAACGTTCGTCCAGCCGTTCATGTTCATTCGATTCCTTTCACTTAACAAGTATAAGCGAGGAAAATGGGGGTCACTTTAAGACTATCTGTTATGCAAGAAGGGGCTCAGCATATGACATATGGAGAAATTCTATTTCGTACGGCAACGTCTTTCGTTGCTCTACTCGTTTTGACGCGTCTTCTCGGTAAAAAACAAGTCGGACATCTAACGTTTTTCAATTATGTAACAGGGATCACCTTCGGCTCCACCACTGCGGAAATTATCGTCAACAGACAAATCACGCTGCTGCAAGGAATATCTAGCTTGGTCTTATGGTCACTCTTGGCGTTCAGCGTTGCATTGATCGGACTGCGCTCTGTCAAAGCACGTGAGATTCTCGACGGCCAACCTACGATTCTCGTCAAACAAGGCAAGATTCTGGAAGAGGCATTAGCTAAGCAGCACCTCAACATCGACGATTTAAGCATGTTGCTTCGGAATAAAGACGTCTTCTCACCCGAAGACGTCGAATTTGCAATTCTGGAACCTGACGGTAAACTTAGCGTGTTGAAAAAAGAAGAACTGCTGCCAGCAACAAAAAAAGATATAAAAGTAAATGTTGCACCTGTTCTCAATATCCCAACTGAGCTTATCGTTGATGGTAAAATCGTAGAAAAGAATCTTAATAAAATAGATGTCTCTATTGTCTGGCTCAACCAACAATTAAAGAAAGCCAACATTCATTCTTTAGATCAAGTATTTTACGCAGAGCTCCAATTGGACGGGAGTCTGTATATCGACAAATACCAGGATATGAATCCATAAAAGACCCCCAAAGAGAACAGCCCCCAGACTGTTCTCTTTCGCTGTCTGCCTTAGAAGCAGGTGAACGAGCGAATCCGATTCAAATCAATACCGAAGTACCCCCAGAAGAGACCGAACCATCTGAACCCTGCAACAGAATTACGCCCGACGAATACCGGGAAGAACCAGAATTGCTCGCCGTTGTTCAGCCAAATGTATGTGTTGCGGAACAAACAGCCTCTGATCGCACCGGGGTCGATGGCAAATGCGGTGGCCGACATTTGCGGTACGAATTGCGGTGGAGGTGCCGTCGGCGCTTGAACGCCTCCCGGTGCAGCTCCTGGAGGTCCCGGAGTCCCAGGAAATCCACCTGGTCCACCCGGTCCACCCGGTCCTCCTGGTCCACCCGGAAACCCTGGGAATTGGCCGCTTCCCGGCGTTGGAAAAAATCCCATATGTGATCACTCCTTTCAATGAGTAGGCACAATCATCATATGCATTCGCGGAAAGAGTGTTTGGGCGAATGCCAATAAATAATCCGCGCCCAGCCGAAGCTGAACAGTAATGAAATTAAGCCGCCTAAAAGCCTTTTTCGCCTGCTTCGGCTCATAAATATGGACGAATATCCACTTATGCTGATTCCTAATTTGACTTAGAATTACCGTAGAAGATTGAAAAAGGCTGTGATTCTAATGTTAATCAAAAGAGACAAATGGTTGCAATATCGCATCCTTCGCAAAGGCTCCTTTCTCGCCGGACGGCTTCCAGAGACACAGTTGCTTAAGAAGAACGCATTAACGAATATGCTGCTTCACTATCAAAGCGTCGTATTGAAACCTCGCAACGGGAGTTACGGAAGGGATATCCTGTTCATTAAACGAAACGGTGCAAACGCCTATCGTATTCATAACGAAAAGAAAGCCTTCACCATGACAGACAGCGATAAGTTACTTAAATTGTTCCGTAAAAAAAACAGAGGTCGTGGATATATTATCCAAAGGCGTCTACAGCTTGCCCAAATTCAACACAAGCCATTCGACATTCGGATAATGGTTCAACGACAAAAGAGCTCTTCATCCACTTGGAACGTGACAGGCTCATACGCGAAAGTTGCGGTGCAAGGATATCTAGTCACGAATGTGGCTAGCCGCACCATTCCAGTCCTTGAGGCACTCAAATTAGCCCGAATCGGAGATCGGAGCTTGCTTATCAAAGCGGAACAGATCGCATTATTGGCAGCCACACGACTGGGAGAGCGTTACCCCAAGCTTAGACAAGTCGGGTTCGATATAGGCATCGACAGGAACTGCCGGATTTGGATCATTGAAGGCAATTATCAACCGGACTTACGCCCATTCCGACTCTTGAAAGATTCCTCAATGCATCGCAGAATATTATGGTATAAGAAACATTAGAACGAAAAAAAGACGACCAGCCTCTTATCTTTGGCTTGTCGTCTTTTCATGTTTGGTGCCTATCCTTGATAATACCCCGCTTGCAATTTTACTTACGTCTTTTGTTACTTACAACACGCGTCACTTGGAACTTATTTACCCCTACCTGTATAATGGCAAACTGGCTGTAAGAAGTGCCGGAAGACGTATAAGGTTCCGCTTGAATATTTCCACTCGGCGTTCTAACCGTTGCAGTGATTCTAGTCACCAAACAGACTCCACGGCTAGAAGCTTTCCAAGTCTCATCACGCTGAACATTATAATTGTCATCACTACATAAGATGGATGCATATTCAACTTTTCCAAATGCATTAAACGATGTGGAGTTAAAGATCTGTACGGGGTCATAACCGCCAGCTTTTCTATTTCCCATCCTCAAAACCTCCCTTATTATCGATATTATTCATTAAATGCAATTCCATCGTTTTGGTAAGGTATAAATGTGGACAAGAAATAAAAGTACGTTTATCCGATGGTCACAACCCCTTCTCTTTTACTTCTATTATCTTTTTACTAAACTGATATTTCACTGTAACATTCTCAATAATCTCAGTATTCTGGTAGGCAAGAGAACCTTCAAATACTAATGTATCATTGTCTTTCCACACCAGGTTATCAGCATAGCTATAATTCTCATGATCGGTGCGAATCCATGTATCTAATTCTTTTTGTGCACCATATTTGACTCTTGCAGATTCTATTAACTCTGGACTTGTCATTCCCTCTTCAATATTGCTAATTTGAACGAAATTACTTTTATTAGAGCATGTTACGATCGCAATTAACTTATGATTTGGAGAAGGGATCATTTTTGTAATATACATAGATGGTGCAGAAAAACTTAAATATTCTTTAAGCACATTGTCTTTTATTCTCCAAATGACATTTTGACTTCCATAATCCGAATAATTATTAAACAACGTAAATATCATACTTCCATCTGCTAGCTTAACAATATAAGGGCTCCGATAACTTTTCGACAAAATATCTACGGCAAAAGCAGCCGCATCAGCGATTTTTTGATTCTCATTTTTTATAAATGGCTGAAGTTCTTTTAACGCTTTTACTCTCAACGTGGGATCATTAAAGCTTTCTACCAGCCTATTAATAGCAATATATACATATTCATTATTATCACTTTTTAAAGCATGTAGAAATTTTTCCGCATCATATTGAGTAGCAGGCTCTAACTCCATGTCTTCAGCATTTAAATAACGTATGTAAGGCTCTGAATTTTGATTTTTATAATATTCTGTTGCTAATAAAGCTGAAGCAGTTGAACTATATAGGACAAGACAGGCAACCAAAATAACCCACTTTTTAGAAATTCCTTTTTTCCTTTTCTCTATTCCATTGTGCCCAGCCGCTTCAATTAAGTTTTCATCAATGAGTCCGATCTCCTTAAATAAATCTTCTTTTTTCATAGGTTAACCCCCTCTTTGTCTAGATGAACTCGAAGTTTATTTCTTGTCCTAAATAATATGGATTTCACTTTACTACTACTCATATTAAATCTCATAGAAAGCTCATCTATTGAATAGGAATACCAGTACCTTCCAATAAATATGTTTCTCGCTTGCTCATCTATGCCATATAAAAATTGATTTATTAAGTTTGCGATCTCACCTTCTTCATACTCTGTTTCTACAGTATCAGGCGAAGCTAGACATTCTTCTAGTTCCGTTAGAATGACTTCAAACTCACGATTACGCTTTTTCGCTGTATTATAACCATACTTATCAAGCGCAATATTACGGGTGATCCTCCCTAAAAATACCGAAAAATTCCTAGGCAGATTAGGCGGTATCGCATTCCATGCCGCTAAGTATGTATCGTTCTCACACTCTTCAACATCCGAGAAATTTGAAATAATGTTTCTTGCAATGACTCTGCAGTAAGCCCCGTATTTATTTTTAGTCTCTAAAATGGCTTGCTGTGAACGCTGTAAGTATAGGTGGATTATTCCTTGGTCTTCCATTCGTTTTTCTCCTTTTAAACACTCTTATCTATATAGTAGAGAATTCTTAGGATGGGTTGCACTTATATTAAAATTTACACCCATATATAAAGACAACCCCCTCCTAAACAAGGAAGGGGTCTTTGTAATAGATGCCTTTTGGTCATCTCTATAATCCAAAATGTTCTCTAACTAACCTAAATTGTTCTTCCACGCTCATACTTGGTATTCTTTCAACGGTTTTGATCCCCATTTTATTACAAGCAGTCTTAATCTCATTGGAGAACTTAACCATAGATTTGTTACCGTGTTTAATCGTTTCTTCTGGATTTATCGTGTAGGCGTTAATACAATCTAAAATCATCTTATGATCTTCTCTAAAGTAATATAATCTCTCTATCTCTTCGTCGGACGTATAAAAACAAACCATTCTCTCTTCTGGGATAAACGGTAGTATACGTTCAGGCATTATTCCTAAATCTATTATAATTGGTTTATCATTAGGCATTGTTAACAAATCAATGATAAAGAAGTCCATCATCTCTTCGACGATTTGAAATAGCCATTGGCAGTGCTCATTTACAGGTTTATTGAACCACTTATTCCAATCCAAATCAGGATTAGGAAATTGAAGGGCAGGGTATTCAACAGGACTAGTGAATGGTCTGTATTTTAAGACATCATCCCCCAATGTTTGAAAGCCTAGCTCCTCTACAAATTTCTTGGTCATGGTAGTCTTCCCAGCACAAGGCCCCCCATTAAGCCAGTAAACATGTTTTAATTGTTCCTTCAAATAATTATTATTTATCTTCATCCGGTACACCCCATATGATTTGTGTAGTATCTTACTTTAACACGTTGGTTTCGGAGAGGTGGCGGATTCTTATCTTCCTATAACAGTGAAAACACATAGAAATTCTCCTTTCTTGGCACAAGTAGTTATATTCTATGAGTGGGGTTAAATTCCCTGTCACTTTATCTTTAATACGATCTTTCCTTTTGCCCTGCCCAATTCAGAATACTCCATCGCCTTCTGAGCTTCTTCGAAAGAGAATATTTGATCAATTACAGGCTTTATTTTCCCTGCTTCTATAAGCTCCGAAATGATCTCCAATTGTCTCCCGCTTGGTTTCATGAACAAGAAGCTGTATTTGGCATTATATTGCTTTTCTAATTTTGTTAGCTTACGGGTAACCAATCGAAAAAGACTCGTTTTTATAAAACCAGACCCATATTCAACTCCGAAGCGTGCATTGGGCAGCCCAGAAACTGATACAATTTGTCCGCCTGGTTTGACTATTTTAAAAGCCTTTTCTAATGTCTCTCCGCCAATCGTATCAAATACTCCATCATAATTTTGTAAGACCTTATCAAATTGTTCTGTTTTATAATTGATTATTTGATCGGCCCCAAGAGATTTGACCAGATTAGCTCCAGCATCGCTAGTAGTTGTAGCTACATAAACTCCCATCGCTTTAGCAAGCTGGATAGCAAAGGTCCCAACGCCGCCCGAACCAGCTTGAATCAATACCTTTTGCCCTGCCGATAGCTGTAACATATCATGTAATGCTTGATAGGATGTAAGCCCGACTAATGGGATTGACGCCGCTTCCTCAAAAGAAAGATTTTGTGGCTTTAAGGCTATATCGTCCTCATGTATGGATATATATTCTGCGAAGGTTCCAATTCTATTTTTTCTTGGCCGTCCGTATATTGCATCGCCTATTTTGAATTTAGTTACTTTGTTTCCTACTTTGGTGACTATACCTGAAAAATCATTTCCTAACACAAGCGGCATATCGTATTTCAACAACATACGAGTTTTGCCATCCCGCACCTTGAAATCGATAGGATTAATACTCGCTGCATGGATTTCTGCCAACACATCATAATCACCTACTGAAGGTGTTGGAATGTCTGCCATTAGAAGAGGACTTTTCCCGTATTTTTCAATGATCATCGCTTTCATTAAGAAACCTCCAATTCTAATAATATTGTTCCATAAATTCATCGAGATGGTTTATAAGATTTTTTAACACTCCTAATTTTGTTCTAACATCCATAAAATAATAATTTTTAGAGCCTTCTTTCCTCACCATTATAATTCCGGCTTCTCTTAAGATTCTTAGATGATGGGAAACAGCAGGTCGTGATAGATGCGTTTTTTCAGTAATCTCACCTACGCGTAACCCGTTCGTACAGGTAGTCTCCATAAGTACAGTAATAATAGATTGTCTTGTCTCATTACCAATAGCTAAAAAGACCTTCTGACACATCTTGAAATCGTCTTTGATGACTTCGACTTGTTGCTGTTTATTAATGATTCTCACCGCTTTCGTTTCGTTCAATCGTTTAACTTAGTGAACCATTTGCTGACGAGTATGTCATAACAAGATATGCTCCGCAACCTTGAGAAAGAAAATCGAGATCACAAGTAAAATTTTTACATTCCCTCGCCTCCAACCCTCAGAGGAGAATTGTCGATAAATCTCAAATCGCCCTTCTTATAAATTGAACCAATGTCCTACAAGGTAACCTGATGGGTTAATTCGCTTAACCAAGCGGTCATTGAGGATATTTTATACTAAAAGTTATAATTCAATTGACTAGTCGAAATGATACGAATTGGAGGTTATCCAAATGAATGTTGAGATAGGAAAAAAAATAAAGACTCTTCGTTTACAAAAAGAAATGACTCAGGAAGAACTAGCAGCAAAACTGAATCTGTCATCCCAAGCAGTATCTAAGTGGGAAAATAATGTAACCATGCCTGATATTCAAATTCTTCCTGATTTATCCGTGATTTTTGGTGTTACAATTGATGAATTATTTGCATTAACCGATGATACCCATTTAGAACGAATTGGAAATATGATTAGTACTGAACATTTTATATCCGAAGACGATTTTAACTATGCTGAACAATTTTTAAAAGGAAAAATAAATGATGCGCAAAAAAAATCCCCATCCCTCACCCTGCTAGCTCAGTTACACATTCATCGTTCAGATGAGCACCGTGAAATGGCTTCCCATTATGCCAAGGATGCGCTGCAATTAGCTCCGGACAGCAAAAGTAATCATAATGCCTTGCGAGATGCGGAGAATGGAATCATTTTTGATTGGAACTTTTCAAATCACCACAAACTCATTACGTATTATAAGAATTTCGTGCCGAATCACCCGAATTACTGGCAGGCTTATGTTTGGCTTATGAACTACTTAATCGCAGACGGCAGATGTATTGAAGCAAAAGAAATTCTGGAACAATTGAACCAAATCCATCCTGGTCATTTATATCAAAAATATGGAGGGCTGATATGCAAGGAAGAGGGCGACCTTTCTCAGGCGCTGGCTCTCTGGGAGCAAATGACTGATTTGTATCCTGAGGATTGGCTTGCATGGTCCTCCAGAGGAGACTGTATGGCTAAACTTTGCAGGTACGACGAAGCCATAGAATACTATTCCAAAGGTTACGAACTACAGCCAAGTCCAAAGTATACAGATGCATTTGAAGCCATTTCTCATATATATAAAATAAAAGGGGAATATGATAAGTCTATTGAAAAGCATCACGAAATAATTGAGCTGCTAGAAAGGGACTGGAGAGTCACAGAGGGTAAGACCGTTGATTTTTATAAGAGAGAAATAGAAAATTTAAAGATAATGTTGAATAACTAAACCTAACATTTATAAAAATACCAAATAACATGGACGACTGGCCCTTTCCGCCAAAACGGCGGAGGGGGCTTTTTCTTTCAGTAAGCAACACTGCCCCACCAGATACTACATTATTTTGTGAACCCAGAATGCTTGGAGAATCCCGTGTGTGCTGATTTGCCCAAGCGGTTCAGTCCCTGGATATCTTAGGTTTACTTTCGTTGTAACCTTCTAGCTGCCTACCCGATCTAATATTTAAGTAACGTTACGAACATCCTAAGACTTTTAGTCAAGAAAGCAGGTAAATCTTTGCATATTAATCCTATTGTCGTCAAAGCCAAAGCTGGGGACTCTGAAGCATTCGTGCAGCTGATGCAAGAGATAGAGTTACCTCTGTATAGAACTGCAAGGTCCATCGTCAACAAAGACGAGGATTGTGCAGATGCCCTGCAAGAGACGATGCTTAAAGCCTTTAGATCCATCCATACACTTAAAGAGCCCGCTTTTTTCAAAACGTGGATCTTCCGGATTCTGATTAATGAATGCAACAAAATGATCAAAAACAACGCAAGAGCCCTCCCTTATGGAGAGCTTCCCGAAGTCCCTTCCATTTCCAAGGATTATGAGAAAATCGAAATATGGGATGCCGTTCAACATCTTGAGGAGAATCTACGGATTGTCATTCACCTTCATTACCTACAGGACATGCCGATCAGTCAAATTTCCGACATTCTCGAAATTTCTACGGTAGCCGTGAAGACCCGGCTGCATCGCGCCCGCAAAAAGCTAAAGCATTCATCTCAATTCAATCAAGAAATGGAGTTGCCACATGGTAAACACTAAGTTAGAAGAACAATTAAAAAACTGCCAAAGCCTACTTCCTGATCAGTTATCCGATATTGCCCGCTCCAAGCTGAATGAGACTTACCAAATCATCAGGGAAACCGATAATTCCATTTCCCCCGTTCAGAAAAAGAAAAATGTATCTAAAACTTTTAATAAATGGTTGATTTCCACTGCAGCCGCTGCAATTCTTGGAGTTACAGTCCTTGCTTCCGGCTTTGTATCGCCCGCAATGGCTGATGCACTCAAGCAAATTCCGGTTTTGGGACAAATCTATTCATTATGGGGCGAAAACAACGGAGATCCCGGTGTTCAACAAGCCGAGGATTTCATCACAAACATAAACCAAAGCGTGACGCATGGCGATGTGACCATGAATATTCCAACATTGTTATTTGACGGAACCCGAATTCTTATGAACATAACCACTCCTGGAAACCGTCTGGCTTCGGAGCCCAATTCGCCGCCTTCAGATGCCAATAAAGGGGCAGTGGATAAGTTTGAGGTTCTCTATAAAGGCCAACCTCTGCTCTGGAGTTACGAACAAATGGATGGTGAGACTGCTTCCAGCATAATGGTTCAGGTTTTGAACACTTATTATGAGCCGAACACAACAACACAGAATGTCCAGTTCCCTGATCAGTTTGACTTGACTGTAAATGTAACGTTAAAGGGCTACGATGCCCCGTTCGAATTCGTTCTGCCTGTTACAAAATCAACACCCGTAACTGCACTAACTTCAGAGGAGACCAAGCATCACGATAACATTAACTTGCAGATCAGTAAGGTGGAAATCACCCCAATCACAACGCAGTTATCCATTGAGTACAAAACCAAACCGGGCCAGAGCGTAGAAGAAATGCTCGCTTCTATCCCTTCGAAATATAAGGGTGCTAACGGAGGCGTCATCGCTCTTCAATTTGACATTGTGGATGAACGTGGCGTTCAACTGAAGCCCATCGGTGCTCACCCCTTAAGCGAATCTTATAATGTTCGTTTTGAACCCTTCAAGACTTTACCGAGTACCGTAACCATCAAACCGTACTTAGTCGTTTCCGAAGGTCAAGCCCCAGCTGGGACTAAAGGACGGTGGGAAGACAACAATATGGTCAAGGAATATATCCCTGAGCTGGAGACTGTACTTTCGGTGCAATAGTTCATTTGTAAAAAGGACATTATTCTCTTGGATTAAAAGGGTATGCAAACCTACAAAAGACGAAGCCATAAATGGCTTCGTCTTTTTATTTAAATGACTTCAGTTAGATTCATCCATTGTGATAGCCATACGTTTGCCCTCCTTAAAGCGTGAATGACGTTCCCTATGACGTGATGCGGAATCCGACGGATTGCTGCTGCAGCTTCCAGAGACGGTCGTACAATCCGCCTCGTAGTAGTAAAGCTTCATGTCGTCCCTGTTCCACCAGTCGGCCATCTTCCAGCACAATAATGTTGTCTGCACCTCGTATGGTTTTGAGCCGATGCGCGATAACAATAACGGTTCTGCCCGTAATCAGCGCATCAATTCCCTTCTGGATTTCGGCTTCATTCTGCGGGTCAAGCGATGCAGTAGCCTCATCCAGCAATACAATAGGAGCGTTCTTAAGAATCGCACGAGCAATGGAGATCCGCTGCTTCTCCCCTCCGGAAAGCGTACTGCCACCCTCGCCTACCGGCGTGTCATAACCTAGCGGTAATTTCATAATGAAATCATGGCAACGGGCCATTTCTGCTGCTTGTTGAATATCCTGCTGCGACGCGCCCGGCCGCCCAAAGGCAATGTTGTTTCCAATGGTATCTTGGAACAGGTACACATCCTGAAACACAACCGACACAGAACCTAGCAAATGTTCTGGATCAATATCTTTAATATTGCGTCCGCCTAGCAGAACACTTCCCTCGTCAGGATCATAGAAACGCGAGATCAAACGCAGCACTGTACTCTTTCCGCTGCCGGAGGGACCCACGATTGCAGTCAATGAACCTTGCGGCATTTCTATGCTTAATTGTTTGAGAACAGGCTCACCTCCATAGCTGAAGGTAACATTGTCAAAGCGAATGGTACTGCTATCGGGAAGTGGAGCTGTAGTCCCTGTCATTACCGGCTGGCGAAGCAGGTCTACGATGCGTTCACCCGCTTGTTCGTTGTACCGGAATTCAGCATAGTTGGCGAGCGCCGTCGTCAGTGGATCATAGATGCGTGTGCCGACAATAAGGAATACCGCCAGCTGCAAAATACCGAGCTCCCCGCCTAACAATAGATGCACACCTACGTATACCATTAAGGTCAGACCCGCACGAAGAAGAGCCATAGCCGTTAGAATGACCGGTCCGAATATCCCTTCAAGCTTCACACTTTCCTTCATCAAAGTTCGAAAAGAGCTATCCAGACGGACAAAGCGTTCTCCCGTCAGGTTGTAGGCTTTCATCACCCGAATACCATTCAAATACTCCTGTAGCCGATTCGCGGCGTTCAGTTTCGCTTTCATATGATTCGTCCCTAATCTGCGCCGTAGTCTGCCTGACAGGTACATAATTAGGAGGGTAACCGGCAGTGCCACGAACATGGAAAGCGCCATCCGCCAGTCGAGGAATAGTAAACCCGCAAGTGCGAATATCGGCAGTACAAAAGCCCCTGCAAGCTGTGGCAGCAGATGTGAAATTCCTGTCTCAACCAGCGTGAAATCGCCCATCATCATATTGGCCAAATCACCAGGATCCCGGCGCGTCAGGTAGCCTAGCGGAAGCTTACGCAGATGTTCTGCTAATTCCGCCCGTCCCTGTGCCGCAACATTGTAAGCCCCGCGGTATGCAGTGCGGTATGCGGGGATCTCGCTCAGGAACATCAGCACCATAACAGCGGCTAGTCCCGCGCAAATCCACCAAAGCCGTTCTATCTGAAGCTCTGCACCCACCGTAATATAAGGAGCAAAAATCAACCGCACCGCCTCAATTACAAGCGCAAACGGAAGCACACTAACTATGTTAGCCAGTAAGGAAAAAAGTACAGGCTTCAGCAGCTGCTGCGGTTTGCCAGCAGTAATATTGTGCAATACCTTCATAGCTGTTCCCCTCCTTTTTCCAAATGCCAATCTCCAGCGTCACTGTAGGCATGCCACATTTGAGTGTAAAGTCCATCGAGATCAATCAAACTTTCGTGATCTCCGCGCTCCACGATTTGCCCATCTCGCAGTACCAGAATTTGTGCGGCTTCACGAATAGAGGAGAGTCTGTGAGCAATAACAATAACCGTCTTCCCGCGCATAAGCTCCGTTAGTGCCAGCTGCATGTGATGCTCATTTTCCGGGTCGGCAAAAGCAGTCGCTTCGTCGAGTACAAGTACCGGTGCATTTTTGAGGATAGCCCGGGCTACCGCAATACGCTGCTCTTCACCACCGGAGAGATAGACGCCACCTTCACCGATTAACGTATCGTATCCCTGCGGAAGCCGAGAGATGAACTCGTCGCATTGCGCAGCTCTTGCTGCAGCCTGGACTTCATCCAGCGTGGCTCCCGGTTTGCCGACGGCAATATTCTCATACAAAGTGTCATAGAACAGGAAGGTCTCCTGAAATACAAAGGCAACTGTATTCATCAGTTCATGAATCGCCATATGACGGATATCCACTCCACCGATACGGATCGCACCCTCTTGCGGGTCCCAGAACCGCGGCACCAAGCTGGCCACCGTCGATTTACCTGATCCTGACGGTCCAACCAGCGCTGTAACCTTCCCTTGTACTGCCCGGAAAGAGACCTCGCTAAGCGCAGCCGCAGCCCCCTCTTCTTCATTGTAGGAGAAGGTTACGTCCATAAATTCAACGTCGAAAGCTTGCGGTGATAGCGGCTTTGCTATTTCTGGTACAGGCTGCTGTGCCAAAAGACGATCCATCCGCTCTACGCCTTCGCCGATATCCCGAGTGCTCGAAGCCAGCATAAGCAGTTTATAAAGCGGAGATGATACGCCTGGCGCCATAATTAGAAAGAACAGCAGCACAAGCGCAAAGGACATGGAGTCCGGCTGGCCGCTTAGCATAAAAACACCCACCGGTAAAATAAAGGTAAACGAGGAGGCCAGCAATGTTTTGAACAGAACATAACCTGACTGATAACGGTCCGTAAACTCCAGACAATAATCACGGTATCTGGTCATATCACTGTAGAACTTTCGGAAGGAATGCACCGTCTGCCCGAACACCTTCACCGCTGGCATCCCCCGCACATACTGCACCGCCGAAGCATTGATCTGCTCCAAAGAATCATGATACTGCTTCACACTGGTTTTTCCCTTACCGCTCATCATAAGTGCTGACTGCACAACCATTCCTATGAGGATCGGTAGAAGACAGGCAACAGCTAACGGCGGACTCAGCCAGAACATCGCCACAATCATCAGCACCGTAGACGCCAGCGCGCTGACCAGATCAGGGAGCTGATGCGCTACGAAATTTTCCACCTTGTCAACATTCTGTTCCAGCGTCTTCTTCACTGCGCCGGTCGAAGTTCCATTCAGGAAGCCGAGCGGCAATCTGCCTAGATGTTCGGTCATTCGCACACGCAGATTATACTGAATACGAAAAGCCGCAATATGCGAACACATAATACCGCAATATGAGGTCACCAACCCTCCAACCAAGCCGCCGAGTGCAATCCATCCCCAGCGGATCATTGCATCACCGTCAACCTGTCCAGGAGATGCTGCATGCCGCAGTAGCTCGGCCAATATGAAATAAACAGACAAAAATGGTACCAGCATTAGCACGGCGCTGACAGATGACAATACACCAGACAGGATCAGCAGGCCCCGCTTCTCTCCGGCAATCTCCAGCAGTCTCGACATGCCAGTTTTGGTTTTACTCACAGCTGTTCCCCCACTCTTTATAATTACGCACAAAAAAAGTGCACTGAGAATGATTCTCTGTGCACTAGTGTATAGGAACGCTCTTCATAGTTGCTACCATTTCCGGGATTATAATCAACCAAATCAGGAGCATCTGTTTTCGATGCGAGCTTACATCCTTGTTCCTAAAGAACGCTGTCTACCACTGATCAGATACTCTCCAGGACGCACACCGAATTTTTTACGAAAGGCTGCTGAGAAATGGCTGACATTCACGTATCCGACTCTGGATGCTGCTTCACTTACCGTCATATTTCCATGTTCTAGCAGCTGCTGTGCCCTTTGCATCCGTTGTTCGATCACATAGGCATGGACAGTATAACCGAACATTTCCTTAAAGCCCTTCTTCAATTTGAACTCATTAAGGCAAATAATGCGAGAGAGCCCTGCTAGCGTCGGTGGATGTAAATAATCACGTTGCAGAATTTCCTTGGCTAGTCGCAGGCTCTTCATATCATCTCTAGATAGCTTGACTGTGTGGGAAATCCGATCAGCTTCAAATAAAGATTCATTGAGATAGACAGCCATTAGCTCCAGCATTTTCCCCTCCAGATAGAGTTCCCGCATACCCTGACTATAGGAACAATCCGCAATTTGAGACAGAATGAGTCGGATAGATGGTGTGATAGCGTTTTTGCCAAAAAATAACCCAGCTCCTCCTCCGGCTTGGAGCCGTGTATCCTCGGTCAGTCCGCTGGTCATCCGCTCAAATTGTGCCGGACTCATATCTATGCTGAGGAATCTGTAGCCCGCTCCGCTAAGGTATATACAATTTTCACTTCTTACTCCGCCGTGAAGCAGCACACTTTCTCCTGTATCTATGGCAAAATAGTCCTGCTTCAGCGAGGTCCCCCATTCAATTCCATGTCCCATGCAGAATATCAGCTCCGTACGAGGTGTTCTAAACTCGCCCTTCGCTTCAATATCCCGATTAAATTGGAGATCAAAATCCGTCATTTGAAGATAACGCTGAGTAAGCAGGCTCCGGCAGCTACCCTTCCCTAGCTCGACCGGTGGTTTTATCTCAAAGTGGCTTCCGTCCAACTGGTAAGTAATATTAAACCCTTCGCATCTAAGCGTCTTATGGGCATCAATCGTTTCCGCTTCATTCAGACCATCGCTACGCTTCATGCTCATCCCTACTTCCCCTTACTTTGGATTCATTATATATGTATTGAGAATGATTATCAATTGAATGTTCTTTTAGCAAATATGCATAAACAACAAAAAACCTTCCCACACCCCTAAGGGTGAAGAAGGCTTATATGCATCACTTTCGAAGACATGGCCAGCTATATTTTCAGCTCCATAACCACCTGTGAACGGCCTTTAACGTTTAGTTTTTACATTACATTGGTGGTGGGGGGAAGGTGAGATGCATCCGATTGTTCACCAATTTAAATTGCTAATCCCTCCAATCGTTCAATTAGCAATGGAATCGCTACTTCAATCCAAAACTCCAGACAAACATGCCCACTGGACATACCACCATGACTGTATTTCTCACAATAGATTTGTTTATCTAAATCACCTAAGCTACTTCCTGTTAATTCCTCAAATGCGTATTTGAATCTCTGTGCAAACGCCTCACCTGTACATGGATAAGTCACTTCTTGAAAGTAATTCTCTAGCTCATCCCAAAGATATGGATCCCCTCTTAATCCCCAACTTTTTGGCCGCTCATTAAAAATAACTGATACTGTCTTTAGCATTACCAGCACCCGCTTTCGAAGTGGTCAACTATAACTTAACTACTGTATCATTTTTAACCGCCAATTGTTCCAAATCTAAGTATAATATCCCTGACTACAATTAGGTGATTTCACAGCTGGCCAAGACTTAAACTGTTTAAAAATTCAATGAATATAGGGAGAAGATATATATGATTATTTTTTCAGAAAATTCAAAAATACCAGATAAATATGCAGACTTTTTAAAAAAGATTGCAACTTTCTATGGGGAAGAAGAAAATTTCAAGGATATTGTAAACGACACTATGGAAATCTTAAGACTGTCGTTTAAGGATGATATTTCCGATGCAGAATTGTTAAAGCGCGCAAGTCTTAATGGTATCATTAATGATCCTGATGTCTTTATGGAAATGATAAGTGACAATCCTGATAAAACCAAAATAAAAACAGTTTATATGGAAGAACTTAATGCTTTGTATTACACGATAAATGACATTTTCAGAACACTATGAGCAAAGAAAGAAGACATTCACCCGTATTTCGGAGATGAATGTCTTCTAACCCAATCTGCTTTGCACTGTGTTCTGCCGATTATATTACATCATCAGATTCCAAAGTCAGCCGGTATCCGTTCTTTCTCTCCCTGACAGCAAATCCCCAGGCTTCGGGTGCTTTCCAGGAGGTCTAAATACAAATCAAGCCTCTGATATCTTTGCTTTGCCCATAAAAAATAAAGCGAATGATGATGTATAGTTGTAATTGTATTAGGCTTAATCCGTAACCTTCACATTTCCAAACACGGCCTTATTCCTCGAATCATCCCCCGGATTGCTGAGCGCTATGCCAATATACACCTTGCGATTCATCGGGATCTGAACAGTTCCAACCGTCTGCCAGTTATTCCCGTTCGTCGAAATAGCCCCTTTGAAGGTATTTCCGCTTCTGGTCAGCTTTAGCCATCTTGGAGCCGAGGCAGCCGCAGTATGGTCGACCATATTGCCCGCGGTCTCTGCACGATACTGGAAGGTTGCCCCATTCTCGGGGGTAAGCATCATATCTGCGTGCTTCGAATTATGACCCAGCGACTCCCGAATCATAATGCCGGCCTTGGCCCAGCCGTCCAATCGGCTAGTGGACTGCACTTTAACAATAATCTCCGCATTGCCGCTCACGGATTGATATATATAATTCAGTTGATCTCCATTTCCCCAAATATCCGTAGAGCTGCTGCTGAGTGTATATTGCTTATTGGATGAATTGTAGGTAACGTTTCCCGGCATGGAACCGATATTTCGAGCCTTCCACCCTGCTGGTAATTGAGCCGGATAGTCTTGTTCTACCGGAGGCGTCCAGCCTGGCGTCGGCCAGGTTTCACGTTCCTTGATATTGGCCAGTTCATCTTCTGGCCAGGCCCCGTAGGCAAAGAACGACAGGCGCTTCACGTCCGGATAATTCTCGCGGATTCCCTTGTAAATCTCCTGATATTGATCATCAGTCCAGTCATTATCCAGTGTGGCTACAATCTTCACGTCACCGCCACTGATCCGGTCGCTCGTATCCTTCAGGATGCCGTAGGAAGTGCTGTATACCCAATCACTATTGAACTCCCAGTCATCAAAGTACGCCATCGGTGCGACAAAGTCGATATCATCTTTGAATTTGGCTAGATTCTGTCCAACCTCTGTAAATTCCGGCGGCAAAATATACACACCTAGCTGCACATCCGGATTTGAGGATTCGGAAATATCCTCACGGATATCGCCCACATACTGTCCAATTTGTTCAGTTCTCCATTCATTCCACTGCTCACGCTGAGGCGAATCCGTATCGAAGTCAATGCTGAGCGGGGAATATCCGAACTGCGCCTGATACTTCGCAACCGTGTAATCACTGACGTCCATGTTGTAATTGTCGAAGCGGATCCAGTCTAGCACAACACCGTCAACAGCATAATTCTCGATCACTTCCTGAATGATGGAACGCTCATACTGCTGCACTTCATGGTGAATCGGATTGACGAAGTATTCGTTGCCGTTAGAACCTGTGAACGGAGTCTGAACCCCGTTAACCAGCGCTTGCATCTGCCATTCATCGTGAGCAAGGAAGGCTTGCTGATCATGGAACTGGGGAATCCAGGCATGAACCTTAATTCCTGCAGCATGGGCTGCTGTAATGACAGCCTGCAGGGCATCGAAATTCTCGTAGCCTTGCGCGATCGGAGCGATATCACTCTGATAAAATACACTTCCAGACGGAACCTCATCATCTTCATCCTGCTTCACGTTCATGCTGATGACATCGACACCGTAGCTTGTGGACAGCTGAATGAAATTATGGACATCCGCCGTGTTTTTAAACTGGTTTACGGTCCGTACAATAACTTCCGTCTCAAAAGGGGGATTACTCTCCTCATCGGCCTTAGCCGGCACGGAACCACCTACTATCGAAGAAACCAATACGAAGCTTAACATTGCTATGCATCTCGATCTCAGCGCAAATGCCATAATATCGCCTCCACAAGTATAAGATTTTATAAAAGTCTTATTTCGTCGCGTTGATTTTCTTGACATTCTCCTGCCATTTTTCGGTTCTGAACTCAAGCAGCTTATCCAGCCCCGCTTTTTGGGTGTTCTTTTTGGCTGTCTCCAGTGCCGACAATACCTCTTCATCCGACTTCGCCTGAACCATTTGTGCGTAAGCAAGGGTATAAATATCCCCTACATTCTGTGCGATGATGCCAATCTCCGTATCCGGTAGCGGATCGGTATTCACAAATTCCGTAATGTCCAGCGCGGTTTTCCAGGTCACCGTGGACTGCGCCACTGTCTCCCATGATTTCTGGTTCGCGGAAAGCAGCGCCTCTAAGCTCATTTTCGCCGTATCAATAAAGGTCGTATTTCCCGCCCAGTTAAAGTCCTCGAATTTTCTCATCGTTTCGGTACGCTCGTTAGCAGGAGTCGTCTTGTATTTCTCGTTCGGAATTGGTGCTCCGTCTGCGTCCTCCTCATCCCAGTACAAGCCTTTAGGACCGAAGAAAAGCACCTTCTGTCCCTCCGGACCCGTAATCCAGTCAAAGTAAGCGAAGATGGCCTCCGGATCCTTGGCCTTTTTCGTAATGACACTGACGTTCCAACCCAGCGTCTCGAAACCGCTTACAAACACTTGTGTTTTGTCTAGTCCGGCTTTATGAATCGGCCAAATAATTTCATAACCGCTGTCCGGATTGTTCGCAGTCAGTGCACGGTGTCCCTCGGCTCCATACGTAGTGATATTGGATTCGACCATGACCGCTACCCGGCTGGTATTGACCTTTTCTTTGACCGCATCCTGGGTTTGCTGCAGTGCATCCTGCGTAATCAGCCGTTCACGATACAGCTTATTGATATACAGCACCATCTCCTCGTAAGCGGGATCGTCCAAGATAGATGACAGCTTGTCGCCTTCCGGATATCCCATGAGTGAAATGAACTTACTGGTGGAGTTCTCCTTAAAACCGCCATACATAATTTCCAGACCTGCCCCCTTCTCGCCAACCTCCAGAGGTACAACATCCGGATACTTTTCTTGCACCAAGCGTAAATATTGATACAAATCATCAAAGGTCTCCAGCGCCGGTCTGCCGAGCTCATTATAAATATCTTTATTCACCATCCATCCGCCGTTGCCGAATTGCCCGGATGTATACCAGTTGGGGATTTGATAGATTTTCCCGTCATCTGAACGGAGCAAATTCAGGGTGGATTCCTTCACATATTTCTTGAAGTTCGGATACTTGTCATAGTAATCATCCAGCGCAACAAGTTGCCCTGCCTGCACCAGCCGTTCCACTGAGGATCCCCGGTCAGTAAAAATGACATCCGGTAAATCACCACCGACGATCATCGTGTTGAGTTTTTCTCCGGCCGCACCTCCCGATTGAAT
Organism: Paenibacillus sp. FSL R5-0470; assembly: GCF_037975205.1. NCBI lineage: Bacteria > Bacillati > Bacillota > Bacilli > Caryophanales > Paenibacillaceae > Paenibacillus > Paenibacillus sp. FSL R5-0470. Next base: position 5,655,387 of record NZ_CP150238.1, read on the forward strand.
CGGTTCAACATTAACCTTACGGTTCTCCTGAATCCATTTTGTCGCCTCATTATCCCCCCATGGTGATGTCGTAAGCCAGTCGTAATTTCCATAGAAGCTGAAGGTGACGGGCTTAATCCCGCTGCCGTCATCAGTGGCGACCTCGGTATTCAGATTTTTCTCGCTTGTGTTTGGTGAAGTGTTAGAATTCCCCCCTCCGCTACAGGCAGCGAGAAGAAGCACCAGCGAAGTCAGCAGAAGCGATACCCATTTCATACGATTGCCCATTCTTTTCCCTTCTTTCTACATAATATGGAGACTGCTATTCTTTCAATGAACCGATCATTACGCCCTTAACAAAGTACTTTTGGAGAAAAGGGTACGTCAGGATAATCGGAATAGTAGCGATCATCATCGTAGCCATGGTCAGTGACTTCGTAGTAATCGTCCGATTTCGGTTCATATGATCCAGCGCGATGGCATTCGATGAACCAATTTGGGTCATAATGTTGGAGTTCATAACCTGCCGCAGCAGGGTCTGTATAGGAAGCAGTTCGTCTTTCGTAATATAGATCGCTCCCGTAAACCAGTCGTTCCAGTAACCGACCGCAGTAAATAAAGCAATCGTGGCCAGCACCGGGCCGGAGACGGGAATAACGATTCGGAAGAAAATGCCGTAGTTACTGCAACCGTCGATTTTGGCCGATTCCTCCAACCCCTCCGGCAAAGCGTTGAAGAAGGTGCGGATGACAATCATATTCCAGACGCTGATGATGCCGGGGATAATCAGAACCCAAAAGGTGTCCAGCATACCCAAAGAGCGAACTAGTAAATAACTAGGGATGAGCCCTCCACTGAAGAACATCGTAATCATGAAGAACACCATATATTGTTTTCGAAAAAGCAATGTTTTCTTGGACATTCCGTAAGCTAACAGGGCCGTGAAGAAGACGGACAATGCCGTGCCGCCGAGCGTTCTAAGAATGGTGATCAGAAAAGAATTCAGCAGGCGATGATCCTGAAACACAATATAATAATTTTCCAGGGTAAATGCTCTCGGCAACAAGGTTACACCGCCGAGCGCCGTATCGCTCCCTAGATTAAAGGAAATGACCAGCGCGTTCCAAAATGGGTACAGCATAAGTAGCGCCAGCAGTGTCAAAAGGATATAAATAGTCCGCTGCATGATTTTGTCGCCCAGGCTTAGTCTCATTGTTCACCTCTCCTAAAAGGTTTATGGAGCATTACTTACAGTCGATACATCCCAATAAAACTTGCATCGGAAGCATTCGCTATGAGTAGTAGTACCTACCAGAGACTAACATCTGCCCGGCGCGCGATTTTGTTGGCCATCACCAGCAGAATGACACTGATCACCGCTTTGAAAAGCCCTACCGCTGTCGCATAAGAGAATCTGGCATTTAATATCCCCACACGGTACACATAGGTGTCGATAACATCGGAGTAGGGTCGCAGGATTGGATTGGTTGCCAGCAGCAAAATGTCCTCGAAGCCCGCACTAAGCAGACTGCCGATGGCAAGAATCATAAAGATGATGATAATGGGGGTAATGCTGGGGAGTGTAATCAAGTGAATTTGCTTAAATCGGCTTGCTCCGTCTATGGAAGCGGCTTCATATAAAGTCGGATCAATGCCTGCAATCGCGGCCAGATAGACAATACTCCCAAATCCGACCTCCTTCCACACATTTACACTTACTAGAATAGACCAGAAGTATTTGGGTAATGCCAGGAAGTTAACTGGCTCCCCTACCAGATTGAATCGCTCCAGCACATAGTTTACCGTTCCGTTGTCAACAGATAACAGCGAAAATACAAAACCGGATACAATAACCCAGGACAGGAAATACGGTAAATAGCTGACGGTCTGGATGACGCGTTTAAAGCCCATATTACCGATCTCATTCAGCATTAGTGCAAGAAGAATCGGTGCTGGAAAAGAGATAATCAATTTAAGCAAACTAATCACAATGGTATTTCGCATCACATTCCAGAACTCCGGCGCCTCGAAGAACATTCTGAAATGCATAAATCCAACCCAGGGGCTCTTCATAATGCCGCCAAAAATATCGTATTGCTGGAACGCCATAACCACGCCATACATCGGAATGTAGCTAAAAATGAATACAAAGATAATTCCCGGCCAAACCATGGACTGCAAATCCAATTGACTGGTGAATTTCTTCCATCTACTTGGTTTCTCGGCCGTGTTCATCCGTTTTTCCTCCTCTGGACGATTCTAGTGAAACAACGGCAAAAACGCTTTGTTCTTCTCCAGCATTTCATCCAGCAGCTGTTCAGCTACGGTGACCGAAGGCACGAGCGGATGATGAACCATAGCCTGCAGGGCTATATCCCGGTCTCCATGTACAGCCGCCTCGATGGTGAGGCTCTCGTATTGCTTGACCGCAGCCAGCAGGCCTTTGACGGACTGCGGAATTTTGCGCAGCGGAATCGGCAGCGGACCTTGTTTAGTTACCAAACAGTTCACCTCAATGGAGGCATCGTCCGGCAAGAAGTCAATCATTCCGTTATTCCTTACATTCAACGTCTGGATATCACGGGAATCATTATAAATGGAGCGCATCAGCAGCACTGCCGCCTCCGAGTAATAGGCTCCACCACGCTGCTCCAGCTGCTTTGGCTTCTCCTTTAGCTCTACGTTCCGGTACAGCTCAAACAGCTCTTCCTCCACCTTCTTCACTACCTCAGCGCGCGATCCGATCGTTGCTGCTGCTTCCTTCTGTTCCGCAAGCATCGCGTCCGTCATGTAGTAATAGCTCAGGTAATAAGAAGGGATGGCTTTCAAAGCATTCAGAAACCGGTGGTCCCAGGAATCAAACGGTACATTACTCGCCTTGTAGTTCTGGGGGTAATCAATGAGCTCCTGTAGGTTGCTTTTACCGTCAATTACGATATCGGATACCCAGTGCAGATGGTTGATGCCGACAAACTCCGCATAGATCTTCTCCATAGGAAGTCCGAAGAACTCAGAGAGCCACTTTTGAAAACCGATCGGCGAGTTGCATAGGCCCACGTTTTTTACCGATGAATATTTGTGAACAGCTTCAGTTACCATACCGGCCGGATTCGTAAAATTCAGCAACCAGGCATCCGGAGCTAACTCCTCGATGTCCTTGCAAATATCCAGAATAACCGGAATGGTCCGCAAGCCTTTCATCATCCCTCCGGGACCCGTTGTCTCCTGACCGATGACATCGTATTGAAGCGGAATTAATTCGTCCCATTTTCGCGCTTCCAGCATACCTACCCGGATTTGAGTGCAGATAAAGTCTGCTCCGGCGATGGCCTCCCTGCGCTCAAGCGTCTGGGTCACGGTAATCGGTAGTCCGGACTCAGCAATCATACGCTTGCTTAATTCCGCAATCGTATGCAGCTTCTCCCTTCCCACCTCAATATCCACCAGCCATACTTCGCGGACGGGAAGCTCTTTATGATGCATGATGATGCCTTCAATAAGCTCAGGCGTATACGATGAACCCGCTCCGATGACAACGAGCTTCAAAGTCTCCTTCATAATAATAGCCCCTCCTTACCCAGTGATAGACGATCAAGAATCTCCTGATTCACACGCACACCGCTGCTTTCCATTGCCAAAACGACCGCGCCTACAACCGGTTCCCGGGTTAGAGTCCTTAAAGTGCCATTTGGAGCCGAATGCTTCACTCTCTGTTCAATGGCCCGCCGGATGATGCCTGAGCGATCCCCCTTGGTCAATAGGCTGCCTGCAAGTACGATGTCAAAGGAATCCTCCACCATAGCCAAATGGCGGATTGTCGATACCGCTGCCAAACCGAGCTCATCCCCTTGCTTGGTTAGCAGTAGGGTGGCAACCTGGTCTCCTTCATCTGCCGCTTGAAACAGCAGCTCAGCAATCTGGGGAGGCAAGTCTCTGGAATGATCCAGGTAATCCTCCCTTAACTCCGAAACACTGGAATAGCCCAGCAAATGAATTAAGCGTTCGCTTAAGACAGTCTCTTTCTCTCTTCCATCATCCGCCCGAAGAACGCTACGGAATACCTCAATACTTAGATCATAGCCGCCGCCGAAATCACCGAACCGATAGCCAAATCCACCACATTGGTATGTAACGCCTCGCGGATTTTTACCGGCGCAGTTCACTCCCGAGCCGCAGATCAGCACGATCCCATAATTACTCTCTGTACCTGATCGCAAGGCAATCCATGTATCGCAGGAAATCTCAGTTCGTGGAAGGCCAAGTCTGCTGATGATTGGTCGTAAAATTCGAAAATCGGATTCTCTGTCCGCTCCAGCCAGACCGAACCAGGAATACTCCATCTGATCCTTTGTCAGCCCCGACGCTATAATCGCTCCCGATACAGCCTGTTGCAAACTGTTCTCCGCCTGCTCACGATTGTTTTGATGATTCCCGTTCCCTCCCTTGCCTACACCAATGACCGTTCCCTGTTCATTTGCAATCATTGCATAAGTTTTACTGCCCCCTGCATCGACTCCCAAAAAGTACTTCACAGTTCGTTTCACTCCTAATATTTAGGTTAACCTTACAGATGCGGTGGATTCACGCACGAGAAGCTGAGGAGCGAGCTTCGTTACAACAGCTGGCATCACCTCCCCATTGATTAATTTCATCAGCAAATCAACACCAATGCTGCCCATTTGCGCCTCAGGCTGTCTGACTGTCGTCAATCGGGGATAAAATTCACCTACGAACTGCTGATCATCAAAGCCAACCACTGAGATATCCTGAGGTACCAGAATCCCCTCCTCACGCAGGGCTTGAACAACACCTAAAGCAATAAAATCGTCTCCTGAAAAAATGGCTGTCGGCAGCTTATCTTCACGGATCCATCTCTTGGCCACCTCATAACCGCTACTTACCGTAAATCCGCAATATTCCGTGCCGAAAGGCGTTAGTCCCGCTTCATCCAGCGCCTGTACATAACCCCGCTTGCGCTCTGCTACACTCAGGAACACCGAAGGGCCACCGATATAGGCGATCTGGGTGTGTCCAAGACCTATCAAGTGCTTGGTAGCTTCATACCCCCCTTGATAGTTATCGACGACGACACTGGGAACATCCTCATGCTGGAGCTGGTTATCCAGCAAGACAAACGGAATATTTTTTCTTTTCAGCTCCTCCACATATTCTTTTTCCTCAAGCGGAGATAACAGGATAATCCCGTCAACGCGGTCCTTCTGAAACAGGAAGTTAACGCCTTCGTCCTCATTCTCGGCTATCGACAGGGCCAAGAAGTAGCCTTGTTCTGCCAGCTTCCGGTTCACCACGCGAATCACGCGGTCATAGAAGGAGTCGTTAAAGTTGGTAATCGACATACCGATGACTCCCGTCTTGCCACGCACGAGACTCCGCGCCGCTGAATTGGGCTGATAATTTAATTCCTCCATAGCACTCAGCACTTTCCGCCTATTACCTTCACGTACAGAAGGTGAATTATTAAGAACTCTGGATACGGTCACTACAGAGAGCCCCGACCTTTTGGCTACATCATGAATGTTCATCTAAGCTTCTATGCCTCCAAATTCAATAGTTTAAACGTTATAACTTTCAGGGGAATAAAAAAGGACTAACTCTTCTCGCCACAACTACGTCCTGACTGAGAATCGAACATTGAATGTCAGTTTCATCTTTATCGAAAGTATCAAAATGATTTCAAAAGTTTAAAGGTTTTAACTTTAAGATGATTTTACAACCATTCCCAATATCCGTCAATCCATAAAATGTAGTCAAATCTAATATTCCGGACACTACAAAAAACCTTCCCTCACCCCTAGAGGTGGAGAAGGCTTAAACGCGTCACTTCCGAAGACATGGCCAGCTATATTTTCAGCTCCCCAAGCTTGATCAGCTCGACAACCGCTTGTGAACGGCCTTTAACGTTTAGTTTTTGCATTACATTGGAGATGTGGTTCCGAACTGTTTTTTCGCTGATAAATAATAAACCAGCGATATCACGAGTCGTTTTGTCCTGCACGAGAAGCTCGAAAACTTCGCGCTCACGATGAGTCAACAGAAATTTGCTGTGGTGTTCGTTCCCCTTCAATGGTGTCACCCCTCCTTGCCCTGGGTTTGTTTGGTATAACAAGGTAAAGGGATACAGTCAAAACATATTATGTATTGATGAAGTTAATGGTGCTGTCATAACTACAAAATGGGCTTAACCATCCGAAGCTTATTACACCGCTTTAGTGAGGACATTCACCCGCAAAACTTGAAATCCTCTTGGATAGAATCATCTCCTTACAGGGCAAACTACAACTTGTTGTTTCTTATTAAAAGGAGGTGTAAGTATGAGCAACTCGAAGAATAATCAACCTACTAAGGCAGAGGTACAAACTACGAAATTAAACAAATTGCCACTAGTCGGTAAATTCGAACCAGAATTTTCTGCTGAAGAAGCCGCAGAAGTATTCAAAAATCATCCCACTACGGAACATGAATCCCATAATGAACAATAAACTAAAAACGACACAGAATGGGGCTGTCGAATAAGTAGTTTTTCCTATAAATGAGACGGCCCGGTTAATTATAAAAATTGTAAGCAACACATAGCAGCGATTCATCCATTATTGGAGAATCGCTGTTTTGTGTTGTTGGTCGTTGACTGCCCGCTTCAACAGTGTATTCATCATCTCCTTAAGAGGGTTACGGTCCCAGATGACGTTCTCAGTAAATTTTTCGCATTTTAAGCAGAGTTTCGGACCCAAAAATTAGATATATTTCTACAAACTCAACTCCCAGTCCAGGGAGTTTTTTTATCTTGCAAAATATAACTATGAAATACATCACAATTTTATATTGACAGTAAATGTATACGGACTTATGATAAGTCCAGCATAAATGATAACGATTATCATTCACATATAAAAAAAGGGGTGCTTCATTCAATGAAATTCACATATGCCGTGCCTGCAGGTCTACTTGCAGCCTCCATACTATTTACCGGGTGTGCCAGTAACAAAAATAACAGTAATAGCAACACTAGCAATAATAACTCTGCAAATGCTGCTGCTAACAGTACCAAGGCAACAAATACATCTGATACTACTACAGCAACTACTGCCGACTTTACATCAGCGGTTGAACAATATCGTACATATGTCATCGAGCAATGTGATGAATTTGTAAAGCAAACAGAAAATTTTACGAACGCAGTTAAAGAAGCAAAGATTGAGGATGCAAAGGCACTTTATGCGCCAGCCCGCATGTATTACGAGCGAATTGAGCCGATTGCAGAAGCACTTGGTGATTTGGATCCGAATATTGATGCCCGCGAGAATGACGTAGATGCAGCTGAATGGCGCGGCTTCCATAAGCTTGAAAAGGCACTATGGCAGGATAACACAACCAAAGATATGACCGAAGTTGCTGACCAATTATTGAAAGATGCCCAGCTTCTACGTGCAAAAGTAGAGACCGTAGAGATCGATGCCAATCTGCTCGTTACTGGTGCTGTAGAACTGCTTAATGAGGTTTCTTCATCTAAAGTAACAGGTGAGGAAGAACGTTACTCCCACACAGATCTGTACGATTTCGTCGCTAATGTTGAAGGTGCCCAAAAGATATACGAGCTGTTAAAGCCAGAACTGGCGAAAAAAGATGCTGAGCTGGAAAAAACGATTGGTGAACGGTTTGCAGCCTTGCAAGCTGAGCTTGCTCCTTTCAAAACTGGAGATGGATATGTTTCCTATGAAGAGCTGAAGGAAGAAGATGTTCGTAAGTTGAGTCAGAATTTGGATGCCTTGGCTGAGCCATTGTCCAACATGGGAACTATTCTAGGAGTGTGATCATCATGAATAAGCAAAATAGATCTACCGGTTTACCAGCAAATGCAGAAGGTGCCCCTATCAATGAAGAAACCAAGAGCAATCTTATATTAGATAAAAAACTAAGCCGCCGCGATATGCTGCGGCTTACTGGCGCCACTAGCCTTGGTCTATTATTAGGTGGTGGAGGTGTTGGTGGAATTATGGCTGCGCGCAATGCCGTAGCTGAGCCAAAAGTAGCCTCCGATGCTGATTCCATTCCTTTTTACGGGAGTCATCAGGCCGGCATTCTAACCCCTGCGCAAAATTTTATTTACTTCGCAGCCTTTGATCTGACCACAACGAAGCTATCCGATGTAAAAAAGCTAATGCAAGCATGGACAACTGCCGCAGCTTCTCTTACTACTGGCAGCCTCATTGGCGACGTCAATGACAACCCTAATCTCCCACCCTCCGATACAGGTGAAGTGGATGGTTTAAACCCTTCACGCTGTACGCTTACCTTTGGTGTCGGTCCTTCTTTTTTTGACAACAGATTCGGTTTATCTTCCAAGCGTCCAACCCTATTAGCCGACCTTCCAGCATTTACGGGAGACAACCTGGATCCTAAGTGGTGTGGTGGAGATATTTGTGTCCAAGCATGTGCTGATGATCTGCAGGTGGCCTTCCATGCCATCCGAAATCTGGCACGTATCGCCCGTGGCACAGCCGTACTCCGCTGGACACAGGAAGGCTTCCAGCGCACAGGAACAGCAGATCCTAAGGGAGCGACGCCACGTAATCTTCTAGGTTTTAAAGACGGCACAGGAAATCCAGATACTACGAACGAAGCAGAAATGAACGAAGTGGTCTGGAACAGCAGCAGTGACGGTCCTTCATGGATGAGCGGCGGCACTTATATGGCAGTTCGCCGTGTACGTTTCCGAATTGAGGTCTGGGACCGTTCCTCTCTGAGCGATCAAGAAGCCACCTTCGGCCGTTATCGTCATAGCGGAGCACCTATCGGTGCAAAGGATGAATTCGATGATCTGAATCTTAAAGCGGCTGATGCTTCCGGGAAGCCCGTCATTCCGCCGGATTCACATTCAGCCTTAGCGCATGGTGACGGCACCGTCAAAATGCTGCGCCGCTCCTACTCCATTTCCAGCGGATTAGATATCGCAACAGGTCAACTTGATGCAGGATTATTATTCATCAGCTTTCAACGGGATTTAATGAAGCAATTTGTTGCGATCCAGCAGCGCCTCTCGAAAAGTGATCGGCTAAACGAATATATGACGCATACAGGCAGTGCGGTATTTGCCTGCTTCCCAGGTATTCGCCAAGGCGGCTACATCGGGGAAGCACTTTTAGGCTAAGCCAGGCCTAATTTTCCAATCGAATGTTCCTGTCCATTATTGAAAGGGGATTATCCCGATGTACTCTCTTAATAAACGGCTGCTATCGAAGGCAGCCGTAATGATTCTGTTTAGCATCATATGTATACTGATGCTATCTAACCCGGCGGGGGCGGAGGGTGATGGCTCGGTCGACGAGTTGCTGCCGCCAGTCGGCAGCGCGCTCGTCGAAGCCGGCCAGAGCCGCTGGGACGCGGCCGCCGCCGATGTAGAAGCGTTCGCTGCGCTGTGGCGCACCGCGAACGAGAACACGCCGGACCCGGAACTTGCCGGTCCAGCTGCCGCCGTTGACGCCGCGCTTGCAGACGCGGCGGCGGCCCTTGCGGCGGGCGATGGTGCGCCCGCCAAAGCTGCACTGTCCACGCTCGCAAGAAGCGTGGACGCGTATGTCACCGCCGCCTCCGGCACGGACGGCGGTGACACTGGAGCCGCCGGCCAGGAGACGGCGGCGAAGCTGTTGCCCGCGGCGGAGCGCACGCGGGATGCGGTGCGCAGCGCCGACTGGAGCGCGGCAGCGGCAGCGTACCGCGACATCGTCAGCGGATGGAAGCCGGCAGAGCGCAACATCCGGGCCGACAATTCCGCCGTCTACAGCTTGCTGGAGACGAAGATCAGCCTGCTGCGCATTGCGCTGCAGGCAGAACCGCTCCGCGAGGAGTCGGCGAAATCAGAAGCAGAAGCCTTATATCAGCTGCTTGCTGATTACAGTGAAGGCAAAGCAATAGATGCTGGGGATACTTCTGGTAAACCAGCATCTATTGAAGGACTGATCAGCCATCTCAACAAAGCTTCTTCCACTGCCAAAGCAGGCAACAGCGCAGAAGCAGCTAATATCATGGAGCAATTCATCGTAGATTGGCCCTCTGCTGAAGGACAAGTACAGATCGCATCTCCAGCGGTCTATACCAATATTGAGAACGAAAGTGCAGCAGTCACTGGCTATCTGCTCTCTAATCCACCTAAGCTAGATCAAGCCTTAAAGATCATGGATAATATGGTCACTGAGCTGACTCCTTTGGCTGGTGAGACAACCTATAATGCTTGGGATGCTGCGCTAATTCTTCTGCGTGAAGGACTGGAGGCGATCCTCGTATTGTCTGCCCTTCTGGCCTACCTGAAACGTGATGGCAACACAAAAGCACAGAAGTGGATTTGGTCTGGCGCAGCTGTAGGACTTGTAGCGAGTATCGCATTAGCCGTTCTACTCACCTATACCATTTCCCGCGCCGCATCTGGTGGAGCACGCGAGATGATTGAAGGCATCACAGGTCTTGTAGCCGTCATTATGATGCTTACCATTGGACGCTGGCTGCATAGTAAATCAAATACCGCAAATTGGAACAACTATGTTGGACGGCAAGTGGATGGAGCATTAGCCAAGGGCAATCTCTGGTCTTTGTCCTCCGTAGCAGCGCTTGCGATTTTACGTGAAGGAGCAGAAACCACCATTTTTTATGTAGGGATGGCCCCTTCCATTAAAGTGTCTCAATTGCTGCTAGGGATCGGTAGTGCTCTAGTCATTCTAGCAATTGTAGGTTACGCAATTATTGCCTTAAGTGCGAAATTGCCGATTGCTGCCTTCTTCCGTACAGCTACACTTCTTATTTACTATTTAGTATTCCGCTTTCTTGGAGAGAGCATTCACTCCCTTCAAGTCGCAGGGAAACTACCCGCACATGTACAGGATGGATTACCTTCTATTAGCTGGCTCGGGATGTATCCAACTTGGGAAACTTTAGTGCCTCAGCTGCTTGTCCTTGCGTTCATTGTGTGGGAGATGCTGCGCAATAGAGCACCAAAAGCGTCACAAACTGTATAGCTACAAAGAAAAAAACGGTTGTCATCTTTTAACGATGACAACCGTTTTTTGTAGATTTTAAATGAAGCCGATCCTCGGACCTTTACATTAGAAATGAAACTAGATGTACCGGTCCGTCACGCCCGTTAGGTTACGCCGGTTTAGTCCGGTAATCCCTTGCAACTACAGTCTAATTTATGAAATGGATTCCATAGCAAGCTTTTTATTTGCAAAGTAATTTAAGGACGATATGATAGAATAAAAAGACTAGACACTACACAAGCACCAAAGGGAGGCTGTTGTTCTCGAATGGCTAATATAAAAGAAATCGCCCGTATGGCTGGTGTTTCCGTGACAACGGTCTCGCGAGTACTCAATAATCATCCTTATGTAAGTGAAACCAAACGAACCGCTGTTTTAAATACGATTGAAAAGTTAAACTACACGCGTAATATGAATGCCGTGCATCTAATTACCGGCCGTACCCACGCCATTGCCGTTATTATCCCTAATATCAACATTTTTTATTTTTCTGTAATTATTGAAGGCTTAGCCCAAGAAGCGTTGCTAGCGCAATACCGCTTGATTCTGTGCCAGACCGATTACCGCCATGAAGAAGAACTCAAGGTACTGGAGATGCTGCGCAACAAAGAAATTGATGGCGTGGTAATTGTATCTACGAGAATGAGCTCAGAAGTCATTGATGAATATACAGCATATGGCCCGATAGTCATCTGCCAAGATAGAGGTGAACGCCGCTTCTCTTCTGTGTATATCGAACATTATTCCGCTTTTCGCTCCGGCCTGCAGTACTTGCATGATAAGGGGTATGAACAGATAGGTTACTGTGAAGGCAGACAACATGGCAGCAGTAGTTCTATCCGGCAAATTGCCTTTAGTGACTTTCTAGCCGCTACAGGCCAGCCTTTTCAGGAAGAATGGATGATGTATAACTGTATGAATGAAGAGGACGGTGGACGTGTACTGCACCAACTGCTGAAAATGAAGAACCGGCCTAATGCCCTAATTATTTCAGGCGATCATGTGGCAGCCGGTCTAATCATCGAAGCGTGGAAGAACGGTATCCGTATTCCTGAGGATCTGGCCGTCATCGGATTTGACGACCAGCCGATCGGACGACTTTTAGGTCTAACCACTATAGATAATCAGTTACCCGAAATGGGCGTTACAGCTTTTCGGATCATCTATGATCAGATCCAAAATAATGATAGTCATCCTGTACACCGTAAGCTTGAGTATCGCATTATTGAACGTTCTACGGTATAGCACGTTTAAGGTATTGTTCAAAAACGGTCCACCTCGCTGTCTTCTGTGAGTGGGCCGTTTTTATTTAAATAGAAGAGAGACTAATAATTCTCGCATATTATCCTTATTGTATTCATTTTTACCCCTTGCATCCGGATAGATTTTGTTTTATTCTGAGTATGAAAATAATTTTCTTATTTCAAGAAGTAATTTTAAAAATAATTTTAAAAAGCTACATTAGAAGTCGAGGTGGATTGATGTCCCCAATTTTATATGCACTTGAGCATGAAAAGTCCAAGCTGTCTCAAATGGAGCGCAAGCTGGCGGAACGGATCCTGTCATCACCAGGTGAAATCGTTCATATGGGCATCACAGAACTCGCGGAGCAATGCGGTATTAGTCCTGCTACTATCACACGTTTTTGTAAGGTTCTACATTTTAAAGGCTTCCCAGATTTCAAAGTAAAGCTGGCGGCTGAAATTGCTCATAGCGATGCAGCGCCTCAAGATGGCGGTTCTTCTTATCAGGATATCGTTGCAGGTAACCCGCTTTCCGTAATTGTGGAAGCGATGCAAACGAACCATCTGACATCCATTCGGGATACTACTTCACTCCTAGATCTGGAACGATTACAAGCAGCCGTTAATTTATTGTGCCAAGCACGGCGAGTGGATCTTTACGGGATGGCGACTTCCTCCATTGTCGCACAAGATTTCTATCAGAAGCTGATCCGCATTGGCGTGAATTGCACCGCTTTCGCTGATTCCCATATGCAGATTACATCTGCTTCTTCGCTATCTGAAGGCGATGTCGTATTCGCAGTATCGTATTCCGGAGAAACCCCAGAGACCATTGATGCTTTAACTTGTGCCAAAGCCAGCGGAGCAAGCACAATCGCTCTAACCTCTTACGGTAGCAGCACCTTGGCAACTCTGGCTGATATTCCTCTCTTCTCCTCTTCTCTGGAAAAAGGAATGCGCCGAGGAGATATGGCTTCACGTATTGCCCAGCTACACATCATTGATATTTTGTTTACTGGAATGGTCAGCACCCGTTTTGGGGATTTTATTCCTAGACTGGAGCAATCTTATTTGAATGTCCAACATTACCGAAACAAACGAGGAGGTCAATCTTAATGAATATTCTTAAGTTCAATAGTGATGAAGATTTTGTACAAACGGGTGCGAATCTTATCGCCAGCCTGCTTCAAAGCAATCCAAAAGCGGTGCTCGGTCTAGCGACCGGAAGTTCCCCAGTTGGTGTTTATGCCAAATTGGTTGAAATGCACCAAAAAGGACTTGTAAGCTTCTCGAAAGCCACTTCCTTCAATTTGGATGAGTATATCGGATTGCCTGTTGATCACCCGCAGAGCTATCGCAGTTTCATGAACGAGCAATTATTCAATCATATTGATATTGATCCAGGACAGACACATATCCCTAACGGCAATGCAGCAGATATGGAAGCGGAGTGCCTCGCATACGACAAAATGCTGGAAGAGAACGGACCGGTTGACTTGCAGATCCTCGGGATTGGAAGCAACGGCCATATCGGGTTCAATGAACCAGATGCCAATCTGAGCAGCAAAACCCATGTCGTTGATTTGCTTGAAGACACACGGGAAGCAAATGCCAGATTCTTCGACTCTTTGGACGATGTACCGCGGCAAGCAATAACCATGGGCATCGGCGGCATTCTGAAAGCTCGCCAGATTCTATTGTTAGTACGCGGTGCCGGCAAAGCTGAAGCCATCCGGAATGCCGTTGAAGGTCCGATTACTACCCAGTGCCCTGCATCTTTACTGCAGAGCCATCCGAATGTAATCGTCCTTGTAGATGAAGGAGCAGGAAAATGGCTGAAATAAATAAAGAACCAGGAAAATTACTGTTTGGTAAAGTGCTGACTCCCCAAGGATTAATTGAGCATGGCGTGATTGCCTTATCGGGTGAGCAAATTCATTATGCCGGCGAGGCCGCATGGCTTCCAGAGGCTTACGCGCACTGGCCAGCTGATGGTCAAGCTGCGGAAGACCTGCTCATCCCTGGATTTGTAGATGTGCATGTACATGGTGGAGCTGGCCACGACTTTATGTATAGTGATGCTGAATCTTTAAATACCATCACTAAATTTCACAGCTCCCAAGGCACAACTACCATGCTGGCTACGACTATGACTGCCTCTAAGCCAGCCATTGACCAAGTATTTGCCGAAATAAACGCATATCGCGCCACTGAGATGCCATACACACAAATCGCGGGCATGCATTTGGAAGGACCGTTCATCAGCCCAAAATGGTCCGGTGCACAAAACCCTGAGCATATTGTTCTTGCCAATATTGAGTGGCTGGAACAATGGGAGAATGATTATCCGGGCATGATCCGGCAAGTCACCTTGGCTCCGGAACGCGAAGGTGCACTAGAAGCTATCCTCTGGCTCCGTAAGCATGGTATTACCGCTGCTCTCGGTCACACCGATGCTTCCTTTGAAGAGGTTATTGCCGCGGCAGATGCCGGGTTAAATCAAGCCGTGCATATGTTTAATGCAATGACACCGCTACATCACCGCAAGCCTGGAACTGCTGGTGCTGTACTATTCGATAAACGCATACGTGCGGAGATCATCGCCGATGGCATACATGTTCATCCTGCAGCGATTTCTCTAGTGGCTAATCTAAAAAAAGATAACAATTTGTTATTAATTACAGATGCCATGTCTGCTACTGGTCTTAGTGATGGTGAATATACAATCGGTGATTTACCTGTGCTGGTTCAAGATGGCATCGCCACACTTAAAGATAATCCTGCCGCATTGGCGGGTAGTACACTTACAATGATTCGTGGCTTCCGTTATCTCATACAAGAAGTAGGGCTCAGCTTAGAAGAAGCCTCCCGTGCTGCAAGCCTTACTCCGGCGATATCCATTGGAATGGAGCGTTCCATCGGTACCTTGGAAGCCGGAAAACGTGGTGATATCCTGCGTCTTGACGCTGAATTGAATTTGCGAGGCGTATGGATTGGCGGCCGCCAAATTACCATTTAATAAGGTGGTAATATAATAAAAAAGCAACAATTCTCGCCACAAAGGTGAGGACTGTTGCTTTTTTTGGTTTATAAAATCGAACTATTGATTAATAATTACGCGTCGGGAAAATTCGTTCAACCATCGTTCGGAATTCATCCACAAAACCCTTGATCGGATGACCCGCACGGGCCTCTTCTGCATAAACGTTAACACGCTCTACAAAGTCTGGGTTTGCTGATACATATACATCCTTAATTGTTGCATCATGTTTTTTAACTTCAGCAGCGATTTTCGCTTTAATTTCTTTAGTTACTGTATCTGTTTCTTTCATATTCATAGTGTTATTTGTATTGTTCATGTGAGTCGAATGAGTACTGTTCATGTGTGTCGAATTACTTCTGTAATTCGTTCCATGCGTACTATTGGTGTAGTTTGGAGTGGTACTGCGAATGCCCATTCCAGTCCCCAAACCATCTGTCATTCCTGTCCCGGTTCCGGTTGTATTTCTGGTTCCCATGCCCATTCCGTTACCAATACCCATTCCCATATTGACATCATGTTTCGAACCGTTGCTATTCAGCAGAGGTCCATTATTATAAGTATGGGTTCTTGTCCCAGTCGTTCCTGTACCTGTTCCCAGACTTCCCATTCCGGTTGTTCCATTTCTGTGAGTACCCATGCCAAGTGTTGCAGGTCCAGTGCTTGTTGTACCAGGGACTGTATTCACAGTGCCTCTCAGAGCTCCGTTCGTTCCATTCGTTACGGCCCCTGTATCATTCATTCCATCGCGTCCTATTTTCACTCTTCCTGTACCCGACATTACTCCAGTCGGTCCATAATTGTGAGGAACTGTAGACGATTTGGCTCGATAAGATGTAGTACCTTTGGCCCGAAGACCAGTAGTTGTATCATGTAACGTTACGGCGACATACGCATTTTTACCTGCAAGCATTACGTTCGCAGTGCGAACTTCAGGCATAGCAGCAATACGATCAGCAAGCTCCTGACTAACCTCCATTTTTGTAATATTATGCGTACCCATTGTTCCTCCGCGCACGGAGTTTACACCGATACGTCCGTCATTTACCCCCCGGACACTATTAGTTTGCACATTAGTCTTTTCTGCCGTGTTCGTCCCACACCCTGTAATACTCACCAAGCCTAGAAGTAATGCGGCTGAGACTGACATGCTGATCTTGGATCGCATCATGAATTCATCCTCCATCTCTATTGTTGTATGTGTGCAGCGTAACAGTCGTTAGCATGACCTTCCGAAGAACAAGCTATCCTGAAAGGATTTGGAACTATGTCTGTTTACCGTCACCTGCGAATGCACATCGGCGTATCTTATAAACAGTAAGCCGTATTTCAACTAGTCGGTATTGCTCCGCAAAAGTCAGGAGGCACGTGCATGAAAGTTTTATTCACGTTTTATATACCGAGTGGCGGGGTGGAGACTTTAAATAAACTGCGGTGCGAGAGTCTCCAGCGTAATGGGATCGAATGTCATGTTTTATATCTAATGCCTGGTTCAGGAAGCCAGAATAAGGCTAACTTTCCGGTCTTCATTTCCTCTATAGATGAGGAGATCAAAGAAGTACTTGAGACGCATAACTATGATGCCATTATTGTTACATCCGATTATTTATTGCTTAAGCGTCTGCGTGAGCTCGGTTATGGCGGTATTTTGATATACGAATCTCAAGGTCTTGGAAAACGGAGTCATGCGGAAGATCTAATCAAAGACGCTATTCCTTATTTCCGCTCCTACTGTAACGCGGTCCTAATCCCACCAACGGATCATTTACTGGAGCTGTTTATTGAAATCTGTCCATGGCTGCATCGGTATGTCATTTCCAATATTGTTGATGTTCAGTCCTTTCAGCACATCCCTGCTGAGCCTCCGGCTAATCCGGTCATTGCTTGGGTCGGACGTCTGGAAAGCAACAAAAATTGGCGGGAATATTTGAGAATCGCCCATCAAATTCGCCTTCACAAACCAAACCTTCATTTATGGATGTTTCATGATCCTGAATTAGCCACAGAGGATCAAAAGCAGCTCTTCCTAGAAGAATTGCAGACCTTAGGTCTGAACGACCGTCTGAGCACCTTTACCAATATTCCAAATCATGTGATGCCGATTTATTATTCCTCCATAGCCAATTCTGGAGGGTTTCTGTTATCCACCTCGGTTACAGAGGGATTTGGATATGCTGTTGCCGAAGCCATTTGCTGCACTTGTCCCGTGCTTAGCACGGATTCCGACGGCGTTAGATCTTTTATTGTGCATAATATTTCCGGTAAATTTTATCCTCTTGGCAACATACAAACGGCCGTCAATGAAGGACTAGAGCTAATGAACAATATGCCAATGCGAAATGCACTCCGCCAGCAAGGAAGAAATTATATGGTTTCACGTTACGGTACGGAAAAATATGCGCAGTCTTTTCGTGAGATGATGAACTCCTTTGCCATCTTCTAACTGCAAAAGAACCTTCAAACCACTTTTTTTGTGGATTTGAAGGTTCTTTAATAATTTTGGGACATACTAAGATGGATCTCTTGATACAATCTCAAATAACATATTTTGAAATATTCTTGTGCTTTTTTCCCAAGTGAAATCCTGTGAAGCCTCTTCCCCCTTACGAGCCAATCGTTGGCGTAAAGACGGGTCTCTGATTAAGGTTATAATGTCATCTGCAAGCCGATTCTGAAATCGGTAGGACATTAAACAGTTATGACCATGTGTACAATATTCCTTATTCCCACCGGCGTAAACCGTAACCAGCGCTGCACCACAACGCATAGCCTCGATCCCTGGTAACGAACCCGTATCATACGTACTCGAACTTACAAAAATGTCGCTCTCACTATAGTGGAAACAAAGTTCTGTATCATTCGCTGGAGTTCTTATTTGGTAACGTTCGTCGTTCACTAGGGCTTGTAGCGTTGCAGATTCCGCTTGTTCTCCGGGAGGAGAAATTAAATATATTTCAACCTCTGGATGGTGGGCTTTAACCTTGTTTAATTGCTGAAGTAAATAATCCTGCTCACGGTGAGCTGAGAATCCGCCCTCTGGTTTGCGCATAATCGCGGAAATTACCAGCCTTTTATTACGATCACGGATTTTCGTATTTTTAAAAACAGGACCTACCCCGATCGGTACGATTCTCCCTTTAATCCCATGGTTCATCTGGACAATTCCCTGTTGCCAGTGTGATAGAACCAGTAGGTTGGATGCAATATTATACGATGAAAAAGAACGGCTATTGTCAGGTAAAAAGGTAGGCTCATAACAAAGCGCCAATCGAACATGAATGCCTTTCCCCTCTTCACTTGCCCGCTGTGAGACCTCGACTGTGGTATAGAAGTTGGAGATAATCACATCTCCTGCAGGAAAATCGCTTGCTGCCAGTTCTCCTTCTTTTGCATAGATCAGTTTACATTTCATCTCGTATTCTACGACACCATCACTGGGTAAGAGGATCGTCACTTCATGACCCATTTCTGTCAGACGATTAGCCAGCTCCGTGAGCATACGCTGCGCCCCGCCCCTAGTTAGAGTTAGAACAGGAAATATTAATTTCATTTCCCTCTCTCCTTTTGCAACAACCGTGATAGAACCCGGCGATGTCTTGCTTGTACCTGCTCAATCTCCTTTTTCTGCTCCTCTTTGTGAATCACTGAGCCCATTTCGTTATGAACTCGGTAATCAAGCAGCGGTTCCTCTATATAAGACCATGTATAATACGGCAAAATACGCAGCCATAGATCATAATCTTGTGTATACAACAATTTCTCATTAAATTTCCCTACTGTGCGGAAGATATCCATATGGAGAAGAACCGTACTTCCATTCACCGGACAGCCTAACATCATGGTCTCAATAAACTGTGCCCTGCTGTCAAAAATCATACTTATCGTCTCTGAAATCCGCCCACCCTGCTCGTTTACATAATAATAGGCTGTATAATTAAACAAAGTATCTGTGCTCTTGAGCATTTGCATCTGGTGATTGATTTTATTTGGATGAAATAAATCGTCAGCACTTAGCCAGGAAAAATAAGTTCCGGTAGCAACTCCTATCCCTCTGTTTAGTGCGGAGGCGGTTCCTCCATTGCTTTTTCGTATATAAATAATCTTATCCTTGAAGGGCTCAAGCTTCTCCATCCAAAGAGTAGATCCATCATCGATTACAATGATCTCTATGTTCGAATAACTTTGTTCCAAGACGCTTTGGATGGCGAGATCCACATATGGACAGTTATAAAAAGGAATGATCACCGACACTTTAGGTTCTTCACTCATGCGCTCACCTCCTTCACCTGAAGCTCGCTCTTTATACTGTTTTGCAAGCCAATAAGGCATCTACCGGAGCATGGCCTTCACCATACGCCTCACGAAACGATGGATTTTGAGCATGATGAAAGCCTTTAAGTACAGTTACAGCATATCCCAGCTCCATAAAGTCCTCCGGCTCCCATCCGCTCCGATGCTTTTGATAATGTTCTCCTTGCAAGTGATAATGGTCCGTTCCCTCCTGCGGAAAAAAACCCCGAGGTGTAAACACGACTACACGATTATAGGCGATTCTCTCGGCCATCCCGAGTAATCTCTGTCCTTCCTTCCTTTCAAAGTGTTCTATGGAATCGATAAAAGTGACTGCCGAGAACGTCTTAGGAAGAAATAATTTATCCATATGACTAGCATCACCATGCACTGGAATAATGTGAGGTGATTTATATTCACGATGCAGTAGGTAAGGTCTGTGAATTTCTAGTCCTAGGACAACTGCGGCTTCATACTGTTCAAGCAGGGTACCGGTGCCACTGCCGATATCCAGTATACTTTCACAGAATTTCAACTGCTCCAATAAGATTGGTAGAAAGTCATTCACTTCAATTTCCCGGCACATAACCTTCTTACCCCCCCATCGAAGAGATCAAGTGTTGGAGCGGACCCTTGTAGCGAGCGTTGGTTGCAGCTGCCTCTGCCATAATGACATCGTAATACTTAAGCGTCCCCATCCCTTCATGATTACGGTAAGCGGTGAGTGACTGATTCAGCATCACAGGTGCATACCCGTTCAGAATCGCGCGGTACCATAAATCATAGTCATGTGTATAGGGAAGTGATTCATCAAAAAGCCCAATCGCTCCAAATACCTCTCGTTTGAACATCACCGTGCAGCCATTAATAGGGTTCCCCTGTAAAAAACAACGTAAATAATCGAGGTGACTAGGAAACAATAACGATGCGTTCATCTGAACTAGTTGAGATTGACCGTTAATAAAATTGAAGTTGGTATAAGAGATGAACAGGTTGTTCTGCTCCATGAACAGCACCTGATTATTGATTTTGTCTCGGTAGAATAAGTCATCTGAGCTGAGCCAAGCCACATAGTCTCCGCTTGCATGCAAAATGCCGTGATTCAGTGCGGAGGCAGTCCCTCCGTTACTTTTTCCCAAATAATGAATTCGTGGAAAATACGGTCTGATCAAATCTGTATGAACAGTCGAGCCATCATCGACGACGATGATCTCGTATGGCTCCCAAGACTGTGAAAGCACACTTTGCAAAGCATGCTCTATATAAGGGCAGTTATAAAAAGGAATCACTACCGATACTTTCGGTCTCATAACATCCGTCCTTCCCAGTTCACGCGGCAATAGTCCAAAATATCTGTTAAGGACTGACCAAACTCAATTCCCGGCTTCCAGCCCAGTGAAGATACATTGTCTTCAGGTGTTGCAAAGGCATCTGAAGTTATTAGTTTATCCCCCGCCACTCCGTTAACCGGAATAGAGAGAGCAGCTTGTGCTGGTCCCCAGTCCATCGAAATTGAAGCACTGGAGCGGCTTATCAGTTGCTCCGCAATATCCCCAAGTTGCCGTTGTGTCCCTGAGTCGATTTGATAAATGGTTCCATTAGTACCTTCACGCAATATAAAGTCATAAGCTCTTACAGCATCGCGTACATCCAAAAAATCACGTAATGCATAGCGAGATGATAGTTTAAAGGGAGGGATTTCTTCGCCTACATGTACTTCACTACGAACAATATGCTGTGCCAATAAAGAGCAGAAACCAGTAGAAGGACCGGGACCGATTAGGTTGCAGGGCTCAGCCAGCAGAACGGGCTGTTTAAACAGCGTCCCCCAAGCCAGAGACACCAGTTCTTCTATTGTTTTGCTTAGGCTATATGGGTGTGGGGGTCCTGCCACCACACCCGGTTTGAATTTAAGTCGCGAGCCTACTACAAGAATTCGACTGGTAGGTAGACTTCGCATGGCTTCTAGCAAATATAACGTTGCCATCACATTCGTCTCCATAAAGAGCAAAGGGTTACGCCAAGACTCGGGCACCGAGTTGTTTCCTGCCAAATGAAGGACAGCCTCCGGTGCAGTTTCCTTGATCATCTCAGCTACAGCCTTCCGATTGCTTAAATCACAGTAATAAACCTTCACTCCTTCTGGAAACAAAGCGGAAGGAAGGGCACCCGCTGTGGATGGCGGACGCACCACAGCGGTAACCTCAGCGCCTCCTGCCAAGAACAAATGAACAGCATGTCGACCGGTGAATCCGGCAGCCCCGGTAATCAGTAGTTTTTGACCTTTCATGGGGACATCTCTGACTGTTTCATCCAGTCAGCCAGTTCTTGCAGCATCAATGGGTACGAAGGCAACGGCAAATCAACATCCGTTCTTGTATTCACTAATGTTCGATCTTGAACATGTTCATCCTCAGGGATGATTTCCACATCCTCTTTATGAAAAGCAGCCTGAATATGCTGAAGCAGCTCATACTTACTTACCGGCTTCGGATGTGCTAAATGGATCAGCCCCGATACCGTGGAATCCAGCAGCGTATCCATTGCCTTAGCTAATTGGAGTGTAGTGACTCCGTTCCACATCACCCGGCGGTATCCTGACACTTGACCACGCTGTGCCAGAAACCAATCCATCAAACCAATGCCGTCTGGGCGGATTTCCGGACCAATAATCGAAGTCCGGATCGTAAGATGCCCAGGTTGCCGCACCTCGCCAAGACTTTTCGAAATCGCATAGGCAGAGGTTCCATCAGGAACATCCTCTTCTGTGTACCCCCCGCGTGTTCCTTCAAACACGCAGTCGGTACTGATATGAATAAGTCTTGCATGAACAGCTTCCGCCATCCGCCACAAGTGGTGAGGAAGAAAGCCATTCACGTGGTAAGCCCCTATTTTGTCACGTTCTGCGAATTGATTGAGTACCCCCATCGCGTTAATGATGCAATGAGGGGAGACGATATCGACCAGCTTCTCTACTCCGGCTATATCGTTCGCATCTACATACAGCCCGCCAAGATCGCTCTTATCCCGGGTTGTATGGAAGACGTGATGCTTGCCCTGGCGGCGGAAATAATCCGCCAGCATATGCCCCGCCATAC
The DNA here is from genome assembly GCF_037975205.1 of Paenibacillus sp. FSL R5-0470. NCBI lineage: Bacteria > Bacillati > Bacillota > Bacilli > Caryophanales > Paenibacillaceae > Paenibacillus > Paenibacillus sp. FSL R5-0470. Next base: position 5,678,083 of record NZ_CP150238.1, read on the forward strand.
CGTTTCCACCAAGGATAAGCAGCTTCATTGCAGGAAACCTCCTCGAATCAAGATGCTTTTGATCTCTTCCTGATCCATTAGATTCGTCTCGGAGCTGAAACTATTAAAAGAGACATGAGGATAAGCGCTATAATGTGCCTTTAACTCTGGCATGTTCAGCGTAGGGAGAATCACTAGATACTGTTCATCGTAGACAACGGTTGTTAAGCTTTCGAAATCGCTCATTAGAATCTCGTGTATTTTCTCCCCCGGACGAATTCCGGTCTCGATAATACTTACATTCGGCTCTCCAGAGGCCTCGATTAACACCTCAGCCAGGTCGATAATCCGGCAAGTAGGCATCGTCATGACAAAGATTTCTCCACCTAAGCTAACCTCAGAAGCTTTAAATAACAACGTAATCGCATCGCGTAGTGTGAAAAAGAAGCGGGTCATTTTCATATCGGTAATACGTACCTGTCCCTTGTCCTTGATCTGCTTCATGAACAAATGTACGACGCTGCCGTTCGTTCCGAGCACATTACCTCCACGTACGGTTACAAAACGGGTGTTTGAGCCAATTAGATTGGCATAGACGAACAATTTTTCCCCAATCGCTTTGGTCATTCCATAGAAGTTCGACGGGTTTGCAGCCTTATCCGTTGAGATGTAAATGGCCTTCTCGACGCCATTCACAATGGCTGCTTCGATTACATTCTGAGTGCCAACAACATTGGTTTTGAGCGCTTCATACGGCTGATCCTCACAGACCGGAACATGTTTGAGCGCCGCCAAATGGAAGATATAATCAACGCCACGGCACGCGGCGACCAGCGCATCCTTGTCACGGATATCGCCAATGATAAAGCTGAGTCGTTGATCCTCGAACTCCCGGCTCATCGCCACCTGAGCGGACTCACTGCGGGAGAATACGATGATTTCCTTAGGATTTTGCGGCAGAAGTTGCCTAATCAGCTCATGCCCCCAGGAACCGGTGCCGCCTGTGACCACAATCCGTTTATTATTGAACATGCAGGTTCCCTCCAAGCAAAAATTTAACTACCTTTACCGAAACATCCGGAGTCAAGTAACCTTCCGGAGCCTCCCAATCGGGGCGGAGCGCCGCCATCAGCTTGACGCTACGTAGAATACTTTTCTGGTCAACACCTGACACCACGTTACTTCCGCAATCTACCGTTTCGGGACGCTCTGTTGTTCTGCGAATCGTAACGGTTGGTACTTTCATCAAGCAGCATTCCTCCTGTACGGTCCCACTGTCGGTGATGGCACACAAGGCGTGCTGTTCCAAATAAACAAAATCAAAAAATCCGAAGGGCTCATGAAATTCAACGAGAGGGTTCATTGGAAGAGAAAATTGCTCAGTTAGTTTGGAGCGAGTGCGAGGATGAATGCTGCATATTAAACGAATTCCAAAATGCTCAGCCACTGCGTTAAGACCTGACATTATTTGTACAAGGGACTCTGAATCATCTACATTCTCTGCACGATGTGCTGTTACAAGGAAATACTGCCCTGAGGTAAGATTCAGCTGCTCCAGAATGCTGCTAGCCTGGATTTTCGATTCAAAATGAGTCATGACCTCATGAATCGGATTTCCTGTTAACACAATACGTCTGCTTGGGAAGCCTTCGCTGATTAGGTGTCTTTTGCTCTGTTGTGTATATGGCATATTAATGGTCGAAACGGCATCTATGACACGGCGGTTTTTCTCTTCGGGCACTTTTAGGTCATAGCAACGGTTGCCTGCCTCCATATGCACCACCGGAATACCCATCCGTTCGGCCAAAATCGCGCATAACGCGCTATTCGTATCCCCCAGAAGCAAGACACGGTCTGGCTGTTCTTTCTGTAAAATGCTCTCTAGCCCTCCGAACATGGCGGCAAGCTGGCCGCCGAGTCCTGCTTGCTTATCCTGCAGCACATAATCCGGCGCCCGCAGTCCCAGCTCTGCAAAGAAAATGCCGCTGAGACTGGCGGTGAAGTTCTGGCCGGTATGCACCAGGATGTGCCGCTCAGCATGTTCGTCGAGAAGCGGAATGATAACACTGAGGCGGATGATTTCAGGCCTCGTGCCTAAAATCGTCATGATCTTCATGAGTTCACTCCCCTGCCTGTTTGATGATGGTCTGACTTGGCTCAGTCGGGTGGACTGAGACTGCTAGAAGCGCGGGTTGGGCTTTTAGCAGGATTGGTAGAATAGCAGATTGAGACAATCTGGGGGATTTATACCCTTCTTTTTGCTCGTTTAGCCGAATTCGCGACAATCTGGGGCATTTATACCCCTCTTTTCGCTCTTTTAGCCGGATTCGCGACAATCTGGGGCATTTATACCCCTCTTTTTGCACGTTTAGCCGAATTCGCGACAATTTGGGGCATTTATACCCTTCTTTTCGCTCTTTTAGCCGAATTCGCGGCAATCTGGGGGATTTATACCCTTCTTTTCGCTCTTTTAGCCGAATTCGCGGCAATCTGGGGGATTTATACCCCTCTTTTTGCACGTTTAGCCGAATTCGCGGCAATCTGGGGCATTTATACCCCTCTTTTTGCTCAGTTGGCCAAATTGGAGGCAATCTAGAGCGTAAAATGCCTCGCCATTCGCTCAGCTTGCCACCTTCGCGGCAAGCGAGGCACTTACGCAGCGCGCCGCCGCCCACCCCGGCGGGCCCGGCGGCGCTTGCCCCCGGCGGTGCTTCGCCGCCGGGCAGAACCCTTACGCCGCTTGCGAGCAGCGCGGCGTAAAACCAACGGGCGCCCGCTTCGCCGGCGCGCCCGGGCTTTGCCGCGTCGCTTGCGGGCGACGCGGCTCGGCAGGCCCTTGCTTCGCGGCAAAGCCGGCGACGCAGCGGGCAATTCAGGCAGGACAGCGGGTGGTTCCACCACGCTGTCAGCCTCGCGCACCGGCGGTGCGCTGCAATAGCGGAGGCTCCACATCTCCGCAAGACCCTGTAGGCGGCTCCGATAAGCCGCCGGACCATAAACGGCGTCGACTCGCTCCCGCGCTTGGGCGCCTATGGTTATCGCCAGTCCCGGCTGCGCCAGCATAACGTTGACTCTTTCGGCCAGCGCGGAAATGTCCGACGCGGGCACGAGATTATCGCCGCAGCCTGCTGAGTGCAGGATTTCCCGCAAGCCCCCGGAGTCGTAAGCGACCACGGGCTTTCCAAAAGCCATTCCTTCCAAAGCGGTCATTCCGAAGCCTTCGCGGATCAGGCTGGGAACAACCAGCACATCCATAGCGCAATAAGCAGATGGAAGGCATTCAGCATAACCAACAAATTTAAATCGGGTAAACAGACCCTCGAGCTTTACCTTGCGGACACAGCGATCATAGTAGCTTTTGTCACCAGCTGAACCTATGACAACAAATTTCGCACTAGGATGGACCGCGTACACAAGCACAGCCATTTTCACAAAATGTTCCAATCCTTTTTCCTTATTAATAAAGGAAGAAATATAACCGACCAGCTGTTCCTGCGGTTTAATCTTTAGCTCTCGCCGTCGTTCGCCCCGAAGCTTGCTCCAAGCCTCAATCATCATCTCTTTGTCATTCCAAGAAGGGGGAAGCTGAATCACTTTCTCCGCTCTTACTTCCTCTGGAAAGCAAGCTGCTGCCGTTTGTGAAATAGCCAGAATCTCATCACTATTCCGATGAATCAGCCCTACACTAATGGGTGTATATTCATTGTCTGTTATCGTCTCTGATATTTTCCATACCACCGGAATGCCCAGTGACTTGGCAGCCATTGCTGGCAAAGCATGGACACAGGTACTTGTAATAATAAACGCCGGGCGCAGAGAGGTCAGCCAGTCTGTTAACTCGTGGTACTCCCTGCTTTCCTGGAATTTACGAGCATCTGCCTCGAGCCCTGCATAAGGAGTGTACATTCCATATAAAAGAGGAATCGAGAGCAACTGTACACTTATTCCGAAGCTTCGAGCCTGAGCAGTCAGCTTGCCGTCCTGTGGTGCAACGAGAATACAATTAAAGTACGGAGAAAGCTCCTGAGCGAAAAACAACAACAGCTTCTCCGCTCCGGTAATACTGCGTGTATTAGATACATGTGAAAAGAGGACGATTGTAGCTTTATCAGCCATGGCGTTTCGGCGCTCCCTAACGAGGGCCTGGAGCAGCCATTCACCTCCCTTAAAGTTTTACGAAGCGTTGCTCAAGTTTCTTACTTCGCAGTAAAACTCGCTTCGAAAGCATCCGCTTTGTTTTACGAAGCGTTGCTCAAGTTTCTTACTCCGTAGTAAAACTCGCTTCGGAAGCATCCGCTTAGTTTTACGAAGCGTTGCTCAAGTTTCTTACTTCGCAATAAAACTCGCTTCGGAAGCATTCGCTTAGCCCGAGCCTCGCCCTCTCAGCCCATAACCCACCTTTGCCTCCGTTCAGCTATACAAGCCGCTCCATCAGCTTCTTTTCATCAGGTTACAGGCATACGCTGAGGTCCGGTTCTACAGTATATCGAGGAAAAACAGATGCCGGCACGACACCTGTCCCCTGCTAAGCGCACATTTCCATATCCAGTTTGGGCCAAAGTCTAGCCGTAGATTACTGTTAGCATCTGGTGAATACGTTTTGCGTAAGTGTGATCCTTGAGCGTCCGTTCAAAAGCACGCAGCGCGATTGCCCGGCGTTCCTCCTCATGGGTTAAGTAATAACGGATCTTATCCATCATTTCCTGAGGACTCGCAAAGGTCACAATTTCTTCATCCGGTTTGTAGAAAGATCCCATATCATCTCTAGCATCTACTAATTGCAACGTGCCCGTTGCTGCAATTTCAAAGGTACGTGGATTAGGAGAAACGGCAGGAATCGAAAGCGTATTGTTATTAACCACTTCATCAATGTGCGAGCGGTGGAGGTTAATGACGATTTTGGAGCCGCTGTAAGCTACTGACGTCTCTTGTGGGGACATCCATTTGCCAATTTCAATACGGTCACCGTAGAGCGGAGCCTCAGGCAGACGATCCCACCAGATTCCGTTAATCACTGTGTTATAGTTCATTAAATCAGGAAGAATCTCACGGAAGAAGTTCACCCGGTTCCAATAGGCGGAGCCAATAAAGCTAACTTCCCGATTCACTGACGAACGTGTTGTAGTAGGACGGTAATGCTCCAGGTGAGCAGCAAAAGGAAGATAATGGACCTCAGGGCAACCAAGTCCCCGATAGAAATCAATACAATTACGTTCAAGTGTGAATACAAAATCGTAGTGAGCCACAATCTTGACCGTAAAGTCAGTGTAATAAGGATCATCAGTAAGCCAAATAGCTGTCCGAATGCCACTAGTGCGTAGAGCATCGATCTGCTCAAGAGGTAAATCCATACCGTCTAGCACCAATACCAGATCCGGTCTTTGCGCTGCAGCCAGCTCTACTAGATTTTGACGCACATCCGTAATTGTGACTTGAGCTGTTAATTTTTGTAGCGCGCAAAGAACCGCATCATCTAAAGGAGAGTAAGGGTAGCCTTTGCCAGAAGCGACATACATGACATGAATATTCCGCACAGGAAATACTTCTTCAGATCGACCATTCAGGATCGCAAGGCGCCCCCGTAAATAGCCCTCATCATACCCCCCCTTAAAACCACTCAGACGACCACGCAGCTTTTCTTCCTCCGGAGGTGTAAGAGGTAATGGGGGGGTAGGCATAATAAATTCATTATTGTTCATAATCCTCGCTCCTTTATCCCGTTATAGATTTCATACACGTGAAGCAATTACATTCAGCAAATGAGGCAAACGCGCAGTGAATGTATGGTTTCGCATGGTAGTCCGTAATCCCCGTAAAGCATAGATTCGCCGCTCTTTTTCATGCTTCAAATAGTACTCAATCTTCTGCTGCAGTTCCTTAGCCGAGCCAAAAGTATCCAGATCATAACCAGGCCGATAATAATTTCCCAAATCCTCACGAACATCCGTAAGCTGCATAGTACCGCAGGCGCTGATCTCATAGGTGCGCGGATTAATGGAGCGTGAAGGAAGGCGGTAGCTATTCCGGTTATCCTGACCCTCTTCCCACGGGCGGTGAATATTAATGACTATTTTTGCGCCACTGTAGTAGTTGGCTGTCTCCTCAGGCGGGATAAAGCCATTGCTGATAAAAGGTGTAAGTTGATCATAGGTTGCGAGGCGTTCCCAGAACCCCCCAGCGATAAGCACTTTTTTCCCCTTAAGATAAGGTGCCAGTTGGTCGAACAGCTCTGTCCGATTACGAAATGCATTACCAATAAATACAATGTCATACTGATATTGCGGGCCGGTACGCCGTGGGTAGAACATCTTTGGATTGACACACAGTGGCAAATAATGAACCGATGACACCCCAAGGGATTGATAAAACTCTACGCAACCCAGCTCATGTGTAAATACGTGATCATAATGCTTGCAAATGACTGAAGTGTCCTCTGTAAAATAAGGATCATCCACAAACCAAATGGCGGTTGGGATGCCTAGCTTTCTTATCTCCGAAATCTGTTCTAAATGATTTTCCGGGAATACATGAAGCCCATTCATCACTAGCACTGCCCCAGGCATTTCCCGTGCCGCGGTTTCCAGCATCGTTTCAGGAGTACTTATTACAAGCTCACTTACAAGCTGCTGCAGCGCCTCCGTTACGCCAGTGTCGATCGCCTGAAATCCTTGAGGAACATACATTAACTTAAATGGTCGGCAAGCTTCGACCCCTGGAGTATTCAGACGCTGCACAGCCTCACACATGCCAAGACGATATCCTTCGTGATAACCGTCGCGATATTCTCGCGGATGCTTGTGTTTTTTTCTCTTTCTCGCTTTCACGGCCTTCACCCTGCCCCGTCGTATTCTCAAGACAGTATAACTATATGCGGAGTCAGCACTCGCCTCATGGACATCTGTCTTTACTAGAACTAAATTGGCAGATGTCCCCTGTCTTTTGCCCGGCTTGCCCGAACCTTAGAAGATTTCATCCACTTACAGGATGCTGGTATACTATAAGAGGTTGTTCAAAAAGTCCGCTTTTGATCACGAAGTAGCCCAAGAAGCTTACTCGACATCGAGTATTGAATTCAGGCGAAACTTCCGGTGCTCACGTAGCTTCCACTACGCTCCGCTCCTCAGTTTCTACCTTCTTTCAATCTTCTCGGTGCTGAAAACCGTACTTTTAGAACACACACTATAAAGGTCTAGCTTGAGACTTACATCTCGTCATATCTGAGCGGAAATGATTATTTATGGCATTCACAAGGGGGACACTATGAATAACACCACGTTGTACTTGCGCCATGCAGAACTGCTTCGTGATCAGGTTCCATCATTCCAAGCCTATCCATTTCATCTGCCAGCCGTAAGAACACTGGATCGGCTTATTTTTCAAAAGCCAGTAACCTTTCTTGTCGGGGAGAATGGCACAGGGAAATCTACATTGCTAGAGGGAATTGCTGCTGCGTGGGGCTTTAACCCTGAAGGTGGAACACTTAACTTCTCTTTTAACACTCGTTCCTCACATTCGAGTCTCTATGAGTATTTTAGAATTGCTAGAGGGGTTAGACGTCCGAAGGACGGCTTTTTTCTACGCGCGGAGAGCTATTATAATGTGGCTTCCTACATTGATGAATTAGATGAACAGCCTAGTTTTGGTCCACCAATCAAGAACTCCTATGGAGGCAAGTCTCTGCACGAGCAGTCTCACGGAGAGTCTTTTTTCGCAGCGTTCGTTCATCGTTTCGGAGGACGTGGTCTTTATATTCTCGATGAACCTGAAGCCGCTCTATCTCCTCTACGGCAAATGTCTCTGCTGGTGCGTATGCATGAGCTAGTGCAACAGGATTCACAGTTTATTATCGCGACCCATTCTCCCATTCTAATGTCCTATCCGGGAGCTGAGATTTTTCTTCTAGAAGGTGAGGGCATAAGGTCTGTCGCCTTGGAGGAAACAGAGCACTACACCGTGACCAAAGCATTTATGAATGACCGCCAGGGTATGCTGCGTGAGCTATTAGAGGATGAACAAGCATAAACACCTTCGACGTCCCTATAAGGACGGTAAGCATTTAAGCGAGAAGTATAAGGATAATTTACAACATAGAACATATAAATTCTTATATTTTAATAAAAACAGCAAGTCTCCATAATCGGAAACTTGCTGTTTGATTTGTTCCATAAATTAACGTCTTACAATTCCCACTACCTTGTGTACAACCCATCCGAACATGACTACAACCATCATATCGAAGCACACATTAAACAAGAATAAATGCTTACCAATGTCAGCCCTTCCGTCCCCAAGAATCGGAACCAGGAAGGAGAAAATCCCTATCAGTCCCAATAACATCAGCAGTTCACCAGCAACTCTTCCCCGAACATCCCGACTACGGAAATATTGGAACACCGCCCCGGAAAAATACACCAGATAGAATATAGTGAGAAATCCGAGCGTATGCGGAATATGCTTGTTCTTGAATTCGCTCCATCCGCTGTAAGTGTACGATAATGCACCTGCTGGCTTATTTTCACTCTTCTCATAGTTCCCTAGATAATAAGGACGAATCGCCATACTGTTACTAGCAGCATATTCCATATTATCTATTAACCGTCCTGGATGTTTTAAGTAGAAGAACAATACATCCTTATGGGATACCCGGTCGTAGAAATCCGGTACCAGCGAAGGATCATCCTGTTTGATCACTGTATCGGTCTGAAAATAATTCGTGCCCGCAAGTACCTCCAACCGCTCCGGCAATCCGAGATCCTGCAAATCTCCCTTCACATCTGGTGATTCGTTTAATATCCCAAAAAACACAGTCTGATACAGGTTAATATGCTTCAGCTCTTTTGGCGCCGTCACGTACATAACGATGGATACCAGAAATATCGCAATCGAAAAGCGCAAGGCCAGCTTTCTCCATTTTCGCTCACCATCAAGCGTCATAAACCGCAGGAAGATCAATGCAAAGGCAATCCCAATCGGCGCATTCTGAATTTTGGAGGTGACCAGAAACAGTATCGCAATAAAAAATAAGGTTAACCCCTTAGTCGTAGGCTTTTCTTGGCTAGTGAGTCTTAACCCCAGTGCAAAGGTCAACAGCATAAACACCATCGATACCGGTTCTCCAAACAAGGAGTTAAAGTATGCCAAATACCCAATATCATAGAATACAAACAAAATAGCTGCACCTAGCAGCAGCCCCGTAACATAAGAGCCGCGAGCATTGTACTTCACCAGCAGCCAGGTCGCCACCAGTAAAAGAAGACCGTAAACTGCACCGAGCAATCTAACATCAAAAAAGCTGCCATGGATGAGCCCGCCGATCAACCTCGGTACAAGCACAATCAAAATCTGTGAAGAAGGATAGAAGCCCCTAAACAAATTCTCATACGCAAAACGAGAATGGCTAAAATTAAAAAACTGGTCGGTATACGATGCTGCAGTATCATAGTAGTTCAGACCGATGGTATTCATCATACGCAGGAAATCTCCATTATCAGCAACCCCAATAAAAGGTCCTACGAATAGCAGATAAATAATGAGACCGCAGCCGGCAAGGCTTACGAGATACTCCGGTTTCCAGAACTTTTTCATGATTCCCCCTATCTCTGTGGTAACAGCTTCACATATTCGTCGGACAAATTCATTAGCTTCAATACATACTCATAATCGCTCTGATATTTCGAGAAGTCCGTTACCGGCTTGAGCGTATCCAGCGACACAGCTTCACCATCTACAAATCCTTTTCCAGGGACATAGAGAATGTCATCATTAAAGAAGGAGCCGGAAGGCAAATAATACCTCATCCCTAACACATTACGATCAATGTTGAGCAGGTCATGACCAAAGGCTGTATAACCTTCTTGTTGTAGTGAAACACCCATTAAATTAGCTATCGTAGGAAGGATATCTAGTTGTCCTCCCGTACGCTCTACTACCTTCCCTTGCTCCATTCCCGGCACACGCACAATGAGTGGAATATTAAAGCGACTGATCCGGGAATCATATGGAACACCAAGTGCACTTTCCACTTGCTCTGGCGGAACGTCCTGAGGCTGCAGACCAAAGTGGTCGCCATACATGACCAGAACAGTGTTATCCCACAATCCATTTTCTTTCAAACCTTCTATTAAAGTACCTATGGCATAATCAGTATAGTTTATAGCAGTTAAATAATCACCAAGCATCGTATCCTTCAAATTATCAGGCACAGTGATTTTCTTAAAGGAATCTGGGATTTTGAAAGGATGATGACTGGATGCTGTCACCATCTGTGCGTAGAAGGGAGTTCCCTTCTTCTTCAGCTCTGTCAATTTCTCGACACCCGTAATATACAGTTGTTCATCGGAAGCACCAAACGCATTAAAATGATCATTCGTAAAATAATCTTTGTCATAATAACCATTAAACCCAAGCGCCGGATATAGCTCATTCCGATTCCAAAACCCTACTTTATTCACATGGAAGGTGTATGCCTCATACCCTTTATCTCTTAGCAGTCGTGGTAAGCTTGGCAATTCTCTGTCCCCGAATCCGGTAGACATGGCCAAAGTACCAATCGGATAAATAGACGTATTGCTCATGAATTCAGCGTCAGATGTATTCCCTGGACCAATCTGCTGGTAAACATGAGGAAAATAAAAGCCCTCATCCGCTAACTTATTCATGACTGGCGTCAATTCTTGACCATCCAGGGATTGATGTAGTGGGAAATTCTGAAAAGCTTCTAATTGTAGCACAATTACATTTTTACCCTTTTGTGAGCCAAAATAATCAGGAGTCGTACCCGCCGGCTTGTCACTATAAGGATAGGAAGATTGCAGGGCGTCAACCTTCGCAATCGTATCCTTAATATCACCCGTTCCAATGAGATTGTTATCTTCATTAATCTTAATCGCAGCAACGACTTCATAATTTAGAAATCCGGCTGTTTCCGCCTGTACAAGCTCATTTGTAATCCCACGTGCAGAGTGGACAGAATATGCCGATAAAGAAAAGCCTCCAATAATGGATACCAGAATCACCACCACATGCACGAATCCTGTCTTCCGGGAACTAAAGCGTTCACGCGGGTAGGTCTTTCCTTGTTTCCATCTGCGAATCAAACCATAGATAGCGAAGATGACAAAATCCACGAAGAATAAGTAATCAATACTCTTTATGGTAGATTCTACGCTTGCCTTCACTTGAAATACCTGATTGATTTCAGATAAGGCCAGGTAGGTTGGAACAGAACCAAAGTGATTAAAATATACAGCGGCTGCGAACAGAAACAGCGATAAAAAGCCGTTAAATATCCAATAGACGGTTGTTCTCACCCTAGATGGCGTAATCACCGTTAAAATCCCCATAATAAAAAGGACTGGCGCTACATCCGCTGCAATCCATTCCCAAGCAATTCTATCAAAGAACAACACTCTCAGAAACAACAGCTTTAACCATAACAATATAACAACGATAAAAAAATGGGCGCGATCCGGCCCTTGCTTTTTCACTTTTAATCCCCTCTTACATGTTCATTTGTTCGAAATATCAAATCTATTCTAGTAATTTGTAAAATATCAGGTTGTTCTAGTATAACAATACTTACTTTTTTTATCAAAATGGTAGAATTATCTTCCATCAAAAAAGAGATGCCCCGCTGCCCTTCCGGCTTTGGAACATCCCTGTTAACTATAGATTGGTCATTCTTCAGATGATCGAAGTATGCTTAAGCAATCTTTTAATAGAACGGTTAGCTTCATTCAGAACAATCTCTTTATCTACAGTCTTCAGCAGACCCCTTTCCATCACGATCTCTCCGTCGATAATCGTGGTTTCCACATCCGCCCGGGTAGCTGAATATACAATTCTAGAGATGGGATCTACGTCATAGGAGGGGAAGGTATGGAAATTGAAGAGATTCAGGAGCACTAGGTCTGCTTTTTTACCCACCTCGATACTACCGATCTTATCTTCCATCCCTACCGCTTTTGCCCCACCTATAGTTGCCATACGAAATACACTGCGGGCATCCATCGTCGTAGGTCCATGTTGAGGCTTCTGAATAATTGCTGCGAGCCGCACTTCATTAAACATATCCAGATTGTTATTGCACGGTGCACCGTCAGCACCCAGACTTAGTGACACATGATCATGGAGCATCCCCGGTGTATCAGCAATTCCGGAGGCTAGTTTCAGATTTGAGCCAGGGCAATGACTTACATGAACTCCACGATCCCGCAATATGCGCCGCTCCTCAACATCCAGCCATACACAATGCGCCAGTATTAAGCGCTCATTAGCTAATCCTAGATGGTCCAAGTAGACGATGTTACGCATCCCGGTCATCGCCTGTACAATCTCAATCTCCCCTAAATTCTCAGAAGCATGGGTGTGCACCTTCACATCATACCTTGCGGAGAGATCTCGTACCTCGGTTAACAAGGGTTCGGTGCAGGATATTACAAAACGCGGAGAGAACGCATATTGAATCCGTCCATTGCCATAGCCATTCCATTTTTCAAGCAAATCCACACTTTCCTGTAAAGAAGAAGCGGTATCCTCCTGCAGTGCTTCAGGCACATCTCCTCCTTTTTGATCCATCATCACCTTACCGGACAAAGCACGTATTCCACTTTTAGCAATGGCCTGAAAAGCATAGTCCGTATGGTGAACAGTCTCCATATCAACAATCGTAGTGGTTCCGCTGGAAATCAGTTCTCCAATACCGAGCATCGCCGAATAATAAAGGGATTCCTCATCATGCGCTGCCTCTAACGGCCAAATCCGTTTACGCAGCCAGTCCATAAGCTCCAGATCATCTCCCTTCCCACGGAATAACGTCTGGCATAAATGAATATGCGTCTGAACAAAACCGGGAATTAACGTACGGTTCGTGGCATCGATGACCTTTTCGTCTCCCTGCGGGATCAGACCAGTGCCTATTTCTACAATGAGATCGTCATTAATTCGAACATCCCCGACGATAATTTCCTCCTGTTTGTTCATTGTAATGATCTCAGCACTTTTGATCAGAATGTTCCCCATTGTCCTTATCCCCCTCATTGTTCATTCGTTTGCCGTTTCACGGTGTAACACAAAAAGACCACAAAAATATGCCGTAGCATATTTTCGTAGCCAGAAATTTACGGTTTCCGGTAGAGACCCTTAAACCAATTATTAAGGATATACGAAAAGAGAAGCTATTCTATTCCAAATTTGAATAAATCAATCATAAGACAAAGACAGGTTTAATGTCAACAAAAGTTATTTAAACTAACACATATTTCTTAATTAGATCTGTCCACAATTAAAAATAATGATTATCTATACAAACATGTAATAAAACTTAACTTTAATTATAATTTTCCACACTTCTTATCAATGTTTCTTAAGTTCCGCTTTTTATACTCGTCCTATCACCCGAACCGATAGCTTCGCTTTTAATAAAGTAATAGCGAGGAGGAGATCAAATGCCAACAATTTCTCAAACCCCAAATGAGTTGCAAGCATTCATCGCCGCTGCTGAAAAAGTATGGTTCGAGGTTTACGATTCTGCCGATTCTCGCAGAGTGATCCACGTTGATGGCGCCGATTATTATCGTCTGCCGGTTAGATTCAGTACCAGAGCTAAGGTCATTTCGTATTTTAGAAAGTATTGGGGCATTACAATGAGCAACACCATGTTCTGTAATTTAAAAACCGTTTCTAGAAACAACAGGCTTTATGTAATATCGGGAGATACAGGAACCATTGCTTTTATCCCAAGAAGACTCACCGTTACGGGTCGCACATCAACAAGAATACGCCTTACAGCAGTTCTGTCCATTGATGATATGAGCGATGAAGATATCGTTAACGTTCGTTACCTGATCGGTGTATCCGGTAGAAGGCTTCTTATCCTTAACCGGGATCAAAAAAATACCGATACTCGATACCAGACATGCCGTTAAGGGAATAAAGAAAAAAGGTCCAGAGGTTAACCCTCTGAACCTTTTTTTATGTTGAAGATTCCTAACTACGTTCCGGTTTCAACACCTTCTCGAATACTGGAAAGTTCGCCGTGCGGTTCGGAAAACCCACTTCACCTCTATGGTCATAACCAAGGCGAGGATAGATTTCCAATGCTCTAGTATTCTTCGCATAAGTATCCAGCCGAATACTTGTGTAACCATTACGCGCTGCGTAATCCTCCGCGAAAGCAATTAGCCTAGTCGCAATCCCTTTTCCCTGAATATGTGGATGAACTGCTAAACGATGCATAATCAGATGTGGCCCTTGATTTTGCTTCCACTCGATCTTCTTATATTCCTCAGAAGCATTCTCATCCAGTACAAGAATACCCGCGATAGCTTTATCTTCTTCACATACATATAAGGTACCCTGTGCGATATCCAGTTCGATAATCTCTTTATTCGGATAGCTCTCATCCCACTGGTCGCTTCCAGCGGCCTGCATAACTTGTACACATTTTGAGATCAATTCCATGATCTCTTCGATCTCATTCTGTCTAGCTTTTCTGATCCCATTTCCTACTTGCATCCTGCTATCCCCTCTTTCTTATCGACATCTGAAAACCTCTGAATAGATTCTCGTTTTAGAAGTCTATCATATTCGGAGACAAATTCCGATAGTAGGATGATTCCAGAGAGGATGCAGTCCCTCTAAGCTGAGGGACACGAAAGATCAGAATAACGCGTCACAGATTAGATCTCCGGGTCCCTTCCTCTTAACTTACCTGCCGCTGCTCAATTAAACTCCAGCTTATGACCGTCCTCGAAACCCTTGGCGAAACCGGCGTCGAACCCCACGTTGTATGCTTCGGTGTAGCCCTGCTGAAAGGCGTCTGCCGGTGGCGTTTCCGGCGAAACGCCAAGGTCCGGGGGGAGCGGAATGACCTGCGGGGCAGGTGGAGCCTCGATAACCGGCACTACATGAACTGGTGCTTGTATAACCCTCACCTTTCGAACAAGCTTGCGGCGGAGTCTTCTTTTCTTTCGTACCAAAAGCCCCTTCTTCGTCTTTCCATAACGAACGACTTTCCGAGAAAGTCCTCTGCGGGGTTTGCGGGCTAGACCTCTACGCACTTTCGTTTTCCGCGAGAGCAGTAGTGTGCGTCTGCGGGTTCTGCCTGAACGTAATGTTCTAAGGCTCTTTTTCTTCATGCTTCTATTCCTCCTGTGCTCCATGATCTCTGGAGGTTCCTACGGCGTATGCCTTGCTCAGCCATGGCGCAGCAGGAATTCCCCGTTTCGGTTGATGTAGTGAAATCCCGGACATCATCCGGCACATCGCGCTCTGATACCCACTTAAGATTCTGATATTGTCGCTCAATTTGCGGGCCGTCAGCTCAGATTGCCCCGTCAATTCGGCGATGCTCTCCAAGATGGCCGCCAAAGCAGCCTGACTGCGCGAAATGGAGCGGATCATCTCCAGCTTGACGGCATGTTCAGAGAGACGGTCCCCGCTCATTTGCTGTCTTCTCCAAAACTGAATCCATCACCTGACATGTCTCCAAAACCTTCCCCGCCACCATCATCTTCACCACTGCCCAGCACTGCTTTTAAATTGCTGTAGAGTCCATTCTCCAGTTTAGTCAGCCCTTCGACCATTTCCACGATAACTTCGTGAATGGAGAGGGATTCCTTCAGCTGCTCTTCATGAGATTCGAAAGCTCTAGCGTGGATATGATGTTGTGCCCACTGTTTTACCTTTTCAGCTTCAACCGCCTTAGCTTCCAGAATCATTGCAATGTTCCACTGGATAGTGGCGGTCGACTCCAGCATTTGCAGATAAGCCTTTTCTCTGCTCATCATCCGCCTCCTGCTCCTATAGCGTTACTCTTCTTCTTGGCCGTTCAATTCCTTAATTACTCTGCCTACCCCTTCAGCCATCGCTTCTTCCAGATCTGCAAGTGCATTCAAGTAAGCAATAATATTCTTGTTTACTTGAGTTGAGCTTTCGATCATCCCGCTGATACCGTCAAAACCGGGATCTGCATCTGGCAGATCGTGGACAATTTGCGACATACGGACAGCCACGTGGCGCTCGGCATCTAGTATCCGCGCCATCTGTTCGTGCGTATGGGCCATGTGCTGCAGGACTTTTGTTATTTTATTCTGCACCTTCATGTCTCCTTTGCTCAAACGCCCTGCTACAGCATATGCGGCAGAAGCCGGGACG
Organism: Paenibacillus sp. FSL R5-0470; assembly: GCF_037975205.1. Lineage (NCBI taxonomy): Bacteria > Bacillati > Bacillota > Bacilli > Caryophanales > Paenibacillaceae > Paenibacillus > Paenibacillus sp. FSL R5-0470. Next base: position 5,694,217 of record NZ_CP150238.1, read on the forward strand.
GTGCCGAGGATATAAAGGCAAGTTACGTCTCTAAACAAGCGGATTGGCGGACTCAGGATACTTTAGAAAATTGCAACAGGCCGTGTAAATGGAAAATAAAAGGCCAACAGCCCGGTCCATTGGAATGAGCTGTTGGCCTTTTGGATTAATAATATTTATTGATGATTTTGTAAAAGAGAACCGCCGTTTCGGCGCGGGTTGCAGCTCCCGTTGGATGGAGCAATTTCCCGTCACCAAGGACAATGCCCTCCCTGACTAGTACGGCTGCTGCCTTCACGGCATAATTATCCACTTTGGAAGCATCCGCAAATTTGCCAAGGTCGGAGATGGAACCGGCCTCTGCTAATTTTCCTGACTTCTGCAATGCTCTTACGATGAATACCATCATATCCTGCCGGGAAATCTCTGCTCCCGGATTGAACCTGTTGCCGCCGACTCCGCTGGCAATGCCCAATTGTTTGGCGATTCCCAGCGCTTCATAATAGTATGCGTCCTGATCGGCATCCGCAAAGCTCACTTCAAAACCAGCCTTTAAATTAAACGCTCTGACCAGAAGCAATATAAAGTCCGCTCTTTTCATCTTGGCGCCCGGTTCAAAGAAAGTACTCGACGTTCCCTGAACGATACCTTTAGCCGCCAGTGCTTCAATAGCCTCTTTGGCCCACAAATAACTGCCGATATCACTGAAAACAGGTTTCTTGGGCTGCAGTTCCGGTGTTGGTGCCGGTGTTTTCGACGGACCTTCACTTGGCTTCGGAGCTGCCGGCGTTGGCGTTGGAGTCGGGTTACCACCTCCGCCGTTGCCCGAGCTACCGTCCCCGCTGGCCTTTAATGTAGATACGATTCTCACATTGCTTATCTTGGACGTATTTCCTGCTGCATCAACAGCTATAATATAGTATTTGTACTGGGTATCCGCAGATAAACCGCTATCTCTGTATTCTGTTGTTTCCAGGGTCTTGATTTCAACGTCATTGCGGTAAATCCTGTATCCCGTTACTCCCAAATTATCCGTGGAAGGTGTCCATTTTAGATCAATGACAGAGCTGGATACCGCTTCCGCTCTCTCTATTGTTGGTTCCATGGGAGCCTCAGTATCAACGATGGTTGGTGTCCACCAGTTGCCGGATGCCACAATCATGCTGAGCAGACGCAGATTATTGCCAAAATATAAATCGTCTTCGGTGGAAACAGCCGCATTATAATCCCATAATTTATTCAGCCACTCCTGATTGGATGAATCGATCATGGCGCTGACCATCATCGGTGCGGAGAAGGATGTGTCTGCATAATCATTGATTGCTTCCGTGCCGTCCAGCTTATATCCCGCAAGGATCTTGGCCGGATCATTATCCGCCTTGGCCCGAATCCAGCGGTTCAGCGTGCTGAGCTGCTCTTTAGCCCGGTTATCACCTGTCAGGAGATAATCCGTACTGATCCGCCAGGGAATACGGGAAGAGTTGTAGTTGTAATCCCCGTCATTTTCCGATTCCAGGAAGTATCCATCCGGGGTATCCCATATCTTCTGGCTTACTGGTTTGTATTGCCCATCCGTATCATCCTTGAATACAAAATCCGGCAACAAACCGGCTTTGGGACTGTAATTTTCATACAAACTATTAATGATGTTGTAAGTCTTATCGGTAACACGATCCCAATTGAGGTCTCCGGATACATTTTTAAAATCTTTCAGATGCTGCAGCATAAAATCGGAAGGACGTGTAGCATTGCCGAACATGGAATCATTGTCGCTGACCCAATCCGCCAATTTCAATGTCCACTCGGAATGGTTGACATCGCTTTTCATAATAGCGTTGATTACCTTTTTGGCCTGGGACAAGTAGTTAATTTCCCCGCTGCTGCCCCATTGGCTGTCGGCAAGCAGAAGAGCGTAAGCAATATCCATATCGCCGTCGGTTGCCGAATCCACACCATTGATATCAATAATTTCGGTGCCGGTATCCGCTTGCTGCCATGCCATTAAATCGGGATTGATTTCACTTGGATGTGCTCTGAAATAACGATACATCCCGTCAAAATACTTCTTAGCCTCCGGATCATGACCCGCGAGCAAAGCGGTAATCAGCATTCCGTAGCCATGCGCTTCTGAAACTGTAATCTCGTTATTCTCAAACCAATCTCCGTCGCTATACCATACGTAATACTGGTCTGACTGATATGGATTTTGTTTCAGATATTTTGTTTTCCACTCGTTATATAATCTGCCCACCGTAGCGTCCAGTTGGGCCTGAGTCAAGTGATTCGGCTTAATGGAGCCGGCCACATAAGACGTATGCTGCGGAAATGCCTTATGGACACCCTCTCCAGTGGATGAAGGTTTGGTCTTTACTTGAACGGTATTGCTCGCCAGCGATTCCTTCTCTTCTGCATTATAGGCCTTCACAGTATAACTATAGGCCGTATCCGGAGTTAACCCGGTATCGCCGTAGGATATTTCCTTCGTCGTGCCGACCTTGCTGCCGTTGCGGTATACGTTATAGCCCGCTGCCTGAATATTGCCGGCCGATGCCGTCCATTTCAAGTTGATTTGGTAAGGAGAAACCGCAGTTCCTTTTAAATCTGAAGGTGCTGAAGGCGGCTCCGACTCGCTTGGACCTTCGATTGTACTGACTTCGACCGGATCTGAATTGATTCTTATGCCGACCGCTTTGACAATAAATTCATATTTTTTCGCAGGATTGATATCATCTACCGTGTAGGTGTATTCCGTTTGACCTTCCGCTGCTGGCACATATATACTCCAGTGTGTCTTCACCTTGTCATTCTTCTCATAAATCCGGAATCCTCTTACAGGTTCTGTACTTGCGGAAGGTGCACTCCAGGTCAGAACCGCCTTGCTGCCGTTCAATTTCACCTTCACCGCTTCAGCCGGGTCCGGCTTGGTGTCCGTTCGCTTGATCCCATACTTGTCATATGCTTTTAGGCCGTCGCCAACGGTGTCCGGCTGATTCTCATCCGCTACGGCTGCGGTATATGCTGTAAAGGAAAGCACCCGGTCTGTGATGGAAACATCCGTAAACATCTTCTTCTCCGGCTGTTCGTCGACGGCTGCAAAGTAATCATCATAAGGAACCGAATTCCCGTTTTCGTCCTGAATCTCGCGGGGTTCTCCATTCTCATCCAGTTCATATTGATTGTTCTTATAATAGAATTTATTTCCGAATGCATTGGACATGAGATAGACCGTGCCTTTGGGATTGAGTGCATTGCCCTCTCCATCAAATGTCAGTTTTTCCTTGGGAATAACTTCATCATTGTACATTTGGAAGGATCTCATATACATATGATCATGGGCCTCGAACACCATATCGATGCCCATCTCGTCAAAGGCAGGAATCAGGTATTTCTTGTAAAACTGGACGCGATCGTCTTCCCATTGTGCAGAGTTGTCGCCTGCTGCATAGGGGCTTTTGTGAAAAGTAACAAACTTCCACTTCTTGTCGCTGCGGGCGACCGTACTCTTCATCCAGTCCACCTGGTCCCAGAATTGGTCATCTGCCCATTCCACTTCTTTCCCATTCTCTGCAAGTGCCCCCGAATACTGCGAATTGAAGACAAGATAGAGTGCATCACCGTATTCAAAAGAATACACAGAGCCTTCATGAGTATCCGCAACAACCTGTTTCGGCAAGTTGAAATGGTTGTAGAAGTTGTTATTCGGCGTCGTCTCGTCTCCGTCATAATCCATGACCTCATGACCGCCAAGTACAGGCACATATGGCACTTGCAGCAATTGATTCTGGGCTGCTTCGAGCATCCATTGCCACTGCTCCTCCAAATCACCGTTATCCACCAGATCTCCGGCGCTGATCAGGAATTTAGGGTCGCCTATATAATCAACTGCTTTCCGGAAGGTATCACCCCAAGGCTCAAAGTCAGACTTGCTGGAAGCCTGTGAATCGGAACCGGCGATAAAACGGAAAGGCTGGTGGCTGGCAGCATCGGTAGTGAACGAGCCAATAGAGCTCCAATCACCTGATTTGCCGTTACCTGCCCGAAATTTGTAAGCTGTTCCCGGTTGAAGCTGGTCTGCAATGACTTTATGACTAATAAATTTCGTTTTATGGTTCGTACTTCTGTCGCTTTTATTCATAAAGGTCTCAATTTCTTCGGCCTCTCCCTGATAAGTCAAAGCCCCGTTCTCCGGGAAAATGTTCCCCATAACCTTTGAGGCTTCTATAACCTGTACCACGGTATCCGTCATTGCATCCGTGTACCAGGCCAAAGCAATGCTCGTCTTTGGATCTCCGTTAAATGTCATATTGATGGATTTTGGAGCAAGAGGTGAATCCTGAACACCAAAACTCCAGGAAACTTCCCGAACTAGCGGCACAAGATCTGCCCCCTTGATAAGCTCCTTGGGTATAGTTACTGTGTAAGACTTCCCATAAGTCAACGGAGGATGGTTTATCCGCAAAGTATCTCTGTTTAAGACTTCAAGTGTAACCCGATCAACCGGTTGATCGTTCTCATCGGCAAATCGGACAGCATAACCCGGATCAAGAGCAATGGCCTTGTTGAATTTGATTTCAACGGGAGCTTCGGGAGACACATTTCCAGAACCGTCTGAAGGCTGCTGGACAAGATCTACGGTAGGAATGACAGGTTCTTTCCCCGGGATCGGCTCGCCGGACACCTTGATATTTCGGATTCTACTGGAACCTGAACCCCCTATGCCCTCATCATTCCCCCTGGTGTTGGTATCGGAGCTGACGATCCAGCGAATATATAATATTTCCCGATCATTGCTGTTCGGAAGGGGAGTATTCACCAATCTGCAGGTATCTCCCGGGCAATCAAAACTGGAGACGGCCATTTTAAGATTCGTATTTGGCACATTCTCCCACGTTTGTCGGTCTACACTCGTCTGCACTTTAAAATCACGCGGACCTGACCCGGATGAATTTTGCTCAGAGGATAAGGTGATCTTCTCAAACCCGGTTGTAGACACGGTAGCAAGCCAATACTTTTTCCCGTTTCCATCGTCCCAGCCCTGATAGCTGATCGCTTTCTTGCTTACATCCACATCCTCGAACACACCGCCTACATTGCGAAAAGTAGAAGCTGTCTCATAGATGCCGTATGTAGCCGAGATTACCCCCACATTTTCAGCGGCCTCATCAAACACCCATTCGGCAATCGTCTTTACACCGGTTATTGAATCTGAACCGACAGCATCTGGTGCTGGTGCAGCATTTGCAATCTGGAATGGCAGCAGTATAAGCACGAGCAACAAAGAAATGGATTGGTGCAGCCTTCTTTTCAAATGACCCTTCTTTTGCACTCTCGTTCCCTCTTTTCGCAGATAATAGTTTAAGCGCTTTAACTTTCACTTGCAGCGGACCCTGATTTTCTTTTCCCCTCCTTAAATACGATTTATATGTAAATATAGCGCATTCATTTCTATTCAATCTCTGCATATTTTGTTATTGTTAATGATTTTCTACTTTTACCGCTATTTAATTTCTATCCTGTTCAACAGGTCAATGAACGTGATACGATTGATTCAGGTATGGATCATGTTTCTGCGAGGATCATTCCCGCCGGATTGGAGATGACACCCCTGGAAATCAACTTCTATAAGTCTGATCCCTTTCACATTAGCCGAGAGAAAAAAAATGTCTCAAGTATGCCTTCAAATCATTATCACGATGCTTATGAAATTCTCTACTTAGTGTCTGGAGAGCTGTACTATTTTATAGAAGACCGAACCTTTCAAATCGTCAGCGGGGTTTTATTGTTCATTAACGCTAATGACCTGCACAGACTGATTAATGTAAATGGTACGATGTACGAAAGAGTTACTTTATTGTTTAAAAGGGAGTTCCTTCGCGACTTTTTTGCGGACAGCCCTCTTCCATGCGACCTCTTCTCCTGCTTTCACTCCAGATCAAATGCGATCAAGTTAAGCGGCAACGACCAGATCTTTGTCGAGAATCTTTTTAGCAAATTGATTCATGAAGACACCAAGAGACCTCCAAATTTCGACTACTATCGGAAAATCCTGTTGATGGAGCTGCTGATCTTCATCCAACGAAAAAAGCTTCCGGATCAAAACGAGCATTTTGTAGAAACGAACCGGACCCATAAGAAAATTTCCCAAATCATCCATTTCATCAACGGTAACTTCGCTGAGCCTCTGTCTCTGGAATACATATCGGACAGGTTCTCCATAAGCACCTCCCATTTAAGCCGAACGTTCAAGGACACAACCGGTTTTACTTTCAGCGAATATGTAAATAACACCCGCCTGAAAGAAGCCCGCTCTCTGCTGCAGGACTCCAAATTAACCGTTTCGGAAATCGCTGAGCGTGCAGGATTTGGTAACCTGACCCATTTTGGAAGAGTATTTAAAACCATGACCGGAACCTCACCGCTCAAATACCGCAAACAGAACCGGGTTGATGAAGATAATATCTCTACGCAAGCTTGAGATCAGGTCCTTCGTCCGGACTGCTGCGCCAATCAAGAAAAAACGGGAGCCGTCCATAAGGACGACCCCCGTTTCTCGTAGAAATATAAGCAAAGTATGGTGAAAGATATACTTTCTTATAGTTTATAAAGAAGGAGTGCCCGACCCAAGGCCGGACACTCCACGTTACCGCTGCCACTTATGGCAGTGCATCCTTCAGCTTCTCTCCCGCCTCCCGCAGAGACTGGAACGTCCCCGCATCGCTCCACCAATCCTTGAGAACATCATAGCTGAGCCTGCGGTTAGCAGCATATATATTATTTACATCGGTAATCTCCAGTTCCCCCCTCTTGGAAGGGGATACTTGGCGGATGATGTCAAACACAGCTTCATCGTACATATAAATACCTGTTACGCAAAATTTGGTCTTGGGATGCTCAGGTTTCTCTTCGATATAAGCAATCCATGCGGAATCTTGACTATCGAACACGGGAACACCGTATCTACGTGCGTCGTCCACCGGCTTCAGCAATACCTTCGCTGTACCTTCAGGCTGCCGGAGATAGCTCTCCACGTAAGGCGTCAGATCATCCATAAACAGATTATCACCAAGCAATACGACAAACCGTTCCCCAGGGAAAATGAATCCTTCTGCTAAATCGAGAGCCTCTGCAATGCCTCCAGCAGCTTCCTGAATCTTATAAGTCAGAGATACACCAAATGCTGCACCGCTGCCTAAAAAATCCGTATACAGACCAGCAGATTGCTTGCTGATGACCAGAAGAATGTCGGTAATCCCTCCCCGGCGAAGCCGATCTATGCCGTAACAGACCATAGGATATTTGCCGACCGGAAGCAAATGTTTGTTCATAAGCCGGGTCAGCGGTTGAAGTCTGGATCCAGTTCCGCCCGCCAGTATGACTCCTTTCACTTACTTTCCTCCTCTTTATCTAAGTCCTTTGCCTTCGGATCTGCACTTTATATGAAACTCGTTGGATCCACATTCCATTTGTTCATAAAGAGCTTACGATTTCGTTCCACCAGCTCCTGTAGCCCGGTGTGGTATACCTGCTTGAAGCTCGCACTTCCTTCATGGTGTACAAGGCAATCCCCTGCGATGAGCAATCGGTATCCCTTTAGCCTGGCGCGATAACAATAGTCATCATCCTCGTAATGTCCAGGTGAGTACCTCTCATCCAACAGACCTACGGAAGTAAGTAGCTCTCTTTTGAATAAAAAACATAATCCTACCAAACGGTTAGTCTCCAACCATTTTTGAGGATTGGAACGGTTAGTTATCTCTGCAGCCTTATGAAAATCTAACAGACTTTCATAATCAGTCTTCACCTGTTGACGTCCACTCGCATAGTTTGTCACTGGCCCAACAATACCAACTTCAGGAGCACTATATAGCGATCTCTTCAGATTAGTTAACCATCTATGGGAAACCACCACATCATTATTCAGCAGTAACAATTCATCCCCTGATGCTAGCAGTAGACCCAAATTGCAGGCGGATGGAAAGCCTCGATTCTCAGGCAACGAAATAAACGTTATACGATTCGCGCGGCAATAGGCATCCGTTCCATCTGATGAAGCATTATCTACAACGATGATCTCGTAAGGCAGTGGAGTATAAGCACGTATCGATTCCACACAGGACCGCAGCAGTGGCAACGCGTTGTAGGTCGGAATAATAATACTAGTCATCGTCATATCCGGTTCCTCCAAGCGGCTACTTGTCTGCGGTATTCACGCTGCGTTTCGCTATTAAGTAGGCCCCCATCATCTCGACGGGAAAGCACCTCAAGGAGAGCCTCTGCGTGATCCCCTATGATCAGTTTCTCCACAGCATTTCCAGCGCCTATGTTCGCTTGGCGCAGCCGATTATGCTTAATCACATTCACCGTTCCAACTTTCTCCACCCTTAGCTTCTCTAATACAGAACGAGCTTGGGCTTTAGGAGGAACTATTAATTCACGGTAGCCTATAGTCTCAAGTGCTCTCCGGGACAGCGCGTGAGGGACAGCCGTCATAGAGCTAACTCCGAGATCGTACCGTCCAAGAGCATAATTCAGAAACAGCTTGCTGCGAGTAACATCATCGCATAATCCAAAAGAAGGCATCAGTGGATCCAAGTCATTAAGAGCCACGTCAATTCCACCATCTACAGCAGCTGTGAATAATCCGAGCTGAGATGCAGGGATAACCATATCTCCGTCCAGGAAGAGCAGAATATCTCCTCGACTCAACTTCGCACCAATAGCCCGCCCTACATCATGTCCAACTGACTCCGGACAATGCACAACTATTGCTTGACGATGTTGTCTGGAAATGGGAAAGCTGCTATCGCTGCAACCGTTAAGCACGACGATAATTTCAGTAGGTCCCAGCCGCGATACCTGTTGCAGCAGACGTCCCAAGGTCTGCTCCTCGTTACGCGCGGAGATAATAACTGACAAGGTCCCACGTAAGCTCGGTAAATTCAGCACCTCGCGACCTACCTTGGATTGCCGAGACAGAATCGGTGGCCGAGCGGTAGGGATGCCTCTTTTTACCGAACGATTCGCTACCCTTTGGCGGGGTGCCAGTGTTGTTTTGGCCTGACTAGATGCTGAACGTTTCTTTACCGTACGAGTTGCTGTTCCTCGTCGAACGGCAGAGCTACCAGACACTTGTAACAGAGCAACCATCATCTCACCATCTCTCTGCGCCGGGCTCCGTCGGTGAACCCCGCCCTGTTTCCCCGGTGTTCAAGCAAGAGGGATACAGCCTCCATATGATCTGCTGTAATCAACTGCTGCAAAGGATCTGTGCCATCTTCTTTACGTCTGACCGCATTCAGTTTCCCTACATGTACTTTGTGAGCAGCTACCACACGTAAACCATTCAGAACTGCCTGAGCATGTGCCAGAGGGGGACGAGATAATGATTGACTCCCTAAGATTTCAAGTGCTCTTCGGCTGATTGCGTGCGGAACGGCCGTCATCGAACATCCTTTTAGATCCGGACGGCCAAGCAAAATATTAAGTGCATGTTTGGACAGCACCACCGGATGGGGCGAAAGTCTCCGTACTGGTCCGGAATAATCATTAAGCGCTATGTCTGCGCCACCGCTAACAGCGGTGACGAAAGGACGTAGCCCCGAGGCAGGAATCACTAAATCCCCATCTGTAAACAAGAGAACCTCTCCCTTAGCTGCCTCTGCTCCGACACTACGGCCAGCGTCGTGTCCAAGCGGTAACTCATAGGAAATAACATGCGCACCAAGCGAAAGGGCAATTTCTGCCGTTTGATCGGCTGATCCGTTGACGACTACAATAACCTCGCAGCGCGGATGGACCCCTCTAGCTCCGGCTATCACTCCCGCAATGGTCTTCGCTTCATTCATGGCCGGAATAATAACCGAAACATAGGGATTTGGATGGTTAACAGTAGGGACTGCAGCGACTTGCCGCACCGGACGCGAAGTCCGCCGCTTGATCCGAGAGACCCGCCGTCCCTTGCGGCGGGCAGAAGTACGTTTGGGCTTCATGCTCATCCACCTTCCTTACAGAGCCTATTCGTCAGGCTGAGGGTTACATCACAGTTTATGTACTACGCCGAACAGGGTAACGGCCTTTGTCTCCTGTCATGTGGAAAACAGGACAAATGTACTCACCCTCTTAATTGCTAGGAGGACAACACAACAAAAAGCGCAGCCATCGGCTGCGCTTAGCATTTTGTACATCATCATTGCGAATTAATCAAACACACGATCATCCACTGCCGGTCTGGCTAATGGAGCGCCGATAGCAATCCAAGAGATGACCCCATAGAAATGCGGAGTTTCGCGCAAGCGCACCACTTGTATCACTGCATCTCCATTGGCTCTGCTCTTTAAGGAAGCATAGAAGTAAGGTTGATTCGTCATGGCGACGAGCACATAACCGGTATGACCAAAGTTCTCATCGAACGATACGGTCACTTCCACACTCTCAGCATCCCCATTGAACATGAATGCTGTCATTCCAAACTGCTGAAGCGCTTCTCGCTTACCTGCAGTCTGAATCGGACTGAAGGATAGATGCTCAGCATTCACAGAACTCGGTGCCAAATGGAACCCATTTACTGCGCCGGGGGCAATATGATAATCTTGAACGCTCTCTTCCTCTAGATGACGCGCTTGAATAGAAAATGAAGAGATCTTCGAAGCAACCACCGCTTCGTCCTGCAGCTCTTTCGTGCCTACACTACCCTCAATCAGATGAACGGAATCAATACTGTCTGCCTTCAGCTTGGCTCCATCGATGCTTGCATCCGGAAGCAGCGCTGAGGTGCGAGTTTCATCTGCGAGATGCTCCAATTTGATGATACCAGGCTGCAAGTGCCGATCCTCTACGATTTTGTCAGCCAGATGCTCTCCGTACACACTCCACGACTGCAAATGTAAAGCATTCACTGAGCCTTCGGCTAACTTTTCTTCAGTAATACTGCCTTGCGGCAATAGATCGGAACTGCGGACCTCTTCTGACAAATGCCTCAAGGTGATGCTGTCTGATCGAATGTGGTGACCATCCACCGCTTCCTCTACCAAATGCCCACCAAAGACGCTACCTGGGGCCAAATGGAATGATTGGATAGTTCCGCCTTCAATCTTTCCACCTGTTATGCTGCCATCCGGCAACAGATCGGAGCTGTGCACCTCTTCTGACAGATGCTTCAAGGTGATACACCCAGATCGCAGATGACGGCTATCTATCGTATCCCCCGCTAAATGCCCCCCATACACGCTGCCTGGGGCCAGATGGAAAGCATGAATGGATCCACCCTCCAGCTTCTTACCAGGAATGCTACCATCTGGCAGCAGATCAGAACTACGAACCTCTTCTGACAGATGAGCCAGAGTAATCTCTCCGTGCCGGATATGACGGCCTTTTACTGTACTTGGACTCAGATGACTTCCATTTACACTTCCAGGCACAAGATGATTTGAATCTACGGATGCTTTTGCCAACTTCTCTCCGGTAAGGCTACCGTCCGGCAGCAGATCAGAACTACGAACCTCTTCTGACAGATGAGCTAGCTTAATTTCACCGTATGCGATATGACGTCCTTCTACTGTACCCGGGCTCAGATGACTACCATCCACACTTTCTGGTACAAGATGAACAGAATCTACGGATTCTTCTGCCAGCTTCTCACCCGTAATGCTACCATCTGGCAGGAAATCGGAGCTGCGTGTTTCTGGTGCTAGATGAGCCAGGGTAATCTCACCGTACCCGATATGACGTCGTTCTACTGCACCTGAGCTCAAATGACTGCCCTCTACACTTCCTGGTGCCAGATGGTTTGAATCTACGGATTCTTCTGCTAGCTTCTCACCGGTAATGCTACCATCCGGCAGGAAATCGGAGCTGCGTGTTTCTGGTGCTAGATGAGCCAGGGTAATCTCACCGTACCCGATATGACGTCGTTCTACTGCACCTGAGCTCAAATGACTGCCATCTACACTTCCTGGTGCCAGATGGTTTGAATCTACGGATTCTTCTGCCAGCTTCTCACCAGTAATGCTGCCGTCCGGCAGTAATTCTGAGCTGCGTGTCTCTGGTGCTAGATGAGCCATTGTAATTTCACCATACCCGATATGATGGCCTTCTACTGAACCCGAACTCAGATGACTACTCCCTACACTTCCTGGTGCCAGATGGTTTGAATCTACGGATTCTTCTGCCAGCTTCTCACCGGTAATGCTACCGTCCGGCAGCAATTCAGAGCTACGTGTGTCTTTTGCCAAATGAGCTAACGTAATCTCACCATTTCGGATATGACGGCCTTCCACTGCGTCTGGACTCAAATGACTGCCATCTACACTTCCTGGTACTAGATGATTTGAATCTACGGATTCTTCTGCCAGCTTCTCACCGGTAATGCTACCGTCCGGCAGCAATTCAGAGCTACGTGTTTCTTTTGCCAAATGAGCTAACGTAATCTCACCATTTCGGATATGACGGCCTTCCACTGCGTCCGGACTCAAATGACTGCCATCTACACTTCCTGGTATTAGATGATTTGAATCTACGGATTCTACTGCCAGCTTCTCACTGGTGATACTACCGTCGGGTAACAATTCAGAGCTGCGCGTTTCTTTTGCCAAATGATCTAACGTAATCTCACCATTTCGGATATGACGGCCTTCCACTACATCCGGACTCAGATGACTGCCATCCACACTTCCAGGTATTAAATGATTTGAATTTACAGATTCTCTCGCCAGCTTTTCTCTGGTAATACTGCCATCTGGAAGCAAGTCTGCGCTACGTGCATCTTTGGCTAGATGTGCTAAGGTGATTTCACCGTACCCGATATGACGTCCTTCTATTGTATCTGGACCCAGATGACTGCCATTCACACTTCCAGGTATTAGATGACTTGAATTCACAGATTCGTCCGCTAGCTTTTCTCTAGTAATACTGGCATCTGGGAGTAAGTCTGCACTACGTGCATCTTTGGCTAGATGAGCTAAGGTGATTTCACCGTGCCCAATATGACGTCCCTTCACTATATCCGCTCTCAGATGACTGCCCTCTACACTTCCAGCCACGAGATGAATAGAACCTACGGATTCCTCAGCGAGCTTCTTGCCGGTAATACTACCGTCAGGCAATAGCTCAGAGCTAAACGTTTCTTCTGCCAAATGAGCTAGTGTGATCTCACCATGCTGAATGTGACGACCTTCTACTGCACCCAGTCTCAGATGAGTTCCGTCTACACTTGCAGGTACAAGATGAATAGAATCTACGGATTCTTCCGCCAGCTTCTCCCCGGTAATACTGCCCTCTGGCAGCAAGTCGGAGCTACGTGCATCTTCAGCTAGATGAGCCAGCTTGATCTCACCATGCCCGATATGACGTCCTTCAATCGTATCCATGCATAGATGGCTTCCGTCTACACTGCCCGGTGAAAGATGCTGGGAATCCACAGCCCCTTTGGCCAGCTTAGACCCGCTAATACTGCCCTCCTGTATTTGAATCGAAGAGATGGAATTAGGAATGATATGACCATTTCCGATGGACAACGGCCGGATATGCGCCCCGCCGATACTTCCCGGATTCATATGTCTGCTCTGAACCGCACTATCGCTAATGGATTTTGAATGAACTGCATTCACAGATAAATGCTCTGCCTGAACTGCCGACACTGCTAATTTACTGGAATCCACACTTCCATCAGCAAGCTTAGCCGATGTGACCGATAAATCACTAATCTTATCCGTCGATACACTTTCCGGGGACAGCTTTAACGATGTCACCACATGATCTGCCAGATGATGTGGCTGCACTGCCCCAGCGGCCAAATGAATCTCTCTCACCGCAGCAGAAGCCAGCTTATCTCCCGAAACCGAGCCGGACTGAATCGCAGCAGTAGTCACACTATTTTCTCCGAGATGTCTCCGTTCCACAGCTCCAGTGGCAAGATGATCTTTATCCACTACAGCATCCTGCAAGGCACGACCGCTCACGCTGGCATCTGCTAGATGTTTCTCCTCCACTGCACAAAAAGCGATATGCTCACCACTTACCACTTCACGAGCAATCGTACTTCCAATGACCGATCCTGCTGCTAGTTTAGCCGAGCTCACCACTCCGTCCGCTAACTTGGCGGAAGTAACGCTCTGTGGACGCAGGTGCTCCGCACCCACAGACTCTGAGGCCAGCTTTTCTCCAGTAACAGCACCAGAGGATAGATGTTCCGTATGAACAGCTTCATCCATAAGCTGCTCCGAGCCTACCGCTTCCGAAGCTAAATGGGAGTGGTTCACAGCCTCACGTTCCAGATGATTAGAGGAAACAGCTTGCATAGCAATTTGCGGTCCGCGTATGGCGGATTTGGCAATATGTCTGGTGGTTACAGCTTCATCTGCTAGCTTATGTGCGAGTATGCTTTGATCAGCGATTTTCGATGAGGTGACCGCTTGCTCAACCAGCTGTGCAGTACCTACCGCACCCTCTGTTAGCTTTAAAAAGGAGATACTTCGGTCAGCTAGATGGCGACTCGTTATTTCCCCGTCGCTGATATGGGAACCGTGTACGCTTTCTGCACTTAAATGGATGCTTCTCACTACTTCTGCACCTAGCTGCTTGGAACCAATAGCACCATCCGCTACATGTGTGCCTTCGATTACACCCGACTGGAGCTGCTCCTTGCCGATCAGCTTGCTGGCAAGCTGCCCTGGTCCAATCGCTCCCGGAGCCAAATGTCTAGCGGTTATCAAAGCATCGCTAAGATGGCGACCCTCAATCACAGCATCAGCCAGTTTGGAGCTGCTGATTTCACCATCGGCTATTATATCGCCAGATACCGCTGCATCAGCTAGCTTGGAACGGTCTATACTCCCGTTTGCGATGTGGCGGCCTGTGATGCTGCTGCTTCCTATTTTCTCACCAGTAACCGCTCCATCTTCCAGTAGATCAGCCGTAATAATCAGATCGCTCAAATGACGGCTCTCAATTGATTTATCCGCAATTTGACCGCCGCCGATAATCCGATCAGCCAGCTTCTCTGGACTAATACTACCGTTCTTCAGCTTCTCTCCACTGATGGAATGATCCAGCAGTTTACCGCCACTTACGCTTCCTTCAGCTAAATGTTCACCCACAATGGATTCAGGCGCGATTTTCGAAGAAGTAACTGCCTTGTCCGCGATATTGATGCTCTGTACAGCGTAATCTTGCAACCATGGTGTACCAATAATGCCGAACTTCAGCTTAGAACCGTCAATGGTACGTGGAGCGATTTTAGCTCCTGTAACTGCTGCATCCGATAGATCATCTGTATAAACGGGCTGGAACCGCTCTTTTTCAGGAGCGAACCAAATCGTCTCAGGAAGATTATCTGCCTGTTTCTGAAGCTGCTCTTCCACTATAGGCTCTGGCTCTGGCTCTGGTTGCAGAACTGGTACGAAAATTGATTCCTCTTGAACGACTTCAGCGATTGCTCCTCCACTTACCTGAACATCAGCGAGCTCTGCTTTACTGACTCCGTCATTGCTGCTCCCCGAATCCTTAGAACTGCCTTTGCTTTCCAGCATGCTCAGTTCCTTTATATTGGGATTATCTACATAGTAGAGTCGTTTTTGTGGACTGCGCGGCTGCTTTTTTTTGGAACCCCTCACAAGCAGTCTCCTCCTTCCATCTATTGTTTCTCCTAGGCATCATATGCAGCGGTATGGGCTGATGACACCCTTTTGCGATAAGCCCTTAATAAGATTCTGATGAAATTTATACTTTCTTATATTTAAAAAAAGGCTTCTGCCGCCGCGCATTCGTCCACCCTGACATGCGGGTACAAACATACAATGACAAGAGTAGTAAAAGCGGGAATCACGTGACCGAAGAAACAGGAGGAACAAACATGGGGCATAAGCTCGTTGGAATACTACTAAATGCCGATATGCACCGGGGCGTTCCCCGGCTAAAAACAGGACAGGAGTCTCTATCCAACTATGAAGAGGCGGCCGCTGCATACGGCCTAGTTCCCTGCTTTCTGAAGCTCGCGGACATCGATACAGACTCAGGCTTCAGCGCCGCCTATATAAAGGGATCTCATGGATATAAAAGCGTAGTAGTTCCTACGCCAACTGTCATCCATAACCGAGCCATATACAGCCAGAATAGCCCAGGAATGCAACGTCTGCTGCGGAACCATCCTTTGGTGTACAATACTTGCAATCGATACGGCAAGGATGATATCCATGAACTGCTTGAGCAGCATGAAGAGCTGCGTGAGGTTTTGCCAGCAACAACTGGCGTATCTGGACTCAAACAAATGATGAATCGTTACCCCGATCTTATTCTTAAACCTTGCCGTGGAAGCATTGGGAATGGGGTCATGCGACTGGTTCGTAAAGGGCCTCAGCGCTGGAGCTTAAATTATCTCTCCCCCTCCATGCGGCGCTGGATAAGCACTCCCGTATATCAGGGGGCGCTGCCAAAAATGCTCCGGGCACGCCTTGCCTCTGTCCCTTATCTCGTGCAGGAGCGTATTCCCCTTGCTGAGATTGGAGGACGTCCCTTTGATTTACGCGTCACCGTTCAACGCGGCTGGGGAGGCGATTGGCAGGTTACCGGTCTCTTTGCTAAACTAGCACCCCCTGGGGGGTTTGTCTCTAATATAGCCCGTGGAGGAGAAGCGTTAAGCTCTTCCTTTGCGCTGGAAAAAGCCTTCTCTAGAGGAATAGCGGCCCATATCCGTATGGCTGTCGAAACACTTAGCCTTGTTATAGCTCGTTGTCTCGAACAAGACCTTCCAGGGCTGGCCGATATCGGACTGGATATAGGCATTACAAAGGATGGTCGCATCTTCTTCATAGAATGCAATGGCCGCGACCAACGCTATGGATTTCACAAAGCCGGCCTTACGGAGATTTGGAAGGAGAGTTACCGAAGACCTATGGGATACGCACGTTTTTTACTAGAAAAGAACAGCCTCATATATAACAGTTATTGATTTGTCTCCTATTCTATGTCAATATAATGCAGAGCAGAAGGCGGCCACATACGACCGTACTGCTGTATTATGGAAGGGAGATGGGCATGGTAAAACAATTGCTGCGGCTAATGACCGAGCTATCCTCGCACCGATGGCTTTCACGGTTAATGGGGTCTTTTTCTCATAGTAGACTCAGCCGTTTTCTAATCCCGGTATTTATTAAGACTTATCAAATCCCCTCCGCCCAAGCGGAGAAGAATCCTGGAGAATATCTCACTCTTAATGAGTTTTTCAGCCGCCGGCTGAAGCCTGGCATGCGGCCTATTGCAACCGATGCTGACGCTTTAGTTAGTCCCGTAGATGCAATGATTACTGCTATGGGTGACATTTCCTCTGGTACGATTATGAATGTAAAAGGGCAGGATTATAAGATCGAGGATCTACTAAATCATTCTCCGCATCTGGAGCTATACAAGAGAGGTTTTTTCTTCGTCCTTTATCTAAGTCCTACGGATTATCACCGGATTCACTCTCCCCTTACTGGACATAAGGTTGAGAGTGATCATATTCGTGGACGAGCCTATCCTGTCAACGATTTCGGCATGCGGCATATGAAGGGCGTACTGAATCGCAATGAACGTCTTATCACGTATATCGCCGGAGACTACGGAGAAACCGCAGTAGTAAAGGTAGGCGCGATGAACGTCAGCAGCATCGGGTATACGGATGCTAACGCTACCGAGTGGCAAATCGGCGATGATCTAGCCTATTTCGAGTTCGGCTCCACTGTAGTACTGCTTATGGAGAGCGGTACTTTTACCCCGAGACCCAAGCTTGAGGTCAACACGAAGGTAAAGATGGGGGAATTGCTGGGGACGCTACATCGGCCGCTTTAGTAAAGCTACGATATAACAAAATAAGGGTATCCTTAACCGATTGAAAATCGGCGCCGGGATACCCTTGTTTTGTTTATTTCACTTTAGAGCTTGTTACGCTAGCATAGTAATCCAGTACATTGTTGATGATCACAGCTGCTTCAGCTCTTGAGGCCGAAGCTGTCGGATCCATTTTTCCACCGCTGCCTCCATTTACTATACCAAGATCTTTGAAGGCATAGACCGCTTCTTTAGCATAACCCGCAATAGAAGCATCATCTGGGAAGTCATGGTTAGTCGCTTGCGGCAATTCAACATTCAGTTTCTTCAATGCATTAAATAGAATTACACACAGGTCCTGACGGCTAATGCTGCTATTAGGAGCAAACATACCATTACCGATACCATTGATCAGTTGATTAGAAGTCCCAATCTCAACATAGTTTTGATACCAAGCATCTTTCAGAACGTCAGTAAACTGCTTTTGATTCTCGCCCATGCTGAAGTTGAAGCTTTTTACTACCATGGCAACAAACTCGGCACGGTTTACCTTCCCACTTGGATCAAAGCTTCCGTCTGTGCGTCCGCCGATAATATTTCTCTCCACCAGCGCTGCAATCGCAGATTCTGCCCAGCTAGGAATTAGAGTAGCATCTTTAAACTTATTCTTAAGCTCTTGTCTGATTAGCTCCGGTGTCTTCGTTTTTCCATCTGTTATCGGAGACTGAGGCTGCTGTTCTCCAGGTTTTACGACTTCTCCAGGAATCGATGGTACTGAAGGTACCGCTGGGGTAGTCGGTGTTGGTGTACTTGGTTGACCACCAGCTCCACCGCTGTAAGGTTTAACGATCACAGAGATCTGTACCTTCAGGCCAAGTGGATTAGCTATACCCTCAGGGAAGACAAGATCCCCCTTGATGGTGTACGTTCCTTCCGTATTACCCTTATAGCCTTCCTTGTTCCACTGAACAGAAACGACCTTATTCATCCCGGTATTCAGGGTTACTGATACTGAAGCTGGTAGCTCCAGTGCGTCAAAACTGGTACCATAAGCAACGCTTTTACTTGCTAGTGCTTGCACTGCCGTGATTTCTGGTATCGTAATGACCTCCGGTAGTACTTCGATCGTAATGGATGCCTTCAGGTCTTTGGGATTGCTGACACCTTCCAGAGGTACTAGCGCTCCTTTCAGGGTATAAGCTCCTTGCTTATCGCTATTGTAGCCTTCACTATTCCAATCGATGGATATCGCCTTTATCTCACCGTTGTTCAAAGTAGCTATGACCGATGATGGTAGCTTCAATCCATTAAATGGAGTGCCGAATGGAACGCTCTTACTTTCCAAATCCTGCACTGTGACAATCTCAGCGACACGAATCACTTCGGGCATTACCTGAATGGTGATGGAAGCTTTCAGATCATTAGGGTTGATCATTCCTTCTTCTAATACCATAGTACCGATCAGCACGTATGATCCTTCCACATTGCCTTTATAACCAGCAGGGCTCCATTTAACAACAAGTTCCTTCTGCTCATACGTATCAAGCGTTACTGTAGCTGAAGACGGCAATTCCAACTTATCAAAAGCGGTGCCAAATTCAACATTTTTGCCCTCCAGCTTCTCAACTTTAGTAATCTGGATAGGTTTAGTGCCTTCTGGCAGTACAACCACTGTAATAGAAACAGTTTGATGGGTACTATTCAATACCCCCTCAGGAAGCTCAAAGCTACCTGCCAGCGTATAACTCCCCGCTTTTCCACCGTTGAAATCTTTACTATCCCATTGTACAGGCAAGTGAATTACCCTTTTGTTGCCCAATGTAGCTTCCACTGTAGCTGGTAAATTCAATTCTCCTGCAGCAGTTCCGAACGGCACACTCAGCAGTTGCGGCTGAACAATCGATATAATTTCTTTAGCATGGGTATCTTCTGTCCATTTGGCATAATACACCGTGCTTATGTTCATTACCGTGTCTACGGTTAATGCATTACCGGTCCCTTCTTTATTATCAAACCAGCCAGCAAAAATGTAGCCTTCACGTTCCGGTACCCGAGGTAAGGTGCTTATTGCTTCACCTTTAAATGCGGTTACTTTGGTAGGAGCCGGTGAGTCCAGATAATTCTGATCGAAGGTGACTTCAATCGGATCAGCATAAATGAGTTCAACATATTGTAAATTTGCATTTAATCCGTTAAAAATCATATACACATTTTGTTTTCCAGTCACTTTGGTTCTGTCTAGGAAGGTTTCCGCTGTCAAATAATGATCAATGTAAGAATTTCCAGGCGTTTGTTTGGTGCTTGCCATGCCATAATTCCCCCAAGCAGCGCCTGCTTTCTGTGCAAAACTAATACTTGCAAATTCATTACCAAGTTCAAAAGAACCTCCGCCGCTGTAAGCATCAGCGTATGCTCTTCCTTGTGTAATAGCTCTTTTAACTGGTTTACCCGTATTGTCAGCCTCTGTATAGAATTTAAAAGATGGAGACGATCCGCCTTCACGGGCATACTGCACTCTTACTTCCACAAGATTAGTCAAGTCAACCTGACCGAAATAAACAAGGTCATTAGAATTGACATAACTCATGGCGTCCGTACCACTTTCGAATCTGAACTGGGTATTCGTTGCATAAATCCATGGTGCATTATAAGGATAGATTCTAATACCGCTCTCTACTTTCAGTGTTTCTCTCGGAGCAATATTGATTGGCATAGACGATATGCTCAAATCTGTTATAGCCGCTTTCAAGGAAGCTATGGCTTCTGCAACAACCTCATCGTTAATCGGCTCAGCAAGAACAGCCTTAACCTCATCCAGCACAGCGTTGAATTTGAGCTTTTTGTAAGCTGTGTATGCATTCATATCGATATTTTGAGCAGCCTTGATATCCGCTTCTAACGCCGATGTGTCTACATTGTCCTGCTTCAGCTGGAAGGTTAACCAGTTCAGGTCAATACCAGCACTCTCAAATACAATTCTAAGGGTATGCTCACCCGCCGACAGCTGAATATCAGGGATTCTGAAGGTTTTCCATACCCCTTTAGTCGTGGTGAGGTCAAAGGTTCCCATTAGCTTATCGCCATCATAGACGCCAAAGGACATTTGGGCGACATCCGATTGACTGGAACGAATTCGTGATGTGACTTTGTACATGCCTTCTTTCTCCACATTTACCTTATAGGAAATGGCTTCACCTTTGCTTGTGTTGGTGTAGCATAATCCGCCGTCTACATCATTACTGCTTACCGGCGTGATTATTGGAGTAATGGAGGCAAATTCCGTTTCAGCTACCTTCAATTTAGTATTTTTCCCTATCTTCTTTACTGCCAAAGCTACATCACTATTGATTCTGACATAATCAAAATCAACAATAAATGGATCTGTAAGAGTCTGACTTCCGTTGGATGCAAGTAACCCAAACTTCGGATTGGCATAATTCGCAGTTGTACTGCCTAGTGAAATATATTCCTTGCCGTCAGCGCTGACATAACCGGAATAGCTGTTACCTATTTTTTTCAGCCGTAAATACAGCTCTTTCTTTTCTCCAAAAATACTGGTGAGCTGACTGGCAGACAGTTGTCCGATGGTAACAGGCTCCGTGCCTCCGGTTTCTTTAGTCATGCCAATGATCTTGCCGCTACTGTATTCATACTTCACCCAGATATAGTTATTGTTATCCTGTGAAGCCGTGATGCCGACGCCGTTATAATTTTGATTTGGCGCTTTGCTCATATTAATTTTTACGGTTGCTTCCCAGTTGCCGAAGGCTTCCTGCTGGAAATAGTTCTTCAAATCTGCATGATCACTCCAGAAGTCCCCTCTTTCAGCGATGATTCTCAAATTGCCGGGAGCAGTGCTCAAAGACCAATTTTTGTTGTTTTCTGTATTGGTAGCAGTCTCTTTATTAATCGTCCAGAAGTTGCTTAGACTCGTAGTGTCGAACTCATCGCTCTGTGGTGTCGTACCAAACTGTATCACATAGGAATTCGCCTGATCGGAGCTGATACATTTGATCGTCACTCTTTTATTGATGAGATCTACGTTGGCTGTCGCTTTTACACCATCATTCGATTCAAACGTAACTTTAGGTAAAGCAGCCCCGTTACCGAGACCTACATCATAACTGAACCTGGTCTGCGCAAAGCCCTCAAGCGGCTTACCATCAATCGAGATGTTCTTTAAATAAGCATAGGTCGGATTCTCAAAAATCGGTTCCAAGCCTTCCTCCGAAGTGAAGATAACCTTGTAGATCCGTTTCTCTCCTCCGGCCGAAGCAGTAATTACAGCAGCCGGTCTATCTTTATCGGCTTGTCGTACACTTACCTCTACACCGGCTGTCGCCGTAGCTCTGACTTCAGGGTAACTGCTTTTTTCAGTCGTTTCCCCAAAGGCCTTATAGTCGAGTTTCAATGGATTAAATATTTTGATCTTTTTGCCGCCTACCGTAATCTCGGAGAGCTGCGGATCACCCGATTTGTCCGTATTCACCCGGAACCAATCTTTTCCCGGCGTGTAATTGACTACGTAGTCAATCTTTGCCGTTCTTGCAAAGGCTGGAGATTGCATCAAGAAGCTCGTGATATTTTTAGCAGAACGCTGCAATTCTCCTAAGGTCAGACTGCCGTTAGCAAGCGATGTCATCGTATTAAAGGTACTGTTATTCCGATTCTTATGCGTTTCTGCATAATCGTTCGGAATTACCATGTAAAGGTCATTTTGGGCACGGACCATGGCTTTGCCGTTGGTTTCATCATAACGATTGGTAGTGGCATAGAAGCCCTGGTCCTCACTCATCTTCGCCCACCAGTCTGTCATGACAATCCCGTCAAAGCCCCATTCTCCGCGAAGGATGGTGGTATTCAGATCATAGTTACTGGAAGCCCAAGTACCGTTTACCGGTCCATAGGACGTCATCACTGAACGCGCCTTTCCACTCTTCACAGCCATTTCATAACCTTTCAAATAAATCTCGCGCAGCGCTCTTTCAGAGACAAGTGCATTCACAAGATGTCTATCCGTTTCCTGATTGTTCGCAGCGAAATGCTTAATCGTTGGTGCCGTACCGTTCTTCTGAAGCCCCCTTGTCTGTGCAGCAGCCATGATGCCTGTCAGTAACGGATCCTCCGAAAAATACTCGAAGTTTCTCCCGTTCAGGGGACTTCTGTGGATATTGATTCCCGGTCCTAGCAGCGTATCAATATTGTTAATCAACATTTCTTTGCCGAGAAGATCGAATAATCTTTCATTGAGCTCCGTGTTCCACGTACAAGCAAGCATCGTCCCGTTCGGGATACTAGTAGCCTTCTCTGCATTGGTCTCCATCCGGATGCCTGAAGGGCCGTCCGCCGCACTGTCGATAGGGAGTCCGAATTTCAGTAGATTTTTAGTGACACCACCAAAGGCGGCAGCGGTACCAGCAGTAACTTTAGGGCTGGACATCCCTTCCCCTAAAATAATGGCCCCTAGATCGTTGTTAGACAATTGTGCGATGAACTGGTCCATAGTCACTTTTTGATTGTATACATCCAATAGGGTATAACCCTTGTCCCCAGTTTGTGGAATGGACGCAGGGAGATTCTGCTTGATTCTCTCATCCAAGTTGGTAGTTCTTATCGGTACCTTTTCAGTAACAGTGGTAAAAGTACCATTTCCATTCGGCTGACCTGGTTTAATCCGATCAAATTCCTTAGTAGGCGCGAGCGCTTCCTGCAAGGTTTCTACAACCTTCAAAGCATTAAGACTGTATACTCCTTGCTTTACGCTGTCACTTACACTGTTGCCTACATAAATATTATAGTCACCAGCTTCTAGGACATAAGATGAATCATGACCTGTAATCCCGCTGTCATCATATGAAGCCATATCTTTGGTGTCATATGTGATGGTGATTGACTGTGCTTCCCCAGGCTGTAGCAGCCGGGTCTTAGCAAAAGCAGCAAGCTCCTTGACCGGTTTACCAAGTTTACCTTGTGGTGCACCGTAATAAATCTGTACAACTTCTTTGCCTTCCACCTTACCTGTATTCTGAACAGTTACAGTCACCGCAACCTCATTCTCACCAGCAGTGACATTGTCAGTAGTGATCTTGAAATTGGTATAGGACAGCCCGTAACCAAATGGATAGAGCACCTTATCTGGAGCAAAGGTCTCAAAATACCGATAACCCACATAAATATCCTCACTATAAGAATTCTCAGTTTTGCTGCCAAAATGTGCAGTAGAAGGATAGTCAGCAAGTGTAGCTGCAATCGTATCGCTCAATTTACCGCTTGGCGTAACGTCTCCGGTCAGCACATCGGCTACTGCACTTCCCCCTTCCATCCCCCCTTGCCATGTATACAAAATAGCAGCTTTGGGATAGTTTTTAGCCCATGACATATCGATAACGTTGGCTACGTTCAATACGATGGCCACTCGGTCGAATTTGGCATAGACCCGGTTAAGCATATCAACTTCAAGATCTGTCAGCTTATAGGCACCCTTGACGTCCGTATTATCCTTATCTTCACCGGCTGTTCTGCCGATGATGACCACAGCTGTATCCGTTTTTGCTTTTGCTGCATCCACAATTTCATCGGTTAAAGGCATTTCTGCCTGTGACCATGGCTCTGCTGCCCAGCCACCACCGCCATTGTTGAAAGGATTCTTTTTGATCCATTCGGCATAAACCTTCGCCAGATCTTCATTTAACTTGAGACTGGGATTGTTCCGAAGACCTTCCAGAATCCCATTCACATAATCTACTCTTACCGCACCGCCAGATCCTGTGCCTGACTTGTAATAATGCGCTTGTATGCGGCCAAATACCGATACATTTTCACTCATCTTGATAGGGAGCACTTGTTCATTCTCATTTACTTGTGATCCTGCTGGTTTATACTCCGGATTTTGCAGCAACACAATACCTTCAGCGGCCACTTCTCTGGACACATCCGCTAATCCCGGGAGAACCTTAGCCAAAACGGGAGAACTGGTACTAGGCGTTATGATTGAGGTTATCAGAATGCAGCAGAATAATATTTTAAGTAAGCGATTACAATTTTTCCTCATACTTATCACCATTCCTTTCGATTAAGGTACAGCTTAGGATAATGGGTCATCGTAAAGAGCGAGTTTTCAATTAAAAATTTCTAATGCATAAACGTTCGATTCATAAACCGATAGGATGATTTTACTTTCAGGAAGGAGTTATTCTCTAAGAGCGCTAGCCGCTGTGGAGTAAGCATCAAGTGTGTTACTGATTAAATCTAAACCGGTTTAGATTTTTCGCATAATTCTCCTAACTCATACTTACAAATTAAAACGTGCGAAAATGTTCATTAATTCCTCCTTTACTTTTTAAACTTACATTGAATACTATCATCAGAAATATCATCCTAACATAGAAAATCCTCATAGATTTATTGAATATACTCATGTATCACAGAATTCAAGTTTTTCAAAATAACTAAAAAGACTCACTCGGCCGATAGCTAAACTTATAAACCGAAGTTAAGATGGGCCCATTATAAAACAGCTACATTAAAAATAGCAGGGAGAATCAGCATCGCTCAATGCCGATTCTCCCTGCTATAAAAACCAAATGCAAGTTCGTGGACTTTCGTTGAAGTAGAATTATTTTGCAGATAAAAGACTCTCAGTAATGTAATTTAACTGCGCTTCAAGCGTAACGGGATCACTATATGTATCAGCGGTTGGGTCCAGTTGGAATACGTTGCCTGTTTTTACGGCAGGAAGATGCTTCCATAAGGGGTTGTCATAGACGATTTTCGGATCACTCGTATCGCCAGCCCATGGGCATGTGAATACAATATCTCCAGCAAATTGAGGCAGCTTCTCAAGGGAGATTGTTGCCCAACCAGTGCCACTGTCTATAGCTTCTTTCTGCGCTTCAGGAGGTGCTTTCAGACCAAATTCATTATAAATAATTTCTCCACCACGCCCGTAGCTGTGACCGAATACGAATAGACCACCGGAAAACGGATTTAGGATCGAAACTGTTTTGTCACCTACAGCTGCTAACACCTGAGGCTTCAATTCTTTGATTTTTTTGTTCCATTGTTCCACCCAAGCTTTAGCTTCGGCTTCTTTCCCCGTTAATGTACCGAAATCAAGCATTTGATCTCTGATAGTTTTTGCACCGTATTGAATGGCTACTACTGGCGCTATTTCGGCCAGCTTGTCGAGTCCTTCCATTCCGGAGAATACAACAATAAGATCAGGGTTCAGCTCTAAAATGTGTTCAAGAGATGGTTCATCTCCAAGGCCTTGAACGCCTTCCAGCATTCCTTCAAAGTAGGGACTGTTTAAGACACCATTCATAACACCAACCGGTTTGATTCCTAACGCCAAGAAGTATCCAGTGTCGAAGGAGGTTAAATCGATAATCCGTTTCGGATGTCTGGGTACTTGAATATCTCCGTTACTTGCTTGATATGTAACCATGTCCACTTCGCTGGATGAGTCATTGCTGTTTGATGAAGATACAGCACTCTCTGTCCCATCTACTGAGGAGGTGTTATGCTCAAGGGCTTGTCCGCAAGCTGTTAGCAGTAACGTTATAACCAAAGTAAACACAAGCAATAGATAAGTTTTTGGAGATTTAAACAAAATAAATTCACTCCAATCGACATAATATATAATGATATTGATAATCATTATCAATGCAACTATATAATATTATTCTAATCTTGGCAATGGAGAATGCGTTAACATCTACTGCATGTACCTTTTGGACACCTACTACACACTAGAAATAAAAGGACAGCCCCATGGCTGTCCCTTAATCTTTTCAAGTCATTATATGCTCTTTATATCTGTTACGCCTATTACACATGTCCTTGCTTAGCAACATCACGCGCCTTGGCCGCAACCTGTTCCGGATCTCCTAAATAAAAGCGGCTGATTGGATTAATGTCCTCATCCAGTTTGTACACGAGTGGTACTCCTGTAGGAATATTGAGCTCCAGCAGTGCTGCCTCATCAATATCCTCCATAAATTTGATCAACGCTCGCAGTGTATTGCCATGGGCTGAAATGAGCACCCGTTCCTTTTTACGTACAAGGGGAACGATGCGGTTTCTCCAGAAATCACCTACACGATGAACAGTATCTTCCAGACTCTCGCCTCGCGGAATATCCTCCGGACGAATACTGCTATAACGAATATCATTTCTGGCATACCGAGGATCATTAAGCTCAAGCAGTGGAGGCCGAACCGATAAACTCCGTCGCCAGAGATGCAATTGTTCTTCACCGTATTTTATCGCCGTTTCACTTTTACTAAGTCCCTGAAGTGCACCATAATGCCGTTCATTCAGCTTCCAGGACTTTTGCACAGGAATCCACAGCAGATCCATTTCATCGAGAACATAGTTGAGTGTTTTGATCGATCGTTTGAGTACCGATGCAAAAGCTAGATCAAATGTATACCCTTCATCCTTCAAAAGCTTGCCAGCAGCCTTAGCCTCTTGAATACCCTTTTCGGTTAAATCCGGATCACTCCAACCCGTAAACAAATTCTGCACATTGTACTGGCTTTCACCATGACGTATCAGTACGATTTCGTACATTTTATCTCTCCTCCCACCTATATGCTCTCGAACTCTGTTCCATCATGCAATAGATCACCGTGATAATCTCTAGTATGGGCGTTTTTTGGGCAATTGAATGTAAGATATGCAACAGAATGCAAAATTACCCTCACAGGAGATTTATTCTATTGTATCAAATACACATTCTTATATTTCAAAAAAACCGGAAGCCTGTTGGCCCCGGTTATTTAAAGTCTTTGGTCATATCCAGCGATTGTATACCTGCTCAGTTTAGAACCAGCTATCTATGGCAAAAGCACTCGATTGTTTTAATCTTCTCAAACGGTTTCTAAAAAGCCCTGCGCCTCCACTTTTACAATCGGTGTTGCAGATTCGGCGTCTGATCATCATCCCATGCGTCTCCCCTTCCAAGAAGTTATGTAAATTCTCTGTAAACTAAACTGCAAAGTATTTACCCTTGGATGAAATAACTGAAACAACGAATGCAAATCAGCGGATCTCAGATGGACTTTTTCCGGTATACTGCTTGAACTGACGGCTGAAAAAGAAAATGTCACGGTATCCAAGTGCATCCGCTACCTCAGTAACATTCATCCCAGCGTAGAGCAGCAAATGCTGAGCACGCTCAATCCGAGCTCGAATGACATAAGATTGAACGGAAGAGCCAGTAAGCTCCTTAAACTTAATTGAGAAATACCGAGGCGACAGCCCTGCACGTGCAGCAAGATCCTCTACGCGATGCGAAATCCCGGGATGTTGGCTCACATAATTCGCTATTTCGTGAATAATCTCTGTTAAATGGTTGCTAGCATAACGTTCTACAGGCTTCACTCGGTCCTCCCTAAGCAGATGAATCATTAGTTGCTTTAGAACAAGCTGCCCTTCTTCCTCAGCCGCGTACGTATCCACTAGGAACAGCCGGACGTAACGAGCAAGCAGATGCTCAAATTCAACGGTTTCTGCAAGTACCCGATAGGGCAGCGGAACATCCGTCACCTCTCCGGTGACATCAAAATGAATATATGTAAGGACAAGTGGTCTTTGCGGATTATGAGTAGCGCTTGTATGGTCACCCGGACGGAACAAGAAGCAGCTCCCCTTGCCCACTTGGAAGGGTTCCCCGTTACGTATAACCGTCCCTTCCCCGCTCCATACATAGAATAAATCATAATTTTGCAGCGACTTCTCTCTTTTTTGCCATTTCCAGCTTGGTTCGCACACAATCTTCGCCAAGGCAGGTAATATAACAAAAGAGGATGGCGATGCGTGCAGCATAACGTTCCCTCCTAAAAGTTTTGTTAGCATAATCTACTTGAGTTACTCCGCAAAACTCGCTTCGTAAGCTTTCACATTGTTTTGTTAGCATAATCTGCTTGAGTTACTCCGCAAAACTCACTTCGTAAGCATTCACCTTGTTTTGTTAGCATAATCTACTTGAGTTACTCCGCAAAACTTGCATCGTTAGCATTCACTTCGTTTTGCTTCCCATCCCCACCATCATACCTTGTCATGTTGCAGTTTGTACATCTTCCCACGCCAAAAGCAGGCGCTTTATTCCTTCCTCCAGCTCCACAGCATTCAGATGAGCAAAAGCAAAACATGCGGCTGGCTCCCCCGGCGAGACTTGATATAACGCCACATCTCTGAAATCCGTGCCGCGCCTGTGCGCTGCCGCCCGGAATGCCACGAACTCTTCTCTACTGCGTAGCCACCGCGCATATACTTGCAGCCCCGCATCGCCAGGCAGCAGCTCAAACAGCACATTAAGCTGTTCCGACAGCATCGTCCTAAGGATGCGACCGCGTTCACCATAAATGCGGGTCATCCGACGCAGATGACGGCCATAGCCGCCGGTATTCATAAACCGTGCCAATGCCCGCTGTTCCAGCAGTCCGACTGGTAAAGGCTCATATAGCGCCTTGGCGGCGATCGTCGGTTTTACCAGAGAGGGTGGAAGCACTGCAAAGCCAAGCCGAAGGCCAGAGAACATCGTGTTTGAGAAGGAGCCAATATACACGACCCGTTCTCCGCGATCTAGCGCTTTTAATGGCTCGATTGGACGTCCTGACCACCGAAACTCACTGTCATAATCATCTTCAATGATTACCGCTTCATGTCGCTGCGCCCATTCCAGCAAGATACGCCTCCGTTCCAAAGGGAGCACCACACCTGTAGGAAATTGGCGACTTGGTGTAACAAACAACAGACGCGCATCCCAATCCTCCGGAATTAGACCGCTATCATCCAGCTTTCCTACCAGCAATCGTCCCCCATTGATCTCTACCGCTCGGCGAATCCCATGGAAACCCGGATCCTCGACAACCGCTTCGCCCCCTGCATCCAGCAGCAGCTGGGTCAAAATAACGATGCCTTGCATCGAACCGCTAAACAATACGATATGCTCTACATCCGCACGAATCCCGCGGGTAATCCGCAGATGCGCAGCGATAGCTTTGCGAAGCCCTTCATCTCCTTCGGGAGGACAAGTTCTTTGCAGCATACCGCCTTCTTTCCCTCCAGCATACGTTAGCGCACTGCGCCATTCGGCGTAAGGAAAGTGCTCCATCCGCATACCGCCGCTAAGGAAGCTTACAACATTCTTGCTACGCTGCTCATACAAGGGTGTCGGGCGCGTGAGCAGTCGTTCTCCCCATGCCGAAAGTGGGATCGTTCTCTCAGATGCAGAGCCTCCCCCAGCAGCATCTGCCACCTCACCCAAAGTCACATTTTCACGCTTATTATCTCCAGAAGCTGAAACAAAGCTATCTTTTGATACGAATGTCCCCCGTCCAGTCACCGTCCTTACATAACCATCAGCGAGCAACATTTCATACACCTGCGAGACCGATCCGCGCGACAAGTCATAGTGCATAGCCAGACTTCGTGTAGACGGCAGCTGAGTGCCACCCGGGAGAATTCCCTCCAATATTCCAGCGCGAAGTGCATGATATAACGCTAAATATTTGTAGCGGTGTATCGCCAGATATTGATCGAATGCCAGCGTAATATTCATTGTTTCCCTCCTTGGCCAGCAAGTGGTCCATTAAAAACTATCTTAATTGGTCCTTTTTAATTGTCAACTACTCTACTATTCTTGAAAGAACATCTACATCGGAGCAAATGCTCTACACTATTAAGAATAAGGACGTGAACCCTATGCGCAGAAAAGAATTTCAAGTAGATCAGGAGGAAGAATTGATCTCTTTTCTAGACGGAATGAGCTTCGGTTTTCTCGGTACAAGCGATGAACAGGCGCTACCGCGGGTGACACCGCTGAATTTTGTATATACAGATGGTTGTTTCTATTTCCACGGTAGTCATGCTGGCGGCAAAATGAAGGCGATCCGCAATCAGCAGAAGGTCTGCTTTACCGTAGCGGATGAGTATGCACTGATTCCGTCTTATTTTAGCGATCCAGAGATGGCCTGCCCAGCAACCGCATATTTTAAAAGTGTTACCGCCTACGGCATAGCCGAGCCCGTCGAAGACATTAGCGAAAAAGCCATCGTACTCTCCTTATTTATGAAAAAACTCCAGCCCGAGGGCGGCTATAATCAGATAGATGCAGAGGACCCTAAATACCGTCCCCGTCTAAAGGGCGTCGCGGTAGTGCGCATTACCCCAGATGAGATCACGGCGAAGTTTAAGTTTGGGCAAAATCTAAAAGAAGAAGGACGTTCTGGGGTCATTTCCGGCCTATCTGAAAGAAATCATCCACGTGATGAAGAAACCATTGAAATGATGAAAAAATACTGCCCCTATCACTCCGAATAATAGATACGGATAAACCAGTTTCTCGTTCAAAATAAGCGCTACGTATAGTGTAAAACTTAAACTTCCTTAAATTTTAAAAAAACGTATCTTTCCAAGTGACGGTTGCAAGTGGCGGTGATATAATGTTAGGCAATGTTAACAGTATGTATCCCCAAAGAACCCTGGAAGGATGAAACTGATGAATCCACTAGCTGGACAATTAAACGAAAGTATCAAAGCAGGAAATGAACATGTATATGATATGCTCTCTACGCTTGGCAAAGAAATTTACTTCCCTAAGGAGGGTATCCTGAGTCAATCTGCTGAAGCAGGAGCTCACGCCAAGAAATACAACGCAACCATCGGTATTGCTACCGAAGGCGGTGTACCTATGCACCTCGGTGTCATTCAGGATAAGCTTTCCGCTTACAGCCCTAAGGATCTGTATAGTTACGCTCCTCCAGCAGGTAAACCAGAGCTGCGTACTGTATGGCGTGAAAAGATGCTGCGCGAAAATCCATCGCTAGAAGGTAAAACCATCAGCAATCCTGTTGTAACCAACGCCCTGACTCATGGGCTTAGCATTGTCGCTGACCTCTTCGCTGAGCCAGGTGACGCTATCATCTACCCAGATAAGAATTGGGAAAACTATGAACTAACCTTCGGAATTCGCCGCCATGGGGAGACCGTTAACTATCCGCTTTTTACAGAAGAAATGACCTTTAACAGTACGGGTCTTGAAGAAGCGCTACTGGCTCAAAAAGAACGCGGAAAAGCGATCGTTCTGCTGAACTTCCCTAACAATCCTACAGGATATACTCCAGGGATTAAGGAAGGCGATGAAATCGTCGCAGCTATCCTTCGTGCGGCTGAGGAAGGCATTAACGTGGTTGTCGTAAGTGATGATGCCTACTTCGGACTGTTCTTTGAAGACTCACTAAAGGAATCATTATTCGGTAAGCTTGCTCATCTGCACCCACGTGTGCTTCCAATCAAAATTGACGGTGCAACTAAAGAAGAATTCGTCTGGGGCTTCCGTGTTGGCTTCATCACTTATGCCTCGGAAGACAAGGATTTGCTGGCTGCATTGGAGCAAAAAACATTAGGCATCATTCGCGCCACTATTTCCAGCGGTGCACACCCATCACAGACCTTCGTATTGGATGCATTGAAATCTCCACAATTCGAAGAGCAGAAGGAAGAGAAGTTCCAAATCATGAAGGGCCGTGCGAATAAAGTAAAAGCGCTGCTCGATAGCGGCAAATACGGCGAGGATGTATGGACGTATTATCCTTTTAACTCCGGCTATTTCATGTGTCTGAAGCTGCATACTGTTTCGGCTGAAGCTCTTCGGCTTCACCTGATTCATAATTACGGACTGGGCACTATCGCTCTGGGTGAAACAGATCTGCGGATTGCTTTCTCTTGTATCGAAGAAGAACAGCTCGAAGATCTGTTTGATCTTGTATACGCAGGCGTTCGTGATCTGGAAAAAGCTTAACAAATCTTTCATATTCCTTACAATCAGCTCCGTTTCTACGGGGCTGATTTTTTTCTGGACTCCTCCGGCATTGGCCTATACATGCTTCTCTCTCCGCACATACAATACGATGTACTCAAATACAACACACACCGAAAGGGGAATGAACATGAGCGAAGAAGTAAGAGGCGGATTTAACGGTTGTTGTGGCGGTGGATTCACAAGCACTGGCGCCATTCTGGTTCTCTTTATCCTGCTGGTAATCATCAGCCGTTCACTCTTTGTCTAACTAGAGATGACAGTCTCGGGAGAGAGCCTTGAGCTCTTTCCCTTTTCCAGTGGTACACCTCATTCCCCACACAAAAAAAAGGCTCCCTCATCCGTAGAATCCTCTACTTTTGAGAAAGCCTTTTTTATTTTGAAATAATCTCTTACAAATCCTCGTCAACCATCCGTGCTGCTTTGCGGGACAAGTATCCCTTAAACAGAAAGGATACCAGAATCCCTGCTGCAAAGGTACCAATCACTGGTAGTAGGCGGTCGCCTATAGAGGCTAAGAAAGGTAAACCAAGAATCAGTGCCACTAGCAGATGCGCGCGGAATACGAATTGCGTTGTGTTATCCGCCTTACTGCCTTCAGGAAAGGGATACACTGTCAACCAAAAAGACTCACTATGCAATTTGCGGAGTGCCGACAATTGTACACCAATAATGAACAGGAAGAACAAATAGATGGCTGTACCGAAGTAACTGTCATGGTTCAACCAATTCAGCAGCAAAGCCAGTACCGAAATCCGCATAATGATTCCGAAGATATCTCCTCGGGCGAAGCTTTTGGTCAGCAGATAGCGGTAAGCCGTATCCTTACGCCAAGGCAGCCGAGCCCCCCATTTGGAAAGATAACGACGAGGATATACCCGTTGCTCACGGCCCGGTACATCCACGAACCAACCCAGAACCATCAGGGCGCGTCCACCTTGATTTTTTTCCATGGCGATTAGTCTTTCCCAAGGTACGGCGTGGCGTCCAGGTACGGATAGTGCAACAAGATAGGCTGCTGCTAATAGCGCCATAAATATCAGGCTTCTACCGGCAGGCTGCCACAACCAAGCGGCAATAATTAATCCTCCTACTGCCCAGCGTAAGAAAGTGAATATACCTGCCATCGGACGCGACAGCATAGCTATCTCTTTCCATAAACCGTAACTCGCGATTAGCTTCACAGCAATCAGAATCAATATTGTAAATAACAGCCGCTTAGGCGAGTCATCTGTACGTATGTACAACGGCCAAAGGGTAATGAGTACAAATAACAATCGAACAATCTTCCATACGTTCCCACTCACCCACGAAGGTGCGAAATATTCCTTCATTCGATGTCCTTGAGGCAATAGAAAGATCGTATCCGGAGTCTGCAAATAGGTGCGGAAGCTGCTATTTACTGCTGCAGGCAGCAGTATTGCAAGCATAATCCAGCGGATGGGAATGCCTTCAGGCACATTCTGTAACAACGATGTATACCAAGCAGAGAAGACAATCAATACAAAGAGGAAGACCATAGCTACGCCGCTTTGAATGATATATCCCACATAAGGAAGCATACTTCCCATGAATCGACCTCGCCGCGTGCGCCGCAGCTCTTTCAAATCCATATTATTTCCCTCCCTGAACCAGCTCGTAGAACAGCTGCTCCAAAGTCAGCCCCTGTAGTCCAGTGGTTGCCGCAATTTCTGCCAGCGTTCCCTGAGCAATCACCTTACCTCTATGCAGCACAATAAAGCGGTCGCAATAATTCTCAATGGTAGAAAGAATATGAGAGCTAAGCAGAATAGAGGAGCCTGATTTTTTCAGATCCATCATGAAATCAAGCAGAGAGCGAATCCCGAGCGGATCCAGTCCTAAAAAGGGCTCATCGATCACATATAACGCAGGGCGTGCCACGAAAGCGCACATGATCATGACCTTCTGCTTCATCCCTTTGGATAGATGAGTCGACAACGTGTCCATCTTATCTTCCATATGGAACAGCTTGGCTAGATGTAAGGTGCGAGTTTCGTAGTCACTTTGTTCTACCCCATACGCTCTTGCTGTAAATTCAACATGCTCACGTACTGTCATTTCATCATACAGAAGAGGCGATTCAGGTACAAAACTCAAAGCATTGTGATATCCGATGGGATCTTCAGCACGAGTCTTACCCTTTACTGTGATATCGCCCTTATGGGGCGACATCAATCCTAGAATATGCTTCATGGTCGTACTTTTTCCTGCTCCATTTAAACCAATTAAACCAACCATCTCGCCAGGCTGCACCTGAAGTGCAATATCATGCAGCACCGGCTTATTCAGGCTGTATCCACCACTGAGGCCCGTAATTTGCAATACGGGAGAATTATTCATTGACCGTCACCTCTCGGAGTTTTGTCTTTCAACCACTTTGGTGCTCCTTTATTCTTACGGTTCTTCTCACGTTCCGCATTGCTGCTGCGTTTGCTTCGTGCAGGAGTAGCACCTCCACGCGCGCCTGCAGAAGGGTTCACACTGCGCTGAGAATCGCGCTGTGGTTCTACGCTTGCCTCACTTGTCTGGATCGTAGCCAGTCTTTTAACAGGTTGCTGCTCTGTGCTGGTTGTAGATGGCTGAGTTCCTGCATTCCCAGATGTTCGCGCCTGTGGCTTACTGCTGCGCGGAGAAGAAGTATCGCGGCGTTGTCCGCTGCTCTCATTTCGTCCCCGTCCACTATTCAAAGCGTTGCGCGCTTCATCTGCTGCTAGCACCTTGCCACCGACCATTTCCCGCTCTTCAAGGGCAATATCCAGTTCACGCGCAAATTTACGCATAATAAAGGTCTGCTGCTCTGTCACAATCGTTACGGATAATCCGCGTTTTCCCATCCGACCCGTACGACCCGCACGATGTACATAATGCTCGGAATCAAAGGCAGGATCGAAGCTTACTACCAGTGACAAATTCTCAATATCCAGTCCTCTGGCAGCTACATCACTGGCAACAAGCACACGGAATTTCCCTTCGCGGAAACGTGACAGTACATTACTGCGCGTTACTTTATCAGCATCACCGTAAAGTGCGGCTGCGGTCAGTCCAAGATGGTTTAGCTTAGCCTCTACCTCTGCAATATCATCAGTCGCATTCACGAACACAATCGCCTTTTCTGGATTGTAATGACGGATGACCCGACGCAGCATGTCTATTTTGTTGCGTTCTTCCGTTACAACGTAATGATGCTCTAGACTCTCTGCTGTCATGACACCAGGAGCAATTCCAACCTCTGCCGGGTTCTTCATTTCACGATTTGCCAAGGCTTTCGTCTCCGGACCAATGGTTGCAGACAGCATAACGAGCTGGCGTGAACGCAGTGCGCTGCTAACAATTTTCGTTACCTCTCCGGCCCCGCTTAGCTGAAACATTTGGTCCGCTTCATCTAGAACAATCGTGCTGACTTCATGCATCTTTAACTTGCGAAGACCAATCAATTCGCGAATCCGGCCAGGGGTTCCCACAACAAGCTGTGGATGCTCACGCAGTTTATCAATCTGGCGTTTGATGGCTGCCCCGCCAATAAGACCCATAACTCGAATCCCACGGTGTTCGCCATAACGTTCCGCCTCACGTAAGATTTGCATCGCCAGCTCCTGTGTAGGGGCGAGCACCAGCTTTTGGACCACCTTCTGCTCCGGGTTGATCGTTTGAAGCAGAGGCAACAGATAGGCCAAGGTCTTACCCGTTCCAGTCTGGGAAGCAGCAATAACATCTCTTCCCTCCAGCAGAAGTGGAATCGTCTGCTCTTGTACAGGGGATGGAGCGTTAATACCGAATTCCGACAATCGGGCAACTAGGTCTTCCTGAATGCCGATAGCCGCAAAAGAAGCTTTATTCATAAGTGTAATTCATCCTTTTCGCTTGAGATAATATCTTCATTATATGCCAAAAAGGCCTCTCCACCAAATGGAAGGCCAATATTGCTGACAGCAGGCTCTATTTTCTGTTCATCGCATTATAAGTAAGCTTGTCCGCCAGGCGAGGAAACAGACCATAAAGCCGAATACCAAACCCTGCCAGACCCGGAAGATCAATCTCTTCTTTGCCAGTTTCCATGACCTTTACGATCTTGGAAGAGACATGTTCCGGTGTCATCATCATCCGAGCTACGCTCTTTTCATAATTGCCGGAAGGGTCAGCCGTTTTGAAAAAATCAGTGGCAATGGGACCAGGGTTCACAGCCGAGACGATGATTCCGCTCTTCCGCAGCTCCTGACGAAGTGCATTCGTGAATCCGAGAACAGCATGTTTGGTGGCTGTATAGGCTACCGATTTAGCTGTACCGATCTTCCCTGCCATAGAAGCCACATTTACGATCTGGCCACTTCCCCGCTCTAGCATATGTGGAACAACAGCCTTCGTACAGCGAACAATCCCCATATAGTTAACATCCATCATATCATCAAACTCATGAGGCTCCATCTCTGTAAAAGCGGCGAATTTACCGTACCCAGCATTATTTAGCAAAATATCAATTCTGCCGTAAGTCGCCAAAATTTGAGCAAAGGTCTCTTGTACACCGTCGGCATCTGTTACATCACATGTATACAGTCCAAAAACGCCCGGAATACCGGCCGCCGTTTCTTTCAACTTCGCTTCGGAACGTGCCAAAAGGATCGGAATCGCACCTTGCTTACTAAGCATTTGTGCGGTTAATGCACCAATACCGCTGGATGCTCCTGTAATCACAACAACCTTATCTTTAAGTACCATAAAAAGTATTTCAGCTCCTAACTCTTGCCTAAGAGATCATCACCTGAATATCCATCTCTCCAACCCCATCCATCAACAATGGAATACTAAGTGCTCTGCGAGGCAAAAAGGAC
Organism: Paenibacillus sp. FSL R5-0470; assembly: GCF_037975205.1. Classification (NCBI taxonomy): domain Bacteria; kingdom Bacillati; phylum Bacillota; class Bacilli; order Caryophanales; family Paenibacillaceae; genus Paenibacillus; species Paenibacillus sp. FSL R5-0470. Next base: position 5,731,669 of record NZ_CP150238.1, read on the forward strand.
ATGCTCTCAAGCTTCATAATTTGGGGAGGGCTTATATCCACTGAAACCCCCTGATTATATAGAATCGTACTAGCATTTCCACTGATCATATTGCCCAGCTCTGAAATTGCACTCTGACCCATCTCATCCATCTCCGTAATCACATAGCCGCCCATCATAATCGATACCATTCGCAAGGCTACCTGCTCTGCGATACCAAATATAATATTTCCGCTCAGCTGGCCTGTCATTCCCACTTGAATCCATATATGATTATCGATCAGTTCAATTTCTTTGATGCCTAAATTCCCAGTGGAAGGCGAGACCTGAATCACTTGTTCTATAACTGTCCGTGCAGATTCTAAAAACGGATTAATTACTTCTGCTTTCATGAAAGTCCTGTCTCCCCCTTTATCGTGCTTTAGTCATATACCAAAAGTCCCAAGTAATATGGATTTATTATACTTTATATATCGGCACAATTCAGCAAAAATTAATGTACATGTCGAATTCGAACCCAAGTTTGTTTATGTTGCAACATTGCTCTGTCGGGTATTATCTCCTATAATTTAAATCAAATGCCAACATGGAACGTAATATTTCACCCCATCACTTTCATATTTGCTTGTCCAAAGGAGGTATTCCATGAACATCAGCCAGCTGGAGACACTAATAACGATCTCCAAAACGATGAGCTTTCGCAAGGCCGGAGAACTGCTTAACTTGACCCAACCAGCGGTTTCAGCACAAATCAAGAGCCTTGAAGAAGAGTTCAAAACACAGCTGGTTGACCGGAACCAGCCTGTTACGTTAACCGATCGAGGAACTGTATTTCTGGAGCATGCGGAACAAATTGTGACGATTGTCGAGGAGCTTAAACAGAGACTTGCGGACCTTGAAGATAATCCCCAAGGACATATTATTCTCGGCACTACTACCTCTATCGCCATTCAAATTTTACCGCGTATTTTGTCCTATTTTAAAGACCAGTTCCCTCATATCAAAACATCTATTTCCTCTATGTCCTCGTCTCAAATTTATCAACATGTCGAGAATGGCATTGTCGATGTCGGCATTGGCTATTTGATCGGACGTAGTCCGAGTATGACTACTTCCATTCTTTATTATGATACATTCGAGTTGGTGGTCTCACCTAGACACCCCCTGGCTCAAGTTAAGACTGCAGGTATAGAAGCCCTAAACAAAACCCCGCTAATTCTGCTCTCACCGGATACAGTGGGCCGTAAATTTGCCGACGAGGTATTCTCCAAGCATGGCATAGAGCCACAGGTAATTATGGAACTGACCAGCAGCGAGGAAGTGAAACGGATGGTAGAACTCGATTTAGGTGCAGCCATTATTTCCAAGCAGTCAGTGACCGCTGAGGTGCGAGCCGGTTCCCTCAAAATTGTGCCTATTATTGAATTGGAAGTCACACATCCTGTTGGCGTCATAACGAAGTCTGGAAAATACGTGAACTCAGCCATGAGACAGTTTCTCAGTGATCTCAAAGGTATGCCGGAGACACAATTTATTGGGTCTGAATAAAAAACACCCAATAGTGGAATCGATACTTCTGAGCTAATTGCATAACCTTGTTTAAAGGAGTTGATCTTGATGAAATTTGACCTGCATACACATCATTTTCGCTGTGGCCATGCTAATGGAACGATTAGAGATTATATCGAAGCCGGAATTTCAGCAGGTTTAGGGGTAATAGGCATTTCTGATCACACCCCATATTTCGGAAGCCCTTCCGAGCAAGCTTTTCCTCTAATTGCTATGGGTAAGTCCGAATTCTCAAACTATGTTGAGGAAGTCCTCTCCCTCAAAAAAGAATACGAAGGTGTAATCGACGTTCTGCTAGGTATTGAATCAGACTACTTCCCTGAGCATGCCGAGCTTTACCGCAAAACATTATCCGCCTACCCTTTTGATTATGTGATTGGATCGGTGCATAGTGTTGGTGGCGTCAGTATCTTTAACAAGGGTCGCTGGAAAGGGCTTAGCAAAAATGAACAGATTGGTGTGAAGTCTGATTATTATCGATTGATTGCTGATTCCGCCCGCAGTGGCATGTTTCAAATTCTCGGACACATTGATGCGATGAAGGGAAATTATCCTGCTTTTTCAGAAATCCCTGCTCCAAAGCCAATTGATGACTGTCTGCAAGTAATTAGTGAATGCGGCGTGGCGATCGAAATTAATACCTCAGGCGGAACCAAGCTGGTTGGCGGTTGGTATCCCTCAGAAGATATACTGGAGCGTGCACATCATTTTGGCGTTGAGGTTACTTTCGGTTCGGATGCGCATAAGCCGTCCCGAGTCGCAGAAGACCTAGATGCGGTAGCTGCACAGCTAAAAGCGATAGGTTTTACACATTGGGTTTATTACAAGCAGCGCGAGAAAATTAAAGTTTCACTGTAAAGATTTCTTATATTTCGAACAAATGCACCAAGCGTTATTGGTTTAGGGGTGGGGTTACCCTCCGTTAAACCAATCTCCGCTTGGTGCATTGTCGTTTATTTATAGGTTGTCGCAGGTAAACCCTTGCTGCTTCAGTGTGCGCTTCGCATCCCCATATTCCGGGTTGATATCGTAAAAATGAGCAATCGTGCTCGTCCAATCTCTCTCCGTTAATCCCTGCTGCTGCATATATTCACGGTGGGTTTGATTATACGCCTCCAGGAGGCCTTCCACATCCGGATTGTATTGTTCCTCATGAAACACCGCTTCCAGCGGCAGCCGCGGCTTCTGTGCGGTCTCTTCGGCTGGATATCCAACACAGAGCCCGACGATAGGAAATACGTACTCCGGCAGCTTCAACAGATCAATAACGCGTGCTGTATTGCGCCGGACACCCCCAATAGGGATGATCCCAAGTCCCATGGATTCTGCCGCTGCAATCGCGTTAGCCACTGAGATACCAACATCTGTAGCTCCAACGAGCAGAGCATCTACATCTTTTACCGCTTCAAAAGACTTGCCTTCCATTTTACTTGCTAATTTCGCTCTATAGAAGTCCATGCAGAACACCAGAAAGATGGGGGCTGCTGCTACATGCTTCTGATTGCCGCACAAGACCGAAAGCTGCTGCTTACGTGCAGGATCCTTGATAGCTATAATGGAGACCTGCTGTCCATGAACCCATGAGGGCGCTGCTTGGGCCGATTCGATCATTATCTTTAGCTTATCCGGCTCCACTTGTAGATCAGAATACTGCCGGAAAGAACGGTGATTCATTAACGTCTGTATTACATCATTCAAAATATTACGCCTCCTTCTCAATTCATTCGACTGTTTGTTAATCATAAACGATCGGATTAGGTCCTGACAAAAAAAATGGACCCGAATCATCGGGTCCCAAAGCAGTATATTTTTAAAAGGGGGTCATGTACTTAGTTTAACCGGACACTGTTAGAGTTTCATAACGGCATTATTTCATTTGTGTAACAATGTGAATACTTTCATTACATCGTCCAAGGAGCCTACTCTGGGCATCACTCGCTCCAGCATCATGCCGTTCTTAAGCATCACACGTTCGGATCTAATATTATCTCCTCGGCAGCGCCCTTCGATCCGCGTGATTCCAAGCGTATGAACACTGTAATTTAAAAATAAGCCAACCGCCTCTGTCGCCAATCCGCCTCCCCAGTACACCGGGTCTAGCATATATCCTAAAGTGGCCTTGCCCTCACGGCGGTTCCAATGCTGTAAAGCAACAATACCGATCAACTTCTGCTGCTCCTTCAAATAGATACCCGCATGTAACGCGCAAGGATCGAATGCGAATAACATCCGGTTCACCAGCTTCTCCGCCTGAGCAAGGTCTGATCCAGCTCCGGTGCGTATTTGAATATGAGCCTGCACTTCTGGGTGGGAGAGCAGTTGCTGCAAATGACAAGCATCCTCGGGCGGAATCATCCTAAGGTCAACCGCCATACCTTGTTGCGTCTGGAACGATACTGCCTCATAAGTGCTCATACTCTCTCCTCCATGCAGCTAAAATATCAGCCTATTCATCCGATGAATGGTGCAATGTCAGCACCGTTAATTCAGGCCTACATAGAAAACGAAAAGGCATGACTGTTTCGCCAAAACCTCTATTCACATACACTGGCATGCGCTTGGTATCTGTATAATACAATCCATTTATGTACTTTTGAGACCCATAAGGGGTGAATGGCGCACCTACAAACGGCAGGCGAATCTGTCCACCATGGCTGTGCCCGGATAGCTGTAGGTGAAATGAATGAGCCTCTGCTATATCAGCATAATCCGGTTCATGCATCATCAGAACGGTAAAGGTTCCTGCAGGCACACCCTTGAGTGCCTTCACAGGGTCAGGCTCGCCATGCAGCAGATCATCCAGTCCGGACACAGCCATAACTGTCCCGCCTCTTTTTAGAAGATAAGATTCATTCCTTAGCACCCGGAACCCAGCAGATGTAAACAACTCGATAATCCGCTTCGTATTCTTGAAATCATGGTTGCCTAGCACCGCATATTTTCCTAGTGGAGCATTCAGCTCTGCCAATACAGGTATGGCATCTACAAGATCCTCAGGGTTGCTGTCCACGATGTCGCCTGTAAAGCATATAAGATCCGGTTCCTCCTTAGCGATACGCTCTGCAAGTCGAGCCAGATCACGGGCATCCTTATTAAACCCAAGGTGAGTATCACTGAAATGGACAACCTTCATGCCTGAAAAAGCAGAGGGAATATCTTTGAAGGACAACTTCAGCTTAGTAACCTGAATCCAGTTGGGCTCCCCTTGCCAAGCGTAACCACTTGTGAGCAAGCCTGCGCCGATTACAGTAGCCGCACCTCGAACCAGGAATTGCCGGCGGGTCATTGTTGTCTTGCCCTTAGATCGACGTCCAGAGGCGCTAGAGTGGGTGTCTTTACCTGAATTATTTTTCTTATTGGGAGAAGCCCCAGACGATTGTATCTTCATACGGAGTTTCTCCTTCCCTTCAGCTTTCGTTTAGAGCCGTCAGTACAATTCTACATTCTTCCTCTGGCGTATCACGGTATGCGGGTGCGATGCCTCTATTAGCAATTTCTGATCGTTGGACTCGTTTCAGCATAAAGGCTACTTCCACCGTCTTCTTAAAGGGAAAAGGATCCAGCACTAACGTTGACTTATCTTTCCACTCCACGGTTATCGTACGACCTGACGTAAAACTGAAATCTTCACTGCCAGAGAATCCTTCACGCCACCATGGATGCTCCTCAGATTTCGGGCTACCTGGTTCATTTAAAGCCAAATATAGAGATAAGTCATCGCAGAACTCCAAAAGACGGGCATCATAATACAGCTCATCCTCACCAATCGGTTTAGATACTTCCAGTTCTCGGTGAATACGGGATCTACGTTCCTCTTCATGCTCTTGATATAAAGTCAGTTCTGGATAATCCAGTCCCGAAATCTTAATGAGTCGTTCAAAATGCAAGCTGCACAAAAGCGCTCCGTAAGGTGTCCGCGCCTCGATCTCATCAAGTCCTCGCTTATAAAAGGTCAGCTTCGGCACTACAGGAAAATCAATAAAGCTGTAAGGCGCGTGTTCCGCATCGTTCCAAAAGGGCGTCTCATCCAGATCAATCCAGCCCCGGTCATGTTCAGCTACCGCCCAAAGCACCTCATCCCGGCGTCCTTTTTCTGGCACATGCTCTTCCTTAAACCAAATGGCAAGCTCTCCAGCTAACTTCCCGTGATCATGCTGTTTAACCATTACAATTGCTCCATCATGCTCCCGACAAATCACGATTATTCCTCCCTGTTGTTCCACACCTAACGTACGTTAACAATGGATATTATAGCATATGCTATTCATTCTTCTGAGCTAGACTAATTCCCTAATCTCTACCAATTATAAACAAAAAAGCTATCCTCAGCGAATATAAATCCACCATTGAGGATAGCTCAATATTAAAGATTCGGCGGTACTACTTATTACACACCTAACCAGCGTTTGAACATATGTTTTGTCGTCTGCTTATTAATTTCTGCAATGGAGGTGGTAAGAGGAATACCTTTTGGACAAGCGCGCACACAGTTCTGTGAGTTACCACAACCGTCAATACCGCCATCTTCCATCAATGCGTCCAATCTTTCATCCGCATTCATTTCACCCGTAGGATGAGCATTGAACAGGCGTACTTGAGAGATGGCTGCGGGTCCGATGAAATCCGTCTTCTCGTTGACATTCGGACAAGCTTCCAAGCATACGCCGCAAGTCATACACTTAGATAATTCATAAGCCCACTGCCGTTTCTTCTCCGGCATACGTGGTCCCGGCCCAAGGTCATACGTACCATCGATTGGAATCCAGGCCTTTACTCGTTTCAGTGCGTTGAACATCCGGGTACGGTCAATCACTAAGTCACGCACCACCGGAAATGTCTTCATTGGCTCAATGCGTACAGGTTGTTCCAGATTGTCTATAAGCGCTGCGCAGGCTTGGCGAGGTTTGCCGTTGATCACCATCGAGCAAGCTCCGCATACTTCTTCTAGACAGTTGGAATCCCAGCATACCGGAACGGTGCTGTCACCTTTGGCATTCACAGGGTTACGCTGAATTTCCATCAAAGCACTGATTACATTCATACCCGGACGATAAGGGAGCTCAAATTCCTCAACATAAGATGAGCTTTGTGGATCGTCCTGGCGGGTGATGATAAACTTTACGTTTTTGGGAGCTGTAGCAGTTTCCGCCATAATGGTTCCCTCCTCAAATTGCCTAATTTTATTTCATTAAGCTTGCCTCGCAAGCTGTTTCACTGCTGGAAAGATTAATCCTTCGAATAATCACGGACCCGTGGAGGGATCAGTGAGACATCGACTTCGTCGTAAGAGATTTGCGGACCGTCTGCAGTCCAGGCTGCTTTCGTGGTCTTCAAGAATTCCTCATCATTACGATCCGGGAATTCCGGCTTGTAATGAGCGCCGCGGCTCTCATTGCGCATAAGCGCTCCCAGTGTCATCGCTTCGGACAGCTCCAGCATGTTCCATAGCTGACGGGTGAAAGCTACACCTTGGTTATTCCAGCGTGACGTATCGTTCATATTGATATTGCGATAGCGTTCTTTAAGCTCTTTGATTTTGCCAATGGTCGCTTCCAGCTTCGGATTGTGCCGTACAACCGTCATATTGGCGGTCATCCATTCACCCAGTTCCTTGTGAATCACATAAGCATTCTCTGTACCTGACATCGCTAGCAGAGACTCATATTTGTCCGTCTGCTTTTTGTGGAAGCTATCATAGACAGAAGAAGAGATATCTTGTGACGATTTCTTCAGACCTTTAATGTATTCAACAGCCTTTGGTCCAGCAACCATACCACCGTAAATGGCAGATACCAGAGAGTTAGCGCCTAGACGATTCGCTCCATGATATTGATATTCACATTCGCCTGCCGCAAACAGACCAGGAATGTTTGTCATTTGGTTGTAATCAACCCACATACCGCCCATGGAATAGTGCACAGCCGGGAAGATTTTCATCGGTATTTTACGAGGGTCATCCCCCATGAATTTTTCGTAAATTTCAATAATCCCGCCAAGCTTCACGTCCAGCTCTTTCGGGTCCTTGTGAGAGAGATCCAAATACACCATGTTCTCACCGTTAATGCCCAGCCCTTGATCCACACACACATTAAAAATCTCACGTGTAGCAATATCGCGCGGCACCAAGTTACCATAGGCTGGATATTTCTCTTCAAGGAAATACCACGGCTTTCCATCTTTATAAGTCCAGATGCGGCCGCCTTCACCACGTGCTGATTCCGACATTAAGCGGAGCTTGTCATCTCCTGGAATAGCCGTTGGGTGAATCTGTATAAATTCTCCGTTGGCATAATGTACGCCCTGTTGGTACACCGCACTTGCTGCTGTGCCCGTATTAATTACGGAGTTCGTTGTTTTACCAAAAATAATACCAGGCCCGCCGCTAGCCAAAATAACAGCGTCTGCAGGAAAAGTCTCAATCTCCATCGTCTTGAGATTCTGGGCACTTATGCCGCGGCATACACCTTCGTCGTCAACGATGGCCGAGAGGAACTCCCAGTTCTCACGTTTCGTTACAAGACCTTCGGACTCCCAGCGGCGCACTTGCTCATCCAGCGCATACAAAAGCTGTTGGCCTGTCGTTGCGCCAGCAAATGCAGTGCGGTGACGCTTCGTTCCGCCGAAACGACGGAAGTCGAGTAATCCCTCAGGTGTGCGGTTGAACATTACGCCCATCCGGTCCATAAGGTGGATGATACCCGGTGCTGCTTCACACATCGCCTTGACCGGTGGCTGATTCGCCAGGAAGTCACCGCCGTAAACGGTATCGTCGAAGTGCTCCCAAGGAGAGTCGCCCTCCCCTTTCGTATTTACCGCGCCGTTGATGCCGCCTTGCGCACAAACGGAGTGTGATCTTTTTACCGGCACTAATGAGAATAATTGAACATGCGCACCGGACTCCGCTGCCTTGATGGTAGCCATCAGGCCGGCCAGACCGCCACCCACGATAATGATATTTGCTGTTGCCATGATAGTTCACTCCCTTTATTGAAAATATCAGAAAGGATTCTGGAATCTAGTCCTGAGAGGATAATTACTTAGATGAAAGTCTTTATGGACTGAGCTATAGAAGCTGCGGTTTGAAATTCAGCATCACGGAAAGTGACTAGTGAAATGAGGAACATAAACGTTACAAGAACAAATATACCGAGACAAAGGTAAGAGGATACCCGCTGTGAACGAGGTCCTACCGTGATTCCCCAGCTGATCAAGAAAGACCATAGGCCGTTTGAGAAGTGAAAGCATGCTGCAACGATACCGATAATGTACAGTGTCAACATCAGTGGTTGAGTCACGATATCATGCATCAGACCGCCCAGCTCTTCATGCTCTACACTACCAACTGCCACCTGAACCCGGGTTTGGAACAAATGCCAGACTATAAAGATAAAGGTAATAATTCCTGTAATACGTTGCAGCGTATAACGCCAGTTTCTTTCAATGTTGAAACGGTTCAAGTTCGGCTTGGATTGATAGGCAATATACAGTCCATATACGCCATGGTACAGCAGAGGTAGCCATATACCGAACAATTCCAGGAAGAAGACAAGCGGCAGGCTGTTCAGCCATATCACGCTGTCAGTGAAACCGGAAGCGCCACCCTCTACAGCCGCAAAATTCGTCATCATGTGCTCAATGAAGAAAGCTCCAAGCGGGATAACGCCTAGCAAGGAATGAATCTTTCTGGAATAAAATCCTTTCATACAAAGTAACCCCTTTCCGATTAAAACAGCGTTTTCATTATTGTGTATTCACCGCCGGAACTACATTTGACACAGGATAACGTAGACTATGTCATGACAAAACGTCTATATTTACCGCTATCCTTGGTTTCCCGGACTTTGTTTTCTTTTTCACAAAATGTGAATATCTTGTGTCACTTTTCATGTTACTCCTTTTTCCCTTATAAGGGAATTGCAATCTAATTATTAAACGTTATACAATAAACGCATAAGAATAGATTTTATATGATAATAATTCTCATTTAGAGAAACAACATTTTCCGACAAATCTTTTATTTCCTTATGGAGCAAGAAGTATTGTCTTCATGGCTATGAATTTCGTCACTACTGTTTATAGATTGCACTACGAGAGGAACATAAATATGTTTGACGATTTAGATGTTTTTGCAGCGGTTGTGGAGCACTCCAGCTTGAATCGGGCCTCCCGCCAGCTCAATCTGTCCCAACCTGCCCTATCTCGTAAAATCTCCAAGCTGGAAGAACGACTGGGTGTCGCGCTATTTAATCGTTATGGCAAGCGACTGGAGTTAACCGAGGTTGGGCGTCTTACTTATTCCTACGCACTTGAACAACGGCAGCAGCGCTCTAAATTTCTGGAGGCTTTGTCTAAATACAAAGAAGGCGAGCCTAAGCTCGTCACCTTAGGGGCGTCACTTACCTCACTGCAGACCACTCTGCCTCCACTAGTTAACGCATATATGGAGAAATACCCAACTGCGGAGCTGAAGCTAATCACAGGCCGAACACATGAAATTGTCTCCTCTGTCAGTGAAGGAAAGTCAGATATAGGTCTGATCGCTTCCTCTATTCAAGAACCTGGACTGCGCTGCATTTCTCTGTTTGAGGATCAACTTCGACTGGTTGTTTCTGAGCATCATCCTCTGAATCAATCTACCAAGCTAACCATGGATGATCTGTCCCGACTGCCTATGATCCTGTTCTCCAAAGGCACCTGGTACCGACGTCTAACAGACGATCTGTTCCAGCGCTGTGGAATTGATCCAGACGTTCGGATGGAGATTGACTCATTCGAAGCCATCGTGCGGCTGCTGCCGACAGTCAATGTGGCAGCGTTACTGCCCAAGTCTTATCTGCGTCCGCAGCTGTTAAACGGCGGTGGGCTGGTCTCTCTGCATATTAAGGAGCTGGAGCAGACTCAGCGAACTACCTGCCTGATTTACCGTGACGATGGGAGCCTGAGCACAGCGGCCCGCAGCCTCGTGCAGGTCACAGAAGAGATGTTTCTAACGGAACGAGAGAAATAGTACATACCTCTGCGTGCAGCCTTAATTAAAAAAGCCCTCCGTCCCATGTAAAGGACGGAGGGCTTATCTATTTAATCTTGGTTTACAACTTCATCCTCAAATCGATCAATACTTTCATTAGAACCAATGAGTACCATAACGTCGCCCTCACTCAAATGATCATGTGCCGTTGGAGCCACTATAATTCCACTTTCCCGGTTCAGGGCAACAATACTGCAGCCATATTTCGCTCTTGTATTTAAATCTGACAAGCTTTTCCCGTTCATGCAAGACGGAACGGTTAGCTCGACGATTTTATAATCCTTGGACAGTTCAATATAATCCAGCAAATTGGGTGTCACGAGCTGATGTGCCACACGAATGCCCATATCCCGCTCCGGAAAAATAACCCGGTCCACGCCCAGCCTGGACAACGCACGACCATGAAGGATCGAGATCGCCTTGGCTACTACTTGCTTGACTCCAATCTCTTTTAACAAAATCGCCGCCAGAATACTTCGTTCCATATTGTCGCCAATCGCAACAATCCCACAGTCAAAGTTCCGTACGCCGAGCGAGCGCATAATTCCTTCATCTGTAGCATCAGCCACTACCGCATGCGTCAGGTGATCGCTCATTTCCTCCACACGCTCCTCATGGTGATCAATGCCGAGCACCTCGTAGCCCATTTCCATCAGCTCAAGTGCAAGGCTTGAGCCAAAGCGGCCTAAACCGATTACTACAAATTGCTGTGCTTTCATTTCGGATTAACTCCTATCCAATAATTATTTTACCTTCTGGGTGCTTATACAATGGTTTACCCTGTTTAGGTCCAAGCGCATACACTAATGTTAATGGACCTAGCCGACCTGCAAACATGGTCAGACAGATCAGAATCTTGCCGAAGATAGACAGTTCAGGTGTCAGCCCCATGGTTAGTCCCACCGTGGCAAAAGCTGAGGTCGTCTCAAATAATATCGCTAAGAAATTACTATCCTCTGTTGTGGACAGTAACATCGACACCGTGAGGACCAATAGCAAAGCGAGTAATGTTAACGTCAACGCTTTATAGATACGCTCTTGCGCCAATCGGTAACGGAACAGTACAACATCTTCACGTCCGCGCAGCATCGCGATTACTGCACCAATCATAATCGTAAAGGTTGTAGTCTTGACCCCGCCACCTGTTGATCCTGGAGATGCACCAATAAACATAAGAATAACCATAAAGAACTGTGAGGCTTGCCGTAGTCCGGCAATATCCACCGTATTGGCGCCAGCGGTTCGGGGCGATACCGACTGAAAGAATGCCGATAATATTTTGCCGCCGAAATTTAAATTCCCCAGTGTGCGCTGATTCGTAAATTCAAATATAAAAATAACCAAAGCGCCGATAAGAATAAGCCCTGCAGTGGTGGAGAGTACAACTTTGCTATGCAAAGATAATTTACGTTTGACACGAAACTCCACCAGATCCGACATGACAATAAAACCAATACCGCCAGAGACAATCAGAAACATCACCACGATGTTCACTAGCGGGTCATATACATAATCGGTTAAACTCCGGAAATCCCCGAAAATATCAAATCCAGCATTATTAAACATAGACACCGCATGAAATATTCCAAAATAAATGGCCTTTCCCAGTGGCATATCAAACGCCCAGCGTAAGGACAGAAGCACCGCTGCACAGCCTTCGATGACCAAGGAATAAATAAGTACTCTCCGGATCAGTCGAACAATCCCCTCCATAGAGCCTTGGTTCATTGCTTCCTGAAGGATCAGTCTGTCCCGCAAGGAAATTTTGCGTTTCATCATCATGGCAAATAAGGTCGCCATTGTCATAAACCCTAAGCCGCCCACCTGGATAAGCACCATAATTACGGTTTTCCCAAAAATGGTGAATGTCGTCCCGGTGTCCAGCACCACAAGTCCTGTCACACAGGTGGCCGATGTTGCAGTAAACAACGCATCAATAAAACTAACAGCATTCCCGCTGGTACTCGAAATGGGAAGCATTAGCAGCAAGGCTCCAATCAGAATGATCGATGCAAAACCAAGCACCATAATCTGAGGCGGAGAGAGCTTCAGGAACTTTGATTCAGAAACCCTGCGAAACTGTGAAGCCACTACGCTCACCCTCTTATCAAAATTTAAAGAATTCCAACAAAAAAAGCACTGGAAAACCAATGCTACCCTTGGTTCCTGCAGTAAATTAGCCTACGAGGTTAGCTGACGGATTCGGACTGTGCAGGCTGCCCTATTCGTTCCTAGAACGAAATTCACCCCTGATGAATAAAGACAACGCCTATGGCGTATACTCATCTTTTCATTACTTCTTATGGTTCCCCCGTTTTCACCTGAAATTCGGCTATATACAATTGCATACAAATTATATATGTTATTTCGATAAATCACAAAGACACTATTAATGGTGATTCATATGAAAAATGCGGTTTGGAGAGGATGTACCACTAAGAGTGCCTTTTCTCATCACTTTTCCGTGTTTTCCCTGCAATTGCATCGATTTTCATGAAAAATGAAGAAAGAATCACCTTAAATTCATGGTATATATTCAGTTACCTATTCTATAATATCTCTATTACCCATAAAAAGAATATACGATGATTTTTGTAACTATCATGGCACTAATACTATAATGGAACATAACATTGTCAGTTTACAAGGAGGCGTTACATGAATCCCGTTGGCCAGCCCTTACAGCAACGTGCCCTCTCCAAGAGGCTCATCATCTCGGGCATTATCGGTCTTATTCTATTTATTATGTTTCAAATTGCTCCCTCGGTGCTAAATAGCCCTGCCGGGGAAGATACTACTGTCATCAGTAAGGCGGAAGCCCGCGACAAAGCCATATCATTCGCAGAACAAAAGCTGAACTACACCAAAGCACCAAACGATCAGTGGAATGTACTGTACGATACGGACTCTTCCTTTTATGGTTATATGTCCCGCGAGAAGCTTTTGGAGGACTATACAAAAAAGAAATTGGATCAACGATATCCTTTTGACATCTTTCGTGTAACACTTAGTCCTTCAGCGGAACAAGAGCCACTGATCTCTGTTGACCTCAATATGTATACTGGTGGAGTTGTCGCTTTCACACAAGGTGCAGAAGGATCAGGTACCGGATTACCAAACAATGTATCCACCAGTGCAAAAGAAGAGGACAAGGGTACTACCTTATCACTTACACAAAAAGAAAATCTTGCCCGTCCCTGGCTTCAGGAATGGGATGTAAATCCCGCCAAGCTGCAAATTGAATCGAATACGGGAAACTACGGGCTCGTGTATACAGATCGTTCCGTTCAGATCGGCGAATCCTTACTACACTATTATTTCGATTTCACTGGCGAACAGGTATCCAGCTTTAAAGCAGGATTCACCGCTCCAGCCTGGCATACCTCCTATGTAAAGGACCAGACCTCTCTCGCGGAAAAGTTTACTTTATTCGGCTACGGTTTGCCTACTTTAGCTTTAGGAATTCTGGCACTCATCTACAGCATACTTAGAAGAGAACATACCTCCTTTAAGCGTGGAATATTCCTAAGCTCAGCTTATTTTGTAATCATGATGATCAGCACCTATAATATGCTCCCTGAATCCTCAGGCGAAGGACTCGAGGCTCAGATAACTTCCGTCATAATGTTCATCATTTATGCCTTATATAGCCTCCTAATGTCCTCCCTGCTCTATTTTTCTTTAGTTGGAGGGGACGGCCTATGGAAAAAAGAAGAGGGGATGAACCCATGGCCTCGTGCTAAAGAGCCTGGCTATGGAAAATATGTTCTGGATAGTATCCGGGCTGGATACGTCTGGGCATTCGTGCTGCTAGGGGTGCAGACCCTTATGTTCATCGTATTATCACTTACCTTGCAGAACTGGTCCACTACTGACGCTACTCAATCTCCTTACAACATGAGATATGCTTGGCTGCTGCCCATCGTTGCATGGCTCGCTGGTTTATCCGAGGAAGCCATTTATCGTTTTTTCGGAATTCCTATGTTGAAAAAAGTATTCCGAAGCACGTTCATTGCTTGCCTGATCACCACGCTGGTTTGGGCGTTTGGCCATACGCTGTATCCGATCTACCCCATCAGTTCCCGTCCTATTGAGCTGACCGTGATTGGTTTGCTCTTTAGCTATATTTTCCTTCGTTACGGATTTATTGCCGTCATGTTCAGTCACGTCGTGTTTGACAGCATTCTGATGGGCGCTACGCTGATCTTTATGAAGGAAAGCGTGAATGTAGGGGCTGGTATCTTCGCGATTATAATGCCGTCCATAGTCGCTTACATCGTCTATCGGTTTAATCCACCGCAGAAATCAGAACCTAAGCCGGTTGAACCTACATCTGTAATTTAAAGAAGTAACGGGTGGATAACCTATAATAAAAAAAGGTGTCACAGCAGAAAACTGCTGTGACACCTTTTTTATATTAACGTATACAGCATTCCAGTATTTCGAATGCCTATGTCGCTGGCTCTTCATCCTTGAGCGCCTCAAGAATTTGACTAGCCAGCTTTTCGCCAATAGAAAGTGATTTAAAATCCTCTATGGAGGCTTCTTTAATTTTCTTTAGTGATCCGAAATGCTTAAGCAGCGCCTTGCGCCGCTTCTCGCCTATACCTGGTATGGAGTCCAGTTTAGAAGTAACCATGGACTTCCCACGTTGTTCACGGTGGAAGGTGATGGCGAATCTATGCACCTCATCCTGAATCCGTTGCAACAGATAAAATTCCTGACTATCCCGAGCCAAAGCGACAGGTTCTGGCGGATCTCCAACCAAAAGCTGAGCCGTCTTATGCTTATCATCCTTGACGAGACCACAGACCGGAATGAATAACCCCAGCTCGTTCTCCAGAATATCAATAGCTGAGGATATCTGCCCTTTACCACCATCGACTACGATAAGATCTGGTATCGGCAGGTTCTCTTTCAGCACCCGTTCATACCGTCGCCGGATGACCTCGCGCATCGTTCCATAATCATCCGCACCCACCACCGTACGAACCTTATATTTACGATACTCTTTTCGTGCGGGCTTGCCATCAATGAAGACAACCATTGCAGAAACCGGATTAGTCCCTTGAATATTCGAGTTATCGAACGCCTCGATCCGGCTTAAGCGTTCGAGCCCCAAGCTCTCGCCTAAGCTCATTGCAGCACCAGAGGTACGTACTTCATCTCGTTCAATAAGCCGGAACTTCTCGTCGATTGCGACTGTAGCATTTTGGCAGGCCATACCGACCATCTGCTTCTTGAGGCCACGCTGTGGCACTAGCACTTTGGTGCCGAGCCACTCCTGTAGAATAGAGGCGCCACCTGCAGCATCAACGACACCTGCTGCTGATGCTTCCGCAGCGGCCATTTCACGGGCCTCAACTTCTTCAGGCGATTCGGGGGTATCTTCCCCCTTTTGTAGATCTTCTTCGGCTGGAGCAGCAATGACAATCGCCGGTTTAGCTTCTTTATCAACCACTGCTTCCTCGTCAAGCACATCCGGCAGAAGAATCTCCTGCGGCAGAGCAGGATTATCACTGTAATACTGCGTCACATAAGACATAAAGTCACTGTAGGCTTCCCCATAGAACGGAAAGACAGAGGAGTGGCGCTGAATCATCTTCCCTTGTCTCATGTACAGAATCTGTACACACATCCATCCCTTGTCTACCGCATAACCAAATACATCACGATCCTTAGTATCTGTGGTGTTAATCTTTTGTTTCTCCATCAATGCATCAATATGGATAATCTGATCCCGCAGTTCCTTCGCCCGTTCAAAATATAATTCCTCAGCAGCTTCCTGCATCTTCTGCTGTAGATCCTTCTTAACCGCATCATGACCTCCGCTCAGAAAAGCAGCGATATCTTGCGTAATCTGCTCATACTCGGACTTCTGCACTTCCTTCTCACACGGTGCCAAGCATTGGCCCATGTGATAGTAAAGACAGACTTCCTTTGGCATTACGCCACATTTACGGAGCGGATACATACGATCGAGGAGCTTTTTCGTTTGCTGTGCAGCATAACCATTAGGATAAGGGCCGAAATATTTTGCTTTATCTTTAATCACCCGGCGTGTGACTTCAAGCCGAGGGTGAGTTTCATTCGTTATTTTGATATAAGGAAATGTCTTATCGTCCTTCAGAAGTACGTTATAACGCGGCATATGCTTCTTAATCAGATTGCACTCGAGAATGAGCGCTTCCATGTTACTGGACGTAACAATATATTCGAAATCTGCAATATTAGCGACAAGACGCTGAGTTTTACCATTATGACTGCCTGTAAAATAAGAGCGAACCCGGTTCTTAAGCACCTTCGCCTTACCCACATAAATAATGGTGCCTTCTTCATTCTTCATCAGATAGCACCCAGGCAGGTCGGGTAATAGAGCCAGTTTGTTGCGGATATTGTCCAAAATGATCCCCTCCAGCTAAATTGGACCCATAATTAATTGGCATTCAGCACACAAAACGCCTCCGGAATGAACCGAAGGCGCTGAGCGGCAGGGCCGAGGCCCGAACAGTAGCATTTAACAATTATTGATGTTTAGCTACGATATTTTTCAGGGATTCTTTGGAGTTCAATCCCACAACTTTATCTACCGGTTGACCGTCTTTGAAGAAGATCAGGGTTGGGATACTCATCACGCCAAAACGGGAAGCCGTTTCCGGATTCTCATCCACATTCAATTTTGCAATCTTCACGCTGTCTCCCAGTTCTGCGGACAATTCGTCCAAGATTGGAGCAATCATCTTACAAGGACCACACCAAGGAGCCCAGAAGTCTACTACTACAGTACCTTGACCTTCCACTTCGTTACTGAAGGTTTGGTCAGACACGTTCACGATAGCCATGATATTGTTCCTCCTCTAAAGTTTTACGAAACATTACTCCACTCTAAACCAAAGCTTAGTTTATGGAAGCTGCTCCGAAAATATAAGTTAATAAATTGTTTCATGTAATATGATAACCAAATTACCACTTACCGACACAATTCCAGTATAACATATCTTTAAGGGATATGTTATATATCACATACAATTATATTGCTCTCAAACTAATTTTATTTATGTTACTCTTTTCTTTACAATCTCCCCAGCCTTTCGGTATACTCTAAGAAAGCGCATTAAATGTCAATGACTTATTTCATAATGGTCAACTCAATTTGCATCTTAACAATACAGGCATTGTCCCTGTAAGGAGGCAGAAGCTATGGATGTCAACGCGCAAGCACGGGACCCACGAGAACATATCAACGAAGAACCCCGCAATGATCTAGGCGATTTAATGAATGGATTTTTCGGAATGACTGCATTTATGACCGTTGTCTTTTTCGGCATGGTTATCATTAAGTTCATTTCGGAGTAAGGGAATCATCGCAATATAAACAGAGGCCGTCTCAAAAGTAGTGAATGCTACTTAGGGGGCGGCTTCTTTTTTTGAGAGTAAATAAGAAAAAACAGAGAGCAACGATCCTCTAATAAAAGGAGAATCGCTGCTCTTTTGAATGTTACGGTTATGAATATTTCGAGTTTATCTAATCGTCCCCCGTTGATTCTCCCCATGCAGTGGAATAACATCCACAAAAGGAGCAATACGATCCATCAAACGTTGACCTTTATAAATCTCCTCGCCATCCTTGCTCGTAAAGCTAAGATGTTTCTCCAAACCATCGAGCGGATAATTTGAGGTATAGAAGGTTGGCTTACGGTTCATCCGATAATTCAGAATCGCACCAAGCACATGATCACGCGCCCATGGATTCAAGTTCTCCGCACCAATATCATCAAAAATAAGTAAATCGCAGTTTTTCAACGTATCTACGGTTTCCTTCATCTTCTGGCCGTCCATCATGATCGACTTCAAATCCTCGATAAAATCTGGCATATATACGATAACTCCAGTATAGCCGGCAACAGCAAGCTCATGAAGCAAGTAACACATCAGAAATGTTTTGCCTGTTCCGAAAGTCCCATGTAGATAAATTCCGCGCGAGGTCAGACTCTCTTCTTTAACGCTCGTGATATAATCAAATATTTTATTAACAGCAGAGACCCGGCGTGGATCCTTGCCCATAATATCTATTTCATCATAACCGCCATTGAGCACACGCTCGTCCACATAAAAGCTACGGATACGTTTGCGGATGCTATCCTGATTATCCTGTGCCACTTTAAGCCGGCATGCCGTCTTGCGCTCATATAAGTCCGCCGAACCATTCACGCTCTCGACCGTAAGTTTGCTAAAGTGACCAGGGAAATCATTCGGACATTTCTCTAGACCCGGACAGTTCGCACAGTGGCGGCTTTCCTCTAGATATTGATACAGGCGGCTCATATGAAGCCGCAGTCGCGAATCATCTAACTCAGGATGTTCAGACTGTAATGCCTTCACAAGCGGATGATTGAATAACTCCTGTTCAAGATCGCGTTGACGCTGCCGTAGAGTTGGATTGTTAATCGAACGAAGCACATCGCCCATAGACTCCATAGTTCCACCTCTCTTTCATTACGGCGCTTGGGAAACGCCTTTTTTCTTGTTGGCTTTAATTTCTGCAGCTTTCTTCATCATCGCCGCGAATTCCTCTTCCGATACCGTTCCGGCACTTCCATCGTCCAGCACAATCGGAATTTCCGGTTTAGCGGATCGACCTGTATTTTTAGCATATGAACGTGATCGAGATCCTGCCGCCGTGTTAGTTGTAGCTCCCTTGCCTTTCACTTTGGACTGATCCCTGATATATTTTACAGCCTTTTCGTAGGTGTTCACCTGTTTAACCAGCATATTGGAAGCGATAGCCTCCACAAAATTGCGGTTCATTCGCTGTTCTCCACCTGAGGCTACCATAGTCATTAAATAATGAATAAGTACATTGATTACTTCACCGCTTAGCTTATAGTTCAAATCTATTTTCTCGAACATATCCATCAAATGACTGGGTACTGCACCTGGGAAAAAAGTTTGAAGCAGCCGCGTATAAGGTTCGTTCCGCAGCATCATATTATATTGGTGGATGTCACATTTGGACAAAAATTGTGGTGGTACTTCTACATAATACTCCATCTCTACAGATTGCTCCGGTGGTGCTATAGAATCATCATTCTCTTCAGAGGCACTGGAACGGATGGAAACAACCTTAGCAGCAGCAACTTCACGCTTTTCTTGTCGTTTCATATCCTGCCTGAAATGCTGGCTCGCTTTATATTGCAGTGCATCCAGAATAACCTCGCCATCCGGTGAGAACACGCCATCTTCATCCAGCAGACGACATAAATCCTGCGGACTGAGTTCGTACTTATGAGCTACATAGTTAATAACACCCATTTGAGTATGGTCAAAACGCAGTTTTTCTACATGAGCCCGGTTCACGGATTCCCTTGGAAAACGCAAAATAATATCACTATATCCAATCGCTTGTTCTCCAGATTCACGCATACCAGGCTGACGCACAGTGGCTACTTCTGCAAGTGCCTGCTCCAGCTCATAATCAATGACATGTGTATTAAGTTGAAAAATATCATAAAAAGGCACGGAGATATTCTCTTTGCCTATGGATCTGCGACTCCATTCTTCTGGCTCTCGATTCCAGAATTGTTCCCGTAAGGACAGCACAGCAAATTTGCCGATTTTATCGCGTAACAGCAACGTCAAATGCTGAGTGGCAAAAAAGTCAGCTGGCGATAGCGGCGGCATAAGCTCATATTCATATAAGTAATCATCGGTTTCCGGCACATAGATTCGACAGGTCTGTAGCAGACCTACCGCTTCTAAACGGGAAGCCTGATCTATTAAATATTTGCGGCCTTTCTCATTTGGTTCAACGCCTAGCGTCATAAATAATCTGCGCTGTTGCTCCACTCCAGAATAGCCAATGCTATCTGCTGGTACATGTTCAACCAGCAAGCGATAGAAACTGATTGCAAAAGCTCCTACCATAGGCTGATACACAGAGCTAAGCATACGTCCATCTATAACACTAAGACCAAATTCGCGGGAAACGCAGTACCGATGATGTTCGGTGAAATGATGTAAGTTACTCATGCGCATCTACGGATACCCCCTTGTTTTCACGAATTCATACAGGATTCTATTCTATCATAAAAAACGTTGCCGGAAATGTAAATAAACTACCAATTCCGACTCTTTTCGCTATATAATCAGCTTTTTCATACGATTATCTACCTCTATTAAACAAGAAGAAACGGCTTCACTGTCCTCTGGAAGAGGAAGGTTCCGTTTCTCGCTGAATTTCAAAATTGATTCTTAGCGTAGAACTAAAAGCTTATATGTTCAAAAAAACGACTCTCACATCAGAGCCGCAGGTCTTCCGATTAAATCTTTAAAACATCTTGTAACCGCCAAAGCGCAGTTTTTGAATGGTCCATCCACTCAATATAGCACCTGCAAGACCAGCGACACCAGTTAAGTAATCAACAAAGTGGAAACTGGAGAGATGCTCCCAGAGCGACATCGCGCTTCTATCCCAAATGGAATAGACTACGACGGGTAGAATAATAAGTACGAATAGATAAGCGGGAAACCAGGTTGTCTTCATTAACATGTTAAGAATAAATCCAATACCAAACATCATCACAAAGAATAAAACGGTTAGGATAAACACTGGAATAAACCCCATCTTACCGTCACTACCCCTTTCTATAAAGAAGCGCACATCTTATACGAGCTAGTAGTAAGTTTACTAGAAAAAATGTCACGAAGCAATGAACTTTATTCAAAATTAGGTCTAATACTCTTACAACGGAATGTCATCATTTGCTCTAAGCAACTTGATTGCGATACAATGCATATAGATTAATAAATCATACATAGTCTATGATGCAGGAGCTTCGTAGCTAGTTTTACGCGATGTTATTTCAAGCGGAGCCTATGCTTCGTAAAACTAAGCGTATGCTTCCGATGTTAGTTTTACGCGATGTTATTTCAAGCGGAGCCTATGCTTCGTAAAACAAAGCGTATGCTTCCGATGCAAGTTTTACGCGACGTTATTCAAGCGGAGCCTATGCTTCGTAAAACTTTTAAGGAGTGAGATCATGAACGAAGCCGCTATGACACTGGAAGGCTGGTATGCATTGCATGACTTCCGCTCACTGAACTGGACCGCATGGACGGCAGCAGATGATGAAGAACGTGCCGTTGCTCTGGAAGAACTACATGCTTTTATGCAAGAATGGAGTCCTGTCGAAGAAGCCAAACAAGGCAGCTCCGCGGTATATTCCATCGTTGGCCAGAAGGCCGATTTCGTAATGATGTTCTTGCGCGAAAGCTTGGAAGATTTGAACCAGCTTGAGACGGCCTTTAACAAAATCGCTTTCGCTCAATATACAACTAAAGCCTATTCCTACGTAAGTATTGTTGAATTAAGCAATTACCTTGCGGGGGGCAGCGATGGTAGTGATCCTATGCAGAATCCGCATGTTATCGCACGTCTAAAACCTGTTTTGCCGCAAGCGAAGCATATTTGCTTCTATCCAATGAACAAGAAACGCGAGCTCGCCGATAACTGGTATATGCTTGATATGGATAAACGTCGGGAGCTGATGGCTTCTCACGGATTAATCGGACGTGGTTATGCGGGTAAGGTGAAACAAATTATCACCGGCTCCGTAGGTTTTGATGATTGGGAATGGGGCGTAACCCTGTTCGCTGAAGATCCGCTGCAATTCAAGAAGCTGGTTTACGAAATGCGCTTTGACGAAGTCAGTGCTCGCTACGGCGAATTCGGACCTTTCTATGTCGGCAACCTGCTGACTGAGGATTCTTTTGAAGAAATGCTTAAATTGTAATAATAAAAAGGGTGAGTCTCCAGATCTTTATGGAGACTCACCCTTTTTAAATGCTATAACGAAGTTCCTACTTCCTCATCCTCTTCGCTGTCATCTTCATCATCACGCAGACTTTCCAAATATTCAGCCGTAGCCCTGTCACGTGCTCGCCCTTTTTCCTTTAAGCGTTCAATGCCAGGGAGAATGAGCAGATCAATTTCCTTTTGAACAACATACGCTAGATCGTACTGATTCTGATCCTCCAGATAAGATCCAACCTCAATCAGTCCGTTATATCGGTCCAATTCTTCTCGGGTCAGCAATCCACGCACCTGCACGCTGCAGTGACGCATCTTATAAGAATCTTCCTTTTTTCAGAACCAGCGGAATCCCACCGATAATGAACAAATAGCGCATATCCACAACTTTTTTCAATTGAGCTGCAGTCCAACCCTTGTAAGTTTTGCTGCCAACTACAGCAATCCCTTGACCCTTACCTAGAGAAGCTACTGTTCCTTTATTGCTGAATGCGAATTTCTTGGGTTGTTGATTACGGATCGCAGCCACCAAATTATGTGCACAGCACTCTCCCTGTT
Source organism: Paenibacillus sp. FSL R5-0470 (assembly GCF_037975205.1). Lineage (NCBI taxonomy): Bacteria > Bacillati > Bacillota > Bacilli > Caryophanales > Paenibacillaceae > Paenibacillus > Paenibacillus sp. FSL R5-0470. Next base: position 5,754,612 of record NZ_CP150238.1, read on the forward strand.
GCATAGCAATTTGTGCCGTTGGCGGATAAGGACGCCCTTCTGGGTTAATCATCAAGGAGCCGTCTCCAATAATGAAGATATTGTCTTGGCCTGGTGCACGTAAATATTCATCTACTTTCACACGTCCACGCATAGCTTCAAATCCTGCAGCTTCAATCAGACGGTTTCCTCGAATTCCGCCTGTCCAGACAATTGTAGAAGCCTTAATCTCTTCGCCTGATGCCAGAATTACACCGTTTGGTAGACATTCCTTGATCGCAACGCCCATCTTGAATGTAACACCCTTCTTAGTGAGCAAGTTCATCGCATACTCAACAAGTTCAGGAGCAAATCCAGGCAGAGCTGTTGGAGCAGCTTCTATGTTATATATATTTACCATGCTTGGATCAACGTCAAATTCTTTGCACAACCCAGGGATGCGGTCAGCTAATTCGGCCACAAATTCAATTCCACTAAAGCCGGCACCACCGACTACGAAATTAATATGCTCCTGAGCATTGTTCTCGTTCTTATATTTGGCAAATTGATACTCAATATGTTCACGAATCAAACGAACGGAGTTGATGCTCCGGATCGTCAGTGCGTATTTATCAAGTCCTGGAATACCGAATGTTTCAGGCTCTCCGCCCAAAGCAATGACGAGATAGTCATACGAAAGAGTACCATCCTCCAAAATAATCTTTTTCTGCTGGGTACGAATTTCCTGAACAGATGACTTAACGAGATCGATCTTAAATTCATCGATTAGTTTAGAAATAGACACCCGAGTGTGTTCAATACTATCTGTACCCGCGGCAGGCATATGTAGATGGGTAGTAAAATAGTGGTACTCGTGACGGTTTACGAGCGTGACATCCGCTTCATTATAGTTCAAAGCCTTCTGTAAGCGCTGTGCGGTCAAAATACCCCCATAGCCCGCGCCTAAGATTACGATTTTGGGAATACTACTCATGTTCCGGCTCCTTCCAAGAGGTAAATCTGTCTTTGTATTTTTTATTGAAACAATGTACGGTCCTTTTTGTGAATTTATACACTTATATTTAGAAGAAATTCCAATCAAACTTAAAGGATTTCTAAATTGACCATATCCATTGTAAACCTTAGTGTACTATTAATCAAACATTAAAATACTAAAAAACGTCACATTCTTATTGTGTTCTAAAGTCTTTCTTTGCAGGTATGTGTCACAATGTTTATAATAAGAAAGAATACAAGTATGGCAAAATGAATATATCAACTCGGAGGTGTAATATCCCGTGACACAAGAGCAATCCGGCGTTCCTATGAGCGACCTTTTAATCATAGGTGGCGGTCCAGCTGGCATGTTTGCCGCATTTTACGGTGGGATGCGTCAGGCATCCGTAACACTTATTGAAAGTATGCCCCAATTGGGAGGACAACTTGCTGCACTTTATCCTGAAAAATACATTTATGATGTAGCAGGTTTTCCAAAAGTAACTGCACAAGAATTGGTTGACAACCTGACACGGCAAATGGATATGTTCCAATCGAATATCCGGCTGGAGGAGAAAGTAATTTCTGTTCAGAAACGGGACGAACGCCATTTTGTAGTTACAACTGATGTAGCAGAATATCACAGTAAAGCTATTATCATTACAGCTGGCGTAGGCGCTTTTGAACCTCGTCGTTTAGAACTGCCAGACGCAGGACGGTTTGAAAAAGCCAACCTTCATTATTTTGTAAATGATTTAAATGCCTTTAAAGATAAAAAAGTTCTGATTAGCGGTGGTGGAGATTCCGCAGTAGACTGGGCACTAATGCTGGAACCGATCGCGGAGCAAGTAACCCTGATTCACCGCCGGGATAAATTCCGTGCGCATGAGCACAGCGTAGAGAATCTGATGGCTTCCAAAGTTAACGTAATTACACCTACTGAAATTACAGAACTGCATGGTGACGAGTTTATTACTAAGGTTACCTTATCTCATATCAAGACCAAGGAAACACAAGAAATCGAAGTCGACAGTGTAATCGTCAATTTCGGATTTGTTTCCTCTCTGGGACCCATTGCAGAGTGGGGTATCGATATTGAAGGGAACTCCATTGTCGTTGACTCACGTATGGAAACGAGTATTCCGGGAATCTTTGCAGCCGGCGATATAACCACATATCCAGGTAAGCTGAAGCTAATTGCTGTAGGATTCGGCGAAGCCCCAACGGCTGTGAATAATGCAAAAGTCTACATCGATCCGGAAGCCAAGCTTTCACCAGGACACAGTAGTAATATGAAACTCTAATTCTATCTACCACAATAAAAAAGGGTATTCTGACAGGCCTATCAATACTAGCCTATCAGGATACCCTTTTATGTTTGTGACTCGCGGTTTATTTATATGTAGCCAGCTACAAAGGTATACTTTGCGCTCTTTTAATGAAGAACCGCATGAACTGGAGAGTGTAAGTTTCGTTTGCGAATCTCAACGAGTAGAAGAGCGATGAAATCATGCTCTAGTTGCAGTTCTATCGCTCTATGGTAAGAGTCTAGAAGCATCTCATCGGACAATTCAACCATAACGTTCATCTACCTTTCCTGTATTTGGATCTGAATCTATCATATCAAACTATCATTTTTCGAACAAGCGTTCGTGTTATCCACAAGTACATGTGGAAATCCTGTGTATAATATGTGCGTAAGCGTTACAAAGGTGATAACTGCACAGTGGAATATGGGGATAATAGTTATACACAGGACTGAACCACTTGTATACAGCTAAAAATATATTTTTATTGTAAATAAATTACAATATAATTTACCCCAAAAGAACGCAACTAAACGCAATTTTATCTTACTACTCTATTATCGTCAATTCTAAAATTTTTGTTAATTTACTGAGGTCTTGTATTAACCTCCAGAATCCATATTTTGCCTGAATAATCCACGGCGTAATCAAAACCCAGTTCGCCTATTCCAGGGAAATGCCGCTCCATCAGTTCGATACATACGAGCGTTAGCCTGCGCATTTCTGCTTTCTTCGCTGAGGCTTTAATTCGAGGCAAGGATCTGCGAAGTCCTTCTCGACAAGAAAGCATCGTGCCTCCTTTACATAAATTAGTTACGAACAGGCCAGGCCGGGCCAATCTTCCCACCATAGAGCGAAACTCCCAAACACCGCCATTTCTCACTACTTTGACCCGATAATCAATAGGACGCCCACCAATTCTGGCGAGGGAAATCCCCTGTTGAATCAAATATTTACGTCTAACCTTGACGAAATGAAGCGCTCGTCTCATGGATCTAAAGTCCTTGTAAATTCGAGTTCTGTCCATATAAGTAAATCCATAACCTCGACTATCCCGAAACACTTTAATTACACCGTAGCCTCCACCGCCAACTATTGGTTTAATAACAACATTTCCGTATCTCCGGAGCATGGCTAACAGTGAGTCAGCCGAATACACCCTCGTCATTGGTATATAATGAGAAACCCTCGCGTCACTGAGCAATGCTTCTGTCTTCAACCATTTGCTAGCCAATTGTCTTCCCGACATCGTCCTTTCCCTCCTTTCACATTCCAGCCTACCCTATACATTACTCAGAAAAGGCCCCACCCTCTTGTATGATTGTCCGTGTAGGAGGAAGCTCTTAGCAAAAAGGGCTTAGAGCTTGTATCGACAACATTCTCAACCTCGCAGGTTAGATTGCAGATTTTGTAGAACCTCATTTCTGAACATTCGACATCTAAATCGCAATGGATGAGTTCACTATAACTAGAATAATCTTCAAAATCGTTGTATTATTAATAGCGGTTACATTTTCAATTCCTACTATATAAATAATGAACTAGAGGCTCGCTAAAAAACAGCGCGGGGAGGGCTCGGAATGGCTCAGTTTTTCGAGGTATTATATTGGGTGGCCATGCTTGGGATGTCCATCGTATTGGCTGGAACGACTATACTGATCTGCGCTATTGGCTTTAAATTCATTAAAGACAGACGCAGAGCACTGGGTGCTGGTTGTATTGCCTTTTCCCTTGGAGCCGCAGGGCTCATCGTGTTTATGATTAATTACAAGTTTATTATTCCAGCCTAATTGTACGCAGGAACAAACAAAAGCCCTCTCGAGGAATCCATCGGAGGGCTTTTGTTTGTATGTCACTCATATATCTAGCGTAAGACGGATCATATCCACTACCTTGATCCCATTTTCAACAATCTCTTCACTATAATGTCTGATAAAAAAATCTCTATCGATTCCGGTAATTCTAAATCCACATTTCTGATAAAGAGCCAGTTGTCCTACACTAGAATTCCCCGTACCCACTTCAATCGTCTTCGCACCAAGTAATCTCGCATTCTGAATCGCATGATAGACCAACTGCTTTCCTATCCCTTTACTTTGCTGATTCTCATCAACGGCTATATTTACTAGCTCCACTGTCTCAGGTCTCGTTTGTAGCAAAACATAGACACCTATAATGCAATTCTCCACTTCAGCTACAAAACATTGCCCTCTTTTTAAATACGCTTCAACAAGACTTAGGGAAGGATCGGCTAATAACAACAAATGTAAGGGTGGTTGTTCTTCTGCGTTTAATTTCCTAATTAGCATGCTTAGAGCTCCTTGTGATGACTTTTGTCATTGAGAATAAAAAAAGCCTCCAAGCCCGTGTTGTAGAACTCAACATGGGGCTTGAAGGCGTAACGTCGCGATTAGCAAGGCTCTTCGTTCGGTTTTCCCGCATCCGTAGCTGTACGGAAGCTTGAGCCACAGCCACAGGTTGCAGTAGCGTTCGGGTTATTAATGGTGAAGCCACCTGTCATGCCGGATTCTTCAAAATCAATTTCGAGACCATCAAGGTAACGAAGATTCTCTTTCTCCACGACAACCTTCATTTCTTGGATGTCCATATATACATCCTCATCGCTTTCATTATCATCAAAGCCCATAGCGTATGAGAATCCACTGCAACCGCCGGGCGTTACTCCAATACGGAGGAACATGTTCGGCACTTCTTGTTCAGCAAGCATCGCCTTCAGTTGTTCTGCTGCCTTTTCGCTAATATTAATCATGATCATATCCTCCTATAAATTAGATTCACTTCATAAGAAAAACTTATGTTTAAGAGACCTTCCGGCCAAAAGTTACTTTTTTAAAAATATATACTTAATAAATTCAGTATAACCCACTATTCCATTACCCTCAAGTCACAACTGCCTTATGCTTGACCTATCACACCAAAATAAACCATCCATATCCAGCTGTTGATCCCCTTATAAGAGAGGTTTATAATAAGGAAGGCAAACATAAGTAAAAATTCGGAAATTTGTCACGGAGGCTAAACCTCCGGTTTATTTTCATGAATGAACAGCTACCATCTGGGTAAGTCTGGGAATTATCTGCGGGCAATGGACCCCGTAAAACTTTCAGGAGGAATTCATAATATGTCTACTCTTTTCACCCCCCAAACAGACGCCCGAATGATGAACATTATTGAAAAAGTTCGCGGCGGCGAAAGATTGAATTTAGAAGATGGCGTTTATTTATATCAGAGTAACGACCTACTTACGATTGGCCAATTAGCAAATGAAGTCAATCTTGCAAAGAACAACAACAGGGTATATTTTATCGAAAACATGAGTCTATATTTCACCAATGTTTGCGAATCTCACTGTGCATTCTGCAATTTCCGCAAAGATGATGGAGAAGAGGGTGCTTATACCCTTTCCGGTCAGGAAATGGTGCAATATGTCGAACAGCATATTCATCCAGGTGTGCGCGAATTCCATATCGTAGGCGGTCATAATGACAAGGTTCCTTTCCAGTATTACGTGGATTCTTTAAAAGCCTTGAATGAACGTTTCCCTGAGGTAACCTTAAAAGCATACACTGCAGCCGAAATCGATTTTTTCACCCGAATTAGCGGATTGAGTATTCGTGAGGTACTCGAGCAGCTGCGTGCTGCAGGACTTAAGACACTTACTGGTGGCGGCGCAGAAATATTATCCGATCAATACCGTAAAAAAATGCGTGTAGATAAGGCTAATGTGGAAGAATATCTGGAAGTTCACCGAACAGCACATCAGCTTGGCATGAAGACACATACAACTATGCTTTACGGTTCGATTGAATCTCATGAAGATCGTATCCGGCACATGATGCAGATCCGCGATCTACAGGATGAAACCAATGGCTTTATGGTATTCATTCCATTATCTATGCAGCCTAAGAACAAGAATGCAGGGATTATGCGCCGCAACTCCGCTTATGAGGATCTGAAGACGATTGCGATCAGCAGATTGATGCTGGATAATTTCGATCACATCAAAGCGTACTTTATTAATATCGGTCCTCAGCTTACTCAAGTTGCACTGAACTTCGGTGCTTCTGACGTCCATGGTACTATTCTTAAAGAACGCATTAGCCATGCGGCTGGTGCCTTAACACCTGAAGGCCTCACTCGCGATGAATTGATCTGGTTAGTAAAAGGTGCTGGACGAATTCCAGTAGAACGCGACACGTTCTACAATGCGATAAAGGTATACGAATAAACGACTACCTAGATCCGTTATCCTATATTGGAAAGGAAGTTCGGTCAGCATGAGAAAACTACTCGTTCTGGGCGGCGGCTATGGCGGCTTGGCCCTAATTCAAGAATTGCTCAATAATCACCTTCCACAGGATATTGAAATTATCTTAATTGACCGAATGCCTTATCAAGGAATCAAAACGGAATATTATGCGCTTGCCGCAGGTACAGTAACTGACTATCACTTGCGGATCCAGTTTCCGGTTCATCCCCGTCTCACTATCCGTTACGGTGAGGTGAGTTCCATTGATTTGGAGAGTAGAATCGTTACAATGGAGCCTGACGAGACTGTGTCTTATGACATACTTGCCATTGCACTAGGTTGTACCGACAATTACCATAACATCCCTGGAGCTGATCAATATACTTGCAGTATCCAGACCTTTGCAGGGACACGCGAAACTTACCAACGTTTAAACGATGTGAAGCCTTATGGAACTATAAACATTGTAGGCGGAGGACTAAGTGGAGTGGAATTGGCGGCAGAGCTTCGGGAGAGCCGACCAGATCTTAATATTGCTATTCTGGATCGCGGTGAACGTGTCTTATCTGCCTTCCCTGCGAAGCTGTCACAGTACGTGGAGGAATGGTTTCACCACCATCAAGTCCAGACACTTGGACGTGTCTCCGTATCCCATGTAGAGAAAGATGCGCTTTTTAACGGTACAGAGGAAATTCTTTCAGATGTTACGGTATGGACCGCGGGGATCCAACCGGTGAAGGTTGTTCAGGAATTAACAGTCCCGAAGGATCGCGGAGGACGAATCATTCTGGATGAATATTATCGTGTACCTGATTATCCAGAAGTGTATGTAATTGGCGACTGTGCCAGCCTGCCATTCGCTCCAAGCGCACAAGCCGCAGGAGCGCAGGGTGAGCAGGTTGCTCAGGTTATTCAAGCCATGTGGCGCGGCGAGACCCCTAAGCTTCATCCTATTCGTCTAAAGGGTACCTTAGGCTCACTAGGCAAGAAAGCTGGATTTGGTCTGATGGGCCAACGCTCCGTCAAAGGACGGGTTCCCCGTATCCTTAAGAGCGGGGTGCTCTGGATGTCAAAACGCACTTTAGGATAAACCCAAGGGCTGCTCTTTTCCGTATTTATAACGGAAAAGAGCAGCCCTTTATTTTCCACAAAAAGCATTTAGTCAAGGTCCATGTTGAACCAAGCCTCTAGCTCTTTGATTTTAGCATCAATTTTCTCTTCTAGCTCGACAACCGTATCTGCAGCAACGATGTCACCTTCAACCATGGCAAAGGGAGTTAAATAACATTCCCCACAATTGTTCAGGCATCCGTATTCGATCACATCGTAATCTGGATTTTCCTCCAGCTTATGCATTAGCTTGTCTGTTCCGTGACCCATGTTACTGGCACAAAATTCAATAATTGGTCTCATGATGATCTCCCTATTCCGCCTAACCATTTTATTTTTTAACTTTTTGTACTATAATGAACTTATGAAAGGAGTGATTGAGAAATGAGTGAGAATGCACAAAGCACCGAAATGTATGATGAAGTATTGGAAGTGCTGGATAAGCTTCGTCCGTTCCTGCAACGCGATGGCGGCGACGTTGAACTGGTCGATGTAGAAGACGGCATCGTTAAGTTGAAACTTATGGGTGCCTGCGGCAGCTGCCCAAGCTCCACGATCACCTTGAAAGCCGGGATTGAACGCGCCCTTCTTGAAGAAGTAGAAGGCGTACAAGAAGTTATGCAAGTATTCTAATCCCATTCAATATCATTCCCGATCCTCCTCTTCAGGAGATCGGGATTTTCTTATTATAGAGGATTTACACTTCCCCTACAACATACAGCATAAAACCCGCTTGCCGTTAGGCAGCGGGTTTTATGCTGTATTAGAGATTAAGTTAGCTTTCTGTCTTAAAATGCTGGAATGATCGAGCCTTTGTACTGCTCTTCAATAAAAGCTTTAGCTTCTGGAGAATTCAGTGCAGCGGCAAGCTTTTTGATTGCATCAGAATCTTTATTGTCAGGACGAGCTACCAGGATGTTAGCGTAAGGGGAATCCGTACCCTCAATGAACAAAGCATCTTTAGTAGGAACTAGGTTAGCTTCCAAAGCATAGTTAGTGTTAATCAAGGCAAGATCTACTTCATCCAATTGACGACCTAACATTGCTGCATCTAGCTCGATGATTTTAAGGTTTTTCTTATTTTCAGTGATATCTGCTTGGGTAGATGTGATGTTGGTATCATCTTTCAAAGAAATCAGTCCATTTTTGGCAAGCAGGATCAGTGCACGACCACCGTTTGTAGCATCATTCGGGATGGCAACTTTCGCACCATCAGCCAGCTCGTCGATGGATTTGATTTTTTTGGAATAAGCACCAAAAGGTTCAACGTGAACGGCTGTAACAGAAACTAGATCCGAACCGTTCTTTTGATTCTGGTCATCCAGGTAAGGTTGATGTTGGAAGAAGTTAGCATCCAGATTCTTCTCTGAAAGCTGAACGTTTGGTTGAACATAGTCAGTGAATTCTTTGATTTCTAATTTAATTCCTTGCGCTTCAAGCAATGGAGCAATAGCTTTTAGGATCTCAGCGTGTGGAACAGGTGAAGCACCAACCACCAATTTTACAGGTTCTGCAGATGACTCAGTTGCAGCACCATCTTTTGGTGCATTAGTAGCAGCCGAGTTAGAAGCATTATTGTTATTGCCGCAAGCAGCCAGCACCACAACCAGTGTCAGACTAAAAAAAGTAAGTAGTAATTTTTTCATTTTAAATCCCCCTCTTATCCTTGGTATTTGTATGAATAAGGCTATATATGGACGTACCTTATTTCCGTGTGAAATGTCGTACTAGTCGATCACCGGCCATTTGTAGCAGTTGCACCAGTATGACCATTAAGACTACAGAGATAATCATAACTTCCTTCTCATATCGGTAATATCCGTAACGAATCGCTAGATCCCCTAGCCCGCCGCCGCCTACCATCCCGGACATTGCCGTATAGGAGACCAGTGTAACCAGTGTGATCGTAACCCCAGCGAGCAGACCTGGACGAGCCTCTGGCAAAAGAACACGCATAACGATCTGATTCGTGGATGCTCCCATCCCTTGCGCCGCTTCGATTACTCCACGATCCACTTCTCTTAATGCCGTTTCCACCAAGCGAGCAAAGAATGGAGCTGCACCAATCACGAGCGGTGGAATCGTACCAAGTACTCCAATGGAGGTTCCAACGATGGTTTTGCTAAAAGGAATTAAAGCCACCATCAAAATGATAAACGGTACGGAACGCAAGATGTTTACAAAGAATGATAAGACCGAGTAAATTACTCTGATTACTATACTATTCGATCTTCCCCATAAATACAATAGAATTCCGAGTGGTAAACCAAGAATAATTGTGAACAATCCAGAGAATATTAACATTTGCAAGGTAGCAACTGTAGCATCCATCATTTCTTGCCAGTTTAAGTCTGCGAAATTCATTACGAAATCACCTCCACTTCAAGGCCTTGAGCGGTTAGTTCGGCTATCGTCACAGCGATCGCTTCAGCTGGACCTTCGAACCGAACAATCATTTGTCCATAAGGTACGTCTTTTATCGTTGAGATGGTACCATGCAGAATGGCGAAGCTAACACCTGTCTCACGTACTACATTGGAAAGTGCAGAGCCGTAGGTCTTCTCTCCGAAAAAAGTAATTTTGACGGCCTGAGAGTTGTCCCCAGCAGCAGCGTCAAGCGCCGTACGAAGGGGTCCCTCATTCTGTGATTCACTGCGAATGAAATCGCGAGTGACCTCATGCTGCGGCTTCAGGAATACCTCCGTGACTTTACCTTGCTCAACGATACCACCACCATGAATGACCGCAACACGGTCGCAAATGCTCTGAATCACGTGCATTTCGTGAGTGATCAGCACAATAGTCAGATGGAACCGTTTATTAATATCGAGCAATAGCTTAAGAATAGAGTCTGTCGTTTGTGGATCAAGCGCAGAGGTTGCCTCGTCACACAGCAGCACATCAGGGTCGCTGGCAAGTGCCCGAGCGATGCCGACTCGTTGCTTTTGTCCTCCTGATAATTGAGACGGATACTTATCCTGGTGTTCTTCAAGCCCAACTAGAGCAAGCAGTTCTTTCACTTTTGCATCAATATCTGCTCTCGAGGTACCTGTGAGTCGTAGAGGAAAAGCAATATTATCATATACAGTCGCAGAAGATAGCAGATTGAAATGTTGAAAAATCATTCCTATCTTGCGCCGCTGTTCCTGCAGCTGACCTTGAGTAAGCTTGGTTAGTTCAATGCCATCTACCCATACTTCCCCTTCTGTCGGACGCTCCAACAGATTAATGCAACGGATCAATGTACTTTTCCCCGCTCCAGAATGGCCAATAACTCCGAATATTTCACCTTTTTCGATAGACAAATTCAATCCGGAAAGTGCTGTAGCCGCATGGCTGCCTTTTCCATATACCTTTGTTATTCCTTTTAGATTAATCAACGCTCGTCGCCCCCTTTATAATTCACTTATTCCATACAAAAAAACCTCCGACGATCGATGCAGATCGCAAGAGGCTCTGTGTGTTTATTTAGACAATGCCTTCTCATCTGCCAACGACCACAAACCTTGCGTCATTGTAGGAATTAGCACCATGACATTTGTACAAAACGCTAATCGCGCTGTATACAAATCGGTTGCCGGGCTTCATCGGGCCTATCCCTCCGCCACTCTCGATAAGATATAGAGTATGAAATTTTATGTTTGAATTCGTACAGACTTTAATGCAAGCATAAGTATAGTAAGTTTCTTGTTTTTTGTCAAAAGGAAATATCTTGAACGCTTAGGATTGTACACGCTTTGCCTTGCTGATTTCCTTACGCAGCTGTTCATTGCTGTAGCTGAATGCCGCGATTAATGTTTTACAGTTCATTTCAAGGGACTGCTTTAAATCCTCAAGATGGCTATCTAAATCCTCAAGCTGAATTTTGTCATGCAAGCCTTGATGTCGCTGCCATAAATCATCCTGCATTTCGGAATTCATATAATGAATTTCAGCATTTCTGCGCTTGCGTAGATTCTCCAGTGGATCACGATAAGAGTTCTTGATCTGTTCCAATTGATCTGCTAGCGCAGGATGCACATTCAATAACTGAAGTTGACGCAGTACTGTAAAATAAGAAAAGTGCGTTTTTAATTTGGAGGTTTTGAGGTCATAAAAATGATTCAGTACCGTTCCAAGCTTGTCCAGAAGAGAGAACACACGAATAAATCCATCTTTATAAAAATAAACATACCGCGCATAATCGCCTTGTTCCACTGGTGACATATCGTCCATATAACCAGCGATTACCGATTTCCGGTAAAAAGCAGCTGCGAACCAGCTTTGCTCCAATTCATCCAATGAGGAGATCAGTCCACGTGTCCAAATCTCCAGCTTGCGGTATTCATGGTCATTATCCTCATGAGCGTTCATTTCCTTGCGCAGTAAGGCTGCAAATGTGGCCATGTTCTCCATCGCGTCAGCCAATACACCGCTGTTCTTTCGAGGCGGCTCTCCAAGTATAACCCGCAGCATATCCCAGTCCTCCTAAAGTTTTGTCCAGCACCACGATATACCGATTTCCACTTTATTATTCCGCAGGTAAAGCGACTCTATCCACGGTGGGAACTTTCTACCAAGGTTGTTACAACGGTGTCATTGGATTCGTTGGATTTTTTTCAACAACGACATTTCTCGCACGATTCAGCTGCCAGACTCTTACACTCATATAACATAAGACACCAAACAAACTAGCGATCAACAAAATATGAGCCAAAGCGGCAAATATGTACAATCTTTCATTATCAAGTGTGTAAACAACAGCAGCACCACTAAATACCTGCATCAAGCACAGCAGAACAGCCGCTACGCCAAGAGCTCTTAGCTCTGGGTAATCCTTATGTTTCCAAAAAGCTAAATGTCCAAGCACCGCAGTAAGAATGAATAAGATCAAAGCCGCAATCCGGTGCGTAAAAACAATACCTACTCCCCCGGAAAGCTCGGGAACCCATTCACCGTTACAGAGCGGCCAGCCAGAACATCCACCGCGCGAATCCGTATGACTAACAAAGGCTCCAATATAAACAACAACATAGGAATAAAAGGCCGTAAAGCAGGTTAAATTGCGGAAAGCCTTACTGACGGGTTGCTTCTGAAGCTCCATCTTAGGATCGTACTCACCTGCTTCATGTCGCCTTTTAGTTCCTAGAGCCAGCATTAGAGAACTTGAAAAAGCGATCAAAGAAAAGCCCATATGTAGTGCCATTACAGCAGCAGATTGGGATTTAATCACTGCAAGCGCTCCCATACCACCTTGAACAATTACAAACAGCAACGTCATGAATGCATATACTAACAAGTCCCGCCGATTTCGAGCATAACGCCAAAAGGCAATCATCGAGGCAAGTGACAATAACCCTGCCAATCCGCTAAACAAGCGATGGGTGTATTCAATCATCGAACCTACAGTATAGGCCGGAATCAATTTCCCATGACAGAGCGGCCATTCATTTCCACATTCCAATCCCGATCCAGTCTTCGTTACAACCGCTCCCCCTAGTACAGCGAGGAACATGATAAGGCAAGTAAGATAACTAAGCCATTTCAACTGATTTGTCGACAAAAATATCACCCGCAGTTTTTAGTAATGAAGAAGCATCTTAAAAAACCACCGCTTTTGCTCGAACAGGCGAAAGCGGTGGTTTTCCGGAATTACTGTTGAAGGCTTTGATGCACTTGAACCGCTTTATCCAGGAAATTCTCAATTTCCTCGCGGGATTTACGTAATTTATTAACGAATCTAACCAATTCACGTCCATCGGAATACGCGACAAAGCTTGGAATACCCATAATATTTTGTTCCTGACTAACGTCACCCACAGCATCAACGTCAACCTCAACCAGCGTTAGACGATCTGCATAGGCTTGCTCTACCTCAGGAATAAAAGGATCGATAAATTTACAATCCGAGCACCAGTCCGCCTTGAAGATGGCTACAGTTAATCGAGGAGATTGAATGGCTACCTGAAATTCAGCAGGAGAACTAATTTTGTCCATAGCTTGTTCAGTCCTTTCTTCCATATCTGTCAAATTTCTATTCTTTAAGTGAAGCAAAATGTCATGCAGAAGTCAAACTTATTCTCTCATACGAACACGCGCAGGCTGCAATTTCATCAGCGGATGGAGCAATTTTTGCAATGCACGCGGATAACTGGAGATTTCCTGTTTAGTAAGCACACCCAGTACAATTAGCATGACCAGATAAATAACAACAACTGCGGCCCCTACAACAAGACAAGTGATCAGAAATGCCAGACGTGCAGGCATTAGATCTGTTAACAGAATTCCAGCTTGGTTAAGTCCAAAACCAATACCACCGGACACCAGAACCGCAATTGCGAAGCCGCCCCACCGTTTACCCATAATTTCGAAAGGTACAATGGATTTCAGCATCCGTAAGTTAAGAATAGTAATAACTACGAAACAAAGTGCTGTTGCGCCGATAATCCCGTAGATCCCAAATATCTTACTTAGTAAGAAGCTTGCGACTAATTTAACAATAATACCCACTAGGACATAATACATTGAAATGCGTGATTTGCCCATACCGAGCAAGATGGAGTTCGTTGTCATCATGGTGATCTGAAAGATCGTTCCAATCGTAAGCATCGCCACAATTCCGCTTCCGTCCAAGCTGCTGAACAATAACCCGTTTACAGAATAGGCTGCTGCCACAAGTGCCAACACAATTGGCATCCCTGTTAGGATAGAAATCCGCAAAGCAAGTGTAATTTGCTTCTTCAAGTGTCCCTCATCACGACGGGCATAGGCAGCTGAAATGATCGGAATCAGCGAGGTACCTAGCGCAATGGCTAGTACCGGCGGAATTCCGGCCACACTTTGAGCACGCGTGGTTAGTATACCCAAAGCTGCTGTTGCACTCTCTCTACCCATCTGATCAATAAGCAGTGGAACAGCCAAAGAAGTATCAATCACATTCACTACGGGAATCGTAAGTGAAGAGAGCACGATCGGAATTGATAGTGTGAAAATATCTTTGTAAATTCCCCAAATCGGCAATTTTTGAGTGGTATTGTAATTTAATCCTTGCTGTTTATCCTCTCGGCGCAGCTTGATTGCAAAATAAATCATGACACCAAATGCTGCAATACTACCAATTACGCTACCGAAGGATGCTCCCGCAGCTATAGTTGTATTGTTATACCCCTGCTGTAATAGAATATAAGCTAGTAAAATAGCGACTAGTACGCGAGCGAACTGCTCTACAATCTGTGAAATACCACCAGCCATCATGTTGTTGCGTCCTTGAAAATATCCACGCATCATGGCAATTGCCGGAAAAAGTAAAAGCGCAGGTGCAATAGCCCTAACTGCCATCGCTGATTCAGGTACATCAGCAATATGTGTCGCATAGAACGGAGCGCCTATGTACAGCAAGGCCGTCATGATTACCCCTGCTGCTACTGAAAATAGCAATGCTGCATGATACACTTGTCTCGCCTCTTCAGGACGATTCAGAGCGTACCGCTCGGAGACCATTTTACTGAGCGTACTTGGAATACCTGCTGTAGCCACGGTGAGCAGCATTAAATAGATATTGTTCGATACCCCAAATGATGCTCTCCCCACATCATCAAAAATATGATCCAGCGGCACCCGCTGAACAAGCCCGAGTACCCTTGCCACCAAAGCTGCAGCAGCAAGGATAAGCGTGCCTTTTACGAAAGACTCTTTCTTGGACAAACCATTTCCCCTTCTTCACTGTTAAAATTAAAACCGGACGACCCATATAAAAAAGAGGACGACCATAATAATTTGTAGCACAATTTTGACAACAGTACTACTAAACAACCCAAGTATTGATCCTACACTTACTTTGGCAGCTTTAGCTGGTGAAGAACCTACGATCAATTCTCCTATAAAGGCACCCAGAAACGGACCAATAATAAGTCCAAAGGCTGGGATTACAAAAGGACCAATGATTAGCCCAATTGTACTCCCGATAATCGATGAACGTGAGCCGCCAAATTTCTTAACGCCCCACGCCCCTACAACGTAATCAGCAATAAATAAAACTACAACGATCAGCGTTTGAATGATCCAGAACCAGACACCAAAAGGCTCGAAAGAAAAGAACCAGCCATATACGAAAAAGGCAAGATAAATCGCAAGCGCACCCGGCAGTATAGGGTACACAGCCCCCGCTAGCCCTACGGCAAATAAAGCAATAATAAGAATCCAACCCAGGATCGTCAACACTTAACCTCCTAATAGCAAATATGCTCTATGGATTCACTTCGCAATTGCTTCATTAAAAATGTATTTTTGAATGACTTCTGCAATTCCATCATTATTATTAGAAGCCACCACAACGTCAGCCTCTTCTTTAACCGTCTCCTGAGCGTTGCCCATGGCAACCCCAAGCCCTGACTGCTGAATCGCTGCAAGGTCATTGAGGCTGTCACCAACCGCTATAACTTGGGACATGTCTAGTCCTAGCAGCTTACAGACTTCCATGATTCCGGCTGCTTTATTCACTCCTAGAGGGTTAATCTCCAGGTTATGTGGAGAGGAGTTCGTAATCTCCAATCCACCCATATCTTGAAGACGAAGCAGCAGCTTATGACGAAGCTCATCATCTTCAGTGTGATAACCGAATTTAAGCCATTCTCTGCCCGTTACATCCCCATCCCAGTTATCCTGTTTGTGGACTTTTTCCGTAGAATAGGCCCAGAACCAGATGTCATCTTCTTTAGCAAGTTCATACATTTGTTGTACCAGCATAGGATCCATCAGTGATCGCCGATAAATTTCATGTGGTGCTCGCCATATCTCACTACCGTTCACAGTAATCATAGGTGTTTCTAGTCCAAGCTGCTCTGCATATGGAAATGCACTTGTAAAAGCTCGGCCTGTCGACAGACAGACATGAACGCCTGCGTCGACCGCCTTTTGAAGCCATTTCACCGTTGTAGGTGTAATAATCTGTTCATCATTCAGTAGGGTTCCATCCATATCCAAAGCAAGCAGGCGGTATTTGGCAGTCATTGCCACCCCTCCATTCTTTTATGCTCTCAATAGAGCAGCTGTTTATTTTTTAATCATTATTCACCTTAGAGTCAAGTTACTGAGTACCTGTAGTCGTTCCTTCATTCGCAGGATCATTCGTATTATTACCTGACTGTAGACTCTTCTTCGGAACGCCATCAAGTCCATATTCCCAATCATAAGCATCAAAAATTTTACGTGCGACCGGCGCGGCACTCTGGGAACCAAAGCCTCCTTCTGGAATAACTACGGCTACTGCCAGCTTAGGATTATTTCGTGGGGCATAGGCAATAAATACACCGTTATCGCGAATTTGACCTTTTGCCACTTGTTGAGATGTTCCCGTCTTACGAGCAAAATCATAAGGGAAATCAGAAAAAGCCGAAACTTTACTATTCATACCACGTTGTATTGCTTTCCAGTAGGATTTATCGAAGGATGTTACTTTATTTAGCACTTCACGACCGAACTCCTTGACTACTTTTCCGTCAGAATCTGTAATCTTACTAACCAGCTGAGGTTTAATACGCTCTCCCTCATTAGCAAGTGTAGCTACGTATTGCGCAAGCTGCAACACCGTATAGCTACCTTGTTGGCCGAAAGAAGCATACACAAGCGCCGCTTGGGCACTACCCGCAGCCTCTATATTGGTATAGTTAATCTGTCCTAAGAATTCATTTGGCAGACCACTTCCCGTGGATACACCAAGGCCAAACTCTTTCATATACTTATCCCAGACATCTATCCCCTTGCTTTTATACTTCTCATACAATCTTTTACCGACCATATCAACCATGAACGCATTAGAGGATACCTCAATCGCATCTGCTGGATACAAAGGTCCATACACATGTCCTCCAGAGTTTCTTACCTTAGTTTCATGACCTGTTTTACCAAAAGTTGCAAACCCTCTATCCGGATAGTTGGTTGATGGTGAGAATAATCCTTCATTTAGACCCACGAGTACACTCAAAGGTTTAATCGTTGAACCAAGAAGCAGCACAGATCTTAATCCATTCCCAGAAGTTCCTGAAGAAATCGGATTAATAGTACCGTTCTGATAGTTGTCCATAATACTGTTCCAGACATCTGTGGACAAGGAGCCAGATGTCCATATATTCGTATCGTAGTCCGGCATACTCGCCATGCTAACGATATTCCCCGTGTCGACTTCCATTGCTACAGCGTAACCAGTTAAAGCATTAGGATGCGTTTTTCCCTGTACAGGATTGGAATGCAGCCACTTAATCTGATCCATAATCGCCTGCTCAGTCTTCATCTGAATATTCTTATTAATGGTTGTCCAGACGTCATTGCCTTTCACAGGAGGGACTACACGTTCGACTTTCTCTGCCATGTTCTGCGGATTGACGGAGATTTCCTGATAGCCATTTTGTCCCCGAAGCTCTCTCTGGTACTGCAGCTCCAGGCCATCAAATCCGACAAATTCGTCGTCTTTGTAAGTTAGTCCTGGCTCCGGATTGTTCTTCATAGCATTTAAGATATTCTTATAAATATTAAGACTGTTTGCTGATTTAAATGGCTTGATATAACCTATCGTCTGTACGGCAACCGTATCTTTATCGTAATGACGAATGCTTTCCTCGACAATTTCAAGGCCTGGGTAGTCACCCTTATGTTCCATGAAATAGGCTACTTCCTGAGTAGTCAGGTCAGCCTTAATTCGCCGTGCCATAAAGCCAAGTGATTTACGGAAATATAAATCCAGTGCCTCTATCACTTCTTCTTCTGTCATCTTCTCAGCTTTTGGATCACCATATTTATTGAAATCAGCTACCAGCTTGGCTGCCAATGCATCTGACTTGGCTTTAGCCTCTGGAGTCAGGGTAGTTTTACCGGTCATTTTATCTGTTTGCTTAGCGGTATACTCCTTATTGAGCGTAATATACAGCGATTGAACCGGCGTAGAGTACGCTAACTTCTCACCTTCAGCAGCATAAATTACACCTCTCATGGATGCAAGGGGTACATTTTTGGTATCTCTGCTTGTTTCCACTTCAGTTAAAGTTGGTCCTTCCACGAATTGCAACACAGCCAGGCGTATAATAATTATGCAAAATATAACAAACGTGCTAAAGAAAAACACATTGAGTCGCAGGCCTATGGAGCTTTTACTATAACTATCGTCAGAAGACGAGCTTTGCTTACGAAACATTCTCAATTAATATGAACCCCTTTCGTTCAAAAAATCAATTTCAATTTCAATGTTCCACTACCATACCGATATCCTGTTTCCATCATAAATATATTCAATAAAAACACCTGCTTTATAATGTTTACGATGGTGGCGCTGAAACGTTTTATTCGATAATGGGACCTTCTATTTTTCGTCAGTCCCTCAGTATTTATAGTGGTTTATAATTTCCTTTTTCCGATTTATAGTCCTTTCTCATCGCTTCAAGGTGCTATATAAAGCGAGGTGCTGTGTCATTTAACAGGTTTATTTATACCAACATCCAACCCACTATGGCTACTTTATAGTTAATTGAATAGTCATTCCAAGATGAGTAGGATCCTAGATCCTTTTTCGAATATCCTGCAGACTTGTTTATTACGTAACCGCGAATATAAAACCTATCCGCAATGCGAATCACAATTTGAAAGCATTTGCTGATCCGGGGTATGAAATGCTGTGCTAAATCTATAATACCTCATCTTGAGCAGATCTAACATTGATTCACCTTTTTAGATTTTGGTTGCCAATATTATAATCATGTCCTTCTTTGATAGCAAAACATTTAAAACCCTAATGCTAGATCGATCATTTTTGACTTTGTACCAAATATGCTTCTCGAACGGAACAACATCTTTATCCAAGCTCTCTAAAGTGCACCAGGTGGTTGCTGTATCCGAGCACTACGTACGGCGGTCAACCATGTACTTGTTCGACAATTTGTGAATCAGAGACCAGTAGCCTATTGGGTCCGACAAATTTCGATTCGACTCGCACGTGGAGTAGCATTTTTTTGTTAACTAAGCGAAATGGCTTCCATATAAAGTTCTTCAACAGAGATGGAATAAATGTTTTGAATCTCTAACTTAGGTAGGCTAAGCATTTCATAGATTTAGTTCAATCTGTATTCCTTTTTGTTGTTATGTGAGTCTTATAACAATACAGGAATTACAAAATTCTCTATTCCCATCTTTATTTTGTCAAGAGATGATTATGGCTTTGATCCTGATTTATTGTAACATAGAATAGGATCAAAGCATCCCATGTTGAACATGTCCATCTTCATACAAATATTATAATCTTATTTGGTTCAAACGGTTCTATCCCCCCTCTATTCGCAAGAGAAACCATTAACTTAATTATTTCGAAATCATTGCTGTCGAGTTATCAAAGTTAGAGTCGTGTTTGTATAAGTTTCGTCGAATGAATAAATAAACCTTTTTGAAGAAATTATTGTTTACCACAAACCATAATTTCAAAGATAAAGGCGCTGTCCTACTACTATGGTATCCTCTACCTGCCTATCATCAAGTTCATTTTAGCTCTGAATATAGAGTTTTCCAAGCTTTAGTTGGGTCAACTGTTTACCCGTGTATATGGCATCATACTCTACACCGGTCGTAAGAATATCACAAAAATCCAACAAGCGACTAAGGGGAAGCCTAACCTAAGCAACACCACCAATTTTTCGAATCACTCCCCTTAGTGCGTTAATCGTATGCACAGATGATGAAACCATTTCGGGCCAAACATATTAAACGCGGGAAAACCGGAAACGTTTTTTTCATCGTCGATAACACGTGCTACAAGAAGGACAAGTCTACCCAGAAGATGGAGGCTTCAAGCTTCCAATATTCCCATGAAGCCGGGACTCCCATCCTTTACGTTACTGGGGGTAATCTTCATAGTCCACACGGCTCAGCCGTGTCAACAGGTCGTCTTGTTTCAATGTTTCCTCTAACCCGAACGACAAATTCGCCTCCTCACCAGATATACCGATTCCAACTTAATTCCTGTCTTTAGCTTCCGGTTCAAATTTACGACAGGCTTAGCATATCTTTAAGATAATGGTACTGACATTACTGGTAAGGAATATCTGACCAGAGTTCTGACATGGCCAGACGGATAGAATGCTGCCCATCACTGAGCAGACCGATAATTGGAAAGCCGAACTGTTCAATGGGCTTTAATAGACGTTTTAGCTCCTCAGCACTCCCACTTTTGAGGTTTTGCGCAGCGAGAATGCTACCGCTAAATCTTTCGCGTACCAAGTACAACGTTTCATTTCCTTTTTAGGGTTCTACGCCATCCATGGAAAGCAATAATCCTCAGTGCTTCCGAACCACTTCGACTAATGTCTCACCAAAATGGTCGTCATTGAAGCACGATGTAATGCCAAATATCGCTCATATAGCCGTTCGCAGTTTCTCTCGGAGGTAACGACTCCCCGGCTATTCAGTTCCTAATGGAGTTCGGAAAGCGTGTAATATCGTTTAAAGCGGAGTTCACCAACGAGAGCAAGTATGTCAAACCCATAGGAAGTATATTTCATGCCAAGCGCATCATCTTCGACAGAACGGTAATACGGCTTAGGATAGGAGCAATCAGAATGAGGACTGGCATAGGCCATATTCCAAACCTCGAAGTTTCCTTTAAGGGTGTCTACATATTTATGCCAAGCCGTATGATGTCGCTTCAGTTTTGTTCCACAGTGCAGACATTGCCGCAGTTTACTATGAAGATACAGCCTCTTTTTTGGGGTAATCCGGTTCTTTGTTGAAGGTATATCTACCTCTTCCTTCCTTACCTTTTATTATCCTGAAGTAAAATTTAATTACATTTGTTAGAAGAAAAAGAATACCTAGAAAAAATGTTGTTTTTTAAACAAAAAAGTAATATTATGGATCAGAAGAGAAAAATATTCATTTTTTACAATAAACATAAAAGGAGATGAGAGATGATAATATCTATTTAACAGCTTTAAAAATTTTATTATTAGTCTCTTTGTGACTCTATAAAAATAAAATAATAACTCGCTAATGAGAAGGCTAAAATTAATAGAATTTACTTAGGAGACAAAGTTCTCCTCACATTTATCCAATTTCCAACCAATGTTTATGTCATCTATTTAAATTATGATATTGGTAGTATGAGTCTTTAAAACTGTGTTTAGGATTAAATCGAATAATTATAATTATTCTTAAGCCACAATTCGTGAATATTGATATTCGCTACGTTAGAACGAAACCTTCTGCGCCATAATAAATCATTTGATTTTTCATACTTACAAAAAATCTATGAAGACGGAAAGGCGGCAAATAATTATGAAAAAAAACTATTCTTTTTTAACTTTATCCTTGCTAATTTTGATTTCTTTAATCTCTCCTAGTTCAACTTTTGCTGCTACAAAGTCCCCAGAAGAACAGATTTCCCGAACAATTGAAAATTTTTACACAAGTTTAAATACACAAGACAAAGAACTCTATTTGACTGTTATCGCCAATTCTTCTAAACCTGAATTTATTTACGCTGCTGATCATTTAGTGCCTACTCAAATTAATTACACGATTATAAATTTAGAAAAAATAGCAGAAACAAAGTATATAGCAAATATTCTTGTTGAAAAAAACGGGACTTCGTATCCTTTATTCCCTTATGAAGTTCAACTTGAGCAAGATGGTCTATGGAAAATTAATACTAACTCTTTTTTAGTAACTCCTAAAGTTAATTCTGAAGGAATTTCATCGGATGCAATCTTTAGTGAAAATGATTCATTTATAGTTCAAAGAAACGATAATAATAGCGAAGAATTAGCTGCTCGAGGAACTTTGTCATACAGTTTCAATGAATACTCAACTCACATCTGGCTAGCTGGTTCAGGTACTGTTTATGTCTTTCCTTCTCCATCCGATGTAGATGTGGTTATAACAATTTATGGAGTGTCAAGTGAATATCCACTGTACTCAGATGTTGAATATGTTAACCCAGCTCGAACAGGAAGCAATTATGCCACTTTTTCTCAGTTGTTACATGGTTATTATTTCTTCAACGCAGTTCCTACTGTTAGTGTACCAGGATATTATATGGTATCCTATTAAGACTCATATATTAAGTAAATGAGCACAATCAGTTAATCTGATTGTGTTCTTTCCCCCATGGCGTTATCTTCAGGGTGAACTCATGAACGTAAGCCATTGTGCGCCTATTAGTCACGGGCATACAGTTGACGCTCTTTTCTAGGAATGCATCGGGAGAAAAAAAACGAAGTCACTTCATAACCACAGTCGACTAGCTGCGCTGAACTCTTAGGTGTCAGCATAAATCACTGCGACTAGTACTGGACTTCTTAAATCGGAAGAACTAAACCGAAATGAGAGAGTACCCGACGACAGGAGGAGAGCCTTATGACCGCTGTTAAATCCATAGTGAGATTTCCCGATTTTGCCGGCAGTTGATTATCTGCCATAATGCCGTGAGTCTCTACGATATGGAGGCCTCGCCCAAACAATAAGAGTTTGTGCACCAGGTGTTTTGAGAAGAGCTTGCACGATTATCTTGTCCACCCGCATTTCAAAGTTGAGTCTCTTGGTGACCCGTCTAATTTTCTTCCGATGGACCGGGAGTAAGCGCAACTGCTTATTCAAGTGATCGCCTCAGACAAAACACACAACGATCTCTCAATCCAATATGGCCTCACTATCAATTGCAGCTATAACACCCTCTGTTATCTCCACAAATCATTAAATTATTTCATTTTGATGCCGGTAAACCATCTACTTTTAGTTCCGCTATACGTTAATCTGACTCAAACGGAACATTTACTTCATCTAACAATATTGGATCAGTAATCATTTTAATTCCCCAATATAAAGTAACAAACTCTAAGTCTGATTGATATCGGTCAATGGTGGTAACTATTGAAAACTTATATGCAATTGTGCATCTCAATTATATCCTTAAAATAAAAAAACGAGTAGAAGGGGGAATATACTATCTCTCTTCTACTCGTTTTTTATTCAATATACCATTAAATGGTATCAAAAAGAAGTAGACAAATAACCGCCCATTTCTTCTAACGAAGGCCTAATCCTCACCATGATTAAAGGTGTTATTTTAACGTGACTAACAATATACAAAACGAAGACAATAGGAGCTATTAGTAAACTAGCAATTGTTAAACTATAATTATTTTCTTCTTCATCATTGATACATTACCTTTACTTTTAAAATATTGTAATGATTTATATTAGATATTTCTCATTTTTGATAGTTGTTCATCACATTAATAAAAATTCGAACTCATTGCTTAATTCTTCTTAGTTTTATTAGTACTGCATAAGTTTAAAAATTAGATTTTTTGTCGATTTAAGGCTAATTTTCGAAAATAGTTGGTATTCGTTAAAATATAAAAAAACTTATTTCAATTTTCTCTTAAAGTTATGAATGATCTCATCAACATTTATATTATATTTATTGGCTACTTTCAAAATATATAAGAGTCCAGTCATCCTCTCTTCTTTTCGTTGTTCAATAAAGATTACATACTTATCAATAACAGAAATATCGCCGCTCAACAACAAATTCGAAATGAAATTTTAGCCTCTGATCGTTCAGGAACTTGTTTTTCTAATTCTCTACATCTTCCCCTTGCTCAATCACCCAACTTAATCAGCAAAAGCATATCTGTAGGAATCGAATATAACGTCTTAATTTTTCTGAAACCTGCACTACACTTTTTCCGATATAATTTTGCAATACTTTCTTTTTTAATAATCAAAAAAAATGTTGATATTTATCATATCTCATCTAATTATTTACAGAGAGATCTATATATTAGAACTACCTGCTATAAAAAGAGAGTTGCATTTAGAGTACTTGCATATAAAACTTGTTAGAGTCCAATAAGTTTTAATTAGCTCTTTAAGTGTATAATATTGGAAATAAAAAACTTATCCCCGATTCCCGGGATATTCTTTATGAGTTCAATCTCTGGAAGACACAATAGAGCGAGAAGCCTGGCTGCTACAAAAAGAATATTGCCGACCAACTCGTTGTACCTTACGAAACCTTACGACAACAGATGCCGATCTCACCTGAGTGGGATGTGAAATGAAACAGTGAAGGTAAAAATTTGAATTGGTATGGCTACAAAGGTAACCTCGTAGTGGCAACACAAAGCCAATATATTCTTGGTGCGCTGCTTTCATCTGGATGCGTGAATGACGCAAAGGCTGCAATTCTTCCGTTAAAGGGGCTACAAGCACCATCCGACCTACAATTTAAGCTACGCAACGACGGATACAGGATACGAGTCGATTTACGAAGAAGTTCGCAAGTCGAAAGCTCATGCCATCACTGCATACAACCGTAGGCGTGAACCTGAGATGGAAGGCTTTGAAGTGCATTTCACACCTACGGGAACATTCTTACCGCTACGACAGTTGCGATCCAAAATATGAAGCGCTTAAATACGTCAGACCGAAATAATGTGATAGCTGTCCCTAGGCTCATGACTCCCTATGTCAAAAAGTTTATAAAGTAACAACAGATCTGAGAAAATACGTAATACTGGTTTGACATCTGAACATTCCTTTGTTGTTTGGTCGAACTTACAACATTATAGAAACTGCAGATATTTTTTCATAGATACCCTTAACTCATTTTGTCAAACACTGCTTTTTGTTTTGAGTCGTTTTAATCAGTGAAAAATATACTAAAAAAGGAAATACCCCTTAACATACGAACTTATGTTTGGTATAATGAACAGACCTAGTCAGATCCGGTATCACTAAAAAAAGGAGGATCACCAAAACATGTTGATCTATGAAAACCAAATTTCCAATTTCCCCTTCACTTTACTAGAGAATCAATTCCCAATTGATGTATATCAGCATATTAAAATGTTTTTGGAAGCAAGTCCAACATCTACATTTCATTTTAAAATCGAAGACAAGGCCCCAACCTATAATATTTATCTAGTTGAACAAAATGATGCCGAATTGTACACGGTATGTCATTTTTTTTCGTACGATCAAATCGGGAAGGATTACCTATACCAGAATCTTACCTTGGAGCAGATACATTTCCTTGGAGAATTTATTTCGAATTTATCTATTGTTTAAGTGTCTCTTCTTTTTCTTTTTCTATGCGTTCGTATTCTTCTTCTATGGTTTGCGATAACAATTCGGTAGCCGTCATATTTAACTTTTTCGCGGCTTCCGCAAGTTGTTTTTTAATGTATGCCGGCACATCATAATGAAATTTCACCTTATTACCGTATGCCAATGTTACTCCTCCAATCTGATAACTTCTTGATATTTTTTTTCAATAATACGTATCAGTAGCTGTGTAGCTGAAATTTCCTGTAGAGCAGCCGCTTTAATTAACTTTTCCTTTATTTCCGGCTGAAACTCATAAGGTAATTTCAGTTTTGGTTCCGCCATACGGCCATCTAGAGTTTTTTCTGCCTCTAAAGCAAGTCCCACTAACGTTTCTAACGAAGATTCACTAGAGACCTCTCTACCGTACTTAGGTAATACCCGAATGAGATATTGCTTCAATGATCTTTGGATTTCTTCAGGAATATCAACGTGCAAAACTTCATCTTCAATTCTAAGTTTACAATCAACATTGTACCCAAAAAAATTAATGGAATATTTCATCTTTGCCCTCCTTATCACCTTTAGTTATTATATAGTGATTCGTTACGCCATACAATATGTATTCTATTTTAAATATCCTTTTAAAATCGAATTCGATCCATGTGGTTTTACATAAAACATCTTATCTGTTCATATTCAAATTTGACCCATAGCTGCTTCTTAAATACATTAGTTTCATCAAAATCATTCACTTACAAAGCTGTACCGTTATTAGAGATCAAAAACCATCTATTCTTCTCATAATTATTCATAACTTAATTGTTTTCATATCAGTTCTCCTTTTTAATTATTGTATCTTACTAGATTATTGCGAAAAACTTGCTGTCGAGTTATCAAAGTTAGAATCGTGAATGTAGAAGTTTCATCGATTGAACAATAAAAGAAGGACATCTACCTTTTGAAGAAGTTGTCGCTTATCACGCCCACAAATTCCAAGATAAAGGAGATGTCCTCTAGTATCCTCTACCTACCCATCGTCAAGTTCATTTTAGCCCTGAATTAAAAGTTTTCCCAAGCCGCAGTTGGGTCATCAGTTTACCCTGGTCCATGGCATCATACTCTGTGCTGCTCGGAAGAATAAAACAAAAGTCCAGCAAGCAACCAAGGGGAACCACGTGCCTTTCATTTGTCCGCTTGAATGAGGGTATTTACACCCTCCAGTAACCCGTTTTTGAGTTTGGAAGTAACGATCGTAATATTTCTCGAACGTCTTGGTGACTTCAACCATCGCCTCTAAATGGTAATGTAGTCCCCAGTTAATTCAGACTTTTAGTACCAGAGGAGCAATTGCAACAAGGTAACGAGAAATTCCTCGCAAGCAAATTTTCATTCGGTAGGCTTTTGCTCGTTATTCAGATTCTCTTCGTTTTAGAGCCACATGTATCGTGTATCTTATAGATCTGCACACGATTTCCGCTCGCTACTGCGGACTACATCATTAGCTAATTTAACACATGAAATTTATCGAAGGTAATGGATGCATGTGAAAAATATTGCGTAGTCCCATTAATAATTACTGGTGACATATCCATACATAGTTCCTATATGCGGGAGACATCACCGCTATGGGTTTTCCAGATGCTCCCTACAGATAAATAAGGTAATCGAATCTTTGCCTTTTGTAGCGCAGATGACATACTTTTTCTCGGTATTCATGAAAAGGTGACATAGATTTGCCGCGTTTGGATTAGTTTTCATCCATTCTGATTTTTGTGAAATGCGAGCGATCTTGTGCGGCAATGGCATGTTCAACGTAATAATGCAGAATTCTCTACAACCGCGTATCATGTTCTTGAATCAGTCGGCTAATCGCGTTCATCAGAATGCCCTTTGGCAAGAGACATGGTTAATGCATCGAAATGAATCGTGAAGTTAGATCGTGACTTAATCGCTCAAGGGACATTGACAGGCAGGATATTTTAACAGGTGTTGCATCTTGTTCTGGGCAACTCTGCATGGATATAACAATGTTGTTCAAAGAAGTTGAGATGTGTGCCATCTGCGATTAGATCGGTTGATGAGCAGTGCCACATCCAGAACAAGTAAGTAAACCGCGCTTTTGTAGACGACATACACGTCCAATTGTTTGTTTTTCAAGCTAAACTCAACTCGATAAATGTACCAAGTTTCTGGAATATAAAGTGATTCTCTGAGATGGTCTTCTTCAATCTGGTTTAGAAACATATGAAAATACCCCATCCACTGTAATATTAATCACAGTATTAACGAGGGCTAGTTCATTGAAAATAGCGATGAAGCAATTAATCTGCATTAGAAAGATGTTTTTTCCTGCTTTTTAGCATTCCCACACCTATATATTTACTACAATTGCCAACTCACTGATTATATTTTGCAACAAAGTAGAGCCGCAATCCTAATAATACGGATCGCGGCTCCTGTTTAGCGATAAAGTTGTTCTTTAATAAAGACAATGCTCCTAATCAGAGCGACGGTCACAAAAATGGAACCATTAAAGAATAAACAACTTCGTTTACTCATATATGCACCGTTAATCAGTAGGCGGTTTACAGAAATAATGATTAAAAAATATGTGGCGCAAGCTAATATGGTGACCAAGAGTAAAACAATGAAAAATTGCTCCTCACCTTCGTCAAATCTGTTAATACCCAATAAAGCGCCTGTATAGTAAAAGATTGATACTAATAGAAATAGAACCCAATGGAAATAGTATGCTAAAATTGAATGAACTAATCCACTAAATATTAATAATTTAGTTTTCTTCATAAGTTCACTCCTATGCTAGTTTTAATGCTCTCTTACAAGTTTATTATATTTTTCAAAAACTTGATAGTACTGATATACCTGATTTCCATATACTGTTGCAGCATCACTGGTTCCATTATATCTAGATAGAACCTTTTTAGTTTCTGACTCAGTATATCCGTAGTAATCAGTGTCTAGTCCTACTAGATTGGCGGCATGTAGTAAAACAAATGCTGAATTCCTTAGGTTAAAATTAATATTATTGTGTAACTCATTCCAGATAAACATCATATGTTTCCAGTTACCCAGATCATATGTTGAACCACCTGTGAGAATTCCTTGACTTACTGCATAATTAATGGCTTTAATAGCTGTCTGAGCGAATATTTGTGCATATCCTGTACTACTGTCGGTCGTTACTATTAAAGGCATGGTTGGAATCGGAGTCACAGCCTGAACCAATGGAGGTAGTGCTTCCCAAGCTTCAAGTGCTACTTTGTAATTATAATAATTAGTTACCGCAGTATCAGCCGCTAAATCAAGATTCCAATCTTCATAACTCAATTCCCTCATAAGAACTGACTGAATTAAAGCCTTTCTAAAGCCATAGGTTTGGCTTAATTCTGTGAATAGTTCATCATATTCAATGACAATTTCCATAGCTGCCTCTGGCGACCTCTTAGCTTTTAAATCCTGAAACAAACTCAGATGTTCTTTAACTAGTGCTGTAACTTCGTCTTTAACGGGCACCAGATAATCGCTTAATAAGTAGCCTTCCTCATTGGTATTTGGTCTAATAATTCTAGAGACACCCAGATCCTTTCCAGATTGGATATTGTTATCAATTTCAATAGCTCCATCCCCACTACCTATTGTAATGGTAGAAATTTGATCAAAGGCCCAGTTAACAGGAAGAGGATATCCAAGATTCCCACTAAATTTTGTAGACATATCACTAACAAAACTGGAGACAGCACTATTATCAGTATATACACGACTACAAACATTTCTAGGTCCATAGATACCGATCTTATATTTATTACCCAAAGCCCTCATTTTATTATTCACTGCTCGGAAATAAGGAATAATATGGCTTGTTACTTCGCCATCTACAGCATCAAAATCTACAGCAAAGTAGATAATAGTATCTTTTTCAAAACCATATTTACTGGCAGCGACATAAGCATCCCGCGCATCTTGAGTCCCTTGAGCTACATTGAAGTGTGCTAAACCATCTCCAGATCGTTGATAAATAGGATAAACATTAATTCCTGCATTAAATATGATATCAAGTTCACCATCTTTAATCCTTTTCCAATCGCGGACGAGATATCTACCAATTGCTTTGTATCCATTCTGTTTTAGAGTTTGAGCTTTTTGCGGTGTTATCGTAGTAACACAATCACATGCGGTTCCCTTTCGTGTTTTATCTCCGGTACTTACCAGTAGCGATGCCCAAGTCTGTTTTCCAGCAACTCCATCAGCCGTTAATTTAACAAAAGCTTGAAAATCAGTAACAGCTTTCTTCGCACCAGTTCCATACTTACCATCGAATCCGTTTGGACTATATCCGTTAACATATAGAGAAAATTGAAGCAATAAAATAAATGGTGTCAGCGTGCTCCCAGTTTGTATCGTTGGCAATAGAGAAAGACTTGTTGGACCTAACACACCATCTGGAGTAGTCTGGCCTTGTTCAATCTGTATGGCTTGAATAATTGCTTTATTTGTATCTTTTGTGTAGTTTCCATCGGTTGGAATAAGCCCAATTTTGCTGGAATAGTTACGATTCAACATCTGCTGAATTACACGAACTTGAGGATCACCATTTCCTAGTACATAACCATCCATATTTAGCAAAGCTTTTAAAATCATAGGCGTTGTAGTACCATCCGGAGCTAACAATCCTGCGTCCGTTTTGAAATTTGTAATGGCTTTTGATACTCCGTTACCATAACCACCATCGAATCCGTTAGGATTATAGCCTTTACAATAGAGCGCACCTTGAAGAATAAAAATCAAGTTTCCTTTCAAAGTACTTGTAGATAAGATCGGACAAGCTGCCTGTGTGGAAGGACCGAAATTACCATCTGGCGTTAATCCAATTTCAATCTGTAAGGCTTGTATCAATTTTCTAACTGTACCCCAACCCGTAATCCCATCTTCATCAAGAATTGGGAGATCATAATGTCTTTGGTATGTGATATTCAACCAAATTTGTACCTCTTTTACCATTGCATCCATTTTATTATCCTCCTCATATTTTCGTAGTCTCTCGACTTCGCCGAGGCAGATGGGACAAGGGTTTCCTCGCACCATCAACTTCAGCTTCCTCCTACAATCCGTAGGGTAATTTTTTATTTCAATACCATTTCAAATTGGAAGAAATATTTACTGAATATAGCTATTTACACAAAAAACGCTTAATAGATTACAAATTTATCCAAAATTGCGTAAAGGGGGTGAGCCTACTACTCACGATTGGAGCGTGTTGCACTTGAACCTGTTCTTGTTGATCATTCTGATTACCATGCTTTTGTTCTCCATCAGCTTCGTACTTCTTACGGGCCATTTGTCGTTTTCCTCCATAAAGATTGACCAATCCCCCTCCGATCACAACGCTGCTTAGTGACAATTACTAGAAATTAAGACCCTGAAGCAGGTGACCCTGCATCCCTATTTCGTTCTTGCCTCATCTGTCTCACGGACCAATCCCAAAATGAGAACCACAAAATGGATCAAGGAGATGAAGCACACGCCGATCCAT
The DNA here is from genome assembly GCF_037975205.1 of Paenibacillus sp. FSL R5-0470. NCBI lineage: Bacteria > Bacillati > Bacillota > Bacilli > Caryophanales > Paenibacillaceae > Paenibacillus > Paenibacillus sp. FSL R5-0470. Next base: position 5,785,867 of record NZ_CP150238.1, read on the forward strand.
GCCATTCTTAGCAGCCAGCATTGGCACATTCTACGACTTCTTCAGCCGAATTTGGTCTGCTGTAGATAAGAACCTGAAGCCCATGATTTGCTCCTCAGCCATTTTTTTTTCAAAAATGTGATTCTGAAAATTGGTGGACTATGTCCGTTTTTGAAAACGATTTTCATTTTCGTTAATTTCCAGCACTATTTCCCACTTTTTCCTCCACCGCCCCCGAAAACCCTCGCCTAATCCGAGAAAATATTCTCAAAAGTGGTCATCTAGTTATATAAAACAAGATGTCTTATAATATTACGTAACGTTATATTACGAAATATTAATTAGTAAAAAAATATAAGATTACCAACCACCATTAACGGAAAGTGTACTTTTGTGTAATCCACACTCTAGAGCAATTGGAGCGAAACCATTGGTTTTAGTCGCATTAGTTTGTGTGTACATTAAGGTCCTAGTTCCATTTGGCTGTTTAAAATATTTAACAAGCAGCCAATCCTTATGAGAACTATCAGCTTGTCCTTCTGCTATCCAGCAACCTGACCTCCAGAATTTATTACGATTTGAACTGTTTGCCCATCTGGATCAAAAATATTTGTTGAATCTGTGAACAAGTATACTCTCACGATATTGCCGAAAAAATTCCGATATTTAATATGTGACCATTGCAACGATGTTGGATGTTGGAAGTTGACCTGTCATAATGTATACCTCCTGTGGCAAAATTTCGCTACCCGTTGCATTAAGATTAGTATCGACCACGTTATGTGCCACACCTGACTTGTTTACACTAATAGTCATTCATTGCTCCTTGTTTTTTAATTTATAAATACTTAATTTGCTCAGATATTCTAGCAATGATGTGTATCTGGCACTTCATTGCAGAAAAGAAATTGTATCTATATGAATATAGTATTATATAACGTAACAATACGCAATATTTTATTTAGGAAAATTATCAAATATGTAAAAGATTTTAAAAAAAGCGTTAATATAACAGAAAAAAAGAAGAACATTTAGCCTTTTTGAAGAATTTGTTGTTTACCACAAACCACAATTTTTAAGATAAAGGAGATGTCCTACTACTATGGTATCCCTCTACCTGCCCATCATCAAGTTCATTTTCGCTCTGGATTTAGAGTTTTCCAAGTCGCAGTTGGGTCATCTGAGCAACACCACAAACTTATTGAATCATTCCCCTTGGTGCGTTAATCCCATGCAGCGCAGTCGCATGGACACGATGATGAATCGAATTCGAGCCTAACAGATGAGACCCGTGGAAAACCGGAAGGTAGTGTTTTTCATCGTCGATGACACGTGCTGCAAAAATGACAAGTCTACCGTGAATATAGAGGCCTCACGCTTCCAATATCCCTGTGAAGCCCGTAAGTCCGTTTGGTGTCATTGCCTAGTTACGGCTCATGTGGTAGCAAGAGGTTGCTCCTATGCATGGGATTACCTTTACCATCAGGAAGCGTATTGCCAAGTCATTGTTGCTTTTCAAAAGCAACAATGACTTGCATCGAAGCCTTTCCAACCCAAAAGGATGAACAGGACAATGTTCTTATGAACAGCTGGTACATGGGCTAACCGCAAGGGATTGCATGTGATTGCCTTGGTGAAAACCAACCGCCTGATTCGTTCGGCAGGAGTCTGCCTTCCCTAAATGATTTTGCTGAACTGTACATCCGAAAGTCAGCCCTAACTCCGATACCGTGGAGGGGCAGGAGAGGTACTGGGTTTGCCCTTACGAGGAACCAGTCAGCGATATCGAAAACGTCAAGCTCTTGCTGTCCTGGAAAGATGAATACACTGCTTAGAGCAAGGCTCAGGTTTGTCTCTTGTTTACGGATTTGTCTTTAGATCTGTTTCAATTCAGAGGTTACTATCCCTTACGCTAGAACAATGAGATGGGGTACACCTACTTCAAGGATTCCAGTTCCTGACACAGAACTTCCTTTAATCGTAGCGGCAGGAATGGATGTAGCAGCAAGATGAGTTGGAGCTCGATGATATGATGCACTGCTTCGAGAGAAGTATTTTAGACAGATCATCGTATTTGTATATCAACAGTCCCTCGAGAAAAATCATCTTTTCGACATTCTCCAGCTCTCAAGCTGTCTGCCTAATCGCGGAATGACCACTCATACTGCGGGTCTGCCCTTTTTGGCCTTCATCAGGTGAAATTCAATAGACTCAAGAATATTACAAAAAATCAGTATGTTTACAAGTAAGATATTAATTGGTATAATGTTCCTGAAAATACTAAATAACAGGAGGTTTTACTATGAAAAAGTTTTCATCAATATTATTGTCATTTTTGTTCATCTTTACAATCTTCACTTCTAGTGCAAGCGCAGCTACTACAGGAAGCGTCACATCTACAAGGGCTGATAATTCTGCAAAAAGCATTCAAATAACGGGTTCTGGTAAGTATATGAAATTGACTGTCACTTACTCAGGAAGTCTTGGTCCGGATGGTAATTATGGTGGAGATGCTATTTTATATAAAGTAATCGGCACTAATCAAGTGCAAACCATAGCTAATATAGATGTAACACCTAATAATAGAACTCAATCAACAGATGTATGGCTTGATCTTAATGCAACCTATATCCTTCAAGTAGATGTCAACATACTTGCTGCTTCAAACGCTTCGGTAACAGGATCAATTCGTTAAACACTACTCTAATTTTTAATTCATATTAATCTTAAAGGCAAACGCTAACCAAAGTCGGTCAATCACTTAGTTTTTAGATGTTGAAAAACGACCCTTTGCTATAAGTTGTTTCCGGTGCTCGACGAGGTTACTAAAAAAGTCCGTCTAATTTTAAAGGTACTGTCCTTCAAGAATATTAAGAAGGCTGTACCTTTTTTTGACGTGTAATTAAAGTATTAATTACAAGAAGTAAGTGAACTCGGATAATTCAAAAACAACAATCATTGGTTCTAAGTCCTCTCGCAGCTTTGTATGACATCGTCATTCCTAAGACATTATGCTTCGTCAAATCAATGAACTAGTTGATATCCCCTTCATAAATGAGGAACTTTAAGGAAAATATTGCTTGGACAATGGGCGTAACTCAAATAATTCCATTCGCATATTTAAATATTTTATCTGCTGTAGACCTTATCGAGGGTCCTGAGTTCGATCTGTCATTCAAGTAATTTCTTTATGGCGCCAGAGAATCTTGTTATTGACACTAGCTCTTTAACGAAATTCCGCAAACTGCGGTTGAAAGACATTAAATTATTGGACATGCTCGTTAGCAAGACAATCGCCATTGCCAACGAACAGAGCATCCTGAATAGGACCTCTATTCTCGTAGATACTCCACAAAAAAAGCCAGCTATAACCAAAATTCGCCGCAAGATAATGCACGAAAACTGCAAAAGGTTGTTATGGATGAATCGATCAAAGTAATAATGCCTGCAAAGAACACGTACGACTTGAAGTCGAGATTGAGTATTGCCAAAAACTCGTTATCTTTATTGAGATAGAATCGGGGAACGCACAAGTACCAAAAGTTTGAAAACATTAACCCTTTTAAAAGAAAGTGTGCGAATTGATATGCTCCCATTTATAGTAGGCAGTTGAAAAAACAACGCTAACCCTCGTTCGACAAGTAAACTTGTATCAAACGATTCAAGAACTGAACAAGGAAATAGGCTACACAATTACGAAATTGTGTGCATTAGTTGGGGTTGCTCGATCTGCCTATTACAAGTGGTTAGAATGGAAAACCTCTAGCATGGATTTTAAATTCGTGCGTTAGCCAAACAAGTAAAGCATCGTTATAACAAGCGAAAGGGGATACTTGACTATCGTCAAATGCGCAAGCAATTAAACCGAAAGCTCAAAAAGAAGTACAACAAAAAGCGTCATTACCGAATCATGAGTGCTCTTGGACTCAAAGCGGTCTTTCGAAGAAAACGAGCAAGTTATGTGAAAGCTGCAGAGATCCATGTAGCTGAAAATGTAATGAACCGTAACTTTAATACCAATTACCTAATTCAAAATGGTGTACAGATGTGACAGAATTGAAGTATGGGAATGGGCGAAAAACCTATTTGAGCGTCATTATTGATGTATATGATAATTCCATTGTCTCATGGGTATTAAGCCATTCCAACAACAATAGACTCGTGATGGATACGCTGAAAAGGGCTTACGCGAAGAATCCTGCCTTATCCCCTCTTCTATAAAGCGACAGAGGCTTTCAGTACACATCTCATGAGTATAACCGACTACATGAAAAATATGGATTTAAGAAAAGTGTGAGCCGATGTTTGGACAACCAACTTATTGAGCGATATTGGGGAACCTACAAGTCCGATAGCTATTACTTACAGAGTATGACACCTATGAAAAATTCCTCACAGAGGTTAGCAAATATATTCACTACTACAATAATTACCGCTACACAGAATGCCTGAATGGCTTGTCACCTAACGAATACCGACGAGCTGCATAACGAAGATACCTCAGCTCTGGTAATACGAGCTGAGGTATCTAAACTAACTATTTTTATTTTTTACATTGTCCACCTGACAGGGAGCGCTTCAAACCGATGAGGCGTATTTTTTTAGCGATATAGACTTTCATTGTTCTCCCTAATATGCGTTTCATCAAAATCCTTCGGATTGAACCAATCTCCACTGCTAGCCCAAGTCGGATCCAGCGGAATCCAAGCTTGCCGATCACTTATATATACTTCATTCCAAGCATGTGCACCATATCCGCCACGCCCATCATAACCCTGACCTGTTACAACCCGTACCTGCAAGCCCTGTGAACGAGCCATCACAGCGTACAGTCGGGCATAGTCTATACACACCCCTTGCCGAGTGTCGAATGTATCCTGTGGTGTCTGTTCATGCCAGACCCTGTTTTGCAAATAATTGTCAGCCTTAGCATAATCGTAAGTCACGCGTGTACCTACCCAATCATAGAGAAGTCTCGCTTTTTTCTCTTCTTCTTGCGCTTGTCCAACAATGTCTTCTGCTGCTCCTATAATATCCTGAGGAATTTCATGATCGATAACCTCATATTTTCTGCGAAGGATATCATTCATCTCTGCTGCAACGGTCTTCGTCAGAATTGGAAGTTTCTTCTGCACAGTCTCACCAACAATAGGTTCAAATACAGCAGCAGCGCTCTGACTATAGATTGGAGAGGACTCCACATAACGACTAAATCCACTCTCCGGATTTAATCCAACACAGATGAAAAGAGCAAGAACAATTACCAGACTACGCATTAAGCCGATAATTAATCCAACCATTGCTCCTCCCATACGGCTTACCTGCGTAATCTTTCTGTCTTTAAACTTCTTAGTACGCCGCAATTGTGGAAAAGGTAGCAACATGGATAACAGTCCTAAGAGCATACGAATTAACAGATAAGAAATCAGGAGTAACAATAGAAATCGAACCAGCGGTGATTCTGATAACACAGACACCGCCGTATAATAAATTTGCTGCCACTGTGTAAGCTTAGTATCAGGAAGACTAATCCCCGATGCCCAAGTCTCTACATAGGGATTGAGGTAGGCCGCAGCTGGGATAGCTAATACCAAAGATGCTATAGTAAATAACCCTGTTCCCAGCAGCCCAAATAATCTTCCGGTAGCGCTTGAGAAACCTCTGCTCCAGCCTTGCAATAGAGAGAAGACTACAACCAGCAGGAGGGCAATGGAGATGATATTAGCATCACTCACACTAGTCATCCATCCGTTTATCATATCCGCTCTCTCCTTTCAGTCGCGTGCTTGCTCGCTTGTTATATTTTTGAGTCCAAGCCTGTTATTGATGTTTTCGGGCTTCCTCGATAAATGTTTTTGTCGTATCTGTAACACTCCACTTTCCAAGACTCACACCACGGAAAGTAACCTCTACTTTATCTTCACCCGCTGCGCCCTTCACTTCAATATTCGGCGTTGTAATCGTAAAGGTCCCGTCTCCATTTGAAGTGTACTTCGCATCCTGCGCTTCTTTAAGCATAACCTCTTGCGCTTCCTTCTTCAGCGTGCTTACCGTTCCATCTGCCACCTTATTCACAGCGTTACCAATTTGGTCCATTGTAACACCACTATAGATGAACAAACCTACAACGATCACGATGACAATCGCCCATTTCAGAACGGTTTTAACCAAATTAACAACCGCAAACAGCAGGACAAGCGCAATTACAATAACTAGCCAATTTTCCCTTATAAACTGTGACCATACCTCTGGATCCATCAATCTCACAACACCCCTATCGCCTAGTTTCGTCCCAAGGATTCTCTCTTCCCATAGACATAACGCCAATATTAATTATTATACATGAATACCCATCATAATTCATGGTTCCACCCTCCGTAAAAGGTATACCTACCAGCGGAATTAAAAAAGCGGTATAAGCCCTCTCTGTCCCACGTAAAGTACAAGTAGTGCTTAAGAATTGGTTCTTCATTATTACGCCGTCCTGCATTCACTTGTGCTGTAGGTGGCTCTCGGAGGTGTTTCCCTGTGAAAACTGCGCTGTGGCTATACTTATTTCTCTTTTTGGCGTTCTTCGATTTACATGCTCAGTATCCCGTCCTTACGCCCTTTGCCATCTCTCTTGGTGCGGGACCCACCTTTATTGGCTGGATGATGGGCATGTACTCGTTGACCCACCTTCCCGGCAATCTGCTTGCAGGCGTACTCGTCGATCGTAATGGCTCCCGCCGCTACATCGTCTTCAGCCTTGTCGCAGCGGGAGCTATCCTACTGCTGCAAGCTCATGTACAGCTTCCATGGCATCTGCTAATGCTAAGAGCAGCAAGTGGATTCGTGCTCGCTTTCCTCTCTCCAGCCTGTATGACGTTACTCGCTTCTTTGTCATCCGATGCCACAGAGCAGGGTAAATATATGTCCGGACATGGTATCGTTCATACGTTAGCTTCAGTTGTATCGCCTGCTGCGGGAGCTTTTATCGTAGCAAAAGCCGGCTACTCTGGCACCTTCACCACACTTGGATGGCTCCTTATCGCAACAGGAATCATGGCTTTTTTTAGTGTACCTGCGCCTTCGAGACATATATTAAAGCCGCTAAGCTCAGCGCCATCAGCATTAAAAGTTCCAGATAAACCTTCTATACCAACGAAAGATGATGATCTGGTATCCAAACGGTATTACCTTTTACCTTTTTTCGTTTCCTGTTCACAAGGCGTTCTCTTTTTCGAGCTCCCACTATCTCAAACAGGGAGCAACAGTATTCTTTCCACTGGTATACTACTGTCACTCCTCAGTTTAGGTGCTTTGGTAACGCTCAGCATGCTCTTCCTGAACCGTCTTTCTCCGGGGGGAAGAATAGCAGCGGCATTACTGGGAATGGCCATCAGCTTCTTTGCACTCGCTTCATTTCACAGGATTCCGACTGCTGCGATTCTTTTTATGCTCGGCGCAGCCAAAGGAGTGTTGTTTCCTGCAATGGCATCACTCTTTATTAGTCTCGGTGGCCCTGGGCGAATGGGTCGGACTTTCTCCATGCAGTCGATAGCCATGTCACTTGGTGCATTCGCTGGGCCCGTGGCTGCTGGACAGCTAAGGTCCTTCGTTTCTCCTTACTTCATAGCCTTTCTACTATTAATGGTAGCATTGCTTCTTCTTCCACCTAAAAACACTGGTAAACTATCGAACCTCACTTCCAAATGGAACGGGCGAGCCGCATGATTCTTTGCTTTTACGACATTTCCCGGGGAATGAAGACTTTCTTGCAGAAACAGTTGTTAAAAATGACGATCCTTCGGTAAACTATAATGAGCCTGAAGCTTAGACCCATTCCCGGAGGTGATTGTCAGCTAATGTCCATAACGATTATTGTCGAAGGTAAGAACGATCGCAGCAGATTACGGCGCGTGCTGGTACCGGAAGTAGAAATCCTATGTACATTTGGTACATTAAATACACTAAAATTAGAATCCCTCCGGCAACAAGTAGGAGATGGAGAAGTATACCTTTATTTGGATAACGATAGCTCTGGCAAAAAAATACGCAGTGTGCTCCGGGATGCCTTCCCTGATGCCGATCATATTTATACTCGTCGCGGATATGCTGGTGTGGAGGGTACGCCTGATGAATACAACATCACTCAGCTCGAAAAAGCCGGATTAGAAGATTTCATCATCTACCCTGAACCACTTCCATTTTAGCTGAAACAAGTATAAGGATAATGTATAGCATGAAACTTATACTATCGTATATTTAAAAAAACGCCTTTTTCGTTATCCGCTCAATAAAGAGGGATTCGAAAAAGGCGTTTTTAATGTTTGATATTTTATTCCCGAGCCAATTTCGTCAGCTGATCGGCAAGAAATTCAGGAGTTACGTTCTCCGTATCTCCTGCGTCATACAATGCACGAAGTTGATTGTCTCGGTCAACTAACGCTATACGGTTGGCATGTACGAAATTTTCTTTGGAATTCCCTGCGATTAGTACTTTAAAAGAATCCGTCGCTAACTTACGAACTTCTTCCTGATCCCCCCGCAAGAAATACCATCCATCATAATTCGCCTGAAACCGGTCTGCAAAAGCCTTAATAGCTTCCCGAGTATCATTCTTCGGATCAAAAGAGATAGAGACAAAACCCGTATCTTTACCAAAACTGCCATCCTCGACCAGAATCTTCTGTGTCTGAGATAACAAAAACGTAGTTATAGGACATACATCCGGACACTGTGTAAAAAAGAAGTATACCAGCCGTGCTTTACCTTGTGTATCAGCCAGAGTAACCTGGTCTCCATTCACATTTTCAAGAGAAAAGTCCTGCACTTCTCCGATTACTGGCAATTTTTCTTTTCCTAAATTCAAAGAGTTAATTGCCAGATAACCAGCCATAATCAAAGCAAGTATTAGCAGAAGCCAAGTCCATTTGTAACGCTTAAAGGTTTGCACGGACACGTATACCCTCCCTCTTCTTAACCGTGAATCGTATTCAATACAAGTACGATCAAACTAACTGTCAGGTAGTTAATGGAGAAGAGGAAATTCTTCTTCGCCCAGACTTCATCATCTTTAGCCTTAAAGCCCATCAAGGTCAATACTAACCAAGCCAAGGACAACGCTGATGAAATGATTAGAAAAAATATGCCTGCGTAATCGTAGGCGTACATTAACACTGGAATAGGCAGCAAAAGGGCTACATAAGGAATCATCTGAAATTTCGTACGTCGCGTCCCTTTAACTACAGGTAACAATGGAAATCCTGCCGCTCTATATTCTTCTTTACGTCTAATGCCCAACGCCCAGAAGTGAGGGGGTTGCCATAGAAACAACATGGCAAAGATCAGCCAAGCGCCTAGATCAACCGTTCCTGAAACCGCAACATAACCAATTACCGGGGGCATTGCTCCAGAAATCGCACCTACGGAGGTGCTCCATGTTGATGTCCGCTTCAACCAAAGCGTGTATACTACTACGTAAACGAACATACCAACAATTCCAAACAGACCGGCAAGCATACCTGAAAAAGCAAACAGCACGATCAAACCTGCAATACCAAGCCCAATGGCGTATAATAATACAGTGTTTGGTTTCAGTCGTCCTGTAGGAAGCCCCCGTTCACGGGTTCTTTCCATCTTCATGTCCAGATCCCGGTCGAAATAGTTATTAAAAACGCAGGCCGAAGCCATAACCAGCATTGTACCGAGCAGAGTCAGAACTAATCTGCCGTAATGAACATCCCAACCCGAGGCCAACCAATATCCTGCAAAGGCCGCAATAAGGTTAGATCGGATAATACCGGGTTTTGTTACAGCAATGAAATCACGCCAGCTAGCACCTTCCGGTGGAGATTTTGCAGACATGGCTGCAGAATCGGAAGAAGCTTGAAATGTTATATGATTGTCCACACCTAATGATCCTCCTTCTAAACGAAAATCTAACGTTCTAACCGAAGTATTTAAAACTTCGCTGTTAACTTTATCATAACAAACCCGTGAAGACTTTGACAGTCATGGGGCAGTAAGTTCATGAATTCGACAATTACGTGACAATATTTATTTAATATTTTTTTTCAATCCCCTTAATAACCAGAGCTGTATTTGGGTAATTATTAATAGAGAACTTCCGAACAACAAAGGAGAACTGACCAATGGATACTGCTACACATTTAGTTATGGGCCTAGGCTTAGCTGGGCTTTCCTTCGTTGATCCCATCGTTGCTTCTGATCCGAAACTGGCCGGGGCTGTTATGCTGGCAACAGTGCTCGCCTCTCAGGCTCCTGATGCCGATACTGCGCTACGACTGAAGGACAATGCAATGTATATTCGAAATCACCGAGGAATCACACATTCCCTACCCTTTCTAATTCTGTGGCCCGCGCTGATTTCCTTCGTGTTAGGGCCCTTATTTGGTTTTACTGATTTACAAGCTCTAAGCCATATTGCGCTCTGGAGCTTCATTGGTGTAGGTGTTCACGTATTTTCTGATCTATTTAATACCTATGGCACTCAGGCTGCACGTCCATTCACGGAGAAATGGATTGCATGGAACATCATCCACATTTTTGATCCGTTTATATTTGGTAGCCATATCGCAGCCATCCTTCTCTGGATCACCGGTATCGTTCCACCGCAACCTTTATTTATTACGCTGTATGCCTGTACTATTCTTTATTATATTTGGAGAACCGTCGTTCACGCACGCCTTACGCGTAATATCAAACTCAAGGATTTACATCATAATGCCGGCGAACGTTATATTGTAATCCCTACAATTTCACTAAAGCGCTGGAACGTAGTAAAAGTGAAAAAAGATGGTAGCTATGATGTTGGGCAGTTAGTCAATAACCGACTGGAATGGTTCAAACATGCTGTATGCTCGACTCATCCTGCTGTGGAGATTTCCAAGTCGCACCCTGATATTCAGTCCTTTCTATACTTCACCTCTTATGCAGTAGCCGAAGTCGAGGAACTCCCTTCAGGATATATGGTGCGCTGGGGGGACGTACGTTATTTACATCGCAAACAATACCCGTTTGTGGCTGTATTAGTGATGGACAATCAATATCGACCTTTAAATACTTATGTAGGTTGGCTTAGCAGCGAGAAGCTCGACAAACGATTTTCCATTGACCCTGGTTCTTTACGATGAAACTGTAGACTTACGCAGAGATCTATTCTATAATCACAAAAAATCCCGGAGTATTATTATCATACTCCGGGATTCATTTTAGCAGACATAGAAAGGAAGGCTCTCTTAATGGGTAAAGGACTTTCACTTTGGTTCGCTTGTTCTTCTATTCTTATTCTTACTGCCGCTTCAATCGCGATCAGTTATAGCTTTTGGTTGGCACTTCTGCTCGGGTTTCTCTGTGTCATGAATATTGGCTGGGGATTTATCCTCAAGGCCAAGATCAGACGCAAACAGGAAAGCCTAAGCGCTGATTAGATTAACGAGCTGGCAGAAATCCCATCCGCTCTTTAACTCCATTCAACGTCTCAGTTGCAACAATACGTGCACGACCAGCACCTTCAGCAAGAATATCTGTAATCGCACCCGAGCTACGAATTTCATTATATCTTTGTTGTAAAGGCTCAAGCGTAGATACAACCACTTCAGCAAGATCTTTCTTAAAGCCGCCATACATTTGCCCTTCATAACGATCGGCAATTTGCTGGAGTGTCATTCCAGAACATTCGGAATAAATACTCATCAAATTACTGATCTCTGGCTTATTAGCTGGATCAAAAATTACTTCACGTCCTGAATCAGTCGTTGCACGGCTGATTTTTTTACGGATCACGTCCGGTGAATCTAACAGAGCAATGTAGCTGCCTGCGTTAGGATTGCTCTTGCTCATTTTTTTGGTGCCATCATCCAGAGACATAATACGTGCACCCACCCCTGGAATGTACGGCTCCGGAATGGTAAAGAATTCGCCAAAACGATTATTGAAGCGACCAGCTAAATCACGAGTCAGCTCCAAATGTTGTTTTTGATCTTCTCCAACTGGCACAAGATCCGCATTATAAACAAGAATATCTGCTGCCATCAAGGAAGGATAGACGAATAAACCAGCGCCAACAGAATCTTTACCTGATGATTTATCTTTAAACTGGGTCATACGCTCCAGCTCGCCCATTGCTGTAAGTGTCGTCATGATCCAACCCAGTTCAGCGTGTTGTGGCACATGCGACTGCATATAGACATTAGAACGTTCAGGATCAATTCCTGCTGCAATAAAGAGGGCCGCTACGGATTCTGACTGTTCACGCAGTGCCGCAGGATCTTGTGCTACAGTGATTGCATGCATATCGACAACCATAAAGAAACATTGATGATCATCTTGCAGCTTCACAAAATTTTTCAGTGCTCCAATGTAGTTCCCCAATGTAAGTGAACCGCTTGGCTGAATGCCTGACATTACTTTTTTCATAATATAGACCTCCGTTTGATGTCATTTCTAAGTTTCCGAGAACGCAAAAAAAGCCTCATCCGCAAGGGACGTGAGACCGTGGTGCCACCCTTATTCGCTGCTTAATCTTGTTGGACAAGAAAAAACAGCCTTAGTCTTCCGTTAACGGGGAAGATCCGGCCGGTCTACTAGGGTATCTAGCTCCCGTTCAAGCTCGGCGCTCAGGGGTCCATTCATCAGGTTTGTCCTACCGGTTCGCATCAACCACCGGCTTTCTGAAGGTGCAATGCCTGCCTACTTGTCCCCGTCATCACATTATCATCATGAATTAATGCCTTCATCATAGAACCATAAAGAGAAGTTGTCAAATCACTTAACCACTACCGTATAAATCTGTTATGATAAGGTTATCCATGTTCTATTCGATTACAGTTACGATAAAGGAGCATATCTCATGAAACAGGTGACCAAAGGGCAGTGGGGCGGTTATGATACTTATATTTTGCACAGCCGTGAACTGGAAGTCACGCTTTTGCCGCGACTAGGAAATAACGTGATTTCATTGTTTGATGTCAAGAAACAACGGGAAATTCTACGGCGGCCTGATGAAAGCGATCAAGCTTTCTTTATGCAAAAACCTTACCATTTTGGCATGCCGCTATTAATTCCACCCGGAAGAATTCGTAAGGGCCAATTTCAATTCGAGGGTACAAGTTATCAATTTGACCAGAATACCGCTAATGACAATCATATTCATGGTCTACACCGAACTCAGGCCTGGTGTGTCAGCGATATTGAAGAAGATGAGGATGGTTGCGCGGTCACTACTGAATTCCGAACGGAAGATGATCCACACTGGATGGAGCAATTCCCTATCCCACTTAAATTCGAAATGACGTTTAGGCTTCAGGAAGCCCGATTTACCCAAACTTTAAAGGTTACAAATCTTGGAGATCATCGAATTCCTTTTGGGATCGGTTATCACACCTGGTTTATGATTGATGGAGAACCTGAGCGCTGGAATCTTAAGCTCCCAGTAAATAGTATTTATGAACTGAACGATGAATTGCTCCCTAGCGGCAATCTGATTCCACTTGGTGATCTGGAAGCCTTGAACACCGGAATGAACATGCAGGGAACTAATTTTGATACTGCTCTACGTATTGGAGAAAAACAGCCTGTAGAAGCCTTATTATTACGTGATGATGGTTATGGCCTTCGTTATACTGCTGACGAGAATCTATTCCGTCACTGGGTGCTATATACCAAAGGACCGGCTGATCAATTTCTGTGTATTGAGCCCTATACCTGGCTCGCGAATGCACCGAATGTATCCGAGGATGCTTCCTTCACAGGTCTTTTAACGGTAGAACCCGGTCAAAGTCAGAATCTATCCACCGTGCTGGAAATGATCTATCCTGAGATTTAAAGCAGATATACATTATATCGGTCTTGCCTTGCGATTACGTAAGGGAAGACCGATTTTTTTGTGTAATCCCTAGTAATAAAGGATTTCTATCCTCACTTTTATTTCACTAATAATTACCATCCTTAAAACCTTTCGAAGTGATGCATGAATTAACCTCTTAGCGCTCATACTATCTTCACAACGGGCGAAGGAGGTGACACACATGGGTCAAGCAGGTCAAGGTCGTAGCAGCCGTTCCAATAACCTGGTCGTTCCTCAAGCAACTGCGGCATTGCAACAGTTGAAATATGAAGCAGCACAGGAGCTTGGAGTAACGATCCCAGCTGACGGTTATTACGGGAACTACACTTCTCGCGAAACTGGTTCTCTGGGCGGTTACATCACTAAACGTCTAGTACAACTGGCAGAACAACAACTGTCTGGTCGTCAGTAACAACGTTATCTTAAGTGTTTTATCCGGCTAGGGCATATCAAGCATAAAGCCTAAAGCCGAGTAGCTTTTGAGCCCTCTCACACTTCTTTCTGAAGCTGTGGGAGGGTTTTTGATTTTCACAATTATTGAAATTTTATGTAAACAACGCTTAACCAAAAAACTGTTCGGAACTTTCAGCATAGGCATTACGAGGCGATCGAATCATTAGATTCGCCATATTATAATTGGACTCCAACGTAGCATCTACAATCACCATTCCCTGTCTAATGGCGAATTCATAAGAAATCTCACCATGCGTCCAACGCCGCTTGTATTTCAGGCTTTCCAGCGCCATTAGTCGAAAAGAAGACTGTTGTCCATCTGTCATCCCTTCTTTTGCATCAGTGAATCCCCCGCTTCGCCCAGAAAGAGGATTATGTCGTATCCCGAATTTTCCGATCATGTTATTTCGTATTTGCACAAAAACCGTACCAGAAGTTAATCCCGATAATTCTTCCTGCAGCTCCTTAAACACCATATCCATCTGTCTCGCTAATGATAGTTGTTCCGTCTTAAGCATTACTTCTCCTCCTAAAAGTTTTGTGAGCATAGCTTGATTTGAGTGCACTTCGCAGAACCGACTTCGTAAGCGCTTGCTTATTTTTGTGAGTTCAGCCAAGTGGTACTCTAGCGTGCCTTATATAAGGCTTAAGACTCATTATAGGTTACTAACAAATGGCAAACAACATTATTCGGCAAAATTGGGTTATTATCCCTATAGATGCGCGAAATCCATAGATTAATCGCATATTTCTTTTTATAAATCGTGATTTTTCGACATTTTATCATTAAAAAAAGCCCCTGTATCAGGGGCTTTTGCGTGTTCATGCTGAAAAATTGTTGTTTTTTCTACCGCTAAATTTGTCTTAGTTTAGACTTTTTCAAACTAATTGCTCCGTCATCTCCAAGAACTCATTAATGTCAGCTACAATCAGATCTGTAGCGCCTTGCCAGAAGTCCGGCTTCGTAAGATCCACACCCAGATGCTTAAGTACCAAATCCTCTAAAGTCATCACACCAGTATCTTGCAACAAGCTATCGTATTTGTCTGCAAAGGACGCTCCTTCTTGCAGAGCCAGTCGATACAAGCCTGTGCTGAACATGTAGCCAACGGTGTAAGGGAAGTTATAGAACGGCACATCTGTGATATAAAAATGCAGTTTAGAAGCCCAGAAATGAGGATGGTATTCCGAAAGCACCCCACAGAAGGCTTCCTTCTGTGCTTCCACCATCAATTCAGACAGCTCTTCAGCATTTACAAGGCCTTCCTTACGTTTCTCATAAAAACGAGTCTCGAATAAGAACCGAGCGTGAATGTTCATAAAGAAGGCTACGCTGTTTTGAATTTTCGTTTCAAGCAACGCCAGTTTCTCTTCAGCGTTGCCAGCGGCTTTAACCTGAGCGTCAGATACAATGACCTCTGCGAAGGTTGAAGCAGTCTCTGCAACGTTCATAGCGTAGTTCTGATTAAATACAGGTTGATCATCCAGCAAGTAAGAATGATAAGCATGTCCCAGCTCATGTGCCAAGGTTGAAACATTGGAAGTTGTACCGCTATAAGTCATGAAAATCCGCGATTCCTTACTCTCAGGGAAGGATGTACAGAAACCTCCAGGACGTTTTCCCGGACGATCCTCAACCTCAATCCAGTTATTATCAAAAGCACGCTCTGCAAACTCTGCCATCTTCGGACTAAATTTGCGGAACTGGGTAACGATATCTTTAGCGGCCTGATCATATGGGATTTTACCTGAAGATTTACCCACTGGCGCTTCGACATCTACCCAAGAAAGAGCATCCAGTCCAAGCAGCTTAGCTTTACGCTGAAGATAGGTCACGAGTGCAGGCTTGCTATTCGTAATCACGTCCCACATCGCATTCAAAGTATCTTGTGACATGCGATTGATGCTCAGCGGATCTTTCAGAATATCTTCCCAACCTCTTCCTTTATAGAGCTTCAGACGGAAGCCCGCTAAGTGATTCAAGGTATCCGCACAGTTATCTGCTGCTTCGGTCCATGCTTCTTCCCATTTATGGAACATGGATTGACGTACTTTCGGATCTGGATCATCCAGCTTGTTAAAAGCTTGACCTGCGGAGAGGAGCTTTGTTCCTTCTTCATCCTCAAATGGGATCTTAATCGAGCTTACAATCGTATCATAGTGCCCGCTCCATCCATGATATCCGTCAACGGCTAGTTCTAGCGCTAAGCTTTCCAACTCTGGGCTCATCTTCTCACGGGCCAAGTCACGGCTCTCGCTAAGCACGAACGTTAATGGAGCAATCTCCGGACGTGCCATCCACTCTGCCCATACCTTGTCTGTAGTCTGACGAAGCACGTTACTGAATTGTGAGCTAATGCCTTCGAATCCGGCACGCATACTTGTCACTCGAGCCGCCAGTCTTACCGCACCTTTGTCCATTTGATTCTGAGCGCCCAGACAGTCTGCGAAGGAAGAGACCTCCACAAGTCTTCCTGAACAGCTCTGAAGCAGTTCTATAACCTCGTCCAGCGCCTTTGTAGACTCAACATCCGTTGGAGCTACAGCATTCTTCACCAGACCCTGTAAGGCTGCAATATCTTGTTCAAGATTCTTTAAATAGCTTTCTAACTCAGTAGAGGACGATCCTCCAGGAAATATGGAATCAAGTTTCCAAGTCAGTGATAATGGTTGTTTCATGTCTTCTCACCATTCCTTTGCTCTCATTTGGTTTTCTTTGTATTTGACTTAACACCATGGTAAAGTGAATAACGATACCAGAACATTCATAGCCGATAAACTTTAGGAGGGCATCCATATGAAGCCACTACAAATTTCACCGGAAACAGCCATAACGTTATCCAAGCAACTAGGCGTTCCACTGGAACACTTGATGCATATGCCCCAACATATTTTGCTACAAAAAATAGCTGAGCTATCCAAAAAGCAGAATTCACCGCAAGCTGAGGATGGAAATGAAGAGTCTCCTTCTGGGAAGGATTCACAATGATTCCTTTTAGTCATACCTGGCCTTATGACATTATTTTAGGCGATATGTATGTGCAGTATTGCCCGTTCTGCAACTCGGAGAATGTTCTTCTCCCTATGAAGCCAAAAGAATTGCAAATCGTTCGTGACGGCAAGAAAAAACTACTTGTCTTCCCATGTTGCAGCGCCAGTCCCACAGTTGTAGATAACGACGGAGATTACCTCCTATTCGATCGGGCAGTCCGATAAATAGAAGGTAATCTAAATCCCAATCTTACCATTTTTATAAAGCGCAGACGAGAGCATTACTCTCTTCTGCGCTTTTTGTTGTTCGTGAAGCTTTAAGAACCTGAAGGCAATCCATCGGCATCAATATCTACAGCTTCGCCGCGCATTTGCTCTCTTAGCACAACCCACTGCTCCCTGGCAGCTCGAATCATCGCAGCATCCATAATCTTCTGATCATTAATCAGGCGTGAGAACCACATTACAGCCACAGAGAACTCTCCGATGCGCCGGTTAAGTTCGCCGATAAGATACATGAGCCGGGCATCATTGCCAGCTATTCCGTCTTTTTCGTATACCTTCACATATTCAGCTAATGAATAGCGCAAAAAGCGTTGTTCCTGTTCCGTATTCCCTTGATATCGATACAACCAGGCAATGTGATGAAGCAGACTTGCAATAATTCGATCCTTATCGTTAATACTTTGAGCGCATAAAAGCGCCAGTTTATAGGTCTCAAGTGCAGTTTCCCAGCTTCGTTTATCCCCAAAGTCACGGCTCTTCCATCGTTTTCCTACCTGTTCATTAAATGCTTTTCGCTGCAGATCCGTCAGCTTGTCCGCTGAATTTTCTGTAGAGGCAAACCCACAACTCGGGCAGACACGTACAACATAATAATCCGGATTCTCGTTTTTGTAATATGCGCAAAAATCAGCATCGCGGCGGATAGCCTTTTTTAGGCTAGGGCGTACGCGAGAGGTTGAAAATTCATGTTCACAATTGCAACATTTGACCTTAATAGAATATAAGGGTATTAACTCTGGCAAGTACTCTCATTCCTTTCAGGATCAACCTGTCCCTTATTATTCCTGGGGCATGTTAACAAAATGATGTGCGGGACCTGCAAGACGGCTAAGCACGAACGAACGTAGCGGCTCTTCTACGCCGGTCTCCTCAAGCGCCTCTTTCATACACTGCAACCATTCTTCAGCACGTTCTGGAGTAATGGGAATATGCATGTGCCTTGCTCTCATCATGGGATGTCCATGCAGTTCTGAATACAATGGGCCACCGCCAAAAAACTGTGTCAGGAATTGATACTGCTTCTCCAGAACAGGAGAAATGTCTTCAGGAAATAACGGACCCAGCTGCGGATGAAGCTGCACTTTGGCATAGAACACTTCCACCAATCGATGTAGCGCCTCAGCTCCTCCTAGGTTCTCATATATACTCTCATTTGGATTCATTGAGGTTACCAGCTCTCTTCCATATTAATGAAACGTTTCTTACTTTATTATACCAAAAAAAAGCACGGCTCGGATATCCGTCGAAAGTGCCCCTAAACGGCAGAAAAAAGACGCTAAACTATAGTTTAGCGCCTGGAGGTTATTGTCAGTAGGTCCGAAATTCTTCATCACCTGAAGGGACGAGAGAGACCCGGATCACATATACAAAAGCACAAACGAGAACTCCGGCTACAACGCTCATCGCCATCACTCCATCCCATTTATTCTTGTAACAGAGGGTGCATTTCTTATTTACATAATATCATATTTCGAACGAAAAAGCACCGAATTATGTAACCGCTTCCTTTATTTTTTTTGTGCTGTTTGTCCTTCTTTTCGCATACATCTAACCATAGATCAGGAGGCGTTAATTATGACTTTTAAAAAGATTGGCGGCCCACTGCTGGGATTAACATTGGCAGGCTGTATGCTGCTGATGTTGCTTCATCCGGAGGCATCCCTTGGCGCAGCCTTACGAGGCCTGGCCATCTGGTGGGATGTGTTATTCCCCTCCCTATTTCCATTCTTCGTCATATCCGAAATCATGCTAGGCCTAGGGATCGTTCATCTCTTCGGTGCACTGCTCGATCCATTGATGCGCCCTCTTTTTGGTATACCAGGTAGCGGCGGGTTTGTCGCTGCGATGGGATATGTATCAGGATATCCTGTTGGCGCTAAATTAACCGCTAAGCTGCGGGAACAGAATCTGATTAGCAGAGTAGAGGGCGAACGATTAGTCGCTTTCACAACCTCCTCTGACCCAATCTTTCTGTTAGGTGCAGTATCCGTTGGTTTCTTTCGAGACGCATCGTTGGGGCTTATCCTAGCCCTCGCCCACTATGGGAGCGGTTTGATTGTTGGCTTGCTAATGTCGTTCCATGGACGCAAAGAACAGAGCTCCCCCTCCCAAGACCCATCCATAACTAGTTCTACTGCCCCCTCTTTTCCAGCCAAAAAAGGTTTTGGAAGAATCCATGCAGCACTTCTTGCCATGGAGGAGGCTCGGCGCAAAGATGGACGGAGCTTTGGGGAGCTATTAAAGGGAGCAATCCAGTCCTCGCTAAAGCTTATTATTGTCGTAGGCGGTTTGGTTGTATTCTTCAATGTGCTAATGGAACTGCTAGCCCGTGCCGGTATCCTATCCTCCCTTTTTAACATGACCGGACATCTTGTGTCCCTTGTAGGTGGTCCTCCAGAACTAGCTCAGGCTCTCATTAGCGGATTCTTTGAGGTGACAATCGGTGCCCGTTCAGCAGGTGAAGCCGCAGCTTCCATCCCGCTTCAGTTCAAGGTAGCGGCAGCTGCCTTCATTCTCTCTTGGGGCGGATTATCTGTACATGCCCAGGTGGCAAGTATTCTGAACGGTACCGGGCTGCGGTATCTGCCATTTTTGACTGCACGGCTAATTCACGCCATACTCGCATCAGGATTGGTCTTGCTGCTCTGGAACCCTGTGATGAACACAGGGCTGTCTACCACATGGGTATCATTACCAGCCTCTGCTGCCTTTACTCCTTCTGCCTCAGGGATCACGGCAAGCCTCGCCCTGCTGAGTCTATTATTAACTGCTGCAATTCTAGTCTCACTGCTTATCCCTGTATTCATGACAATGATTCGATGGGTACGGCGAAGTTGATTAACATATTGTGTTCCGGGTCAAGATTGATTATGATCGGTGTATGACTGAATTATACAAAAGGAGCCTGTACATCTTGAGATATTATGTTCTGGACCGCGGTGATGAACTATCAATCAAACTTGCCGAGCAGTTTCACAAGCTGGCGGCGGAGCGGGACCTGCAACTGGATGCCGAGTCTCCCGAAATCGTCATCTCTATTGGCGGAGACGGCACAATGCTGCACGCTTTTCATACCTTTATCGATCAAATCCCCAATCTAGCCTTCGTAGGTGTGCACACAGGACACTTAGGCTTCTATGCGGACTGGCAAGCGGAAGAGCTACCCACCTTAATCGACTACATGTGCGGAACCGAGGATTCTGAGCCTCAGAAACCTCGTATCGTGAAATATCCGTTGCTTGAGCTGGAAATTCACAAGAAATCCGGTTCTTCGTCCCACATTGCCCTAAATGAATTTACCCTTAAAGGGGTAGATGGAACTATAATGATTCAAGTTGACATCAATGATGTTACCTTCGAAATGTTCCGGGGTGATGGGCTTTGTATTTCTACTCCTTCTGGTAGCACGGCCTATAACAAAAGCCTTGGGGGAGCCATGGTTCACCCATCTATAGAAGCGCTGCAGATTGCCGAAATCGCCTCAATTAACAACCGCGTATTTCGAACAATGGGGTCGCCATTACTACTGCCGAAGCATCACCATTGCGATATTCTTTCATGTAAGGATCAGCGCTTACTACTCACGATAGATCATAACAATATCCCAGTAGATGATCTGATTTCAGTACGCTGCCAAGTATCGGACAAGAAGGTCAGTTTCGCCAGGTACCGTCCTTTTCCGTTCTGGAACCGTGTACGTGAAGCTTTTTTAGTTTAAGATTAACCTTCGATCCAACGATTTTCAGTGGCTGGAGATATCCATTTCTCCGGCTTTTTTGTGTGACAAAACTAACACCAACTGATAGACTGAGAGAGAAGCCAAATGGTATAATGAGGCTATTTTACAAAGAGTTACATAAAAGGAGAGAGTACTGTTGAAAAGATTTTTATCCCTCTTAAGCATAAGTCTACTGGCCCTCATACTTGCGGTCCCGGCTTTTGCAGCATCGAAACCAATTGATGTTTATATTAACGGAAGTAAGGTTTCCTTCACCGCTGGATCCCCATACTTAGCGAACAATTCTGTACTTGTACCTTTCCGGGTTGTCTTTGAGAAGCTTGGACTTCAAGTTCTCTGGGATGCCAAAACTGGAACGGTAACAGGAAAAAGTTCAAATCTTGCGATTACCCTCAAAATTGGCAGTAACCGCGCTACTGTTAACGGAACCGTTAAAAAACTAACCACTGCACCAGTTTCCTCAGCCGGCACTACATACATCCCTTTGCGTTTTATCGCAGAGGCAACCGGGGGCACAGCTGTCTGGAATTCTACCAGTAGAAGTGTACAAATTACTACTCCTGTCTCCAAAGGTAAGGACGAAGCAGCCATTACAGCATTAATCCGTTTGTCTAATCAATATTTCAATGAAGAAAAAGCGACTAGCTTCTACTCCCTTATGGATCCGGAGTACTCTTACACGGAATCAGTGGCCGAACTCAATGAATCTTTTAAAGCTTTTGACATAAAGAATACTATTGATAGCTTGGAAATCCTCGACATTACAGCTGACGAAGCCACTGTGTATACGCTTGAAAGTTCACGCAGAATAGGTGGGACTTATACTCCAGATACAGAGAATGAATACGTATATACCCTGGTCCGCAAGAACGGAAGCTGGAAGATTTCATCCGTGGAATCCCAAAGCTCGACCGTTCTCCTTACTCATGAACAAGGTATAAAACCAGCAGCCAACATCCCTCAAAACGATGCGGATGCCATCAAAGGTACTATTAGCAAGTATTATCAAGCAATGAACGAACAGAATCCTACAGCAGTTCTTTCCACGATGACTTCATATGGAGAAGAATATGATTCCTCTCTCAAGGCAGATTTGGATGATTTCTTTGCTTCGTATGATATTACCTATACTCCAGGCATTTCAAATATTTATTATTACAGTGCCAAAGAAGCTGCTATATATGTAGAAAGCAAAGACAAGGAAGCTAGTGAAGAGGAGACTTATGAGCAAGGCCTTATCTATATTCTATCCAAGTCGGATACTGGTGTATGGACAATCGATGACACATATAGCATCTACAATAAACTTGTGAAATCCTAATAAAAAGGGTGTTTGATTCCATGAAATCAAAAAAAATAATAAGTGCACTGTTAACCAGCTGTCTAGCTTTATCTATTACATTTGCTCCACTGGCTTCCGCTGCAGATGCCGCTAAAGCTTCCACAGACAACAGTGATCTTATTAATGAAGTAATGAAGCTATTGGAGAACTATAATCTTTCAGATGTAGATAAAGATATTTTGATTCGCGGAGCAATTGACGGCATGGTGAACACACTGGATGATCCATACAGCCAATACTTCAATTCCGAGGAAGCGGCGCAATTTGAACATGCGGTTGATCTCGAATACGTTGGCATCGGTGTTAAACTTCAATATACGCCAACAGAGCTCTACATCGAAGAAATCTCTCCAGGTTCTCCTTCTGAAAAGGCAGGCTTGAAACGCGGCGATACGATTCTCAAAATCAACGGAATACCTGTTGACGAAACGGATGATTCGGAACTAAGTGGAGCCGCGGGCACTAAGGTCACCCTGCTGATCCTCAGAAATGGTGTCACAAAATCTTATGTTGTCACCCGAAATGAACTGAACTCGACTTCCGTTTTTGGAACCCTCATTGGTCCGAAAATTGCCTATATTTCGCTAAGTGGTTTCACACAGAATTCTGATGAAGAATTCGCCGCTATGCTGAAGAAGATGCGTACAGCGGGAATGAAATCCATGGTGCTTGATTTACGTGATAACTTGGGTGGATACATGGATTCGGCATACAACATTGCCTCTAGTTTTATGGATAAAGGCATCATGATGTATACCTCTGATCAAAGTGGCGCGTTAACTCCTGTAACGATTACTAGTGGCAGCAAAATCGGTGTGCCCGTCGTAATTCTAACCAACGAATACACTGCAAGTGCGTCAGAAGCTCTTACGGGCGCCCTGCGCGACAACAAGCTGGCTACTGTTGTAGGCACTCGTTCTTACGGCAAAGCGCGTATTCAAAGCCTACTTCCAGTGTCTAATGGCGACATGCTGAAATTGACCACGCAGAAATATCTAACACCTAAAAAAGAAGACTTTAATCACATCGGTCTCGCACCGGATATTGAGGTAAAAGGGAAAACTGCACAGTTGATTACCGCCCTGCAGCTTGCTGGAATGAAGACTTTAGAAGTCACCGGAGATCATCATATCTTAAATATCAACGGGGTTCCTTTTGCTGGTAATGTTGGTCTTGTGAAGCAGGGCGATAAAACTTATGCTTCATCGCTGGTGCTGGCTGCGCTTGTCGAGGGCGAGATCACCTGGGATGCCAAGAACAAGAAGGTCATCGTAAAGAGCGGAACAGGCATATCTACCGGCTTTACGCTTTCCTCCAAAGAGGCGCTATCTCAGAATGGTGAGACCTACATTGAATTAAATGCCTTTAAGAAGAAGTTTCCGGCACTCGTATGGAGTTACAATGCTACACAAAAGCAATTGAAATTATCTATAAAATAATCCATATGAAAAGGCAGCAATTCTCCAGAGATGGGGTTTGCTGCCTTTATTATTTGTACATATCTATTCAAAAGAAAAAAGCTGTCTCATTCGTAGAAGGACTCTACTTATGGTCAGCTTTCATCGTTAAGATTGTGGATTTTCTATGTTTTGTGTGTTTTGTGTGTTTTGATTATTTTGAGGCTTTTGTGTGTTTTGGGGTTTTTGGGATTGACCTTGTGGTGGTCTGCTTTGAAATTCCTTTTTGGATTTCTTCCCTTGCGAATCTTTACCCCGGTGATTTCGGCTTTGATGTTCTCTCAGAGGTCTATCCTTAGCAGAAGTCATCTCTTTAAATGCAGCAGATGAATTCGAACCTTGCTTAGATGATGTTTCTTTAGAGGAGAGCTCTTTATCTATAGCCGCTCCATCATTATCTTCAGCTTCTAGCTCCGAATCTTCTTCCTCACTCGGCTCTGGTATTTCTTTGATCAGAATATCCTTGAACAAACCCTCTTGTGGTACCTCTTTTAACTTATGCAACACAAAATATGCGCAGCCAAAATTGCAATATTCATTAATATAATCGACCATGCCAGAAATCGCTGTATCCCGATTCACCTTTGGGTGGTTGTCCCGATAAAAACCTTTCAAACGCAGCTGACTGTAACCCCAGTCACCAATAATGTAGTCGTATCTTTCCAGCACTTCGCTATATCTTCCGCGAAACGCCTCCGGATTCCAACCATCCTTATGATCTAACATTAGTTCGTAGCCTTTTCCGCCTATAACGATCAAACCTTTTGTCGCCTGCCTTTCGAAGGAAAGTATTTTCGTTGATTATGCCGTCATTTCCGAGAAATATTGGGCTTTCGGTCGCTGTTGTTGATTAATTTCTTCTATTTGAACCGCATCAGCGGTGAAATTAATCAACAGTGTATGCTTACGATGCTAGCTTTCCTTCGGAAAGCTTTCAGGCGAACGCTACGCTCCTACAGCTCCAACATTTCTCTCCAATGACTCAAATCAACGTTTTTTTATGTGTAACCTATGGGCTGAGTGTTTCAGAACGCTATCGCTCCTTCAACCCTCTCCTTAATAAAACCTTTTTGTGACTTTGTCACTATTTCAAAAAAATTAACTAGAAGAAACCGTGCGCTCCTCACGAGCTTGAGCGGCAGATTTCACCTGCTCATGCGCACGATAAGAGCTGCGAACAAGCGGAGCTGATTCCACATGGCTAAAGCCACGCTTCAATCCCTCTTCCTTAAGCAGCGCAAATTCCTCTGGTGGATAATATTTCTCCACATTCAAATGCTTTGGAGAAGGCTGTAAGTATTGTCCTAAAGTCAATATATCACAATTTACGGCTCGTAAATCATCCATTGCTTGTAAAATCTCATCCCACTCTTCACCGACTCCAAGCATAATGCTTGATTTGGTAGGAATATCCGGCTTCATTTCCTTAGCTCTGCGCAGCAGTTCCATCGAACGGCGATACTTCGCTTTAGCCCGTACACGGTCTGACATCCGTTCCACCGTCTCAATATTATGGTTAAGAATGTCTGGATTACTGTTCATAACAATCTCTAGACTATTCCGTTCTCCCAGGAAATCTGGAATCAATACTTCAACACTACATAACGGAAGGCGTTTACGAATTGCCGCTACCGTCTCAGCAAAAATCTGAGCGCCACCATCCGCAAGATCATCACGGGCCACACTGGTCACCACGCAATGGCGAAGGTTCATTCCCTCTGCAGCTTCTGCTACACGTTCAGGCTCCTGCAGGTCCAGCTCTGTCGGCAACCCTGTATTCACAGCGCAGAAACGGCATGCGCGAGTACATATATCACCAAGAATCATAAAGGTAGCCGTTCGATTTGCCCAGCATTCATAAATATTCGGACACCTAGCTTCTTCACATACGGTATGTAAAGTTTTAGAACGCATCATGCTCTTGATTTCCTGATAGTTATCACCGGTAGTTAGCTTGATTCTAATCCAATCCGGCTTAGGCTGCTTTGCTGTTTTATTCGTCAAAATAATAAACCCCGCTTCCTCCTGAATGTGATGCTGCAGATGAAAGATGCTGCCTCATATTATACCATGTGCGCTTTACAATTGCCTGTTTTTGTGAAATATGCAGGGCATCTCAACTTCGATTCCGGCGAAGAATTTACTGGTACCTTTAGACAAGAACGGATAAAAAGTAGCCTTTTGCTTCAATCTATAATAAAAGCTTTATCCGAAGTGCCTACATTCAATTCTACGCCCGGACAAAAGGAGGCTGTTATCTTGCTGGCCCTATTTAAGAATACTAATAACCGGAGAACTATGTTATGTCTGTCCGCGGCCGCTATCCTTTGGGGTGGTTTAGGCCTTCCCGTTCCAGCAGCTGCAGTACAGGCTACAGTCCAACCGGTGGAAAGCAGCGGCAATTCTGTTAATGCTAGCAAAGAATCCATATGGTCTGCCCGTAGGGGGATTTATGATCAACTGAGTGCAGCCACTGGAATTCCTTGGTTTAGATTCGCAGCCATTGATCAATATGAACGCACCATCGCCAAAAAAGGTTCCTCAGACAAACCCGTCACCAACCGTCTTACTGGAATCATGATTCCAGCACCCGTATGGTCCGGTCCACTCAACCCGGATCAGGAGGATACTTCTCCTGAATCCATCACTTTCTTTAACGGCTTCGGCCGTGATGGCTCAGGTGATGGAATCGCCGATCCAGAGAATGATGCTGATGTTCTATATAGTATGGCTAGACACTTGCAGAAATATGGTGATTCAGCTAATGATTTCAGCATTGGCATTTGGGAGTATTATCACAATGGTCGTGCCTCTCAGCGCATAGCTCAGTTCGCTAAGCTATATGAACATTTTGGTCGGCTTGACCTGTCAGGTAATGCTTTTCCACTACCCTTAAGTAATTCTTATTCTTATCGTAGCACTTGGGGAACCGGCAGAAGCTGGGGTGGGGCACGTATTCACGAAGGGACTGACCTCTTTGCACCGCAAGGTATGCCGGTACGCAGCACCTGCTTTGGCTTAGTGGAAACTAAAGGCTGGAACCGCTACGGTGGCTGGAGAATTGGAATTCGTGATATCGAGAACCGTTACCATTATTACGCCCATTTATCCGGGTATAACAAATCCATTTCTCGTGGAGATATCGTCTCACCAGGTGAAATCATTGGCTGGGTTGGTAGCTCAGGTTACGGAAATCCAGGAACACAAGGGAAATTCCCGCCACATCTACATTTTGGCATCTACCGTGACCGAGGGATTACTGAATGGGCTTTTGACCCTTTTCCGTTGCTAAAACAATGGGAAAATCAGGAGTATAGAGACTTAAAGAACAAAAATAAAAAAAGTGCTACAAACAAGGAAAAACGCCTTTAGCGTCCCTAAAGGCCGGTCAGCGTTTATGCAAGAAATATAAGGATAATGTATAAAGTGAAACTTATACTTTCTTATATTTTTAAAAGGAAACGGCTTCGCCATCTTTTGAGATGACACCCGTTTCTTGATGAATAAGGCCCCTTCTTTTGAAGAGAGGCCTTATACTATTTTAGTACAACATTAAACATCCAAACGGTTCAATGCTCACTATAAGCTTGTTATTATTTTTAAAAGTAGCTCCTGACAGTAAATCGGTAAGCAAATTCTTATCCGAACGATATACATTAAGCTCAAGCTCGTACGCGTTCGGAGAATTATTGATAATTAAACCTATCTTCTCTTGATCCATTCCCCGTGTATAACCGAAGACATTACGGACTTCATCCGTGAACCAAGGACGAAACTTACCTTTTCGTAGAATATCACAGCTTTTTCTTAGGAAAATTAGCTCTTGATACCACTTCAGCAGTGCTGTATTTTGAGCTTGCTCTTGCCATACCATAGCTTTTCTACAGTGAGGGTCCGTAGCTCCTTCCATCCCAACCTCATCCCCATAATAGATCATCGGAATACCGATATAAGTCATCTGAAAAAAAACTGCCAACCTCATGCGCTGTATTGCCGTACTCTCGCGGTCCCAGCCACGTCCCCCCTCCTTACACGCTGTAAGAAAACGCAACGTATCATGGCTGCCAATCAATTGAAACATAGCCGAATTCGCCTGGTCATTATACAACGCCTCCTGATGGAGTACTTGCTCCATAAAGCGATCAGGCCCTGTTGACTGCTCTGCAAAAAATTCCAGCACGGCATCCCGAAGCACATAATTCATGCCACCATCGAATTGATCCCCTCTAAGCCAAGGCCCAGAAGCATGCATTATCTCTCCAATGAGTAGAATTTCAGGAAATTCAGACTTGAGCTCTTGCCGAAACCGGGACCAAAAAGCCGGGTTGACCTCATTCGCTACATCAAGACGCCAGCCGTCTATTTCTGTTTCACGAATCCAATACTTGGCAACTCCAATCATATAATCTGCCGTCTCGGGATGATCCATATTCAGCTTAGGCATATGCGCTTCAGCTTTAGCGAATGTCTCATAATTCGGGGCAGGCGTCTGTGTTACGGGAAAAGAACGAATAAAGAACCAATCTTTATATGGAGACTGTTCGCCTTTTTCCATCACATCTTTAAAAGCAAAGAATTGATCTCCCGAATGATTAAACACGGCATCCAAAATGACCCTAATTCCATGGCGATGTGCCTCACTGACTAGCGTCTTCAATCCATCTACATCGCCAAATGCAGGGTCGATCTTATAATAATCGGAGGTGTTATATTTATGCTCGGAAGGAGACTCAAATACAGGCGTCATGTAAATAGTATTCACACCAAGCTGCTGTAGATAAGGTATTTTGTCCGTAATGCCTTCTAGAGTTCCACCATTGTAGCTGCTAGGATAAATTTGATAGGTCACCGCATCCTGGCTCCATAACGGTAACTTCAAAGCCTCAGAATGGTGAAGATATGCATATTGAAAAGAACCTGCACGCTCCCGATTCTCCGACGCGCCCCTCTCTCCATACCAGATATACTGCCCCGCAGCATTCGCTATATGGAATAGATATCTGCTTCTTCTAGTGCTGGTCTGAATAATTGCTTCATGAATCTCATAAATACCGGCCGACCCAATCCGCTCCATCTGCAAAGGAACTTCTTGCCCCGGAGAATCATAACGATCCGAGTGGATTACGGTACAGGATAATTGCTGTCCAGCTTGTGTAAATAATCTGAGTTTCAGGGTCCCTGTACCTACAGGATAGGCAAATGGATCTTCACTTGTATGATATACAAACCATGATTGAGGCATAACTTATGGACTCCTTCTATACTTTTATCGTTCTATCTATCTGTTCATACATCATTAGAGAGACTGCTAAATTTGTGTTATTATGGTTACAAATACCGTTTTCAAGTTATGAGGGACGACGATGAAAGTAACGATTTCTGATATTGCTAAAGCAGCCAATGTGGCTAAATCTACTGTATCTAAAGTACTAAATGATTCCCCAAAAATATCACAGGAAACGAAACAAAAGGTTCGAGAGATTATGAAGCAAATGAACTACACGCCAAGCAGTATTGCTACTGGGTTAGCTAGACAAAGCAGCTGCAATATTGGTTTACTGGTCGATATGTCTAAAGAAAGTGAGTTTCTGAACCAATTCTTCTACAACATTATTGGTGGAATCGAGAGCGTAATTGCACCTTTAAAATACGAGCTGACCATTTCCAATGTGCAACATAGCAGTCCAGAAGGCCATTTTCTAAATAGGCTTGTGTTTAGCAAACGTGTCGACGGTATTATTGCCAACAACTCCGTGCTGACTGAAGAGCTATCTGAAGAACTGAATCAACTGGAGTTTCCTTACATCTCCATTGGAGAGATTATGACCCCCGGAAGTTGGGTTGATTTCGATAATGAAGCAGGCGGAAACATGCTGACCGAGCATCTCATCGAACAAGGTTATTCAAAGATAGCCTTCATAGGCGGGCAGCAGCAGGAAAAAATTTATACACATCGCCTAGGTGGATACTTAAGCGCATTACAGCAGGCTGACCTTACCGTTCCTCAGCAATGGATCATTAACTGCAAGGCTGATGAACATGATAGCTATCATGCTGCCCTTGAGCTTTTGCAGCGTGAAGAACGGCCAGACTCTGTGGTGTGTATGAACAGTTATGTAGCCTTTGGGGTGCTTCAAGCCGCAAAAGCACTCGGAATTGATGTTCCATCTGAACTCGGCATCGCCGCTTTCGATGAATATCCGCTGTCCCGTTATACAACACCTCCTTTAACTTCGCTTAATATCGATACGTTTAAGCTGGGTGTATCTTCAGGGCAGCTGCTGATGGAGCGCATTCGTGGCAATGATGCGCCCCACAAGCATTTGCTACTAGAGCCAGAACTAATTCCTCGTGAATCCACGATGAGAGCTAAATTCTCTGGAGCAACTTCATAATTGGACTACTTTTCTATTGTATCTTCTACAATGAAAAAGCTTCGTACTACTTACCAAGGAGCGGCCCCACACGGGGGGCCGCTCCTTGTCATGTGAAAGGTATTTTGATCCACTCTTATAGTAACTTATAGATCTTTCCAACGCTGCACGGTCAGGTTCACTGTTTGTGCGCCTCCTGCTGGAGTAAGCGTTCGATTGGAAATGTCCGATCCGTTCGAGTTTACCTCTACATTAGTCCAAGCGCCCCGCGTAACTTTATATTGCACCGCTGTTCCTGCTGGTAAGCTCAGTGTGATGGAATACACCCCATCACTACCTTTAGTCAGTTGATAGGCCGGATCCGCTGCATTCCAGCTGTTGAAGGTACCGGTAAGATACACAGGTCCGCTCGCCGGAGTAGACGCTGGAACATTTACACGAAACGTCACACTGTCTGCTTGAGGTTCCCCTGCGCTGATACTTCCGTTCACTAGACTCCAGGTTCCAGCATCAAAATGGTAATTACTGCTGCCGTTGTTATCCCATGTACCACTGCCATTATTAAAGGCTGCGGTCAGTCCGGCTGCAGTGCCCAGCTGAATTGTGATCGACTTATATCCTGGGAAAGAAGAAGCTTGAAGCTGTTCACCAGGAGCCGTCGTCCAGACTGTTGCCCCATCCAGCTTGTAATGAATGTAAGAGCTGCTGTAAGCCGTATTCTTATAATATATCGTTGCAGTGTTGCCAGTCGGTGTAGTCGTTGGTGTTGGCGTTGGGGTTACTGTCGGCGTTGGTGTCGGTGTTACTGTTGGTGTTGGTGTTGGTGTTGGTGTCGGTGTTGGTGTTGGTGTCGGCGTTGGCGTTGGTGTCACTGGTCCACCCGATGTAATACTTCCTGTTGGCGTATAAGTCCAGGTTCCAGTACCGAATAGATAGTTGCTCCCCCCGTTACTGTCCCATGTGCCACTGCCGTTGTTAAAGCATGCTTCAAGCTGGCTGGCGGAACCGATATTAATCGTTATTTTGTTGTATCCGGCTACTTCAGATACAGGTATAGCCACACCCGGAGATGTCGTCCATGTACCTCCTACTGGGCGATAATGAATATAAGGCGAGGTATAACCTTGCTTATAGTAAATCGTGACACTGTTCCCTGCTGGTGTTGTAATAGACGCAATCGCACTAAGAAGAGATAGATTGCCTGCGGCATCAAATGCTTTTACCGTGTAGTTATAGGTAGTGCTAGCGGATAAACCATTGTCCGTATAGGAAGTAGTTGCCGTTGTGCCTACCTTGACACCATTACGATAAACTTCATATCCAGTTACGCCTACGTTGTCGGTAGAAGCCGTCCAGCTGATCAAAGCGCTAGATGCATTCTGAACAGTTGCCGTTACATTAGTCGGAGTAGTTGGAGGAACTGTTTCTGATGGTTGTTGTTGTTTCGCATAGATTTTGGCTGAATTCGCACCTACAGTTACAGTAATTTGCTTTCCAGTTACTCCGCCTGATTGTACAGTCACTGTATCTGCAGTATTCAGCTGATTATACAAAACTGTTCCTGCGGTCAAACTACTCTCGGCACGTAGCGGGATGGTTACCGTTTGCGAACCATTAGATTGATTACTAAATACAGAGATAGCTTCTTGACCTTGATTAGTTCCAGTGTCGATACGACGTGAGAAGGCATATAAGTTCTGTGCAGCCCACATTTCACGTTGAGTACCTGTACGCAGTGCTGGGTTATTTTTACGAATTTCATTAAGTTTGGCTACGTGCTTGTAGGTGCTGGCATTTTCATTAAAATAGTTCTCAATCACGTTTCCGCTTGCATCCCGTTTCACCATAGACCAACGGTTCCAAGTATCCGCAATACCTCCTGTCATGATCTGACTGTTGCCATTGCCTTTGTTCTGCTCTGTTCCTTGGAAGACAACCGGTGTTCCACGAACTGTAAAAATAAAGGTTAAAGCATTCTGCAGCTTATCAACGTTTCCCCCGGCTTCCGTTAGAAAACGGTTGCGGTCATGATTGTCGATAAAGGTAACCATGTGATTGGCATTCCCGTTGTAGTAGGAATCCTGTGCCAAGGTGCTTTTGATATTGGACTCAAAAGACTGCCCATAAGCAAAGCTGTTAAGTACGGAGAAGAACATTGGGAAATCGAGCATGCCCCATTCCTTATTGTTTCCGACCCAACGTGAGACAAATTCAGCATTTCCGTCGAAATTCTCGCCAAATGTATTAACGCCCAGATAATTTTGTAGCTCACCAATATCTGTTGGCTTCATCAGCTTGGCAGCATCCACACGCGCACCGTCAGCGCCTGTATAATCAAACCAGCCTTTGATGGAATCGAAGATCGCCTGCTTAGCCGCAGGAACATCGAAATCAATGTCATCTAGCCCGCCCAAATCATGATTCTCTAAGTAATCCTGCGCCCACTGATCATATCTTCCATCCGCTAGAGACCAGTTAATATCTCCATTATGGTGGTACCATGCTGGATTATTGAACGGAGCCACTGGCTGCAATGATGGGATATCATAATAAGCTTGGGAACCTAGCATATAATCACCGACGTGGTTTGGCACAACGTCAATCACTACTTTGATGCCAAGCGCATGTGCGGAATCCACAAGCTCTTTCAGCTTCTCCTTCGTTCCGAAGTATGGATTGGCAGCGTTCGGGTTCTTAACGTTGTATCCGTGATAGGCTGTATTTTTACCGGTACCGTTGTTTTCCCGGTTAGTCATTTGTGGCTCAGCCACTGGGGAAATCCAAATCGCGGTATAGCCCATATTTTTAATATATGATAGCTTATCGATAATCCCCTGCCAGTCTCCGCCTTTCATATAACGGAAATCTTCCTCAGAGTTTTCTCCATAGCGAATTGCCGCACCAGTAGCATTGTTGGAAGTATCTCCATCATTAAATCGGTCAACCATAATCTGATAAATAGTGTCGTTCTCATTAATCGTGCCGATGCTTGCCGCTTCAGCTTTTTGCGGTGTTAAGACAAACAAATTAATCACGGTAGAAAGAAGAATAGATGTAATTAGAACGGGTACATACCATAACCTACGTTTCATTGCGTGCATCTCCCTCTCTTATTAAAGCGTATTCATAACACTCTAAAGCCTACTTCCTTGATTAAAAAACAAGCCCGCCCAGTGATGTCTCTAATGTTTTTAACGTCTTTAACACAAAAAACAAATAATTTTAGGGAAACCGGTTTCCCAACTAAAAATTACCATGATTGTGAATGCGTTGTCAAGCTATAAAATTTAAAATTCCCAAGAAAAAGAGCCTCCTTATTGGGGGCTCTTTGGGGTTCATTATTCACCTTATATGCTTAGCTTCCTACACTCTGAATAAAATGCAGTACTTCATTCATAATCCGGTCCTTATCTTCACAATGACAAACCATATGACCACTGTTATCCACCATTATCACCTGTTTTTGGGCTGTAGGAATCGTATGCTGCAGAAAGTCAGCGCTTCGAGTCTTCACCAGATGATCTCGCTTACCCTGCACGATCAAGGTTGGAGTCTCAATATGCGGATAGATTGAAAAACTCTCCCGGACCAATCGTTGAAACTCTCTCGTCGCCCTTGGGGGCGTTGAAGTGAATTTATTAATATACGTTTTTAGCATGGAAAAGCTCCCAAGAGTCTTAAGAATCTCCACAGGATTCAGCGGAAATACGGGAGTGGACAATAAAGTAAGGGATTTGATCCAGGGTTTATACCGTACAGAAAGATGTGAAGCAATAAGGGCACCGGTAGAAAAGCCGATCAGATGAACGCCTTCATCCGTCTTTAACAGCTCTGTCAATTCATCTTCAGCACTCTGTTGCCAATCATGTCGATCCGAATGCAATAAATCATTCCTGCTCCCCCCATGCCCTTTCAGGGTAAACGTTCTGGAACGGTAATTATGCTGCTCCATAAACTGGGACAAGGGAGAGATCTCATGCTCACCTCCGGTAAAGCCATGAATAAATAAACAACTTTCCATAATTGTCCCTCTTTTCACATTCCAATCTGACATGCAACTTTATTGTATAATGCCAATCCCCTTTATTTTCTATACATTCCACCCTTTTATGTAAAACCTCAACCCAAGTGATGTCAAGGTTCAGCTCTGTGAATGGTTCGCAGCAAGAACGCTATTGTTCCCACCAAAGAAGACCCAACGCTGAGGTAATCGTTAAACCTACGGCGGAGCTGGATGAGATTACGTTAGCACAAATAGCAGTCCCAGGCGGGACAATGATGCTGCCCGTAAAGTTCTGTGTGAAAGCCCCCGGTGCCAATTGATAATTGAAAAGCGTCGTTCCCCCGCTAATGGCTGCTGTGGAAGACTGAACGGTCATCGCACTCGTCGCCGAGCTGCCCAAATTATTATTCGTTGGCGTTAAGGTTGCTGGTGAAGTTAGCGTCCCTCCTTTTACAATTGTAAAGCTACCCGACATTGCGGATAGTAGAGAAGAACCGCCAATACTGCCGCTTATACGTGAGATATAAACAGTTTTTCCACTGCCTGAAGCATTACTAATCCGAATAGAAGCGATTGCGGAGATTAGACTAAGTACGACCAAACTAGACGCAGATGTGTTAGTTGAATACAAGACTGCAGCCTGCGAAGCGCTTATTTCAGGCGGCGCGCTAATATCTGGCGCTTGGAAGGTGTTCACCATATCCACATAAAGCGGTTGATCGTTGTCGTTAAATACAAATTGATTAGGCATATTTATCCCCTCCTGTTTCTAATATTCCCACCAGCTGATAGACGTTGTCGCCGCTGATGACCCCGATGCAATCGTTACGGAGGTAGTGATGGAATTTCCGGGAGGAACAACGATTTGTCCTGTAAAATCAACAATGACCGGACCGACCGCCAGCAATAGAGATACTAGAGTAGCCGGACCTCCAGTAGGCGCAGCCGTCGAGGTTCTTGCTGTCATAACACTGGTTAACGCACTGCCAAAATTATAATTAATCGGTGTGACGGTAGTTCCGGTGACCGTAGCATTCCGAAGTAGTGATAAAGTAACCGCCGCCGTCGCTGAGCTGGCAGTAACA
This sequence comes from Paenibacillus sp. FSL R5-0470, assembly GCF_037975205.1. Taxonomy (NCBI): domain Bacteria; kingdom Bacillati; phylum Bacillota; class Bacilli; order Caryophanales; family Paenibacillaceae; genus Paenibacillus; species Paenibacillus sp. FSL R5-0470. The sequence continues at coordinate 5,821,427 of NZ_CP150238.1, forward strand.
CGGGATACATATAAGGTACGCCCGCTTCCTCCCGGATTACTAATCTGAATAACTAACGGGGCAGCCGTCGTTACCGTAGAAGTAAATGGGATTCCAAACAATAACCCCGCCTTAGCTGCTCCCCCCTCAGGAGCTGAATCTATACCAGGTGCAACATACGTATTGACTTGTTCTGTAAAAAGTGGCTGGCTACTTTGATTGAATACTGAGTCGTTCGGCATGAGTTATCCTCCCCGTACTTAAGCTTATTCTATTTTATGCCACACTCAGTAACTGGTTGTGGGAATGTGCGTATATTACTTTTTCTGCCCAATCACCCCCTATTTCCCACCATATATTAATATCACACCATTCGAATGGCTAAGGATTGTCCCTATCGGTTTGCGGCTTATTGGACTGCGGTTTATTTTTAGGCTCAGGGCTCAAACGACGGTTTGGGCCTTTTCATGGATTGAGTTCCAGAAAGCCCGTAGGAAGAGAATGAAATCCATAACGGCCTGGAGCTTAAAAAGCGCAGCAAAATAAAACAAAAAAAGCAGAGCTAAAACGATGATCTCTTACACATTAAGAATCAGGGAGATCACCCTGTTAGTCTCCGCCTCCACGCTACATTCAAAGGGTATTGGCAAGCAAGAATGTGTATACGTCCAAGCCCAGTCTTTTGGTATAACTCAATCATTTATAAGGAAAGGACGAGGAACTTTGCCTAACTATAGCTCTTTTCAAGCGAATCCTGATAATCTAAGAACGCTTATATTCGGCCGAGATGCCTCGCTGATTGATCATCCGCTCACTACAGATCCAAGCGGAAATCTAACAACGATTATTCTTGATGGTACAATTTCCAGCGTGCTCGGCGCTACAATTACTGCCGGTACTTTGTCCTCCGCAGGAACAGTTACCAATATCCTTAACGGCACCATTACTAGCGTGCTCGGCGCTACGATTACTGCGGGTACTTTGTCCTCCGCAGGTACAGTTACCAACATCCTTAACGGCACCATTACTAGTGTGCTTGGTGCTACGATTACTGCCGGTACCTTGTCCTCCGCAGGAACAGTTACAAACATCCTTAACGGCACCATTACTAGCGTGCTCGGCGCTACGATTACTGCCGGTACCTTGTCCTCCGCAGGAACAGTTACAAACATCCTTAACGGCACCATTACTAGCGTGCTCGGCGCTACAATTACTGCCGGTACCTTGTCCTCCGCAGGTACTATTACTAATATCCTTGACGGGACTATTACTAGCGTGCTCGGCGCTACCATTACTGCGGGTACTTTGTCCTCAGCAGGTACCATTACAAACATCCTTAACGGCACCATTACTAGTGTGCTTGGCGCTACAATTACTGCCGGTACTTTGTCCTCCGCAGGTACTATTACTAACATCCTTGAGGGCACCATTACCAGCGTGCTCGGCGCTACGATTACTGCGGGTACAATCACTAGTGTGCTTGGGGCAACCATAACAGCAGGTACGTTATCCTCCGCCGGAACAGTTACAAACATCCTTAACGGCACCATTACTAGCGTGCTCGGCGCTACGATCACCGCGGGTACTTTGTCCTCCGCAGGTACTATTACTAACATCCTTGAGGGCACCATCACTAACGTGCTCGGCGCTACCATCACAGCTGGTACTCTATCTTCCGCAGGTACAGTCACCAACATCCTTAACGGGACTATCACCAGCGTACTCGGAGCCACCATCACAGCTGGTACTTTGTCCTCAGCAGGTACAGTCACCAACATCTTAAACGGCACCATCACCAGCGTACTAGGAGCCACCATCACAGCTGGTACTTTGTCTTCCGCAGGTACAGTCACCAACATTCTTAACGGCACCATCACTAGTGTGCTCGGAGCTACGATTACTGCCGGTACTTTGTCTTCCGCAGGTACAGTCACCAACATCCTTAACGGGACCATCACTAGTGTGCTCGGAGCTACGATCACAGCTGGTACTCTAAGTAGTGTCACTTCTATTTCACAACGCAGCTTTATAGAACAGACCACTACAGGTATTGCGACTGCTAATACCTATACACCTCTACCAGCCGTTACTACGAGCGTACTGGGAACGTATTCCTTCTTCATTAACAATACTGGGGCAAATCCGGTCAACACACGTGTGGAAATCAGTGCTGATGGAACGAACTATTTCGTCGATACCACAGGAGATAATCCTTTAGCAGCAGGCTCTATCGATGTCATAGTGCCAGCCAGATTCCTGAAATATACCCGCCTATCCTATCAATCAGCCAATTCAGGCTCTGCATCCACGATCAATGTAAGTTTCAATGCTCAGGGCACGTAATCCAGATGACCATCATATGTTGTAACAAGAAAGAGTACATGGATATCCATGTGCTTTTTCTTTAACTATAAGGATGCCGAAAGCGTTTATGCTTGTGTCAGCAGCTATACATATGTGCAACAAACACATAATGCTTTTCAAGGAGGAACAACCGTGAATAATATTACGCTTGGCGTCCACCTCATCGTAAAAGATGAAGCTGATCTCCTGCCTCACTGTCTCGCAAGCGTAGCTGGTGCTGACGAAATTGTGATGATCGATACGGGCTCTACCGACGAATCCATAGCTATTGCCGAAGCGCACGGGGCTAGAGTCTTCCAACGGGAATGGACAGACGATTTCGCGGCAGCTCGTAATGAAGGGCTCGTTCATGCCTCAACAAATTGGATTCTTATCCTTGATGCCGATGAGTGCTTGCAGACCCCACTGACAGAACTCCGCAGCCTTCTGCAGAACACACAAGCTCAGGCTTTTACTGTAAACATTGATAACTGGGTTGGCGAACGACCTGAAGATAGGGTAAAACACAGTGCAGTCCGCTTATTCCGAAATGGACAGGGTTATCAATATAGTGGAAGAATTCATGAGGGAATTGACACTTCAATCCTTAGCAAACATAAACTCTCGGCGATTGAGCACAGTCAACTTGAGATTATACACTTTGGATATTTACCTGAAATCATGACACGAAAAGATAAAATCAATCGAAATAGACACCTGCTGCTCCTCGCTTTAACAGAATATCCGGATGATCCTTTCCACTCCTATAATTTGGCAGTAAACTTCTGTCAGGACGGTCGTCTTCTGGAAGCTGAGACGTTGCTTCGTCAAGGCCTTCACCATGTAGCACTCGAAGCCTTCTATCGTCCTACGATGATTAGGGATCTCTGTAAAATTTATCATGCTCAAGGAAAAATGAATGCGATTGACCCCCTACTGATGATTGAACTGGAGCGTTATGGCGACTATCCTGATTTGCATTTTTTGTTAGGGCAATCTTTGGAGAGCCAAGGCCTTTTGGAACGTGCGCTATTAGCTTATCAACATGCAGAGTCCATTCCTGAGCATGAGGTGCTTAGCGGAAAATATGTATGTGAACAAGGAATGAGTACCTTTCGCCCCCTATACCGGATGGGTTTAATCTCACAGCGGCTTGGTCTTCTTGAGGATGCTGCGAGATTTTTTCATCGTGCACTTCAACACCATTCTTTATATACGCCCGCCTTGCAGGGGATTGCTGCTGCTTTTCAACGATTAGCTGTACCCGATGAGGAAATCGCCACTTTACTGATCCAACTCGTTCCCCCAACTACCTCAATCAGTAGATCCGCGATCATTGACAGTTTATATGAGATAAATGCTTATGAGACCATAACTACCTTATCCCGAGATATTTTTCCATTGGAATTGGATACTGCATATAGAATCATCTCATCACTCATCATCACCGGCAAGCTAGAAGACGCGAGTACAGCTATAGGGCAGATGACCTTACTAGCTTCCCAAGATCACCTTGGTTTAGAGCATCAAAAGCAGTGGTATACTCTTTGGGCCATTTGCCAATGGGAACGATATGGAGAATTTAAAAAGGACTTGCTCAACCATACATCAGGTGAACTTCGTTCTGGACTGGAATACATTGAGCGATCCCAACGCCAACAAGTGGCATGTCCGGTAGAAATAGAGGTAGATCACTTATATTCCTCATTCCTTTCCGACCTCATCGGGCAATCCGTAAAGCTGCATCAGCTCACACTTAGTCATACTTTAGTGGACCTGTTCCCTGCTTATCGATCTGAATTTGCCACAGCATTATATAAAGAAGGGAATTGGCAGGCCGCAGGAGAGGAATTTATTGTACTTGTTCGTGATAAGATCGCCGATGCAAGCGTGCTTTTTTATATTGGTGAGATGATCTTTGACAAAGGGCATTATTCCGAAGCCAGTGAATGGTTTCAGCAAGCGCTGGAACAAGAGCCAGAGCATGAATCCGCAAAGATCGGCTTATCCCTCTGTTATCTTCAGCAAGCGAAGCTGAGTATGGAAGACGCTCTACAAAGTTTAAAGGATGCCCATGCTCATAGCCCATTGCAGGAGAATATCGGAGCTATCCGTAAATCCATTACCTTGCTGAATCGTACACCTTGGCACACTCAGTGGAGCTTCCGTCAGAGTGAAGGGAGGTCATCCCTATGAACCACTCAAGAAGAAAGCCACTAATTTCCTTATGCATGATCGTTAAGAACGAAGGAGATAGCTTGAGCCAATGTTTAAAAAGCGTACGCGGAGTCGTCGATGAGATCATTGTAGTCGATACTGGATCCACCGACGCTTCAGTTCAAATTGCCCTAAGCTTCGGGGCCAAAATCATACAACACCCTTGGAGCGGCGACTTTGCTGCTGCCCGCAACGCAGGTCTCCAGCAGGCCCATGGACAATGGATTCTTGTTCTAGATGGAGATGAGGAATTAAGTGAGGAGAGCAAGGGAGAATTACTGCTATGTGCCGAGCATATGGAGTACGAGGCATTTTTCCTACGCATTCATAATCATAAAGGGCTAACCCCCGCTTCACAGACGATCACCGTCAATCCGATTATTCGGATGTTTCGTAATCGCCCTAAGTACCGGTTTAGCGGTATTATTCACGAACAGATCGCTGAGGCTATCATAACAGCTACACCCCAGGCACCGATGCATTTGACCACTGTAGTCATCCATCATTATGGTTACGCAGAAGGGGTAGTCGTCAAGAAAGATAAAATCAAACGAAATGTTGAGCTGCTGAAAGAGCAGCTAAGGTTAAATCCTAAAGATCCTTTCCACCATTTTAACATGGCTGTTGAGTATATGCGTTTGGGGGAGTATCAACCTGCTCTAAAACATATCCAACAATCACTAGAAGAGGCACCGCCTGATACAAGTTACATCCACCTGCTGCACAAATACGAAATTCGCTCGCTTGCAGAATTAAAAGATTACCCTGGGGCGCTTGCAGCTTGTGACCGTGGGATTAGCTCACATCCGGATTACCCAGACTTAGCTCATATCAAAGGGGCTCTACTCTTACAATTAGGTGCCTTTGCAGAAGCCAAAGTAGCGTTGCTACAAGCGCTGGTCATCGGAGCTGCTCCTCCCGGCTACCATACTGAGGCTGGATTCGGTTCATATTTAACCTATTATATGCTGGGTCAATTATGTGAAGAGATGGGTGATGAGACCGAAGCCATGGCTTGTTACACCAAAACCGCACAGCTTCATCCCGAACCGACTCCCGTCATTGCCCGGCTACTACGAGCCCTGAAATGTGCAGGTCGCGAGAGTGAGATTTACGGTTGGTTCCACGCTCATCTGCCAGACTACACAGTGACTAAGAACAGGATTCTCCTAGAATTATTACAGAGTGAGGGATGTAATGAAGCAGCCGCACAGCTGATAAATGCCACACAGCAGCCCATTTCTATGGAAGTGGCATTTAATCAAGCATCTGAGCAGGGGCGTTCACAGATTGTGTTAGCGGATCGTCTGCTTGCTTCATTATCCTCTTCTGCTACCTATTCACCAGCGGTCAAAAGAGTACGCCTAGCTCTTCCGCTTCCCAAAGTTTCAGAATAGGAGGGACGTTTCCTATGACCACACCCGATATCACACTTTGTATGATCATTAAGAATGAGGCGAACCACCTGGAGAAATGCCTGTCCTCTGTGCAAGGAATCGTATCAGAAATCATCATTGTGGATACCGGGTCTGAGGATAATAGCATAGACATAGCAACTAAGTTCGGTGCAAAGATCATCGATATGACTTGGGAGAATGATTTCTCGAAAGCACGAAATCTAAGCCTGAAGCATGCAACTTCCCCTTGGATTCTAGTACTTGATGCCGATGAGGCTGTAGATCATTGGAGGAGGGAGCAGCTCCAGCACCTGCTGGACGCAACGCATATTCATGGATATTGGCTACCCATTATCCACTATATCGGTGACGCCCCTAAAGCGGATTTTGTTACCGATCATGTCTGCCGCTTGTTCAGAAACGATGAAAGAATCATCTTTCGTGGAATCATTCATGAGGAGACGGCCAGCAGCATTTGGGAGCTTCCTGCGGGGGAAATTGCTTACGCTGAATTGCGTATTTATCACTACGGTTATTTAGAGGATGAACTACAGCACAAAAATAAATACCAGCGCAATTTAGCTCTCATCAATAGAGGTCTGCAGCTTCAACCGAACCATCTCATCCTTCGTTATGCACTAGGGGTAGAGCATTATCAACAGGAACAATATCATGCAGCGGCAGATGTACTTCTTCCATTACTCGCTGATGTTCCAACCCAATCCGGGTATGCCTCCGATATTTATCTAAAGACTGCCTATGCCTTACAACGATGTAACAGGCAGCAGGAATCTGAGGAAGTCTTTCATGCGGGGAGCTTATTGTTTCCTGATTTCACTGATTTATTAGAGGGCTATGCTGCTTTGTTGCTCGAACAAGGACAGCTTAGACAAGCTAGACACTTCTTGCAGCAAGCACTGAAGAGCGGAGATACAGCACATCCATATCCATCTTCTTCGGGAAGTGGAACGTATCGAACAGAACTACTAGCGGGCAGAGTATGCGAGAAGTTATTTCTATATCCAAACGCGCGGGAACACTACGAGGCTGCTATACAATTCAAACCAGATTATACGGATGCGTGGAAACAGCTTGTCCCACTAAGCCTGCTATCCGGAGAGAGGTTAAGTATGATCGTATTGACCCGCTGCCATATCCACGCTCTCTCACCAATTACCTTAGGCTATCTTGTGCCTGCGGCGCTCAATGCTCGTGACTTTGAATGGCTGGTCACTCTCTCTTTTGCCTCGCAGCTACCGCTAGCCGTTCAAACCATTGTGCAGGCTTTCCTTGCTTGTACTCAGCAGCAAGAGGGGGCACACACTCTCGCACCGCTTGAGCAGCTGCTTCATAATCCATCTGTTCTTTCCGAACATTCATCTATACTCGGTTATCTCTGGGCTTTGTCTTGCCGTGCTGGAGATACTGAATCAGCCATGAAGTGGCTTATCTCCATATCGCCATACAGACCGGGGATGCTAACAATTCATCATATCATAACAAGCCGTTCTGACATTAAGCCTGCTCTTCCTGATCTGAGCTACGCTATGCAATTACTGCTTCAGGTCGGTGCTTGGGATAGTGTATTATCGCTTTATCGACAATCAGAGGGCTCTTTATTCCAGTGGTGCAAGCTGCCGCAGCCCTTATACTATGGATTGCTTGAGGCTCCTATCCCCGTAAAGAAACAGTGGTGTTCCATCTATCTCAGTCAAACCCCTCATTATAATGCCTCGACGGACTGCGCCGAATGGCTATTATATGTGGCAATAGCTTGCTCCTGTGGGGAAACTCCAAAGATCGCTCAATCAGATGAAATGGCTTTGCGCAGAATCGGGGGAACTACCGCTGCAGTCGGTCTCTCATACTACAAGCTCATACTCGCGGCAAAAGCTTATCCCCATGGGATTTCCTCAGGTCAAATCCCATGGGGGCTGCTCGTCAGATCTGCCAGTCAGACCTAACCGACTGGCAGATTCGGATTTCAGAGCTATTCTTTCCATTCGATCAAATGGGGCTGCTCATCTAGAATGGACTGGTACTGCTCCAGACTCCCCCAGCGCCCCTCTGGATCAAGCTCCATATAACGTGAGTATTTAAGTCGAAGCTCTTCCGGGGGAACCGCCCATCCATAATGCTTCACCCGCAGTTCGGCAAGAAAACCCGGCAATACAGAGTAAGAAAGCGGCAGCCTAGGAACATGATGATCCATTTTCGGGAAGAAATAATGAAAATTCGGCAAATATCGGACAAGTGTACGAGTATGCTTCGTATGGATATTCCAATGTTCATCTTCACGATAATGGGTGGTGCCCCCCCAGAAATCAAATAGCCGGAAAGATACCCAGTCATACACATCCTGATCAATCAGCCGTCTCATCTCCCGTTTAGCTGCCTCTTCATAGAACTCATCAGCGTCTACAGACAGGAGCCAATCCGGATTCGTAGATACCGCCAAATCCCATAATATCTGCCTTAGCTCCCACTCCCGATTAAACAAGGAGGTCTCCAGTGTCACAAGCTTCGTAACCTTGGCAAAAGAACGACATAACTGTGCCGTATGATCTGTACTTCCATCATCAACAACTACAATATCATCCACAAACTCACTCAGTTCTTCAAGTACCTGCTCCAGATACCTTCCAGCTTCGTTTCGAACCTGCATCATAGCGGTCAAGCGGTTACCTGCTGTTTTGCGGAGAGGCCATCTATGACTACTCATCCCTCCACTCTCCTTTTCAATCGTTTTACCGCCTCTTCTAGATCTGCCATCTCTGATAAAAGCGGCCACGCCTGATTGTCTTGCCCTGCCGCATTCAAGAAGCTGCGTATAGCCTCATGCCGTCTGCCATGTAGCAAGTGTATTGTGCCTTCTATAACCCCATCTACACTTCCCTCCAAATCTTGCTGAAGCTCTAGCGCTTTTTCCCATTGGAAGGTCCGAATATAATTCTGAATCAATAACAGCTTCGCCTCTGAGGTAGTGAGCGAACTCAGAATCCGTACTGCCGCAGCTTCATCCTCATTCAAGCGAAACAGCTCTGCCCGGACAAGCTCGTACTGCCCGGAGTGAAGCCAGCCCCGCAGCCTCTCCGCATCCCGCTTCTCCTCAGCTGTAAATGCCGTAATCGTATATTGTTGAACAGCTGTTTCCAAATCCCCAGTCTTACCCTCTATAGCCGAAAAAAAGCGAAAATGTGAATGAAGGCAATCTAAATATTCATACAGCACCATGAGCTCAAAGGATTGCGCCAGATAGCGGTTTGCTACGGAATCCCCCAACAAGTACAGATAGGAAGCTGCCAAGTAATGTACAACAGGTTGACTGGGCAGCTTAGCACACATGGAAATGTAATAGTCCGCCCGCAACTCAAGCTGTATAGTAACCCAATCAGCAGGTGATATCGTTGAATCCTGCCACAAGTTCACTATGGCCTTCCTCCACAGTACCTCATAATCCGTAAGAAAATACAGCCGATCTCCCTGAAAGGTAGCTCCATAGGATTCCTGCTGATCTCCGCCGAGATAGAGCACACCTTCCCTGCGTAAGCTCTGCTCTAGATATATCCGTTCAGATCGGGTGGCTACAAGATCAGCCTTTGCGCCAAGCAAACCGCTATATTTATCCCATAACCACTTCTTTTCTTCTTCCGGACAACGTTCTAGCAGAGCCACTACATAAGCTGCCTGCAAGGAGAGAACCTCTGAGAGCCAATAAGGAGAAGAGACAAGAATCGTGTATTGCTTCATGTTCAAAGAATAAATATCTGCAGCCGCAACTGCCCTAATCTGATTGTTAGTCTGCTGCTCACTGGTCATTCGTCCAGCAAAGCAGACCCCTTCCCGGTCGGGAAGAAGCTCTAGCAATCTTTTATATTCGTAGTCCTCCCAAGAACCTCCGCTTAGAATTAAATATTTCATGGGTGTGCCTCCTTGGAATCGGACAAATCCCCAATATAGCCTATTACCAGAGAAGCATTAGGGTGAAGCAGCAATTGACGGGAAGTAAGCTTCCTATTGCTAATCATCCCAGGCACGATCCCTCCTTTGTAAGCAACACGTTCAAGAGGTAGCGTGAGCGCTGAATCTCCCCCTTCAAGTAAATGAACCCCCGCTTCCTCCATTTCAGTCGATAAACTTACGATCAGATCAGCGGAGCCTTGGGTTATGGCCTTCACCACCCGCTCAATATAATGTTTCTCATATTGGATAGAAGTGGACAAATACAGAATGATCTCACTCTCATATAATGCAGATGCGTTCTTTAACGCCCGTAGCCATACATCCTCACCATGAACCGTTATCACTACATCATGTTCGCTAACCGGAAACCCAGGAGCAGCGTCCAGCAAAGTATCTCTGATCCAAATCCAGCGAATATACTTGTAGCTCTGCTGCTCGCGTGCAGCTATCCATTGCTCCTTCAGCTCATCACAATCCCAAGCTTCATCACAATACACTATGGCCGTTACCAACGGAGAAGCTAAGGGTATCCTGCCCAATGGTATAACCGGCTGTGGAAATTTTAAGAATTCAGTAGGCGGTACTAAAAGTCCTTCGTTCTCTATCCCGCTTTCAAGTGCCCATTTCTTGTAGTATGTCTGCCAGCCATTCGTCTGTTTGGATTCGTCCTTCGTTCTCAGGTATCTATCCAGTGACTGGATAGCATGAACATACACAGCTTCACTCAGTGCCAGTTTCGCTCCAATCTGCCGCGCTCGGAGACACCAGTCAGCTATCATGAGATGCCGCGCTTGAAGCGAGGTGTCAAAGCCGCCAATTCGCTGAATCAATTCCTTAGTGAATAGAAGACAAGATCCGGTTAGCACTTCCACCTCGCGCCATTCGCCTTGATACCGCCCAAGACTGTAGCTTACATGCTCAGCTAATTCATGATGAGTACCAAAGTGAAGCCGTTTCTTCCCTTCCCCTCTCTCGGTAGAAGAACGCGGAGCAATGACTCTAACGGAAGCATCATCAAAGGAAGCCCACATTAACTCGCTTAACCAGCCAGGCGATACCATAATCGAATCTTCAAGCAGAACAGCAAAGGTGGTCTCGATATGGGCCAGAGCTAGGTTGGGCATATACTCCTCCTTCTCATAGGGTAGGAAGAGCACTGGTTCCTCTGGCGAGAACTGTCTTGCTAATACCTCCATGGGGAAATCGGGCGTCATTGAAACAGCAATAATGCGCACAGCCACTCCTGAGTGGCGCAGCAGCAGGGGTAAACAGACCCTGGCACATTCCATACGGCTAAGCTCAACTACAATAGAAATCCCATCTTCACTTGGCAAGGGTAAAAGTCCGGCACGTTCAAGAAAACCATATCTCCCTGCCAAGCGTTCCATATTCAGCGATTCATGTGACATTTGGACTCACGCTCCATTTATTTAAAGCAACTCTACCTATAGTCTATGAGCGGTTAAGCACGATATCCCTTAATTCCCTCCATTTACACCTTTGCCGCCTTCTTCTGTATGAGCTGCGCCTGTATTCGAAGAATTGGGTGCAGCTGGTGATGAATTGCTATCCTCTTGGCTATTCCCAGGGGTATCCTTGCTCTGATCTGATACTCCATTTTTATCTCCACTTACAGATGGTGCAGGAATAGCAATTCCCGGGGCACTGCTGCCATTAGCTCCGACAGGCTGACCCTGATTATCGTAGTAATACATAGGCACGTCTCCGACGACCATCAAATACGACACAGGAATTTCCGTATCCACTACTTGGGGTTCCATGTCAAAAGGAATAACCACCGCTACCTCCGTAACAATATGGATATAGACCTCAACTAAAATCATATTAATTCCGGCATTTTGCTGGCGAGTGCTGAGTTCAACCTTAACAGCACCTTGCGGTTCAATCTTGATCGGGATATCAGGTCCATAAGAGGCGATGAGAGGACTACCTAGTGCCTGACCGAGCGGAATATATTCTGTCTGATTATGCAAATCCTGCAACGTGGTCTGGATTACCTCTGCTGCTTGCGAAGTAATACGCATATGCTCCGCATAGTTCAACATAAAGCCTGATATTTTCCCGTTCTTATCGGTCTTCCAATCAATCAGTTCCTCCGCATTTCCTCCGTTCGCAACTTGTGAAGTAATCGCTTTATTTATCGACTCTGTTGCGATTTGCTTCACACGAATTTGCGCTAAATGCAAGATAGGTGGCTTCATATGCAGCTCCACGTATCGCAGTGCTTGTAGCACAAGCACAATTAATACCAAGGATGCAATCAACCAAAATTTGCGCCGGCTTCTTGGCTTACGCGTGTTTCCGCCGGAAACGGTCATCTTTCTCTCTGCCCTACTGGATGATCTCATATGACTTCTACTTCGCTTAGCTTCAAAGCGTGCACTCTGTGGTCTTGCAGCTGCCCTACTAGGTTTTGACTTGAACGCGGAGCTTCTTCCAGAGAACCTCGGCGTCCCGCCACCATTTATTTTTGGCAGCCGAAGCTGACCTAGATCAGGTAATCTTAGCCCTCGGTTCCCCCATTTTCTTAATCTCCCCATTGCGATAGTCCCTCCCACCTTACGTAGAGGTCAAGCCACCTCCACTTAGTTTAAGGTATTCGGAAAGAAGACAAAAAAGAAGAACGTTCCCTCCGGCGGATAATGCCAAAGAAACGTTCTTCATTTATTTGATGATCAATTAATATTAGTGCATTCTACTCCGTTTATCTTCCTGTAGATGGTCCCAGTGCCGCCGTATAAAGATACCGATTAGAATAGCGATAAACACGGCATACCAAGTAATATATCCATTCCATTCTTCCCTAGGGACAATTAGACTTGAGCCGATCGTACCGAATAGCCAAATGTAAGACAGATTCCCAAGCACGGTTCCCCAAATAAAAGATGATGCTTTTATCGGTGAAACAGCGGACATAAAATTGATTACATTGTTCGGAATAATGGGAATCGTACGTAGAAGGACCAGCGTCCAAATTCCATATCGGTCCAAGTAACGCTGCCATTTGTCATACCTTTTCAGCTTGGACCTCCATTTTCGATCAAACCAATTGTAAAGGTATCGTCGAATGAGGAAGTACATCAGTATTCCACCCAGATTACAAGCCAGCCAACTAATTATCATACCTCCAATAACGTTAAATACTGACACATGGAGGACAATCAAAATTACGAACGGAAAAAATCCTAATATACTCTGCAACAGCGCCAATGGAATCGTCACAAATAAAATAGAGGGTCCACTAAGGCCAAGCGTTTGCAGCAGCCAATCTATCCAGGTATTTATGGTCTCTGTCATGAAGCAGTCTCCTCTCTTGACTCCTTGCAGCAGCTGCCTCCTGATTTACTTCGCTAAAGCATAAGTGTGAGCATTAAAATATAAGCAAAGTATAGATATTCCTTTGAATACTTTGCTTATATTCCCAAGAAAAACACCCCTTCCGGGGTGTTTTATTGAATGATTTTGCTTATGAAGTGCATTTGTAAAGAACAGTGGTTAGCGTACAAGTTACACTTTTGTAATCCATTGATTCTTCACATCATACCACAGAATTCTATCTACTTACAATTCTACACCTTGAATCCACGCATTCACTTTATCCGGGTTGTTTTCTACCCAAGTTTTAGCGGCTTCTTCTGGTGACTTCCCACCTTGAACCTCAACCATTACTTTCGCCATGTCTTCTGCTGTCCACTCGAATTGATCCAAGAACTTATAGACATTCGGCATGTCTTCTTTCAGACCTTGACGAACCATCGTATGGATTTGCTCATCCGCACCATATACACCTTTTGGATCTTCCAGATATTTCAGGTCCATATTGGCGAACATCCAGTGTGGTGTCCAACCCGTTACAACGATAGGCTCGTTGTTGTCATAGGCTTTTTGCAGCTCCTGAGCCATCGCTGCCGATGAACTTTCTAGAAGCGTATATTCACTAAGACCATATTCCGCAATAGCCTTTTCAGTCGTCGTCATAATACCAGCACCAGGCTCAATTCCGATAATTCGATTGCTCAATTTACCTGCCAGGTCACTGTTCTTCAAGTCTTCAATAGAATTAATATCCATGTACGCTGGAACCGCTAAACCAACTTTAGTTCCGTTCAAATTAGCACCTAAATCTTCGATTTTCGAACCATACTTCTCTAAATAAGCTGCATGCGTGCTTGGTAGCCAAGCTGCGACCATAGCATCCGCACTACCATCAGCAACCCCTGCCCACATTGGGCCTGCATCTACCTGTAGCATTTCAACGGTAGCTCCAAGCTTAGTTTCAAGTACTTCTTTAACAACATAAGTACTCGCAATTTCGGAATCCCATGCCACATATGCCAATTTCACTTTTTCTTTACTAGTGGATGAACATCCGGCAATAACAGTAATCATCATAATCACTAACAGGAATATACCTATATTTTTTTTCTTCATATCTATTTAAAACCCCTATCTCTGTTTTGGTTTTAGTGCGTTCTGCGTTAAACGGTCGAGTAGAATAGCTATAATAACGATAGCAATCCCCGCCTCGAACCCATCTCCTGTCTTAGCCTGCGATACCGCGCGGTATACATAGGCACCTACACCTTGCGCACCGATCATAGATGAGATGACAACCATCGAGAGTGATAACATAATCGTCTGATTGACGCCTGCCATAATCGTTGGCAGTGCGATCGGCAGCTGCAATTTAACCAGCTTCTGAGTTGGTGTTGAACCGAAAGCATCGGCTGCTTCAACTAACTCCTCTGAAACTTGACGAATACCGAGATTGGTCAAACGAATTGTCGGTGGAATCGCAAAGATGATCGATGCAATTACACCTGGAACAACCCCAAGTGAGAAAAAAGATACCGCTGGCAATAAATACACAAATGCCGGCATCGTCTGCATAAAGTCCAAAATAGGCGTAACTGTATTTCTAACCGCATTTCTCTGCGCACACAAAATACCAATCGGTACGCCGATTACTACAGCCAATATCGAGGCGGTTAGAACAAGGGCTAAAGATTGCATCGAAGGTCCCCATAATCCGAGATTATCGATTAAGAGCAGTCCGATTACCGCAAATAAAGCCATGCGCCATTTCCCAATCCAATAAGACAAGGCTGCAATAAGTACGATAAGCACTAATGCAGGCAGGAAGGTCAGCGCACCTTCAATTGCAGAAACCATTCCACCGATTATTGTAGCGATAAAGTCAAACAAGGGGCCACAATACGTAGTTAGCCAGTTTTCCAACCACTCGAGGGCCTTTCCTAAAGGCAGTTTTGGAATGTCCATTAAGATCCTTCTCCTTCCGGTACCGCGTTACCCGCGAGTGCGGAAAGAACGGCTCCCTTAATCACAATGCCTTTTAATTTATCCGCTTCATCTACGACGGCTACAGGCAAATGTGTCTCAGATATTAGTTCAAAGAAATCATTGAGCAGTGTTTCTGGATATACACGAGGGATCTCCCGCCGTGTAACCTCTAGGATGGATTTATTATCCTTTAGTGCCTGCGCTGCGTCCTCAGCTGTAATAACACCCAAGAGCTTGTTTTCTTTGTCTACCACATACAAACTGAATATGCCGCTATCACGCATTAATTGAAGTGCTACCCGAGGTCCACGCTCAGGTCTAACCGTTTCCGGTTGCCGCATCACATGAGCTGCTGTTAGCACCTTGGACAAGTCCACATCCTCCACGAACCGCTCTACATATTTATTGGCAGGTTGAATGAGAATCTCTTCCGGTGTACCAATCTGCACGATAACACCGTCTTTCATCAGTGCAATCCGATCACCAATCCGCAGGGCTTCGTCTAGATCATGAGTGATGAACACAATCGTCTTCTTCACTCTGGACTGCAATTCCAGCAGCTCCTGCTGCATGTCTTTACGGATCAGCGGATCCAGTGCACTAAAGGCTTCGTCCATGAGCAGGATATCAGGGTCATTAGCAAGTCCTCTTGCTAGTCCTACACGCTGCTGCATCCCTCCGCTGAGTTGATCCGGGCGATGGTTCTCCCATCCCTTTAGACCCACTAGATGCAATGCCTCCATGGCCCGTTCAGTTCTCTTCTTTTTATCTACGCCCTGAACCTCAAGTCCGTATTCCGCATTCTCCAATACCGTCCGGTGTGGAAACAATGCGAACTTCTGAAACACCATGCCGATGTTCTTGCGCCGAAATTGCCGAAGCTCCTCCGGGTTCATTTTAACAACGTCTTTTCCTTTAAAAAGGACTTGTCCCCCTGTAGGCTCAATCAAACGGTTCAACAAACGAACCAACGTTGACTTACCGCTGCCGGACAATCCCATAATGACGAATATTTCTCCTTCTTCAATGCTGAATTCGGCTTTGTTGACTCCGACCGTCAACTTTAATTCCTGAGCGATCTTTTCCTTCGACCACCCTTGCTCTAATAATGGAATCGCCTTTCCCGCATCATGACCGAATACTTTGGTTAGCTTTTTCACCTCTATAATAGCCATGCCGTCCTCCTTCTCCCGAAGATATACCCGGGTTTAGTTCACTTATAGTAGTGTACCGGACTATTGAAAATTCATGCAAACACCATATACGGATAAAATTTAGTGTACAGTTTTAACTTTACGTACTTTATGTATAGAATACTCTGTTTTACACCAAATTCCTTTCTTCATGATTTCTTTACTTATGGAGGGGGATTTGATTACAATACATTGTATAAGGTTGCAGCAGTCTATCGACCTATTCCTCAGGAGGGACATCATGAACGATTTAGAAGGGTTAACACCCGAACAAATAGAGAAGATTAGTAAGGCCCGTGAACGCGTGATAGACTCTATCGGTAAAAATATGGACCTATACGGCATCACTTTATCCATTGGGCATTTATACGGTTATATGTATTTCAATCAAGGTCCAGTGACACTGGACGAGCTTAGCAAAACAATGGGAATGAGCAAAACGTCCATGAGTACGGGAGTCCGTACCCTCCTAGATCTGAAAATGATCGATAAAGTTTGGGGGAGAGGGACTCGCAAAGACCTGTTTACCACTGTGCCTGACTGGCATCAGAACTTCAGTGATTACTTCTCTATTAAATGGAGAAAAGCCGTCGAAGGAAATATGATCTCACTAGCGAAATCACTTGCAGAAATTAACGATATGAAAAAAGAGTATAGTGACGATAGTAAACTTATGCAGCTCTTAAATACAGATGAAGAGAAGATTACCGAATCCATTAATTACTACCGCTGGTTGCTAAAATTAATAGAATCCTTTGAGAATGGTAAGATCTTCGAATTTATCCCTAAAGAAGAATCTTAATTCCAAAACAAAAAAACGACAGTGCTCCTGGAAAAAGGAAACCACTGCCGTTTTTTCGTTTAACTTTCGATTAAGCTTACATCATCCAAATAAATCGTGCTTCCCGCACTAATTTCATTATTCGTTTCCGTACTGTTCCCATCAATAAGCCCTACTAAAAATACCAGATGAGCCCCTGCGTCTGTCGCACCGTTCATGGTAAATGTGTAGCTGAATTCTTTCATATTCTGGGTCAAAGCTATAAGCTCAGCTTCTAAATATTTGGTGTAGTCCCCGCCTTTATGCTCCACAGCTACCTGAATATTACGGTTTACCGTAGAACGGGCCTTAAACTTCAAGGTGTACGTCTTTCCCTGAACAAGCTTCAGGTTTTCGTAATCCACTTGTGCGCTGTAGGCAGCTTGCCCTGTGCCCGTCAGGTCTATCGCAAATTCCCCATCTTTTACAGCAGCAGATCCAATTCTATCAAAATACTGGCTCCACCCCTTGGAATCCACATCAAAGGTTCCATTATCCAGCGTGCCGCTTGGTGGTGTCACTGGCGGACCACCTTGTACCTCCCGGACCACAATATCGTCAAAAGAAATCGTATGTGGCGTACTGTTAGCCCTAGGATCAGCGCCCAGCGATTTGCCGATCAGATAATTCAGCTTCAGCGGATTGCTGTTAGACACCGTAAATTGTGCGCCATACGTTGCCCAATCGGCAGTAATATCAACCTTAGCTTGAGCGGAAGCTGCAGAGGTATTGGAGTATTCTAGGATGATCTGCCGCGGAACCGTTGATTTCGCCTTAAAGCTCACCTCATACGTTTTTCCGCCTTCCAGTGGGATACCCTCTTGGTAGAATTGTGTATGCCACGCCTCCCATCCTGCCGACGTAATCAAGATTTCTGCCACGCCATCCTTCACATCAAACGCAGAAACACCACCTTCTCCAGACCATGTAGACCAACCCGTCTTCCCACTGCCGAACGAGCCATTTATGACTAGATTGTTATCGTTAGCAAGTATCGTCTGAAGCACAGACCCATTTGCGTAATGGTCAGCTTCTACTGTGATGGTATAGCTGCCTTCGGATGGAAATAATGCTGCATCGATAGTGATTTTTCCAGGTTCAATGGTGTATTGTTCGGTTTCAAGAGCTATACCATTAACCTTCACTGCAACAATTTTATTTCTCCAATCCTCATGGTCTATGAAGGTTAGCTCAATCGGCTGCGAAACTCTGTTATTTGTACTATCGCTTATCAGTTCCTGCGGTTTGGCTGGTGCATTTTTGATTTCAAATTTCACGTTATCGATGATAATATCATGGCTTTGGGCAATACTAACACCCTCCACTTTACCAAGCAGGAATTTTAGAGACAGTGTGTCCTTGCTGCCTTGACGGAATTCGTATTTGTAATGATTAGTTGTTGGTGTAATCTCTACAATATTTGTGAACGAAGCCTGATAAGACGCATTTTCAACATTCACACCGATTTTTCGGGCTATGGTTGAACTGGCATCAAACTCCAGCACATAATCTATTCCGCTTGCAGCTTTCAAGTTATTTTGAAACAACATCACGGAATATGGCTGACTACCCGTATTCATAATGTTAAACTTCGCTGTTCCATCTGTAGCAGTAGCAGTGCTCTGTCCGCCCTGCTCCGTCAACAGCCGATCCCAGGCATGAAATTCAGTGTTGAATTCACCATTCACCAGCGGGTAGTAAACAAGTGATGGATCATAATAAAAGCTCGTGCGCAGCAACTTGAAGTTATCCAAGATGACTGTATCGGCAGCACCGTTCAGAAGTAATACAAATTGTCCCTCATGATCCGTTGCACCTGCAAGGTTGGTGAAGACTGCTTTTATTTGTTGTTCACCTTGGGCTAAGTTAACCGACTGCTGCGCATGTACGCTGCCGTCTTTTCCAAGAAGCTGAACTGTGGCAGTACGTGCAGAGGATACTGCAGTATTAAAGGTAAGCTCATAATCTTGGCCCTGTATGAGCTGAATTCCCTTCTGAAGCAATCGAACTTCGCTACTTTCGCTGCCGCCAATCTGCAGATTCAGCTTTCCTGTATCATCTACATTGGCAGTGGACGTTGTACCATTGGCTGTTTCTACGTGCCAATAGCTCATCCGATTGGGCTCACCAAGATCGAAAGTGCCATTGTACAGATGATTACCGCTACCGAGCGGTGTTTTTATTCCATCATGATCAAAAGGAATACTATCTATCTCTTCCAGACGGACATTACCTAACCAAGCTGGTGAAGCGTTAGTTCCCATATTGAACTCTATCCGTGCTGCAATATCAGAGTTGTCCTTCATTTGAAACATCGTTTCGTAATGGGACATCTCGGAAGTCAGCTCTGCCTTAAGTGCTGGAGAATAAGCCGCAAAGCCACGTGATTCTCCCCCCGTTAATTTAACACTAATATTACGTGACACATCTGTTTTGGCATCGAAGCTGAGCCTATAGAATCTACCTTTAGCAACGGATACAATCGCTTGAGGTTGAACGGAATAGGCATTGCCTCCAGCATTACTGATATTTACCTTTAGGAAGTTGTGTCCTCCAATCGGTACAGTGGAAACTGTAGCATCAGCTCCTGGTTCTTTAAACAAAACCCAGTGTGAAGTATTTGGTATGCCCATTCCATCATCTCCCGGAACCTGCTCCGTGAAGTTATTGTTATAGACAAGGTTTCCGTCAGGAAGTGCTAGCTTTGAGCCTTCCAAGTAAGGCTCCTTATCCAGCGTAACTGGTACCGGCTCACGATACTCACGGCCTGTCAGTTCATAGACTCTGACATAATCAACCTGCATTGATTTTGGAAACACGGTTTCTGGTGTTGGATCACCATCAAAGTTGCCGCCAACAGCCAGATTTAACAGCAGGTGGAACTCCTGATTGAACGGTGCTGGATAAGCATTATTCGCAGGCTGGCCATTGCTGATGCTGTACCAGTCA
This sequence comes from Paenibacillus sp. FSL R5-0470, assembly GCF_037975205.1. Lineage (NCBI taxonomy): Bacteria > Bacillati > Bacillota > Bacilli > Caryophanales > Paenibacillaceae > Paenibacillus > Paenibacillus sp. FSL R5-0470. Next base: position 5,841,610 of record NZ_CP150238.1, read on the forward strand.
TTTTTGGTCAAGAACAGCTCACCATCTACATACCAGCGAATTTCTCCCGGTTCCCACTCAATGGAGTACGTATGGAATTGTTCTATCGTGGAGCCTTCCGGGAACACGTACTCTTTGCCAGAGTATACATTGTTAGGCCATTCGCCGCCGTAATGAATGGTACCCGCTACCGTATTAGGACGGCTGCCCCAGCCCTCCATAATATCAAGCTCACCAGAGGAAGCCCAATTTCCGTACTCGTAGTTCTCCGGCAGCATCCAGATCGCTGGCCAGTACCCTTTTCCGGTAGGCGCTTTAGCCCGAATCTCGAATTTCCCATATTTCTTGCTAAACAGACCTTTCGTTTTAAGTCGCGAAGAAGTGTACTCCTTGCCACTTACTGCTTCTTTACGCGCGGTAATCACTAGATTACCATCCTGTACCTTTGCGTTCTTCTCATCACTTGTATACCATTGCTTCTCGTTGTTGCCCCAACCTGGATTGTTAAATTGCGAACCATCTCCAAGGTCATAGGTCCATTTCGTAGGATCAATGCTTCCTTCATTGAATTCATCTCCCCAAACCAGCGTCCACGGATCGTTGGTTGGTGTTGGACCTCCATTACCAGAACTGCTTGAGGCTGAAGTTGCTACTGGCAGTGTCGTTTTACCGGTGTTTCCTTTTTTCACTGGCGAGCCGCCAATCGTTACTCCATCGGCTTTGTTATCTATTGAGATTACGCTTCCGCTGCCTTGAATCGCTGTGCCTCCAGCGCTCGCAGTCAGGATTAACGCGGCCACCTGTGCATTGTTCTCCAGCGTCAATTGCGTTGAGCTGCCCACCGTAAGACTGGCAACAGTTCCTGAGATTCTTAGCAAAGAACCGCTGACTGCTGAGTCTGCGGAGCGAACCGCTGCAAATATCCCTCGAAGTGAGATAATATGAGGAACGACGTTCATCTCAACATCCCCAAAGCCTGCTCCCGTAAGATCGCTACTCTCTTCCAAGATAGCTCCGGATTGCAGCTGTACAGTACCCACAGCTGTTGACCCGCTGGCATAAATTCGAACCTTACCGTTAGGTTTGGCTACTTGAAGCAGCCCAAGAGAAGTATTGTGTAAGCCAATACTCTGCTCACCGCCACCTCGTACAAACGTAGTCCCTGTTACCTTTACACCTTCAAGCTTCGCATTCCCTTCGGCAATCCCCTCCGTTAAATAAAGATTGCCTTGGATGACAGTATCTTTAAGAACCACATCGGCATGATTAATGATTACATTGCCCTTTACTGTTCCAAGCGAAGTCTCTCCAGATTTTAAGATGAGTCCCGAAACCATTCGATCAGCAAGCTGAGCAAGCTCTGCACGTGTAATTCCGCCCTCAGGCTTAAACAAACCTCCAGGATAACCTTTAATAAAGCCAGCACCCGATAGGGCTGCTATCGCTTTCGCAGTTTCATCACTGACTCCGTTCAAATCAGTGAATGCTGCTGCGCTACTTTTGTCCGTATTGAAACGAAACACTTTCTCCAAGGATAATGCCGCCTCAGCACGCGAAAGAGCATGTGAAGGATAAATATTGTTATTCTTATCACTGCTTAAATATCCAGCTGTAATCCCTTTGGCAATATCACTCTTATACCAGTCTGTAGCCAGCACATCCGCTGGAAGCTTATCCGATTGCTCCTGATAATTAAATATACGATTCATAATAGCCGCGAACTCTGCCTTTGTGACTTCCTTACCCGGTCGAAACGACCCATCGTCATATCCACTTATAATCCCATTTGCGCTCCAACGCTGTAATGGACCTGCAGCCCAATGGCTTGGAGATACATCCGTAAACGCTTTCAATACATCGATTGTTTCATTTTCCACTTTCGTTGCCGCTGAATCAGGTGAGTTTCCCTTTAATGGCTCTGCCGCTGAAGCATTCATGCTCCCAACCGGTGATAGCAGCCCGGTGACAAGGAGCATAGCAGCTATTGCTGCCGTGAAATTCCTCTTCATCCTAAACATCACTCCTCGAATTTCGTAATATTCGTAATTCAAGCGAAGAATCGAAATCGGTTTCGACAATGTTATTGTTGCTTAGATTTCCATATTTGTAAAGATATAATTTTGAATTTTTTTACATTATTTTTTTTCGGAATATATCTCAGTATTAAAATATCCGTTTGACTTGTTTCGGCAATAAGAATAGACTTAAAACAACTGTTTTACTCTTCACTCCATTCAAAAAAACTCATAAATAACCGCTCTACTACAGTCTTTCCCCCATATTCCAACTATTAAGCGGAGGGTGGCTTATACAACATATGAATATCAAAATGATTGCCGAAATGGCAGGCGTTTCTGTCTCGACCGTTTCGAAAATTATGAATAATTACAGCGATGTTTCGGAAAAGACCAAGAAAAGAGTCCTAGAGATCATCGAGCAAACTGGATATTCACCATCCAACTCCGCCAAGACACTTGCAACCAAAAAATCGAATCTGATCGGTGTGATTTTTGCGGGTGAGCTTAATGTAGAATTTACGCACCCTTTTTTCGTTGAGGTATTAAACTCCTTCAAGAAACAAATGGGTGTACTGGGATACGATCTCATCTTCTTTTCGAACGAAAAATTTATTAGCAGCGGAGATTACTTCGCGCGCGCTGTTCATTTTAATGTGGATGGCTGTGTCATTATATCTGGACAGAAGATGGAGCCAACGATCCACGATCTGGACATGAGCAGTATCCCTTGTATCGGGGTAGATCTCGAACTAAAAGGGAAAAAGTCAGGCTTTGTTATGTCAGATAACTTCCAAATATCCTCTAAGGTCGTAGAGCATTTTTACCTTCTTGGTTATAGGGAGCTTGGTTTTATAGGAAGTGCCGCGGATTCAGAAATATCCAATCTACGGGAAGCAGGATATACCAAAGCTATCGAAAGTTTCGGTCTCCCTCTGAACCGGCGTTGGTTTGTACATGGCGACGATTTCTTTGAGTCCAGCGGGTATACGGCTATGCAACAATTAATTCAAAGCGGCAGTTTACCAAAGGCCATTTTTGCTGCCTCTGATTTGCTGGCTTTAGGAGCCATCCGTGCATTAAAAGAACATGACCTCCGGGTCCCTGAGGATATCGCCATCATCGGCTGTGATGACATCGAAGCCTGCAAATATACTACACCAAGACTGTCTACCATCCGTCAAAACAAACAACGCCTTGGTATCCTCGCTGCCCATATGCTCTATGACTTGATTAACAATCAGTCAGGTGGCGGTTCATTTGTTGTGGAGCCAGTGCTTGTTGTGCGCGAGTCCTGCGGAAGCCAATTGAAATTTTAAGGTATAACATAAATAAATCCCCTCAAAGTTTACAACGTCTCAGACCTCGATAAGATGTCTAAGGCATTGTCTAACTTGAGGGGATTTTTCATGTAGGGAACTTACAATTTCATTTTAGAATTTCGCAAGTAGATTTGAAATACTCTGAGCTGCCTCGGCACGGGTTGTCATCGATTGCGGAAGGAAGTTACCATCCTGATGACCCATCAGAAGCTTAGCTTCTAGCGCACCTTGTACATAGGTTACTGCCCAAGAACTAACTTTAGAGCTGTCATTAGTCGCATGGAATGAGCTTGCTTCCGGCTTAACGCCCGTACGATATGCATAGGCTCTTACCAGCATAGCTGCCATTTCCTCGCGGGTAATCTGTTGATTCGGGTCAAAACGATCCTCGGATACGCCTTGAATAATACCTGCTTCAAAGGTTGCATTGACCGCCTCTTCGTACCACGATCCAGCGGCTACATCTTGGAATGAAGTCGGACGACTCGCAGTTAAGGAAAGCGCTCTGCTGAGGAGAGCTGCATATTCTGCTCTTGTGATGGAACCTGATGGGTTAAACATAGAGTCAGATTGTCCCTTCACAATTTGTTTAGCAGATAGTTCCTGAATAGTCTTGTATGCCCAGTGACTTTCAGGTACATCTCGATAGCTGCTTTGGAACGAAAGAACAACGTATTGGCTAAAATGATTCAAATCTACGGTAAGACTGGTTTTGGATGGATTCATCGTCCCCCCTAGATAGGTAAAGCTACCATTTTCCTCAATACGATAAATACCCGCTAGAGCTGGATTGGTTCCATTTAGAATCGGTAGTGTTATCTTCACGGGTACTGGGAATTGCTTCAGTGAATATTTATTACCAGACTCATCTGACATGATTAATGAGAAGTCCATGATGTCACTAACCCGTGAATACGGTGGAGTTATTGCAAGTTGACTCGATTGAATGGCTTCCATCTTCAAAAGTATTGTTGCTGTCTTCGCAGTTGATGGCAGAAGCTTACGAAGCTCGTTCAATACTTTGGAGGACATAACGGCACGAACCCCATTCACTTGAATCTCTAGATCCCTATTGCCGATCTGATCGAGTTGATCGATCGGAATCATAACTTGATTCTTATCCGCTTGAAGCTGCAAAATGATGTTTCCTTCAGCACTCTTCGTTAAGAGTTCATCTGGGATAACAACCGCCCCTGCAGGCAGCTCCGGCTTCACCACTACTGGCGGCGTAACGCTTGATCCTGGGTTCCCCCCACCCGTTGGTGGTGTTGTCGAGGTATCATTTTCGCGCATAACAGAAATAGTGTAAATCTGTCTGGTTCCATCTTGAGCTGTCACAGTTACGGTGATCATATTAGTGCCGACATGTAAATCTCCACTGCCTGTTATCGATACAGTAGCCATAGGATCCGCTGCTGTATAGGTTACTCGCGTAACGGTTGTTGAGTAAGGTACTGTCAGTTCGTAGTTGTATTGCCCAGAGGCAAATCCACGAATCGTAGTTCCATTAACGCGAAGATCTACCAGATCTGCATTGCTTGAAGACTCCGCTTCAGGCTGACGCGTAATGATGATCGTATAAATATTTAGTAATCCGTCTTGAGCTGTCACGGTAACCTTCACGACGTTCCTACCAACCTCAAGAGCTCCACTACCCGTAATCTTAACTACGCTAGTCGGATCGTATGCCGTATAGGTAATATCCGTTACCGACGTACTATAGGGAACCGTTACGTTATAGTTCAACGTACTAGGTGCAAAAGCTGGCAGAGTTTCCCCATTCATTCGTAGATCGGACAGCAAAATTTGGTTAGGTAAGGATTCTGACTCACGGATGACGATAATGGTATACACATTCGAGCTGCCGTCTGGAGCTTGGACATGCACTTCCACCAGATTCTCGCCTACTTGCAGAGATTTACCACCTATGACATGAACGCTTAGTAAAGGATCTGCTACCTTATAAGTGACCTCTGCGACCGAAACATTATTCGGTACACGAATCGCATAGTTCATTTGATCCGGTGTGAAGCCGATCAACGATTGACCGTTTACCTGAAGATCTACTAGTGTTGCCTGAGAGATCTGTACTTCTTTAGTTGCAGTGGTCAAATTCGGCATCGTTTCATGCCCTTTCGCATCTGCAATCATCGCTTGCGTAATTTGTACTGCAGTAGCCTTTTCTTGTGGTGATACTCGTAGCTTAAGAATCGGAGCATCTGCTTGAATGCCATTCGTTGAGGTTAGAATGATTCTTGTCATTCCATTAACCGTCTCTTTGCGCACAATCTTAACGCCAGGTTGAGCCGGTTCAATCGATGAGAAGATGAGACTGCTGGAGTCTACATTCAAATCGATGGCTGTCACATCTGAAGTCGCATTGTTGATTGATACTTCATAACCGTTAACCTTTTGTGTAGCAGCATCAACTAATTTTGTGAATCGCAAATCTGCAGCACCCGATTGTTTCTGTTCGGTTTGAGGTATGAACATACCGTCAATGACATGAGAATCTCCAATGGATGGGTTCAGGCCAAGTGCAGTTAGAACTGTTGCAGCCAAGTCTCTTGTATTCCCACCTTGCAATAATTTTTCCTTCCCGTCTTCGGTGGCTACTGTTCTACCATTCGCCGCGAAGAAGATTGTGGTGGCAAGGGGCTCGTCTTGCCCATGACTTGTTGCCATGCCCAAAGTTCCGTCTGCATTCTCTTTACCCCCACCATGGTCAGGCAGCATGAGGATGAGCGTATCTTCCAACAAATTATTGTTCTTTAAAGCATCATAGATGGTCTGGATGTTCTTATCCGTCTTCTTTATTTGCTCATAATACGACTTCGTATAGAATCCATCACCGTGGCCCGCCCCATCCATATCATCCAATTGGAAGAAAATTAACGAGGTATCTTTCGCTTTGCCGCTAGCTGCGTATTGCGTGAACGCCGCTACATCAGCTTCATCTCCTAGGGAATAACCTTCGACACCAACAGAAGGTTCAATATGCCCCTGAACAATGTTGCTCCAGGTGGAGAATACCGTTTGTTTAGTAGCAGGCAATGCCTCCCTAATTTTTTTGAATACCGTTGGGTAGTCCCATGATTCACTGTATGTGTAGGCTGCGGTATCGTCATTATATAGACCATGCTTCTCATAACCAACACCATTAATCATCGAACCCCAGTTTGGGGATGAGCTGGAAGGTAAAGTAGTTTTAGCCGTATAGCTAATAGCTCCATGCTCGATAATGTTCCGAATGGCTGGAATTTGCAGGCGATCGCCTACCTTTTCTTTCTTGGAGCTAGGCGTCTCCCAATAAGGAGCATCCTTGGAGACCGCTACACCCCCACCATCAATCCCGATGACAACTACACGTTTATAGGGCTGGTATTGGGCTTGGGCTGCCATATCTGCCAGCTCTTCATCCGAAATGCCTTTCGCAAGTGCAAGATCACCTATCGTAACATAACCATCTGCATTAAGATCTTCGGAAGCTTTAGCATGGATCTGAATAACGGCAGGCGCCGAATCAAATGCCTTAATCGTTAGTTTTGTTGATCCAGTATAGAAATCCGCATGCTTAACTTCAATGATGCCTTGGCCGGAAGCACCAAGCGTATTGAATTTGAGCTCCGAGATTCTGGACTTTGCATACTCCAGCGGATTCTCGATGTTATAGACATTACCTCCTGGCAGTTCTAGTCTAACGATACCAGGGATCAAAGCGTCTGTCTTCGTTGCGCGAGATGCGCTGACAAATTCGAACTGTTCTGGATCATAGGCTATCTCAACGACAGCTTTCTCCACTTTAGTCGTCATATCAGGTGTACGCAAATCTAGATTATATCGGAATTGCGTACCTTGAACCGTGTGCTTAGCTCCAATCAGATTTAATGAACCTGAAAAATCCTCAATGGAAGCAAGCGGTGGAGCACTGTTATACATATTAGAAACTTCCTGCGCGGTTAATGTTCTTCCATACATATGAAGCTCATCAAGCTGTACTTGCAGCGCATTGCTATAATTGCCTGTACCATCATTTCCGATCATGGTTGACAATCCTGTATCCAGCGTACCCGTTCGACCTGCAATGGTCATGGTGCTTGCTATACCCTGATAGTTCGTGCCATTAACTTTGGTCACATTTACAGGAACACCATCTTTATAAAAATCAACTCGCCCTGAAGCACGATCATGCGATATGGCGATATGATGCCAGGTGCCGTCTACAACATTTGGAATTTGGGCATCTGCACGCGATTCGCCGGATGTATTAAAGTTCCATTGGAGTGCACTTCCCTTCAGCGCTAAGGCATAACCTACATTTGCACCGGAATCCCAATCTTTGTTGGATAGAATCGCAGGGTCTCCTGAGACAGAAGGCGATTTAACCCAAAATGCGAACGAGAAGTTCTTGTCCTTGCCGAATTGCAGACTTGTTGACTTGCCAAGATCAACATATTGCAGCGCTGAGCTCTTGGAATCGATACTCAAGGCTTGTCCGACGCGACCTTTCACGAACTGTGGATCTTTAACCGGTGTTGCCGGTATAGCATTTACAGATTGATCCTCCAAATTATTCTCGAAGGACATCTGTAGAAGTGTATCCGCAGAGAGCACTGAGCTACCAGTAAAATCGATTTCACTCATACTGGTGAATAAAGCGGTTGGGTTATAGGTGCTCGTGACAACAAATTTCACATATCTACCTTGTATCGCTTTATCCAGAATATTGAAGTCTTGATAGCTCGTGCCTTTCCAGGTTTTCTGGAATATGCCGATCGCTTTATTCGCCGGATTGCTCAGGTACGCCGGATCGGTCAAATCCGATAATTGATCCGAGGCGTAGAGTTCAAAATCCTTTGGAAATTCCAGAGCCGTCTGACTTAAGCGGCTAGTGCGCCCAATACCAGTTAAGTTCTTACTGCCCTTCATGTCGATTATCACCCAATGTGGAAATGAAGCGACAGGCTCCTGCCATTTTGAATGCCAAATCGTAGCCGTATCGTTATCTAGGATGTTCGCAGCATTGGCATTTTCATTGTCCGCATAAGAACTAAAGGAGTTGATAGTGAATACGTTCTTAGGAATAAAGGAATATATTGCTGCCTGTTGTATTTTTTTATAGACCCACTGAAGCTCGACATAAGCAAGGTCAATTTCGGTTGGGCTATTACTTGCCGTCAGTTGTCTGGCTTTCTGAATTTGCTTCGCAAGCTCGTCTAGCTGTTCTTTCGGGTAAGATACACCACTGACTTTATCGCTGTTCATTTGGAAGGATGCAGCGTCATGAATTAATGTGGTGAGCTGTTCAAAGGTAAAGAGCTGAACACCCTTATAGGAATCCGACAATGCTTTATTTTCCGTGGCAGTGAGCGATCTCTTCCAGATTCTCAGATCATCTATGGTAATCGTTGCTCCGCCATTTCCTTTGTTGCCATCCACACCAATCAGCGTGTTAAAGGTTGTGTCTACACTTTGAGTGCCAAGCGAGGCAATACTCCCCGATGCTTTCTCCGTCCCATCTACATAAACTTTTGCTAAGTTGTTTGTTCTGTCCGCTGTAATGGTAAAGAGATGCCACTCCGTTCCTACACTTGATGCTGTAATATCCGCTCTTTTCGTTCCATCACTGATATTTAAGGTCATACCATTGGTGGAGGCAGGTCCAATATACCAGCCTAGGTTACCGCCACTATTCCAGTTTTTATTGGAGAGGAGAGTCTGATCCCCGGAAAGATTGCCTTTGTGCCAGAAAGACACGGTGAAGCTTCCTGCTCCGAATTTCAAATCATCACGCTTGCCCAAATCAATATAATTACTATTACCCGCTGCAATGAGCGCAGCTTTATTGGATTTACCATCGACATACGTTACATTGCCTGCTAGACTTGCAAGCCCTGTCACGTCTTTAGCTTCATCGGATAGGTTACCATCCAATTTCATATCGACCACTAGATCCTTCCACATGGTCGATGGATCAATTGGCGTCAGTTCAGGTGCTTCATTGCCGGCTGTGAACGATTGCTCTAGCGTTGCAGAGCGATTCCCGTAGGCATCAACAGCTGTCACTTGAACAATGTATGAAGTTTGAGGTGCAAGTCCTTCGAGTGGAATATTCATAACATTCGGAATCGGGGAAAAATAGTAGTCAGAGAATACATTTACTGATTTGCTGCTGACTCCAGATCTTTTATCGATGACATTAATCTCATAATGATGCATAGATTGATCATCTTTCGCTTGCTTAAAGGAAAGTAAAGGTACCGTATCCTGATTCGTTATGTCGAGTTCACTATTGAATACAGGAGCAACCTTATTACGGTTAGCCGTAGTGTACTTGAAATTGCTCTTAATTGCTTCATTCGTAGAGCCTTTTAGCTGAATGACCCACTTGTCTCCCGCAACTGTACCCGCACTGTTGAATGGGGGCTGCGGCTCAGCCGTCCATTTACCGTCTGTGTAGATATCTCCAGGATCTGCGTTAAACGCAATCCGATCCACTTCAACCCGATCCGCATATACCTCAACGAAGTCGGCCTGACTGACAGGAAATTCAAAACGTCCTTCAAGTCCCTTCTTAGTCACTTGGGAGTAACCGCGATCGGATTCAATGTAAGACATGGAGCCAAGGTTAACTGAAGTGAAATCCTTCTGGTAAATGGAGCGATCATCACTAATATTCAGATGGGAATGTCCGGAGAAGGTAATCACTTGAGGATAGTCTTTGAGATCCGTATATAGATTAGGATTCGATGCCTGTTGCCCATCCATTACCGTATTCGATATAGGTTGGTGCACATTCACGAAGATGGGGGTATTCTGATTCTTCGGATCAGCTGTGAGCTCTGCAAGTCTACCCTTTAGCCAATTACGCTGACCTGTATCTGAGTTGTAGTTGTTCCCGTTTAAAAATAAGAAATGATAGCCACCGATTTCAGATTCATAATAGCCATTCGGCTGGTTTGTAAACCAGTCCGTGGGATAATGTTCGTTGACTTTAGCAACGGTGGAATCGTGGTTACCTATAGCCATTCGGATCTGGGTGTTATTCCACTGCTTTCTAGCTAAATTTCGCTCAAAAATTTCCCGAACCATCACATGGTCATTAGGCTTGTCGTTCCCATTATCATTAATCATATCGCCAACGACGAGTATCGCATCCGGGTTCGGAAAAATCGACCCTATCGTATCAAAGAATTGGGTATAACGTGCATCTGCTGAAGCATGCGAGCCCACATGTACGTCTGACATCGCTACAAACTGGAGTAATGGCTTTTCTTTGGTCTTGATGATATAAGAGAAGGTTACTCCTTTACTAGCTACACCATCTTTGATCGTAATGGCAGACAAATTCGTTGTTTTGGAAATCGAGATCGGCGCGTTATATTTTAAACTATGAACATCCGGAAGTGTGCCGTCGAGTGTATAGTAAATGTCAGCATTCTGCGTTGCAGTTGTGAGGTGGATCGTCTGCGCTTCTTCATATCGGCCGGTGGGTACAGAAGTCGTTGGTTGATCTACAGATAGAATCTCAGATTCTTCAGCTGCAAACACAGGGGTGATATTCGGCATCGTGGAACCAATCACTGTAAGTGCCAGTAATAATGCAACAAATTTCCTACCTTTTCTGAACAAAATCATCTCTCCCAAGCATTATTTTATAGTTTTGAATCCCATGAGAACTCTCCATCGACAAAAGAGCTAACTACCCTTATCTCGGATATATTCGATAACTCCTCCTTTCTTCATCCTATTCAAAGTACATACCATACTATTTTTTTTGGTAGACTGGGGTCTGCTGTGTTTATTGTAGGTATGGATTATTTGCCTAGCATTAAATATCTGTAAACTTCAAAAGATGCATCCAAAGGCTGTGATATGGGTCAAAACGCCTAACTCAATACCAAAAGATGCCTAATAAACGAATAACATCTGCATATCATTAGCCGAATATGATCACAACAGTAGCCTAATACATGCATAATATATGCCCAAAAATACTTTTAGTAATGAAACAAAAACGACCGTTCCTCGAAAAAATACCGAGAAACGGTCGTTGCTTTAACAATGTTTTATTATTTATGTTTACCTGAACAACTCACAATAAAGTTGGCTCCCCTACTTGCTCATCCAAGTTCAGCTCTACCAGTTGACCGGCCTGCGTCAGCCCCGCACCAAAGCCATACATCAGAATCTTGTGCCCGTTCTTTACTTTGCCTTCACGAATGCCCAAATCAAGAGCTAAGGGAATTGTCGCGGCAGAAGTATTGCCAAAATTCACAAGACTATGCAGCACTTGCTCCATCGGATAGTTCATACGCTCGCAAATCGGCTCAATCATTCTCATATTTGCGCTGTGTGGAATAAACCAATCGATTTGCTCCAGACCCACTTCTGCTTTTTCAAGCAGCTGCTGTACACCGAGAGGAACGGTTCTGATCGCCCAACGAAATACCTCGCGTCCGTTCTGTACGAGCATCTGTGTATCTACCAGTTCAATATTATTCACCGTATGGGCTAGACCCGTGCGATACACATGATGCGCGCCGCTGCCATCACTAGCTAGCTGAAAACCTAAAAATCCCGTCGATTGCTTATCACTCTCCACAAGCACTGCACCGGCCCCATCACCAAAAAGGATACATGTACTGCGATCAGTGTAATCTGTAATCTTGGAGATCGTATCCGCACCAATCACTAGAACCTTACGGTGCATCCCTGAAGCAACATAGCTATGAGCCGTATGAAGTGCATATACAAAACCCGCACAGGCTGCACTCAAATCCATAGCTCCAGCAGTCTGCGGAATATTTAAGCGATCTTGAATCAAAGAAGCTACTGAGGGAAAGGAAAAATCAGGTGTACTAGTAGCTACTAGGACCATATCCACGTCCTCAACGTTTTTTCCATAACGTTTCATTAGATCCTGTACTGCTGATACACATAAATCGCTTGTGTATTCATCCTGCCGACTAATTCTGCGTTCACGAATTCCAGTCCGCCCCACAATCCACTCATTATCAGTATCCACCATCTGCTCAAGATCGGCATTCGTCAGTCTTTTTTCCGGGACATAAGTTCCGATAGCTGTAATTTTTGCACCTGTCATTCCAATCACCTCTTCATTTAGTATCTGATATTAGTACTTGGTACTAATTATAACTCTACACCTGCTATAAAGTAAAGAAAGCCGGTAAAGCAGCATGGCTTCCCGGCACTATCAATACATATCTCGAACCACTTAAGCACGATTTACTTTACGGTGTTTTCTTTTTCTGACGAAAAATAGAATCGCAGCAATGATCACCACCACTAGGATGATTAACACAATCACTATATTCCATACATTTGGCACATAAAGCTGCATTTTGATCGGCTCCGTATCCCCCAGGGAAACATTCCAGGTAAGTGTTCTGCCTTCATCAACAGCTGCATTATTATCACCAATTAGATCTATTGGCAACGTTAGTATAAAATCAAATGCCAAGTTTTTCAGCACCGCCCGAATAATCGGCTTTGATAAACTCAATGTCCCCATGTTATCCATAATGGTATCCATATAACTATTAAATTGAGGCTGTGCCTCAACATCATACGTGGTATATAACAAATTCTTTTTAGTAACGAGCTGTAGATCCACAATATCCAGCCCCATAGAGGTTGAACCTATATCCTCAAATGAAGCGTAATTTTTCTGGATTTCATAGACTGTAGACTTACCTTCTTGTCGTTTTTCTAGCTGAATCCCTTCCTCCTTCAATTTATCTGTCAGACTCTTCTCCATTTTATCGCTGATCAATGCTTCTGTTCGGGAATCCAATTTCACATTCATTGCTAAATCTACGCTTTGATTCTTATTCACCGTGACGTGAACGGTACCATTAGAACATCCCGATATTAGTATCATCATTAAGAGCAGTGTTAGGATCGTCAAGCCTCTCCATTTTAACGGCATTTTCCTCAAACCCTTCAGTAGTATGTATTCATAAAACAGGTACCTATGCTCTAAAGGCTAACTCATTTATATCATAGAATCAAATTCTATATGAATGAATAATCAAATTTCAGAACCATCAAACTTAAATTTTATACTCGCACAAAAAAGAGGCTAACCCTTAAGTAATTATTTACTCATGGGTAGCCTCTCTCCAAAAACATCCCCCAACACCCACAGCTCGGTGGGCGATTGCGCAGCAGATGGGGATTGGTGCTGGGCGCACTTAAGGTGCTCAGTGGTGCTTGGAATGCTTGATGTTTGTTGTCGCTCGATGTTACTTGCAGTTCTCAAACTTTCTATTGGACTCCAGAGTCGCTATTTTCGAAAAAATGGCTCTTTTGGGCAACTATCGGACCCCAGAGACACTATTGCTATTGGTGCAAAAAGACATCATTACACTCCATTGCCCACCATGGTCGGCTTATAGAGTCCCGCTCATATAGTTAACGAAGTACTTCTTTTCCCGGCTCCATGTAGTGAGGCATTCCCTTCACTCAAACCGATATCCGCCTGACGGATAACTTTCCTCCCTCTCCAGCGCATTAGAACAAGCATCCCCCGCACAAATTCATCAGCAATCATACAGCAGTAGATCCCTGTGAGCCCCCAGCCTAAGCTGATTCCAAACCAGTAAGAACATCCCACTCCAATAATGGACATAGACACGATGGAAGTATACATCGTATAACGGGTATCGCCGATGGCGTTCAGCGCATTACCCATGCCCATATTCAACATTTTGCAAGGTTGCAGTAGGAGATTTAGGGCCAGTAGGGAAATCCCAATCGCAATAATCCGCGGGTCGGAAGTAAAATAACCTAGTAGATTCCTGCCGAAAAGAAATAGCAGTAACATGTTCGCTGATACAATAGCCAAGCCGATATACAGCGTGCGATATGCACTACGATAAGCCTCTTTCAGCTTCCCTGCCCCGAACAAATGCGCGATCTGTATCTGTCCAGCCAGCGCGATTGCATACCCTAACGTGAAGCAAAAGGACTCTAAGGTATTGAGATAAGTCCGTGCGGCTAACGCTTCAGCCCCCAGTGCGGCTAGAAAGGAATAGACAATCAACTGCGAGAACACCCAGCAGGAAGAATTAATCCCTAGAGGCCAAGCAATCCTTATAATTTCCTTGAATAGCTTGCCGTTGAATATACGGAAATCCCTAAGTCTAATCTTAATCTCGAAGGAACCTCTAAACATGGTATACAGCATGATCACACCGACCAGTCTACTGATAATACTTGAGATTGCGATTCCCGCAAGCCCTAGCTGTGGCAGACCGAACATCCCGAATATAAAAGTATAGTTCAGAATAATGTGAATGACATTTATGATGACCCCTGTGTACATTGGTCCTCTGGTGTTCCCTGTATTACGAATCGCTGTTCCAAGGGAAGCAATCATCCCCACCAAAAACAGACCGCCACCGACATACGAGATATAGATATTGGACAGTGATAATAGCTCAGGCGATATATTTAGAATCCCCGCTATTGGACCCGCATAGAAGAACAGGATGATACTCACGACGATACCAAGAATGAGACTAACCGATACGCCCATAATTGCAATCGTACGCGCTTCGCTGAAACGTTTTGAACCCATTCTTTGCGCGATCAGGATCCCCGCTCCGCCCGCAAAGGTGGTAAAAAGTGTGGTCAACGCACCGAACAATTGATTGGAAATGCCGACTACGGCGACTGCATCGTCTGAAATACGGCTGACCATGAGCGTATCCACCGTACCTAGCAGGGTCTGTAGAAACACCTCTATAAATATAGGCCAAGCCAATACCCATAGTCCAAAGCCCTGTCTTTCTTTTTTCACTAAATAAACCTCCCCTTAAACCAAACATGCATACTGGACCTAAGAAACAGCATATTTTTTCTTTAGGTCAGACTAAATTATAGATGATATACTTTTGGTGATGGTACAGATTTCAAACCAATAATTTCATTATTTCAACCTCATAAAAGGAGATCTCTCCATGAACATTATTAATTTTACCGTCCCGCCAATGCCCTATTATATCGTAAGTGGATTGCACACCTTCTCACCAGGGCATTACCACATGAGCCGCCACAATATCAAGGTTTTTGACTTACTTGTAGTCAAGCAGGGCTGCCTATATATGAATGAAGGAGGTCTCACCTTTCAGGTACGTGCAGGTCAGGCACTGCTTCTTCGTCCAGATAGCCATCATTTCAGTACGGACAGCTGCAAGGAACACACCTCTTATTATTGGCTGCATTTTCAGACAGTGGGCGATTGGAATATTTCCGAGGCTACAGCTTCAACACCAGAGACAGAACACACCAGAGTGGAGCATCCTCTTCATTCAGACGAATTTAATATACGCACTTTTACCTTACAGCTGCCCCAATATACCTCTCTGCTGCAACCGTCCAAGATGGAGGAACTGCTCTCGCAGCTGAATCAACTAGCGCCTAATTCCCATTTGAGCGATACTCCATTTCAGCAGCAGCTGCTATTCCAAGAGGTTCTCCAGCAATTATCTGCCTCTCTGCGCCATGAGCGTCCCTCTCCCTCCAAAATATGTGCAGAGCAAGCTGCCTCCTATTTGCGCAGTCATTTCCGTGAGCGCATTACAGCACAGCAGCTAGGGGAGAACCTGAACTTTCATCCTGTATATATCGCTCGTTGCATGAAAAAGGAATACGGCTGTGCACCTATGGATTACCTGCTGCACTACCGAATTCAGCAGAGTAAGCTATTGCTGATGCAGACCAGTTACACGATTGCCCGGATCGCCGAGGAGGTCGGCTTCAATCAAGCGCCTTACTTCAGCTCCAGCTTCATCCGCATTGAGGGAACCACTCCGCGGGAATTCCGCCAGCGCTTCTCGTAGTCTCCTAGAATACAAAAAAAGGGATGTTCCCCCGCCTTTTTGGCTTAAGGAACATCCCTTGCTCTTCTTTATTACAACCCCTTCTCCTGTACGTAAGCATTCCATTGCTTGATATATTCCGCCTGAATTTTCTCAAGGCCGGCTTGCTTAGCCTTCTCCATGAAGGTAGCTAGACCCGCATCAACATCCTCTACCAATCCGG
The DNA here is from genome assembly GCF_037975205.1 of Paenibacillus sp. FSL R5-0470. Lineage (NCBI taxonomy): Bacteria > Bacillati > Bacillota > Bacilli > Caryophanales > Paenibacillaceae > Paenibacillus > Paenibacillus sp. FSL R5-0470. The sequence goes on from NZ_CP150238.1 coordinate 5,857,997, forward strand.
CTTGCAGCGGATACAGGTATTGCTTTTCTACCTGTTCCAGCGCCGCTTTTTCAGCCTGATAAGAGGTGTAATCTTCAGCAAATCCTGTGAAGATATCCGGCTTCTGAATCTTATCAAGCTCAGCGAAAATCTCTTTGACGCCATCATAGGATTTGTCGAATAACATAAATTCCGGGTTCCGCCATGCCCAGCCGTTCATCCCTTCACGAGTGAAGCCGTTCGTAGAAGCATCTCCAATAAGCTCATAATAGCCGTTTGCATCAACCTTATAATTTTTTCCCTCAACACCGTATTGTGTCAGCTGGTTATAACGTTTATCCAAAACCATCTTCTCATAAAAGGCTAATGCACGTTCCGGGTTCTTGCTGCCCTTCGGAATAGCAAATCCATTATGAATAGGATGCACCGGTGTTGCGTAACCGATCGTTTGACCATAAGGATAGTAACCCAACTCCCAATCTGGATGAGCTGCTTTAACTTTCATCAGCGTATCGTTAAAGCGAGTCGGGTTATCACCGAAGATGGATGCCGCTTTACCCGCAATAACCGGAGCCTGAAGAGTGTCCTTCACGTTCAATACGTTTTTGGAGATCAAGCCTTTTTCCTGCCAACGTCTCATGGTCAGCAGTTCTTCTTTATGTTCCTCCGAGCCCCAGTAAAGATAAGCCTTCGAAGGATCGCTGTACTTGATTCCGATACCATAAGGAAGCGGACTTCCGACCATAGCGGTAAGTGTAGTGTAGACATCGTGCAGATTGCCCCTCACATCACTGTTAAAGGATGCCGGCGACATCTTCGGTTCATTCTTCTTGATCCCTTCCATATAAGCCTCATAGCTGGCCAGATCTGTTGGCTCAGGCAAATTGTATTTCTTACGCAGATCCTCACGCCATACGAAACCGTTAGTTACATATTCCTTATAGGTCGCGGGTACAGTGTAAATCTTGCCATCAATCTTAACTGCATCCCACATATCCTGCGGTACAAATTGCTGGAGCGCTGGAGCAGCCGTCGGCAGCAAATCATCTATAGCCAAAAAAGCTCCTTTTTTAGCATAAGCTTGATACTGTGTCCAATCCGCAGTAAAAATCAAATCAATCGATTGTCCAGAAGATAGTAGCAATTTGTACTTCTGATCCCAGTCTGTCCAAGTCGTATAGTTGAATTTAACGGTTGCATTCAGATCTTCTTCAGCCATCTTGTTAATTTGCGATTCAATACTTGAAAGATCTTTCGGGGCATCGCCCAGCATATAAAACTGCAGCTCTACCTTCTTCGATGTATCCAGCCCCGACTTCTCCTCAGTCTCAGCATTGGTGCTCTGAGCCGTATTCCCGCCGCTATTACTCTCTTTTACCGCTACATTTTCCCCGTTCGTGGAACTAGAATTCCCCCCACAGCCTGCCAGTAGAGCCAAGCTCAGTACTGACGTGAGCAGAATAGACATGCTTTTGCCCCGTAGCTTATTCATCTGAATCCTCCCTTTTCACTATGCTTCTATGTTAGCCGACTTTACCTAAACCCGGGTAGGGGTAAGGTTACGGTTCTAACCTTTTACAGCTCCGATAGTCAACCCTTTGACGAAGTAACGCTGAACGAATGGATACAGAAATAGAATCGGTCCAGTCACAACAATCGCCATGGCCATTTTGGTAGACTCAGCAGGGACTTCTGTAGCCAGAGACACCCCAGTTCCAGCGCCCATCTGTGCAATGAACTGCGCTGAATTGATAACATTGTACAGATAGAACTGCAGTTGATATTTATGGGTATCATTGATGAACAGTGAAGATGTGAACCAGTCATTCCAGTAATACAATGCAAGGAACAATCCGACTGTAGCAATCCCTGGCATGGAGAGCTTGAGGACGATCTGCCAGTAGATTCTGAAATCACCGGCCCCATCGATTTTCCCAGAATCAAATAGCTCCTCAGGGACTGCTGATTTAACGAAATTCTTCATTAAAATAATTAAGAACGGTGTCATCAGGCCTGGTAGCACCAATACAGCATAGGAATCCAGCAGACCGAGGTATTTAGTAATCATGATGTACCAAGGAACAAGTCCTCCACCAAACAAGGTCGTAAAGTATATATAGAAGGAAAAGGTATTGCGGTATTTGAAATCCTTGCGGGCCAGCACATAACCAGCCATCGTCATGAAGAAGAGTCCTAATGTCGTTCCCACTACAGTGGTGACGATGGTGACCGTGTAAGCACGCAGTACTTCATCCGGGAAAATGAACACCGTCTTGTAGCCTTCAAGAGAGAACTGCCCCGGAATCAGATGATAGCCATCCCGGATAATAGATTCATTGCTGGTTAATGATGCGGATATAATTAGCAAAAAGGGCAGCAGGCAAGCAACCGACAGTCCAATGATGACCACATAGGCGATTGCATGAAGCATCCGTGTATATTTATCCTTTTGAATTTTCATTTCTTGTCCTCCTAGAACAGGGCGTAGTCATCATTTATTTTGCGAATAATATAGTTAACCGTCATGATGAGGACAAAACCGAACAAGGACTGATAGACCCCGGCAGCAGTAGCCATGCCCACATCAAACGTTACTTTAAGCGAGCGATAGACGTAGGTATCGAGAATATCCGTCGTATTATAGAGAAGCCCGTTGTTTCCTATTAATTGATAGAACAGATCAAACTGCCCTTTCATAATACTTCCGAGCGCAAAGAGCAGCAGCACCACAAAGGTTGATTTCAGCATTGGCACTGTAATATACCAAATCCGCTGAAAAATATTAGCGCCATCGATCTTAGCCGCTTCATAATATTCATCGCTGATCCCCGTAATCGCTGCTAGATAGATAACCATGCTATAACCGAGATTCTTCCATAGATAGAAGATAATAATTAGAAAAATCCAAGCCCAGGGTTTGCTGTAAACGTCCACCGGATCAAGCCCAAATTGTGTAAGCATTGTATTTAAGAAACCGCTGTCATAATTGAACAGGTTGTAGACAATAACACTTAGAATGACGAAGGATACGAAATATGGTAGAAACATTATCGATTGGCTAATCTTTTTAAACCATTTCCCATTCAGTTCACTTAAGAGAATCGCACAAGCAATCGCCAGCACATTCCCAAGTACAATAAAAGCGATGTTGTAACCTATCGTGTTCATCGTCAGCTTCACCAGTGTGCCGGATCTCCAGAGAAACTCGAAATTCTGCAAGCCGACGAACTTGGAATTAAACATACTGCTGTTGAAGTCAAATTGAGTGAACGCATAATAGATACCTACCATTGGAAAATAAGAATTCACTAAGAAAAAGATCAAGGTGGGCAGCAGCATCAGAAACATCATCCGATTGTGTATCAGTTCATAAATAAATCCCTTCTTCTTTCTTGTCGTCCGTAAGCGTGCTCTTCCATCGGCCTGGATGCCAAGTTCGACGGTTGAGATTCCTTTGGATGAGGTTTGGCTCAAGGTCTCTCACTCCCTTTAATGTAGAAACTGCATAATTCCACTATAGGGTGGTTCTTTTGAACACAGAAGTGAAGCTTCATAGCTTTCCTGCACAAACTGGAGAAATCGCTGTTGAACAATAAGGATGTTTATGAAGAAACGATGAATAGTGTTAATGCCAGTGTACATAGGGGAATGCACTCGAATATCCCGAAAATAATGATGATAAGTGCACAAATATTTATTTTCTTCACAGCTATATATTGGTAAAATACAACATTCTAGTGTTACTCCACTGTTCTGTTCACTCTAGGGCAATTATAATAAGAGGACTTCATATCTAGAGTTCATCCAGAGCCTTATCCAATAAGCCGCATATATTTCGGGGGAGGGCTATTATGAAGAATAATGATATACGGAGAAAAAGACTGCTGTATGGCAAGCTGCTAACAACGATTACACTATGTATTTCGTTAACTCTTCTGGTCTCTACAATCGTGTACTATACATACTACATCGGCGTCGAAAAGACTCAGACCTTCCGTTCCGATCTAAAAGATCTAACTCAGACTGGCAAAAAAGTAGTCAACATGGCTGAAGTAGCTCAAACGCTTTCATTTCAGCTATACAGGACCTCCACTATTTCCCATCTGTTGTTCTACAACAAACCTTCCATTTACGAGGTTACGGCTGCAATGTCGGATCTCGGAAACTATCTGAACTCCATGCCATACATTGAATCCATCTATGTTTATAATCCGAATAATGACACTATATATATCTCAGCGGCGCAAGGGCAGAATGGTGTGTACTCCACAGGAGAGTTAGAGGACACTGAAATCATACAAATGTTGAATCATTATCAGGATTACAAAACATTCACTCCGATCCCACGCACCTATTCCATCGGCGAACCCAAATCAGAAGCTATCGCTGTCTATACTTATCTCTGCTATGATGCGATCAACTGGGACCGCGCCATCAATTCTGCAGTTATTGTTAATATATCAGCAGCTTGGATAAACAAGGAGTTGGCTAACAGCAATACCGCCGGTAGTGGTAATACTTATCTTCTTGATGACCAAGATCGGTTTCTATCGGGGAACAAGCTGACATTGGAGAAGCTCTCGGGGGATGAAAGCAGTTGGATAGAGAATAAAGTTAAAACCCGCTCCGCAGGTTATTTCACAGCTCCTTTTAAAGGCCAGAAATCATTAGTGTCCTATACTTCACCAGATTCTCTTGGTTGGCAGTATGTTCGCATCACTCCTTATGATGTAATCACAGAACAGACTAAGCAAATCCGTAATACAACACTACTGATTTCTTTGATTATTTTAATATTCGGACTTATCATTTCTAGAATGCTGTCCAAACGCCTCTACCTTCCTATTGATTCCATTGTAAGCCGAATGAATAGCCTTGAAGCTGACAAGCGCAACAGTATGTTTACGATTAGACAGAATTCATTACGTAATCTTGTGCTCGGTATAAAAGCCCCCCACAGCAGTCGGCCTAGTGATTTCGAGCAACTAAGTATTGCTTTCAACTTAAACGAAGGTTATCGGCTTGTATTGCTGCGTATTGATGAATACAATACCCTGCGACAAGTGCGAGGTGCTTATCTACTAGCATACAAGTTCGCGATCATGAATATCGCTTCGGAAATTTGCGGTCAGACTTATCAAGTGGAAAGCGTAGATATGAACGATGATAGTGTTGTTATGCTGCTTAGCAGTATGACGTCCACTGAACATCTCGATTCGGAATTAATCGAAGTGTTGCTAAGGCAAATCCGTGTGGCTTGCTGCGATTATCTGAAAATAGGATTATCGCTAGTGTACAGTCCCGTTAGTGATAATCCAGATCGATTGAACCGCCTATATAACCAGGCCAAAGAAGCTTCTAAACATAGACTTTTTTATGGGCATGGTTGCCTAATCAACGCGGAGAAGATTAACGAATTGCAGAATAACCTATACTCTTACCCTGCGGATAACGAGAAAAAGCTGGTCGATGCCCTCACCAGTGGTAGAACAGACGAAGCCCGTAGCCATTTCTCTGACATCGTGCGCGAATTGGACCAATACCCCTACCATGTACTAGAACTAACGCTATCCAGGGTGACGCTAACGATTAAGAGAATCATCGATAATATCAAAAAGCTCAGCTCTACATCTATGGAAGATATCCTCAAGATACCTTCACTTGAGAATTACGAGACGATGAAGGAGCTTGAAGAAGCTTTTTACCAACTCTTCGATGATATTCAGGAATTACAGGTCGATAAACGTAGCTCTAAGCAAAGTGATCTGATCCGTCAAATTAACCAAAAAATCAATCAATCTTACACGGACCCCAGCCTGGGCCTGAACCAGATTGCTGATGAGCTTAACCTGTCACCTATATATGTCAGCCGTCTTTATAAGCAGCAAACAATGACAGCTATTGTGGATGTCATCATGGATGTACGAATGCAGGAAGTATGTCGCCTCTTGAAAGAGAGCGATCTGTCCGTATCGGATATTGCTGAAATGACCGGTTTCACGAGCAGTTCTTATCTCCATCGGATGTTCAAACGCAACTTCAGCATCACGCCGATGGAATACAGGCGTTCTAATACTCGTTCATAAAACTGAAGGCTGAGTGAGAATGCGAACGGAGTACAGATCAATAACACTACTAAACTACTCTATCAAAAAAAGGCAGGCTACTGTATTAGCGGTGGCTTGCCTTTTTAATGTAGGTTCATGTGTATTGACTTCCAGAGCGATTACTGTAACAACTTCAGCTTCTCTGAATATGCTGATTGGGCAGGTTCCCAATTTTTAAAGGTATGAAAAGGAGAAGCTCAAGGAGGAGATACAGAAGCATGTCGGATCATTATCATAGACCATTCAAAGGTGACGCTATCCTAAACAAACAAGGAAGAATAAGCAGTCCTGTTAGAAAGAGAGAGTGTGCTGCACTATTAAAAATAGTCACAGAGCTTGCTACAGTGGTACCTCCCGCACTTACGAATCCCACTACACTTCATATTTCCAATCTTCAAAGAGTGTTAAGAGAGCTCATGGAATTCTTGCATGAGGCTAGGATATGCAGCCCTTTTAGAACGGAGCTTCTTTCTGTAGTAGAAATAACTATTGTATCTACTGAGGTCAGTCCCTTCTCCGTCGTGAGCGTGGGTACTAATCTTCAACAGCTATTAGCCGAGTTATTATCTTTTATCCTCGCCACGAAGATTGACCCTCATTGCAAAGATCAGTTGGTAATTCAAATCAGACATATTCAAGCTTCTATTTCACAAGCGCTCGGCTTACCTATTAAGGGTGCGACGGGGCCACAAGGTCCTCAGGGACCCCAAGGGCCTCAAGGACCTCAGGGTCCACAAGGAGCCACTGGTGCAGGGCTGCAAGGTATTGTAGTCTTTAATCCGGCACAAAGCCCATTGTATCCAGCGGGTCAAGTAGTAACCTTTAATGGCAGCACTTATATAGCTACTGTTGCCGGACCCAAAGGAACACCAGGTAGTTCATCAGATTATTTACTAATTGCTGGTGGAGCAACAGGTGCGACTGGTCCGCAAGGACCTCAAGGGGCGCAGGGTCCTCAGGGTCCTCAAGGTCTTCAAGGTCTTCAAGGTCTTCAAGGTCCTCAAGGTCCTCAAGGTCCTCAAGGTCCTCAAGGTCCTCAAGGAGAATATGGTGTTGGCGGGACAGGCGCGACGGGTGCGACTGGGGCGCAAGGTATACAGGGACCTCCAGGTCCTGGAGCAGGGGCAACTGGAGCGACAGGCGCGACAGGTACTGCCGGGCTGGCTGGCGCAACGGGCGCTACAGGTACAGCTGGAATTGCTGGGCCGACGGGTGCGACAGGTACTGCCGGGCTGGCTGGAGCTACGGGGGTTACGGGTACTGCCGGACTTGCTGGACCGACAGGCGCTACAGGTACTGCTGGAATTGCTGGACCGACAGGCGCTACAGGTACAGCTGGAATCGCTGGACCGACAGGCGCTACAGGTACAGCTGGAATCGCTGGACCGACAGGCGCTACAGGTACTGCGGGGCTGGCTGGCGCGACGGGTGCGACAGGTACTGCTGGAATTGCTGGGCCGACGGGTGCGACAGGTACTGCCGGGCTTGTTGGAGCTACGGGGGTTACGGGTACTGCCGGACTTGCTGGACCGACGGGGGCTACGGGTACTGCCGGGCTTGCTGGACCGACGGGGGCTACCGGAGTTACAGGAGTTACTGGGGCAACCGGTGATGGCGCAATCATTCCACTGGCATCTGGTGGACCAATTATTATGACCACGGTTTTAGGTGGTTTGGTGGGAACAACAAGCCTTATAGGCTTCGGAAGTTCAGCCACAGGCATTTCTCTTGTTGGTGGAAATATAGATTTGACAGGTACTGTTCTTGGACCTCTTATCAACTTTGCAATGTCCGTTCCTCGTTCAGGAGTGATAACATCTATTGCTGCATACTTCAGTAATACCATTGCTTTATCGCTTCTTGGTACTACGATAAATGTAACAGCGCAATTGTACCAATCGGCCACACCAAATAACACATTTACTCCTATTCCAGGTGCAATAGTACCACTTCCATCTATCACTGGTACTATTAATTTAGGAACTTTTGTCAGCGGAATTACGAATGGTATCAATTTTGCTGTAACACCGCAGACACGTCTTCTTATGGTATTCTCAGCCACTGCTACAGGTCTTACCCTTGTAAATACAGTCACTGGTTATGCAAGCGCAGGCTTTACTATTGTATAATCACTAACACAAACAAAAGCATCTGCCCTCCCCACTAAAGGAGTAACAGATGCTTTTGTTATAATATTCGATTAAAATTTCTTAATCTTTCGATCCGGAGAGACGATATTGAGCAAACTTAGCTATCCCTGGCAATCCACTCACAACAAATACTCTTTCAGCTTACCGATAACCTCATCGATCTCCGCTTTAGTCGTATACCGTCCCACACTAAAACGAACCGCTCCCTGCCCAATACTTGCTGAGACATTCATTGCCTTTAGAACAGGTGAAATCAATGTTTCTCCAGAATGACAAGCTGAGCCTGTTGAGGCAGCCACATCTTCCAGCGAAGCAATCACTTCGTGACCCACCGCTCCAAGAAAACTAACGTTAAGCGTGTTGGGCAATCGCTTATGCCTATGACCATTCAGGTGAATTCTGTCGCCAAATGCCTTCTGCAATCTATCGTAGAAATAATCCGCTACTTCTTTCACACGCTCTCTGGATGCAGAGTCCGAAGCAAGCTCACAGGCTTTTCCTAATCCAATAATATAAGGGGTGTTTTCCGTTCCGGCACGTCTCCCCTGCTCATGCCCTGCTCCGTGAATTAATGGCTCGATGTGAATGCCCTCTCGGATGTACAATGCTCCAATCCCTTTTGGCGCATATAATTTATGGCCTGCCAGCGTTAGAAAATCCACCCCTAACTCAGCCACATCAAGCTCTACTTTTCCAGCGGACTGCGAAGCATCGGTATGTACAAGGACACCCCGTTCATGGCAGACCTCAGCTATTTCTTTGATCGGCTGAATCGTGCCCGTTTCGTTATTAGAGTGCATAATGGAGACTAGTATAGTTTGGTCTGTAAGCTGATTTTTCACATCATCTACCTGCACCGTTCCATACGCGTCAACAGGTACATAAGTAATCGTGTAGCCCAACTGCTCCAGATACTGACACGGTTTAATTACCGCAGGATGCTCCACAGCAGACACAATAATGTGATTGCCTTTATGTCGATACGTTTGGGCGACGCCCTTGATAACGGTATTATTCGACTCGCTGCCCCCGCTTGTAAAAAGCACCTCACCCGGCGTACAATTCAGGAAATTAGCCACCTGTGTTCTTGCTCGCTCGATTCCGACTTTAGCTTTTTGTCCCAAAGAATGACTGCTTGAAGGATTGCCAAAATGACCATAAAGATAAGGAATCATAACCTCTGCTACTTCCTTATCTACAGGTGTTGTAGCGTTATAGTCTAAATAGATCATTTGTTAAGCCGAGCCTCCTCTAAACCCCTCATACTTTACGATACCTAAAGCTTATACCTTCTGATTACTCAAAAAAGAGATTACCGCAGCCTCAGCTTCATCCAAATTGTTCACCTTAAAGGTAACTCTCTCAATGCCTTCATACTGAGTAGACGTATAATCGTATTTAGGATCATAGTAGTATTCTAACAGCAGCGCAACAGCCTCTCCGAACATATCAGCTTGCAAGCAACGCTCGATTTCCGCCGCAATGGGGATATGAATTCGTGATTTGATACTTCGAAATGCTGAAATGCACTGTTCTTTATATTCTTCTGGTCGATAATCCTCAAGGATTTGCTGCACTCTGGCTTGTAGTGGCATCTCAATCCAAATTTGTGTTCCAATCTCTTTCTGCTCGGCCATGAATGGGGGCATTACGACCTTCCCAATCTTTTTGCTCTCCGCTTCAAACAGTACATAAGGAGCATCCCCAAGCTTAATTAATTCCTCCATAAGAAGACTATCGAACGTTTTTTGATTGTTTGCATGAAGTCCGATCTCGCCAAAGATAGAACCGCGGTGACCTGCCATTCCTTCCAAATCCAAAACAGGATAGCTCTGTGCCTTCAGGCGGTGCAGCAGGTTTGTTTTACCTGTACCCGTATTTCCATGAATGACATAAGGCTTCGCCTTGAATTCATAGGACTCCAGTTCATCGAGTACCCATTTACGGTAAGCTTTATAGCCGCCAATCAATCGGTAAGCGTGAATATCCATTAAAGAAAGTACGGTCGCAGTTGTACGGCTGCGCATACCTCCCCTCCAGCAGAATACAGCCTTGTCCCCTTGAATCGCAGCAAATTCTTTGACAAAGGAAGGTAGCTTCGCAGCAGCAATCTCCAAACCGCGTTCTTTCGCAGCCTGCACACTTGTCTGTTTATACAATGTACCTACTTCAGCCCGTTCCTCATCATCAAAAAAGGGAATATTCAAGCTATCCGGCAGCGTTGCATCTTTATATTCAGAAGGAGATCGAACGTCGATAACGGTGATCTGCTTCTTATTCTTTAACACTCTTAGTTCTTCCAATGTAATATCCTGAAACAATGCGCTCTCTCCTCTGGTGGCTAACTTCTTAGGTCGCCTCTAAGCTGAACTCCAGCGTTATTGCGCAGCTATAACTGCAATCTGACCCGGATGCTCTTCCGTTACCTCTCCGATCAATGCTGCTTCTACACCTGCATCTACTAACTCTTTTAGCAAATCCTCACTTTGTTCAGGAGCAACAGAGATCAGCAATCCACCGGAAGTCACAGCATCACACAGAATATAGCGGCTTAATTGGTCCATCTCTTCCGGATAAAGAATACTGCCCTCCAAATGGGCAAAGTTATTCTTAGTGCCGCCTGGAACAAAGCCCTGCTCCGCGAGCTCTCTTACTCTTGGCAGCATCGGTACATCGCCTTGACGAATAATCAGTCCGTGATTGCTCCCTTTTGCCATTTCCGAGGCATGTCCAAGCAACCCGAATCCGGTAACATCTGTACAAGCATGTACATCATAGGGCTCCATGATTTCAGCCGCTTTTTTATTCAATGTAGACATGACTGTCGTAAGGCGTGTAGTTTCTTCTGGGGATAGCTGATCCTTTTTAATAGAAGTCGTTAAGATGCCCACACCGATAGGTTTAGTCAAAATCAGCTTGTCTCCTGCCTGCGCACCTGCATTCGTTCTTACTTTGTCCGGATGCACAAGGCCCGTAACGGCCAATCCAAATTTAGGCTCTTTATCGTCGATGGAATGTCCGCCCACAAGCGTTGCTCCTGCTTCCTGCACTTTATCTGCTGCACCGCGCAAAATGTCACCGAGAATGCTTTTGTCCAAAACAGAAATAGGGAAGGCCACAATATTAAGCACTGTAAGCGGCTTGCCGCCCATAGCATAAATATCACTTAACGCATTAGCTGCTGCAATTTGCCCAAAGGAATAAGGGTCGTCCACGATCGGCGTGAAAAAATCAACAGTTTGCACTAACGCTAGATCATCACTTAATCGATATACCCCAGCGTCATCACTGGTATCCAGACCTACAAGTAGATCCGGATTAGGAACGGTTGGTGGTAGACTGCGAATAACCTGCATGAGATCGGCGGGACCGATTTTGCAGCCGCAGCCCCCTTTTGAAGATAATGAGGTCAATTTTATGGTTTCGGCTTGAGACATCATGACTCAGCTCCTTTAGATAGTTAATATCGAATATCTTTAATCTTACATCAGTAGACAGCATTGTACAAAATACAGACATACAGAAGAACGCCCCGTAGCCAGTACATACTCCCCGGCTATGGGACGCCTCTCATTTCTCACTTACCACTAAGATCAACTAATCTGCTGAGTTTCCTGCTGTTTCTCCAAAAACCGCTGAAGTATAGCATTAAATTTCTCCGGCTGACACAGATTACTAGGATCTAATGCGTTAGGGATGATCACTAACTGAGCATGTGGCAGCTGAGACACCATATCCTTCATACAATTAACTCCAAATTCACTAAAGTCACCTACAATACATAAGGCGGGACGCTTAAAAGACTTTAAGCATCTAGTGTAATCCACATGGCTCGTAGCCAGCCTTTGCCGATACAATTCCCGTGGACGTTTATCGAGAAGTCCTCTTCTAATCTCGTTATAAGCCAGATTCCAGCGTTCCCGGTACATCATACGAATCGAAGGAAGTACAAGCTCACTTGGAGCGTAATACATTAACCAGCTACAATAAGCAGCCATAAGCTGGATTTTACCGATTATCGTTGACGCCTGACTTCTACAAAAGCTATCCGCGACAACAATCGCTTTTACTCGCTCTGGATATTGTTTCGCAATATGTTGAACGACAAGCCCCCCATAGGCACTCCCAACAAAAACAGCCTCACGAATACCCAAATCATTTAATAGCATTATTATATCTAGACATTGGGTTTCAATAATCTCGTTTGGGGCCTGCAGTAATTCACCTGATTTGCCATTCCCCCGTAAATCACACAGAATCACTTTATATTTATCAGAAAAATACTCTAATTGTGGCTTGAACATACTATGTGTTAATCCATGTCCATGGATAAACACAACCGGAGCCCCTGTTCCATTGATTTCGTAATAGAGCGAAGTTCCATTCAGTTTAGCAATAGGCAAAGTTAACACCTCTTTCATAGATAGGTTCTACAACTATATCTGCTTTTTAACGCAGCAAAAAACCACAGAGGGATTCTCTGTGGCTATTCATCATCAAATACGCCATTCATCCTCTCTCCATACGCTTACGAGGTTAGCTGTCGGATTCGGGCAGTGAGAGTTGCCCTACCTGCATGGATGCATTTATGCATCTGGAACAGGATTCACCCCATAACTAGTACCGATTGTTACACTGGTTCCCAGTTGTTGGTTCCCCCGCTTTCCTTAACGGAAATTAAGCGGACTTCTTATGTAATTGTCAGTTATGTGATGAATCATACTCCGTGTAAGGTTTCTTGTAAAGTTGAGCCGTGGGCAAAATAATGTTGAAAGCCATGCTTTTCATTTCATATTGAGCATACACTTCGTTTTCTCTTTCTTTTGCTCTTGTTTACTCAATATATCTAAAAAAAGCCGAGCGGCCATCAGAGATCAATCCCTGAACTACTCGGCTTCGTTATACAATCATATGGCTACAACAGATCGGCGTTTTTCAATGCATGCTCCCAGCTCGGAAAAAAGAACAGCGCACTTCTCATAAGATCAGGATCGCTTTGCTTCACTTGTTTTTTGCTGATCGAGCTTCCATCGGTTTGAAGCTTTTTGATACGACTTAACACTTCATCAGCCTCCAAAGGAATTTCCATTGAAACACTCCTTTCTCAGTGACCTGGTTTCCAATCATTTTCTCCATAATATGCAAATTTATTCTTCATTTCGGTTTATACGAATTAAACCAGCTGATAGACCGGTTGTTCAGCAATAAAATAAGTAGGAATCATTGGGTATTTCTGTGCCAGAACTTCAGCTAAATATTTCATTCCTGGAGCTTCACTTTCCGCATGTCCTAACATAATCAGTGCTTTTGATCTGCCTTGGTGGACAGCATCCCTCACATATTCTGGAGTTTCCCATTCGGGGCCCTCGCCAGCAATAATTAAATCAAGATTATGCTGATTAAAAAGAGGAATAGCCATCGTCCCACCTCCTCTGTAACCTACTAATATCCCCACATGTCTGCATATCTGGGATACGTCTCCGGCAGCACGTAAATAGGAGATGCCTAGCTTTCTTTTTATATACTGTGCCGCTTCACTTACCGTCATAGCTGGAATCGATAGGATTGTAGCAGTCGATTGCTGCTCAACCACATAGGCTGACCATTCAAGCTCTCGTAGCAAGCCCACCATGATCCCGTCTGGTTGATGCCTATGCCAATAATCATGATAACGAAAAATAGCCAGTTCAGAACGCTCGATTAAACTCAGTTTCGCAAGATAAATAGGGTCATCCTCTAACCACTCACTCGTCTCATGATGACTGTAAAACACACCTTCATGTGTGATCAACAAATTGGCGTTCATAGCAACCGCTCGCTCCACAACATATTGCGTAGCGCAAAATGCCGTAACCATCCCTGTAATCACCATTTCCGGATTTCCCGGCTTAAGAGTATCCACAGTCCCATCTATCTGTTCCATGGCTCCTATTAAATCTTCCAGAATCCTTCTAATTGTCACGCTCACTTTAATCCGCCCTCTGAGATCTATTCTACTAATCTATCAACGTATAAATAACCCACCCTTAATCGATATAAGGACGGGTTCACAGTTCATTATTTGAGCAGCTTGCCCACTCTATGATTTCGTGGCAGAGGTGATAATTTGATGGAAAGCTGGCTTCGGCTTATGCCCTTCATCGAATAGGAACGGCCAGTTCTTCCGCCCACGAACAGGGAAATCATCCAGCCAGGTATAGTCATCCGCTGCTCCCCAGAACGTAACCGAACTAATCACGTCCCGGTATTCTCTCAGCAGTGCGAACATCGCTTCATATCGATCTGCTTGAAGCTCGAGCAGCTCAGCAGGTACTGTCTTTAAGTCCATTCGTTTGTCATCGAAACGGAACATGGATACATCCAGCTCTGTCAGTTGGAGCTGAAGTCCTAACGATGCATATTTTTCGATCGCTGCACGAATTTCATCCAGACTAGGATCGTATAAATTCCAGTGTGCCTGCAATCCGACGCCATGGATCGGCACGCCTTGTTCCAATAGCGACTTCACCAGTTTATAGATTTTGTCACGCTTTAATGGATGGGATTCGTTATAGTCATTGTAGAATAATAATGCCTTAGGGTCAGCTTCATTGGCGAATTCAAACGCTTTGGCGATAAAATCCGGGCCAACAATGTCGAGCCACTTCGAATGGCGAAGAAGCTCTTCTCCTTCATCGGCTATAACTTCATTGACAACATCCCAAGCATAAATATCATCCTTATAACGTCCTACAACGGTCTGAATATGTGATTTGACTCGTGCAAGCAGAATCTCTTTGCTTACAGGTCCTCCGCCCTTATCCTCAAACAGCCAGTCCGTTGTCTGGTTGTGCCAAATCAAGGTATGTCCGCGCATCGCCATATGATGTTCCCTGGCGAAGGCAACCAGCTGGTCTGCTGCCCTAAAGTTATAAGTGTCCTCAAGTGGATGCAGACTTTCAAATTTCATCTCGTTCTCAGCGGTAATACTGTTGAAATGATAAGCAAGCAAATGCTCCTGTGATTGGATAGTTAATGGGTTGACGGCTGCGCCAATCTTGAAATCCTCTGCGAACACTGTCTTTAGTGCAGGCTCTGTAAAATCACTAGCTTGTCTCAACAAGTTCCCTCCTAACAAACGCTATTCATTATGACCGATAATCGAACCAATCAAAGTGGGCAGGTACCTCAGCTACTTTACCATGACCTGTCGCATATAAACCGATAAGAACACCTGTAAATCCATTTCCTTTTACGGCCTGTGGGGATAATGGGTATGCTGCCGCTGTAGATAGCTTATTCCATTGCTGCCCATCCAAGGAGAACAATAAGGTGTATTCGGTAAGCTCCGCCTGTATTTTCAGATAAATTCGCTCAGCTGTAATTGGTACTTCTGCTTCTACACGGGTTATTCCATCAATAGTTAATTGTGCTGCAATGACTCTGTGGCCAACTTTTTGCACCAAGCCAACCTCATAATGTGCATTCTCGTCCAATCTAGCACAGAGTCCAGCCTCTTCACCGTCCACGGTAGGGTTAAAATCTAGTAATGTACTCCATTCAGCTGAAGTATGCTGCTGTCTTCTGCCTATAAAGGCTACCTGACCCACTTCATTAAGGTCTTTCGATTGCCCTCGAAGAGCTAGAAAACCCGGACGTTGGCTTAGTGACCAGCTTCCCTCTGCCGGATTCCGCAGAAAGGATAATTCCAACGGCAATACAGGGTCATCAAAATCATATCTTCCGCTAGTCTCAGGTTTTGGCGAATGACCCGGTACACGCGGAACCTTCATCTCCAGCCCGACAGTGTCCTCATTATTATCAATCATCGGCCATCCGTCTTCATTCCACGTTACAGGGGCAAGAAAGGTCTCTCTTCCTAGCACTGTATACTTGGAATCTACTAGACGTACTCCAAGGAATACGGCCCACCAATCCCCGTTACGATCTTCGATCAGATCAGCATGTCCTAGATACTGAATGGGACTATCAGTCCCGCGATGGGTCAATATCGGTTGCTCTAATCTTTCAAAAGGACCGTAAGGGGAGGAAGAACGACCGATAATTTCTCGGTGTTCCTTTGCCGTGCCGCCTGAAGCAGACATGATATAATACATTCCATTAATTTTGTACAAATGTGGTCCTTCCGTCCAAGGTCCACCATCCCCAGTCCAGATGACAACAGGTTCTGTTAATGCTGCTCCTGTAGCAATGTCTATCTCATATTGAATAGCGTGGGAATCATAATCTGCTCCCTGCTGGGTGGTTACATATACCTTTCCATCCTCATCAAACATTAGGGAAGGGTCAATTCCTCCATAAGGAATACTAATCGGGTCTGACCACGGACCCGCTGGGTCCGTAGCCGTAACATAGAAATTCCCCTTCCCGTGTATTTCGGTCGTTATCATGTAAAACGTTCCTTCATGATACCGGATGGTTGGAGCAAATATACCTCCAGAGCTTTTGCTCTTACGTGTATCTAGCTGACTTACACGATCTAATACATGACCAATTTGTGTCCAGTGAATCAAGTCCTGGCTGTGAAAGATAGGCACCCCAGGAAAATATTCGAAGGAGCTACACACCAAGTAGAAATCATCCCCTGCTCGAGTGATGCTAGGATCTGGATAAAAACCTGGAAGTATTGGGTTCGTGTATGTGATTGGAGATGGAGTCATAATTCAACAAACAACCTTCCTATTATTTAATAGTGGGTGCAAGCTACTTATTCCTTCACGCTTCCTACGTTCATTCCAACTACAAAGTACTTTTGCATGAATGGATAGACTAGCAGAATCGGGACCGAAGCAACGATAGTAACGGCTGCACGAATGGACTTTGGAGTTACCATTGACCCCGCTGACTCCGCAGTTACCCCTGCCCCGTTAGCTACACTTGCGCTACTGTTCGCATTCATACTAGATTGTATTAGTTTCATTAATTCATACTGCAATGTACTCAAGTGCTGGCGGGAAGAGGTGTAGATAAAAGCATCAAACCATGAGTTCCATGCACCTACCGCGACAAAAAGGGCAATGGTAGCAAGAACAGGTTTACATAAAGGGAAGACTACTTTCATGAAAATCTTAAATTCCCCGGCACCGTCGATTCTCGCGGATTCCATAAGACTTTCATGTATGCTACCAATATAAGTACGGATGACGATCATATTAAATGCACTTATCATAGTCGGTATTACATATACCCAAAATGTATTAAGCAAATGAAGATCCTTAATTAGGAAATAATTTGGAATCAGACCCGCATTAAAATACATGGTTAGGACGAAAACAAAGGTAATCTGCTTGCGGAAAACATATTCTTTCCGGCTTAAAGTATAAGCAAGCATTGTGGTTAAAAATAGATTCAGGATCGTAGATATCACTGTTCGTGCTACCGAAATCCAAAAAGCAGGAATAATTGTACCAGAGGCAAAAACAGCTTTGTAGTTCTGTATAGTCCACTCCCTAGGCAATAGATAAATGCCGCCGCGGATGGTATCATTCCCCTCATTTAAGGAAACTGCTATAGTATTCAAGAATGGATACAAGGTAACAATGACTAGACATATCATAAAGATAGTATTGAAGGTACCGAACACTACTGGTTCGATCCCTATAATTCTCATACGTTTTCTACTATTACTTTTTGGAGATTTCTGAGGTATTAATTGAGTTTTTTCCATGATTATAACAGCCTCTCTTCCCCTAGCCGCTTCGACGTCCAGTTAGCTAAAAGCAGTAACGTTACACTTACGACTGTTTTAAATATGCCTCCCGCAGTGGCTAAGGAATAATTCCCTTGCCCAATCCCGTATTTCAATACAAATATATCAATCGTATCCGACCAGTCTACCGTAAGCCCGTTCCCTAACAAGTACGGAACCTCAAATCCGACATCCAATACATGTCCTATGGACATTATCATCAGGATTACAATGGTTGGTTTAATTCCCGGCAATGTTACATTGAACATTTTTTTGTACCGGTTAGCCCCATCAATCTCAGCAGCCTCATATAAAGCTGGATCTATAGAAGCCATAGCAGCCAAGTAGATGATTGTACTCCATCCAACCTCTTTCCAGACGGTTGAAGCACCCACAATACCCCAGAAATACTTCCCTTCACTCAACCAAAGGATTGGTGAATCGATAAGATGTAATTTCATGAGCACGATGTTGATAATCCCGTCGTTAACCGAGAGGGAGACACCTACAATCCCTGTTACAATAATCCAGGAAAGAAAGTGAGGTAGGTAGGATATGGTCTGCACGGTTCTTTTCCAAAATACATTTTTGATTTCATTAAGAAGTAAGGCCAATGTTATCGCGGTTATAAATCCTAAAAAGAAATTAATTAATCCCATAGCCAGTGTGTTTCGTAGTACCCTTAAAAAGGTATCATCCGTAAATAGAAACTTGAAGTGTTTCAAGCCGACCCATGTCTGTTCGCCAAATGCCTTAGCTGGTTTATAATCCTGAAAAGCCATTGTCCATCCCCAAACAGGTACGTACGCAAATAGTACAATATACAGCAGCAATGGAACTGACATCCAAATCAGCTGTTTCTGATTCTTAATCAAGGTCAGAGTAATCGGTTGCTTCTTTTTTCTTTTAGGATGCCGGTTAACTTTTTTTCCCGTTAAAATCTCATCCATATATTTTCTCCCCACATCATCCATATATTTCAGAAAGTGGTTGGCTAATAAGCCACCACTTTCTGATTTTTAAGCAAGCTCTAACTATTTAACACTCCAAGTATCAAATCTCCATTTAAGCTGTTCATTGATTCTGTCTTCGTAAGCTTTAATATCCGCTTTATGAAGTTCTCCAACAAATTCAGTCCAAACTTTATCGAAATCGGAAGGGCTAGCCAAGATTGCTTTTGGCAGGTACTTGGTCTTAACTTCTCCCATCTTCGTATCGGCAATTTTTGCTGGAGAATTTTCAACAAGATCTATCGACCAAGCAGGATAAGCCACTGGGTTCGGTCCAGGCTTACTGAAGAAATCTACATAACTGTTGAATCCATATGCGTCAAGAACTTCCTTGTCATACGCTTCCAACCCTGCTTTATATTCTTCTGGTTGGGCTGCCGCATCCGTTGAGTTACCATCTGCAAAGTACCCTTGCATTTTCGGAGCGGTAGCATACCAAGCTTCTGCTTTGTTACTTAGCTTCCATGTAGCATCAACTGCGTTATCCCGTTGCTCCTGGTTTCTTATAAAGCGACCGTCTACCACTTGATAATCTTCGCCTTCAATACCCCAAGTGAGGGTTCTTTGCCAATCTTCTTGAATCAATGTGTCCATAAGTTTAAGGATTCTCACTGGATCCTTAGCATTGACAGTAATCCCGAATCCATTATTCAAGTTAAGAGCAGGACGATCCAGATAATAATCTTTGGTGTTAGTATCATACACAAGAGGCAGACCTACATAAGTGCTCATATCTTTCCCTTGTGTCTTGAGTGAATCTTCTGCTTTACCAAAGTTCCAGTGCTGATCAAACATTCCCAGTACGGCTCCGCTAGACAATTTAGCTAAATATTGGTCATAATCCATTACAAATGCTTCTTTATCAATAATACCCAACGCATTCATATCATTAAGTTTTTTATAGTACTGCTTTGCATAGTCTTTATCCGCAAAGATTTCTGCTACGTTATCCTTAACTACTACTCCGCCATCATTAGGATGACCGATCAGATGCTGAGGAGCGTTAAACAATCCCCAGTTTCTCCAGTCTTTGTTATGAATCTCAAACCCAATTGTTGGTTGACCATCAATGGTTGGATTTTTCTCTTTATATTTCACGATAAGATCGAAATACTCGTCCAAAGTTTTAACCGTTGGATAACCGGCATCTTTAAGTACAGCTTTCTGAATCCAGAAAGCTGGGCCAGAGTAATAGGTTGTATTCATCTCACCATTGTACGCACCATAGTTTGGAAGTGTATAAATGTGTCCATCATTGGGATCCTTCATCATGTTCCAGTAAGCTGCGTAATGCGCTTTCAAATTCGGAGCGTGTTCTTCAATTAAGTCCTCGAGAGGAATAAATGCACCTGCTGCCGTCAGTTGGGTATTGGAACTCATCAGATCTGGATAATCCGAACCGGCAATCATAACGCCAAGCTTCTGTTTAAGGTCTCCAGCCAAGAATTCGAAATTGAATGATGCGCCTGTTTTTTCTTTGATCATCTTGTAAATTTTGTTATCTGGTGTGGGTTGCTGACCTGCTTCTCCAAGAAAGATACTAACTTCAAAAGGCTCTACCTTCTTGTCATCGGTTCCAGCTGCAGTTGCAGCTGTTGTTTCTGCCGGTTTGTTTTCCCCCTTAGCAGTATTACCGCTGTTATTTCCACCGCACCCTGCTAGAGCAAAACTTAGGGATAACACAGCAATCAGACTAAGTTTGAACTTTGATATTGACTTGCCCCCCATAAAGCACCTCCATATTTTGTTGGTGTAACCATATTGTAAGCCCTTACAAGTTAAATTATAGAGGTGATGATGCCACTGATAATACGCCAGAACTAAAGGTGTACCCCCAAAAAGTTTAGGTATTCGTATGTTTAAATTCATTAGGGCTCATCTTCATCTTCTTTTCAAATTGTTTGAGAAACTGACTATAATTGGAATACCCTACTTTCTCGGCGATCTCACAGTTTTTCAGCTTATTGTGTTGAAGTAAACGCGCAGATTCCTTAATCCGGAGGTCATGCAGCTGCTCATTAAAATGAATGCCATTCTTCTTGATCAATAATTGTCCCAGATACACTGGATGCAGGAAGAATACCTCCGACAGCTTTTTAATTGTAAGATTTTCGTGATAATGCGCTTCAATATAGTTGTTGATTTCCTGTACAATCCCCTGTGATTTTTGGATTTGTTCTTTTAGAAGAATATCAATACTCGCCTCACCACATGATAAAAGATTACGCATTAAATCGTTCAACTTCATCATCGAGTCCCGTATTTCGGGGATTGTTATTTGGGTTAACAGGGAGGATACTTGAACTTCACTAGCTTTTGAAGTAAACTCAACGATCTTATACATAATATGAATAACGATCTTCTTCACAACCTCTGGAGCGATGCGCATCTCACGAAAACTGCGAGAAGCCAAGCCTACAGCTTGTTTAAAGCCTTTTATGTCCAGTGTGTTAATGGGTCTCATTAAATCATCCATCAGTTGAATTTGATCATAGTGATAGCTGAAGGGACTATCTTTGGTTCCCTGATAGGTCAAGAACCCCGAATGATCCGAATTATAAAAATAATACATTAACGCTTCTTTCGCCGTTCGGTAGCTATTCGCAATTTGAAGCAAAGAGCCCTCGCTATCCCCTACTGCAATATACATGGCTTGCTTAGGGTGTTCATTCAGCAAGGGAGCTACTGCAGGATATATTGCGGCACCCTCATCAGACTCCGAAGGATAGCCGTATACGATTCCAAAGCAAAAAGCCTCCAGATCGATCAGAAACATCAATTCCGTATTCGTTAGGAGAGCTACTGCTTTCTCTCTGATTTCCGTATACATCGCCGGGTCTGTCTGTAGTAAACAAATATTCCAAAGGCTTTTGCCTTCCGATAGACGTGTAAGTACTGTAAAGTCTGACTTATCTTCTGCCTTCTCATTCAGAATGCTCTTAAGAAGAGAGACAACTTCCTCTGAGTTTGCCATTTGATTTAAGCTTCGCTTCTGAGTTTCCTGTTCTAATTCCCGATATATCTCCTTCAATTCTTCTGACGCCTCTTCTTCGAAAAGCGGTTTCATCAGATAATGGTTAATGCCATAACGTATAGCTGTCTTAGCATATTCAAACTCACTATAACCGCTTAGTATGGCAAACTTAATCGGTTTAGTCTCCTCTTGCTGCCAGGCGGAAACCATTTCCAGACCATTCATTAGCGGCATATTTACATCTGTAATGACAAGATCCGGCAGTAGCTGCTTTATTAACTGTAAGCCCTCTTTGCCATTACTGGAGGTTCCACATACTTCAAAGCCAAGCGCCTGCCAGTCTATCCATAGCTGCATCCCCTCAAGAGCACTAGGCTCATCATCGATCAACAATACTTTGTATTTCATAGGCTCCCTCACCTTCTAGCTATTTTTTCGTTCCAGGAGCTTTAGCGGAATGCCAAACGTGACAACAGTCCCTTCATTCGGGACACTGCTGATTTCAAAGCGAACCTGATCTTCATAATATAGCTCCAGTCTGCGATACACGTTGCGGATTCCGATATTCGTTCCTGAGGAGGCTTCTTCATTTTGAACATTAAATAAAATTTCTTTAAGCTGGCTTGGTTCGATCCCTTTACCGTTATCTGAAATCGTAACTTGTAAACGACTATCCTCGATTTCCGTCTTTACTTTAATGATACCGAGTCCTTCTATAGCCTGCAGACCATGCTTACAGGAATTTTCCACTAACGGCTGCATGCTTAGCTTTGGAATTTTATATTGCAGCGACTGCTCATCGATCTCAAATTGATAGTCAAATTTATCTCTGAACCGGAATTTTTCTATTTTCAGATACATCTCAATGAACGTCATTTCTTCTTCCAATGTAACGAGATCTTCTTTCCAGCTAAGTAGTCTTCTGAGCAACTTGGATAAACTCTTAATGATGTCTGTAACGTCCGAATAATTATTTTTGGTACAGACCACTAAAATGGCATTTAAAGTATTGAAGAGAAAATGGGGATTCATCTGACTTTGCAAAAAATTCAGTTCAGCCCTTACTCTTTCCATCTCCAGGTTATTCTTTTGAATCTCTAGTTTGTATACATCGTTAATTAGAGAATTAATTTTAGTGGTCATTCTATTAAAGTTGTGAATCAAGTCACCAATCTCATCTTGTCCTTCATCGATTTGAATAAGATCGAATTTCTCATTCGTTACTTTCTGCATATGCCTAGACAACCGTTTCACCCGATAATTGTACGATCTTAACATCACATATAAAAAGGCGGTTGTGAGCAAGGTGACAATGGATGCCAAAATACCCGCATAAACTCGAATCTCCATAATCGCCTGAGCAATACGCTCCCCTTGCGTAACCCCTATAATTCGCCAGCTTTTTATATAACTAGCCCCGCCAACGGGTACAATATGTATGTCTTCCTTGTGCTCATCATCCTGAAGCTCGAACACAGGATAAGGATCCTTCGTACCCCTCTGATACCCGCTCTGAGCAGACATAATGATTTCATCCTGCCCGTTAACCAGGTAAAGACTCAAATAATCCTTTTCTCTAATTATAATGTCATATATTTTACTGAGATCCAGGTCAATTCTAAGCAGCTTCTCATAGGTATTCAGTGAGCTGTATACATCCATTCGCTCAATTACACTTAAATACGGGGCATTAGAAGCCACATTAGGCGCTGCGCTCATTTGATAAGCAGCAAGAAACATATGTTTATTCGCAGCACTGAACTGCTTATACCACTCACTCTCCCTTACCTTGTCCGTGATGACCTGATAGTTACTACCGGAAACAATGGAGTCATTATTCGTAAATACAGTAATTCGTTCAAGTTGATTGTTAACTGGCATATAACTGTTCATCCGATCTCGAAGCTGTTCGTCGAAGGTGTCATAAAATTCAATCAAGTTCCCATACCTCCGCTCTAGCAATTCATACAGATTCTTATCCGAGGACAGCGTATAACTAACTGCTACTCCACCCTCAATGAAATCTTGAATATCCTTTCTGGCCCTCTCTAAAGAGATTTCTAAGTTTTGCTGTTCTCTGGATTTGATCAAATCGGAAATCCGATCCAAAAAAACAAGGTTAATAATAATAATAGGGAGTAGAACGCCTATAACGTAAATGAGGGAAAATTTGTAGTTCAGTGGAATGTCATTCACTACTTTTCTAAATCTGAATTTTTTTCTCTCCATACGAAACACCTTGCTTCCCCTAGAGCTATTAGTTTTTATTTTCATTTTTATAAACCGATGGGACTACCCCTACAATCAGCTTGAACTTATCAATAAAATAGTCTGTGTTTGAGAATCCCACCTGCACCGCAATATCCGATATTTTCAGCTGCGTTCGCTTAAGCAGACTTTTGGCTTCCTCAATCCTTTTGGCATTTAAATATTCACTAAAGCCCTGACCCGTTTGTTTCCTGAATAGCTGTCCCAAATAGGTAGAATTGATATGAAATTGCCTAGCTAAATCCTGAAGCTTTAATTTATTCCGAAATTCACGATCCACATACTGAATCACCTTGTAAATCGTATTTTGTTCATTCTGCTGCTCTAATTCAGATAGATAGACCGTCGCCAGCATACACAGACTTTGAACATAACGGCTTAATACAAAATAATCATTTAGTTCACCTAGATTTCCATACTCTTGCTGAAGCTTTATCATCATCGTATCCGGGATACCATTCATTTGGGCTATCAGTGTACATATCGTAAGCTCTAAATGAGCCACCTGGGCTTGCACGACCTCAATCGTCAACAGATTTTCTACGAAAGAGGCGAACGCTTCTTTTACACAAGGTTGTATCTGTTCTAAATCATTTGCCAGGACCTTATCCAGCAGCTGCTTGAAGTGATCCTCATGGTGTTCCTTCTTCTTTAGAACCCTAAGCTCGCTATAATAAAAGATCCCCCTCTTCTGCTGATGTGTCTTTCGTTTCCATACATCAAGTGCCTGCATATAGATTTCTCGAACCGAGCATACGCCTACCATTCTAGTACTAATCGCCAGGAGTACCGGCTCATGTGATTGTTCAGCGAAATCCGAACGAATCTGGTTGACGATAGCGTCCAGACTCTCATTCCCAATAGAAGCAGACTCAAGAATGATCCCTGTTCTTCCCGACCGATCCTGAAAGAAACGGGTACATTCCTTGGGGAAATAATCGACGATCCGTGGATACAATGGATTGATAGACATGCCTGGTTCGATAAGAATACACATTAACTCTGCATTCGCTTGAAGCTTCAACGCGCTCTGGGTTAGAAGCTCTAAATTTTCGTTATACTCGCCTTGTATTAGGCGGTTGACGATATTATTTACGACAAAGAATTGCTTCTTATCAAGCTCCTCATTGGAAGCGATTTCATTTTGGATCATAGGCGTAATCCTGCTTAATAAGGACTCTATTTCTTCATCATCAATAGGTTTTAATAAATAGTCATTCACTCGTTGCTGCAATGCCGTATGTGCATATTTAAAGTCATCATACCCAGTCAATACCACAAATTTCGGAGGCTTTGTCATCACTTCATTCAATTTTGCGATAAGCTCGAGACCGTTAATAACCGGCATATTAATGTCCGTTAGGACCAATTCCGGTTTATATTCTTGTATAAGTCTCAATGCTTCTGAGCCATTATGGGCTTCCGCGCACACTTCAAAGCCATATTTTTCCCAGTCAATCATCGTTCTCAGCCCTTCAAGCACCCAGGGCTCATCATCCACGATCAGAACCTTCAGCATGATGTTCACTCCAATCTCCTAAGATAAGGCTCGCTTTCTTATGAAAATATATATTATGCTAACACAATTGGATATTGTTGTGAATTCATAATTTTCCCTTCTTTTGCTTGAAACAGTACTTTTAAATCTGGTAAAAGCATAAAAAAACGACGTATCCAGACTTTCAGATACATCGAGTTCAGTATGTTTTTAGTTAATAAGCTACCTTCGAACTAAGGTTGTTCTCGTGATTGATTAACCATTCTTTTCTTGCAATACCGCCGCCATAGCCTCCTAATTCACCGTTACTATTGATCACTCGATGACACGGAACCAAGATCGATAATTGATTCGCTCCATTAGCCCTTGCTACAGCGCGGCAAGCCGAAGGGTAGTTTATATTCTCTGCAAGCTCCTTGTAAGAGACCGTCTGGCCTACAGGAATTCTTCGAAGTTCATTCCATACCTTTTGCTGAAAATCAGATCCAAGATAACGAATCGGCGTTCTGAATTCTGTAAGTTGCCCTGCGAAATAAAGAGTTAATTCCTCTTCAATTTGCTCTAGCACCGGTACCTTTTCAGGCAAAACAGTTGCATTCAAGCGAGTACGTAATTTCTTAATTTCGTTCTCAAGTCCCTTTCGATCCACAAATTCCAGCAGTAAAAGGCACTCTTCATCTGAGATCGCAAGCATAGACCCTAATATCGTTTCTATCCAGGTACAGTACAGCACTTTAATCTGCTTAGAGTGATTCGGGACCGTTCCCATCGTTCTTGAAAAAGCATCCCTAAACCCATTACTCGAATCATACCCGCTGTCCAGTTGTACGTTTATGATAGAATCCCCATTCCTGATGTGCTTGAATGCCAGCCCTAAACGTCTAGAACGTGCATATTCAATAAAGGTCATTCCGAATTGCTTCTTAAATTGTCTGCGTGCAGTATTTGCACTAATCGACAGCTCATCAAAATCTTTATCTGTCCATTTCCTTTCCGGATTACGCTCTATAGCTTCAACAAGAAGCTTTACTTCTGAGGACATTTTCGTGGGATTGGACAAAGGCTGGCATCTTTTACACGGTCGATATGAAGCTAATAAGGCTTCTTTGGCTGTTGCGAAAAACTCACAGTTTTCTTTATATGGCTTTTTAGCCGGACAAGTTGGCCTGCACATGATGCCTGTTGTTTTTACGCCGACAAAAAATACACCTTCATAATTGGAGTTTTTTTCGACTAACATCTCATAATATTTATCGATTTGCTGTTTATTAGTAATCATAGTGTTGTTAGCTCATTTCTGAATAATGTGCAGGTAGCTGCAGAATGGCCCGAGCATCTTCTTGAAGATTATGCTGTGCTTGAAAGTAACTATACGGTCCATAGCTAATTCTTTTTACGCCAAGCTCCTGCAATTCAACATTTGAAATCATACCATCCATTACCATAACATTTACAGGCAGTGGTGACTTTTGCACAAATTGTTCTATCAAACTTTGCTCAGTCAACCCCGGAATAAAAATCCCGTCTGCCCCAGCCTCAGCATAAGCATAGGTACGTTCTATAGCTTCATTTACTAGACCCAGCGAATGCTTCGTTTTTTTGAAAAAGAGATCGGTCCTGGCGTTAATAAACACGTTCTTCTGAAGCTTGGCTGCTACTTGCTGTATAGTTCGAATACGATGACTTTGTTCCTCGATTGCCCATAATTCATCATTCGGATGATTTACCTTTTGATCCTCGAAATTGATCCCACATATATCTAATTGGAATAATTGTTCTATGTTATTGGCTAAGGACTCTACATCTACAGCATACCCACCTTCAATATCTACCGTCAATGGCACAGATACATGTTCTGCTATTCTCGTAACAGCCCACAGTAGCTGCTCAAATGAGAGCTGTTCACCATCCGAATACCCCCATGCATCCGCCATAGCGAAGCTGCTTGTGGCTATAGCCTTTGAACCGGCTTTTTCTATCGTTTTAGCCGAAGCTACATCCCAGCAGTTATATAGCATTAGCGGATTTTCTTGATCGTGCAAAGACTTAAAATAGTCATAGTCATTTCTGTTCATCAGTGGTCATCTCCATTAAATAGAATAGCACCACTATATAATAGACAATGATTCGCCATACCAGAAAAATTAACACCAATCTTTTTTCGCAAAAAAAAACACCGATTGATGATCTCATCCTATAAGGACCTGATCATACCATCGATGTTAGTATACAGTTTAAAGTTCTACCTTACGGAGTGATGGTTTGGAGGAAGGTTTAGGTGACTTTTTCCCTGTTCGCATCGGTATGATTTGTGGTGCAGCAATTCCGATCAGAACAACGAAAATTCCAACCCAGCGAAGTAGGGATACTTCTTCTTGCAGGACTAACACGGAGGCTACAACAGCTGCCGGCAACTCCGCCGCACCAAGAATCGTTCCCAGACCGGATCCCAGTTTCGGAACACCAATAGAAAAGAAAAGCACAGGAATAACTATACCAAGCAACCCTAAAGGAAGACCATACTTCCAAAGTCCATCTGTAAGTGCTCCGTCATAAATAAAGGAAGGGGAAAAAACAACCATAATAATAATCATTGCACTTGTTGTCATATACAAGCTTTTATTCACAGCAGGTACCTGCGTAGCCACTCTCCCACTGACAAAAATATAAAAGGCAAACGACACCGCAGACATCAAACCGAAAACAATACCACTCGTAGTCATTTCGCCTACACTAGGTTCTAGAATCCCCCCAGCTAATATGGTTCCTATCAGAAGGATAACCATTGAAATTATTTTCTCTCGACTAGGCCATTTTCTATCTACAACAGCCTCCAGAATCACACCAATCCAAGTAAATTGGAATAAGAGAACGATCGCAATCGAAGCAGGTAATTGTTCAACGGCAAACCCATAGAAAATACCCGTCATACTAATGGTAATCCCCGCGCCTAATAACGAAGCACCTACTTTTAACCCGAGTTTTTTTCGGGAAAATAATACAACTAACAAGAGCAGCATGCACCATCCAAAAAAGTATTGCGCCCCGACCAGTTGCTGCATTCTAAATCCATCGTTCATTCCAAGCTTGACGATCGTTGACAGCGATCCATAACTACATGCTCCTATAAATACTAGTAAAGCATATTTGAGTAACTTCATATTCATCGTAATCTTCTTTCCTTTCTGTTGAACCATCCTATTGAACCGTCCAAATCACATAATAAAGCCCCTTGTCATCGAAATGACAAGGGGCGACTGAAACCAAAGAATACATCTTTGACAAAATTCCGCCACTCCATCCACTGGATAGAGTTTGGTTTATTTACTTATAACAATACGAATTATAATATGATAAATCACACAGGGTGTCAACTTGAAATGTTTACAATAACTTAATTTCGGTTATATTTCAAATTCTTCTGTTGAATTTGAAAGACCGCCATTCTGCATACCGCTATTGTTGGCTACAGCAAGAACATACACCTTATACTTAATACCTTTAACAATTGAATTGCCGTTAACATCCCTTGTCGCAGTGAATGTTGAAGGATTCGTCCCGTTAGGGATTACCGACGAATAATAAGAGGAATTCACCGCAAGAGCATCCGCCGTACCAAACCCTTGTTTAGACGGAACCACCAATACTCGGTATTCCGAAATATTGCTCTCATTGGCGGATTTGTCGAAACTGATCAGGATTCTACCATTGTCCTCTCTATACGTTACATTTGTTACAGAGATCACCGGACTTTTATTCGTAGATAACGTAATGGCTGATGATTCCCCAGAAATTGCATTTGGACCCGCATAATTTCCGTTGCCGACAGATAATACATACACTTTATAACTAATTCCAGCCTTTATTAAATTACCACGTACGTCTCTGACGGAAGAATCTAATACTTGACTGGTACTGCTGCCTGATGTACTTACCGAGGTGTAATTAGCACTGGATACATTATTTGCATCAGACAGGCTAAAGCTGCTGAAATCAGACGTAGGTACCACCATAATCCGGTATTGGTTGATGTAAGTTTCATCTGTGGCGTGGTTAAACGATACCTGCAAATCCCGGCCGTCGCCGTAGTCATTAACATCGCTAACATTCAAGTTTGTAACAGCCTTTAGGCTGGAATTATTAAACAATGTAACTATCGGTGAAGCGGAAGAGAGCTCATTAGAATCCGAATAACCTCCGCTTCCAACAGATAACACATACACTCTATAGCTACTACCACTCTTAATCAGATCACCGAGAACATCTCTAGTTGACGAATACAAAACCTGATTTGTAGAAGACCCACTTGTACTAACAGCTGTATAGTTGCCACTTACTACATTATTAGCTGCGTATAAATCAAAACTGCCATAATATGACGTCGGAACTACCATAATTCGGTACTGACTGATATAGGTTTCGTCCGTTGCATGAGTAAATGACACTCTCAAATCTCGGCCATCTCCATAATCATAAACATCACTGACACTCAAGTTAAAGACTGTGCTCACACTGGAATCATAAATTAATGTAATTACTGATGAAGCATTCGAAAGAACATTCCCTCCTGAATTACTTCCGCTTCCAATAGATAAGATATATACTTTGTAGCTGACTCCATTCTTTATCAAAGCTCCACGTACATCTCTGGCTGACGAGCTCAAGGTTAGGCTGGTTGAAGTACCATTTGTACTAGCCGCTGTATAGTTGGCATTTGTTACATTATTGGCTTCGGCTAAACTAAAGCTACTGTAATATGACGTTGGAACCACCATGATCCGGTACTGGCTGATATAGGTTTCATCCGTCGCATGAGTAAATGACACCCTTAAATCTCGGCCATCATTATAGTTGCTGACGTCGCTGACAGTTAAGTTAGAGACACCTATGTTGGTCAGTGTTATTGCAGAGGAAACAGAAGACAATACATTATTAGCTGCATTACTGTTATCAATCGCCATAACAAACACTCTATAGCTTACGCCTGTTTTAAGAAGTGCTCCGTCTGTATCTCTGGATGCTGAAGATAAAATTTGAGTGATATTTTTCCCTGTCTTACTGACTAGCGTGCTGTTCGCACTAGATACATTATTGGCTGTGCTTAAATTAAAATTCGAATAATTATTACCTTTAACAACGAATAACCGATAAGAACTTATCTTCGACTCATCTGACAGCTTATTGAAGCTGACCGATAAATCTCTTCCATCCCCATAATCACTTATATCATTTACTTGTACATTATTTATTGCTGTTACAGTCTTATTCACTAGTGTTATAGAGGAGGACCCAATAGAAAGTGCACTGGTATTACTTCCTTTGCCAACCGTCAAGACATACGCCACATATGCTTGATTATTCTTAATTGAATCACCATCGATAGTCCTCGTGCCAGACGTCAACTTGACCGAAGGATTCGTACCTGTTGGTAATACAGTAGAATAATTATAAGAAGTTATCGTTTGTGCAGATGACAAGTTGAGAATATTCCCTGATTTCACAATTAGAACACGGTAATGATCCACTAGTGACTCATTTGCCGCTCGAGTAAAGCTAACCTGAAGATCACGACCATCCCCGAAATCACTTACATCCTGCGCTATTACGTTCGATACTGGACCAGCATTTCCAACGTTCGAGGCTGAAGTCGTTATCGTTACAACCTGCGTCTTGGGGTTCCAGCCCACTTCATGGCCCAGTGCTTCACTGACGAATCTTGTTGGAACCATCGTTCTGCCCTTCAGATTCAAACCAGGCACGTCTAGCGTTACAGCCTTATTGTTAATGGTTGCTGTCTTTGAGCCAATCTTTAACATAATCGTTGTATCATCTTTAGTTGCCGTTACAGTTTGTGCTTTTTGATTCCACTTGATGGTGGCATTAAAGGCTTCAAAAATAGCCCGCAGCGGCACCATCGTCCGCCCATTGACCATCACTGGTGCTTGATCTGTAGACAACCGAACGCCGTCAATAATAATACTGATCGGAGTTGCAGCCTTCACTGAAGATTGAAACATCATCGGAATGGCTACTAAAACTACTAAAATTGAAATCCATAACTTCTTCACAAATCCACCCTCCTGGAATGACGAATACATTTTTTACCTACTCATTTGACGCTTCTAAGTATATAAAAGTTTCATGATTTATAGGTTACAAAAAAATAATCTTGATACCCATCACCCCATGATGAAAGACGAGCTAAGCACTCAGAGAAATAAAAAAGAGAGAGCAGTATTTCCACTCTCTCCCCAAGGTTTACACCTTTCTAACCTGAGACCGGTACATTAAGAACAAGAAATACGGAGCTCCGATCAACATTATTATAAGACCCGATGGAATTTCTTTCGGCGCCATAATGGTTCTACCCAGCGTATCCGCAATCACGAGCATCAATCCGCCAAGTAATCCTGACAGAACAATGGATCGTCTCGTATGATGCCCAATCATCATCCGTACTGCATGGGGCGCCATAAGTCCGAGAAAACCAATCGTTCCTACACTCGCTACGGCCCCCGCTGCAAGCATCACACCGATAATCATCGCCCAAAGCCGAGTTCCGCGAACGGGCAAGCCCAGACCTGTTGAACTCTCATCGCCAAATGCTAGTAAATCGAATCTACGTCCTAAATAATAAGCAAAAGGAACGAGTACAATCAGGAAGATAAACAAGCTATTAAATTGATTCCAGCTTCGTCCGTAAGTCGAACCCGTTAACCAAATTAAGGAGCTGCTGCTCCATAAACTGCCCTTGACGATCATGACCTGTATTCCCGCAGAAGCAATTGCTGATACTGCAATTCCAAGCAGGATAAGGACAGATGGATTCAAGGCTCTACGCCATGCCATAACAAACACAAAGGCTGCAGCCAAAGCACCACCCGCAATTGCTGCAATAGGGACTGCTAATACCGTCAATGCCGGAAAAGCGACCATTACGGTTAACGCCCCCAATCCAGCACCCGAGGTCACACCAATAATGGAGGCGTCAGCCAGCGGATTTCGGACAGCGCTTTGAATCAAGACACCGCTAATGGCAAGCGCGATACCGCCTCCAGCCGCAACGAGTGTACGCGGAAGCCGTAAATTCAGCAGGACGGAATAAGATCCATCTCCGCTGTGGATAAGACTGCTCAGTAGCTCGCTAATCGGTATTCTCGTTCCCCCAAGTGACAAACTCACAAGGATAACCGCAACGAGCAGTACGGTCATGGTTATCACCGCCGGAACAAAGCGCATCCGAAGCGCAGTTCCACCTATATTCATAGATGACTGACCTGAGCCTGAACCCGATATATTTTTCATCTTGGTGAGCACCAGCCATATGAGCCAAGGCGCTCCAATAATCGCCATAACCGCCCCAACTGGCATCTCACCTACACTGCTACGAACCATACGCGCAAGCGTATCCGCTGCCGTAATGAGCAGTGCTCCCCACAGCGCACTTGCAGGAATGAGCAGGTGATGCTTTCGAATACCGCTAAGCCGAACCAGATGAGGAGCCACCAGACCCACAAATCCGATCGGACCGACCACGCTGACCACGACCGCAGCCAACAATACAGATAAACCTAGACCTAACCCCCGTGCCAATCCAACACGTTGCCCGAGTGAACGAGCAGTGGACTCATCAAGCTCCAACGCGTCAAACTGCCTACCTGCGAGCATAGCTGCTATTAGCAATGGAATAACAAAAGGCCAGGCATACTTAACACCGTCCCAATCTAGCTGAATCAGTGAGCCGGAGCCCCATAAAAATAGGTTTTGCGTTTCGTTCTTGTTAAAAATATGTAGGGCCGATGTAAACGCGCCGAGAACCATAGACACGATCATACCTGACAAAGCTAATCGGACAGGCGTGGCCCCCTTACCACCACTCAACAAATAGGCAGCCAGTGCAGCAAGCAGCCCCCCTGCTACTGCAAGCAAAAATGGGAACTCATGCTGCAAAGCTGGAAAAGTAACCATTCCAAGGACAACCATAAAATAAGCTCCGGCATTAATCCCCAATGTATCTGAAGAAGCAAGCGGATTCTTCGTTATCGTTTGCAATAATGCTCCAGCCGCAGCTAGAGCGGCCCCAGCCAGTAGGCCAATTACCGTACGCGGCATCCGGATATCCCAGAGCAGATTATGTTCCATCACATCCTGGCGATTTAGCAATCCCTCCAATACCGTAGCTGCAGGAATTTTGGCTTCGCCGAAGCCTAGGCTTAGAATGGACAGAACAAAGAGGACGGCAAGGCCGCCCCCAAATATTCCAATGATTCGCCAAGTCATTCCACTTGAGGCTTCTTTGCTGCTCTTCCCGTTCATAAAAGCACTCATTTCGTTAATGTATTTACTACTTCATCCACGATAACTTTGGAGGAAATCGGACCGCCAAACACCCAAGTAGTACTGCTCAATCCGAAGGTACGATTTTCTTTCACAAAGTTAAGGCCGTTCCACACGGAGTTATCCTTCAGTTCTTTCGTGAAAATATTATCATCCTTCTGAACGATATACATCAGGTTAGTATCCTGAACAGCCGGCAATGCTTCAACTGTTGATGTAGTGAAGCCGTAAACTTCGAATTTTTCGGGTTTCCAGTCGTTCTTTAGACCAATTCGATCCAACGTTTGAACAGCCAGTGAGTTGTCTGTAAAGAGACGTAATGTTGCTGCATTCTGATAGCTGTAAGCTTGCGTCAGCACGTAATTCAAGCCTTCTTTACCTGCTTCAGCCAGCTTTGCCTTCGCTTCCGCATAATGTGCATCCAGCTCAGCAAGAACCTTGTCGCCTTCCGCAGTTTTACCTACAGCCGCTGCAATCGTTTTGAAAGTATCTTCCATCAACGTATACTGATTGCCTTGTCCTTCTTCCGGATACAGACCGAAAATCAGTGTTGGAGCGATGCCTTTTAATTGATCATAAATTCCTTCGTGTCCACCCGTATTCGCAATAATCAAATCCGGCTTTAATGAAGCAATGGTCTCTAGATCCGGCTCATCACGTGAACCAACATCCGTTACGCTTGCATCGAGTGGCACTTCAGAAGTTACATATAACTTGTAATTTTCGTTATCAGCATTCCCTACCGGCTGCATTCCGAGCGCAATAATATCTTCCGTAAATGTCCACTCCAGAACTACAACCTTTTGCGCAGGTTTATCCAGCTTAACCTCGCCTTTAGAATCTTTTAATACGATCGGACCGCTTGTAGATTCACTACTTGCGTTTTCAGAAGCTGGTTTGTCATTTGCTCCCGTGTTTGATGTTGAATTATTCTTTTGGTTAGTACCACAGCCCGATACTACCAATATGATAGCAATAACCATAAATAAACTAATTAACCTTTTGTGCATTCTCTTTATCCCCCTGTATATAACGCTCGAAGTTATATTCTATGATAATTGTTATCATTCTATTGATAATGATTATCATAGATAACATAATAGTTATCTTATACGTGATTCCAGCGAAAGTCAAAGTTAAAATTTAATATAGAAGTGCATTTTTCTGAAATATCAAGCTGAATTAATCAATCAAAACCGAATGAACACAAAAAAACCTAAATCCCATCTATGTATAAGAGAGAATCTCCCGTAACATAAATGAAAATTAGGTTTTACCAGCCAACTATACAGTAGCAATCCTATCCGATACCAACCATTAAACTAGAGCAGGTTCTGTCCATTTGATTCAATCACTTCTTTGTACCAGTGGAAGGACTTTTTCCGGAATCTCTCAAGAGTGCCCGAGCCATCGTCATGACGGTCCACATAAATGAAGCCATAACGTTTCTTTAGTTCGGCGCTCGTTGCGCTAACCAAGTCGATGCAGCCCCAGCTTGTATAGCCCATGACTTCCACTCCATCGGCAATAGCCTCCGCGACCTGAACCAGATGATCTCGTAAATAATTGATCCGATAGTCGTCGTTTATTACCTTTTCGCCTTTCCCATCTAATACCAGCTGATCGACAGCGCCAAGACCATTTTCCACGATAAACAGCGGTTTCTGATATCGGTCGTAGAACATATTCATAACATAACGCAAGCCTTGCGGGTCGATCTGCCAGCCCCATTCGCTCGCTTCCAGATACGGATTAGGCACCCCACCCAGCAGGTTCCCTTCTCCTCTGATCTGTTTCTCTGGATCAGCCGTTTCACAAGTGCTCATATAGTAACTGAACGATATGAAATCCACAGTATACTTCAGAATCTCTTCGTCCCCTGGCTCAAAATGAATGTGAATCCCATTTTCTTTGAAGAACCGCTTCATATAGCCGGGGTAATACCCTCTAGCATGAACATCCGCAAAGAACATATTTTTGTGATCACTTTGCATCGCCTTGATCAAATCGTCCGGATGCGGAGTGAGCGGATAAATCGGCATGCTAAGCACCATACACCCGATTTGGAAGTCTGGATTAATCTCATGTCCGATCTTCACAGCCAGAGCACTTGCTACGAACTCATGATGAATAGCTTGATACAGATCCTGCTTACTCAATTTCTCTAACGGCGTATTGATCCCGCCACTCATAAATGGGAACTCAAGAATGGAGTTAATCTCGTTAAAGGTCAGCCAATATTTAACCTTGTTCTTGTAACGATTATATATCGTTCTCACATAGCGCTCATAAAAACCCACCATCTTACGGTTAACCCATCCATCATATTCTCTTGCCAGATGCAGCGGAGTTTCATAATGGGAGATAGTCACCAGTGGCTCGATGCCGTATTTATGACACTCATCGAATAGGTCGTCGTAAAACTGCAGACCTTTTTCATTGGGCTCCAGCTCGTCCCCTTTCGGAAAAATCCGGGACCAGGCAATAGACGTCCGAAACACTTTAAAGCCCATTTCCGCGAACAGCTTAATATCTTCTTTATATCGGTGATAGAAATCGACTCCCACCAGCTTCATATTATCGTCGGTAGGAACCTCTGTAGGCGCAGACTTAATCCCCTTCGGCATAACATCTTGGGTGGACCATCCTTTACCATCCTCCTGATACGCCCCTTCAAGCTGATTGGCTGCTACAGCACCGCCCCATAAGAATCCTTTTGGAAATTGCAATTCCATATTTTTTCCCGCCTTTGCTATTGTGATAGTATAGGATTACTGCTCTAATTCGAATCCTAAACCTTGGAACGCGTTACATGTCAAGTACTAATCATGTGAAGGAGAACAAACCGATGTCCACTCTTGACGAAATCGCTAAGCTGTCGGGCTTTTCCAAAGCCACGGTGTCCCGCGTCCTAAACGAATCGCCCCATGTTAGTAAGGAGACTCGTGAGAAAATTCTCGCCATCATGAAGGAGACGGACTATGTCCCTAACCGCAATGCCATTTCTTTATCCAAAGGTCAAACGCAGCAAATCGGCATGATCACCATGGACCTAAACGAGCTTATTCTGAGCTTTATGAACAGCTTCGTCGAAATCTCCGATCATTATGGTTATCAGACGATTATTTATACTACCGGCGGGGATAAGCAGAAGGAGCTTCAGGCTTTTGAAGATCTCAAAATGAAACGGGTCGACGCCCTGCTCATCCTGACCTCCGTAAACGAACAGAATGTTATCTCTTCTTACTGCAAATACGGACCCATCGTATCCTGGCAGCGTATGGACCATCCTGAAATACCGTCCGTTGCCATGAACCAATATGATGGATACACACTCGCTTTGGAGCATTTGATAGAGCGAGGGTATAAGCGCATCGCCAATGCTTTTGGCCGTCCCAGCAGCATTAATACCCACAGTAGACGCCTGGCCTATGAGCAAATCATGACCAAATATAATCTTCCCATTATGGAGAAATGGTATTACTCCACGATCTATGGAATCCGAGATGGAGAGCAATTGGTGCAGACCCTAATGGGACAACCTGATCAGCCGGATGCTATTCTGTGCGCCAATGATTTGGTTGCCGTAGGCGTCCTTAGCGAAGCACGCAGGCAGCAGTTTAATGTGCCCGGCGATCTGGCCATCGTTGGGTTTGACAATTCTGAGCTGTCGCGAACTCTTGGAATCACGACCATTCTGAATCCGATTGCGGGACAAGCGGAGAACGCTTTTCTTCTTCTAGCTCCAGTGCTGCTTGAGCGGGATATGGAGCTGCAGCCACTTTCGTTTACATTGGTGGAACGGGAGACTACTTAGTTTGCCCAACCGCTAAAGACTTTGTCTTTAGCACTTTTATCAATTAGAATTATGGGAACAAGCGGTCAAAACCAGAACCTATTGGAGTGAAACCATGATTAAGATCCTCGTTGTGGAAGACGATAAGCATGTCAGAAAGTTGATGAACGCTGTCCTGAAACGGGAAGGTTATGAAGTGTTAACAGCCGAGAATGGAATCCAGGCACTGGAAGTTCTTGAAATCCAGCATATTGATCTAATTATTCTCGATATCATGATGCCGGGGATGGATGGTTATGAATTTGCCGAGGAGCTAAGGAATGCGAACAATATGATCCCGATCCTCATGGCCACGGCCAAACAGCTTCCAGAAGATAAGAAAAAAGGCTTTCGCCTCGGAACCGACGATTATATGACCAAACCTGTAGATACAGAAGAAATGCTGTTGAGAATACAAGCCCTTCTGCGCCGCTCGCAGATTGTAAGCGCCCGTAAGCTTGTAGTCGGTAAAATTATTCTTGATTTCGATACGTTAACAGTAACTCGAGACAATGAAAAACAGACACTTCCCCAGAAGGAATTCCACCTCCTTTATAAGCTTTTATCCTATCCGGAGCGCATTTTCACTCGAATCCAGCTGATGGACGAAATCTGGGGGATGGACAGTGAGACTACGGACACTACGGTTAATGTACATATCAACCGATTGCGGAAACGGTTTGAAAACTATCCGGAATTCGAACTTGTGTCCGTCCGCGGTCTCGGATACAAGGCGGTGAGAAAATGATCAAAAAGCTAAGCAGCAAAATCAGTCTGCCAATCTACTTCTCGCTTGCTGTATTCATTATTTTCCTCATTACAGTGTTAATCACCGGAATTCTGACCTACTTGTCCTTGGCCTTCGGCCTACTTGATGAGCGGATTCTTCAGGACAAAAAAATTCTCACCTTGATTATATTGATTGCCTGCATTATTATCGGCACCGTCACATCAGTAATTACCAGTCGCAGAATGCTGAAATCAATCCGCACATTTATTGATGCTATTGACCAACTGGCCGGAGGCGATTTCTCCATGCGTCTGCAGCTCAAGCACCCTCCGGAGTTCAAGATTCTTTCCGAGAATATTAACCGGATGGCCGAGGAACTGGGTGGCATTGAAATTCTGCGAACAGACTTTATAAACAATTTCTCCCATGAATTCCGTACTCCGATTGTGTCGATTAAAGGGTTCGCTGAAATCCTGAAGGATGACGAGCTGAGTAAGGATGAACGGAATGAATATCTGGATATTGTTATCGAGGAATCTACCCGTCTGGCTACACTGGCCTCCAATGTATTGAACCTCTCCAAAGTGGAAGCACAGGCCATATTAACCGACCGGCAGCCCTTCAATGTCGGAGAACAAATTCGCCAATGTGTCCTGCTACTGCATACTAAACTTACGAAAAAGCATATTTCCTTCAAAGCCAACGTACAGGACTATATGGTACCTGGGAATAAAGAGATGCTGAACCAGGTCTGGCTGAATTTATTGGACAATGCGATTAAATTCACTCCCGAGCACGGCGAAATCGAAGTTACTATGAGGCAGTTGAAAGATCAGGTTGAAATTACGTTCCGTGATAATGGAGCAGGCATCAGTCCAAGTGCACTTCCCAAGGTCTTCGACAAGTTCTATCAGCAAGATACCTCTCACTCTACTGCCGGTAATGGCTTGGGGCTTACGATTGTCCGAAAAATCATTGAGCTGCACGGCGGAACCGTCACCTGCGCCAGTGTTCCAATGCAAGGAACCACTTTCACCGTGCTGCTCCCCGATTTTAAAAAGGTAACTAAAGAATTGGGGGTTACCAGTAAATGAGTGTACAATTCAAAAAACTGAGCGGCTTTAACCGGGGAATTCTCCTTGAATTATTGACAGATGCGTATTCATTTGATCGCAGATATGAACAAAGCTCTATTTCTGATTGGCAGGATTTTGACAACTTTTTCTTTGACCATTTACAAATTGCAGATAAATATGCTTTTATCACAACTGTAAATGATGAACCCATCGGATTTGTGGTGTGGGACCCGAGAAACATGCCTGAGTATGCAGAAATTGGGCATAATTGCATTGCTTCAAAACATAAAGGCAATGGCTATGGTAAAATCCAGCTTCAAGAGGCAATTAATAGAATCACCCAGAATGATGTAACAAAAATTATTGTAACCACGAATGACGATTTAATCCCTGCTCAACGGATGTACGAAAGTGTTGGATTCACAATGTATCAAAAAAGGAAAAGTGAAACTGGCGCAGACTTTATTGAAGAATTCATAGATTATGTGTATTTTTTATAAAATGCTAATGTGTTCACGTATATCTGCTCAAACAGAAGAGACCACCCCAAGCAGTCATTCTATGGCTTAAGGGACGGTCTCTTCTTTCTTTTCATAGCAAAAGTTAACTTTCAGTTTATCATTCTCCGTTAAGATCATAGCAACGATAATGCAAAGGAGTCATTCTTATGTTGAAATTACTCAAGAATCTGGAACCCAAAGAATGGTTCTTATTCGGTATCAGTCTCATGTTCATTATCGCTCAAGTCTGGCTGGATTTAGAACTGCCTGACTACATGAGTGATATTACCCGGCTGATCCAGACACCAGGGAGCGAAATGAATGAAATCCTTGTCGCAGGCGGTTGGATGCTGCTCTGTGCTCTTGGCAGTCTGGCGACCTCGGTTGTTGTAGCGGGCATTGCTGCAAGAATAGCAGCCGATTTGTCTGCAAGATTGCGTTCCAAATTGTTCGATAAGGTACAATCCTTTTCGATGGAGGAGATCAGTAACTTCTCAACAGCCAGTCTAATTACCCGTTCCACGAATGACATCACGCAAGTACAAATGCTGATTGTGATCGGCTTACAGCTACTTGTGAAAGCACCCATCCTCGCAGTGTGGGCGATACTCAAGATTTCGGGCAAAAGCTGGGAGTGGACTCTTACGACAGGTGCCGCGGTCGCATTGCTAGTAGTTATTGTCGCAGTCTGTATCGTGCTCGTCCTGCCTAAATTTAAAAAGCTGCAGCTGCTTACAGATAATCTGAATCGTGTATCCAGAGAGAATCTTAATGGTCTTCGTGTCATCCGGGCGTATAATGCCGAGGAATATCAAGAACAGAAGTTCGCTGTAGCTAACAACGAGCTTACCAGTACCAACCTATTTGCCAACAATGTAATGACCCTATTGATGCCGAGTATTACTTTGATTATGAGTGGACTCAGTCTCTCCATCTATTGGGTGGGTGCAGTGCTCATTCAAGCAGCCGAGGGTACTGCCAAGATGGGCTTGTTCTCAGATATGATCGTATTCTCATCTTATGCCATGCAAGTGGTTATGGCCTTTATGATGCTGATTATGATCTTTATTCTACTGCCCCGTGCTCAAGTATCGGCTAAACGTATCAATGAAGTGCTAGAAACAGTACCTAGCTTGAAGAATGGATCAGTAACTCAATTCCCTGTGAAGCGAGAAGATGAAATTGAATTCAGGGGGGTTAGCTTCAAATATCCAGATGCAGAGGAATATGTGTTGGAGAACATCAGCTTCACGGCCAAGCAGGGGGAGACGGTTGCTTTTATCGGATCTACAGGCTGCGGGAAAAGTACACTTGTTAACCTCATTCCCCGTTTCTATGATGCTACAGAAGGCGAAGTGCTGGTAAATGGTATCAATGTCAGAGAATACGACCAGCAAGCGCTTCGGAATAAAATGGGCTATGTCTCTCAGAAGGCTGTTCTATTTGGTGGAACAGTGTCCTCCAATATTGCATTTGGTGAGAACGGATCCGGTCAGGTCCTCAGTTCAGATATTGTAGATGCGGTGTACACTTCCCAATCCTCTGAATTTGTAGAAAAGCTAGAGGGGAACTATGATGCCCATATCGCCCAAGGCGGAACGAATCTGTCTGGCGGGCAAAAACAGCGGCTGTCGATTGCCAGAGCGATTGCCCGGCGTCCAGAAATATTAATCTTTGACGATTCTTTCTCCGCGCTTGACTATAAGACTGACCGCAAACTGCGCAGTGAGCTTAGGAAAGACGCGCATGATTCAACGATGCTGATCGTTGCACAGCGCATTGGTACGATAAAAGATGCCGACAAGATCATTGTGCTGGAAGCCGGACGAATCGCAGGCATGGGAACGCATGACGAACTAATGCAGTCCTGCGACGTCTATCAGGAAATTGCTTATTCTCAGCTTACGAAGGAGGAGCTTGCATAATGAAAACCAAAAATAAAGGCCAGAATACATGGAGCAAGCTGCTCCGCTACTGCCGTAAATATGTTCCGGTTATTGTGATTGCGCTAATCTGCGCGGCAGCTGGAACGGTGCTCACGTTATTCGGTCCGGACAAACTCTCCGAGATCACCGACAAAATTACAGCTGGTCTTGCCGGCAGCATCGATATGGACGGCATTACTACCATTGGTATTACCCTCGTCGTAATTTACGGCGTCGGTGCGTTGTTGTCACTCTCACAAGGCTTGATCATGTCGATTATTACCCAGAAGGTCTCGAAGAAATTAAGAACTGATCTGGCTCATAAAATGAACAAACTTCCAATCTCCTACTATAATAAATCGGCCACAGGTGATATTTTATCCCGGGTAACGAATGATGTAGATACCATCGGGCAATCGATGAATCAGAGTATTGGTAATGTCGTAACCGCCTTAGCTATGTTCGTCGGTTCGATCGTCATGATGCTGAAGACCAATGTAATTATGACCCTTACCGCTATCGTGGCAACGATCATCGGCTTTGGCCTTATGGTGGTCATTATGAAGAAATCGCAGAAATATTTTGCTAGCCAGCAGGAGTATTTAGGTAAAATCAACGGTCATGTCGAAGAAGTGTACACAGGACATAATGTAGTTAAAGCGTATAATGGCGAAGCGCAGATGCGCACTACCTTCCAGGAATTAAATCAGGGACTGAAGAACAGCGCCTTTAAAGCGCAATTCCTCTCTGGGCTGATGCCACCCCTGATGGGCTTTATTGGTAATCTAGGATTCGTTGCCGTCTGTATCGTTGGAGGTGTACTCGCCATGAACGGTACGATTTCATTTGGGGTTATCGTCGCCTTCATTATGTATGTACGTTACTTTACCCAGCCGTTGTCCCAGATTGCCCAGGCCGCGCAGAGCCTGCAAGCTGCATCTGCAGCTGGCGGACGCGTGTTCGAATTTCTGGAGGCTGAGGAAATGGAAGACGAGAGCCACAAAGAGAACACACTGCCAACTGCTAAAGGTAAAGTAAAATTTGACCAAGTACAATTTGCGTATGAGACTTCAGAAAAACTGATTATCAATAACTTCTCGACAGATGTAAAACCTGGGCAAAAAGTGGCGATCGTTGGTCCTACCGGCGCAGGCAAAACTACGCTGGTCAATCTGCTCATCCGGTTCAACGAATTAACGGGCGGAGAAATCTACATCGATGATACGCCGATCAGCAGCCTTACGAGAAAGAACATTCATGATCTGTTCTGTATGGTCCTGCAGGATACCTGGCTGTTTGAGGGTACCATCAAAGAGAACCTGATTTACAATCAGCAGAACATTACAGACGAGAAGCTTATAGAGGCTTGCAAGTCCGTTGGCCTGCACCGCTTC
Source organism: Paenibacillus sp. FSL R5-0470 (assembly GCF_037975205.1). Taxonomy (NCBI): domain Bacteria; kingdom Bacillati; phylum Bacillota; class Bacilli; order Caryophanales; family Paenibacillaceae; genus Paenibacillus; species Paenibacillus sp. FSL R5-0470. The sequence continues at coordinate 5,901,468 of NZ_CP150238.1, forward strand.
ATTAAATCCTTAAGTGACGGATACAACACCGTACTGAACGATAAAGTTAATCTGTCCGCCGGCCAAAAGCAGCAGATGACCATCGCCCGCGCGATGCTAAAGGATGCGCCGATGCTCATTCTTGATGAAGCTACAAGCTCGGTGGATACCCGTACAGAGCTGCTGATTCAGCAGGCGATGGATAAGCTTATGGAAGGCAGAACCTCTTTCGTTATCGCACACCGACTCTCAACGATCAAGAATGCTGATGTGATTCTGGTCCTGAAGGACGGCGATATCTTGGAAAGCGGCAGCCACGCGGAATTGCTGTCTCAGAACGGATTCTATGCAGAGCTGTACAACAGCCAATTTGAGCAGGCTTCTTAAAAACGACAAAAAAACTGCAACTCAATCATGAGCTTGCAGTTTTTTATCGTCCGTTCCTTTTTAGAAGCAGCTTATGCCTCTCGCTGTCTCATTCCCTCAAACAGCAAAATCGTCGCCGCCATCGCCGCATTCAGCGATTCCGCACGGCCTGCCATCGGGATGATGATACTCTTATCCACGAGTCGAGCAGTTTCGGGCGAAATACCTTTACCCTCGCTGCCAATCAGAAGCCACTGACTGCCGTGAAAATCATGCTGATAGCAAGATTCTTCTCCTTGCAGCGAAGTACTTACCAGCAATGCCCCGCCTTCCCGTGCTTGTGGCAAAATCTCACTTAGATCTCCCTCCACCACCGGGAGATGGAACATCGAGCCCATCGTAGAACGGATGGTCTTAGGATTATAGAGGTCAGCACAGCCTTGTCCGAGGATCACTCCGTCTGCTCCCGCTGCATCCGCACTACGGATGATGGTGCCGACATTACCGGGGTCCTGGACACCGTCCAGGACAACCACCAGACTATCCTTCTTCGCTAGGATAGCCTCTACCGCCTGCTGTTCCTTCCGCACGATGGCGAACACCGGCTGCGGTGTATTAGTGCTGCTGCATTTCGAGATGATCGCCGCTGTTACGCCGATCACATCCATGCCCTGAACGGACTGAAGAAGCCCCTTGAGTTCAGCGGGCATTCCCTTGTCCAGGTCATAAGCAAGGCATTCCACATCTGCTTCAGCCAGCAGCGCTTCCTGTACCAGATGAACGCCTTCTACGATATATTTACGAGCCTTGTCACGGTGCTTTTTCTCCTGCAGCCCGGCCCACTCTTTAACCCGCGTATTTTGCGGAGACATGATTTCCATAAAGTCTTCCTTTCTTATGCCTTGCCATTTATTCTTGCTCTTATATTTTTTGCTCTTTATCTTTATTCTTCTTCACTTCTACTCCCCTATAAACCTGATGATTACGTTATGGAGAGGAAATTTGGAACTGTAGGAGCGTAGCGCTCGCCTTTGTCTCGGGATTTTATCCGCAGCAAGCGGTTCAAATCAAAAAATCTGGAGACAACAGCGACCGGAAGTCCAACTTTCCTCGGAATAACGTACTCTATCAGGACACTCACCTACTGATACGCGATCTCCAGCTTCGTCAGGTTATCTTTATGCCCAACGATTACAAGGATATCCCCATCGATCAAGCGATCCTCCGCGCGAGGGGAGATGTTCATCTCTTCACCTTGGCGAATAGCCATTACGTTACAGCCATATTTTGCACGGATATCGAGCTCTTGTAGATTTTTCCCGAGCATCGATCCGGATACCTTCATGTCCAAAATACTATAATCAGGCGACAGCTCGATATAATCTAATATATTAGGCGAAGCCAAATGATGCGCAACCCGCATTCCCATATCCCGTTCAGGATAAATCACCTTGTCTGCACCAATTTTTCCTAATACTTTGCCGTGCAGCTCACTTTTTGCTTTTGCGATAATTGCTGGTACACCAAGGTCCTTCAGGATTAAAGTTGTAAGAATACTTGCTTGAATGTCCTCACCAATAGCCACAACCACCACATCAAAATTGCGAATACCAAGTGCGCGTAGCGCTTCTTCATCCGTTGAATCTGCAGATACGGCGTGTGTTACTATATTTGAAATCTCCTGTGTCCGCTGCTCGTCCGCATCAATCGCAAGTACGTCAAACCCCATACCGCTGAGTGCTCTCGCAACACTGGATCCGAAACGCCCCATGCCAATGATGGCATATTGTTTTTTGGCCATGTCTTATGTACCTCCCGTAGCATTTCTATATCTAAAACAGTATAGCATACACGAACAAAAACTTGAATTTCCAGCACCTATACAGGGTACATTAAAACGAATTGAATATCACTATATTTCAAAAAGGAGGTACTTTATGTCGGTTACTATTGACTTACGCCAGGCGATTATTCATAAAGTGCATGGTCAATCTGAAGAAGATTTGCGGCATATGATTGAAGGCTCGGTAGACGGACCGGAAGCAGCACTCCCGGGACTTGGCGCCGTGTTTGAAATGATATGGAAGGACTTAGACACCGCTAAGCAAGACAATTTGGTTTCTATGCTGCATGATCACCTGGAGACGATTACTCCCGGGAATATCACGTCATAGATAGCCGCAACTAGTCAAAAACCTCCGCTTCCTCATTGTGCAATTGCACGCTGAAGGCGGAGGTTTTTATTAACAATCAGAAAGTTTTAGCTTCCTTACTATAGCAATGCTTTTGGAGCCATCTCTAGGAACGTAGCTGTCGGGTTCTTATCCATCGCTGTCCGCATAGCATATTCATTCTCGAACAACACGACAAAATTGCCCTTCTTATCTGTAACGAGCGTAGAGTTAATACGGAACTTACTCGCATCCGGTTTAGCCTCATCTACGATCCAACGCGCGAACTGGTATGGCATACGCTGCAACTGAACATCCACACCATATTCACCCTTCATACGGTACTCGAACACTTCAAACTGCAGTTGTCCAACTACACCGAGCAGAATATCGTCAAAGTTAACCGTACGGAATACTTGAATCATACCCTCTTCAGTCAGCTGATCGACACCCTTTTGGAACTGCTTCGATTTCAAAGCATTTTTAATACTCACTTTAGCAAAAATCTCTGGTGAGAATGTTGGCAGCTCATCGAATTCCAAATCTCCGGCCTGACTCAGTGTATCTCCAATTCTAAAAATACCTGGATCAAACAACCCGATAATATCTCCCGGATAAGCTTCCTCTACGATATCACGGTCTTGCGCTAAGAATTGTTGCGGCTGGGCCAGCTTAATGTCCTTACCCGCACGTACATGCTTCACGCTCATACCTCGTTCGAACTTCCCGGACACAATACGTAGAAAAGCAATCCGGTCACGGTGAGCCGGGTTCATATTGGCTTGGATTTTGAACACATAGCCAGTAAACTTCTCGTTCATTGGTTCTACCAAACCTGTAGTACTACGGCGTGGTTCAGGCTTCGGTGCCAGATCCAAGAAATTATCGAGGAAAGTCTGTACGCCGAAATTATTGATCGCACTACCAAAGAACACAGGTGTGAGTTCACCACTTAGTACTTTTTCATAGTCAAAAGCATCGCCTGCTACATCCAGCAGCTCCAGATCCTGACACAGTTGATCATGCAGATATTCCCCAGCCATTTCACGAATGATTGGATCACGATATCCGTCAACCTTTTGCACCTTGATTACGGAGTGATCGTCACCTTGGAACAGCTCCACCTGATTCTTCATCCGGTCATATACGCCGCATAGCTCACGTCCACTACCAATCGGCCAGTTCATAGGCACAGAGCGAATACCCAGTACCTGCTCCAGCTCTTCCATTAGATCAAACGGACTGCGTCCTTCACGGTCCAGCTTATTGATAAAAGTAAAGATTGGAATCCCACGTTTAGCACATACCTGAAACAGCTTGGTCGTTTGGGTTTCCACACCTTTTGCCACGTCGATAAGCATGACCGCACTATCCGCTGCTGTTAGTGTACGGTAGGTGTCCTCACTAAAGTCTTGGTGACCCGGTGTATCCAAAATATTCACGCGGTGATTCAAATAATCAAATTGCATCACAGAGGAAGTAACAGAAATCCCCCGTTGCTTTTCAATTTCCATCCAGTCACTCGTTGCATGCTTGTTCGCCTTACGGGCCTTAACCGTTCCCGCCAGACGGATAGCACCACCGAATAACAGTAGTTTTTCCGTTAAAGTTGTTTTACCCGCATCCGGGTGGGAAATGATCGCAAAGGTTCTGCGTCTGTCCACTTCCTTTTGCAGCTTCTGATCTATTGCTTTGTTCATTACACATATCCCTTCATATATAAAATTCCTGCTTCTGCTTCAATTACACTGGGGTTATCTTCAAATCGGTGCTCTGCTCATCGTTCATACCCCTTCATTTCTGAATGAATAGCTATCTTAGGTCTAGCTCCAGTCCGCTTCAAGTGAAAGCATCCTCTAAAGTATATCAAAATCCGGCAGACATTATCTACTAAAAAGCTTTTGCAGCAAAATATCTCCCAAATCAGGTCTATATCCTGTTCACCAGTTCCCATAGTTCAAGAAGAAAAACGCCTGACTGCGACCTTATTGCACTTATTCCCTAATAACAAGCCCATTCACGGGTGATTCAGGGCAGATAACAGCGCTAGCTCGTTTACGTTACCGGAGGCACACTATATTCGGTTTTTCGCATACATTTGGCTCGTTTACGTTACTGGCGGCACATTGTATTCGGTTTTTCGCATACATTTGGCTCGTTTACGTTACCGGCGGCACATTATATTCGGTTTTTCGCATACAATCGGCTCGTTTACGTTACCGGCGGCACATTATATTCGGTTTTTCGCATACATTTGTCCGTAAGCTCGACTAAAACATGCATTTGGGAGGATAAGGTCCGTTCGATCGTCTCAAAGAGGTGTGTGTTAATTGAAAACAGAGCTCCCCATGGCCCCCCGCTGAATATAGGCCCCTCCCTTGATTTCGTTTCCACATTTCTCCGCAGTCTCTTATAGTAAAATAGTTGTATTTCCTACACTTATAAGAAGTATTAGCATTTCCAATCGCCTTTAGTTGTATTTGATGCAATTAAAAATTCAATGTGCTAGCTTTTCGGCCTTATGCGGAGAAAATAGTTGCAGAGAATACACTTAAAAGACTAATTTCCACCCAATATGTGATTTTAATTGTACAAAGTGCAGTTATTTAAAAAATGCTCCTGTCGCCCGAGCGGCATTTGGAGCCAGAGTGGCCTGGGGAGGCTGAGTGTTCTCTAATCTCAGCATTACAAAAAATCTCCCTGCATCCTCTGCAGGGAGATAGCATTGAAGCAAAGTTTAGTTATTCTTCAGCCATACTACATTATCTTCTTCCTGACCGTTTACCGGCCACCAATGGAAGCCATCCTGAGCAAGCAATTGATCCGCTTCAACCGGACCCCAAGTGCCAGCAGGATAAGCAGATAGATCACTCGACTCTTCCTTCCAAGCCTTCGCAATACGATCCACGAACGACCATGCCGACGATACCTCATCCCAACGAGTGAAATAAGTGGAATCTCCACGTGCCGCGTCATGAAGCAAACGCTCGTAAGCTTCCGGGGAATTGATTCCAACCAAGCAGCTCTGACAGAAGTCCATAGCTAGTGGTTGAATTTCAGACTCGGAACCCGGCTTCTTGGCATTAATCTTTACATAAATGCCTTCCATTGGGTTCACACGGATAACAAGCAGGTTAGGCTCCAGCGTATGCTTTTGTCCCAAATAAACATTGGTTGGCATTCCCTTGAACTCAACTACCACTTCCGTTGTCTTCACCGGTAGACGTTTACCTGTACGAATATAGAAAGGAACTCCAGCCCAGCGGAAGTTATCTACAAACACACGGGCAGCAAAATACGTCTCAGTACTCGATTCAGGATCAACCTTATCTTCCTGACGATAAGCAGGAAGGGTCTTTCCATTATGCAAGCCTTGAATATACTGTGCTCTCACGACGTTCTCACGAACCTCGTCAGATGTACCATAAGGACGAAGTGAACGAAGTACCTTCACCTTCTCGTCACGAATATCTTCTGCAAGCAGACGGCTTGGTGGTTCCATTGCAATCATAGTCAGCAGTTGCAATATATGATTCTGGCCCATATCCCGTAACGCTCCAGCATGGTCATAATAACCACCACGCTCTTCAACACCTACGGTTTCGCCAAGTGTAATTTGAATATTGGCAATATGCTTATTATTCCAAAGCGGCTCGAAAAAAGCATTTGCAAAACGAATGACTTCAATATTTTGAACCATTTCTTTACCAAGATAATGATCGATCCGGTAGATCTCCTCTTCCTTGAACACCTCTCGGATCTGCTCGTTCAGCTGCTCAGCTGATTCCAGATTATATCCAAAAGGCTTCTCGATGACGAGGCGATTCCAACCTGTGCTATCCAGCATGCCGCCAGCCTTAAGGTTGAACGAGACACTGCCGAATAATTCAGGTGCCAGCGCAAGATAGAACATCCGATTGCCCGGAATTCTGAACTTCTCTTCAAGAGCTTCTGTTTGAGCTCTTAATTCACGGAAGCCATCAATATCGTTGATGTCCAGAGATTTGTATTCAAAATGCTGTACAAACTCATTCCATTCATTCTCTTCTCCCGCTTTATAACGGCAGAATTCAAGGATGGATTCCTTCACATCACTTCTAAATTCTTCCTGAGTACGCGGGCGCCGCGCCACGCCAATTACCGCAAAATCATGTGCCAGCTTACCTTCACGGTACAAGCTGTAAATCGCCGGGAAAAGCTTACGCCGGGCTAAATCTCCGGTTGCCCCAAAGATAAAAAAGACAGCACCGGGTGTGTGCAGTGCATCAAGGGTTTGATTTTCAGCCATGGCTCCTCATCTTTCTGTATGTAATATAGTTTATTGACATTCTCAGCGTCGAGAAAACGACGTTATGTCATTTTAGCATATTCCTAAAAAGGATGCTATCAGATTACTGACAAATACTCTCGGGATTTCGCAAATTTCAATTAAAATTTCTTATTACTAATTATACTTCACCTTATAAAACTATCTATATTGACGAAGTGTTTGTCACTTTATCCATTAATATAAGTGAATCGTTTTGTTTCTCAAGCTGTGCAGACAAACGCCTATACCAATTAGTTACTTTCATTCAGGAATATTCTGCAAATCATTCGGGAACGTTAAAGGAAAATAACTCGAAAGTCGAGCGCCCTTAATGACTGACCAAACACAGATCTCATTCACTACTGTAGATCAAAACGCCGATTTCATCGAAGCAGCCTTGTTCTATTCAAATGATCTCAAAAAAAGAAGAATATCCTTTAACGGAACTGAAGGAATTCTCTTTTATCTAGAGTCCATGGCAGACATGGAACTGGTTGAGCAGAATGTGATTGCTCCTTTTCACAATAGCAAAAACAAAGAGCTTTCCAAACTATTTACAACGCTCAGCTTCGGTGTGGAAACAGAACTAAATAAAGGTATTCAGGGACTTATTAACGGAGGCTGCCTCTACTTTGTTGAAGGAATATCTGAATTTTATATCCTCTCTACTCCTGCCAAACACGAACGAACCATAACCGAACCTCTGAATGAAGCAGTTATTCGGGGGCCGCATAACGGTTTTATTGAAGATATGACGGTTAACTTATACCTGATCCGTAAACAAATCACCACTCCAAACCTTACTGTTCGCTACTTCACCCTTGGGAAAATCGCTCCCAAAAAGGTAGCTTTAATCTATATGGAGAACCTTGCCAAACCTGAATTAGTAAAAAAAGTAGAATCTAGAATAAAAAAAATCACTCTTGATTCGGTGCTCTCCACCGGATTTATTCAGGAATTAACGGAGGATAATTCCTACTCTATATTTCCACAACATATCAATACTGAGCGCCCAGACCATACCTCCTTCTACTTACTGAAAGGATACGTCACAATCCTGCTGGATGGAGATCCCACAGCTCTGATTGTACCTGCCAGCTTCTTCACCTTCTATCAGACGCCGGATGATTATAGCAATCGATGGCTGATTGCTTCCTTTGTCCGTTTTATCCGTCTGATTGGTTTTGTAACAGCATTCCAACTGCCCGCGCTCTATATTGCCACCGTTTCTTTTCACTCCAGTGTCCTTCCCTTGCAATTGTTTTTTACGATTCAAGGTTCACTGACCCGGATCCCATTTCCTCCGTTGGTTGAAGCAATGCTGCTTGAACTCATATTCGAATTGCTGCGGGAGGCAGGGCTCCGTCTGCCCAGCCGTGTAGGTCAAACCATTGGGATTGTAGGCGGTTTGGTCATCGGGGATGCCATTGTTAAAGCTGGATTGGTCTCTTACACAATGATCATCGTTGTTGCATTGACTGCCATATCATCCTTTCTCATCCCTTCCAACGAGATGAGCTCCGCGATCCGATTTATGCGGTTTCCACTTATGGTTGCGGCCTCTTTGTTCGGATATATTGGGATATCATTTGGGTTGACACTTATTTTTGTACATTTGTGTAAGCTTGAATCTTTTGGACAACCTTACCTTACACCGCTAAGCCCGATAAATATTCAAGGCTTGAAAGACACCTTTTTGCGCCTTCCGATATGGTCCATCCGCAAGAATACAAGCAAATCAGGGGCAGAAGAAGAATAATCATTTAATCTGAACTGACAGGAGTTATAAGAATGACTCAAAAAGAAAAAATGATAACGAGGGGGCAACTTTTCTGCTTTATGATTCAAGCTCAAATCGGGGTTGGCATTCTGTCTCTTCCCTTCAAGCTTAACGAAGTGGCCAAGGGTGGAGGAGCGCTCTCTGTTTTGATTGCGGGCATCATTACCCAACTTGTTATCATTCTTCTATGGGTTCTGCTGAAAAATTTCCCCGGACTCAACTTATTTTCTATATGTTTAAAGCTCGGAGGTCCAATTATCGGTAGAATACTTATAATCGCTTACATCAGTTACTTTGTTCTGCTTGGCTCCAATATTATGTTCAGTGCGGTAGAGGTGCTGCAGAGGTGGATTCTGCAATCCACACCAAGATGGGCTATATTAACCCTCTTTTCGATCATGACACTCTATTTGGCAAGGGAAAAGCTTACAGTGTTGGCCAGATTCTATACATTGGCAACAGTTCTTTTTGTCCCGCTTATACTATTTGTCAGCTATGGTTTAACTCAAGCTCATTTTGAATTTATGCTCCCCCTTTTGGAGAACGGATTCTGGAATGTTGTGAAGGGAGCACAGGAATCAACTAAATCAATGTATGGTTTCGAAATGATGATGATCGTCTATCCGCTTTCCGAAGGTACAAATAAACAAAAATTAATGACCATTAGTCTAGCCAGTTGGTTCGTAACCCTGCTCTATGTCTTCGTGGTATCCACCTGTCTGATGGTATTTAACTCTGAGCAAATCAAAATCATGCCCGAACCCGTCATCTACTTAGTAAAATCTCTTAACTTTTATATCGTGGATCGTGCAGATATCCTGTTTCTGCCGATTTGGGCCATCACGCTTGTTTGTTCTATTGTTAGCTATTGCTATGCAGCATCCATTGGACTCAGTGTTTTATTTAGTCGAAAAAGCCATAAACATTTTGCTCCGTTTGTAAAAATCATTTCTTTTATGATCGCACTTGCACCTGTAACTCCTGCAGGTGTACATCTTTTTGATACAGCCGCTAACTATGCGGCCTATGTGTTTATTGCCGGATTATCGATGGTATTGCTGATGATTTCCCTATTTATGAAGAGAAAGCCAGGTGGTCTTGCATGAAGTTTGACATGAAATTCAAGTCGCATTTACTTTTAATTGCCCTTGTTTCCATCTGTCTTACTGGATGTTGGGACCGGGAATATTTGAAAGACCTGCATCTGGCTTATTGTGCTGCAATTGATTATACAGAGAACGGAGAGATCAAAGAAACCATCGAATTAATCATTCCCCCCGATATTGAGCAGAAAGCTACCAAGAATGAAATCCATTCAAGTATCGGATCGACTGTGCGCAATGCAAGCAATCAATTGCGAAATAAAGTTAGGGGAAACATTAGATTTATTAAATATGGGTTTGAGCTTATGGGAAGGACTACGGCTGAGCGTGGCCTGTACCCTATTCTGGATGTGAATTATAGGGATCCAAGCAATCCAACATCCAACGTTCGGCTAATTATTACGGAAGGAGAAGCTGCCCAAATTCTTGAACAAAAAAAGGTTGGGGAATTAAAGATCGGTGAATTCATTAAGCAAAAGATCGATAGTCTGGAAGAAATGAGTATTTTTCCAAAAGAAACGGCAGATACCGTGTTCCGATCCCTGATGGATCCAGGGCATGACTTTGCTCTTCCATATCTAGGCAGAGATGGGGGCGAAATAATCACGAAAGGGGTAGCTCTCTTTCATGACCAGAATTACAGCGGAATGTTGAACCCCGATCAGTCAATCATGATGGTTCTGCTGATGGGACAACAGGGGAAAAATGCCCGCTTCACTAAGAAACTTGATTTGGGACATTCCGATGATATTCGGAATTTCATTACTATTAATGTGGGTTCAAAAAAAATAAAGCGGCAATTCAAGGTATCCGTTTCTGCTGATGAAAGCATTGATGTGAATTTGGGCTTAGAGCTGCAAGCCGTCGTAGAAGAGTTTACGGATGTACTCGACGAAAAAGAACTTAAAAAAGTCAATCAAGATCTTTCGGATTTGCTTACAAAGGAAGCCAAGACAGTTGTTAATGAAATCCAAAAGGCAAACTGTGATATCTTTGGTGTAGGAAGAAAACTTATTGCTTATCATCACAATGTCTGGAGCAACAAAAATTGGTCTGAGGATTACCGGAAAGTAAAATTCCATACCAAGGTTGATGTTAAAATTGTAAGTACGGGTATTCTACAATAGATCCTTGATTGGTCTTTTTCAATATTCTATTGTTATTAATGGTGATCCAATCGTAACGCGGCTGCTTCCCTCTTTTGTATCCTGATGAATAGCTGTCTGTAGAACTACCTCGTGGTTTCCGCTGATTACAGAATGCAACAATGCTGATGTACTATAAGTATGGCTGGCTGTTGTTTCGTCTTCGTAGCTTTCCTGTACTTTAAGATCGGGCAGTTGTGCGTACATATTCTGCTCCGTTAACAATAGAGCCTTCTGAGGGTCCTCCTGCTCCTTCGCAGCACCCTGAAGTGAGGTGTTCCATTCCGCTGCGATTCCGATCTTCCGAAGTTTCGCGCCAGCTTCTTCTGCTTCAGCTTGCAGATCGGGAGCATTTAACAAATCGGGTGTCTCCAGGGTTACAATCACATAACTACGTCCGTTTCCAAGCTCACTCCAGAACATGGTGGTTTGAAAACCGGCTTTGTCGGCAGCCGAACGATAAGTAAGATGTTCACCCTCGTCTTCCCGGCTTGTTTCTCCCAACCCAAGATCATCGGATAGGTTAGTTGCAGTGACACCAGCCTCTAGACCATCACCATTGAATTCTCCCTGCCATTTTAAAACTAAACGAAGAGGGGAGCCGGGTACTGTAACACTTTTACCAAGGGAGGTCAGGAGAGGAAGTGACTTTTTCAATTGGGCGATCTGACTGCTCTCTTTTTCACCTTCGCCCCGAAAACCTGCCAAAAGTAACGCAGTACAGCATAGAATCAATACCAGCAACATTCCTTTAATACCGCTTTTTCGGCCTGCACCGTGTCTCTTTCCTTTACTTTCTTCTACATACCCCACAATCCAACACCCTCTCAATCCGGTCTATTAATCTACTAAACAGGATGTCCGCTTTACAAGATTTTATACGGAGACAAGTATTTTCTTATACTCGTGCACACAAAAAAACCAGCCCTTCTTACTCTGGCCAGTTCTTGTACTCACACCAATTGGGATATCCAATTATTCAGCTAGTCCATTTTTATATGCATAAATTGCTGCTTGGGTCCGGTCTTCCACACCCAGCTTCGCGAGAATATTCGTTACATGAAATTTCACAGTCTTGATCCCAATAATTAGTTGGTCCGCGATATCCTGATTCGATTTACCTTGCGCCAGCAGGCGTAATACTTCCATCTCGCGCTCCGTAAGCTCTTTATAAGCAGGGGATTCACCCTTTGCATTGTTTCGAAAACGATTCATCATTTTAGAGGCGACCTGTGACTCCAGTACAGACTGGCCTCTTGCCGCAGCGCGTATGGCATCTGCCACTTCACTAGCTCGTGAGGTCTTTAGTAGATAACTGAACGCACCTGCTTCAATCACCGGATACATTTTTTCATCATCCAGATAGCTTGTCAACACAATAACTTTGATTTCGGGATACTGCTTCATTAAGTGTTTGGTCGTTTCAATCCCATCCATCCCATCCATTACGAGATCCATCAGGACTACATCCGGATTGTACTCTTGTGCCAGGCGGATACCTTCTTCCCCACTTCCAGCTTCCCCTACGACTTCAATTCCGTCTTCAGTACCTAGAACAGCAGCTAGTCCGATCCGCACCATTTCATGATCATCTACAAGCAATACCTTAATGGCTTCCTCCATCTCCATGGTCACTCTTTCCTCCTATTATTCATTGACTAACGGAACGGTAATTTCAATCCGCATTCCTTTACCCGGAGCGGTAATAAACTGAATGGAACCTCCGATTTCATTCATCCGCTCCTGCATATTCGACAAACCGTAGGAAGTTTGTTTACTATCATCCAATTCAAAACCAATCCCATCATCACGGAGCGTCAAACGAACTGTATCTCCTCGCCGATGCAGCCTGATTTCCATCTTTTCTGCTTTCGCATGACGAAGCGTATTGGAGATTGCCTCCTGCACAATACGGAATAAGTGATTCTCTACCCCTTTTAGCAATTGTACATCAGGGTCCATCTCGAACACGATTTCAATCGGAACCTTAACCTTAAGTTCCTTGATCAACTCCTGCAGCCCCTGCTCTAATCCCTTACCTTCCAAATAAACAGGTCTTAAATGAAGCAATAGTGCTCTCATCTCTGATTGGGCTACAGCAGACATTTCTTCGATAAGTGCAATTTGCCGTTGCGCCTTGTCAAAATCCTTCTCCAGCGTCCGGCCTACAGCCGTGGCGGTCATAGAGATCGCGAACAACTGCTGTGAGACTGCATCATGCAATTCACGCGCAAGCCGCTGGCGCTCTTCCATAATAGCAGATACTCGTGCTTGCTCCGCGAGCTTCGCGTTATTTGTAGACAATCGCTGCAGTGTTGTCACTTGGTTTTCCCATTTTCCACTAATTCGGCCTAATTGTTCTCCGAGCCTTCCCAGCTCATCGTCACCCAAGTCAGGCATAGATAGCGTTAAGTTTCCCTTCTCCCACAATACGAGAGTTTCTCTCAGGCGTTCCAACTTTCGCTTTACTCGGAAGCTCTGATAGAAACCAAAGCCAACCCCGAACCCCATGGGCAGCAGAATTAGAGTAAATGCCGTGCGTAATCCAATCATCCAGCTTTCAAAAGGCTTTAAATAGCCATATGTATACATGGTGTACAATATCACAAGCAGCATGACAAAAGAGAACAGAGCCCCCTCACCCATACTGCGTGACATCATATTTTTGTTCTTTTTATCCATACGGGGACCCTCCCTTCTGTATCAGACTAATCAGGATAATCGCACATCCAAATCTCCCATCAAATAAGACACACTAAACTTTACCTTATATTCACTGCTCTCATAGTTAGGGGACTTCCAATTCAGACGGTTTAGCATACCAGTATCGCGCCCATTACCGAATTCAATCGATCCAAAAAGCACAAAGGCTTCTATTTCCACACCATAATCATCTGACAATTGAATGTCCATATCACCAAAGATTCCTTGAAACAGCATAACCGTTTCCTTTTGCTCCGCCATAGCCAGTGAAAGATCAAGATCGGCCTCTCCAAGGATATGCCATGAGCTGAGGCTATGCATCACCCAGGGTGAGCGATCCCAGTCAAATCTAGACGAAAAGTTTTGCTTCTGCATAAACCCTTCCTTACGCTGAACTCTTTTGGATTTAGTAAAAAACATCCCCAATGAAATCAAACAAATCCCCAGCACGAGCACCAAATGATCCAGCAAAAGTAATATAGCGCCAATCCCGAGCAGCTTATAACCCTGCTTCACTTTTCCTGACGTCGTGCGGTAGACTCCTAGGAACAGGAATAGAAGCGCGACAATGGAGAAAAAGCCGAGCCATCTACCAAAAATCATCATGCAGCCAACACCGATCAGTCCGATGGCAATCAAACGGTTTCGTTTATCCATTTCGCACCTCCTAAAGTTTTGCGTAGCAAAACTAACTTCGTAAGCAAAACTACAACCATCAATATATTATAGCCAGCCGCTACAAAAGCCATATCGGTATGGAGATCCATACCGTATGGCTTCTTCTTGTCCAGCATATCATATCTACTTAAGTTTTAGGAACAGGATTTATTCTTCTTTTTTGTTTAAAGAAGGAGCAGCCGGTGTATCATTCAGCTTGCTTCTCAGTGCAGCCAGTTGCTCATCCACTTTCAGTTGCTTCTCAACATCGACTGGTTTTGTGTAGGCAGCGGATGGGCTGTAAGGTGCACGCATTACATCTGCTTCTGCTTCAAGCTGCATAATCTTCTCTTCCATCCGGTGGAATCCGAGTGACGCACTGCCACTTTCGATGGAATGTACGCTGCTGATTTGCGTCATTTGTTTCTTCGCTTTAGCCATTTGAGCACGGGATACGAGCTCGTTACGCTTGTTGCGTAGCTTGTAGAATTCATCCTTCATATCATGCAGCTGCCCAACCAATTCCTTCGCTTGCACTTCAGCTTGAGCATGAAGATCGCTGTATTCCGCTTGTTTTTGATCGAAGTAGATTTTTTCTTCCAACAGCTTACGAGTCACTTCTTCTTGGCCGTTTTTCAGTGCCAATTCAGCTTGTGCTCCACGTTGTGCGGACATTTTTGCTGCTTCTTCCACGCGTTGTTTCATGCGGCGTTCGTTCGCCATTTGCTTGGCAACTGTAACTTCTGCTTCGTGGATTTCAGCCTCCATATCGCGCAGATATTGGTTAAGCATTACGATTGGGTCCTCTACCTTATCCAACAAGTCATTTACCGACGCCTTAGTCATATCTTTAATTCTTTGAAATACTCCCATGATTTACAATTCCCCTTTCTCATATTTAGACAGTTTTTGTTTGAGTTCTTCTACTTCTTTTTGCAAAGCCTTCTTCTCGATATCCTTCATCATCGCATCCAAACCGGAATCCGGAGCTGAATATGCGTTGTTCTTCTCAAAATTGGGATTGTAGTTAGGTTGGCGTCCATAAGGTCCATGTCCGCCATTAGCATGCGGTCCGTGTCCATGTTCCGGTCTACCTGAGTAAGGACCATCGAATGGGCCACCCGGTGCACCAGGGCCTGGTCCGAAAGGATTATAATGCGTAGGCTCCTTCGGAATGACCAGCGCTGCAATGAAGTACACTGGAATCACGGCACCTCCTGTAAATGGAATGCTGACCAGTAACAGAATCCGGAATAGCGTGGAATCAATACCGAGTGTCTCAGATAATCCACCTGCAAGACCCGTCATCACTTTATCTCTAGTTGAACGATATAATCGACTCATAGCGCTACTCCTTTCCACCATTGTTCAGTTTCTCCTTTAAGCGAGCCATTTCTCTTTCGAGTACGGTTGCTACAGTCTCACCTGCTTGCACCGCATATTCCTGTCCCATGCGACGCACATCGCGCAAGCTCTTCGCTTCTAATTCCCAATCTGACATCCGATCTTCCAGACGTCCGAACATTTTGGGAACATCACCGCCGTTACCATAAGCACTTGCTCTTTGATTCATACGTTGCTGTAGTCTCAGCGACTCCATCCGTGCCGCGTAATACTGACGTTTGCTGTACACTGTCTGATACTCTATTTTCAGCTCATTCAGCTGTCCTTCAAGTTCAAACAAGGATTGCTTACTTTGTTCAAGTAGCCCGCTGTACTGCTCCAACTTTTCCTCGTGAATGATCTTTTCTTGCAAAGCCAGCTTTGCCAGATGATCTTCGCCCGCTTTTAATGCGAGTAACGCCTGTTCCTCACGTTTATTTCTCATGGCAGTCGCTTGATTCACTTGCTGCTGCAATTGCTTCGTATGGGAAGCGTATTGCTGATACAGTCTTTCAGCTTCACTGATTTCCTCGCGAGTTGAATGTAGAAATTGATCAATTAGCTTCACAGGATCTTGACTTTGCTCTAGACGTTCATTTAGATTAGCTACTGTAATATCCCTCATGCGACGAAAAACACTCATAATCTCCTGCTCCCTCCCTGCTTCTTGTTTAAGTACAATTCTTCTTAATAAGTACCATTTCTTCTACCCTTTAAAGCTGACACTCCCCATACGATCAACGCCACACCTAGAAGTGGTCCGATGATCCAGGAAAGCTTCGCGATTAAGGTCATGACACCAATGAACATTAGTACCCAACCGATAACCTTGCGTCCACTCTTAATCCCATAGTACCCGAGAACAACCAGCAATACTGGGAACAGTAGTCTGAAAATACCGTGAATCAGAGGAAGCGCTAAACCGAGTAGCATTACCGCACCAATCACAATCAGCACAACCGCCAATCCGTTTCCTTGTCTTCTTTGCATTATTTTCTCACCGCCTTTCGTTGTCCTTAACCTTATAGCCTTATTCTAGAGCAATTCGCAGACTTTCAAAACAGACCAACGACGGTTTTTGTTACTGGACCTAAGTCGAGGTAGCTGTGCGACTGCAGACCACTATAGGGCTAGCAAAGCACTTTTCCTCAATGAAATAGCGACTTTAATGAGAAAAACCCCCAATTTAGGGGCTAAGCTTCGAGTACCTTCAGAATCAGCGTAACGGCAAAAATATAGAAAAAACACTTCCTTTACTTAACTCTGATCTCACTTTTATATATCCACCCTGCTCGGTCACAATTTTACGGGCTAAATAAAGGCCTATGCCAACACCTTCTGTTCCATTACAACCCGTTCCTCGGTAAAATCGTTTGAAAATGTCATTCATCTCAGCGACAGGAATTCCTATTCCACCATCAGCAATATCAATCCTTGCAAAAAGATCATATCTGCGAATCGTAATTCTAACACTGCAGGACCCGAGCGTATATTTCAGAGCATTATCGATGATGTTATAGATAGCTTCTCCCGTCCACTTGGGATCATGTTGCAGCGTAATCTCCTGATCCGTTTCCAGTAAGATCTCTATATTCTTTTGCTCGGCTGCTGGAAATGCCTGTTTGATGGCTGACAGCACAGTATTCTCAAGATTATGCTTCTCCGCAGCATGAAGCTCTATAATACCGGATTCGAGCCGTGATAACTTGATCAGATTCTCCATAAGCCAAGACAGCTTCTCAATCTGACTACCCATATGGCGAGTAAATTCACTGCGTGTTTCAGCGGGGAGCCCTTCATCCATAAGAAGACTGTTATACATCCCTAAATTGGCTAAAGGGGTCTTCAGTTGATGAGAGATATCAGAGATCAATGTTTTGACTTCATGACTCTCTTCACGGTAGCGCTGCTTCTGCGAAGACAACAGCTCAGATAATTGAATAACCTGATGCTGTAATTTAGAGAGGAGTGTATCCTCCTGCACCGGGAACATCTGAGTCATTTGTCCATTGATAAGATCTTGAATCAATCCCGACAATGAAGATAGCGTGTTTAGCATTTCTTTACGAAGCGCGAGCACAAAACTTATAAACAGCAGAGCCATCACGCTAATAAACACCACGCATCCAATAACTACATGCTTCTCAGGCTTATAATAGATAAGTATAGATACAAACAACGCAACGACTACTGCCAAAAGGGTGAACGAGCTCCAAATAATTTTTCTAAAAGGGTTCTTCATCCTTACTCTCCCCATGTGTAGCCAATACCGAATACAGTTTTAATGTATTGACAATCTTTAGGGTCATCCTCAATTTTGGCCCGTAACCTACGAATATTTACGCTTAGCGTATTCTCATCCACGAAATTACCTTCTATATCCCATAGCTTCTCCAGCATTAACCTCCGAGTTAGAACCTGACCGCTATTCTCGGTTAAGATAGCAAGGAGACGATGCTCATTGGTGGTTAGTTTTATCTCTTGTCCATATTTGTAAACCTTCATTTTGGCTGAGTTAATTGTAATATCCTTGTATTGAAACAGCTCTGAGCCACCATCAGTGCCTGTTCGTCGAAGAACAGCCTTAACACGCTGCAAAAGTACGACCATGCTAAATGGCTTCGCAATATAATCATCAGCTCCTAGCCCAAATCCAGCTACCATATCCTGCTCAGTATCGTTGGCAATTTGTAAACCTTCATTTTGGCTGAGTTAATTGTAATATCCTTGTATTGAAACAGCTCTGAGCCACCATCAGTGCCTGTTCGTCGAAGAACAGCCTTAACACGCTGCAAAAGTACGACCATGCTAAATGGCTTCGCAATATAATCATCAGCTCCTAGCCCAAATCCAGCTACCATATCCTGCTCAGTATCGTTGGCAGTTAGAAATATAACCGGAATGGAACTCGTTCGCCGAATTTCCTGGCACAGTGCAAGACCACTCCCATCTGGGAGGTTAATGTCCAAAAGGACCAGACTGATGGTCTGATCCTGAATTCTAGAAGCCGCCTCCTGAAAAGAATAGGCCTGAATAATATTATAGTTTTCTTTTTCAAGCATGAACTTCAGCCCCTCGTTTAAGAGACGGTCATCCTCTACAATTAGAATGGTTGTCATTAAACTCACCTCTATACTTATCATTGTAACAAGCAGAGGAAGGCTACGCTGTTAATTAATTAGCTCTATTCCATTTGCCGCAGACGTTCCACAATGCTGTCCTTTTTGATTTGCTTATAAGCAATAAGCGGAACACTCAGGCAAACCGCAAAAACGAGTACAATCGCAATAGAAAGCGGAAGGGTTGGGAAGCTAAATACTGCATAAGTAGCCTCTTGGCTGAACAGGCTATAAGCACCGTAACTGATTAATGTGCCTATTGTTGAGATTAGCAGTGTCGATATGATCGCATAACCTGCCCCTTCAAACAGCAACAGCTTTCTCATCTGCTTAGAGGTCATCCCGATGCTCTCCATCACTGCGAACTCCAGCTTCCGAGCTACAACCCCTGTATACATAATATTAACGTAATTCAAAATTCCAATCAGCGCTAGAATGAGCGCAATTCCGCCACCCATAATGTAAAAGGTTAGCTTAGCCGATTCCATGAACTTTTCCATATACAGCTTCGACTCCAGCTTCAGCTCACCATCTCCGCCGATGAGTCCTTCCAATTGATCGGTAATCGGCTTCCAGTCTTTTGGGTCTGCATTAATATATACTTTACTTATAAGTGGGTCATTCATGAGTTTCTCCATAGCAGTATGGCTAATGTATACATTCGGAGCTACAAAGTGTGACGACCCTAGAGAGCTGAAATCAGCAAGCCCTCCAATTTCGAAAGATTGTGCTGCATCGCTGTTTATAGGACTAATTTGAAAGTTATCTCCAATCTTAATACCAGCGAGACTAAAATTGTCCAGCAAGGCAATCTCACCCTTTTCAAAACGTTCCTTATCCACAGTGATTCCTAATTTTTCTTCCATCTTCTTAACCTGATCTGCATCTACCCCAATAACATGGGTCATTGAGAACATGCTTTGAGGCTCAGCCAATTGATCATCGGTAGGGCGATCTGTGTGATATGATTTTGCGAATTCATCCACATACTTACTGAATACCTCAGGATCATACTTGATCTGACCTATCCCACTATAAGCTTTGAAGACCTCTTTTACTCCCTTTATATCCTGAATTTCCTTGATCATATCCGCTGTAATCTTGGCTTTCTCTTCCCCCTCAAATCCAAAGGACATCGTTTGATTAGACAGCGTGAAATCGTTATCCATGTATTCAGCAATAAAATGATCTGTACTCATACTAAGCACAAGTGTATTGATCACCAGAAAAGTTGTCAGTCCCAGAAATAAAGAGAGAAACACAACCATCGCCCGTTTTTTCACTCTAAAAATATTACGCCAAGCCAGTCGGTGCACCTTAGATCCGCCAGTTCCCCGCTTCGTCTTAGCTTTAACCATCGTCCCTGTATATCTCACCGCTTCTATTGGAGAAACTTTGCCAGCGATAGAGGCAGGTTTGATAGCGCTAAACATGGTGGTCAACCAAGCAAACAACGCAGCTCCAATAAAGATTAACGGGTGAAAAGAAATCACCACGCCCGTATCCAAATCCATTGTACTCATAGCAAGCGGCACCATTACGAAGGAAGTCACAGCTCCTGCGGCAAGTCCCAGTGGGATAGCGATAAGTGCTAACCGTGAAGCTTGTGCCCTAACTATTTTTTTAATCTGCCGTTGTGTAGTTCCTAGCGTTCTAAGCAGACCGTAGAACCTTGTATCCCGTGAGACAGAAATATAAAGCACATTATAAATCAATAAATATCCGCTCAACATAACAAATAATATAATTCCAGCGTAACCAATCAAAGTTGCTGTTCTATCCGAAGAGGTAGACGATTGGTTAGAGACAGGTTCAAGCTTTTGATTTTTTCCCAAAGGAATATCCTGTTGCAAACGTGAGATAAGTCCATCCGTATTTTTCTCATTAAATAGAATAGTGGCATTTTTGGGATTCTTAAGATCTACGCCATGAGCTGTAGCAAAAGCCCCCGATACCAGCATAGCTCCAGAATTTCCGGTACGAACATGACTGTAATCGGTAAACCATCCACTTAGTACGAAATTGCTACTTTGCTGAGATTTCACCCCATCACGGGTAAAAGAGTAAGTTAACGGCAAGCTCATACCAATCTGTGGATCATCCATCCCCATTGACTGTAATATCCATAAAGGAACGGCGATTTCATTTTCCTTATCTGGATAAGTTCCCTTTAGACCATCGATCACTGGCTTACGCATCTCTGTCCATTCTGTAGAGTCATACCAGAGCAGAGCTAAATTAAGATCTCCTATTTCTGGCGTATTGATCACATTACCTACTCTGGACTGGAGTCCGATGGTCTTAATATAGGAGAGTTCCTTTAACTTGTTCATTTGTTGTTCTGACGGGGAGGTTAAGTAGACATCAGCCATGGTTCCGTTTATTTTCAATTGCTGCATTTCGAAGGTCTTATAGTTGCTCAGTCCAATACTAAAAAAAGAAGTAATGAGCCAGGTAGTAAGCACGATGGCCAGAATCACAAAACGATTTCGGGTCCGATTGGCTTTCAGGCTTCTGCTCGTCAGCTTTTTAACAACGGGCTTATTACTGTTTGGAAACATCATCACAATGCCCCTCCAGTAATTTTACCGTCCTCTATCCGGATGGTCCGGTCTGCAAGCTGAGCAATCTCTTCATTATGAGTAATCATTAGAATCGTCTGATTAAACTGTCTGCTTGTTACTTTGAGTAATCCAATAACCTCCTGGCTAGTGATGCTGTCCAAGTTCCCTGTAGGTTCATCTGCTAGGATAATGGAAGGTTTAGCTGCCAAGGCCCGTGCGATGGCTACCCTTTGCTGCTGACCGCCTGAAAGCTGACCAGGGAGGTTGTCCAATTTTTGCGAAAGACCTAACGTATTCACAATATGATCTACGAAATCCTTGTCTATTTTGTTTCCATCCAGCTCTATGGGCAACACAATATTCTCGTATACATTAAGAATCGGCACTAGATTATAGTTCTGAAACACAAATCCGATCTTTCTTCTTCTAAATACCGTCAACTCATCATCCTTCATCCCAAAAATATTTTTACCATCTATGATCACCTGACCTTCTGTCGCCCGATCAAGCCCGCCTAGCATATGTAAGAGCGTTGATTTGCCACTTCCTGAAGTCCCGACAATCGCTATAAATTCACCGTTGTGTACCTCTACATTAATACCATCCAGTGCCTTGACCAGGTTAGTCCCCTTACCGTAATGTTTTGTGAGATTAATTGCGCTGAGTACAGACATATTTCCCATCTCCATTCCGCTTTGTTATTCTACAACCCATTATATAGAGCAGTTCTTACATTCTAGTGACACACCAAAATATCCCCACAAAGCGGGGCCTCCCAATACATACTTTCTGATATGTAAAAAAAGACTTGCCCATAATGGACAAGTCTCGTTGAATTACTAATCTAACTATCTAAGCTTATTTAAAAGCAGGCAACGCGATATCCGCATAGTTATCTTCAAGGAATTTCTTCACTTCTGGTCCGCTAATCCGTTTAGCTAGCTTCTGAATCGCATCAGAGTCCTTGTTGTCTTCACGCGCAACCAAGGTGATCGTGAATTCAGAATCCGCGCCTTCAGTAATCAGTGCATCTTTCTTTGGTGTCAATCCAAGCGGGCTGGCATAAGCCGGAGTCATTGCCACTAGATCTCCATCATCCAGCATACGGGCCAACATCAACAGATCCACTTCCTCAAACTTAAAGTTTTTTGGATTCTCAGTAATGTCTGCTTGTGTAGCCTTAATGCCTACACCTTCTTTTAGCTTAATCAAATCAGCTGCAGCGAACATTTGTAAAGAACGGCCGATATTTGAAGGGTCATTAGCCATTACTAGTGTTGCGCCTTCCGGCAGATCCGCAACATTCTTGTAACGCTTGGAGTATCCACCGTAAATAGCGTCATAGACAGGCTGTACCTCTACTAGATTGGAGCCTTTGCTTTCATTAAATTGCTTCATATAAGGAACATGTTGGAAAAAGTTAGCGTCTACCTCTTTATTCGCCAAAGCCTCATTAGGCTGCACATTGTCAGACAGCACAACGATTTCAAGATCAATGCCATCTTCCTTCAGAAGTGGCTTCACAATATCCAGAATTTCCGTCATTGGTGGAATCAATGTAGCAATCTTTAATTTCGTTAGCTCATCGCTACCTTTTGCAGAATTGTTCTCGGCTGCTTTATTAGAGCCACAACCCGCTACGACCAATACCATTAACATAAGCACAACTATCATTGATTTTTTCATTACTACAACTAACCCCCAGTTTATATGTTTAACCATTTTGTATTACAAAATTTGATGTACGGGTTGAACGATTAACGTTTATCTAACAGCCGTGAGATCGTAGCTCCTGTGAATTGAACCAACTGAACCAATACAATCATCACAACAATCGCATAGATCATCACTTCAGTCTCAAAACGCTGATATCCGTAACGGATCGCAAAATCACCAACCCCGCCCCCTCCAACAACCCCCATTACGGTCGAGTAAGAGATAAAACTTATGGTGGAGGTAGTAAGTCCGAGCACTAGACCCGAACGAGCCTCTACATACAGAAACTTAAAGATCAACCCCAGCTTCGAGGCTCCCATAGACAACGCCGCTTCTATGACTCCTTTAGGAACCTCCAGCAAAGACTGCTCCACCAGACGAGAGTAATAAGCAATGGCAACAATGGATAACGGAACCGTGGCAGCCATTGTTCCAATCGCAGTTCCGACGAGGAAACGAGTGACCGGAATGAGTGCAACCACAAGCAGCAGGAATGGAAATGAACGGATAATATTTACGATGCTGTTGAGTACCAGTGACAATGTTTTATTCTCATAGAGCTGCCCTTTTCGGCAAAAAAACAATAACGTCCCGAGCGGAAGCCCCAGCAGCAGTGCGGCACCAACAGAAATACCGACCATTATAAAAGTTTCTCCGATAGATTCCCACATTTGTGCCTGATATTGAAGTACACTATCAAACATGCGTTTCCCCCGCTTTACCCAGAATTTGATCCCGGTAAGAGCCAGTACGGACTGCAGCAGGCCGGAAATCACCATCTTGGCGTGAGAATGAATCTACGATTCGACCATTTTCCATCACCGATACGTGAGTGCATATGCTTTTGACAACATCCATCTCATGCGTAACAATCACTACCGTAACCCCAAGGCCCCCATTAATATGCTTCAGGACATCTAGAATATCCGCAGTTGTTCCTGGATCTAGTGAGGATGTTGGTTCGTCACATAGCAATAGTCCTGGACTGTTCGAAAGCGCCCGGGCGATCGCCACACGTTGTCGCTGTCCTCCACTTAGCTGTGCGGGATATTGCTCTGCTTTATCAGCCAATCCGACAAAATCGAGACATTCCTTCACCCGCTTCATCCGTTCACGCTTCGGCACCCCCGCCAGTTCCAGAGGGATCGAAATGTTGCGGCTTACCGTGACGTTATTGACCAGATTAAATTGCTGAAAAATCATCCCAATCTTTTCCCTAGCTTTCCGTAGCTGTTTACTCGGCATTTCGGTTAAATTATGCCCTTCTACGGTAACTGTCCCTTGATCCGGCTTTTCCAGCAGATTAATCAATCGTAGCAGCGTGGATTTCCCTGCCCCGCTTTCACCAATAATCCCGTGAATCGATCCCTTCTTCACATCAAGCGATACATCATCTACCGCCTGATATGTGCCGTCCTTCAGCTTGAAACCTTTACTCACCCGACTCAGCGATAGGATTGCAAACTCCCCCTTCCTTTCCGTTTATTCTGAAACCTTCTAAGCCAAGGTTTGTACTATAATTATTTAAAAACTGTTTTACTAAAAATCTCTTTAAATAATAAGGCATTTTATGTTCTGTGTCATCATTTTTATTTTAGTAATATATCAGATTAAAAGGATTAAAGAATAAAAGCCCATTATATCGGACTATTTTCACGTGCTTATCTCCCAATAAATGACTGAGCTTAATCCCTCTTCAAATCAGGATTCTCCTGTTACCTAACTCCTAAACCCGCTGTTACATCTATTTCAAGAACTAGATCGCCACGAAAAAAAGGATGTCTAAGCTCGATAGCTTAAGACATCCTTTCATTCTTTTCGTAATCCTTGATCTAAGACTTTTCGGCAAGCTCTCCTCGAATCTTCAAGAAGACCTGATAGCTGCGCTCTGCGCATTCCGAAATCGCTATCGGATGAAACCCGGGTAGATCCGCATATAGCGTATCATGGAGCGGTTCAACCCACGAAGCCGGCAACACATTTGCTCCAAGCTTCGCTCCCATAATAGAACCCACTGTAGCACCATTACAGTCTGTATCCATTCCTCCGTAAACGGATGTAACGACCACTTTTTCAAAATCATTCCCGCCATAGACCAGCGAAGCAGCTACAAGAGCAGCATTATTATTGGTGTGCACCGCATCATAGTGGCTGAATGTATCCCAAATCTTACTTACCAACTCCCGCTCACTTTTGGCCTTCTGCGCAATATCTATACCTCGTAGAACGTCATTTGCCAGACGACTAGTACTAGGGATCTCACTAAGACCAATCTTAAGAATACGCTCGTTATCTTTTTCAGCAAAAGCAGCCGAAATCATCGCCGCATTAAACATCTCTCCATAGATCCCGTTCTTCACATGTGAAAAAGAAGCATCACGCCAGCCTAGCTCCGCCGCAAGCTCAGGATGGCCTGCTGCACCATACGCCAGTCCGTCTGCGCGTATAGCCGCACCGATCCACTCCCGGTATGGATTTAAGTGCATCCGCACTCTTTCCTGCCGCGCCAGCCAATCCGCAGGCTTCTCACCATGCAGATGAGACGTTTCCTGCGCAAAATTCATATACGACTGTGTCTCTGCCGTACATACCTGAGCATATGTCAGATGTTTATGCCAGAGCTTCCCGATATCCCAAGAATCCCAGTCCAGCCCCTTCTGCTCCAGCAGCATAAGGCCCAGTAACGTGTAACGAATATCATCATCGCTCTCCATAAACTTAATAGTCTCGCTGGTACTCGCATACGTCCAATCACTTAAGCCAAGACCATATTCTGCCTCTGCCCGTGAATGCCCAGGGGTATATCCAGTAATTGGCCATGCATCGGCACCACGGAACCACAGCTCAATATTCTCCCAACCCGGACGTCCATCTTTACCGTAGAGGTAGTCCCAATACTCCAATGGTTTGCCAAGTGCGCAACCGACGCTTCTACCTAGCCAAGCTCCGTAGAACTTATCTCTCCATTCTGCTTCGCTCCAGTCAGCCTCAAGCTTACGTGGACCTTCTGGACGAAGACGACGAATCTCCTCCAGTGAAGACGGCTCTTCATAAGGAAAGTCCTCAGCAACCGTAAGCTCCATCAACTCGTTGTATACTTGCATCAGCTTGATCTCATCGGCACCTGCAGCTGCTAGTTTATCCGCGAAGCCGTCAATCCTGCAGCCTTCTTCTCCACGCTGAACCAATTCAAACTGAACCGTCTCCTGAAGTCTCTCCCATCCTGCCATAGGTTAGTTCCCTTCAGCCGCAAGCAGCTCTTGATCTAGCTTTTCCAGTGAATCAAAAATCAACTTCATAAATGCTTCCCGGTCTACTCCCACCAGGACTTCTACATTCGCTGGGCGATCCGTCTTCTTTCGTTTGTCTGCAACCGTCATTCCCCGCGTCAGCTTACCTTCTGTCTCTACCGTTACATATAGATGCTCGGATTCAAACAGTTCTGGGTGCAAGAGCCAAGCTACGGCGCATGGATCATGCAGTGCACTACCGACATAGCCCATTTTCTTTCCGAAGATCGAATAGAAATCTAACAGTTCTCCGACCATAGTGGACACTGGCCCACGCTCTTTCAATGCTACGATCTCATCTTCGAAAATGGCTGCCTTATCGGTCACATCCAGACCACTCATCGTAATCGGAATACCCGATTCAAACACGATACGTGCAGCTTCAGGATCTACATAGATGTTAAACTCCGCAGTAGAGGTTACATTTCCATAAGAAATTCCTCCGCCCATCAGTGAAATCTTTTCAATTCTTTCCTTAATCTCTGGATAAGCAGTGATTAGCAGGGCGATATTTGTTAAAGGAGCCATCGGTACGAGCGTAATCTTCTCCTCCGAAGAACGGATAATATTCAGCATGAATTCCACAGCGCCTTCTTCTACAGGCCGGAATTTACTTGGTGGCAATAGTGGCCCGTCCATGCCAGATTCACCATGCGCTTCCTCACCTGTAACAAGCTTGCCGAACAGCGGACCCGCAGCCCCTTTGGCTACAGGAATATCAGCATTCACAAAGCTGATCACTTTAAGTGCGTTTTCTGTGATTTTATCGAGGATCTGGTTTCCACCAACCGTTGTAATCCCGCGCAGATCCAGCTTCTCCGAATTTGCTATTGCAAGCAGGATAGCGATTGCGTCATCATGCCCTGGATCGCAGTCAATAATAATAGGTGTTCGCATAGTCATTCACTCCCTAGTTGTATAAATCCTCGTTACTCTTATCGCTATTTTACTAGCGGGCTTTTAAGTTTTTTATTCTTTTTCCGTGTCTCAGATACGGCATAGATCACTAGTCCAATTACCGTTGCTACATAAGGAAGCGTCGCGATCAGTTCTGCAGGAATCTTCAAGACCTGTAGCGCATTCGACAAGGCGTCTGCCGTACCAAATAATAGAGAGGTCAGCGCCGTACCCACTGTCGTACTTCTCCCCATAGACTCTGCGGCAATCGCAATCCAGCCCCGACCAGCGATCATATCGCGAGTGAACAGTGACAGGTAACCCATCGACATGTAAGCTCCACCCAAACCAGCGAAAAATCCACTAAGCAGCAAAGCCATATACTGTATTTTCACAACACTTACTCCCACAGATTGAGCCGCATGTGGATTTTCACCCACTGAACGAATGCGCAGACCAAGCGGTGTACGGTTTAAGAGATAGTAGACAACAAACACAGCAATAATAGATACATACGTCAAAATGTGATGTCCTGATAGAATAGGCCCCAGCACCGGAATGTCCTTCAGTAAAGGAATCTCTACACTAGGTAGCACTTTACTCGCCAGAGAAGTAGAAGAACCCTTGTCTCCACTCAGCAGATAAAGAATAAACACGGTTCCTCCTGAAGCGAACATATTAATAGCTACACCGCCGAGAATGATATGTGTTTTAAATTTCAGTGTGAAAAAAGCTAATATTCCAGCGATCAGTGTTCCGGACATCACAGCCCCAAGTAAACCTACCCACGCACTATGCGTGTAGCTGCTTACAATGACACCGGCTAACGCCGCGACAAGCATGATGCCTTCCATACCAATGTTGATGATGCCAGCCCTATTAGAGATTAACGCTCCCAATGCGGCGAATAGAATCGGTGTCGTCACTCGAAGAACAGAAAACGCAAAGTCAGTCGTAAAAATTACATCAAACAAGCTATTCACGCTTCCTTCGCCTCCTTCAAGAGCATCCGATTTTTCCAGAACTTCAGAAATTGTTCAGCCGAAATCAGAAGAATGATAATCGCCTGTATAATAGAAATCATCTCTGAAGGTACATCCGATAGACGTGCCATCATGTCGGCTCCGATCCGGATATATGCAAGGAACAATGCAGCGCCGATTACGGATAGCGGATTATTCTTGGCTAACATCGCTACAAGAGCACCATCTAAGCCATAACCTGGTAACGATGTCCATTGGAATCGATTGTACATCCCTAGCACTTCTACGGAACCACCCATTCCCGCGATAAAACCAGCAATCAAGTGAACCAGTATAATAACCTTCGCGGTCTTCATGCCTGAATAACGTGCAAAGTTCCGGTTGATGCCTGTCATTCGCAGCTCATATCCCCATTTAGTCTTGTATAGGAATAAATGCGCTGCAATAATAAGCACGATAACGATAATAAGTCCGGTATGAATACGGGTGCCAGGTACCATTTTACTCAGCAGTGCCGTTTTCTCGAATTTGTAGGATACATTGGCAAATGCTTTTGCATCACGTAAGTGATAGTTCAGTAGATATAAACCTACTCCAAACAAAATATTATTGAACATCAAGGATGTAACGAGCTCATTAGCATTCCATTTGGCTTTGAGGATCCCGGGTATTGCCGAGAGCAACGCACCAACAATAGAACCCGCAGCAATAGCTACGATCGGATGAAGCCACCCGTCCAGCGTTAAATGAATAGCCAACACGGAAGTTACAACACCGGAGAAATAGAAAATCCCTTCAGCTCCCAAATTGAACATATTTGCCCGGAACAACAAGGAAACTGCTAGCCCAGTGAACATGAGCGGAATGGCCATCTCAATCACATTACCGATATGACCTTTACTGGATAGCGGCTCAAATAGGAATATCCCAATCGTCTTCACCGGCTGATTGCTGACCAATGAGATGATCAGAAAAGCAATAGCGAGTGCAATTACGATTACTGCCGATGTTCGAATGTATTCAAAATATTTTACTTTAAACATGATTTACGGCCCTCCTGATTTGCTCCTCGTCCTGTCGATGAATCCCTAGCATATAAAGCCCTAATTCTTCTTCACTAACCTTGGAAGGCTCCTCGAAAAAGGCAACAATCTTTCCTTCATACATCACTAGTAGACTATCGCTGATCTCCAAGATCTCATTTAAGTCTGCTGACACTAGCAAAATAGCGCAATCGTCTGAGCGCAGCTCCAACAGCTTTTGATGTATGAACTGCGCCGCGCCTATATCCACGCCCCGTGTCGGCTGCTCTGCAATAAGCAGTTGCGGTTCTGTAGAACACTCTCTAGCTACGACAACCTTCTGCATGTTACCACCTGATAACATACCTATTGGCTGAGAAGGTCCCGAACAGCGGACTTTAAATTCTTCTACAAGTGATACTGCAAGCTTGGCAATTCGTGATCCATTTAAAAAGGGGCCTTTATTCATAGCTTTTGTACGATACTGAGTGGACAGCAGATTATCCGCTATGCTCGCATCACTGGCTATCCCTTGATGCATCCGATCCTCTGGGATATAGGAAACGCCAAGCTTACGAATATTTAAAATATCCGATTCACGAATATCTTTTCCCTTCACTAGCACAGAGCCTTGGCTTGAGACCCCTCTTAGGCTACCCGTAAGAGCCTCAATGAGCTGTGTCTGCCCGTTTCCTTCTACACCAGCAATCCCGATAATTTGTCCCCCGCGTACCGCAAAGTTGATATCTGATAGCAACGCTTTGCCGTGTGCATCATTTACACCTAGACCTTGCACTATGAGTACCGGCTCGCCAATAGACAGAATCTCCTTGTCATATTTCAACACGACGTCTCTGCCCACCATAAGGCGTGAGATTTCTTGCTCCGTGACATCCTTCGTTTGGAAGACACCTTCACTACGTCCACTACGCATGATCGTAATTCTGTCACAGATCGCTTTAACTTCTTTCAACTTGTGTGAAATAAAAACAATCGTATGACCCTGCTCTCTTAACTGCTTAAGCTCCCGGAACAATTCCTCTGTTTCCTGTGGGGTCAACACTGCGGTCGGCTCATCCAGAACGAGGATTTTTGCACCACGCAGCAGCGCCTTCAGAATTTCAACCTTTTGCTTCATACCAACCGTGAGATCCTCCACTTTTGCTTTTGGATCCACTGCCAGATTGTATTTTTTCGCAGTCTCTTCGGTCATGCGTACAGCTTCTGCATAATTGATGCCAACGCCCTTACGAGGTTCCATGCCCAGCACCATGTTCTCTGCTACCGTAAAAGAAGGGACCAGCATAAAATGCTGGTGAACCATACCAATCCCTCTATCAATGGCATCCTGAGCAGATTGCAGCTTCACTTTTTCACCCTTGATAAAGATTTCACCTTCACTAGGCTCTTCCATGCCGAACATGATCTTCATTAAAGTTGATTTACCAGCGCCGTTCTCGCCAGCAATCGCATGAATTTCTCCCTCACGTAAAGAAAAATGCACGTCTTTATTTGCAACGACACCATTGGGATACACCTTGGTAATTCCCCGCATTTCCAGCAGAGCTTTGTTCATAGGTCTCAACGCCTTTCGACTTGGAGGTCTGCAAAAATATACAGCTGGAATTCTTCTAAAAGAAGAATCTCCAACTGTAGGTTTATCACTTTATAGCTATACTTAAGGCTTAACTGCGTTACGAATGGCTTCTACTTCAGAGGTTTCCATTCCCATAGCGTTATCTACTGTAATTTCTTTATTGATCAGCTTTTGCTTCACTTCTTCAACTTTAGCCTGAAGATCGGCAGGGAAGATATTTTTATAGATTTCATTCTCTGCAATGCCTACACCATCATCTACAAAGCTCAACACATCACGTTTACCCATCTCAAGTGTACCGTCTTGTAATCTCTTCACTGCACCCAGAATAGCACTATCAATCTTTTTAATAGAAGAAGTAACGATCAAGTTTGCTTTTTCACTATCTGTATCGTTAAGCAACATCGCCTGATCGGAGTCTACACCGATAGCATATTTCTTCTTCTCCTTAGCTGCGTCAAAGATCCCAAGACCTGTACCCCCAGCCACGTTAAAAATAACATCCACACCGGAGTTATATTGAATCAGCGAAAGCTCCTTGCCCTTAGCCGGGTTAACGAAATCGCCAGCATATGATACAGCGACCTTCACATCAGGATCAACATATTGAGCGCCCTGAATGTAGCCTACCAAGAAAGCGTTAATTCCTGGAATATCCATGCCGCCTACAAAACCGATCACATTCTCAGGATTAGCATTTTCCATATCCGATTGTGTAGCTAGCGCCGCTACAGCACCTGCTAGAAAAGATACTTCATTTGTTGCATAAGACATGTTGTACATATTCTCTGGTGCTTCATCTATATCGGTATCATAGTTAATGAACTTTTTGTCAGGATACAATTCAGCCGTTGCATTAAACATCTCTGTAATTTCTGATCCGCCAGAAATAATAACATCCCAGTCCTCAGCGGCGATATCGTTAAACGTAGGCTCCCATTTCGTTTTATCGACACCCATTTCTACAACTTTTGTTTCTGCACCCAGTTCATCCTTAACCTTTTGCAAACCGCTATTCGCAGAGTCAAAGAAAGATTTATCTCCAAGCGTTCCTGGAATCAGAAGTACTACTTTGAGTTTATCCCCTGAACCTGTTTCTCCACCTTCAGCTGCGTTAGATCCTGCATTCGCGGAAGATCCATTACTCGACGTATTATTTCCACAGGCTGTGACCATTACCATTACTACTAGTAACAACAAAGAAAGAACTTTCTTTTTCATTTTTCTATTCCCCCTATTTATAGTTGGTTAGTAATTTGAGAGGTTCTCCTTCTTAGTCCGTTGTATATTTCACGATTTAGATGGAAACTCTCATTTTTCATGTAACATTGTCAAAATTTTAATGATTTTAACGAATACACTCAAAAAAAGAGATAAAATTATAATTTTTACGAATAATCCGACTAATTTCCGAACGAGATGGCCAGTCAGGTTGCTAATCTTCGGATTTCTTGATACGATCATATCAAATATTAATGAAAATAATTATATGATTTCGGTCATATTTTTGTACGATTCGGCTAAAACATAATTATTGGAGGATCATGATGGATCGTGTTCTATATATTGTAAATGCAGCACATGAGGTTAATACCTATATTCCACCACACCAGCATGAATGTTATGAACTAGTCTATTATTTAAACGGCTTAGGAACTACCAATGTAGGTTCGCGAAGTTATCATTTTCGTTCTTCTTCATTCGCGCTGATACCACCCAATCATAAACATGATGAGAATCATCGCGAGGATGCTACTATACTATTTGTAGGCTTCCATTCAAATCACCCAAATATGGAGAATTTGCAAGGCGTATATGAAGATGATAAAGACCATACTGTTCTACAGATCTTGCTTCGAATGAAAGCAGAGTTTACGCGTAAACAAGATGGATTCTCTGAACTATTGAACCTTCAAATGAGCGAAATCACTGTTCATCTGATACGGCTTCTTAGTGCCTCCGGGTTTCAATCACCAACGGAAGACAGAGTCCAATATGTTCTAAACTATATGAATGAGCATTACCGCCATAAGCTATCGGTCGCAACACTTTCTGAGATGTCTGGATACAGCTATGATCGTTTCCGCCATTTATTTAAAGAACGATTCGGTTCTTCACCTCTGCGCTATCTACTATTGAAACGTCTGGATTATGCAAAGTCTCTCTTGCAACATACCCAAATGCATATCTCTGAAGTATCAGCTGCTGCTGGGTTTGTGAATGACGCCCAATTCTGCAATATGTTTAAACGTGAAATTGGTCTCACCCCACGAGCATTCCGACTAAGCAGTCAATAAAACAAAACTCCACACAAAAAGGCCGTTGATTAGAGACGCCTCTAATTCAACGGCTTAAGAATAAAAGCTCAAAGACAAAGAAAAAAGGTTTGTAAAGTTACTTATATAAGCGACTTTACAAACCTTTTTGATATACCGGCGAGAGGACTCGAACCTCCACGGTTTCCCTCTCGATTTTGAGTCGAGCGCGTCTGCCATTCCGCCACGCCGGCACATATGAACTTAATGGAGGCGCCACCCAGATTTGAACTGGGGATAAAGCTTTTGCAGAGCTTTGCCTTACCACTTGGCTATGGCGCCATACGAAAACTTTGGAGCGGACGACGGGAATCGAACCCGCGACCCTCGCCTTGGCAAGGCGATGCTCTACCGCTGAGCCACGTCCGCATAAAATGGCTGGGGATATAGGATTTGAACCTATGCGTGACGGAGTCAAAGTCCGTTGCCTTACCGCTTGGCTAATCCCCAATAACATTTTAAAATAAAAGGGGCGACTGATGGGTCTCGAACCCACGAATGCCGGAACCACAATCCGGTGCGTTAACCACTTCGCCACAATCGCCATATTAAACTAATATTGTTGCTGTTCTTCTTAAAGTAAATGGGGCGACCGATGGGACTTGAACCCACGAATGCCGGATCCACAAACCGGTGCGTTAACCCCTTCGCCACGACCGCCATATTAAACTTTAGAGAAAGACTTTAGATAAAGATTGGCAGGGGCAGCAGGAATTGAACCCACACCAACGGTTTTGGAGACCGTTGTTCTACCTTTAAACTATGCCCCTAAAAAAAATGGTGGGGGATGATGGATTCGAACCACCGAACACGTACGTGAGCAGATTTACAGTCTGATGCGTTTGGCCACTTCGCTAATCCCCCAAAGATGGTGCCGGCGAGAGGACTTGAACCCCCAACCTACTGATTACAAGTCAGTTGCTCTACCAATTGAGCTACACCGGCATATTAAGTTGTATACTATATGGTGGCTCGAGACGGATTCGAACCGCCGACACGAGGATTTTCAGTCCTCTGCTCTACCGACTGAGCTATCGAGCCAAGGTAAAAATGGCGGAACCGACGAGATTCGAACTCGCGATCTCCTGCGTGACAGGCAGGCATGTTAGGCCAACTACACCACGGTTCCAAAAGATATAATTTCTTAATGAAAATTGGTTGCGGGGGCAGGATTTGAACCTGCGGCCTTCGGGTTATGAGCCCGACGAGCTACCGGGCTGCTCCACCCCGCGTCGTTCTTAAATGAATATGGTGGAGGCTGAGGGGATCGAACCCCCGACCCTCTGCTTGTAAGGCAGATGCTCTCCCAGCTGAGCTAAGCCTCCATGTTATGACCCGTATGGGATTCGAACCCATGTTACCTCCGTGAAAGGGAGGTGTCTTAACCCCTTGACCAACGGGCCATGCTAATAAACTTTATGGCGGAGAGAGAGGGATTCGAACCCTCGAGACGCTTGTGGCGCCTACACGATTTCCAATCGTGCTCCTTCGGCCAAACTCGGACACCTCTCCATAAATGGCTCCCCGAACAGGACTCGAACCTGTGACAACTCGATTAACAGTCGAGTGCTCTACCAACTGAGCTATCAGGGAATATGGTGGGCCTTAGTGGACTCGAACCACCGACCTCACCCTTATCAGGGGTGCGCTCTAACCAGCTGAGCTAAAGGCCCTTTTTAAGACACATCAATATTAAGGGCAAAAAAAATACCACGGGTAATGTGGTTGTCCGCTTGGCGACGTCCTACTCTCCCAGGACCCTTCGGTCCAAGTACCATCGGCGCTGGAGGGCTTAACGGTCGTGTTCGGGATGGGTACGTGTGGAACCCCTCCGCTATCGCCACCAAACGGGCATTTACATCGTAAATGCTCAGGCTTGAGTCGCCTGAAAACTGAATCCGAATTGAATTTGCGTATTAAGTATAGGATAAGCCCTCGACCGATTAGTATTGGTCAGCTCCATGCATTACTGCACTTCCACCTCCAACCTATCTACCTCGTCGTCTTCAAGGGGTCTTACTAATTGGGAAATCTCATCTTGAGGGGGGCTTCACGCTTAGATGCTTTCAGCGCTTATCCCGTCCGTACGTAGCTACCCAGCCATGCTTCTGGCGAAACAACTGGTGCACCAGCGGTACGTCCATCCCGGTCCTCTCGTACTAAGGACAGCTCCTCTCAAATTTCCTGCGCCCACGACAGATAGGGACCGAACTGTCTCACGACGTTCTGAACCCAGCTCGCGTACCGCTTTAATGGGCGAACAGCCCAACCCTTGGGACCTACTTCAGCCCCAGGATGCGATGAGCCGACATCGAGGTGCCAAACCTCCCCGTCGATGTGGACTCTTGGGGGAGATAAGCCTGTTATCCCCAGGGTAGCTTTTATCCGTTGAGCGATGGCCCTTCCATGCGGTACCACCGGATCACTAAGTCCGACTTTCGTCCCTGCTCGACTTGTAGGTCTCGCAGTCAAGCTCCCTTATGCCTTTGCACTCTTCGAATGATTTCCAACCATTCTGAGGGAACCTTGGAACGCCTCCGTTACTCTTTAGGAGGCGACCGCCCCAGTCAAACTGCCCGCCTGACACGGTCCCCGTACCCGGTAAGGGTACTAGGTTAGAACCTAGATACGATCAGGGTGGTATCCCAACGGCGCCTCCACCGAAGCTTGCGCTCCGATTTCTACGGCTCCCACCTATCCTGTACAGATCGTACCCAAATTCAATATCAAGCTGCAGTAAAGCTCCATGGGGTCTTTCCGTCTTGTCGCGGGTAACCTGCATCTTCACAGGTATTAAAATTTCACCGGATCTCTCGTTGAGACAGCGCCCAAGTCGTTACGCCATTCGTGCGGGTCAGAATTTACCTGACAAGGAATTTCGCTACCTTAGGACCGTTATAGTTACGGCCGCCGTTTACTGGGGCTTCGGTTCATAGCTTCGGGTTACCCCTAACCACTCCCCTTAACCTTCCAGCACCGGGCAGGCGTCAGCCCGTATACTTCGCCTTGCGGCTTCGCACAGACCTGTGTTTTTGCTAAACAGTCGCTTGGGCCTTTTCACTGCGGCCCCCTCGTGCTATTCACACTACCGGGGCACCCCTTCTCCCGAAGTTACGGGGTCATTTTGCCGAGTTCCTTAACGAGAGTTCTTCCGCGCGCCTTAGAATTCTCTTCTCGCCTACCTGTGTCGGTTTGCGGTACGGGCACCTTCTCCTGGCTAGAGGCTTTTCTTGGCAGTGTGAGATCATGACCTTCGCTACTGTAATTTTCGCTCCCCATCACAGCCCAGCCTTAACGATGTGCGGATTTGCCTACACATCAGCCTCACTGCTTAGACGGACATATCCATCAGTCCGCGTCACTACCCTCCTGCGTCACCCCATCGCTCATAGCGGATTACGGTGGTACAGTAATTTCAAACTGTTGTCCTTCGACTACGCCTTTCGGCCTCGCCTTAGGTCCCGACTTACCCTGAGCGGACGAGCCTTCCTCAGGAAACCTTGGGCTTTCGGCGGATCAGATTCTCACTGATCTTTTCGTTACTCATACCGGCATTCTCACTTGTATGCTGTCCAGCGCTCCTTACGGTACACCTTCAACCCACATACAACGCTCCCCTACCCCAGATACATACGTATCTAGCCATAGCTTCGGTGGTGTGTTTAGCCCCGTTACATTTTCGGCGCAGAGTCACTCGACCAGTGAGCTATTACGCACTCTTTCAATGGTGGCTGCTTCTAAGCCAACATCCTGGTTGTCTGTGCAACTCCACATCCTTTCCCACTTAACACACACTTGGGGACCTTAGCTGATGGTCTGGGCTGTTTCCCTTTTGACAATGGATCTTAGCACTCACTGTCTGACTCCCGGCAATAAGTATATGGCATTCGGAGTTTGACTGAGCTTGGTAATCCTTGCGGACCCCGCACCCAATCAGTGCTCTACCTCCACTACTCTTATACCGAGGCTAGCCCTAAAGCTATTTCGGGGAGAACCAGCTATCTCCGAGTTCGATTGGAATTTCTCCGCTACCCCCACCTCATCCCCGCATTTTTCAACATGCGTGGGTTCGGGCCTCCAGTGCGTGTTACCGCACCTTCACCCTGGACAGGGGTAGATCACACGGTTTCGGGTCTACGTCCACATACTCAATCGCCCTATTCAGACTCGCTTTCGCTGCGGCTCCGTCTTCTCGACTTAACCTTGCATGTTAAACGTAACTCGCCGGTTCATTCTACAAAAGGCACGCCATCACCCATAGATCGGGCTCTGACTTTTTGTAAGCACACGGTTTCAGGTTCTATTTCACTCCCCTTCCGGGGTGCTTTTCACCTTTCCCTCACGGTACTGTTTCACTATCGGTCGCCAGGTAGTATTTAGCCTTAGCAGATGGTCCTGCTGGATTCATACGGGGTTTCACGTGCCCCGCACTACTCGGGATCCGTCTCGGAGAGAACACAGTTTAGGTTACAGGGCTTTTACCTCTATCGCGGGCCTTTCCAGACCTCTTCACCTACCATATTCCTTTGTAACTCCATGTGAGACGTCCCACAACCCCTAAGAGCAAGCTCTTAGGTTTAGGCTGTTCCGCGTTCGCTCGCCGCTACTGACGGAATCACTATTGTTTTCTCTTCCTCAGGGTACTTAGATGTTTCAGTTCCCCTGGTCTGCCTCTACATCTCCTATGTGTTCAGAGATGAGTAACTGCGAATTACCACAGCTGGGTTTCCCCATTCGGACACCCCCGGATCAAAGCTTGCTTACAGCTCCCCGAGGCAGTTTCGTTGTTCGCCACGTCCTTCGTCGGCTCCTGGCGCCTAGGCATCCTCCGTGTGCTCTTATTAGCTTAACCTCGATTTTTCCTAAGAAAAATCTCACTAATAACATTTACTTGTTTGCACAAGTTGCTAAAAGATGTTCTAAAACGCAAATTCGTTTCGGTATCCAGTTTTCAAGGATCAAGTTTAAAAATGAGAGCTTAAACTCTCAAAACTGAGCAACGAGTGAGTAACAGGCCTAAACCTGAGATTTGGAAGTTTAACTTCCGATTTGAATGTCTTCATTGCAGAAGACGATTCTCCATAGAAAGGAGGTGATCCAGCCGCACCTTCCGATACGGCTACCTTGTTACGACTTCACCCCAATCATCTACCCCACCTTCGGCGGCTGGCTCCCTTGCGGGTTACCCCACCGACTTCGGGTGTTGTAAACTCTCGTGGTGTGACGGGCGGTGTGTACAAGACCCGGGAACGTATTCACCGCGGCATGCTGATCCGCGATTACTAGCAATTCCGACTTCATGCAGGCGAGTTGCAGCCTGCAATCCGAACTGAGACCGGCTTTGATGGGATTGGCTTCACCTCGCGGTTTCGCTTCCCGTTGTACCGGCCATTGTAGTACGTGTGTAGCCCAGGTCATAAGGGGCATGATGATTTGACGTCATCCCCACCTTCCTCCGGTTTGTCACCGGCAGTCACTCTAGAGTGCCCAACATTACTTGCTGGCAACTAAAGTTAAGGGTTGCGCTCGTTGCGGGACTTAACCCAACATCTCACGACACGAGCTGACGACAACCATGCACCACCTGTCTCCTCTGTCCCGAAGGCCGCCACTATCTCTAGTGGATTCAGAGGGATGTCAAGACCTGGTAAGGTTCTTCGCGTTGCTTCGAATTAAACCACATACTCCACTGCTTGTGCGGGTCCCCGTCAATTCCTTTGAGTTTCAGTCTTGCGACCGTACTCCCCAGGCGGAGTGCTTACTGTGTTAACTTCGGCACCAAGGGTATCGAAACCCCTAACACCTAGCACTCATCGTTTACGGCGTGGACTACCAGGGTATCTAATCCTGTTTGCTCCCCACGCTTTCGCGCCTCAGCGTCAGTTACAGCCCAGAAAGTCGCCTTCGCCACTGGTGTTCCTCCACATATCTACGCATTTCACCGCTACACGTGGAATTCCACTTTCCTCTTCTGTACTCAAGTCACCCAGTTTCCAGTGCGACCTCAGGTTGAGCCCAAGGTTTAAACACCAGACTTAAATGACCGCCTGCGCGCGCTTTACGCCCAATAATTCCGGACAACGCTTGCCCCCTACGTATTACCGCGGCTGCTGGCACGTAGTTAGCCGGGGCTTTCTTCTCAGGTACCGTCACTCCGATAGCAGTTACTCTACCGGACGTTCTTCCCTGGCAACAGAGCTTTACGATCCGAAAACCTTCATCACTCACGCGGCGTTGCTCCGTCAGACTTTCGTCCATTGCGGAAGATTCCCTACTGCTGCCTCCCGTAGGAGTCTGGGCCGTGTCTCAGTCCCAGTGTGGCCGTTCACCCTCTCAGGTCGGCTACGCATCGTCGCCTTGGTGGGCCGTTACCCCACCAACTAGCTAATGCGCCGCAGGCCCATCCCTCAGTGACAGATTGCTCCGTCTTTCATTCTTTCTTCAGGAGAAAAAAGAAATTATCCGGTATTAGCTACCGTTTCCGGTAGTTATCCCAGTCTAAGGGGCAGGTTGCCTACGTGTTACTCACCCGTCCGCCGCTAAGTTATTTTGAAAGCAAGCTTTCAAAGTGACTCCGCTCGACTTGCATGTATTAGGCACGCCGCCAGCGTTCGTCCTGAGCCAGGATCAAACTCTCCAATTAGTATTGAAAAGAGCGATATGCTCATTTTGAAACATCTGACGAGAAAATTAATTCTCTAATTTTGGATTTCACTTTCGTGATTTCCTACTCACTCGTTGTTCAGTTTTCAAAGATCAAGCTGTTTATTTCGTCGTTGTGTTGTTCAGCAGCGACCTTTATAATATATCACAGCGTCCTCGTTTTAGTCAACCTTTTTTTTAATTTCTTTTTTCGGTTGTCTTTCGAATGTTTTCGAAAGCACATCTCTGTGTCAGAGGGACGAGTTATAATTTAACACATGAACTAGGAAAGAGTCAACCATAAATTTATTAGAATAAATATGAGCGCATCATAATAGCGAGCAAACAAAAAAGAGAGTGCTCAGCCTCTCCCTATCCCTACTTATTTTATCTATAGATTACCGGCAAATCCTGCATCTAATTTCTTATCTATAAGGTATATCGGATCGCATGACCCTCTCCCCCATGACCGTCAGCCCATAAAGTAATCTCACGGATTAGCGAACGAGAAACAAGCTTTCGTAAAACTAGGGGCAACTCAGCCTCTAACTGACACAGGCCAGAATGCTGTAGTAATTCTTTTATACTCCACGCTTCCTTACGGCTATTCAGAATATTGAAAAGCAATGCACAACAATCCGTCATTTTGGACATGATCCCAAATTCACATGCTAGAAGAACAAGCTCTACTCTTTGCTCTAAGGTCTCCGTGCTGATGGTTAGTTCCTCATATAGTTTATGGACCGAAGTGTTCATACTTTTAACCTGCTCCCAAACAGCCGGTTCTGGAAATGAACCAGATTCACTCACTTCTATTCTTGCCCAATGATATAGAGCCATCAATACACAGTTATATGCATCCATAATGTAGCCAGCTTCTATATACCGTTTAGATTTCACATACAAATGCAAGAATCGTGCAAACTCCATGAACTCAACTCGTTCCTTAAGAGGCCCTTCAAATTGTAAAATCTCCCGGCGCATATCCCCTAGTATTCCTTTGGGATCCCAGATCACTTCCCCAATCATCAAACTAGTAAGGAGCTCGTTATTATCTCCCGCCATGACAGCCCGCTCCAAAGCGGAAAGGCCAATATGGACTGACTGGGTCCGTGTGTCACCGGCAATGGTGTGGCGAACAATATGTTCTAAATCCTGTTCCTCATGTAAAACTAACACAACCATATCAAAATCGTGAAGTAGCGCGCTTTGAAAAGGAGTACTCCCTTTCTGCCGCAAAGCGACAGCTCCTAAAACATTTTCTTCAAACGTTTCTCCACTCAACAAAGTTACATTGGATAATTCCATGCTTCCCTCCATTAAATTT
Organism: Paenibacillus sp. FSL R5-0470; assembly: GCF_037975205.1. NCBI lineage: Bacteria > Bacillati > Bacillota > Bacilli > Caryophanales > Paenibacillaceae > Paenibacillus > Paenibacillus sp. FSL R5-0470. The sequence continues at coordinate 5,942,536 of NZ_CP150238.1, forward strand.
GGCGAATTTGCGTCCAGTCAGTTATAATTCAGTTATAATAATTATTCTACATATGAAAGACAGTTCCTTCTGGACAACCCAACTATATTTAGTTAGGAGCAAACACTCATGAAGTTTAAAACGGCTAAGATCAACGCTTTTCGCACATGGGGATTACTGCTCACAATGCTCGGAATGGGACTTATGGTTTTGGGTACAGCAGGCATCGTATTCTGGGGATCGACTGGGAAAGTATTCGCTGGAATCGGACTTGTAATCGGTTTAATTTCCATGATGGCAAGTCTTGCGATCTATTTCTGGGCTGGCATGCTCTCAACGAGTGCAGTTCAGCTAGAGTGCCCTGAGTGTCACAAGCTGACCAAGATGCTCGGTAAAACAGACCGCTGTATGTTCTGCCACACCATTCTTACTATGGATCGGGCTGAGGCTACTATTACTGCAGATCAGCTTGAGCATCAGCAACTAAACCACTAAACACACCTTACAGAGGCTCATTACTAACTAGATAAAATGCACTCAAATATCTGTTAATACAACAAAGAGGCCCCCGATATGGGAGCCTCTTTGTTTGTTATAAATGAAATTATGATTACTTATGAATCTCTTGTAATGCTTCCCATGCTGATGGATTGCTAAAACTGCGATTCCATGATCCGATGCCTCCAAGCCCCATGGACTTAGCAAGCTCAACTCTTGATTTTAAGCTAACCTTATCTTCTATCCATATTTTCTTAAGAGCGCCATCTTCCTTGTACTCTACGTAATTCTGCCCAGCAGCCTTATCAAATGTAGGAGTTAGCTTCTTCTCTTTGATAATTTTTTCAACGGCATTCATACTAACGGATTTGGAGCTTGCCTTTGTCTTGCCATCTACTTGAGCCTCAGTCCAGATGCGGGTGTACAATGGGATCCCCAAAATCACCTTCTCAGGCGGCACATTGTCTTCCTCTATGATCCGGCTTATTGAATTCTCTACCCAAGGTAAGGAGGCAACAGAGCCCGCGATAGGGCTAGCTGCCCAATGTTCATCATAAGCCATCACGATTAGATAATCGACTAATGTCCCAAGAGCCTTACGATCAAGGAATGCTGACCACATCTCGCTATTGGATTTAGGTGTCACGTCTATCGAGACGATTAGATTCTTAGCCTGAGCCATCGGTTTTAGCTCTCTCATAAATTGAGTGACATTCTCTCCGTCTTTCGTATACACATTCTCAAAATCGATATTAATTCCATCCAAATTGTATAAATCCGAATATTCTAAGATCTGTACGATTGCATTCATCCGTTTCTCATAGCTGGACAATGCCTCAGTAGTCATGTCTGGATCGAAGCTATTGCTAAGCAACCCCCATACCTCTAACCCGTGCCCATGCGCCCACTGCACATACGCACTGTCGGCCTGACTGCGCACATTGCCATCACCATCTATAATACTAAACCATGTTGGGCTAGCCACGTTAACACCTGGTAGCTCACCGAAGGTTTCTGGGTTAGGTTTGCGTTGGTAAACAGCCTCCCAATACAAATTCACTGACTTCCCTTTCCAGTTACGTTCAGCGCGTGTTGGCGTGGATTTTTTCGGTTCCACTGTCTTTTGACCATCCCGAACAATGTCACTTGCCTTGGCATAACCTGCATACCCGCTGCTTAATTGTATAAACAGCCAGTCCTTATTTTCTTCATTCCAAATATTCACGACTGCTCCAGGAGACATATCCGCAACTATAGGTGCGTGGATGGATGCCTCATTTCGTAGAGCTACTGACTTGTCGCCTTTTTCACCTTTAACTTTTCCTAACGAGACAGATTCTCCTGCCGTCATTAGTAGTATTGCTCCAGTATTCGTATCCTCCTGTATTTCAAACCCATATAGATCTTCTAATACATCCGCAGGAAGGTAGGTCACTTTCTCCTTTACTTCAGGCGCTAGCCGCAGTTGCAGCGGACGGTTATTCAGACTAGCATCGGTTTTATCCTCCTGCATGTAAAGGAGCTCACTATCCGTTGATAGGATGACCGACTTCGTCTTCTCTTCATAACGAATGGAAGGATCCACATACTCTTGCAACAATGGTAATGGTAATAGCATGCTATCCCCAGTCCCCGAGGCAGAATAACCTGTATGCTCTCCTTTTACAAAGATGGGATGCGCTTGAGCTTTCCAATCTACATCTATGTGCTGACGATTTGGCAATACATAAAACACTACCCAATATGCTGCTGCTACAATGATTAAAAGTCCAAATAACCGCCTAAAAAAACCTCCGCGCTTTTTGACGCGCCTCTGTCCCAGTCTTCTGTCCAAAATATATCCTCCAGATAATAATATGATTTTTAATAGAGTCTAACATTACGATTATAACATCCACTTGGTTTCGTATAACCAGTAGAAAATAGTCATTTATCCTACAAATTGTTATATTCAAGAAGAAATGACGTTGTCGTTCTTATATTTGTAAAAAATAAAAACGTGAGTCCTCCGCTTTCGGATTTCGCACGTTTAGTGATAACTTGGTAGATCGCCTTGATACCGTTCTATTCTAGTCTTAATGCTGCTTCTCTCTACAACTTTTGCAAAATCCATGCAGCTCCATACGCAATCCTGTAATCTTAAAGCCTGTAGCTTGCTCAGCATGCAGCTCTACATCCCTAAGCGAAGGATAACTGAAATCCTCAATCTTACCGCATTTCTGACATATAACATGATAATGATCAGACACATTGGCATCAAAACGGCTGGAGCTATCCCCATAGGTCAACTCACGAACCATGCCAGCTTCCATAAACATCTTGAGATTATTATATACGGTTGCCACGCTCATGCTCGGAAATTTAGGCTCTAATGCCCGATATATATCGTCAGCTGTAGGATGATTCATTGCTTCCATCAAATACGTAAGAATCGCATGACGCTGGGGCGTTATACGGACACCTGTTGTTTTTAATTGTTCCAATGCATGTTGTACGCCACTCCCCATGACTGTCACCGCCTTTTAAATTTAAAAATAAAAGAAATATTTCTTATAATTGTAAGACTGGGTTTTCAATCTTGTCAACGAAGTCGATACATTATATTCATTATTATATAAGAAAAATTACTTTTTTCAATAACCTCTCACATTTAAGTTGCTGTTTCCCTCAACCTGAATCTTGAACTCACCTGTGCCCACTTCACCAGATATCTTCTTCTTATCAATGGTTAAGGTAGGTAAATCTGAAATAATATCGCCATATCCACTTGAGCCATTCAACTTATAGTTCCCTAACTGCGGCAAATACAATTGAATATCGCCAACTGCACTATAAATGTCCCAGTCTCCTCCAATTTCATGTGAACGAACATCAATGATGCCATTCAAGGATTCTGCATGCAGCTTCGATCTGGCTCCATCAATCTCTAAATTACCATTTTTGCTAGAAATATCGATCTCGGCTTCATTCCCGGTTGCACCGATATTGCCAACTGCCGTTGATAATTTCAAGGCTCCTGTGACATTCCAAGCATTCATATTGCCACCGCTCGTTGATAAATCAACGCTGCCCTGGACGGATCTCGCACGCACAGCTCCATTCAGTGTTTTCCCTTTCACATTACCAAAGATACGATGAAGAATAAGTTCTCCATTTCCCGTTTCCAGCGAAATATCTTCGATCGCCTCTATGTTCTGCAGGGTGATCCCACCATTCATAGTGCGAACATCTAGGTTAAAACGGCGGTCTTCCGGCAAAGAAATGTCCAAATCCATTCGCGGCTGACGCTTACCTGATTCTCCGTACGCCTTGCTGTTTGAAGTGATTTTTATAGTTGGTCCTTCAACAACATCCACAAAGGACTGTTCCGAAATGGCCTCAGCCATCGGACCTTCCAATTGATCTACCCAAACTGTAGTAGTAATTTGAATATTATCTACGGGAGCCCGGTGCAATAAAATATCTCCATTAATACCATCAACGGATATTTTGGCTGTATTTAGCTTCACTGGAACAATAAGCGGAGCCTTCTGAAATTTACTTCCCTTCGCCTCGCCATAGTCGACTGCAGCTGCTGTAAGGTTGAGACTCACATTTTTCCACAGATATAAGTAATGTTCTTGTTCGGCAACGATAAACACACTCGCAGCGAGCAATATAGCAGATAAAAGGCCGCGTAAATCCAATCTGATTCTTGTTCCCTTTTGTACAGAGCCTGAACGACCAGAGAAGAAATACATGAACAGGAACTCAATCCCCCATAACACTGGGATGACCGGCCACCACTTCAAAAGTAAAAGCATATAATCCGACCCATCTCTCCAATCCAGAAACAACGGGATGGAAATAGCAATAAGCAAGACCGATGCCGTATATCTTCCTACACGCCGGTTTTGAGACTCATTTTTCTTGCGCGAAACGATTCCTCTGACGATTTCCCTCGCTCCTACATATATACCACCACATAATAAAACTGCAGACACGGCCACTTCGGAGTAATGCTCAATAAAAAATTGCAGCCATGCTGGCTTTTGGCGAAACAGAATGAGAAGCGCTCCCCCTAAAAGAAGTAGAAATCCAAAGGATACGCCAGGTTCACTGACGATACTACGACGCTTAGGAGGTGTAGTTATTTTTGCCACAGGATCATCAAGCTCTTGATCTTCAGGGTAACGGAGAATCTTGTCCGCTGATTGCAGTACATCATACACATTATAGAAATATATCGCCGGAATAATCAGTGCAAGTAAAATAAGCAACGGAACATTAATCTGCATTCCAATGGATGAGAAATAAATTAAAGCTGAGATATCCAATAGTATCATGAAGATAAAGGTAATTCCTTTGCGGAGAAGCCCAAAGTATAAGTGCCCAGTTCCTGGGATGAGAGCTGCCAATAGTCCAGCGATAAATTTGCGTTTGCGGCGGCGCCGTTTTGGACGTGGAGGGATTATCTTCTTCTGAATCTCACTCTCCGTAGTCTCAAGATCGGCTGAACCCCGCTGCTCTTCCTGCGCTGAGAGTATTGCAGAATCATTTGTCATATCTCGGCTCCTCCTTTCGTAAACATGGGTCTGTGTATATGCTTCTTCAAAGTGAACCACTCCGATAAAAATCAATCAATTCCACACCGGGAGCAACTTCCTGCGATCCCATAGGTACAAAACCATGCTTGCTGTACAAAGAAACGGCAGGCAGGTTTAGCTTCCCCGTAGATACGATGTATAGCTCCATCCCTGAAAAATGTTCAAATACATATTCCAAGAGACAACTTGCAATACCTCTGCGAAAAAAGTCCGGTCCCACCATCATCCGCGTAATCGTGAGTTTGCCCGGGGATTCTTCTTCTATAGCAATAGCACCCATCAGTTCTTCATCTTCATCAAAGCAGCCGTAAAAATCCTCTTTAGAGCGGCTGAGCATCTCTCTCGTCTCCATAAGCGGTGGGATCTCACGAAACCCTATTAACTCCGCTTCTAGCCGGTAGGCCTTATGCTGGAGGCTCCATAGTTCATTAACGGTACTATCATCCTGGAGGTTTAGCTTAATAATTGTATTCATCCCTACTAGTCCCCTTATATGCCGCTAAGGGCCTGCCGTTGCCGACAAGCCCTTAGCTTATTACATAAGTATATTACCCCAAGTATAAACAACGTTATCGACTACTAAAGACGATAATCGTTTTAATTGTTCAATACCTCGATCAGAAGTTTATTCGCAAGACCTGGATTTGCCTTACCTTTACTTTCTTTCATAACTTGTCCTACGAGGAAACCGATGGCTTTCTGTTTACCTGCTTTATAATCTTCCACTGATTGTGGATTGGCAGCTACGACAGCTTCCACAATTCCTTTAATGGCACCTTCATCGCTGATTTGTACCAGACCTTTTTCCTCAACGATTGCAGCAGGCAATTTACCGCTCTCTAGCATTTCTTTAAATACCGTTTTAGCGATCTTGCTGCTGATGGTTCCACCTGCAATGAGGCCGATCATTTCCCCGAGCCCTTGCGGCGTAATTTTGACCTGAGACAATTCCAGGTTATTACTGTTCAAATAAGCAAGCAGATCACCCATGATCCAGTTAGCTACAGCCTTGGCATCCTGCGTATAAGTAAGGCATCCTTCGAAAAAGTCCGCTAGCGGTTTAGAGGAAGTGATCACGCCAGCATCATAAGCTGTAAGACCCAGTTCTTCACTGTAGCGAGCTTGCCTTGCATCCGGTAGTTCCGGGATCGTCGAACGAATGGATTCTTTCCAGGCATCGTCAATATGCAGCACGATCAGATCTGGATCTGGGAAATAACGATAATCGTGCGCTTCTTCTTTTCCACGCATAGATAAAGTTTTACCTTGGGCTTCATCCCAGCGGCGAGTCTCTTGTACAACTACTCCACCATCATCCAGGATCTCAGCCTGACGATATTGTTCATACTCCAGTCCACGCAGCACACCGCGGAAGGAGTTCATGTTCTTAAGCTCTGCTCTAATACCGAATTCCTCTTGTCCTTCTGGACGTAGACTGATGTTCGCGTCACAGCGCATCGATCCCTCTTCCATCTTGACATCGGATACGTCGCAGTATTGCATAATGGCACGGATTTTCTCCAGATAAGCACGAGCTTCCTCTGGCGAGCGCAAGTCTGGCTCAGATACGATTTCGATAAGCGGTGTTCCCACCCGGTTGAAATCGACGAGCGACGCAAAACCGCCATCTACGTGCGTAAGCTTACCCGCATCCTCTTCCAAATGAAGACGAGTAATACCAATCCGTTTCGTTTCTCCATTCACTTCAATGTCGATCCAGCCGTTCAAACCAATAGGTTGATCGAACTGCGAAATCTGATAAGCTTTCGGTGAATCCGGGTAAAAATAGTTCTTGCGGTCGAATTTACTAACATCACCAATGGTACAATTTAGCGCCATCGCTGCTTTCATAGCGTAATCTACCGCTTGTTTGTTAAGAACTGGCAATACGCCGGGGTGACCCAGGCAGACAGGACAGGTATGCGTGTTAGGCGGGGCTCCAAATTCAGTGGAGCATCCGCAAAAGATTTTGGAGTTGGTATGAAGCTCTACGTGAACTTCTAAGCCGATGACCGTTTCGTATTTAGACATAAGTAATCCCATTCCCTCCTTTACTACAGCTGTGGACGCTGCTTGTGATGATCAGTATTTTGTTCAAAAGCGTGAGCAACACGCAGAATCGTACTCTCGTCAAATTCTTTACCGATAATTTGCAAACCTACTGGCATACCTTCCGCAAAGCCACAAGGAACACTAACAGCAGGAATACCCGCCAAGCTCACAGGAATCGTGAGAATATCGTTCAGATACATGGTCAGCGGATCCTCCGTCTGTGAACCTAATTTGAATGCTGTCGTAGGCGCTGTAGGCCCGATGACCACATCATATTTTTTAAAGATGTCATCAAAGTCCTGTTTAATCAAAGTACGCACTTTTTGTGCTTTTAAATAATAAGCATCGTAATACCCGGAGCTAAGCGCATAAGTCCCTAGCATAATACGACGTTTGACTTCAGGGCCAAAGCCGCGACTGCGGGAATTAAGATATAGATCAAGCAATCCTCCGCCTTCATCTACACGTGCACCATAACGCACACCGTCAAAACGCGCGAGGTTAGATGAAGCTTCCGAAGAGGACAGCAAATAATAAGCTGCTACTGCGTATTCCGTATGTGGTAACGAAACTTCCTCCCAGACAGCACCCATTCCTTCCAGCACCTTAAGTGCGGACAAGACTGTCTCACGCACAGAAGCATCGACACCTGCTCCAAAGTATTCCTTAGGTACAGCAATGCGAAGTCCGGAAACATCACCAGTCAGAGAACTCAAATAATCAGGAATTTCTACTTTAGCTGAAGTAGAGTCCTGGGCATCATAACCAGCAATCGCTTGAAGCACATATGCAGAATCCTCTACATTACGTGTTAATGGTCCAATCTGATCGAGTGAGGAAGCAAAGGCTACCAGTCCATAACGTGATACAAGACCATAAGTAGGTTTGAGACCTACAACACCACAATAGGAAGCAGGCTGGCGGATGGAACCCCCAGTATCCGAACCTAGTGAGAAGAACACTTCGCCTGCAGCTACTGCTGCAGCAGATCCGCCACTGGAACCGCCGGGCACACGCTCTAAATCCCAAGGATTGCGTACAGGACCAAAGCTTGAATTCTCATTAGATCCACCCATTGCGAATTCATCCATATTCAATTTACCGATCGTTACGGCATCTGCCTGCTGCAGTTTAGAAGCCACAGTAGCGTTATAAATCGGCTGGAAATCTTTCAAAAATTGGCTGGCACAGGTCGTGCGTAGTCCCTTAGTTACAATATTATCCTTAATTCCGGCAGGAAGACCAAACAGCAATCCACGTGCTGCTCCAGATGCCAGTTTGTCGTCCAAAGCGCGTGCGGTGCTACGAGCGCCCTCCTCGTTCAAGGTCAAAAATGCATTTACTTTCTTATCCCGCTCAGCGATAATCGCCAGCGATTCTTCAGTCAGTTCACTGACCGATACTTCTTTAGCAGTTAACATGCGATGTACTTCAGGCAATCGATTTTGAAACAGGCTCAAGATTCTTCCCCCTTTCTAATTATGTAGTTATTCCAAAACAGCTGGAACCTTGAAATGTCCGTCTTCATCATCCGGCGCGTTAAGAAGTGCTTCCTCTTGCGTTAGGCTTTCCTTCACAACATCATCACGCATCACATTACTGACCTGCAGTACATGCGTGGTCGGCTTCACATTCTCCGTATCTAGCTCATTCAACTTCTCAGCATATTGTAAAATAGCATTCATTTGTTCTGTAAAGGTTGCCTCTTCTTCCGGGCTCAATTGCAGACGAGCCAGCTTGGCCACATGCTGCACATCTTTAACGGTAATGCTCATAAGATAAATCCCTCCTGTTTAAAGGGCTAAAGCGCCCGGATAACGTTTTTAATTATATTGTAGAAGCTTGGACAATTCAATGATGGGGTTATAACAAAAAAGCCGGCTTTCGCCGGCCTTCCTTAAATCCAAGCTCTAAGATTCACTTGTTTGATGAAATCTGCTTGGGACATGCTTTCGGTTGACGTTGTTTCCGTCTCTTCTGTATCCATATCTTCACCGTTCATCAAATGATGGAACAGCTTCTCATTGTACGTGGACAAAGCATAATCAATTAACGCTTCATGCGTTGCTCTTTCAGCCTCAGCTACTAATAAATGTTCTTCCGCCTCAATGTCTTCAGCCGGAACATAAAAGTTCCTGTTGGCTTCCGGTACACGTATAACATAGTCAAACGCATTATCGGGATTGCGGTCGTAAGCAATTAGGTAGCCGTATTCCCCGATAGGAAGACTCTGCTCAAAAGCGTCCGCAACAATGACAATCTTTTCTCCTAAACGCAGCATCGCCCTACCTCCTGACCCCAAAATCTATCATGATTTTGCTTATTTCAACAGTCTACTAAAAAAAGATAGAACTGTCTAGCGGCAGGCCGGACGATCCTGAGAATTCTACCAAGCAATACGCCTTCGGCGTCCCCTAAGGACGATATGCGTTTATGCGAGAAATAGAAGGAAAATGTATAGTGTGAAACTTATACTTTCTTATATTTTTAAATATACTATATTCGATACAGCACAGGATAATAATCAGTCGGGAAAGTTATTCTTCCTTGTCAAAAGCGAAGCCCCAACAAGGCAAATTATGATCAATACACCGGCAGAAAGATATGGACCTGCTCTAAAGCCCTCTCCAGCTGTAAGAATTCCTGCTGACAGCCCGGAAAGTCCTGCGGGTGTCCAGTCAAACCATCTAGGCAATAAGCTTAAGCCTAATGACGAGCCAGCCATTAACGCCAGTGCTAAAAATGCGGCTACTGGAGGTTTTAAAAAGGCACTAAACAACAACGTAGCCGAGACAGCACATAATAACCATAAACTATATACTCCAGAAGCTGCGATAACATCGCCCCAAGATAGTGAACCAATCAACTGCTCCGTGTAGTAAGCCGCGCCCGCTGCACCCAATCCAAGAGCAACGATCAACAGGGTCAGCTGCGCTGCCCATTTAGCGAACACTATTGCGGCCGGAGAAACCGGCCTTACCAGAATTAATTCCATAGTTCCGCTATAGCGCTCACCAGCTAAAACATTCATCGCGCCAAGCGCCAATACTAACATTCCGATCGTTCCGTACTGTCCCAGAGATTGTGCCATCACAGCTGCGGCACTCGGTATTTCATACCCCTCTAGCAGTCCTGGGGGAACATCACCTGAAGCTTTTAATATTTCCGGCAAATAATAAGTAGTTAACGGCTGCATAATGCCTAATATGATAAAAACGACAGGTATCCAGATTAACTTATAACTGCGAGTCATTTCGAGCATTTCTTTGCGATAAAGGACCCAGGCGCTTCTCATACTCCCACCACCTTCATAAATAAATCCTCTAACGTGGAAGAACCCGCTTCAAATTGCAGCAATGGAATTTCAAGCTGCGCCGCTTCTTGCAGAATCGTCCAACGAGCCATGTCTACATCGTTCACATTAAAAATGGCCTGATCTCCGAACAACTGAGTCTCTAGTACAAACGGTTTGGCAGCAAGAGACTGCAGCCACTGAATAGCTTTTTCTTGCTTCTCCGTACGTACACGAATAACAGGAAGGCTGTATTGTGAACGAAGCTGTGATAAAGACCCCTTCTCAGCAATCAAGCCCTGATTCATTAAAATAATATCATCACAAATTTCTTCTGCATCATGCAGCACATGTGTAGAAAAAACTACAGTTGTCTCTTCACGTATTTCCCGCATCAGTCCCATTACTTCTCTGCGACCAATTGGATCAAGTGCAGATACAGGCTCATCAAGCAATAGTAGACGAGGCCGATGCACAAGCGCCTGAGCCAGACCCAGCCGCTGCTTCATCCCGCCAGAGTATCCACCAATCCGGCGACGAGCATCACCTTTAAGCCCTACTCGCTCAAGCGATTCCAATGCCCTGCTGGTAGCGTCTTTAGTTCCCATTCCACTAAGCTTTGCAGCGAAAATAACATATTCATGTCCAGTCATCCACCCATAAAAAGCTGGAGACTGTGGCACATATCCTAATCCCCTGCGATATCCTGCTCCCGGACGGCTCCCCTCAAATGAAATCATTCCGGAGGTGGGTTCTAACAGCCCTGCCAGCATACGAAGTGTGGTCGTTTTCCCAGCACCGTTAGGCCCAAGTAAAGCGACGCACCGTCCTTTCTCAATTTCAAAGCTTATATCATTTACGGAAACATGCGCCCCATAGCTTTTGCGCAAATTCGTAACTTGAAGGAGTGACATCAGACATCTTTCCTTCCTATTGTGAAATAAGCTACGCTGCCTAATATATTTCCGCAAATAATGATAATAATCCACATCCATTTTGGACCACGAACGTTATCCGCTTTGGCCAGAGATATCAGTCCAATAATAGCAAGCAAAGCCTGCAGAATGATTAACGGCATGATTAAACCCCATTTTACCTCTTCCATGAAGTACCACTCCTTGTAATAGGATGAAAGGAACGAGCTTCTTACTAAAGCTTTACAACTGCTTCTTCCTTCTACGTCGGTCAGGAAGAATGACAACAAGTAAGTAGACTAATGCGGGTGACGGAACTGTAGTAATAGCCCACAGTCCCCAGAACCAAGCTTTTCTTCCGCGTCGTCTTGCGTCCCGGAACAGCAATGTCCCTTGCAGCAATAATGCTATCGCTATGCAAAACCATAACCATAGAGGCACATCCTGCAGCTCATTCATTCTTGCGCACCTTCTCTGTTCCTCCTGATCCTCGCTATTCCTAGAGCACTAAGTCCCGCAATAGGAATAAGCGCTTGAATAATCCAATAGATCATCGGTGCAGAACCGAGAATGGATAGAAATACGCTGATCAGGATCAACGATATGCCCCAGAATAACAGCAGCTCTTTACGTTCCATGCTCTTTCTATGCACAGAGGCATCAACCATTAACCTCTCCAGTTCCTGTAATGAAGGTGGTGTGATGTCATTATATTGTGCATCTAACCGGTCAAGCTCATCTGAAAGCTTATGCAAATACAACTCAGGCTCCTTATCTTTATCCTTCTCCATCCTCATTCAGCTCCTTTCGTAGTTGGTTAAGTCCAAGGGATACACGCGACTTGACTGTACCTGAAGGAACTCGCAGGATTTCGCCAATTTCGTCATAACTATAGCCATAGTAATGCTTCAGTAGCACAGCCACTCTTTGCGCAGAAGGTAATTTGGAGAGGGAATCCAGCACTTCACCCCACTCTTCCCCCCTGCTCTCAAATCGCCAACGAATCGAACGGATCCCCTGTTCCTGTTGCTCCCGCTGTTTCCATTCCGCTTCACGCTTCCAGCGCCGCTTTCGATCAATAAATATTCTGGTAGCAATTGTGATTAACCAAGAGGAAAAGGAAGAAGTTCCGTTATAGGTGTTGATCTTCTCCATACATCTGACCATGGTGTCCTGTACAAGATCCTCTGCCAGCAACGGGTCCATGGTCACCTTGATTAAATATTTGAATAAAAAAGTATAGTGTTCCCGCAGCAGTGAAGACAGTGCTGAAGTATCTCCCTGCTGTGCCCGTCTGATTCTCTCCAGCGACTGATCGCTCATCTGCCCCTCCATTCAAGATTTCGTTTCTATTTGTAGTACGAATATGTATTATGAATCGTTCATTCCACTCTATAATTATTTTTTGAGATCCCACAACTTACGCCGCCAGGGCTGAATTATCCCTTTCCTTGCCGGAAAATGCCAAAAAAGAGGCGTTCTTCTGAGCTCGCCTCCTGAAACCACTGGTACTCCCCCGTAAACCCCACAGGTCTCCTGAAGCAAGCCATTACGAAGTTCCTTATTATCAAATTGTATGTCTCTACGTTCTATGGATGAACAAAAGCCACCCTTTCCTGAACACTCCGAAAAAAATCGGCAATTACTGCTGCAAAAATGGTTCCATTTCTCCTTGGAGTCATACCAACCGTAGTCCAGCGGGTAGTATATATTCTTCTCCATTCTACTTCCCTCCATGCTTTTAAGCCTATATGAAGACAAAAAAAAGAACGCAAACCGGGATTAATTCCGCAGTCTGCGTGCTTCGCGAGGTTAATGTTACATTTAATTAACCTCATTCTAGTCCTTTTGTAGTCTTTTGTCTATTAAAACTTCCTCGGTTTTTGTCGGTTCTACTAGAACCAACGTCTATTGAGGAACATAAGGGTTGCGAATCTTTTCAAATCCAATGGTTGTCCGTGGACCATGTCCTGGATAAACCTTCACTTCATCATCCATTTTGTATAGCTTGCCACGAATAGAATCGAACAGATCCCGTTCCCTACCACCAGGCAAATCTGTGCGCCCAACTCCCATTTTAAAGAGTACATCTCCGGAGAATAGATCATTTCCACAAAGGAAGCTTACACTGCCTGGAGAGTGACCAGGTGTATGGTACACACGGAAGGTGTGTCCAATGAACTGCAGAACTTGCCCTTCTGCCAGATCATATTCCGCAGGATCTGTAGCTAGAGGAGGTGACACCTCCGACCACATTAGTGAACCGTTCAGCTTGGGGCTGCTTAGCCATTCACTTTCAAGTGGATGTAAATAAACAGGGCATTTCTTAGCTTTACGAATTTCGTCTACACCGCCCATATGATCAAAATGTGCATGTGTTAACAAAATAGCTTCGATTTCCATTCCTTCGATACTCCGCACTAATGCAGCAGGATTCATACCAGGATCTATGATGATACCCTTCGCAGGATCCGCACCTGTCAGTAAGTAGGCATTCGTTTGAAGCGGACCCAGATTAAATGAACGTATATTTAGCATCAGTTTAGAATCCGGAAATCAGACTACGCAGTTCTTTTGCGATAACTGCCTGATATTCCGTTCCTTCCCCATAGGCTTGCCCCATAGCCTTACGTGCTTCTGCGATTTTGCTGTCGTAATCAGCGGCCTCACGATCAGGATTCTCACGTTTGAACTCTCTCATTATACGCTGCACATGCTCTGGTCTAGGACCCCAATGTCCGAGCACATATCCTCCAGTGTCTGCAAAAATCACGACTGGGACAGATCTGCCACCCATGGTCAAGAAATCATCCATAAGCTCCGGATTCTCTTCCAAAATAAATACCTCTGTCTTCATTCCCGCCGTCTCCAGAATACGGAATACAGCAGGAACATTGCGTACTACGTCTCCACACCAATCCGCTGCTAGGATAAGTACCCGCAAATCGTCGCGATGGTTCAGACTTTCGAAATATTCCTTATCGCTCTCATCTTCCCAATTAAATTTCTCATACCAGGATTCAAAAGCCTGTTGATTCTTCGTCATACTTTCTACGAATTGGCGCGGTGTTAGGCCTTTTCCAAACTTTTGAGCTACATTCTGCTTCATTTTGTAGTCCCCTTTTTCTTGGATTTGTACCATTTAAACACAAAGTAAATGATGATCAGAGCGATCGCTACAAGTATAATTTCGTTGGTATACTTAGCTGCTACTTTGTCAATATCTTCCCATTTATTCCCCAAGGTCATACCCAGATATACAAACAGAGCACTCCATGGAATAACAGCAAGCGTAGTCAACAAAGTGAACTTACCTAAAGGCATTTTCGATATCCCAGCTGGAACGGAAATGGCATGACGAACAACCGGAATAAAACGAGCTGTAAAGATTACGCCAGTCCCGTATTTATTGAACCACTCTTCCGAATGGTCAATATGCTTCTTTTGAATGAAAATATATTTCCCGTATTTCTCCAAAACAGGTCTGCCACCATAACGACCAATCCAATATACAAAAATCTGTGCAATGACTCCGCCAATCGTACCGAATAATACGGCGCCAAAAAAATTAATATCTCCACTCCATACTAAAAAGCCACCGAAAGCCAGTACAATTTCACTCGGAATAACTTCAATCATAAGTCCGATCATAATCCCAAAATAACCAAGACTCTGAATCCATTCAAACAATGTTGAGATCAGATCAGAAATAACATGCAACCGTACTCCTCCTCCCTTTTCCGCAGAATATGGCTATGTATCTAGCATAAACATCTTTGGCGTCTATATAAAGACGCTTAGCGTTTAAGCAAGAAATATAAGAACATAAAGTATAGATACTAAACTTTTACTTTCTTATATTTTTAAAAGCTCTGCCGCTCTGCTCTATTTTCCAGTTTCTCTTAGCCTATTCTAGCACAAGCAACCTTATCACATCTACTTACAGCGGCGAGGCCATTACCCTATATCGACCCTCTCTTAAAAAGAGTTAGAACAACCTGTATAACCAGAAAAGGTGTACACTTCCAGCAATGAAGATGGAAATGGACACCTCTTTGTCTAAAATGTAAAAGCTGTTTAATAAGCGGTCCATCCGGCGTCCGCCGTTATTACCGTTCCATTCACGAAGCTCGCAGCTTCTGAAGCCAGGAATAAAGCTATCGATGCGATCTCGCTGCTTTCCCCTGTTCGCGGCATTGACGCCATACCATCTCCTGCCTTTTGACTACCAAAAGCACTCGGATTAGACAAATCAATATTCGTCTTTACCCCACCTGGTGCTATAGCATTACAGCGAATTCCAAGCTTCGAGTACTGATACCCTACATTTTTAGTCATACCGATGACAGCATGCTTGGAGGCAGTATAGGCCACTCCTGCACGTGATCCCTCTAAGCCGCCGATCGATGCTACATTGATGATACATCCACCTTCTTGTGCCATGAAAATCGGTAAGACCTTACGAATGACTCTCATGGGTCCGGTGACGTTCACTGCAATTACGTTCTCCCATAAGTCGTCTGTGATTTCATGAGCCGGGGTCATTTTATCCATGATCCCCGCATTATTAACGAGAATATGAAGTCCACCAAATTGTGTATTTGCGGCATCAATCATTCGCTGAGTGTCCTCTTCCTTCGAAACGTCTGCTTTTACAGGATACACCACCCCGTTGCCATGACCTTGTTCTGCCTTCTTGGCCACCGCTTCAACACCCCCCAGATGGATGTCCGCTGCAATAACCTTAGCCCCCTGCTGGGCAAAAAGAAGAGCAATTGCTTCTCCAATCCCAGAACCCGCACCTGTAACAACTGCAACCTTATTCGTCAGCATCATATATCCTCTCCTCCGCTTTTATGTTTCGAACCATTCATCGAGTACTTGCCCACAGTTAGTATTAGCAAGGGCATAGCCTCAAACGGCGGTAAATCCAAAGATTCGGTGACAATTTCTTTCTCAATTAAAATGAGGAGAATACGCATTGACAGATAAGAATATGAATGGTTATTATATATTTAGACAATTACCTAAATATCGAAATGGTGGGTGGAATATGAATGAGTCTTTCAAAGCACTAGCTGACCCTACCCGTCGCCAAATCATTCGGTTACTAAGGGAGAAGGACCGAACCGCAGGTGAAATTGCTGATTTTTTCAACATGTCAAAACCAAGCATTTCTCACCATCTGAATGCACTGAAGCATGCCGATCTCGTACAGGATGAACGAAAAGGTCAATTCATTATGTATTCATTAAATACGACGGTTCTCGAAGAGGTTCTTGGCTGGTTGCTCGAGCTTACAGGTACGGGAAAGCAAACGGAGACGGAAAGCAAATCACTGGACGGAAAACAAAGCCGTGGTATGGATTCTGAGAAGGAGGCTGATTGAAGATGAAGGATTTTAAATGGAGATGGCAAGATACACTGATTGTGATATTAGGTTTAGCTTCATTAGCTTATGCTTTAATCAATTATGGCAAGCTGCCACAGGAGCTGCCCGCGCAGTGGGGAATTTCGGGTAAAGTCAACCGGTATTGGGATAAAAACATAGCTATTTTTATGTTCGGAATCCTGGGTATTGTGCTTCCGCTGATCATGCAATTCACACGTAGCATCGATCCTAAACGGGAAAATTATAAGAAGTTCGAAAATGCCTATGCTATGAGCAGACTCGCCATTGGGGTGCTTTTTAATCTCATGCTCGTGCTCACGGTTGCTTACGGTCTGGGTAAAGATATTAATGTGGGTAAAATTGCTATAGGAGCCCTAGGAGTGATGTTTATTGCGCTCGGCAACTACATGCCACAGGTAAAAGATAATTATTTGTTCGGTGTTCGCACAGCATGGACGCTCTCTAGCCCAGAGGTGTGGCGAAAAACACATCGTCTTTCCGGAAGAATGTGGATGATCGGCGGGTTGCTTATTTTTGGGGGAGCCTTTTTGAGCGGCGTCTTGTCTCAGACCCTTATTATTACAGCTCTTGTACTTGTTATTCTCGTTCCTGTTCTATACTCTTGGATCATTTCACGTCAGTTAAAATCGTGAAGCCAATACACTAAGCCGTCGACTCAGGTCGTCGGCTTGTTCTGTTATTTGGAACTTCCGGTCATTATGCTGCTCACCTTTACTTCCCTCGTATTCTGCCAACACTCTATACTCCCGCAGAAGCTCGTTCCCTAAGGCAATACAGCTTATGGCCTCCATTCGATTCCCTTCCGCTAACTTTTTCCGGCCCATCATAAGCATGCCTTCAATCCCTTTGACCCACTTAACAGAGTTGTATTTATCAAGCTGAATACTTCGACGTATCCAATATAATGCAGCTCCCGGATCATCACTGTACATCCATCGTCTAGCCATTTCCCAGTTTAAACTTGCATTATCCGGAGAATATTGCAAACTCTGCTGGAGTATACTCACGCTTTGTTCACCCGTAAGTAGCCTGGATAATGCTACAGCTGTTTTGGGAGACTGGGGATTCCACGCTAGTGATTGCTCTAGCAAATCTACCTTCACCGAGGGATCAACCGTCTGAACTGCTTGCCGGTAGTACCTCTCTCCTTGTGCGGCCTGAAGGGACAATACAGATAGCATGAGACAAAGGCAGCAGGCGACAGTGATAAATAGTCGGCGGGGATATGGATGTGACAGGCTCGCGAATGCAGGGATAGTGGCGCCGAGGTTCGCGGATGCGAAATGAGTGGTGAGCAAACTTATGGACGTAAAGCGGGTATTCGCAGATTGATGTTTCTGCTCATATTCAGACAGGGCAAGTGCTGGCAGCCAAAAAAGCAGCAGCCAGATTAATCCGTAGCTCCAGTCAAAATCGACTGCGCTATGCATAACGATAACCAAAAATGGCGGCAGCAGATGCGGCGATCTCTTAGCCAGCAGCCAGCCTGCTGCTAGCAGCATAAGCAGTATGGCTGCCAGGCCGACAAATCCTAGGTTCAACAGGATGTCGAGATAACCGTTATGCACTTGGCTGCCAACATAAGGGCGAGATTGGGCGGCGAGGTATGAACTCCGCCAAGTCTCACCCCCGCGCCCCAGCCAAGGTGCCTCTACCGCCAGCCGCCAGGCGTCGCGGTAGAACAGACCACGCGCGGATACCGTCGATGACGGTCCGGTGATCCGCTCGCGCACGTGCAGGAGGACGGCGGTGCCCGCCGCCGTCCAACCTGCTGCCGCCAATGCCAGCATGGCGGCTCGGGCACTGCCCGCCGCGCTGCGCTGGCGGCGGCACAGCCATAGGCCGGCTAGCAACGCGCCGGCCCAAAGCCCGGCCAGCAACAGCAGGCCGGGCAAAGGCTCTACCGCCAACCCGGCACGGGCCAGTTGGCGGTAGAGCAGCGCCGCGGCGACCACGGGCGCGGCGCCAGCGGCAAGAAGCGGCGCGATGAGCTGCCGCTTCCAGAGCAAAACGGCGGCGCAGGCGCAAGCCGCCGTCAGCCACGCGCCGCGCGACTCGCTGAGGAGCAGCGCGGCGGCGCACGGAAACAGCGGCAGCAAGCGCAGCAGCGCCGCGGCCGTGCTTCGCGGTTCTCGCCGCTCCAATCTATCGCATCCTTCCACACTCTTCTGAGGTCTTTCATAATAAGCAGCGACAGCAAACAGCCGCTCCAGTAGAAAAACAGCCATCACAGCACCAAAGGCATTAGGATATTCCATCACCCCTGCTAATCTGGCACCTGTAATGCTTACTTCCGATGAATTGCTGTAAGCTATAGCGAAAGGTAACTCTACCACCCCGCACACTGCCAGCAAAGCACTTATGCTTAAGAATATGCCCAAAATAGACCACGCAGCAATGATAAGCTGACGCCCCACCCGATTCAACGCGCAAAAACAAACCAAAGATGCAAAGCTAGCATACAAGCCCCACCGTAATATTTCATTCATTGTTCCCTGTGCCGAAAGAGGATCTCTTAGCCAATGAATCAGATAGAGTGATAGAACTATTAAAGGTGCAGTCAACATTATTTTCAAAGCTCTACGTACTCCACTTGCTCCCCCTGCGCTACTTCTCCACTTGCCTACTCCAATGTACAAATAAAGCAAAGCCACAGAACATATCACAAACCATAGGGTCAGAAAGAGATACATCTCCTCTGTAAAAAAAAATCCACGCAGCAAACAAGCTCCTACTCCGGCTGCGATGACTAAGGCTGCACTAAAATATACGATTATTGAATCCAGACTCCGCTCTCTGTTAACGCTTCCCATTTAGATACCCCTATATTCGTTAAGTTATCTCTATCCTTTCCACATTTCCCCTTCGCAAAACTAGAATGCAAAAAGGACGATACCTCTCCACGAAGGAGCTGTACCGTCCCAATTCTCATCAAAAAAGCTATATAGTTGCAAAAAGTGCAACTAACCTCTGATATTCGTTACTGCATCCTAGTGTAATTGCATAATGTACAACTATTTTTCGAGAATTCCGCCGGATGGGGAAAATTGCTCGTGCTATCCCTCCACCGAAATTTCACTCGGAAGCAGGTCAGCACATACGCGCTCAAGGTAAGGTTTCGCCCCTATAAAATCACGAAATGCGGTGTATTCACGCCATTTGACGGAGTTATCACCACCCGAGCTTTTAACGGCGCGGATTAAAATATTCTTCGGTGTATTCTCCAGGTCGATAAATTCCAGCAGCTGGCTGCTATAACCCATCATATCGAGCAATTTGGCACGGATAGCATCCGTAGCCAAGGCAGAGAAACGCTCCTTAAGTATCCCATGCGACAGCATCGGACTCATTACTTCATTCTCAATCTGCGCGAACAATTCATGCTGACAGCAAGGCACAGACAAAATGACGGAGGCGCCCCAACGTACTGCTTTTTCGAGTGCAGCATCTGTAGCTGTGTCACAAGCATGAAGCGTTATAACCATATCTACCTGATCCAGCTCATCGTACTCGGCAATGTCACCCACAAGGAACTTCAGGTGATCATAACCGATTTTCGCAGCAAGCTCATTACAATGCTCAATTACATCCGCTTTCAAATCAAGTCCAATAATATTAAGCTGCCGCTTCTTGCGGACGGTCAGATAGTGATAAAGAGCAAAGGTCAAATACGATTTACCACAGCCAAAATCAACAATCGTTAATGGCCGTCCCGTTGGCAGATCGGCAAGCACATCCTCAACCATCTCCAAGAAACGGTTGATCTGCCGGAACTTATCGTATCGCTTGGCCAGCACTTTTCCTTCTCTGTTCATTATGCCAAGCTCCACAAGAAATGGCACAGGTTCTCCATCCTCCAGCACATAACGCTTGCGGCGGTTGTGTGCCAGATCCGGCTCTTCTTTTTTACTGGGAGACTTGGTAAGGATGGATACTTTGAATTTCTTGCTAATCAGCACCTGATAATCCGCTTCCACCGTGCATAACAAGCCTTGGCGATATGATTCTCTAAATAAAAGGGTCATGTCCTCCGCTGCTAATTCTGCCGGTACGTTACGATGTTCAACCTTTGTACCAATATAGGATGCAAACTGATAATGCAACTTACCTTTTAGTTCGACAGGTTTAATCTGTACCTTCGTACAGGTCTCCCCTTTGTTACGTACTTGGCTTAAGGTAGCCATAATCAAGGTACGGTCATTAATCAGTTGTTCAATAAGAGCTTTTAAAGATTCCACAACGCACATCTCACTTTCGGGATTAAAAATGGAGAATCATTGTCTCCTAACCATCATCGTTCCATTATATCACGGCTCTACAAGAGTTATCCTATCAGGGCTTCACATGCAGCTCTCCACTCACAATAGTTATTGCTCGGCCAGACATCTTAATCTGATCTTTGCTTACCTCAAGTAGAAGCAAGCCTCCTCGTTCGGAAGCTTGATAAGCGGTCAACTGCGTACGGTTAAGTCGACTAGCCCAGAAAGGTGCTAGCGCAGTATGCGCTGAGCCTGTGACCGGATCCTCATTTACCCCCATCTTCGGTGCAAAGAACCGCGACACACAATCAATACCTTCGGTGGAGCTTTCTGCAGTAACCGCAAAGGCTCTCTCTTCAAGCCGTGATAAAGCTCCGAATTCTGGGCTAAGCTCGCGAACTAGGGATTCCTGATCGAGTCGTACAAGTACATTGTCAGCATATAGCATAGTTTCTACCACATTTTCTTCAGTAATACCAAGTGCTTCTATAAGAGCCGGAATTGTAGGAGAAGATTTAAGCTCATAAGGCGGGAAGTACATTGAGATGAGGTCATCCGCACGAGAAGCTCTAAGCATCCCACTGCGTGTATAAAATCTAGCTTCCACATCTGGATCCAGCAATCCCACCTCCCACAATACATGTGCACTCGCTAGAGTAGCATGGCCACATAAATTAACCTCAGCCTTGGGCGTGAACCAGCGCAGACGATATCCAGCATTCTCCGGCCAAAGAAATGCCGTCTCTGACAAGTTCATTTCTGCTGCTGTCTTAAGCATAAATGCCTCGTCGACTGGATGCTTTAGCAAGCATACTGCTGCCGGGTTTCCTGAATATGCTTTTCCTGCAAAGGCATCGATAATAAATAAAGGAGTATTCATTAGGCTTCCGACTCCCTCCGAACTTCTGTGATCCGGCGCCACTCTTTCCATCCTTGTTCCACTTCATGGATAGGAAGCGAGCCTTGTTCCAATTCTTCTGGTGATTTAAGCAGCAGCTGTCTGTACAATTCATCACCTTCCAGTGAGACATCTTCTCCCTGCTCCCATAGTCGATACAGACTGTCCTCCGCTTTACTATAATGTCCGATTGACTCCATATAATCTAGAAGCAGCCGTTCCGTCTTGGCTGGAAGACGATACGCTTTGACTTCCTCCAGAAGTTCATTAATATCCTCTGTCATCTGCAGCATTTCTCGATCAGCGCCGTGCAAATCTGCGTACAAATATAAATGCAGTGCTCTCATACTTCTGAATAGTGCCGCGTCATGATCGCCTTTTGCAGCATAAATGCTGCCCTCTTCCTTAAGCAGCTTAGCTACACCTTGAAGCTTATCTGACTCCAATACACCGTTAAACCGGAACATATCTATAATATCTTCTACAGATAGTGAATTTAAAAGACGTGAGTTCAGCGGAAAATGTCGGTTCAATAGCTCATCAATTTCCCATAAGGCTTCCGTTGTCTTCCGCTCTTGCTTCAGCGTTAGAACCTTGGCAACCATCGCCGTCATATCTTCGATCATTCGGACAATATAGTCTCTTCGGAACATGAACTTCCCCCTTTTCCATACTGTAACTGTGAAGCTTTTGTATCTAGGTATTATATGTGTTTTATTCATTTATCTTAAACCATTGCACTACGCTATGCCACTAAAGCAATTACGGGAAAAATAATGACTAGAATCCTTCTACTTATTGACATGAAATGCCGTTCCACATTGGCGGCGTAACAACCATAGCTATCTTTGCCGGATTGGGAATCCGTAAGTTTCAATAGTCTCCTAAAAAAGAGGCAGCCCACGCCAGTTACTTTGACGCGGAGCTGCCTCTTTTTGAATTATTATTTCAGCGATCACGAATGGCTGTTAATACTAACCGTAGCTTGGGTGAATTCCTTGATAACCTCAGCTAACCGTTCAGGAGCTTCAAAGAGGCTCATGTGGCCCGCTCCAGAAATCGTAGCTTGCGTTATATTTGGTTTATCCGAAGTAAAGGTGCGCTCCGCAGGAATCAGTTCATCCTGCTCGCCAGCAACAAGTAGTACCGGCAACGTGGTAGCTGTGATCACATCACGCCGATCCGGACGCTCGCGCATCGCCAGCGCAGCTCCCGCTGCTCCTTGTGGAGGCGTTTTGTAACCAATTTCTTTAGCTCGCTCCAGCAGCTGCGGTGATGCAGAAGCGGTCGCTTTAGCAAAAATTCCTGGGACGAAGCTGTCCACAAAAGGAGTAATGCCTTCATTTTGAATCCTGCTGACACTTTTCAATCGATTCTCCCGAGCTTCTTCACTATCCGGATATGCAGTAGAATGGATTAATCCGAAGCCCTTCAATCGAGAGGCATACCGCTGCGCGAACGAAAGTGTAATATACCCACCAAGAGAATGTCCCAGCATGGTGCATTCAGAAATTTCTAGTGTATCTAACAAGCCCAGAACATCGTCTGCCATTTGTTCAATAGTATAGGGGCCTAGTGGAGCCTCTGAAGCTCCATGACCACGTAAATCGGGAGCAATCACTCGGTAGTCGCTGCTTAAGATGGGAATGATTTGTTCCCAGTATTCAGCACTTCCGCAAAAGCCATGCAGTAATACAATAACCTCGCCTTTCCCCTGATCACTGTAGCAAATATTGCTTCCGTCACAACGTACTCTTTCCATGGCTGCTTCCCTCTTTCCAAAATACTAAGATATATTAACTAATATCTATTATTAAGCAAAACAGCTCTCCTTGAAACCGGCATCCTATTCTTAACGCCCAATTCCAAACCCTTTTGCTGCTGCGGCGGCAATTTGTTCAGCCATAACCATAACTCTATGTAGTGGAGTCGTCTGCAGCGTCCGATAGGGCTTGGGACCGTTGATATCTACAATCGCCGCCAAGCTATAATGCCCCACTGCGGGAAGGCATACCCCCACCGATTGTGCTGGCTGAAGCGGCTCATTCGAAACGAAGTAATATCCAAGAGCTATTGGAGGTCCTAGGCAAGCATCCACAGCAATAATGATATGCTCAGATGGAATCTCAGCGACTCTGGTCACCAGATTATCTGCATCGCAAGGAGATGGCAACGTACCGATTACGTGCGGAAAGCCATATTCCAGAAGTTTGCTGCCTGTTAGTGGACCGAGAGCATCACCTGTAGATCGATCCGTTCCGATACACAGAAAGGTAACTTTCTTAGCTGAATGCAGCGCTGCAATTTCCATAAAAAAGGACACCAATCCTACATCGTCCATTTTGCTTCGTTTACCGCTTCCCTGTTCTCTAATTGCCAATACCTTTCCTCCCTTCGATGATATTTTTTGATTTCATGCCTTTAATTTAACATGATTTCTGTGAGCCCGACAAAAAAATGGTGATCAAGCTCACAATCATGGTAAAATACATGAATCAGTGTACAGAAAGGATGTTAATAACCCTATGGATTTAACACAACCTAGTCAGGAAAATGTTGAATATATGATCGAGGCCATCAAGAACAAACTGAAGATGGCAAGTGCTGCTGCAATGCAAGCCTCCGCTTTTTCAGTAGATAAATATGAAGATATCTTCGATGTCTATGAGGTAGCCATGGGCAGCGATAGACTCAGTATTTCTCAGGTGGAAGCGCTCGTCTCCGAACTCGGCCGTCTACGTCAGAAATAATTGTTCTTCGTTTACAAAAGGAGCCCGTCGCTGCGAATCCGAGATGGATGCGCAGCGACGGGCTCCTTTTTAAGTTCCTATTTCATCAAATGAAGCTGAAATTCTGTATCTGCATGACCTACCCGTGTACCACCATCATTGTAGATCACACCTGAAAATGTATTACGCAGCTTTTCCAAAGTATTTTTCTGACTGTATCCAATCTGATTTAAAATCCCCTGTACAATAAGTCCCCACTCTTCTTCTGATCCATCCAGAATCTTGAAGGCAATGCCTAGTCGCTCGCGGCGCAACCCAAAGCAATATACGCCTTTAAATCCACCCTTAGCAATAATATTTTCATCTTCCAAAAGGATTGAATCAAGGCGACCAGACCCAGAAACCATCTCCGGATGAGCATTCATGGCCGCAGTAATCGTAGTAACCGCTTTGCGAGTTGCCTCGTCAGCAATTAAATCAGGATTGGCTAATTTCAAATACGCAGTCGCCAAGGCTGTCAAAGGCATGGCAAATACCGGCAGACCGCATCCATCCGTACCTAGACCAATACTGTCTGGTGCTACACCAGCCATATAAGCAATCGTATCTATAATTTCACGCTGAACCGTTTGCTCCGGCTGAGAGTATTCTTCAAGTGGTAGTCCTTTGAGCTTACTATACGATAAAATCCCCATGTGCTTGCCCGCACAGTTATGATAGAACTTTCTTTTGCCCATGCCGCGAATGGCATTCTCTCTACTCGTATAATCCAGTGGATAGCTAGTGGCACATATCATTTGTTGCTCATCGATCCCAATCTTGGAGGAAATACTCTCTAGCGCGGCAACATGGTAGCTCTCTCCTCGGTGAGAAGCAGTCATTAGGGCAACCTCTGCGGGTGTAAAACCATAATGCTCCACGATTCCTCCACGAATGCCTGGGATAGCCTGAAGTGGCTTGGCCGCAGAACGGGTAAAGGATACAAACTCAGGATCACCTGCATAGCCCTTTACGTTCCCGTGTTCTCCTACGATTGCAATATGTCCGCTATGGACACATTCCAGCAAATCTGACCGATATTCTCTTACTAATACTGTTTCCATGGTAACTCTCCTCTTTTCTCTTTGCTGCTCTATAACTCACAAGGATTTATTAGGATTCTACATTTAATAAATGCTAGAAAATAACCCCGTGCTCCGGGGATTTTTTGTACATCACAAACTCCCTTAAGTGTTAGTTCCATGAGGAATTCTACTCCTATTTTCATCATTCTTCAATCCTCTCCACACCAAGAAGATTTTAGAAACCACACAAAAACAATTCCATCAGCAATAAATCCTGAATGACAGGAACATAAATGAAGCTTTTAAATTAAAAAACCACTCCCGCATCAGATTCTTGCTCTTCTGAAAAGGAAGTGGTTTTTATAGAATTCAGTACTGCTGTAGAGTGGGAGCGCAAATCGAACTACCCCTTACTTGCACCCGCGGTCAGACCGTCCACCAGGAATCGCTGAAGGAAAATGAACAGTAGCGTGACCGGGAGAGCAACCAGCACCGCTCCGGCGGCGAACAATGTGAATTCAGTCGAATTGCTTTGATTCACCATCCGGAAAAGCCCGACAGCGAGCGTTCTCGTCTCTTCCGTACGCAATACAAGGTCAGCGAATATGAAATCCACAAAGCAGCCATTAAATATCATAAGACTGGCATAGGTAAGCATCGGTTTGGACAGCGGGATCATTATAGATAGAAAAACTTTCATATGACTCGCCCCATCCATCCGCGCAGCATCTTCCAGACTTTTAGGAATAGTATCAAAAAAACCTTTAGCCACAAACACATTGGTGATAATGGCGCCACTGCTGTATACAAGCACAAGTGCCCAATGGGAATTCAGTAGCCCAAGCGTGTTCAGCAGCACGTAAACTGCAATCATAGCCATGAATCCCGGAAACATTTGCAGAACTAGAAGCGCGGTCAGTGTCGTTTTTCTGCCCGTGAACCGATAGCGAGAGATGGCATACGAAGTCAACAGCAGCAGAAAAGTGCCAAGTAGCGTAGACAGCGCTGCAACCTTTAGTGTATTCATGAACCAAATCAAATATTTAGTTTGCTCAAACAGTTCCTTGTAATGAATGAACGTGAAATTTTTAGGAATCAACGAGTCGCTGAACAAACTGTTTCCCGTCTTGAATGAAGACATAATAATCCAAAACGCTGGAAAAAGACTAATAAAACTGAGCACAATCAGTAGCAAATGGCTTCCAATCGTTTTAAACGCTTCTGTCAGTTTTGGCTTCATGCAATCATATCCTCCTCTTTGTAGGATCGCGTTCGGCGGTAGCTCCAGATGGAGAAGGTCGCGACCAGCAGGAAGATGACAATCCCGATTACGGAAGCAAAGCTGTATTGCGATTGGTTAAGCGCCAGTTTGTAGAGCCAAGTCACCAGCAGATCGGTATGGCCCGCGTACTGGTAATCCGGATTAACCGGTTCTCCGTTGGTCATCAGGTAAATGACGTTAAAGCTATTAATGTTACCGGCAAACTGCATGATCAGGATTGGAGCAGTCGCGAACAGTACCATAGGCAGTGTAACCATGCGGAATTTGTAGAATGCCCCAGCACCGTCCACTTCAGCAGCTTCGTACATATCCCTTGGAATCGTTGTCAGTACCCCAAAAGCCAGAATCATGGTAACCGGAATTCCGATCCACATATTAGCCAGAATTACGGTGACCTTTGCCCAGAAAGGATTAGTCAGCCAGGCCACCCCCTCCAATCCCAAAGCTCTTACATAACTATTGATCGGTCCGAACTGATTATTGAACATATTACGCATGACGAGCAGAGAAATCATATTAGGAATAGCAAAGGGAACGATCAGCAGTGTACGCCAAAGCTTTTTCCACCGAACACGGGGCTGGTGAATAAGTACAGCGATGAGCACACCTCCAATGTAAGTCGTCGCAGTAGCAATAATCGCCCAGATCAGTGTCCAAGTCAGCACTCCGCCGAAGGTTGAACTCCATACATCCAAACTTAGCATTTTATTAAAATTACCGAAACCCACCCATTCTACTAGATGCGCAGGCGGTAAAATCGGGTCGGCATAGTTCGTAAACGCCAGTAGCACCGAAAAAACAAGCGGCAATATCGTCAGAAAAACCACTGCCACAAAAGGAATCGCAAGTACAAGATAAGCGAAATTTCTACGCCCCATATGTCTGAGCGATTCACCGAATGAATGAATGGGCTCATTCCGGTCCCGCGCAGCTCCAACTAAGAAGGCATCCCTGATATTCAGTAAATGAAAAGCTGTATAAAACAGCAGCGCCAGCAATGACAT
This sequence comes from Paenibacillus sp. FSL R5-0470, assembly GCF_037975205.1. Taxonomy (NCBI): domain Bacteria; kingdom Bacillati; phylum Bacillota; class Bacilli; order Caryophanales; family Paenibacillaceae; genus Paenibacillus; species Paenibacillus sp. FSL R5-0470. The sequence goes on from NZ_CP150238.1 coordinate 5,970,506, forward strand.
CAGACCCTTGATCATCATAAAAATGGAGTGATCGCCCTCCACCATCCGGGTTAATTTACCTACCTTGACCATACGGCTTGGAAATTCACCAAGTGTGATCAACCCCCGCAAATACCCCATTAGATCATGAGCAATAAAATAGATTCCAGCAGACCCCACCAGCAGGAATACTAATCCTTTCAGCCACTGTCGATTGAAGAACTGGCCCAGTCCCGGAATAATAGCCGAGAGTAGCGCTGCACCTGTTTTTTTGTGCATAGCTCAAATCACCTGTCCTTTACTTCGAATCCAGATCGGCCTGAATCGTTGATACAGTCTTATCGAGCGTCTGCTTAACATCAAGACCCGGATCGTTCCACAGGGATACAAATGCTGCCTTTAGCGGTTCCCAGACGGATTTGATTTCCGATAGGGAAGGCATCGGCACGGAGTGTTGGAATTGCTCGAAGAATCCACTTATAATCGGATCATCTTTGATTACCGGCGCTTCTCCGGCTTCAATGTTCGCAGGAATCGCACCCGTCATTTCAAAGTTCTTGAGCTGATTCTCCTTGTTGCTTGCAAAATGTGCGAACAGGCGAGCTGCGACCGGATATACCGTATAGGAATTGACATAATACGATTTAACTCCGGAAAAAGAAATGCTGTCTTGACCATCATGTCCCTTAGGAAGAGGCGCCACTCCAAGGTTGATATGATCCTTGAACATCGCTATGGACCATGGCCCGTCGATGTTCATTGCCAGCTTGCCTTCCTGAAACAATTGGGTTTTAACGTCATAGGTGATATCTCCTGCATTCAATGGCAGAATTCCTTTTAAGCTCTGGAGAAAAGTAAATCCTTTGACGGTGCCTTCATTATTCAAGCCGATATCCTTGACATTCGTATTGTTGTCACCGTAAATGTATCCGCCGAAGCTGCCAATGAATGGATAGCTGTAATACCCGACGAATTCCCACATGATCGCAAACTTGTTCTCTTTCGGCTTATTGTACGTATTGGCAAAAGCGATCACATCATCCCAGGTTTTTGGAGCTTCGGATATCAGATCCTTGTTGTAGAACAGCGCATAGGTCTCCACCGATTTAGGATAACCGTACAGGATACCGTCATAAGTCGATGCCTGAATAGCTGTCTCCACCATAGTTGATTTCGTTTCTTCCTCAAACACATCATTTGGCAAAAGCAATCCCGCTTTGACAGCCTGACCGATCTGATCATGCGGGAGAGTCAACACATCAGCGGCTAGTTTGGACGGGCCATCTGTCGCCAACCTTGTTCCCTGATCGCCGCCCGCCATTTCCTCAACCTTGACAGGAACGCCGTATTCTTTTTCGAAATCAGCGGCTACCTGCTTCATGTACTCAACCTGCTCCTTGGCTTCCCAGACCGTTAATTCGGCCCCAGCTTCCGGTTTCAGCTCCTCTTCGGCGGGATTCGTCTCATTTGTAGTTCCCCCCGGCTCGTTCACTGTGGAATTCGGGCTTGAATTCGGCTGAGCCGTAGAGTTCCCATTGCCTGAACCGCAAGCCGTAACCGTCAATGCCAACAGCAGACTCAGGGTCAAACTAAATGATACCGCTTGCATTTTAGATCGTTTACTCTTCTTCATTTGCTCATCTCCCCTTTATTCATAAGTGATCAGACCTAACACGCATAGAAAAAGAGCATGCAAAAAAGGTACAACCTCATTTGCACAAAGTGCCGAGGTTGTACCTTTTAGGTAACAGTGCCTTTAATTTGTTTGCGTATTAAGAAAAATCAAGTTCGTTCGCCCTCATTCTATAATACCCATAATTTGGATTGCAATCAGAGTATAGATCCAAACGGGGTGATTTAATAGCACTTTTCTTGTTTTTCCTTATATTTTCTCCTTTTTTTAGCTACATACTAAATATTCCATATTGTGAATTCATGTGAAATAATCTCTTGCTTTAATCTTGAGGGGTATGTTAAGATTCAGACAAAATTTAAAGGCAATGAAACCGCCAAGGGTTCAACCTCTGATTATCATGAGGTTGGCCCTTTTTTGCGTTTACATGCCGCGAAGGGATGGAAATTGATTATGATTCAACAAGAAGCTGTTTATCATCGCATGGGGCAGAATTGGTCATATGCCTACGATGAGTCTACACTGCATATTCGCATAAGAACTAAACGGGATAACGTGTCAAAGATTGATCTTTTTTGCGGAGATAAATACGGTTGGGACAAAACCCATGAGGTTATTCCCATGCAGCACATGGCTTCTGACAGCTTATTCGATTATTGGCAGGCTGCGGTCCGTCCTGTTTATCGCAGACTCACTTACTATTTTGCACTTTATAACAAAGATGAGGTCCTTTATTATTTGGAAAAAGGCTTCTTCTCAGAGCCTCCAGTCATAATATATGAGGGCTTATTCGACTTTCCTTTCTTGAACCGTGAAGATGTACACTCCCCTCCAGCATGGGTGAAGGATGCAGTATTTTATCAAATTTTTCCGGAGCGTTTCGCAAATGGCGATCCTACTAACGATCCGGCAGATGTGCTAGATTGGGGCGGTACGCCGAGTCCCCGGAATTTCTTCGGAGGAGACTTGCAAGGTGTACTAGATCATTTGGATTATCTCTGTGAATTGGGCATTACCGCCATCTATTTCAATCCTCTGTTTGAGGCAACCACCAATCATAAATATGATATAAAGGATTATTTCTTGGTGGACCCTCATTTGGGAACCAACGCTTTGCTAAAAGAACTTGTCGACGCCTGTCATTCCAAAGGTATCCGCGTCATTCTAGACGGTGTCTTTAATCATTGCGGCCATACCTTTCCGCCATTTGTTGATCTGCTCACCAACGGGCGCTCTTCCCGTTATGCCGATTGGTTTCATGTGCGTGAGTGGCCACCACAAGTCATCGACGGAATTCCCACCTATGACACATTTGCATTCGAGCCTATCATGCCAAAATTCAACACTGAGAATCCTGAAGTCAGAGATTATCTGTTGAACGTTGGTCGTTATTGGATTGAGGAAATCGGTGTAGACGGTTGGCGGCTTGATGTCGCGAATGAAGTCTCTCATACGTTCTGGCGACAATTCCGTAATACGATCAAAAGCATTAATCCAGAAGCCTATCTTGTAGGCGAAATTATGCATGATTCCTTGCCGTGGCTACTTGGCGATCAATTTGACGCCGTTATGAATTACCCACTAACCAATATTCAGATTAATTTCTTCGCTCACGGACAAATTAATGCTTCACAATTCTCTCTATCGATTGCTACTATGCTAGCGGATTACCCGCAGCAAATTACAGAGGCCACTTTTAATCTATTAGACAGCCATGACACAACTCGTTTCCTGACCCTTTGCGGCGGTGACATCCGGAGATTAAAACTGGCCGTTTTGTTCCAAATGACCTTTCAGGGAGCACCATGTATTTACTATGGCGATGAAATCGGTATGGAAGGTGAATATGACCCAGATAATCGTAAATGTATGGAGTGGGACATCCAGAAACAGAACAGGGAACTGTTCGAATACTATCGCTGGATGATCGGTCTTCGTAAGTCGCATACTGCGTTCCGTAGTAGCGGCTTTAAATCGCTGGATATCCCGGACCACCCAAGTCTGCTTGTATATGAACGGTGGGACGAACATAACCGCTTCTTAATCGTGCTCAACAATGAAGAGGTGTTAGTCGACGCCACCATTCCTGTACCCGGGATGGACGCTATATGGGTAAACCTAGAGACGCAGAAGCGAACAGAAAAATTCACATCATTACTACATCTGAATCTGCCCGAATTTGGCTATGCGGTATTCCAAGCTGTTAATAAATAGTCCATAACAAGAGCCCCTCGCCATCTACGCCTTGCTCATCAATTGTTTCAGCCTATACGCCAAAGTTTAAATACGAAGTAAGATAACTTATAAGGAGTGATTGGTGATGAGTAACGTAGAACATAAAGTAGAGCATGAAGTAGAAAACGGAAGCAACTTTTTCAAAGGCATCTTTATTGGTAGCTTAATAGGTGCTGCAGCAGCCCTATTATTTGCACCAAAGCCTGGTCGTGAAATGCGCAGTGATCTGTCCGATAAACTTACGCTTGCTACTGACAAAACCAAAGAAGTTGCTGGTGTCGTAACTGACAAGACCAAAGCCATTGCCACAACGGTAGGTGAAAAAGCAACCGATCTGGCTAGTACGGTTTCAGTCAAAGCCTCTGATATCTACACTACTGTCAGTGACAGCAAGCAGCAAATTGCCGCTACCCTTCAAGACGCAGGCAGCAAAATTGGTGACACTGTAAGTGAAGCCTCAAATAATGTAGCCTCTGATGTTAAAGACGCTTCTAAAGAAGTGGCTGACGAAGCCAAAGCATCCTCTAAAGAAGTCGCCGATGAGGCTAAAGATGCGAAAGAGGATGTTAAATCCTCCTATAAATCCAGTTACTAATCTGCGGCATAATACAGCTATCATTTCATCCGACAACAGCCAGCTGTCCGCAGCTGGCTGTTGTTTAGTTATACCCTATATAAAGTTTCATCTGATTGAATAGATCCTTAATGAATGCCCGATCGGGCTACAGAAAGCAGGGGTGCTCCATGGGAGAATCAAATAGCCAAACAAAAGCATATGAAATTGATGAACATCCTTTCGAATTACGTCATGAGGTCAAACGCTTAAACAATCGTCTGGACAAGATTGCTGATTCACTAGAAAAATCAGAATTTAAGGACATCCTTGATAACTACTCAGATCCAAAAAAAAGAATTATCACAAACTTGATGGCCGGTATATCCCGAGGTCTCGGCCTATCTCTCGGAACGTTCGTAGTCCTTGGTGTTCTGGGCTACATTCTTAGCCTATTTCTTGATGTTCCCGTGATCGGTGAGTACCTTGGCGAGATCAAAAAATACATCGATGCGAACAGCTAACAACTGGGCTATCTATCGCCCATCTATCACCGCTCCCCCTTACCCCGCTTGTCCGGCTAACCCTGAAGGATTAGACGGACAAGCGGGGTAAGGGCGTTATGGAACACAAATAAAGGACATGCTATTCTCCAGGCACGGAGAGAGGCATGTCCTTATCGTCGAACAGTAGAATTCAAATCCAGGTAATGTATATTACACATAAAGGAGCTCAATAGGATGAGTTGGCCATAATCTGCTTTAACTTCTCAGTGGCCCGCTTCTGTATCCGTGAAACACTCATCTGTGAAACCCCCAGCTTCTGAGCAATTGCCCGCTGGGATTGACCATCTTGGAAGGCTAGCAGCAACACTTGCTGCTCTTGCTCCTTCAATTGTCCTAGTGCTTGCTGCAGATCCATTCGTTTCTCTACAGTCTCGTAATCGTTCGCATCAGAGCTGATAAGCTCCCCTAGCGTAGCTCCAGTCTCCTCTTGAGAAAGCGGTGAATCTAGAGATACGTAATGGTAACATTCTCTGCCTGCCAGTACTTCTACAGTTTCTTCAACAGACAGATCAAGATAATGAGCGATCTCATCGACCGCAGGAGAACGCTCAAGCTTCACTGTAAGTTCATCAATCGCGTGTTGAACAAGCGCTCCTTTTTCTTTAATCCGTCTAGGAACCTGTATGTACCAAGATTTATCACGCAAATAATTCTTCATATGTCCAATCATGCTTTTCATCGCATAGGGCTCAAAAGGGATTCCGAGACTGATATCATATTGCTGCAGTAACCGGATGAGCGCCATTTGCCCGACCTGATATAAATCCTCATACAAGTCGGGGCGATTACGGGAAATTTTCCCAGCAGCCATTTTCACCATAGGCTCATATTTCTGTATCAGCAACGTCGCCTGATCGTTATCCTTGGTCTGCTGATACTCCCAAATTTGGGTGACTGCTTCATTCATGGACTCGGGGGGAGTCACTTTGTCACTCATACTTTCTCCTCGCTAAAATTAAGGTGCTTCTTCAAAGTTACCACCGTCCCTTTTCCGGCTTCACTTACGACACTAACGTCATCCATCAACGCTTGCATTAAGTAGAACCCTAACCCGCCAACCTGAACGTCACTTAACTCCTTATCGTGCAGTGTCATACGTTCATTAGACTTGTCCAAGCCGTCAAAGCTCTCCCCTTCGTCTTTGACTGTAATGGATAAGGAGCTTTCCTCTACCTCAAAAATAACATCTACTACTCCGTCTTTTTGGCCATAAGCATATAATACTGAATTGTTACACGCCTCTGACACTGCCACTTTCATGTCTTCTATATCCTCATAGGTGAAACCCATTTTCGAGGCAATGCCGTATAAATTCAACCTAACAATATCCACATACTCTGCGCTAGCAGGCAACTGAAGAATTACTTTTTGCACATCATCACTCATTCTTTGTTCTATCCTTTCCTAGTGGGAATTCTCTTGGGAGGCAAAAAACTTGGAAATACCAGTCATGTCAAACAGCTTCTGAATTTGTGGAGGAACATCCTCAACCATAAACTTAACGTCCATTCCTTGTCTTGATTTCAGGATCGAAAGTAGAATACCAATCCCTGTGCTATCGATGTATTTTAATTCTTTTAGATTAATAACTAAATCTAGTTTGGTATCTCCCACAAGTGGCTCCATAACCAGGCGGAAATCGGAAGCAACTGATAAATCAAGTTCACCACTCAGGAAAACTGTGCATACATTCCCTTTGGTTTCTGTCTTAGCATGGAACTTGTTACTTTTATGCGTATTCATTAGACGATCTCTCCTGAACAAATATTTTCTATATTAATAACCTTAATGATATACCTTTGAATCAGATAACGTTAAAAAAACGGATTGGTAAATACTAGATTACGCTTGGAAAATAGATATATCAGGTTCTACTAATACATTGTCGTTGCTAGAATATCGAGAAATAATTTGTTTTATACTACTCATCTTCAGCGGTTTGCTGATGTAATCATCCATTCCAGAGGCCTTACAGCGATTCTGAATTCCTTCCATGACGTTCGCCGTCATTGCAATGATAACGGTCTTCTCGGCAGCAGGACCACCCTCTCGACGAATTTGAGCGGTCGCCTCCAAGCCATCCATCACTGGCATTTGAAGGTCCATAAAGATAAAATCATAAGGATGTTTAATCGCCATCTCCACAGCCTGTTGACCATCTTCAGCCATATCGGCCGCATAGCCCAGCTTATCCAGCATGCTGACCATTAGACGCTGATTAATCGGATGGTCATCCACAACAAGGATTCTACTTCTCCCCTCTTGATTGGGAACAAGATGCGTGGATTCCTCTTCTTGATATCCACCTATCAAATCTTCTCCTGGCATAGATGCCTGAATCGTAAAGATAAACGTGGCTCCTTTTTGCTCCATCGATTCTACCCGAATTTCTCCGCCCATCATTCCGACAAGAGATTTACATATAGCTAGTCCCAGACCTGTTCCCCCATATTTTCGTGTCATGGAAGAATCAAGCTGCGAAAAGGGCTCAAATAATCGGTCACATTTCTCCGGAGAAATACCAATACCTGTATCCATAATTGTGAACTCAACTTCCATCTTATGATCCGCAACGCTCTTGATCGAGGCGACTAGATAGACCCCACCTTGATTTGTGAATTTAACTGCGTTAGCGATCAGATTAATTAAAACTTGGCGTAAACGAGCCATATCCCCATATAAAAGCCGAGGCAATTTCTGATCAATAAAATAAGCGAGCTCCAGGTTCTTCTTTCCCGCTTCTATCGAGAAGAGGCTGAACACCTCTTGAATACAATTTCGAAGTTCAAATAAGTGCTCTTCAACTTCCATTTTTCCGGATTCCATTTTAGTAAAATCAAGAATGTCGTTAATTACCGTAATCAACGTGTCGGCACTTTTCCGAATGATCTCCGAATATTCCTTTTGCTCAGAAGTAAGATCCGTCTCCATTAATAGATCGATCATGCCAACTACGCCGTTCATAGGTGTACGAATCTCATGACTCATCATAGCAAGAAATTCCGACTTTGCTTTAGAGGCAATCTCCGCCTCTTCTTTTGCCTTAATAAGCTCACTATTAATAATTTCTAGTTCTTTCGTCTTTTGCTGCAGCAGCATGGTTTGAGTCTGATGTTTCTTACTCGTGATGTACATTTCGACAAAGCCTTGTATCTTAGAGTTCAAAATCTGTGGAATGAACGGCTTGACCATATAATCAATAGCCCCTGCCGAATAACCAGCGAATAAGTGCTCCGCTTCCTTGCTGTTCGCAGAGATAAAAATAATGGGAATATCCTTTGTTTTTTCTCTGGCTTTGATCAATTTTGCGGTTTCGATCCCATCCATACCTGGCATCTGTACGTCCAGTACGATGACAGCAAAATCATACCTTAACAAACACCGCAGTGCCTCTTCACCGGAGGTGGCTTTGACTAGCTCGTAATGCTGGCTCTCAAGTACCGCCTCCAGCGCCAGCAAGTTTTCAGGACGGTCGTCGACTAGTAGTATATGAATTGGTTCTTGAAACCCCATAGGACCACCCTCCTTCATGCGTTATTTTATGTTACGGTAAATTTTCTCCACTCTGTCTAAAGATTCATAGCAATCGCTATATTTCGTAAAGTGAATAGACTCTTTAGAGCCCAGAACAAGGATTCCAAAGCGACTTAGACTTTCATGAAACAACCCGTGAACATGATCACGAAGCTCATCATTGAAATAAATCATTACATTTCGGCAGAAAATAACATTAAATTCATTAAAAGAAGTGTCAGTAGCTAAATTATGTTCAGCAAAAATAATATTTTTGCGTAAATACGGTTGTAAAATGACTGAGTTATACTTCGCAGTGTAGTATTCGGAAAATGCCCGAGTACCTCCTGCCTCCAAATAATTCTTTGTGTATTGCTTCATTCTGCTAATATCATAAACGCCTTCCTTAGCCTGCTGTAAAGAACGCTCATTCATATCTGTGGCATAAATTCGAGCTTTATCATAAAGCCCTTCTTCATGTAGCAGGATGGCCATAGAATAAACTTCCTCCCCAGTGGAACATCCGGCATGCCAGATACGAATATAGGGATAGGTTCTTAACAAAGGAACTACCTTCTGGCGAAAAGTTAGAAATAATCCTGGATCCCTGAACATTTCAGTAACAGGAATAGAGAGACTGTAAACAAATCGTTCAAAACAAGCCCGATCATGCAGAACCTTCTCTTGCAGCGCGGATATGGTGAGTACATTCTCCGCATGAACATGATGCCAGATGCGTCGTTTTAATGAAGGCAACGCATAATTCCGGAAATCATAGCCATATAAACGGTGTACCCCATCAAGAAGCAGCTCAATCTCAATTTGCTCCAGTTCGTCACTTCCCGCCAGAACGGGCTGCTCCTCATATCCGTGTTCTATTGCTTTCATTGTTATCCCGACTCCCTTATCAACACGCCGTACTTTTGAAGAATGGCTTTTTGTTAGTTCTTTTAAAGTATTACCCCAATATTGAGGTTACGAATACAGCCAGACTCGCATTAAAGATAGAAGTTGACCTGTTGCGATTGGCTTCTTCATATAGTCGGAGGCTCCAGCTTCAATACATTTGGCACGATCCTCTTTCATAGCTTTGGCGGTGAGCGCAATAATAGGCAGTTTCTGATACTGCGGCATCTCGCGGATCCGGCGCATAGCCTCATATCCGTCCATCTCCGGCATCATCATATCCATTAATACAAGATCAAAATCTTCTTGCTCTACCAGCATTTCCAGCGCCTCGCGTCCATTCTCCGCAAACTTGACTTCCATGTGATACTCTTCGAGTACACTGGAAAGCGCAAAGACATTGCGAATATCATCATCGACGAGCAGTATTTTCTTTCCTTCGAACAATTCTTCTTTATTATGAAGCTTCTGCAGAATCTTACGTTTATCTTCCGGAAGATTTGCTTCTACCCGGTGCAAGAACAGCGTAGTCTCATCCAATAACCGTTCTGGAGAACGTACATCCTTGATAATAATTGATTCCGCATATTTGCGCAGCTGCGTCTCTTCTTTGCCATCCAAATCCTTACCCGTATAAATAATAATAGGTAGATCATTTAATTCCTCATCATCACGAATTTGATCCAGCAGATCGAAACCTGTCATATCCTCAAGCATCAGATCCAGAACCATACAATCATATCTCTGCTTCCGTAGCTCACTCAGTGCCTCCCCGCCAGTTGAAACTGCGGTTATGGCCACATCGTCGTGACCGATCAATTCCATGATTGAACGACGTTGAATTTCATCATCCTCAACAATCAGCAAGTATTTCAACGTACTGGAGGTGTAATTCTCGATTTGGGAGAACGCCCGCTCTAGAGCCTCTCTAGAAGATGGTTTTCTTAAATAAGCCATAGCCCCCATCATAAGTCCCTGCTTCACTTCATCATTCACAGAGATGACATGGACAGGAATGTGGCGGGTCTGTGATGCACTTTTTAACTCTCTAAGGATGGTCCAACCGTCCATAACAGGCAGCTGAATATCTAGAATAATCGCATCAGGTAGATAAGTCTTCGCCATCTGCAGTCCAGTATCGCCTTGAAGGGCTACAAGTCCTTTGAAATTGCGGCCATGAGCCATATCCAGCAATATTTTCGCAAAGCTCTCATCGTCTTCAATAATTAGCAGAACCTTATCATTTGCAGTCAAATGATCACGGTCATCATCGATCATCAATTGTGGAATAGGTTCATGGACTGGTGTTGGTACAAGGGTTGGAGTCATATCTCCGATATATTCTTCGAAGGTTACATCCTCTCTAGAAGCAGCAGCTTCTATTACTGAAGGTTGCTTATTATAATTCCCTATAACCGGCAAATACATAGTAAAGGTACTACCTTGACCCTCACGGGATTCCAGCACAATAGCTCCACCCATTAAACGCGCTAACTCACGGCTAATAGACAAGCCCAATCCTGTCCCTCCAAATTTACGGCTGGTAGTTCCATCCACCTGTTGGAAGGCTTCGAACACAATATCAGTTTTATCTGCCGGAATACCAATTCCGCTATCCTTCACAGCAATAGCAATATATTCAACTTCACTTGGCAGATCTAGCGGAATAAGATTGTCATCTGCTTGGCTAACCGAGAACTCAATAAATCCTTCCATCGTAAATTTAAAGGCATTAGAAAGCAGATTTCTTAGCACCTGCTTCAACCGATGACCATCGGCAATGACACTATCTGGCAGCGGCTCGTTAAAGGTAATTCTTAAAGAAAGTCCCTTTTTGAGCGCTTGCGGAGCAAAATTCTGCTTCACAAAGCTCTTCAGCTCCGTTAATTTAATTTCTTCTTGGTTCAGTTCCATTTTGCCAGCATCAACCTTGGATAAGTCCAAAATCTCATCAATCATCTTAAGCAAGTCTGCACCTGACATATAAATCGTATGTGCAAATTCAACCTGTTTCTCTGACAAGTTGCCATCCTTATTCTCCGTAAGTAGCTGCGATAGGATCAAGAGACTGTTGAGCGGAGTTCGCAATTCATGAGACATATTCGCCAAGAACTCTGATTTATATTTACTAGTAACGGATAATTGCTTGGCCTGTTTCTCTAATTGAATTTTTGCATGCTCAATTTCGTCTTTCTTCTCTTCAACCTCCTGCACTTGTTCCTCTAAAGCGCGGGTCTTGGCAATAAGTTCCGTATTATAATGCTCCAGTTCTTCCTGCTGACGCTGGAGTAGTTCTTCCGAACGTTTAAGCGCATCCGTCTGCTCTTCTAAGTTCTCATTGGAACGACGCAATTCCTCTTGCTGAGTCTGTAATTCCTCCGACTGACACTGCAGCTCTTCCGTAAGAGCTTGTGAATCACGCAACAACTTCTCCACGATCAAACGACGGCTAATATTATTAAAAATAATACTTAAATTATTAGCGAGTTGTTGCAGCAAATCATTTTTCAAACTGCTAAAAGGTTGGAATGAAGCAAATTCTACTACGCCTAGCAGTTCGTCTTCAAAAATAAGCGGATGGATAGAAATATATCCAGGTTGTGCATCCACGAATCCGGACTTAACGGATGAATAGTCTTCAGGAGCTTTCTCCAGTCTGATCGGGTGCATATCGAGCGCACTTTGCCCTACAAGCCCTTCACCAATCACAAACCCGTCCTTAGGTTTCTTATCATTATCTACTGCATAATATCCACTGCTTCGTAAAAAATCAGGACGATTGGCATCTTTTAAATATACAGCTCCGAACTGTGCTCCCAGCACAGGGGTAAACTCATTGATGAAGGTCTGTGAAACCTGATCCAAGGAGCTAACACCTCGCAATAGTTCCGTCACCCGAGCAACATTCGCATTCAGCCAGGATTGGTCATTCTGCGCTTGCGCATAGGCCTGTTCCATTTGCTGCTTCTGTTCAAGATCTAAAGCCATCTTTTTAAAGACAAGAGCAACCTCACCAATTTCATCTTTAGTAGTAACCTTTATACGCCGTATAGCCCTCACTTTACCGTTGCCAAAGCTGGTAATCATCATCGAAACGACATTAAGCCCCCGAGTGATGCTTGGGATGATCCATAGAACTACTCCAAGTCCGAGAAGTAAGCCCATAATCATCATTAGAACTACCATCTGAGTCGAACTTTTATAAGCTTCGTTGGCCTTCGTACTCTCTTCATTCATAATAAAAGCATTATAATCAGAGAGACTGTTCAGAGCGTTTAACACGGCATTCTGAATCGCTTGTCCCTCTGTGTTGGAATACGTGCTAGCATTCTGAAAATAACCAGCCGATAGCAGTTTCAATACCTTTTCCTGATAATTTAAATAAGTAGTGTACGCGCCATCTATTTGACTGACCATTTGCATTTCTTCAGCGCTAGTCATCGACGCTTTTATTTTCTCGTAGTGCTCATTGGCTTTAGTGATCTTTTTATCAATCTCATTCTTTTGAGATTCTACCGATGATGCATCTGCACTTAACATGGTCGTGGTTAATATTCGCGCCATATCATTGACTTCTCCACGCATCCCTGAAGAAGACCGCCCCTTCATATATCTATCCTGATACCCTTCCAGTTGATTATTCATATAATTTAAGCGGTCGTATCCTATCATCGTAAGTGCAAGCATAATCGCTAACATGGCACTGAAGCCAATTAAGAGTTTAGCCTTTATCTTCATTCTCTATCTGTTCCCTTCTTCAGTGAGATCCACACAATACACTTATCATCATCACGCTCTTTAGGAACCTCAACATTGAAAAAAGCAGCTCGAATAGCTTCTTCGTTCCACTCATGTTCAACATTTAAATGTTGAATCATAAATTTCAGCTGCTCTTCTTGTTCGCCCTCAACCAGTTCCAATAGACCATCTGTATAAAGAACTAGATGCCCTTCATCTTCATAGGTTAAGCTCTGTGGCTGAATATCAATCCGTTCAAACAAACCTACTGGGTGACAGTTACTTTCCAGCATGACTGGAGTCTTAGCCACTCCTTCAAAAAACAGCGCAGGTGGATGCCCGGCGTTGACGTAGTCAATACGTTTCATACGGGTATCTATCACAAGATAAATGGTCGTAAAGTAGTATTGGATCAGCTTTTTCTCAATATAGAGCTGATTAAACCTTCGATTGAGCTCCTGAATTACCTTTTCCGGCTCTACATACGTAGTTACCGTGTCCTTCAACACAGAAGCAAGAAACATACAAAAAAGAGATGACGATATTCCGTGTCCCATAATGTCCAGCAGGATCACGCCATATCGGCCATCACCAAGGGGGTACCACGCGTATAAATCACCGGCAAGCTCAGAGGATGGCTGATAGATGGCATTGACCTCAAAATTCTCTTCCTGAAGAGGCAAGCTCAACACAGCATTCTGAACAAGTGCGGCTAGTCTCAATTCTTCTTGAATTCGCTGATCTCGTTCCTTATGCCAATCTTTCTCTCGCTTCAACCGCAGCGCGAGCCGAATTCGGGCCATCAGCTCCACTTTGTTAATGGGTTTCGTAACATAATCTACTGCACCTGCATCCAGTGCTTCTGCCAGCTTCTTGGAATCGCCAACAGCTGTAACCATTATTATTGGAATATCCTTTAGGTGTTCGTATTGCTGTACAACACGACATGCCTCGATTCCATCCATTTCCGGCATCATCATATCCAGTAAAATCAGATCGATATCTGACATCCGAGGACGTCCATCTTCACTCACAGAACCGATACCCAACCGTGTAAGCATCTCTTTTGCAGAGGATGCGGTTACGAAATTTCGGTAATCTTCTTTTTTCAGGATTTCACGGATAATGATAACATTAGTCGGATTGTCATCTACGATTAAGATTCTCATCATCTTCACCTCACACGAATAGTATTACGAACGTAAAATTCTGCGACTCATTACCTATATCATACGCTATTTAAATGTGTTATTTCTATTTTTAATATATGTAAATATAGTAATAGGTTCATTTACGCCTTCAGCAAAGTAACCTCCCGAACCACTACATGTAGTGGTTCGGGAGGTTACTCTATGGTAAAGACAGCCTCTGTTTATTAACCAAAATGATCAAAAGTGAAACATATTAAGAAGAAATACTATCAAATAAATCAATACCTTCAAATTCACCTGCCAAATTTCGATATATTTTGAGCGCATTGTTTCCTCTCATATATACATCACCATCTTCGGCAATAAAATACGGTTTACCCAAGGTCGATTGCACATTATCCTTCACGGGATCAATTCCCACCCCATTTACCTGTAGACCAAACTGCTGTGCTTGAGAAGGTGAGACATGCACATACAGTACAAACCCCTCACCAACACCCACTGTTACATCTGCGTATTGGTACTCCTCTGTCCCTTGCAATGGATCATTTGTTACCGCCAGCGGATTGCCCTTGGCCAGAAGCAATTCTTCCTTCGTAGCATATAAAGCAACACCTTGCAGTGAATCAAACTGATTTATAGCAGGGCTCGTTTCTGAGGAATGTTCAAATGTAAGAACTGTCTTAGGCTGATCACTAAAAGTCGAGATAGGCGTCAACTGTGGAGACGCATCAAAGTATGGGGAAAGTAGACTAAACAAGAGTATGATAATGTTCATGTTGTTATCCCACCTTTCTTATCTGCAGCCGCCATTTACAGAGGACTTGCTGCCTTAACTTTAATGACGGAATTTTTTCCAAAGAGTTGCAGCTACATCTACACTTTTTAACACAGTAGCTATTTTCCCCGGTGCTTTCTCGTTATTAACAGCATCATAAGAGTTTACCGTACGTTCCTCAGCTGGAGTCAGCGGAGCTTCTTTTATGGATACCCCCTTACGCTTCTCCCTCAGTTCATGTGATTTACGATATCTCTCAATCACAGTTACTGAAACTTGCTTAACGGTTAAGGTTAACTCATTCATAACTTCTCCCAAATTTTTCACAGAATCTATAACAGGATCAATCTTCTGAATTTTATTCTGTACATCAGCGGTAATTTCATTTGCATGTCTGACTGTAGTCTTCACTTCATAAGTCAGTTCATCCATCGTCTTCTGCACTTCCACCAAGGTCTGGCTTACTTTGTCGAGAGATTGCTTCGCTGACTGCAAAGTCTTAATTAGAAAGAAAACAAGTATTGCGAATGCGATAGCAACGAGAGCTACACTAAGTTCAATGATCATATTCATAACCCCTTCCAAATCTCATAAATAGTGGCTAATCAGCCTTGTATACTGCATAGTTACCCCTACTACCATATGCCGAAACAATCTGTCGAGCGTTGTCAAAATTCCCTGCTCCCCTTTGTTTCAGAATCAAAGTCCCCGTTTATACAATGACTACAAATCAAAAAAAGGATAGGTGATATGTAATGTTAAAATGGTCCGCAATTCTGCTAGTTGTAGCTGTAATCGCTGGTATCTTTGGTTTCTTCAATCTTGTAGCAGCCGCTGCTGGTCTTGCAAAGATACTATTCTTCGTATTCTTGGTTCTGTTTGTTGTTTCCCTCTTCACGGGACGCAGAGGTAGATCGATGTAGCCTCCTCCCATATCTATCCATATATCTTATTCATCATGCAGAAAGTATAGGTCATTCCCACACAGATGTCACTTGAGAAAATAAGAAAAAGTTTTGAAGTTAGATCATAATGAGGAGGAACTTAACATGAAAAAATTCGCCAGCATTACACTTGCCTTGGGACTTATGGCTTCAATAGCAGCTACAGCATCAGCCGCTGAGGTAACAGGGACAACTACAGATTCTACGCCCGGAACTGGAAGCACTTACACAACATCTTTTGAAACGATCATTACCCCATCGGATATTACTCCAGCCACACCACAAATTGTTCTAACCGAAAAAACAGCTTTCCACTTTTCAGTTGGCAGTATGATTCCTGCAGGCTGGCTTAGCGCTCAAACGCTTGATACCACAGGTGAAGTGATTACGGATACTTGGGGCAATGAATGGAGAGAAATCTACACTTGGCTAGGAAAAGCGTGGGTAAAGGTTCCTGTTGCTGCCAATGTAATTATGTAATTAGTACAGAAAAGATGATAACAAGCATAAACGTCTTCGGCGTCCCTATAAGGACGGCAAGTGTTTAAGCGAGAAATATAAGGATAATTTATAGAACGGAACATATAAATTCTTATATTTACAAAAAGCTACCCCCTCAGTAGATCATTCTACTGAGGGGGTAGCTTTTGCGCTTACGCCGCCTTTGTTCACCCGTCACAAACATGCGATGCTGCCGCTTCTGTATACCTATATAATTATCGGATGACCGATCCCCCGAAGAGGAAACGATTCGTCCAAGAAGCGCTTAATTTATCTACTTTCACCCCGCCTGAAGCTACGGAATACGTATGGAGAACTTGTCCATCTCCTAGATACATAGCAACATGCGATATTCTTGCCTTAGATTTGTCGATCCCTTCATACGCTGAAGCGGAGTTTCCTTTATAATCCATAAAGAACATTAGATCGCCGCGTTTCAAACCGGAAGTAGACGTAACTACCGTACTATTCGATTTCACCCAATCTCCCTGTTGACGGGAATCAGCAGGCAGTTTCAAATTCACAGCATCCATGAAAATTTGCCGGATAAAATCAGAACAATCGAAGGTGCTTGTATCATATCTGCTGGAACCAAACTCATAAGGTGTACCCAGATAGCCCATACCTGCTGAGATTACGCTCTCGATTTGGGCAGAAGCCCCAGGTGTAGAAATAGGTGGTACTGGTGCTGGCGGCGTTGGTGTCGGCGTTACCGTCCCAGTCCCCCCATTATTAGCGAACGAAGTATATTGATCACTTGAACTTATATATCCAATGCTACCATCAGAGGTTTGAATTTGATACCAGGAGCTGTTCGGCTGTGCCAGAAGCTGTACTTGTTCCCCCTTCTTCAGAAGTCTCAGTACTTTTCCGCTTGTAGAAGGCGCAGTTCGAAGATTCACTCCGTATTTTATGGTTCCCGTTTGTGCTGATGGTGCTGTTGGTGTACCTACTGAAGATGAATTTACGCTGATATACTTATCATCTGTACTAGTATAGCCTACGGATCCATCCGCTGCTTTCACCTGATACCAATAGCTATTCGGTTGTGCCACAATCTGCACTTGATCTCCTTTTTGCAAATACTTCACTACTTCTCCACTTGTAGAAGGTGTACTGCGAAGGCGAACACTTGCCTCGATGACCGCTGTTTGACCGGCTGCTGCTGCCATAACTGAATTTGATGGACTTGAGGCTGCTGCTGCATTTCCAGGAGCAGATACTCCTAAACCTGCAACAATTGCAGCTGAAACCAATAAGGATGCTGTTAATTGCTTATGTGATTTAATCATACGTTCCCCCAATACCATGATGAGATTTCAACAAAGGTGTGAACTACATTCCTTTATGCCCTCATTATAGGCTTGCCCGGGATTTGGAACATGCTCCAAATTGCACATATAATCATGCCACTTTATGGTAAAATACAGGACTAAAGTCTTGAATCCTCCTTAAATATGTTTGTTTTTTCCTTAAAATAGAATTTTTCAAATTTAATCTTTAGGTTCCACATGCACCTGTACATTCATAATATTATGTAGCTTGCTCATTCTCTCTTCAATGGAGTCACTGATCCTATGACCTTCCACCACTGTAATATTCGCGTCTACCTCCACTACAACATCCACGTGTACATGATTCCCATGAACCCGTGCCTTCACATCTTTAATCCCCTCTACTCCCGGTGTTCGAGCAATCGTACTACGTAGATCCATCAATCTATCTTCATCAAAGCCATCCGTAAGCCGGTAGGTCGAGTCACGAAAAATATCCCATGCCGTCTTAGAGATAATCAGTCCGACAACTACTGCCGCCGCAGAATCAATCCATGGCAGTCCGAACTGAGCACCTACAATCCCAACAGCAGCACCTATACTAACCATAGCATCGGAAAAATTATCTTTCGCCGCTGCCATGAGTGCACTACTATTTATCTGCTTAGCCAGCCTTTTGTTGTATATGTATACTCCCATCATTGCTACTGCACACACTAGAGCCACACCAGCAGACCATAGCTGCGGGGTTTCCTTTGCACGATCGAAAAAGGACCGCACCGCCTCCACAATCACTTGAATACCTACTACCGCCATAATAAAAGAAGCCAACAATGCAGCTACTGTCTCTGCCCGAAAATGTCCATAAGCATGGTCAGAGTCAGGTGGCTTCCGCGAAATCTTTAGACCAACCAACACGGCTGCAGATGCTACGATGTCAGTTAAATTATTGACTCCGTCCGCGACCAATGCACTAGAGGCGAATAGATAACCGCTAACCAGCTTGAAAGTCGATAAAATGAGGTAAGCCGCTATGCTAACCCAAGCGCCCCGCTCGCCTTTACGTATATCTTCGTAAATATCAACCATTTTGGCTATCTCCTCGTTTTCAGTCTTGTTAGAAAAGAATTCTTTCAATTATTCTTGCCCTTGTAGCAGCATTTAAAAACAATTAGAATAAAGTGAAGGACTTGCTTCAAAGGAGGTTATCATAATGAGCGAAAACAATGAAAAAGGAAAAATCAATTTAGCTGAAGCTATCCGGCAAAAGCTGGAGCAGAAGAAACAACAATCTTCCTCCAAACCTGGATCAACTTTTCAGGCCGGATCCGCTAAACCACTAAAAAGTCAGAATAACAAAAAGCCTAACAACCAACGCCGTCGTACCGGCGGGTCCTAGTACTATTTTATAAACATAAAAGGCTGCGCATCCCTCAGGGACAACGCAGCCTTTTATGCGTTCGCCTGCCTTAAAGGATGGGCTAGAACTCATCAAATTCATAACTGATTCTCTTTATTGTACAATTAGACAACTGAAAACATGCGCTTTGGGAAACCTCAAGTGATAAGGCTTCCTGTCTTGCAAGCCCCGCGTATACTCCCCGTAGAATTCTACTTGTTAATCCATGTGTAACCGCAATGACCCGCGGAGTGGAGGACAAGCTATCCAGCCAGTCTGTGACACGCTCCTGAACCGCTTCATAGCTCTCTCCATCTGGTGAACGAAAATACCAATCATACATACTCGTATCTTCAAGACTATTTGGCCAGCCCTGCTCAATTTCCTTGAGCGTTAGCCCTGACCAAGAACCAACGGAAACTTCACTTAACCTAGAATCCGTTTCTATTTTATTGAAATCATAACCTAAGATTTCACACAAAATTTGTGTGCTTTGCAGCGCTCTCCCAAGTGGACTTGAAATCACCTTCCATTCGGAGGGATGCTCCACCGAATAACGAAGCAGCCTACCCATTTGTCTGACTTGATCCATTCCATGCTCAGTCAGAGGTGAATCCAATTGGCCTTGGTAACGACCTTGCGTATTAAACTCGGTCTCCCCATGCCTCATAATAAAAATAGTTCTGTCCACATGCTCCACCTACCGTGACCTTTTCAAAATCGAAATTATAAAGACAGCTACCCTAATCCTATTAGGATTAGAGTAGCTGCTTAACGGGTTCCTTCCGCATAACGGAAAGTAAATATTATACTTCTACAGGATACATGCGTTGGCGCATTTCCTTAATTTCAGGATTCTCTAAATACTCATCGTAAGTCATCGTGCGATCAATTACACCTGTAGGTGTGATCTCGATGATACGGTTAGCTATCGTTTGGATGAACTGATGGTCATGGGAAGTAAAGAGAATAGTCCCGTCGAAATCGATCAGTCCGTTATTCAGTGCCGTAATGGATTCCAGATCCAAGTGATTGGTAGGCTCATCGAATACAAGTACGTTCGCACCGTTCAGCATCATCTTCGCCAACATACAGCGAACCTTCTCGCCCCCGGACAATACACTCGCTTTCTTCAGTGCTTCTTCTCCAGCGAACAGCATCCGTCCAAGGAATCCACGCAGGAACGTCTCATCCTGATCTTTAGAATACTGACGCAGCCATTCTACGAGATTCAAGTCCACACCATCGAAATAGCTGGAGTTGTCTTTTGGGAAATAAGCTTGAGTTGTAGTGACGCCCCACGCATATTCACCCGCATCCGCTTCCTGCTCACCCATGATCACATCAAATAGAAGTGATTTAGGCTGGGAGTAAGGACCCACGAAAGCAATCTTATCACCTTTGTTAACTACAAAGCTGATTTCATCAAGAACCTTCTCACCTTCAACCGATTTGGTCAATCCGCTGATCGTCAGAAGCTGCTTACCTGCTTCACGTTCAGGTTTGAAGTTGAGGAACGGATATTTACGGTTAGATGGACGAATGTCATCCAACGTAATTTTCTCGAGTTGTTTCTTACGAGAAGTCGCCTGTTTAGACTTGGAAGCATTGGCCGAGAAACGCTGAATAAAGGCTTGCAGTTCCTTGATCTTATCTTCCTTCTTCTTGTTCGAATCACGCTGTAAAGCTTGAGCAAGCTGACTGGACTCGTACCAGAAGTCGTAGTTACCAACGTACATCTGGATTTTGCCAAAATCAATATCCGCAATATGCGTACATACTTTGTTCAGGAAGTGACGGTCATGGGATACGACGATAACAGTACCTTCATAATCCATGAGGAAGTTCTCTAACCAGCCAATCGATTCTAGATCCAAGTGGTTGGTAGGCTCATCGAGCAGGAGGTTGTTTGGACGGCCAAACAGGGCTTGTGCCAAGAGTACCCGTACCTTCTCATTGCCGCTCAGTTCGGCCATTTTCTTATCATGCAGTTCACGCATAATGCCAAGACCGATCAGCATAGCCGCCGCATCTGGCTCTGCATCCCAGCCATTAAGTTCTGCAAATTCGCCTTCAAGCTCACCGGCACGCAGACCATCTGCTTCCGTGAAATCAGACTTCGCATAAAGCGCGTCCTTTTCTTTCATGATTTCATAAAGACGAGTGTGACCCATAATTACTGTTTCAAGTACTGGGAATTCATCGTACTCGAAATGATTCTGCTTCAGAACTGCAAGGCGTTCACCTGGTGTTATATGAACATCACCCGTGTTCGCTTCAATCTCCCCAGACAGAATTTTCAGAAAGGTTGATTTACCAGCACCATTGGCACCAATCAAACCATAGCAGTTACCAGGGGTGAATTTTATGTTTACATCTTCGAAGAGAGCGCGTTTTCCGTAGCGGAGTGTTACGCCGCTTGTGCTAATCATTACGCATTACCATCCTTTTCACTTTAGGGTTTCGGCTCATTATAGCATAAAATCAGTGCAAAAATCCCGTGAAATAGGCATTTAAGCTGATCTCACTCCTACGAAACTTATTCCAACTGTTTTACGGCGACAACTTTTAAGGAGGAATTTTTTCAATTATTCCCCAGATGTGCGATTCTCCTTTTGTACAACCAGTGTTTCTCCATAACCGAGTGTACGAATTCTTTCCTCCGAAATCGCATGTTTAACTCGGGCGTTCTCCATGCGATCCAGTGCTTCCCGGGCGGTATCATCAGCAAGTCTGAAGGTACCGTAATGCATCGGAATCATGGTCTCCGCCCCTACATCTAGGAAAGCTTGAATGGCTTCCTCAGGATTTACATGCTGAGAGGTCATGAACCATTCCGGTTCATAGGCCCCAATCGGCATAAGCGCGATATCGATCTTATAACGACTTCCGATCTCCTTAAAGCCAGGAAAATAACCGCTGTCCCCAGCGAAATAAAGATTCGGAGAAGACTTCTGATTTCCGGAATCAGCGGGCTCCAAGATGTACCCACCCCAATGAGAAGTATTCGTATCCCATGGCGTTCTCCGCGTCCAGTGCTGGGTAGGCACAAAACTAAGCTTGATCTTACCTAGCTTAATCTCCTGCCACCATTCCATTTCCACACAGTTGTGGAACCCTTTGCGAAGCATTTTTCGCTTCAGACCAACAGGAACTACAAGCGTTGTCCCTGCCCGATATAATTTGCGGATAGAGGCAATATGCAAATGGTCATAATGAGAGTGCGAAATCAGAATCAGGTCAATCGGTGGCACTTCGCTAAGTGGAATCCCAGGTTGTCCCAGTCTTTTCTCAAAGCCCAGCCTTCTCGCCCAGATGGGATCTGTAATGATATTCATCCCTTCATATTGAAGGAAAAATGTTGAATGCCCAATCCACGTAATGGTAGACGCCAATCGATTCTCAGACAGATAAGATAATCTGGGCGGCGTATTCGGTACAACATATGAATAGTCCTTCTTCTTGCGACGACGCTCCTCACGCCACTGGCGAAATTCCTTTAATGATTTATCGGTACTTACATTATCGACGTTATGGTAACGAGTTTTAGGCATACAACACCTCTTCTACAGAAGTTTACCGAGCAACCCTAGCTTTAGCGAATATACTACAACTATATTGAACAGCAGCGTATTTTGCAAAATATACAAATAGCATGGTAAAGGTTCGCCCTTTTATTCCTCACAATTGCAGACTTTAGCGAAATAATAGAAGAGTTCTTTTGGTTTCACACCAGAAATGAGATAATATGTGTATAAAGTATGGCGGTGCATATACCGTTCAAGGGGGAGCTACGTATGAAGATTACTTTTATTGAACCGACTCCAAGTCCAAATACGATGAAGCTACATTTGGACGAAAGTTTAGAACCCGGAATTCGCAGAACCTATACTCCAGAAAGTGAGCGTTCCGCACCTGCTTGGGCACGTGAAATGTTAACGATACCGGGCGTTATTAGCATTTATCATGCTGCTGACTTCGCAGCACTTGAGCGCAAAGGCAATGCCGATTGGGCAGCCATTCTAAGAGAAGTTCAAAGCCGCTTCGCTAACAGCGAAGGTGTAACTGGAGATTGGAGCCTAGCTGACGAGAATGCCGGTGCTCATTTTGGGGAAGCGCAAGTCTTCGTCCAATTATTCCGCGGAATTCCGATGCAAATCCGCGTCAAAACGGGCGCGAATGAAGAGCGCATATCCTTAGCTAACCGCTTTACTAAAGCGGTTATGGATGTGGCTAGCGCCGTGATGATCAAAGAGCGCAAGCTCACCGATTACGGCGTGCGTTATGGCGAGCCCGCGGACATTGCGCGCGAGGTCGAGCAAGAGATCGAGGCAGCGTATCCGCAGGAACGCCTCGACTCCCTCGTGCAGCAAGCCATTGCGCACGGAGCCGAAGGTGAGTTCGTCGAGCAGAGACGAACTCGCACACAGGATGAGCTGCTGCGAGACCTGAAGCATGAGGATTGGCGCGTGCGCTACGCCGCGCTAGAGGATCTTACGCCGACGGCGGAGCTCCTGCCGGAGCTTAAGGCGGCGCTACACGATTCCAAGCTGCATATTCGCAGGCTTGCGGTCGTGTATCTGGGCGACCTTCGCACGCCCGAAGCGATGGAGCTGCTCTATGAGGCGATGGCAGACAGCGCGCCAGCCGTAAGACGTACGGCTGGCGATACGCTGTCCGACATCGGCGATCCTGCCGCCACGCCAGTGATGACGGCGGCACTAACGGATAAGAGCAAGCTTGTCCGCTGGCGCGCAGCTCGTTTTCTTTATGAAGTTGGCACATCCGAAGCTCAAGATGCGCTCACACTTGCAGCGGATGATCCAGAGTTCGAGGTTGGCCTTCAGGCCAAGATGGCTTTGGAGCGTATCGCCTCAGGTGAAGCCGCAGCAGGCACCGTATGGCAGCAGATGTCAGAACGCCGTCGTAATTAACATGGAAGTACCTGATTTTGTCATTGCTTTGAGAAGTAAACTTGCTTTATACTAATTCCTGTTGTTTATAAATGAATGAAGTAAAGATAGCCTCGTCATACTAAGATGAGGTAGAGGTCGCGGATATAAAGAGTACGCGTGTGGAGACGTTAGAGCCGTCTATGAATCACGCCGAAAGGAATATCCGCCGAAGCTTGCGCTGTAGCTCTTACAGCGGTGCAGGCTGGGGCCGTTGCCGAAAGGCACGGAACTGTCACATTGTACAGCCTGCGTAAGTAGCAGACTGCAGTGTGTTGCGCTATCTTCACAGGGAGTATGATGCGGAGCTGTATAGATGGAAGCCGCAGACATAGTTTGCGGCTTCTTTGCGTTTACAGAATTTGTATGTTTCGTACAGTCATCCATAACCTTCTGGAAATCACGAAGTATACCTCCCGCCTTGCGGGAGTCAGCAGCTCAGCACTCCCCGTTCATGAACAGTAAGATTAGATCATAAGGAGTGTCATATTCATGCAGGGCAATCAGCAAAACCCAGCGCAAGGCAACATAAATCAGCCTGCGCTAAAAAAATCGTTCAAAGCAAGACATTTGACCATGATCGCGCTTGGCGGATCTATTGGTACGGGTCTGTTTCTAGCCAGTGGCGGCGCGATCGCTTCAGCAGGACCTGGTGGAGCGCTTCTAGCTTATACGGCTGTGGGTGTAATGGTTTATTTTCTCATGACTAGTCTTGGGGAGCTCGCCACCTATTTACCGGACTCCGGGTCCTTCAGTACCTACGGCACTCGTTTCGTCAGCCCCGCCTTTGGCTTCGCCATCGGCTGGAACTTCTGGTATAACTGGGCGGTTACGATTGCAGCAGAGCTATCAGCGGCTACCGTCATCATTAAATATTGGTTCCCGGACAGCCCTTCCTTTCTCTGGAGTCTGGTGTTCCTACTGCTGATGTTCGGCCTTAATTTCCTATCTGCTCGTGGCTACGGGGAATCAGAATATTGGTTTGCCATTATCAAAATCATTACCGTTATCGCCTTCCTCGTTGTCGGTGTCCTCATGATATTCGGCATTATGGGTGGAGAAGCCGTAGGCTTCAGTAACTTCCAAATCGGGGGCAGCTCCTTCCACGGTGGCTTCTTCGCCTTCGTCGGGGTCTTTATGGCAGCCGGATTCTCCTTCCAGGGTACCGAGCTAATCGGCGTTGCTGCTGGTGAGAGCGAGAACCCACGCCGCAACGTCCCAATTGCAATCCGCCAAGTATTCTGGCGTATATTAATCTTTTATATCCTTGCTATATTTGTAATCGGAATGTTGATTCCTTATACGAATCCAGATCTTCTGCGTGGAGGCATCGATGACATCGGAGTCAGTCCGTTTACGATCGTGTTCAATAAAGCCGGGCTTGCAATTGCTGCATCCGTAATGAATGCCGTCATTCTCAGCTCTGTACTGTCGGCAGGGAACTCTGGAATGTATGCTTCCACCCGTGTCCTGTATGCAATGGCTAAGGATGGCATGGCTCCGCGCGCACTGGGTAAGCTCAATCGCCGTGGTGTCCCTGTTGGCGCTTTGCTAGTAACTACGGCTGTCGGAATGCTCGCCTTTCTCGCTTCATTCTTTGGTGACGGTGCCGTATATAACTGGCTACTGAACGCCTCTGGTATGTGCGGATTTATTAACTGGTTGGGTATTGCGGTCTGCCATTACCGTTTCAGACGTGCTTTTATAGCACAAGGGCATTCGCTAGATGAACTACCTTACCGAGCTAGATGGTTCCCATTCGGACCTATCTTTGCTTTAGGACTTTGTATTGTAGCTATCCTCGGTCAGAATATGGGCGCCTTCTCAGGTGGAAATATCGACTGGTATGGTATCGCCGTTTCCTATATCAGCTTGCCGCTGTTTGTCTTGATCTGGGTAGGCTATCGCTGGTTCCGGAAGAGTAATATTATTCCTTTGGATAAATGCGACCTAAGTACTCACCCAGAATAAAATAGACCCGGTAAAAAACAAAAAAGGACGTCCCGTAGCCACTTAGGCTTATGGGATGTCCTTTTTTGTTATCCTTCTATTCCCAGGTCACAAACACTTTGAGATCGCCCGTATTGTCAAAAGCAGAACTGGAGTAAGATACATCCTCTAGTCCAAGCTTATATAGCTCCTGCAGGTCGTTCTTAAGCTTGGTCCCACTCCCTTGATAACGGAATAATATAGACACCTCACCGGAGGCAATTGCCTTATTCGCTAGCCGAGTCAGATCTCCTACCGAACGTACAATTAGCTCCTCGGCATATAGCTCATAATTGAGATCCTTCTGAAGCTGTTTATAGACAGCCGCATTCTGTCCTCCACGCTCCACAAGCGCAGACAAGGTCTTATGATAACCTACAGAAGCTGCCGGATAAGACTTCGTCCAGCTATGGTCCTGACGCATCTGCGCATCCGTTCTCAAGTAGTATGCAGTGCTAACCACACCTGCTTTATCAGGTGTCGGGTCATCCCAAGTCGTGTCGAGATGATACCACCGTCCATCTAACAGCACAAGATTCCAGGCATGCAACTGGCTACGTCCTCCAGGCTGTTTGGCTGTACCCTCAACGATTTTATTCGTGAATCCAGCCTCCTTTAACAGCTTATAGGTCAACAGCGAATACCCTTGGCAAACGGCGCTGCCACTCTTCAATCCTTCATAAGCCGTATATTTACGATACGAAGTGTCATACTTCAGATGAAGCACAACCCAATCGTGGATAGCCTTCACCTTCTGATGATTGTTCATGCCCGGCGTTATGATCTTCTTCAGCGCAGCCTTCACTTCTTTGTTTACAAAAGCCGTCTGCTCCAGCGTCTCCAAATATTTCACTTCCACCGTAACTTTTACAGAGCTTGCGCTTCCTCGATAAGTATATCCGTAGCTGTCTATAATGTAATACAAATAAGGGTCACTAGCCATCGCTTGATCCAGAGCCGCTTGTATTTTCGTTTTCAAATTTGAAGCTTTGCTCTCATAAGTAAAAGTAATGGTCTCCCTGCGGTTGTTCATTGCACCCGTTAGCTTCTGCGCTACTTCATTTACAGAACGAAGGGTGGGTGAACTCGAAGCCGCATAAGCATGACCCCAGCCCCAATAAATCATCGGTGGAATAGCAGCGAATATAATCACTCCTCCCAGAATGATCTTTACTAATGTGAAGCGTTTTTTCCACATATATATTCCGTTCCTCCGGCTCCTATAGACTTGTAATGAACCCTACCATTTAATAGATAATGAGCGTTTAGGCAAAAAAAGACTGCTCCCTGTAGAATAATTCTACTCTGAGAACAGCCTATATGCTAGAACGATGTGTTTTATTCGCTTTGCGGTGTAATGATATAGGTCTCTCCTATAACGGTTTCAAATTCCATCTCTATCCCTATTCGTGAACCATCGGGACTTTGAATGAGCAAAGGCTGGTGACTGTAAATTCTGCATATTTGTCCATGCGTCGAGGTCAGTTCCGCCTTCGTTATGCGTCCCTCACGCCATTCTATATTTGTGATAAAGCCGCCTCGGGCTACCAAGCCTTTCACACTTCCTTCAGACCACTCTTCTGGAAGAGCGGGTAATAATTCAAGCCCTTCCTGATGACTCTGCAAGAGCATCTCAGCAACTCCGGCAGTAGTTCCGAAGTTACCGTCAATCTGAAATGGAGGGTGATTACCGAATAAATTCGGCAGACTTGAATCCTGCAAAATACGACGTAAACAGCTATACGCACTCTCTCCATCCTTCAAACGCGCATATAGATTAAGTAGCCAGGCTGCACTCCAGCCCGTGTGTCCGCCCCCCCCTTCCAAGCGCTTCTTAAGCGATAACGCTGCCGCCTCTGCTAGCTCTGGTGTGGAGGAAGGACTAATTACATTCCCGGGATATAAATCATACAAATGAGAGACATGGCGGTGCCCAGGCTCTTGTTCAGCAAAATCCTCGTTCCATTCACGAATACGTCCGTCCGGTGCAATCCCAGGATGAGCGAGTCGTTCCTGTTTCTGGCGTAGCTCCTGCCTCAGCTGGGCATCGGTATTCAAAATCTCAGCAGCCTGAATGCAATGCTTGAACAGCTCAGCGATCAGCGATAAATCCATAGCTGAGCCAGCTGAAACACTGCATGGCGTGCCATCAGCAGTCAAGAATACATTCTCCGGTGAGGTAGACAGACCCGTTGTCCAGCTTCCATCAGGCAGTTCTACCAGCCAATCCAGACAAAATAACGCGGCTCCCTTTAACAAAGGATAAGCTGTGTTGCGCAAATATTCCTCATCTGGACGGAAAGCGTAACGCTCCCACAATTGGCGAGAGAGCCAAACGCCTCCCATTGGCCAAAATGCCCACATCGCCTTGCCGTCTGACGGAGACGTCATACGCCACAAATCTGTATTATGATGCACCGTCCAGCCACGTGCGCCATAATGAATATTTGCTGTACGGCTGCCAGCCATACTAAGCTCCGTAATAAAATCGATTAGAGGTTCATGGCATTCACCCAACCCGCATAACTCGGCTGGCCAATAATTCATTTCAGTGTTTATATTAGTCGTATAATTGCTGTTCCATGGCGGCTGAAGATAGGGATTCCAGATCCCTTGCAAATTCAGAGCTTGCGTCCCCGGTCGTGAGCCAGCAATCATCAGGTAGCGGCCATACTGGAACAGCAGCGCTTCTAGCGCAGAATCTGCCTGCCCCTCCTGATACCGTACTAGTCGCTCATCCGTGGGAAGCTCTATCCGGGAGGACGAGGGTGCAAGCGTCAACTCCACGCGGCGGAACAAGGACTGATGATCCTCTAGATGGCGCTGCTTCAGCTCTGCATATCCATTAGAGGACAAAGCCAATTGCTCTAGGCACAACTCCGAAGGCAGCTTACCGCCGCTTCCTGGCATCCGGTCATACCCGACAAAATCGGTTGCGGCAGCTAGGCGGATCGTAATGGAGCGCGCACCTGAAACCGACAACATGCCGTTCTCAGCATTACATTTGCCGCCATCTGTACGGATCTCCATTGCAGCGGCAAAACTTATGCCAAGCCCCTCTTCGTATAATACGGCACGCGGATGATCTCCTACATAATTATCAGCCACATGCGATGGAGCACGACTGGTCATCATCAGCACGCCATCCGAAGTGATCTCTAGTCGGAAAGGATGCGGCGAAGTCAGAGCCACTGAGAAATCCGGCAAAATACCCAGCCCCTCTTTCCCCTCTGCACGGATATGCATGACAATAAGTTCATCTGGTCTACTGGCCAAAACTTCGCGCACAATCCTTACATCCCCAGCAGTATAGGATACCGTAGCAAGCGCTTGATCCAAATCAAGCCCCCTCTGATAATCCTCTACAGGACCACCAAGATTGAACTTCATTCGCAAGTCTCCGAGCGGTTGATAGGATTCAGTCCGTCTGCCTAACATTTTGGAATCTACCAGTGCTTCCGCTTCCTTGTATTTCCCCTCTGCCACTAATTGTTTGGCCGGAGTCAAATGGCGCAGCGCCTCATAATTAGCTGTATCCCGCGGAAATCCCGACCACAAGGTGTCTTCATTTAGTTGAATTAGTTCTTCTTCTGTTCCACCAAAGATCATACCGCCCAAACGGCCGTTACCCACGGGCAGTGCCTCTTCCCATTCAGCCGCCGGCTGCTTATACCAGAGATCATGCACCCCAGTGTTCTTACTTTCTCCCACGTATATTCCTCCTATCCTGTAATTACAGATGAAAAGAAATCGGCGGGAAGCCCGGACTTTCGTTCGGACTTCCCGCCATCTTCATGCTTTTATTTTATTAGCCGTGTTTCAGGAATAATTACTCATTCCAAAGTTTCACGCGTTGTTTAACCAGCTCTTCACGTAAGTCTTCAGCTTTCGTCACACCAGCTTTATCCAGTTCAGCCATGTAAGCATCCCAAACTTTGTCGAAATCAGCTGGTTTGGACAAGATGGCTTCAGGAATCCGTTTCCAACTGATATCCTTCAGCTTGTTGTCGAGAACAACAATTTCGCTATCCCCAGGAATCGTGATGTTCCATGCCGCGCCCCAAGGTTTAACTTTGAATTCATCTTCATTTGGGAAGAGGTCTTTCCAAGTTGTTGCTTTATAAGCAGCAAGTGTTTCTTTTTCAACTGCATTGTAGCCTACAGTTACTTGCTCAGGGAAACGAGTTGTATAGTAGTTTCCAGTTGGATCCAATACGCCGTCACCATAGTGAGCGCTAAGCAGAGCGTAGTTTGATCCGACATTGCCAAGTCCTGTTTCTTTTTGGAAATTGGTAGTGTCATTATATTTACGGTTGTTCACATCTTCAGGAATGACGCGTTTGCCGTCAACTACGTTGTAATGCTTGCCTTCGATACCCCAGTTAACCAATACTTGACCTTCATCGGAAGCTAAGTAGTCCAAGAATTTAATTGCACGTACCGGATCTTTAGCATCTACACTGATCCCAATGCCGTTACCACCCATAAAGCCTGTAGGCCAGAAGGAAGTTTCTTTGTACTCTTCAGACAGGGTTACTGGATAGTGTCCGTATCCTTGATCCAGCTTACCTTCAGCTTTCAATGCTCTTTCTCCATCGCCATAACCCCAGTCTTGGTCGATCAAACCAATAACACGGCCGGTAGCGATTTTAGCTTTGTACTGATCATACTTTTGAACGAAGCTTTCCGGGTCAAGCAATCCGATATCGTTCATATGGTTGAGCCAGCGGAAATATTCTTTCTCAGCAGGACGACGGAAGTGATAAGTTACTTCTTGTGTGTCGATATCAATTGCATATTCTCCATCATCAGGAGAGCCTGTAGTAGTGAATGCTGGGTTAGTTACTGTAATGTACATGTACCAATCATCTGCATTTAGGGTCAGACCGATGTTTTTGTTACCATTTTCATCGGTTGGATGTTTTTCCAGGTAAGCCTTGATTACGTTCTCATAATCTTGGACAGTTTTAATTGCAGGATATCCCGCTTCTTTAACAGCACGGTGCTGTAGTTCAAATCCGCCGCCAGCATCAAAGTATTTGTTATCCACACCTGCATACGTAGGGATAGCATAGATCGCGTGGTCATCGTCACTATAGCGTGAGCGTTTCATGCCTTCTTCGCCTAATACTTTTTTGATGTTCGGAGCATATTTTTCAATTAGATCTGTCAGATCAAGCATTGCGCCTGCATCCACCAGCTTGCTTACGTCGGTCTTGGCACTGATCAGATCCGGATAATCACCGCTTGCTGCGATCAACGCTACTTTCTGAGCAGGGTCACCAACCGCGTATTCAGCATTCAAGGTAACTCCCGTTTTTTCCGTAATCACTTTGCCTACTTCATCTTGCATGCCTGTCCAGTTCGGGTTAGGGTCAGCACTGAAGAAAGTCATCGTGAGCGGAGAAGTATCCTCAACCGCATTGGCTGAATTAGCCGCATTCCCCTTATTTGTTGCATTTCCAGCTGCATCTCCAGCTGCGTTATTGCCGTTGTTTCCACCACAACCTGCGAGCATGCCGAGCATCATAATAGAAGTAAGTGTAAGTGCAGTTGCTTTAGCTTTTATTTTTCTATTATTCCCCATTACATAAACCCTCCTTAAAATTGTTTATCTATCGTATCACAGATAAATCCTGTTAATACTTATCCCAAAACTTCCCACAAGAAAAGAAAACGGATACAAAACACTCTTAAAGCTTAGGGGAGACTATGCTCCCCTATTAGCTGTAATTAGCTCTTCACTGCGCCAAGTGTCATACCTTGAACAAAGTACTTCTGAATGAACGGATATACCAACAAAATTGGCACGGTTACGACAATCGTAATCGCCATCTTGATAGACTCTGGCGAGACCTGATTCGAAGCTAGAGAAGCAATGTTGGAGCGATAATCGCCACCATTACCACTGGTTGTACTCTGCAGAACCTTCATCAGTTCATATTGCAATGTCGTCAGATGAGGGCTTGAACCATTATACAAATACGTATCAAACCATGCATTCCATTGACCTACCGCTAGGAACAACGCGATTGTTGCTAGAGCCGGCTTCATCAGCGGCAGGATGACACGCCAGTAAATGGTAAAATCATTCGCTCCATCCAGCTTCGCCGATTCCTGCAGTGCATACGGCAGTCCGTCAATGAAGGAGCGGATGACGAAGACGTTAAAGGCACTAACCAGTCCAGGTAATACATAGACTGCAAAGCTGTTCATCATATGGAGATCCTTGATTAGCATGTATATTGGAATCATTCCTCCAGAGATATACATGGTCATCGCCAAGAATGTGGAGACGAACTTGCGGCCTGCAAAATCAGGACGGCTGATCGTAAATGCTAGCATCGAGGCACTGATCAGACCGAACAAAGTACCGACGACTGTCCGCAAAGCGGATATTTTAAACCCGGTGATCAGCCCTGAGAAACTGAAGATTTTCAAGTAATTGTCCCAGGTAAATTCCCGAGGATAGATGGTGATACCGCCGCGCACACTATCCACTGAATCATTCAGCGAGATCGCAAGCACGTTCAGAAACGGATAGATCGTGATTACAACCACGAACAGTATTACAAAGTATACAATGAAGTCAAAGATCCGGTCTGACCACGACTTTCCGGTGATAGCTGTATTTCCCACTGTAACGCTCTCCTTTCAAGAAAAGGGCAATTTTGCTGCCACGATTGTTAGAAGGGCCTTCTGTGTTACAGAAGGCTCTCTTTAGTTGTACGTTTGAAGATTCCATTAATCGTAAACAGCAGGATTACACTGATCACTGAGTTGAATATATTGATCGCGGTACCGTAGGAATATCTCGCCATGCCAAGTCCATATTTCAGAGAATACAGATCCAGCACTTGAGAATAGTCGGTAACGAGGTTGTTTCCAAGCAAGAATTGTTTCTCAAAGCCGATATTCAGCAAATTACCAATCGACATAATGAGTAGCACTGTAATGGTAGGCCGAATACCTGGAAGGGTAATATGCCATACCTGGCGGAGCCTGCTGGCACCGTCTACTCGGGCCGCTTCGTACAGTTCAGGTCCAATACCCGAGATGGCTGCAAGGTAGATGATCGCATTCCATCCGGTTTCTTTCCACACATCTGATAAAGTAACGATTCCCCAGAAGAGATGGCCCTGAGCCATGAACTGGATAGGTGAATCTATAAATCCAATTGTTAACAAGAGATCGTTTACAAGACCATTTTCGCTAGATAACATTTTAGTTACAATTCCCGCTGCAACCACCCATGATACAAAGTGAGGCAAATACGAGACGGTCTGAGCAAAACGTTTAAAAAATCCAAGACGCAATTCATTGAGCAATATTGCAAACGTTATCGGAAAGATAAAGCCTGCGACCAAGCCCATTCCACTCATCGCCAGCGTATTACGCAGCGCCAGAAGGAATTGCGAGTCACTGAACAATGTCTTAAAGTGTTCAAAACCTACCCATTCTTGTTCAAAAAAGCCACGTGCGGGCTTGTACTTTTGAAAAGCCATCGTCCAGCCCCATAATGGGAGATAACTGAAGACGAATGCCCAGATTACAAAAGGTATCGACATCAGCCACAAATACTTTTGATTCTTAAAGCTTCTCCAAAACCGTCCTCCTGAAGCAGGCTTTTTGTTGCGCATTCGGGTGTCCGGCGGGATTTGAGCAGTTACTGTGTCCGCTTTCATAAAGCCCCTCCTCTCTATGCCTTAATTCTAAAACTTTGTAAGCGATTGCAGTACCCTATAAATTCGACTTAAAATCAGGTGAAAATTAGAGATTTTTGTCCGGGGTGAATTCTCATTTCGGCTCATCGACACAGGGGGGGCTAATGCTGCTGGCGTCTGCATTATTCTTTCGATTGGACTCCTAAAAACACTTTGCTTGCTGTATATTAGTCACTACGAGGAATGTTCGAACTTTTGATCGCTGGTTCTTCGAAATTTCTAACTAGGCTTCTGGTAACCAGCCACTACGCGGAATATTTGGACTTCCGATCGCTGTTATCCTCAGATTTCCTGATTTGAACCGCTTCTCGCGGTAGAAATCCGAGGATAGCATATGCTTTCGAAGCTAGCTTTTCTACGAAAAGCTTTCGGGCGAACGCTCCGCTTCTACAGTTCCAAATATTCCTCTTCGTTCTTCTACCAGTCACCAATTTAAAATTAGAAGCTTTCAATGCTTCTACAGTTTCAAAAATTCCTCTTAACTCCTTTCCCAGCAGATTTTATTGAACCGAAAATCAAAAGAAACTGCATTAACCCTTCACCCGCATAAGCTTAAGCAGGTGTCTATTTAACTACATTAATACTTCACCACGTACAATTGGTGGGAGTAGGGAAAACAAAAAAAGACCCGTGGACTGAAGTTCAGAAAACCACCTGAACTCAGCCACGGGTATAACAGACAAGACAAGAATACCACACCATCCTTAGATGCTTTTACGATAAGAAGTTGGTGAGATTCCTACATATTTACGGAACTTAGCGTTGAAATAATCGGGGTTCATATACCCTACCTTCTCGGCCACCTCGTATACTTTCATCCCTTGCGTCAGAAATTCCTTAGCCTTCTCAATCCGCACTTTGTCCACGTACGTATTGAAGTATTCTCCTGTGGTGTTCTTGAACATTTTACCGAGATAAGCGCTGTTGTAGCAGAATAACTCGGATAAGGTCTCCAGCTTTAGGTTCTCATTGTAGCGACGGTTGATTATTTCTGTGATCTTCTTAATTTCATTTCCACGCCCACTGGTCATCTGACCCGCAATTTCTTCGAGAAATGAGACAGCCTGATCCTGCAAATCAGACAAATAATAACTTTGATAAAGCTCCCCTATTGGAGGGGAATGCTCTGCTGCATAGGTGCGAATTTCCGGATACGTAGGCTCCAGACGGGCCAGGACAGTACTAAGGAGTCTCACAAAGGTCTCTTTAATTCGCAATTCGTCGCTGCCCGCAGATACAAGTTCAGCACAGATAGTTAGCACTATCGGTCGAATCGCGCTCAGACTTCCGGTTTCTACTGCAAGCAGCAGACGACTCTCAGTCTCCTGATCCTCTTCAGTCTTCTCCTTCATCTCCATCAGAAATCCTGAAGGATCTGTACTGATGATGATCCCCTTCTTGAAGAAGAAGGAACGTCTTAACAGCTCACGTGCTGAATTAAACGATTCTCCCACCATTTCAGGTCGAGGTACTACTCCCCCCGCTACTGCAATGAAGTCGTAACCCTTTGGTTCTATCACTGCAGATAATCCCTTATATAATTCTTCCCGCTTGCTCGCGCTCTGGTCCGGATCCTTCATGAGAATGCCCAAATACTGTGACAATGTAAAGAATGATGCATTAGGATGATTACTAAAATGCTGTTCCATTACTGTTTTGATTCCCCGGAGATCCTCATCATTTGCACCAGCTGTTTTTCTTAACTCAATGAGAATGACTTCATAATTTCCCTGATCGAGTCCTAGCGCATCCACATGTCTGCTAAGGTCCTCCTCCAGTTCTTCCTCTGAGGTTGGCTGTAGAAGCGCTCGGAGTAAAGTTTCCCTATTGCGAGCGGGCTCCTCCTCATTCCAGTCACTGAACCGCTGCTCCTGCTCGATCGTTTCATGTAGCTGTTCCAGACATACGATCATTTCATCCTCATCCACTGGCTTCAGCAAATAGCCGTCGATCCGATATCCAATCGCCCGCTTAGCATATTCAAAATCAGCATGTCCACTCAAAATGAGTACATGACTTTCTGAGCCTTCTTTACGAAGCTCACTAATCATTTCCAGACCATCCATTCCAGGCATACGAATATCAGCAACGATCAGCTCCGGGTAGAAGGTATGATACTTTTCAAGTGCTTGCAAGCCATTAGCTGCTGTAGCTACCACCGTATAACCGAGCTTCTCCCATGGGATCAGACTTCGAAGTCCTTCCCGTAGCTTCGGCTCATCATCGACAATCATCACTTTTATCATAGATTGTTGTCCTCCATTGGTATGCAGAAGAAAATAACCGTTCCTACATTAGGTCTACTTTCAATCGTTAGCCCATATTCTGCGCCGTAGGATAGTTTTAGCCGGTCATGTACATTACGAAGTCCAATTCGCTCACCTTCACGCTCTTCCTTACGCTCAAGCGTGTTCAGTAATTCCTCCAGCTGAATTGGAGATATTCCTACTCCGTTATCTGTAATCGTAAATTTAGCATGATCCCCAACTTGTACAACTTCCACCGTCACAAATGCACCTTCCATCTTATTATCCAGTCCGTGGATTACTGCGTTCTCAACAAGTGGCTGAATAAGAAGCGGGGGCATATAAAGAGATTCAACGGCAGGGTCTACAGTAAATTGATATTTCAACCTCTCCTCATAACGGAATTGCTGAATATCCAAGTAACAACGTACCACTTCTAATTCCTGACTAAGCAAAATTTTACTTCGGCCTACCTCCAGGTTACTGCGCATCATTTTACCTAGAAGACGTACCACACGGGCAATTTCCACTTGCCCCTTCATGTGAGCTTCCATCCGAATCGCTTCTAGTGCATTGAATAAGAAATGCGGGTTAATCTGGCTGGCCAGCATTTTGAATCGTATATCATTTTGTTTCTGTTCCAGCAGACTATTCTGTGCATTGGATTCCTGTACCTCATACATCAAATCATTAATGCTGCGTACCATGGAATTGAATTGACGAGCTAACAGGGCGATTTCATCCTTGCCATCAATCTTTAATGTCGTATCAAAATCCCCAGTACTGACTCGGTTAATATGTCTGCTTAAATGCAGCAATCGTCGTGAAAACAAAGAGGAGAAGCTATATATAATTAAAAAGGCCAATAGAACACTTATCGCAACCACAGTAATCGAAAGCTTAATCACTTGATTGGGTTCTTTAACTATACTTTCAATCGAAAAAACAGATATAATTCGTAGTGCATTTCGGCTGGCTTGTGGTTTAAGCTCCTCGATCACAATTTTGGAAGCTTCACCATCTACTACTGCTTCATAGCTTCCACTTCCCTGACCCAAGAGCTTCGTGTCAAAAGAAACATCCACCAGCTTTTTACCTGTCCGATCTTTCCGGTTCGCTGCAATGATATTGTCTTGATCATCGACGATCATGGTATCAAAAGATTCCTGGCTTAGAATGGATGCAAGCTGCTGACTGTTCACATTAATAACGAGTACACCGATCTTACTGGAGCCCTCCAGCTCGATTTTGCGGACAAGACTTAAATAATTCCGCTTATCACGCTCATCTTCGATATATTCCCAACCGACAAGACTATCGTACCGCTGTGCTCTCTGATACCACTGGCTCTCTTTAATCTCAGGTGATGGATTGATCAGCTCCCAGTTGTTAAGCAGCGTAGCGTTGTCAGTGTATAAGCGAATGTTGGATATATCTTTATACAACCTTAGATACTCACGCATATCCGAGTAATCGCGGTAAGCTTCCACCACATCGTAAGTGCTAACATACTGACGTATGGCAAGTCTCTTCAACCGTGCATCATTGCTCAAGCGATATGCGATATCTTGAGATACACCGATGACTTCTTCTGTTCTTTTCTTTACCCGATCTACGTTGATTGAAGCTTGTTCCAGTGCGCTCTGAAACGCCATGGTCCTCATCTCAAACGTAAGATAACCGCCTACCAGTAATACCGGAAGTAACGTAGTAAGTAAAAAAGCAAGCAACAGCTTATTGCGGATTTTGATGTCATTCAACAGCTTAACAATCCATTGGAACATGGCCTTCCGCCCCCCGAAACCTTCACTATCTCATGCAGAGTTTAACGCTGCCCTGGAGATACCCCATACTTTACAGAAGAAAAATAGGAACGGCAACAACTTCGAATACAGCCTATCCTTAGATCAATAAACGAGATGGTCATAAAAAGGTCCTTCGCCATATGCGAAAGACCTTTTTTATCAGACATATCAAGCATAAACCCTTCGGCGTCCTTAATTATTGGCGGTACGCTGCCAGCTTGTTATTCAGTTCACGGGTCTGATCGTAGACTTCCTGATAGAGGTTAAATAAACCGTCATAGATCGCCGCTTGCTTCGGATCTGGTTTATACACATCCGCAGGACGGATGAAAGCTTCTGCACATGCACTAAGAGAAGTGAACCAGCCGCTACCGTAAGCTGCCAACATCGCTGCTCCCATAGCCGGACCCTGCTCACTTTCAAGCTTCACGATGGATGCATTGAAAATATCTGCTTGCATCTGGAGCCATGCCTCATTTTTAGCCCCGCCACCGATCGCAATGATTTCTGTAATCTCTTTGCCTGAATCACGTACAATCTCAATAGATTCACGTAGCGAAAAGGTAATGCCTTCTAATACAGAACGTGTAAAGTGAGTCAACGTATGCCCTGAATCCATACCAATAAAGCTTCCGCGAATATTCGCATCTGGATGAGGTGTACGTTCCCCTACGATATAAGGTGTAAAGAGCAGTCCGCCGCTACCCGCTGGAATGGAAGCTACTCCACTTAGCAATTCATCAAAGCTTTTGTCTGCCGCAAAGGTTTCTTTGAACCATGTAAGGCTATGACCAGCCGCTAGAGTAACGCCCATGATATAGTAGGCATCTTTTTCACCATGGTTGAAGAAATGGACTTTGCCTTCGAGATTTAAATCTTTGTTGCTCTCATAGGAAAGAACTACACCAGATGTACCAATACTGCACATCGTCCGACCTTCACCAAGGACACCTGCT
This sequence comes from Paenibacillus sp. FSL R5-0470, assembly GCF_037975205.1. Classification (NCBI taxonomy): domain Bacteria; kingdom Bacillati; phylum Bacillota; class Bacilli; order Caryophanales; family Paenibacillaceae; genus Paenibacillus; species Paenibacillus sp. FSL R5-0470. The sequence goes on from NZ_CP150238.1 coordinate 6,009,348, forward strand.
CCAAGTGCTCCACATGCATTATCCGCACCACCAGCAAATACCTTTGTTGATGATAAAAGACCTGATGCTTCCGCAATATCCGGCAATAACGTTCCTGTCTGTTCAAAGGACTCTACCAGTCTAGGACAAAGGGAAAGCGGCAGTTCAAAAGCTTCAGCAATTTCAGCACTCCACGTTTTAGAACCTACATCTAATAGAAGCGTTCCTGCAGCATCGGAATAATCCATCGCATAATCACCGGTCAACCGGAGACGGACATAGTCTTTTGGCAACAGGAACTGATGCGCTTGTGATAATACCTCAGGTTCATTCTCTTGTACCCATAGAATTTTAGGAAGTGTGAAGCCTTCCAGCGCACGGTTTCTAGCAACCTCAATAAGCTTTGCTCCGAGCGTCTTCTCAATTCTTCTGCACTGTGCAGTAGTACGAGTATCATTCCAAAGAATGGCCGGACGAAGCACTTGCCCTTCCTTATCCACTAGTACCAATCCGTGCATTTGCCCGGAGAAGCTAAGACCATCAACTTGTGATGGGTCTATGCCCGATACTTCAATCAGACGACGAAGACTGACCAGCGTGCCTTTTACCCAGTCCTCAGGATTTTGTTCGCTCCAGTTCGGCTGCGGTCTGCTTAGCGGGTAGGACTCGGAATGCTCAAAAGCCACCTTGCCCTGTGGGTCCACTAGAACAGTCTTCACTGCGCTAGTGCCCAAATCTACACCTATAACGTATTTCATTTTTGACCTCCTAAAAGTTTTATGGAGCTTAGCTACTTGATTCTCTTCGCAATAAAACTTACTTCGTAAGCATACTGCTTAGTTTTATGAGCATAGGCTTCATTGAATTACTTCGAGTAAAACTTACTTCGTAAGCATCCACTTAGTTTTATGAGCGCTTACTACGTTGAACTACTTCGAATAAAACTCGCTTCGTAAGCATCCACTTAGATTTATGAGCATTTCTAGAATATCTTTGTACAAAAAGGGGGCTGCCGAAGAATGCTCTCTTCAGCAACCCCCGTTGCATTTGTTCAAACTGGATTCAAAGCCTAAGCTTCAAGCTCCCTGTAAAGACTACTCAGCCAAGATGTATTGGTTAAGGGTAGCTCTCAAGTATTCTTGGCGTCCGGATTGGTTAGGACGTGGGTTCTCATTGTTCAAAGCATATTCAGCCAAGGAAGCCAAAGTTGCTTTGCCGGATACGATGTCCGCACCAACGCCTTCATTGAAGCTGCTGTAACGTTTTTCAACGAAATCTTCGAATACGCGATCTTCGATCAATTTAGCAGCTACTTTCAAGCCTTTTGCATAAGTATCCATACCAGCGATATGTGCTAGGAACAGATCCTCAGGCTCAAAGGAAGGACGACGTACTTTAGAGTCAAAGTTGATTCCGCCTTTGCCAAGACCATCATTCTTGAGTACTTCATACAGTGTAAGTGTTGCATCGTAGATGTTAACTGGGAATTCATCTGTATCCCATCCGAGCAATGTATCACCTTGGTTAGCATCAAGCGATCCGAGCATGCCGTTGATACGAGCTACACGAAGCTCATGTTCAAAAGTATGACCTGCAAGCGTAGCATGGTTAGCTTCAATGTTCAGCTTGAAGTGCTTGTCGAGGTTGTATTTTTGTAAGAAAGAGATCGTTGTTGCTGCATCGAAATCATATTGATGTTTCGTAGGCTCTTTTGGTTTAGGCTCGATCAGGAATTGACCGTCAAAGCCGATTTCCTTAGCGTAATCTACAGCCATGCTGAACAGACGAGCAATATTGTCTTGTTCAAGACCCATATCTGTATTCAGCAATTCTTCGTAACCCTCACGACCGCCCCAGAATACATAGTTGCTAGCACCCAGACGTTTACCAACTTCCAGACCTTTCTTCACTTGTGCTGCTGCATGTGCGAAAACATCAGCGTTAGGTGTAGAACCTGCACCGTGCATGTAACGTGGGTTAGTGAACATATTAGCTGTATTCCACAGCAATTTCTTGCCGGAAGTCTTCATGCCTTGTTCAAGGATATCAACGATGGTGTCGATGTTGCTGTAGAATTCACGCAAAGATGCGCCTTCAGGTGCGATATCTACATCATGGAAGCAGAAGTAAGGCAGATCCATCTTGTCCATAAATTCAAATGCTGCTTCAGCGCGAGCCTTAGCTTTGTCCAGACCGTTCAATTTGTTCCAGCTGCGAATTGCTGTTTCAGCGCCAAACGGATCAGAACCGCCAGCAGTTAATGTATGCCAATAAGCCATTGCAAATTTCAGATGTTCTTCCATAGTTTTGCCGGCTACGACTTCTTTAGGATTGTAAAATTTAAATGCGAAAGGGTTGGTGGAACGGCTTCCCTCGTAAGAGATTTTGTTCACTGTCTCAAAATAAGCCATTGTGTAATCCTCCTCAATTTATGCTTCGCCCGCAAGCGTTTACAGGATCATCTTAACACATCTTTCGGACTTTGTATATTGGTTAAACAAAGTTTTGATAAGTTTTTTTTGTCCATTTTTTGGGCCCCTGTCTAGCCTCCTCTCTCCTCTTCCCAAATATAGGAGATCCCTGTTGGAAAATTTCCTCTGGACGCTACGTATTGCAATTTGCAGCACATCACTCTAGACTAAGTGGCATGCAACAAATGGGAACTATGCCAAGCTAAAACGCCTTTAGCGTCCTTTTAAGGACGGTAAGCGTTTATGCGAGAATTATAAGGAGAAAGTATACCGTGAAGCTTATACTTTCTTATAATTTAAGAAGGATGTGTGATTTGTGAAGGTTACTGGAGACCAAGCGCTGGTCAAAAAAATAAATAAATCGATTGTACTACATACCATTCGAAGACACTCTCCACTCTCGCGCGCGAAGGTCTCAGAGATGACCGGACTGAATAAAGCTACTGTGTCCAATTTGGTAGCCGAGCTGTGCACGCAAGAATTGGTAACTGAAGTCGGACCTGGGGAATCAAGTGGTGGCCGCAAACCGTTAATGCTGCATTTTAACACGATGGCTGGTAGTGTAATCGGCATAGAATTACGGGTAAAGCAGCTAACAGCGGTCTTATGTGATCTGAGCGGGGGCATTCTTTACGAAAGCGATTTTTCTTTAGAAAACCATGATTTCCCTTACGTTCTGGAACAAATGAAAAAACTTATCTCAGGCTTGATTATCAACGCTCCAGAATCCCCTTACGGCATCGTCGGCATCGGAGTAGGTGTCCCCGGGATGGTGGATGAAAATGGTGTTGTACTCTTCGCTCCCAACCTTGGCTGGGAAATGGTCGAGCTGCGAGCGATACTCGAAGCTGAATTTTCCGTTCCTGTCACCATTGATAACGAAGCGAACGCGGGTGCACAGGGTGAACTCAACTTTGGAGCGGCACGAGAGGTAAGGCATCTCCTTTACATCAGTGCGGGATCAGGGATCGGATCTGGAATTATTATTGGTGGAGAACTATACAAGGGTGCTAGAGGATATGCCGGCGAAACCGGACATATGACGATTGAAGCCCAAGGCAAGCCTTGCAGTTGCGGGAGTCGTGGCTGTTGGGAGTTATATGCCTCTGAGAAAACTTATGATAATCCCGATCTCTCCCTCCCTGCCCATACTACGCCAGAGCTGGTTCGCTATGCAGCCAGCGGGCAAGAAGACGCCCTGCATCACTTCTCAACGATGGGTGAATATCTCGGTATCGGGGTGACCAATCTAATCAATAGCTTCAATCCAGAGCTTATTGTGATCGGTGGGGCATTGTCTGAGGCTGAAGAATGGCTAGGCGAACCGCTGCGCCGGGTTGTAGCTGAGCGTACTCTCCCTTACCATAAGCAGCAACTCGAAATTACATTCTCTAAGCTCGGCAGCCGTGGAACGATGATCGGCGCAGGTTTCTCTGCTGTTATGCATTTCCTGGGCGATATTCGGGTGACCCTATAATCCATAACGGTAAGCGAAGCGTTTATGTGAGAAATATCAGAATAATTTATAGCGTGGAACATATACATTCTTATATTTTGAAATAATTGACGTAAAATTGACGCATTTGAGTGAATCAAAAGTGCAGTAAAAAGAACAGAAATCCTATATAATAAAGGTCAAGCTAGTGTGACATTTATCACTACAACCCCTTTTTTGAAATGGAGAGCGAGTCCATGACCTATGTTGATACGTCTGATATCTCGGCACAGATGTTCATCACTGTGTTGCTTTTTCTGCTCATTATTGCCCCTTTGATCAGCCTCGGCGTGCTCCGTTTTTTTCAAGCTAAAAAGAAATCAGGATTTATTCTTATTGGCAGCGGCGCTGCTGTATACGTACTATTTCAGCTCATTACATCTTTCACTCAAACCTAAACTCTACTTCTAGATCTACTTTCATAAAAATAGTCTGCGCACAGATGCGTCAGACTATTTTTTGTATGCTAAAGCTCGCAGGTATTTTATACTTTCTTATATTTCAAAAAAGACCGCCTCCTAATCGGAAGCGGCCCATTACAATTTCCTTATGGAAATCTTATTTAACAAGAAGAAACGACTTTATCGTCCTATTAAGACGACATCGGCTCCTCGTAGAAATATAAGAATATTATAGTTGTGCAGCATATAAATTCTTATATTTTCAAACAGTCGCGAGTGCTTTGTCGAACTGAGTTTTGTTCATGCCAACAATTTTATGCTCACCGATTACAGTTACAGGAATAGCCCTCACTCCCATGTCCCATACTTGCTGAGCAAAATCATCGTTCTGCTCGACATTGCGTTCTTCGTAGGATACGCCTTTTTCGCTTAAAAAGCTCTTCACCTGACGGCAATGCGGGCAATTTGTTGAGGTATATACAATTACATTCTCCATGGTATGACCTCCTATAAAAGATATACAGTGATGATATCAATTGTAGCATTGAGGGTTTTTCAAACCAAATTATAGAATAACTGCACTGTGCTCCAAGCTTTCGATATATTTCTCAGCATCCATAGCTGCCATACATCCACTACCTGCTGCAGTAATCGCTTGTCTGTAACGAGTATCCTGTACATCACCACATGCGAACACACCTGGGATATTAGTTTCGGAAGTGCCTGGGTTCGTCATGATATAGCCATCCGCATTGGTTGTGATCTGTCCACCTAAGAAAGAGGTATTAGGGTGGTGGCCAATCGCAACAAACACGCCGCTTGCTTCGATGATTTCTTCTTCACCAGTCTCATTGTTAAGCACTTTTAGTCCATTGACGCCTCTTTCGCTCGAAGTCACTTCCAGAGGAGTACGGTTCAAGTTCCAATCTACTTTAACATTAGCGCGTACACGATCCTGCATGATCTTCGAAGCACGCAATTCTCCACGACGGTGTACCAAAGTCACTTTGGAAGCAAAACGAGTCAAGAAACCCGCTTCCTCAAGTGCGGAATCTCCGCCACCAACAACCACGATCTCTTTATTACGGAAGAAAAATCCGTCACAGGTAGCGCAGGTGCTCACACCGCGTCCTACGTTATCTTGCTCCCCTGGGATACCGAGGTATTTCGCTGTAGCGCCTGTGGAAATGATCAATGTATCTGTAGTAAGAACACCCATTCCTTCAACATTCAGCTTAAAAGGGCGCTCTCCAAGTTCTACACTGTTCACCCAGCCCGTACGGAATTCTGCACCAAAACGTTCAGCTTGTTTACGCATATTATCCATCAAGTCAGGGCCCATGATTCCTTCAGGAAATCCAGGGAAATTCTCCACTTCTGTAGTTGTGGTTAATTGTCCACCGGGTTGAGGTCCTTCGATGACTAGTGGGTTCAAATTGGCACGAGCCAAATAGATAGCGGCGGTTAATCCTGCCGGTCCAGTACCAACAATTATTGATTTATACATATCTATGTCCTCCTTGAGCTAAACGGCATTGACGTCGCTTCTTATTTAAAATAATTATAATGTAGTGTTAATTATGATAACTGAAAGCAAATATGTCAATATGCCAGACTCCCAAGTTCCGAAACTATTTTGTGAACAATTTAATTTCAAAAAATATTATCTCAATAATCTTAGTCCATTTAGAATCACTAATATCGTACTGCCTTCATGCCCTATCACGCCAAAAGGAAGTGCGATCCCTTGCACAAAGTTGCTGATCATAAGCACTGCAATCACAGTCACAGCAAAAATCATATTTTGCTTCACAATACGCTGCGAACGACGCGCCAATGATATCGTTGAAGCGATCTCTTCTATATTATCATTCATAAGCACTACATCGGCTATTTCAAGTGCTGCGCCGCTTCCTTTCATGCCCATCCCCATGCCTACGGTTGCTGTCGCCAAAGCTGGTGCATCATTCACACCATCACCTACCATAACAACGTGACCATACTTTTCACGTAGTGCTTTGATATGCTTTACTTTATCCTCCGGTAATAGATCGGCAAATACCATATCCACTCCAGTAGTACCTGCAATAACCTGAGCTGTAGCGTCACGGTCACCGGTAAGCATTGCCACTTTAATCCCGAGCTCCTGCAGCTTACGCACTGCGGCTTCTGCTTGTGGGCGAACCGTATCCTGTAAAGCAATCATTCCGGCAATTTGCTCACCGTCCAGAATGATGGAGACGGTCTTCCCTTCTTCAGCCAACTGCTGCCGCTTAAGTTTCCAATGCTCTAGTTCAGGATTCATAGCAGATGGAGTCAGCTCATCGAGCAAATTAGACTTTCCGATTCTCCAGAGATGTCCGTCGATTTGACCTTCAATTCCCCAACCTGTGATGGTTTTACTGTCTTCTACTCCCTGTAGCACTAAACCTTCCTCTTCTGCTTTACGCACAATCGCTTCCGCCAGTGGATGACGGGACATATGCTCAATGGATGCGCTAACCGTTAGCAACTCTTGCCGACTGTAGCCTTCACCTGCAATAAAATCAGTTACCTGAGGAGTTCCCTCTGTAAGCGTCCCTGTCTTATCGAATGCCACAACCGTTGTGCGTGCCATATTTTCCAGATGGACCCCGCCTTTAAACAGAACCCCTTTTCGCGCACTTTTGGAGATGGCTGACAGCATCGCTGGCATAATGGAAGAGACCAAAGCGCAAGGTGATGCTACTACTAGAAAGACCATCGCTTTATAGAAGGTTGCGCTCCAGCTCCAGTCCAGCAAAAACGGTGGAAGGATAATCAGTGCCACTGTCGAGGCTACGACAACCCGTGCATAGATGGCTTCTAGTCTTTTAATAAAACGCTGGGAGTTAGGAACTTCCGTCTCTGCCTCTTCTACCATTTTGATGATTTTAGCAAAAAGGGTGTTCTCAGCTGCTTTCGTTACCTCAATATAAAGGGGGCCTTCTCCATTAACAGTGCCTGCAAAAACCTCGCTACCGGCACATTTCTCTACAGGAACCGATTCTCCCGTAATGGAAGCCTGATCTACTGCCGATTCCCCCCGATATACCTTGCCGTCTGCCGGAATTAAATCTCCCGGGCGCACAAGCAGCAGATCTCCGATCACCAACTGGTCAATATTAACCTCATTCATACTTCCTTTTTCAATGCGCATAGCCGTAGCCGGTTTGAGTGCCATCAGCGAGGAAATATCCTTTTTACTACGTTCCATCGTATAACTCTCTAATGCTCCACTGAGTGCAAATATGAAAATAAGCATAGCACCTTCATTCCAGTATCCAATGGAAGCTGCGCCTAGTGCGGCTGCAATCATTAATAGATTCACATCGAGATCTCGTTCTTTGACGAGCGTTTCTACGCCTTCCTTTGCCTTGTTCCAGCCACCAATCGTATAAGAAATGACATAGAGCGCTATGGAAAGAATTTCTGACCATCCACCAACTGACCAAGCAAAAAGCATAAGCAGTCCGCTGCCCAGAGCAGCCTGCATTTCAGAATTGCTGAGCATGGCACGCGGATCGAACCGGCGCTTTGGAGCGCCTGGCTTCTTCATGCTGCCAGAGATAGATGACTGCTTGGGTAAATGTTTTGATGTTGCTTGCATAATAATCGCCGTCCTTTAAAGTTTTGTGGAGTTTTACTTCATTGACTCTACTTCGCAACAAAACTTGCTTCGTGAGCATGCGCTTTGTTTTGTGGAGTTTTACTTCTGCCAAGTGAGAATGAGAGCCATTATTAAGACCCCTAAAATGACACATGCTGCCCCGGCTTAGCCGGGACAGCATGATTGAAAACTATAGGTAGTGAGAATGATAATCATTGTTGCAATAGTACAACTATATTTCCTTAGTGCAACTTATATTTTAATCATACCACCAGGAATTAAAAAGTAAAGCCTATCTATTCAGCTAACCGCCATTTATTTCAGAATATATGTTAGCTGCCCGTTTAGTGGCGAATTTTATCTAAAAGCTCTGTTGAAGAAGAGCTCCCAACCATAAATTACAGTGATCATTCAATAACGAAGAGCAGTGATTCTCCAATAACGGCAGAATCACTGCTCTTTTGTCTTTTTATCGATTCTAAATGAAACGTATCGTCTTATTTAGAAGAGAAAGCGGCTTATGTGACAGCCGCTTCGTTGTTGTCTTACTGCCTTCCACCGGCGGCAGTATCCAGTGTCTCCTGCTGCCTGGCGATCCAGATCAGACAGGCTGCTCTAAGCAGCGCTTCGGTCCGCTGACCTGCGCTGCAAAAGATCCCGCTGAGGCCGATCTGATAAAGATCGGCCAAAGCCGACGCCGCCGGAGTCCCCGCGGCGAGAACTACCGCCGCCGGCTTCACGCTCCGCACGGCGGCAAGGATCTCGCCCGCCGACAGGGTGAAGCCCTCTGCGGCGGCCCCTTCCGGCGCGAGCTCGCTCGCCGCGCCGTCGAGCACTAGGAAATCGGCGATGCGCGCGATTTCCGCGGCGGCGGAGGGCTCCACATCGGGCGCGATCAGCGCCCCGATGCGGCACGCCGCCGCATAAGCGTGGCCGAGTGTCTGATCGGCCACGACCTCGATGAATTCGCGCTTTGCGGCGAATTCGGCTCCGCTTGCGGTGTAGGCGACCAGCAGGTCAAGGCGGCAATCGCCGCCTTGCCGCTGGCTCTCCGCCACCGCAGTAAAAAGCGCTTCGAGCTGCGCGTCCTGAAGCGCGGTGAGCTTTGTGGGCTGCGCCGCAAGCTCCTCTGGATGCAGCAGGGTGAGCGCTGCCCATTCACCATCCGGCGATTCCAGCAGCGCTGTGGTCGCTGCCTGCAATCGATAATAAATCCGCTGCAGCATTCGATTAGCCTGCAGCTCATCTTCACTGGATAACCAGTTCTCATAAAGACAGAACAATTCAGGTTCAAGCAGCCATTCCTCACTTCGTATCAGACAAGGTCCAGCTTGAACGGATCTTGTTCCTTCTCTTGTAGTAGGGCGCTCTTCACGTTCTTCTCGTCCTTCACGCAGCACTAAGAAAGCCGACTGTTCTCCAGGGCGCTTAAAATAAGAACGGTTCAAAGGTTCTAAGACATCCTTCTGCTCTACTCCGGTGATAAATTCTGCGGCAGCGGAGGCAACGGATCCGGCTTGGCTCATTTCCATCCCAACAGCCCGATCACCGGCCTTATACATGAACTTGAACGGGCGCTCTTCACTACTCCGAAAACCATCCTGCTGACGTTCACCCTTCATCTTCGCACCCACCCTTTATCTTTGGATTGCTGCCGGTACGCCTAGTAAATAAACATCAAGCCACCGACATCTTATTACCACACTTATAAATACGGGAACCTCCCATGAAATATGCAAGCGTTGCCAAATCATATGAATAATTAGCCTTATTAAATCACAAAAAAAAGGCATTGCCGCATAGCAGCAGATGCCTTCCTTGAACTTCGTTGTTCTATTGTTGACTGGCGGCAATGGCCTGTTCCAGATCATAAATAATATCATCAATAGATTCCGTACCAATCGATAAGCGGAGCAATTCCGGAGTTACTCCTGCTGTGGTTTGCTCTTCATCCGACAGCTGTGCATGTGTTGTGCTTGCAGGGTGGATAATCAATGACTTGGAGTCACCGACATTCGCCAAATGCGAGAACAGCTTCACATTTTCAATCAGCTTGCGTCCCGCAGCACTTCCACCTTTAATACCGAAGGTAAGGATCGCGCCTTGACCTTTAGGTAAATACTTTTGCGCTAATTCATGAGATGGATGAGTAGGAAGTCCAGAATAACTTACCCATTCTACATCTGCGTGTGCCTCCAAATATTGCGCAACCTTTAGTGCATTCTGGCTGTGACGTTCCATCCGCAAATGAAGTGTCTCGAGCCCTTGCAACAGCATCCAAGAGTTAAATGGTGAAATAGAAGCACCTAAATCGCGAAGTAATTGAACGCGGGCTTTGATAATATAAGCAATCGGTCCAACAGCTTCCGTATAAACAACGCCATGATAACTTGGATCAGGCTCTGTAAGTCCTGGGAACTTACCGCTTGCCTTCCAATCGAACTTACCACCGTCTACAATAATTCCACCGATAGATGTACCATGCCCGCCGATGAATTTAGTTGCCGAATGAACAACGATGTCAGCTCCATGCTCAATCGGACGCAGTAAATATGGGCTTGGGAACGTATTATCCACAATAAGAGGAATTCCATGTTCGTGTGCGATTGCTGCAACGGCTTCAATATCTAGTACATTCCCCTGTGGGTTACCAATAGTTTCTGCATACAAAGCTTTGGTTTTATCATTAATCGCAGCACGGAAGTTCTCTGGATTATCCGAATCCACAAAATGCACCTTAATACCAAGCTTAGGCAGCGTTGTAGAAAAAAGATTATAAGTTCCACCGTATAGGCTTGCCGCAGATACAATTTCATCCCCAGCGCCCGCAATATTTAGAATGGAGAAAGAAATAGCCGCTGCCCCGGAAGCTGTAGCAAGTGCACCTGCTCCACCTTCTAGTGCTGCCAAACGCTGTTCAAATACATCTGTAGTCGGATTCATCAGCCGAGTGTAAATATTACCGAATTCTTTAAGCGCAAACAGATCCGCTGCATGATCAGCATCACGGAATCCATAAGACGTGGTCTGATAAAGCGGTACAGCACGTGCGAAAGTAGTTGGATCAATTTCCTGGCCTGCATGAACAGTCAAAGTTTCAAATGACAGCTTACGGTCTTCTGACATAGGTATTTCCTCCCTTTATAAATAAGAATAGAAATCTTTAACAAATAATAATTGTACCCATTCTCTCATAAACGACATCATTTGAAAAGAAAAAAATCTCATTATTCCGGTGCGAATTATTATATTTTGATTTATTCGAAGGAAAGCATGTCCGATGAATATCAGATAACGCTTTCAATAAAAATTTTTAAGCCGAAGAAACGTGTATAACCATATGTACCTGACACAGAACGTCTACGCAATAAAAAATAGAATAGCGGCGGATAAAGCTTATCCACCTCATCTCACCGCTACCATTTTACTTATCTTCTTTTAGTAATTGCTTTGACTTGTTTCACCCTTAGCAATCGCTACACCGCCGCTGGTACCAATACGGCTTGCACCAGCTTGTACCATTACATGTGCATCTTCTGCACTACGAACACCACCGGAAGCCTTCACACCCACATTAGGTCCAACCGTTGCACGCATCAGCGCGATATCTTCCTTCGTTGCCCCACCTGTAGAGAATCCTGTGGATGTTTTTACGAAGTCTGCTCCAGCTTCAACAGAAAGCTTGCAGGCACGAACCTTTTCTTCTTCCGTTAATAAACAGGTCTCGATAATGACCTTAGTCAGTGCTTTGCCGCGAGCTGCGTCTACAACTGCTGCAATATCACGTTTAACCAACTCATTGTCACCATCTTTCAGCGCTCCGATGTTGATGACCATATCCACTTCACCTGCACCATTAGCGATAGCATTGGTAGTCTCAAATGCTTTGGTCTCTGTTGTCGAGGATCCGAGCGGGAAGCCGATAACTGTGCAGACTTTAACCTCAGGCGTATCCTTCAACACTTCATGGGCAGTAGCTACCCAAGCAGGGTTTACGCAGACTGAAGCAAACTTATATGCTTTTGCTTCCTCTGCCAATTTAACGATATCTTCTTTCCGTGCATCAGCTTTAAGCAGTGTATGATCAATGATCCGCGATAATGTAATTTCGCTCATTTTTGTCATTCCTCCATGATTTGGATAGTGAATTTTTTTCATCTCTGTAATCATACCAATAGAACTCTGCTTTGCAAAGTCGACTGGACGATCAGACCCACCCTAACCTCGATTAACTCATATAAATACACTTAGAGAAGGTCATTATTTACTAAATTATCTTTTCAAGTTAATTTTATACCTTCTTGTATTTTTTAAAATATAAAGGATAATCCCCCTAAACTTTCCCATTAAAAAATACGATAATATCTATATAAATGGGTTTTTTAGCCTATTTATTTAAATTTTTCTTTCATCATATTTAGGAGGAGATCGATTTAAAATGGGAAACTTTAATTTCACCTCAAACGCTGCAGCCCAAAAACTGAATGTACAAGTAGAAGGTTCTATGTCACCGGAGGACGCCGGGCGCTTCATTCAGGAGTACAACCAAATCGTAAGTACATTTGACCCAGCACAATATGAGATCATTTTAGATTGCAAGACATTAAACGTATCCTCGCCCGACACTCTTCCTATGCTTGAGCAATGCTACATACTGTATAAAGAATCAGGATTTAAAAAAGTAACCTTCATTATTGCCAAAAGCCCTGTCCTAAAAATGCAGCTAAGCCGAGTAGCCCGGGCAACGAAATTAGAAAATTACGAAATTATTGAAGCATAGGAGGTTTCATTTGGGACATATAACCATCCGCCAAGCCGCTTATTACCATCCGGAACATGTCGTATCTAATGATTATTATCTGGAGCATTTCCAGAGTATGGGCAAGGACATTAAGCGATTCCTAGAAGTCATGGGTCGTGACCGGAGATACATCGTAAACGATAAGGATGAAAATGCCCTAACGATGGGACTCAAGGCCGCCCAAAAAGCGCTACAAGAAGCCAATTTACAAGGTGAAGATATGGATATGATCATGTTCGCTTCACAGACACCGGAATATACCTATCCTACCAACGCACTCCTGCTGCACCGCATGCTACAAGGTAAACATCGGACCATTACGCAAGATTCCAATGCCAACTGTGCAGGAATGGTGTCTGCTGTAGAGCAGACAAGTCGTTATATGCAAGCTAATTCTAGTATCCGGTACGCACTCGTCGTGGGAAGCGACTATAGCTCAGTGCACTGCAATACGGATGATGAAATTACTTACCCTAACTTCGGGGATGCCGCAGCAGCTGTCATTCTGGAACGAAGTAGCGAGCAATCAGGCTTCATTGACTCCCTTTGTTACACTGATTCTGAGGGATCTGAGAATATTATGTTCCCTGCTTGCGGTTTATCGAATATTTATCACGAAGACATTACACCTGAGCAAATTCGGATACGCTGGACACCCTTTGACGGTACAGTTTGTGTAAATGCGGCGGTTGCAGACATGAAAGAGCTTCTCTCAAGAAACGGCCTGACTACAGATGATATATCTGCCTTCTGCCTTTCACAATTCTCTCTCAAAAATATCGAGCTCATCCAAGAGGGTCTTGGACTTACTGATGAGAAATTCATCTATGTAGGTGACGAGTTCGGGTATACAGCTACAAGCAGTCCTTTTATCGCCTTTCAACGCGGAGTCGAAGACGGACGAATCAAACGTGGCGACTATGTCTTCTTCTGGTCGGTTGGTGCTGGTTGGCAAATTCCTACAATGCTTTATCAATATTAATAGCATAAAAAGCCCTACTTCTATAGAAGTAGGGCTTTCTCATCAGAGGAAACAAATCAGAAATCTAATAATGAATTATTTAGTCAGGGATTGAACATCCACAAATGGAGTGGCTCCCCCTGTTACAGATGGCAGTACGCCGTTCCATTTTTCCAGCGCTTTCTCCTGAACCTCTATTTGCTTCAGCTGCACCAGCTCAGGTGTAACCTCCTGCTTCTTAAGTCTTAAAGATTCGGCTTCGGCTTGAGCTTGTGCGATCTTTTGCTTCGCTTCGATTTCAATCCGCCGGAGATCATTTTCGGCCTTCAGCGCCTGCTGCTGGGCGACCTGCTTCGCTTCAATCGACTGGTTAAACGCCTCAGAGAATTTAAAGTTAACAATGTTAATATCGTTGACGATCAGATCATATTTTGCCAGCCTAGCGGTTAAGTGCTCACTGATCTCACTCGACACTACATCACGGCGTGTAATCAAATCCTCTGCTGGATATTTGGCTGTCACTTCTTTAACGATTTCTTGAATGGCCGGATTGATAATTACATTATCAAAATTACCTCCGATATTGTTCATCAGATTAAAGGCAGAAGCCTTATTTACGGAATAGTTCACCGCTACATGTGTGGATACGGGCTGAAGATCTTTTGAAGAGGCTGAAGTATCGGTCTCCGCTTTCGTTACCTGCGTATTGACTTGAATCACCGTCTGAATAAACGGAACTTTAAAATGAATACCAGGTGACAACGTATTGTCATTTAATTTACCAAAGGTTTTGTACAAACCTACATGCCCATATTCCACAGATACAAAAGAGTTCGCGCCAATCAACAATACAATGAGCACCGCTGCAACACCGCTAACTATTTTCCCCGGTCGCAGCTGTTTCAATTTCGGATTCATTTGCATATTCATCCAATACCCCTCCTAGATTATGGATAATCATTTAAGCTTAATCGTCTATACGGAGGTTCGAGGGAATTGGTCGCAGGAAGTATTTCAGCAGCAGTAGTCATGGCATTACCGCTCTGGGATCAGTCCTTCTAGGGTCAATCGGAATCTTTTGCTCTGCTTGTCCCCGATATTAAAAGCTTCATATATTCCTTCATCCGTTAGCACTACGGAGTCCGCCCTTAAAGCATCATTAACGTAACTTACCTCAGCATGATCAACATTCCAGCGGTAAATGTAGGCACTCATTGGATTTCTATGCGCGGCTACACCCTCAATAGATCCATCCCCATCAACATCCAGCTCTTTGGAATGTCCGGTATCTATCTGCAGCAATCCCGAGGGGTTACCACTCTCGTCGATTAAATAATAGTTAGTGAGCGAGTTATTTGCTCCTAGTCCACCGGTGATTTTCAGCACCTTTTCGCTAAAAATCCGCACCACTTCTACCTTGATATCCTCCGGCTGACGATAATTATAAGTTCCTATCGCCCCTAGACTGTATTGTCCTTTGGAAGTAGAAATGTTGGCATACACATAGTCTTCGTCACTAGCCATCGTATACACCTTCACTTTGACTCCTCCGAAATTATCCAGCTTCTTCTCTGTAATCAAAGTAGCGCCTGTAGGTGGAGCACTTAGTTGAGAGACTACGGGGATTGTATCCACCAGCATCCACTCCAGCTTCATGAGGTTAGCAGAGGTGTCTGTTGGCTTCGGTCTTGATGTGTGGTAATCGTTAGCCGATTGAAGGGGGGATGGGTCAACCTGATGTTGGCAACCTGCCAGCAGATTCATTAGAAGCAAAACTGTCAGCGTAACGGATTTATGTAAAGGAAACATCTCCTATTCACTTCCTATCCTCTTTTTAAAATTAAATCTTTCATTAATCATAGATGAAGTTAGAATTTCAATTGTTACTTTTAGGGGGCGGGAGGGTTAATTTATTGTCTTTTGAGGGCATGCGTCGATCAAAAGGCTAAATGGGCATACAAAAAACCCGCATCAAATGCGGGTTTGAGTGGAAAGTATCAAGAACCTAGCAGTTCAAGCGCCAGTAGTCGGTAAACCTCTAGACGTTTCTCCTGCGAATGCGGAATGCTGCATATCATCGCTTCCTGGAAACCATATTGAGCTTGTTCTTCTTGCAAGCGTGCGGCGATGTCTTTAACCGCACCAACCAAATGAATCTTACGGCTTTCCTTGATTGACATCCGGTCAATTTCCGATAACGATATGTTCTGAGCTTCTTCTGGTGTCAGCACCTGAGTAATTCTGCCCTTGCTCATCATCAACCGAAAAATATCCTGCGGTAATGCCTCATACTCAGCTTCTTCCTTCGTTTCTGCTGTGGTTACCATATAGGATACACTAATCTCAGGTTTGTCCATGAAGATAGAAGGCTGGTAGTTATTCCGATATTGATCCAAAATCTCATTACTCATCGCACCATTAAAAAATTGCGCAAAGGAGTATCCGACTCCCATCTGTGCTGCTTTTCGCGCACTGTTGCCGCTCGAGCCTAACAACCATACCTCAGGGAGCGCCACCTTCGTTGGAGCGGCAAGATTTTTGGCATACAACTCATTTTCCGGAATCTGATCACTAAGCAGCTGCATAGTAATGCCAAGCTTATCATACATGTTATGCAGCATTAACTCGCGGCCTTCAGACAGAGCGTACATGGCACTTGTATCGCCACCAGGAGCTCGTCCCACACCGAAATCAATTCTCCCCGGGGAAAAAGCACTTAACGTTTTAAATACTTCCGCCAGCTTAAGTGGAGAATAATGCATCATCATTACACCGCCGGTGCCGATTCGAATACGGTTGGTCTTAGCGGCTAAACGGGCTGCCGTTACTTCCGGAGCTGAGCTAGCAAATGTATTTCCGCCATGGTGCTCAGCCATCCACATTCTGCTATATCCCAACTCATCTGCTAAAATAGCTAGTTCTTCTGCTTTATTCAGAGCACCTTCCGCTGTGTTACCACTTGTCACGGGTGCCTGATCCAATACGCTTAATCTCATGCGAATACATCCCTTCTTTGGTCAGATGACCATTTTATTGCTGATCCATTCCTCTAAGGCTGCAATCTTATCTTTAAAGCGTTCACCACGCATTTCCTCCGACAACGAAGCAATAGTCTCCCGCTTTAATACAGCTTTCCAAGAGGATTCAGCTTCTTCCATCAGATTGGTTAACAGGCAGCAGCTATCTTCTTTTTCTAAATCCAACATGTCTACCAGAATACCATTGGATGAATACAGCGACTGCTGTCCTTCCACCGCAAGGTAAACGTCATATACACGAATATCTTCAGGTCTCTTCTTTAATTTAAAGCCACCTTTAATGCCGGGAACAGACGTGATGATGTCTGCGGTTACCAGCTTTCTTAACAGTTTCTGAAAATAGGTCGCCGATGCTCCGAGCTGCTGGCTAATCGCTTCTCCAGACAACACCGCTTTGTCCGGCAGCATGTTAAGCAGAACCAGTGCATACACTGACTGTTCTACCCCTGTTTTCATATGCATGTACAGCACCTCGATCTACATAAATTGCTTAATATAAACTGTAGACTATACCACCCGCGTATAAAGCGGATAAACATTATCCACTTTATACTTTATATCAGTTTGCACCAAAAGTAAAACCCTGCTCGTCTTCTCTTACAGTTAATATCTGCTATAAAAAAAAGATCGCGCATATAGCGCAATCTTTTTCATATGGATAGTCCCACCCGCTGAACCAGCTGTGAGCTCTGATCATTAAGTCCGGTAATGGTGACTTTTTTGCCACGCTCGGCGTATTTGCTCATCGTCTTCGCTATGGCATGAACTGCGGATTGGTCCCACACATGGGAATGTGAAAAATCGATAATAATATGATCGGGATCGCTATCGTAGGCGAATTCATGAATGAAGTGGCTTGTCGTGCCGAAGAACAGCTGGCCGGTAACCGCATATGTTTTGGAAGAGGCAGCTTCCTGAACTGTTAGGCGGATCGAAGCTATTTTCCAAGCAAACGTTAAAGCACTTAGCAGAACCCCAAACAAAACGCCAATAGAAAGATTGTCTGTAGCCACCACGGTGACCACCGTCACAATCATAACCAACGCATCGCTAAGCGGAACACGGGTTAGAGATTTAAGCGAGCCCCATTCAAAGGTGCTGATACAGACCATTATCATTACGCCAACGAGCGCGCCCATCGGAATCTGCTTAACCACATCGCCAAGTACGATAATGAGGAACAATAAAAAGATCCCTGATACAAACGTGGACAGACGCGTGCGTCCTCCTGACTTCATGTTAACCATTGACTGGCCAATCATCGCACAGCCTGCCATCCCTCCGAAAAAACCAGTGACTACATTCGCCAGCCCCTGTCCCTTCGCCTCTCTGTTCTTATCACTACCTGTGCCCGTAATATCGTCTATTAAGGTGGCAGTCATCAGTGATTCCAATAGCCCAACTACGGCCAGCGAGAGTGAATATGGCAAAATAATAAGCAGCGTATCCAGCGTGAACGGAATCTGCGGTAAATGGAATAGTGGCAAAGTTGCTGTAATATTCCCCATATCCCCTACGGTTCTTACGTCCAGATGAAGAGCGATGCTAAGAATAGAAACGATAACAATCGCTACAAGCGCTGAGGGTACGGCTTTGGTAAACCGAGGAACCGTATAGATAATAAGCAATGTCAGAGCTACCAGTCCATACATCACCCAGCCTTGTCCCTTAAAATGGGTAAGCTGCGCCATGAAAATCAGTATCGCCAGCGCGTTGACAAACCCCGTCATGACCGGCTGTGGCAAAAAAGTGATGAATCGGCCCAGCTTTAGCATCCCCATCAATATCTGAAACACACCAGCCAGTACAGTTGCCGCGAACAGATACTCTATTCCATGCTCTAGTACGAGACTTCCGACTAATAGGGCCATAGCCCCTGTAGCCGCCGAGATCATTCCGGGTCTGCCTCCGGCAAGTGCGGTTACAATTGCAATACAAAAAGAGGCATATAAACCAACCATCGGACTTACTCCCGCCAAGATCGAAAAAGCGATCGCTTCAGGAATCAGTGCAACGGCTACGGTCATCCCCGATAAAATATCGGTTCGAGTGTTAGAAAACCACCCATTATTTAAGGTAAGCTGCTTCAAAATCTAATTTCCTCCTGTGACTAATAAGGTATATAGGCCTTTTCAAAAAGACCCGGGGCCGGTGCAACGCTAATGTTGCTTATTGTACTCGACCCACCTTCACCTTCACAAAAAGATTAGTTAGACTTGTAAGCGCTTATACACCTCATTTTCTAGCCAATCCTTAAAATATCATTCAAATTCTATATTTCTAGATTACCGGTATAGTCCGGAAGCTTTCACTTCATTAAAGAAGTTGTTGAACTCATCAATATTCAGCTGCTGCGCGGCATCGGACAACGCAGTTGCAGGATCAGGATGGACCTCGACCATAATACCATCGGCTCCGGCTGCGAGTGCAGCTTTTGCACAAGGGATAAGAATATCTTTGCGTCCTGTGGAGTGAGTAACATCGACCAATACTGGCAGATGGCATTCCTGCTTAAGAATAGGCACTGCTGAGATATCGAGCGTGTTGCGGGTCGCTTTTTCATACGTACGAATTCCGCGTTCAATCAACATGATTTGTGTATTACCACGAGACATGATGTATTCCGCTGCATGTATGAATTCATCGAGCGTAGCAGCCAATCCGCGTTTCAGCAGCACAGGCTTATTGACTTCTCCGACCGCTTTTAGCAGCTCGAAATTATGCATGTTCCGAGCACCGATCTGGATGATATCTACATAATCTAAGGACTCTTCAATATGTCTTGGATCTACAATTTCACTGATGGTCAGCAGACCATAATCATTTGCTGCTTCACGTAATATTCTTAGGCCGTCCATACCTAGACCTTGGAAATCATAAGGAGAAGTCCGCGGCTTGAAGGCACCTCCACGCATAACACGTACACCAGCTTTTTGCAGTGCTGCAGCTACGGTGCGGGTCTGTAGTTCACTTTCCACAGAGCAAGGACCAGCTACCATCAGTGAAGAAGGACCGCCAACAGTAACATCTCCCGGCAGAACAATCACAGTGTCTTCTTTGTGACTCTTACGCGCTACTAGTAAAGTTTTTTTATGTTCATCGGATTGTAAGTCCAGAGATGCTGAAAAAATTTGTTTGAAGAGGCTGCGGATGGTTCCGTTAGTGAAAGGTCCTTTGTTGCTCGCTACGAGCTGATCAAGCATTTTCTTTTCACGTTCTGGATCGAATTTAGGCACACCTTGCTTTTCTTTAACTACTCCAATCTCCTGCACAATTTTAGCCCGCTCGGAGATCAGCTCCAGCAATTGCCCATTAATTTCATCCAGACGACCTCTAAGAACATCCAATTCTACGTTACTCATTACCCTTCCACTCCCTCTTCTTATTTATAATTTGAAACGCAAAAAGGCCCCCCGTCGCAAGGGACGAGGAGCCGTGGTACCACCCTTATTTAGAATTAACCCTTAAACTAGCACAAAGGAATAGAAAATCGGATTCCCTCGACTAAAGATTAACTCTATCTTAAACCCGGTAACGCGGGGCGCGGGCCTCCCTACTCATACCTGTCACGACCTGTGACAAACTACTTCAGGGGCCGACTCGGAAGTGAACTTCGGCATTAATCGTCTCATGAGGGTGCTCTCAGTCTCCGGCACGCCTTCCCTGTTAAGATCCGCTATAATGCTTACTCTCTTCGTCATAGTCTTATTTATGTCAGCGCGTCTTTTGCGCTGGTTTCTGCTATCTTAATCAAAAAATGTTTCCGATGCAAGATAATAATGGAACGCTGAGTAGCTTTAACGCAATAAAATCATATGAGATACAATTATTCTTATAACAACTCGCTAGAATAGGCTTTGAAGTATGAAATAACCCATACCCATACTATTCTGCCACTGCTTAAAAGGTTCCAATCCCTTTCTATGTATGAAGTTGACAGCGATATTTTGATTGTTTACAATTAAATCATTAAAAATATTTCCTGTTCTTATTCACTGGCAGCTTTAGCGTTGACAATACATAACTGAAGGGATGTAGCAGCATGAGCATTTATCCATATACAGCACGCAGTATTCGAGGAAAAGAGATCGAACTAGAGGAATACAAAGGTAAAGTACTTTTGATTGTGAATACAGCAAGTAAGTGTGGGTTTACCCACCAATACTCCGACCTGCAAAAGCTCTATGAGCGATACGAAGATCGCGGCTTCCAAATTCTCGGTTTCCCTTCCAATCAGTTCGGGGAGCAGGAACCTGGCAGCAATGAAGAAGTGAATGTATTTTGCCAAATCAATTACGGCGTTACGTTCCCTCTCTTTGAGAAGGTTGAAGTAAAGGGCGAAAATAAACATCCCCTCTTCACTCACCTTACTGAGCAGGCTGGATTTGAAGGCTTCGACATGAACCATTCTTCAGGAAAGCTGCTTCAAAGCATGCTTGAGAGCAAAGATCCGGAAGCACTGAACAATGACGAAATCAAATGGAACTTTACTAAATTTCTAATTGATCGCGAAGGCAATGTAATTACAAGATTCGAATCTACTGTGGATCCGCTGGATATTGAGCCAGCGATCGAAGCACTGCTATAGTTTTTTTTAGATATATACCGAACTAATGATATCAACTTAAAGCACAGTAGTCACTGCGGTGAATAATTGGACTTCCGGCCGCTGTTGTCCCCAGATTTCTTGATTGAAACCGCTCTTCGCGGTGGAAATCCCGGAACAAAGGCCTACATAGATTGAATTTCTATACAACAAAAAGCCGCCCAGACTCCAACTCTGGGCGGCTTTTTCACGTACGGTACTGCTCGGTAAACACTTCAAAATAAGGGGTGGTATCCCTTTCAGCCATTGAGCCGTTAGCGCCCGGTCCCCAGCCGATCTCAGCCCGCCAGCTCCCTAGCAACCCTGTCTGGATTAGCGCCTCCTCATTTACACCGATAAGCTGATCTGCCTG
Source organism: Paenibacillus sp. FSL R5-0470 (assembly GCF_037975205.1). Classification (NCBI taxonomy): domain Bacteria; kingdom Bacillati; phylum Bacillota; class Bacilli; order Caryophanales; family Paenibacillaceae; genus Paenibacillus; species Paenibacillus sp. FSL R5-0470. The sequence continues at coordinate 6,031,080 of NZ_CP150238.1, forward strand.
TGGTGCTACATAAAGTGCATCTACAGGGCAATAAGCTTCACACATAAAACAAGTCTGGCAATCTTCCTGACGCGCAATAACCGGAATCTTCCCCTGCATTTCGAATACGTTTGTCGGACATACTTTCGTACACAGTTTACAACCCACGCAGCGTTCCACGCTGATTAGTTCGATCATATCGCCTGCCCCTCCTTTAGTAGATTCAGTTCATGAGCATGGGGCACAGCCTCGGTACCGATGCTTATTTGCTCTATACCGGATACAATCAGCCGGTGGGTTTGACGCGGATCAAGCTCCGGATATTCCGCGAGCTTTTGCAGGCCGCGCGTCTCCTTCCGGGCCAGCGCGGCGGTGTACATCCATCTGCCGACCGCGAGCATAGCCGCGGCTTCGCGTGCTTGCACGATGCCCTGTACGGTGGCGGGAACGCGCCCGTTCAACAAGGGCATCAAGGCATTCAGCCGCTTCAAGGCTGAAGAAATGCCCGGCTCGCTGCGGAAATAATTAATCTGCAGCGGTAAGATTTCACGCTGGATCGCCGCGACTAGCGGCTTCACCTCCAGCGTTTCCGAGGTGTCGGTGCCAGCCGCCAGACCGTAGCGTCCCGCTGCGGTCAGGTTGCGGCTGTTCGCCTGCCCTCGGCTGGAGCGCGCATGCTGCGCGGCTCCCTGGCCTGCCCAGCTTCCGCTGCATATGGCCCAGGAAGCGTTATAAGCCCCGCCGCCGGAGATGGCGCCGGTCACTTTCTCGCGAGATGCGGCATCTCCGGCCGCATAGAGTCCGGGCACGGTCGTCCGGCAGTCTGTGCCGCTCAAGCGCAGACCCCCAGTGCCGCGCATCGTGCCCTCATAGCGCAGGGTGAGCGGGAATTTCTGCTTAAACGCATCAATTCCCGCACGCTCCAGCGGCATAAAGAAAATCGGATGCGCTTTTCGCAGAAAATCCTGTTTCTCCGCTGTATCTGCCAGATCGAGCGAAGCATAAACCGGCCCCTTGAGCATCATTTCAGGGATGCTGCCAAAGGTCCGATCCCCTTTATGCAGCGGATGACCGTCCGCATCATAAAGCGTTGCCCAAGCTAGCATACGGCCACGTGTTACAGTTCCATCTGCAAAGCTCGGAGCGTATTGGCGGCTGAATTCCATGCCTGACAAATCGGCTCCCACCTCAGCGGACATCAACAGCCCTTCTCCTGTCAGTACGTTGCAGCCAAGACCTTTGCTGAGAAAAGCACAGCCTCCGGTTGCCATCACAACGGCATTGGCCTTCACTTCCCAAGACTCCCCTGTCAGACGGTTAATCCCACGTGCCCCGCCAACCCCATGTTCATCATGAAGAAGCTCTAGCGCTGGCGACTGATCGAGGATCGTGACCCCCGCTTTGCGGACAACTCTTCGCATAATCCGCATGTACTCTGGTCCATGCAGATGTGTACGCAGTGAGTTACCTTCATCATCCTTCGGAAAAGGATAACCCCACTGCTCGACTAGAGCCAGATTCTGCTCTACCTGATCCAGCACGCGGTGAATCCAAGCATTCTCCGACAGATATCCACCAGCTTTTAGTCTGGATTGAACCGCCTGCTCACGCAGCTCGGCAATTGGAGGGATAACGAGCAGCGTTGTACCGCCCGGAGCAGTGGCGCCGCTTGTGCCCAAGTAGCCCTTATCGGCCAAGACTACCTTTGCACCTTGCGATGCTGCACTCCATGCCGCCCAAGCTCCTGCGGGTCCTCCGCCAAGCACGAGCACATCCACTGTCATTTCCTTCTTAAGCTGCGACATATCTTTTCCTCCCAAGCATTTGCGCTTTCCAAGCAATTGTTACTTCAGCTGCCAATCGCTAATATTGAAGTCTTTTTTCGCTAATTTTTCTTCGACAAGGAAGTTCTTGGTACCCTCCAGTAGCTTGGTTCCTTCGTCAGTGAACGCGGTATCTTTGATATCACTAATTGGATTTACTTGCTTCGCCAGCTCTGGCGTTGTATCTCCGATTTCAGCCAAAAATTGATAATATTCATCCTCGTGTTGTTTCAAATCCGCCAAGGCTTTCTCACGGGCTTCGTTCCACGCCTTCGGAAAGTCAGGGAATTTCGCCAGATAGTCCTCGGACACGACAGTTGCACTAGTGCCGAGCAAGTTCGGATGCTTCGAAGCATCGTCTAAGTGAGTGTAACCTTGGTCAATTAACTTCAGCGCAGGTACACCCAAATTAGTCGTAGCATCTACATCTCCACGGGCCAAAGCTGCGGTAGCATCCGGAATGAGCATATGCACGAGTTTATAGTCAGTTACGCCTTCCTCCTGAAGTAACCCAACCACATAGCGGTGCATGAAAGAGCCTTTTTGAATGGCAATAGTCTTCCCTTGCAGATCCTTCACCGTCTTTGGTCCATCCTTCTTACCGATTAGATAACCGATAGTGTTGGCTGAGGATTGTGAAATCAGACGTGTCTTGGCGCCAGAAGCATAAGCAATAATAGCAGGTGTATCCCCAAGGCTGCCGATATCTAATCGACCACTAATTAAGGATTCTGTCTGATCAGGGCCGTTTGGAAAGCCCGTAAGCTTCACTTCAGTAATGCCATATTTCTTCAACTCTTCTTGAATGATCCCTTTATAAAAGCCCCAGCCCTCCGCGCCACCTGGCACATTCAGCTTATTAGAGCCTATAAAACCAAAGTTCAGTACCGCTGGAACGTTACTTTCGGCTTTGCCTCCAGATTTCTCTGTACTAGAGCCGCCGGATGCAGATGCTCCATTTCCTCCAGCGTTATTTCCGCAAGCCTGAAGAACCAGCATAACCATCATAATCGTAGTTAAAAGTGCAAATCGTATCCTTTTAGAACGTTTCCCTTGAATCTCTCTGTACGCTGGTTTCATTTCTTTCTCCCCCTAGATTTATGTTATTTATCTTAATCTTAATCAAGGTCAGAACCCTGCCCTCGACGCCAATTTGTACATAAAGTCATGACTTGCTACCGGTTGTCTGCCTTTGCCCCAGCCTACCTTTTCACGATAACCACCAAGTAATCCCTGCTCCTCTAGCCCTGCCTCTGTCACCCCAATCACTTTCTCTGAATCTGGCGCAACGTAGAGAGCATCCACAGGACAATACAGCTCACACATAAAGCAAGTCTGGCAATCGCTCTGCCGGGCAATAACAGGAATGCCATCCTCTACCCGTTCGAAGACATTGGTCGGGCAGACCGATACACATTGGTTGCACTCTACACATCTGGCAGCGCTGATCACCTCAATCATGATAGAACACCCTCCTTGGCCACGGCTTCTGTCTTCACCCATACCTGATCCAATCCACCGCTAATTAAGCGATGATGCTGTTCTTGATCCGTTCCCTTAAAATCTTCACGCTTATGCATGCCCCTCGTCTCCGTACGGGCAAGCGCGGAATTGTACATCCAGCGGGCGGTTGCAGTCATGGCTTCAGCTTCACGCGCTTTAACCCCTTCAGGTGTTCGCTGAATCTCACGGCTACGCTGATCTTTCCACAATTCATCCAGACGACCTAATGAAGAGTTCAGCCCTTTATCCGTACGGAATAAATTAATGTCATACGGCTTCACTTCAGCCTGCACAGCAGACACAACCTCTGACGTATGAGCTGATACTCCAGGCTTCACTTCTTGATGAACTAGTGGAGAAGATGATAAGCCGACTGGATTACGGTACGCTGCATTCGAGCCAAGTCTCTGCGCATAGACAGCTGCCCCTTCTCCTGCAAAACTGCCGGATGACATAGCCCAAGCCGCATTATGGCTGCCACCACCAGTAAATCCCCCGCAAATTAGCTCACGGGTAGCTGCATCTCCTGCCGCATAAAGTCCGGGAACACCTGTGCCACAGCTTTCGTCCGTGATATGAATACCACCCGTCCCACGAACCGTTCCTTCGAGACGAAGCGTAACCGGAAAAGCATCCTTGAAAGGATCGATCCCTTGTCGATCAAAGGGCAAGAAAAAATTCGTCTGCGCCACCCGCAGCAGCGGTCTTAAATCCTCGGGCGCTCCATCCAGCTTGGCATACACCTGATTGCCTGCTAGCAGATTCCGAGCGATAACTGAACGCCCTTTCTTGGAACCCGCCCCTTCCACAATGCTTCCATCCTCATAATAAAAGCTGGCATAGTTGTAATATGCTGTCTTGGTTACAGAGGAGAACGTAGGGCAGATAGCATAGGCATTGGAGAATTCCATGCCGGACAAGTTCGCCCCAGCCTCAGCTGCAAATAGATAGCCATCTCCGGTCAACACGTTACAGCCGAGAGCCTTACTTAGAAAAGCACACCCACCAGTTGCAATGACAACCGCTCCTGCCTGAACAGTCCAGGTGTCACCACTCTGCGTATGGACTCCAGCCGCTCCAGCTACGCCATGCTCATCCGCTAGGAGCTCCATGGCTGGACTATGATCTAGAATTTTAACGCCCGCTTTTTTCACCAGCTTACGCATTAATTTCATATATTCCGGTCCCTGAAGACTCTTACGATACTGGTTACCCTGCTCATCTACAGGGAATGGATATCCTGAAACGCCAAGTTTGTTCATATTGGCATAGGTACGGTCTAGCACTCGGTCCATCCAGCGGGATTCAGCCAACTGACCGCCCAATGTATAACGACTTGCTTTGGCCTCCTCCCGGAGCTTCTCATCCGGCTTCACATACCAGACTCCTGTTCCTGAGGGGGCCGTTGCACCGCTCGAACCGCAGTAGCCTTTATCTGCAAGAACAACTTTCGCCCCCTTCGCTGAGGCCGTAAGGGCTGCCCATGTTCCTGCAGGGCCTCCGCCTATAACAAGCACATCCGCCACCAAATTCAACGACCCTTTTTGTATCGATCCACTCATAGCTCAAGACCTCCTCAAATGATTTACCCTTCGTAACTATCGCGCCAGAACAGGCACTTGCGTTCAATGATTCGGAACAAAGAATCGATTAGCTTGCCGACAATAGCAAAGATAATAATGCCTACAAACACAACCTCTGTATTAGAGTTCTGCTTCGCCTCATTGATCAGGAATCCAATGCCGGATTGTGATCCAATGAGTTCAGCTACAACAAGACCGATCCATGCTACAGCCAATGACAGTCGCAATCCTAACAAAATCCCGGGTAATGCTGCCGGTAATATCAGCCTGCGCAGCCTCTGATAAGGGCTAAATCCTAACACCCGGGACACCTCAAACAGCTTATTGTCCACATTGCGGATGCCCATAAACGTATTAATATAGAGCGGAAAGAATGACCCTGTCAGAATGATCACTACTTTGGACATCTCCCCAAAGCCGAACCACAAAATAATTAGCGGTGCTATAGCTAGATGAGGAACAAGCCTAAGGACCTGTACACTAGGATCGAGCACATATTCCACACTGCGAAACAAGCCAGTCAGTACTCCGAATAAAAGGCCTAGAACACCTCCGATAAGAAATCCAACTCCCGCCCTCCCCATACTGACACCTAGATGATGAGTTAACTCTCCAGTCACCAATAGCCCTGTAAAAGCTCTGGCGATCGACAATGGAGTCGGCAGAAACTGCGCGGAGATCAGTCCGGTGCTTCCTGCCAGCTGCCAAAGTACTATTGTCACCACCGGAATGATAGCGCCCGTTCCCCAATCTGACAGTAGAGATTTCCATGCTATAGGTACCGCCGATTTCTCCAATGTCTTAGTCGATAAAGGGGCAATATCACTGCTATCTAGCGATTCTCTTGCTCTTGTAGTGTTATTCAAAATAGCTTCTGCTCCATCGCTCATGGCGCATCCCCCTTTCGTTTCTTGCGCGTTTTCTGTTTATCCGCGATAGCTGTCCTGCCATCTCAGCAGCCGACGTTCAATGTAGCGAACAATAGAATCACTCACCAGTCCTGCAATGGCAAAAATAATAATTCCCACGAACACCACAGGTGTATCCGCGAATTGACGCGCGTCCGACATCATATACCCAATGCCTGAAGTGGAAGCAATCAGCTCTGCGACTACCAAACCTAACCAAGAGAGCCCCAAGGAAAGGCGCACTCCGAGAATAATATTCGGCAATGCGGCTGGAAGTACTAGTCTTACAACCTGCTTTAACCGGCTGAATCCAAGCACTCGAGATACTTCGAACAGCTTGTTATCCACGCCGCGAATACCCATGAACGTATTAATATAAAGCGGAAAAAATGCTCCTTTAGCAATCAACAGTACTTTAGACTCCTCACCGATCCCGAACCATAAAATGAATAGCGGCACTACAGCCAAGCTTGGTATCATGCGAATCATTTGCAGGGATGGATCTAGCAATTTCTCTGATCTGCGGAACAGACCTACGAGAATGCCTAATAGCAGACCAAGTCCACCACCGAGCAGGAATCCGGAAAGAGCTCTGACCAAGCTGATCCTAAAGTTCGGCCATAAATCCCCTGAAGCAGCCAAAGTTACAAATGATTCTGCAATGGTATACGGCGTCGGGAACAGCATCTCTGAGATCATTCCATAGTGTCCAAGGGTCTGCCACAGAATTAGCACAGTGCCCGGCAGCAGAAGGCCCAGTCCAAATGTTGTTACCTTTCCGGGGCGTCCGGAAGTTCTTACGGCTATAGCCCGGTTTGTCATGCTCTGCACCCACCTTTTTTAGCTTTACAATCTCTTTAAATAACAAAAAGAGACCCTCGAATATTGAACACTTTCGGAGGTCTCCATTGGTATGGTCGACATATTTATATTCCTGCCCCGTCAATAAGCTCAAGCTCATCGACTTTTTCAAAATAATTCAGCACCTTCAGGCGTAGCTCTTGAAAGGAAGACGTTGTTTTTTTACGTGGATACGGCAAATCAACCGGGACAATCTTACGTATTTTCCCGGGGCGAGGTTCTAAAATCACTACCCGATTACCTAGAAATACAGCCTCATCAATATCATGCGTTACAAAAATCATGGTTGTTTTGTTGGCCCGCCAAATGTCCAGTAACACCGTCTGCATATGCGCTCTAGTGAACGCATCCAGTGCACCAAACGGTTCATCCAGCAGCAGGATTTTGGGATTTCGCAGTAGCGCACGGGCTATCGCCACCCGTTGGGCCATCCCTCCCGATAACTCCCGGGGATAGGATTTCTCAAACCCATTTAACTTGACGAGATCAATCAACTCATCGACCTTACGTCTAATTTCTTTGTTGCCTAGCGGCAAATCAGAAGCAATATTCTTCTCTACGGTGAGCCAAGGAAAGAGACGATGCTCTTGAAAAATAAATCCCTTATCGATTCCGGGACCCCCAATCTCCGTCCCTCCTAAGGTAACGCTCCCCGTATATCCACTGTCCAAACCGGCCACGATGCGCAGCAGCGTGCTTTTGCCACAGCCACTGGGCCCGATGACCGTAATGAATTCACCCTCTTGCACATGGAGATCAACATTATACAGTGCCTGAACATGACCTCCGGTAGACTCAAAACGTTTATTTAGATTTGAAATCGACAGCAACGCTTCTCCCATCGTGACCCCTCCTTAAATTCTGTATACAAAAAAACAGAGGTATTGCGCTTTTACATTCGCAATACCTCTGTAGGAACAGTCGGTAATTTTTATTCAAAGTAAATCAATTGGAATTATAATATTTAAAATATCATCCATTTGAAAAGCTGTCAACAATAAAACTTTTTTCAGACACACTTGTTTACATCAGATACCTTAAATATAAATATATGCTTGAGATCACAATGGACAGCAGCATTAAAGGGAAACCCACCTTCAAATACTTCATGAATGTAATCGGATAGCCCTCTTTTCCAGCTAGACCAGCAACGATCAGATTAGCACTGGCACCGATCAATGTACCATTGCCACCCAAGCAAGCACCCAAGGCTAAACTCCACCAAAGGGGCTCCAGATTGGTGATCCCCATCTGCCCCATCTCCTGTATCAAAGGAATCATTGTTGCTACAAAAGGAATATTATCAAGAAACGCAGAAGCAATTGCACTGACCCATAAGATCATCATCGAGCTCATGAGCACATCCCCACCCGTTAAATCTATCGCTTTGGCAGCCAGCTCCGCGATGACACCTGTCTCGACGAGTCCTGATACCAAAACAAACAGTCCGATAAAAAAGAAGATCGTAATCCACTCCACGCTGTGAAAAGCTTTTTCCAGCATGTGTTCTCCTCCAGTTAATAAGAGCAGTAAAAAAGCCCCCGCTAAGGCAACCGTAGCAGACTCCAAATGTAGCGCCTGATGTAAAAAGAAGCCTATAATCGTAAATCCAAGTACGATAAGGCATTTTCGCAGCAGCTTATGATCCGTAATCATTGCCTTCTCGTCCATGTTCATGATACTTTGCTGCAATTCCGGAGTGGATTTAATTTGCTTACCAAACATCAGTAGTAAAAGCGGGATATACGCTAACATAATGATGATAATCACAGGTGTTAGATTGCTGATAAAGGACATAAACGTCAGCTCTTTCACAGCACTGCCGATCATAATATTCGGTGGATCTCCGATCAATGTTGCCGTCCCACCGACATTCGATGCAATAATTTGTGACATCAAAAAAGGCAGCGGATTTATACGCAGTTGCCTTGTAATACTGAAGGTAACAGGCACCATAAGTAGCACTGTTGTAACATTATCCAAGAAAGCAGAAGCCACAGCAGTAACAACAAACAAAGCAATCAGGATTCTTCTCGGCTTCCCTTTCGCCAGCTTTGCTGATTTCACTGCCGCATATTTAAAAAGTCCTGTCTCTGCAGTAATCCCTACAATCATCATCATCCCTACAAGTAGTCCAAGGGTATTAAAATCAATATGATGCAGTGCCGTCTCCTGATCCACAATACCCATCGCTACCATAACAATAGCGCCTAACATCGCTAAGATTGTACGGTGAATTTTCTCAGAAATAATCAGTCCATAAATCAGTAGAAAAATACCTATCGCCCAAATCGCTTGCTGTTCCATAATATCCCCCGGTCCTTCTCTTTAATTTCGTTAATGTATAACCTACTCATTATATAACCTATTTATCATAAAATAGATTTGTATTTTTCGCACTGGAATTGTGGATTAATCCATAAAAAACGACTCTCCCGATTATTTATCGAAGAGCCGTTTTTTATAGAGCCGATTATTTCATTTTCAAAACCTTAGGCTCCTTGAAAGCGGTCAAAATACCTTTGCTCTGCACAATAATCATACCGCTTTCCAGCAAGGTTGGGCCGAACACTCTACCTGATGTTTTGAGCTGCACAACCGGTTTTGCGGAAATCAAATCTATCGCGATTAATTTGCCGTCAGTCTGGGCCACATACATACCATGTCCGAGCAGATCAAAGCGGGCAATCGGATTGCTAATTCCACTGTACTGAACCGCTGATTTATTCGCCATTTTAACACCATAAATGCTCTGTTCATTACTAAAAAGAATTCTTCCATCATAAGGACCAGCGGCGTAGGATAACTTAGCTCCGATGGATTCGTAAGAATAATTATCGCGTGTTACGGTAGCAGGATCAGCATTGACTGGATAGCTGTAGACACCTTTATATCCTGTTATAAAAATTCTGTCACCGTCACTCCAAGCAATGCCGCCCTTTGGTGCTTCGGGATCATTTGGGTCAATATTAGCAGGGTTATAAACTACCGTCTTCACTACTTTACCTGTCTTAACATCCAAACTGTCGAGTGTAGTAAGAGGAAGAGCGTCGAATAAGGTAGTCTTCCGTTGTGTTATAAGCGTTCCATTAATCTCAGTAATCGGAAAATAATGATCTCTGTTATTCCAAAGCTCTTTACCCGTTGTTCGATCAAAGGCATGTAGAATGTCATACGTATACGCTCCGGATTCTGAGTTTTGAGCTAATATCAGGTTTCCCTCAACCATGAACGGTTCATACAGCTTTTCACCAAAATTATCACGCCACTGCAGTTTCCCATCCTTCAGATTGTAGGCTTGAATATCACCATTGGCAGTAAAAAGCTGATCTTTATCAATAACTAATTGGCTGATGCCTTTACTGTTTGCCGATGAACTCCATTTATTTTTTCCAGTAGCCGCGTTGACTGCATAGATTGTGCCCGCTTCTGAAGTCACATAAGCCACACCATCTTGGTAAAGTAACGGTGCCTTTAATTTGGAGCCGTATTTCCACACCACTTTCCCCGTCTGGGCGTTAATGGCTAAAAGCTGACCCTTTTGTAGGATAAAAGCTTTGCCCGCACCAACTGCAACAACGCCCTTGCCCATAATGTAGTCCGTCGGTATATCTCCTAGCGTTGGCAAATCCATCGTAGTGGACCACTCAACCTTCGCAGCAGATAAATTTACATAATAATCATCTAAATTCGAGCCTATAAAGGAGGTGTGCGAATCAGCCGCAGCAGCTTGTACCGGGTTTACCATAAGCAATACCCCTAAACCAATAATCGCAGTACGAAGATATGACTTCAATAATGTTCCTCTCACCACCACACGCCTCCTCATATAAATGCCTCAATTGGATAGATTCTCAAAATAAAATATAATACTAATGACGAGCAGGATGTAAGAACATGGATTATTATTCCTCATTTTGACATCCTAAAGAGCAGAAATCAAAACATTTACTCATAAACTTACAATTTGTAAGTTATTGTGTTATAATAATCACATTCTTCTATAAACGAACAAGCTTTATCAAATATATGAATAACAAGGGGTTTGTAATCATGAGTAACGAGGTAACCACAGCACCAGCATCCGATTTTGAATTCGGTATCTACACCTTAGGAGACATTGTAGCTGATTGTCATACCGGGAATAAGATCAGCCCGAAACAACGACTCGACGAAGTTGTAGCTGCGGCCAAGCTGGCGGATGAGGCGGGGCTTGATGTATTCGGTGTAGGTGAGCATCATCGTCTTGATTTTGCGATTTCTTCGGTTCCAGTCGTGCTGGCAGCCATCTCCCAGGTTACCCACAGAATCAAGTTGACGAGCGCCACTACTGTATTAAGCACCATTGATCCCGTGCGCGTATTCGAGGATTTCGCCACACTTGATTTACTATCAGATGGCCGTGCAGAGATTATTGCTGGACGTGGTGCTTTTGTGGAATCTTTTCCGCTCTTTGGGTACGAACTTGAAGACTATCATCGACTATTCGCCGAGAATATTAATCTGCTTCTCGAGCTTAATAAGCATGAAATTATGAACTGGGAGGGTTCCTTCCGCTCATCCTTGAAGGATTCTGAGATTGCACCACGCCCTCTTCAGCAAAGCCTTCCTGTATGGATAGGTGTAGGTGGTTCTCCTGAAAGCGCGGAAAAAGCTGGGGTACTTGGGACTGGAATGGCCATCGCCATTCTTAGCGGTAGTCCAGAACCTTTCCAAGAGCTTGCTGCAACTTATCGACGCGCTGGAATTCAGGCGGGTCATGCCCCTGAATCTTTAAAGATTGCGATTACTAGCCACGGCTACATTGCCGAAACTTCACAGCAAGCGCTCGATGAATATTACCCATACTACTATAGTTATCGTAATTCCATCAGCCCAAAACCTGGTCAAGAATACAGTGTATCTCGTGACGACTTTGGGCAATATGTATCTGCTGATAACACAATGGCTGTAGGTAGCCCGCAGCAAATTATTGAAAAAATCCTCTATCAGCATGAGCTGTTCGGCCATAGCCGCTTTATGACTCAGCTCGACATCGGCGGCCTTCCTTACGCCAAGGTAGCCAAAGCTATTGAACTATTGGCAACTGAGGTCGCCCCTGTCGTACGACGCGAAATTGCCAAGAAGAATAGCCGATAGAACTGAGGGGCTGTACCAGTTAATAAAAAAGCACTTCTCCCGCTCGTGGAGAAGTGCTTTTTGTGCTGTTGCAACATTGTGTCTTGCTGTAAGAAGTGAACCGGATGCTCTGCTCAAGAATTAGGGAATATCTCCCTGAAAATCGGAAATTTCTACTCAATAGACTAACAATTAGGGAATACCTCCCTATAATTAACCTGATTCGGTGCTAAATATAGATATTGCCCTTATTTTTAGGGAGGAATTCCCTGATTTCACTCATTTAGAGTAATTATCAGCTATTTTCAGGGAGCTTTTCCCTAATTACTCTCAAAAAAAGAAGCTGCCCCCTAAGTAGATTCACTACTTTTGAGACAGCACTTATGCTCATCACGCAAAGGATGGTTTATTGTTGTCTACCTTCCCGCTAATAAGCTTCTTATATTCATCGTCTCCACCATCTAAAGAAGGCGCAGTATAAATTTGAGCTGAAGCTGGTTGCTGAGCGGAATGGCTCGACCCTGTTTTGCTTGTGGTATTCTTATTATCTTCTGCACTCCTGCTTCCACCACTTGCAGAGCGGAGAACAGCACCCGATAAGTTGTTAATACCCTTTATTCGCTTCATGCTGAATCCTCCCCTACTAAATGATTGATGGTACGGAATAAATCCTGGTTATTCGCAACTACCGCCTTAAGATCATCCGCAGATAATCCATCACTCCCTGAAAAGTGTACGGAAAGAACATACTTCTTACCTAGAGGATAGCATAGGATATATACCTCCGCAACTTCCGTGCGTTGAAAAAAAGTCCATTTGCTCGATAAAAATGCATCTACCACACTAGGCTGCTTCTCATTCCCTTTCGTAACAGTCAAGGAATAGGAGTGCCCACGTCCGACATTTCCTCCCACCTGAACAAGCTGTTCTTTCTCTTGAGCCTGCCAAATCGCAGCACCGATCACACGACAATGCTTCGGAGGTAAGAAAGAATTGCGGATCGCCTCACTGAGTGCGTGATACTTCTCTCCATCCTCAGAGATGGTCACATTACTATTATATTGCCAAAAAAAATGAAGGATACTTTCTTTGCGCCTTAATTCCATCTTTAGCTGCTCTAAATCTTTCACCGGGTCACGGAATTTTCCAAACCCCTGGACACTATCAATAATCTTACCACAGCTCACATCCACAGCAGCCGTAGGATTATCATGGTGCATCTCATACTCTAAAGCTGTAATTCCCGATAAATCGGACAACAGATGATATTCTTCAACATTCTGTCCAGGGATTAAATCGTCGCGGGCAGTCACCTGATCCGGCACTAAGCAAAAGACGCGATTACGCCGTAATCTGGCCCAAAACAAACCCATTTCAAACCCCGTATTATCACGAGTCACATAATAAAATTTACCGCGTATTTTGGCGACATCATCTGGCGAGAACACAAATACGGCAAAATCGCTCTCATCCAAATTTCTCTCCAGTGCCTCCATCGTGTATTCATTCGCTCGAAAGGCATTGGCATACCAAGGATGTACTTCAGCATCCCTCTTCAGCTGCTCATGAATCGCTCTTGCATAACGTATGGATTCTCTGGAAGATCCAATGAATAGCTTTGGTTTAGTCACGGCAGTGCTCCTTCATCCTTCCCAATATGTAATAATTATACAAGTCTTTAGACCACCGGAAAAGAGGCCAAGTTCTCATAAATTTCTCAAAAAATATTATTCTAAACCTCGTAAAGTGGGTAAAAAATTACGACTACTTTGAAAAAGCGAGGATACTATGAAAAAAATGATAGGTGTCACATTGCTTGCAGCAAGCCTTATGGGTATAACAGCGTCACAGCCTGCTGAAGCTAAAACGGCAGCAGTTAGTTATACCGCTCAGGTATACGCGAACTCTTTAAATGTACGCAGTGAGCCGGCAAAGAATGCAACTGTTGTAGGATCTATTAAGAACGGAGCAAAAGTAACTGTGACCGATGAACAACACGGGTGGTTGAAGGTTAAGACGGGGAACACCTCTGGCTGGGTAGCCGGCTATTACCTTAAAAAGGTGAACAATAGCTCCAAGCAATCTGGCGCTTCTGGATCATCGGTAGCTTCCAAACCCAGCACTACTTCTTCCACCTCAACCAGCACCTTGAGTAGTACCACAAAGGTTACAGTTACGGCAGATTCACTACGCGTACGAAGCGGTCCAGGCACACAATATAAGGTACTCGGTTCTTTAAAAGCTAAGGATACAGCTATCCTCCTCCTTCGTCAGAACGATTGGGCACGAATTCGAACAGCTAGCGGTGACATCGGTTGGGTCGCAGCACAATACATCCGATCTGGAACCACGCCAAGAAGCACAAGCACTACAAGCAGCATTTCGCACACAGGAAATTTACGAGGAAAATTAATCGTCGTAGATCCCGGTCATGGCGGCAGTGATCCGGGAATGCTCGGCACTACATATAACACCATGGAGAAGGATTTGAATCTGCAAACTGCAATTTATCTCCGCGATGCCCTTTTAGCTAAAGGTGCACGGGTTGAGATGACACGTACCCGGGAGGATCAGAAGCCTACGCTCGCACGGCGTGTTCAGATGAGTGAGGACCTGCGTGCAAATGCATTTGTAAGCATTCATTATAATTCCTCTCCGAAAAAAGTATCTGGGACACTAACCTTCTTTTACTCCGAATCCGATGATCTAAAGCTGGCACGGGCGATTGAAACCCGGCTGGGACAAGGCATCGGTCTAAAGAGCAATGGGCTATCCTTTGGTGATTATCACATCCTAAGGGAGAATCGAACTCCAGCTACCTTAGTTGAACTCGGATTTCTTACCAACCCTACAGATGAGTCAATTGTCCGTAAATCCTCCTATCAGAAAAAAGCAGCCAAGGCTATCGCCGAAGGATTGGCAGACTACTTCAGAAACTAGACAGACCTATAAGTAATAAGAAGCAGGCTAGGAAATTCCCTAGCCTGCTTTAGTTTATATTTCATATTTAGCCTTCTATTAATCCCTTTTTGATCAGGAAATTACGAGCTACATCCTCTTCCTTGAGCGCATCCACATCAACTTCTGCGTTCAATTGCTGCATTTCTTCGTCACTGATTTGTCCGTTCAATTGATTTAAGACGCCTTTCAATTCAGGGTATTTATCTAACGTTTCCTGACGAATAATCGGTCCTGCATCATAAGGTGGGAAGAATTCCTTATCATCCTGCAGAATCACCAGATCATGTACTTTAATTTGTGCATCCGTCGCGTATGCATTGGTTACATCTGTTTCCCCATCGTCAATCGAACGGTACATGATACCATGGTCCATTCCTTTGCTCTGCTTGAAATCCATTCCGTAGAGTTTTTGGATACCGGGGTATCCGTCCTCACGATCCAAGAACTCGAACTCTACGCCAAGAACCATATTTCCAGATACTTTGGCCAAATCGCTGAAAGTCTTTAGATTGTACTTCTCAGCCGTTTCACGACTAACAGCTAAAGTATAGGTATTATTTATGCCGAATGGATCCAGAAAGGCCAGTCCATCTTTTTCAAGCAGTTCTCTGGTTTTTGCCAACGATTCCTCAGAGTTTCCCGTCTCCTCTTGATAGTAATTGGCTACAATGGTTCCGGTGTAATCCGGATATAGCTGGATATTATTATTCTCAAGCGCACTCCAAGCTACATTAGAGCCTCCCAAGTTCATCTGACGCTTCACTTTAATATCTGTTTTATCTTCTATCAAATCTGCCATCATATGAGCGAGTAGAACATTCTCCGTGAAGTTTTTGGAGCCAATCGTGATTTCTCCACTGTTACCCGCAGCAGCGTTATTATCCCCGCCACCACACCCAGCAAGTAACGTCCCCATTAATACTGTAGTTAGAACGCCTGTCATCAATTTTGGAATTTTCATATATAATCTCCCCTTTTATATTCTTTCAAGACTAGAGTTTTAGTTATACTTTCAATCCCTTTGGAGTCGTTAATCTTTCAAGCAATCCGAGTAGATAATCCAGCACGAGTGCAAGAATCGCGGCCGGAATAGCGCCAAGTAAGGTTAGAGCTTCGATGTTCCGTTGAATACCTAAGAAAATAAATTCACCCAATCCGCCAGCACCGATAAAGGCTGCCAGTGTTGCTGTCCCGACATTTATAACTGCAGCAGTACGGATCCCCGCCATAATTACACTTAAAGCTAAAGGGAGTTGAACCCTGAATAGAATTTGCCAGCTCTTCATTCCCATTCCCCGGGCCGCTTCCACTATAGACGGATCCACATCAGTAATTCCCGTGTAGGTGTTGCGGATGATTGGCAGCAGTGAATACAGAAACAAAGCTACAACTGCCGTCTTCATCCCTATGCCAAATAGAGGAATCATAAATCCGAGCATCGCCAGACTAGGTATTGTCTGAAGAATCCCCGCAGCACCAAGCGTAATCCCTTTCAGTGGTTTAACCCGTGTAATCATGATTCCAAGCGCAATGCCAACAATAATTGCAAATAACATGGACAAGAGCACAAGTTGCATATGCACTCCCATAGAATGAACCAAATCATCCCTACGTAAATCTAATTGATATATGAGTTGTTGCCATAACGATTGATCTCTCATACAGACACTTCCTCCTCTTTCGCGCCTCCCCATTGTGCTGCAAACGCCGTCAGAAGACTACCTCTTGTAACAATCCCGGCAATGTTCCCCTCAGCGGTTACAATCGGAATAATGCCGTATGGAGCTTCCGTAATCAATGATAATGCGTCTCTTGCTGTTGCTGTATCCTGCAGCACCACCCCAGGTGGTGTCATAATTTCCTCGATAGTAAGGCTTTGTTCCATTTTGGCGGTAACATCATAAGCGGAGACTATGCCAAGCAGCTTACCTTTCTCGTTTCCAACCAGTAATGTATCCATTTTGCGTTGACGCATAAAGGTAAGAGCTTTACCCAGCGTGCGCCCGGGAAGAGATGTAGATGGATTGTCGCGCATAACTTCTGTTACGGGGATATACTCAGGGTTTTGGTAAATACGGTTTTTGCCGATAAATGATTCTACGAAATCATTAGCAGGCCGGCTGAGCAGCTCATAAGGTGTATCTAGTTGAACGATTTCACCATCTTTAAGAATAGCGATTTTATCTCCAAGCTTCAGTGCTTCATCCATATCATGTGTTACAAATACTATTGTCTTCTTCACTTCTTGTTGCATGCGCAGCAGTTCATCCTGCAGCTGCTCACGGGTAATAGGGTCCAAAGCACCAAACGGTTCATCCATCAATATAATCTCGGGATCAGCAGCCAATGCACGGGCTACACCTACACGCTGCTGCTGCCCACCTGATAATTGTTTCGGATAACGTTTGGCAAATATGGCCGGATCAAGTCCGACTAGGCGGAGCATTTCGAGCACCCGTTCTTTTTTCTTCTTCACATCCCAGCCCTTTAGGTCGGGAATCAAGCCTACATTATCTTCTATGGTGTAGTGCGGGAACAAACCAGCTTGTTGAATAACATAACCGATGTTCTTGCGGAGGGTTACGGGGTTCTCCTTGGTGATATCTTTGCCGTGGATATAAATATGGCCTGAAGTATGCGGAACAAGACGATTTATCATTTTCATCGTTGTTGTCTTTCCGCAACCGCTCGGACCGATCAATACTAGTATTTCACCAGCTTCAATTTCAAAGCTAATATTCTTAACTGCTTCATAACCATTCGGGTATTTCTTACCTACTTTTTCAAATTTCAGCATAGGGTCTCTCCTTCTTATTTCTATCGTCAGATCATCTCACCGGGCGACTCTGTAAGTTAAACTATAACAAACAACTCCCAAACTGACAACCTACATTATTATAATAAGTTGTTTGTAAATAAATGTAATATTGTAATTATAAAAAAAGCTATCCAGTGATAAACCCCGCTGGATAGCCTTTTTTTTGATCTATTATTATAAATGATTCTCTGCATTTTTATTAATAAATTGCTCTGTTCTTTGGTACATTTTCTCATCACCAACTGCTACAAGTACATCATTTTCTCTGAGTATGACATGTGGACCTGGGGAGATTGTTACGTTCGCACCCCGGCGAAGCGCTATAATCGTAGCACCTGTATTCTGCCAAAATTGTAATGCTCCAATGGTTTTGCCAACCACATGTGATTCCTCATGGATTGTAATTTCTTCCGGGTGGTACGGCTTTAAATTCTTCATCCGGTCTGATGCCTCGATAATTCCAGTTAGTACCCTCTCGAACTTGCCGTCGAGCTTCTTCTTTTCAAGCAACAATTGCTCTAGATCCTGTTTCAACGAATAAGCTGATTTCAGATAGTTATTCCTGGTAATATACTCATACGCCTTTTGATCAGAGATGACAATAATCTCTTTTCCTTGCGAAACAAACACTATATTCTCATCCTTCAATAATCCCATAGCCTTACGAATCGTTTCTGGAGAAACATGATATTGCCCTGCCAATAGAGAACGCCCGGATAGCTTACTCTGTACGGGAAATTCCCCGCTTACAATTCTTTGTGCAATATCAAGGGCTATAGACTTATAACCGGATATTTCTTGCATGGACATTGTCGATCTCCTTACTCTGGCGTGAATTATAAACATGCTCAAGTATACCTTTTTTCACTCACCAAATAAAGATGTCCTGCCTTATCCAAATATTTGATATACCAAAAATAAATTTAACGATACAACAAGACCAGAGATAAGCCAGCCGAGAGCAGCTGTCATCTTACGATTCACTAACCCGCCCATAATCTGACGATTGCTTGTAAACATAACCAGTGGTACCAGAGCAAAGGCAATCCCAAAGGACAAGATCACCTGGCTGATAACGAGTGCTTTCGTTGGATTTACACCAAAACCAATGATAGCCAAAGGTGGAATAATCGTAATCGCACGGCGTAAGTACAGGTTAATTCTTTTGTTGATGAAGCCTTGCATTACCACATCGCCAGCCATAGTTCCTACAGAAGAGCTCGATAGTCCTGCGATGAGTAGTCCTAAGCCAAAGGAGATGGCCGTTACGGGTCCAGCTAAGTGACTAAATTGCTGAAACGCAACATCCAAATCCTCAACCACGATACCATTTTTAAAAAATAATGCGGCTGAGACAATAACCATCGCCAGATTCACTGCCCCTGCAATAATCATCGCAATAATAATATCTATGAATTCCAGTTTAAAGATTTGTTTCTTCTCCGCTTCATTTACTCCGACAATACGGTTCTGTGTAAGTGATGAATGTAGATAAATGGCATGTGGCATCACGGTTGCGCCTAGAATCCCTGCTGCCAAGAGAATACTGTCTACCCCTTCAAACTTAGGTGTAAACATGCCTACAGCAACAGCTCCCATATCTGGCTTAGCTACAATCACTTGAAAAGCAAAGGCTAATACAACTATAAGGATCATTGCAGCAATTCCTGCCTCAAGGGAACGGTAACCCCGGCGCTGAAGCTCTAGAATAGCAAATGAACCGACCGCAGTAATGAGTGCTGCCGGCAGCATGGGAATATCAAATAATAAATAAAGCCCCAATGCTGCCCCGATAAACTCCGCCAGATCCGTAGCTATAATCACCAGTTCACTTTGAATCCATAAGAAGATCGATACACTCTTCGGAAAACGATCATGAGCGATCTCCGGCAGATTCTTTCCTGTAGCAATACCAAGCTTGGCAGATAACGCCTGAATAAGAACGGCCATTAAATTCGAGGCTACAATCACCCATAATAAAAGATAGCCGTATTTTGAACCTGCCGTAATGTTGGTGGCAAAATTACCCGGATCCAGATAAGCAACCGCAGCGATAAACGCTGGACCTAAGAAAGGAAGTAATCTTTTAATTCCTTTGGTCTCCCCATTAAGTACGGCTTGCGCCGAAATGGAGTTTTTATGTTGTCTCATATGCGGTTGTTCTATATGTGGTTTTTCTATTAAAGTTTGTTCCAACATGTCCATTCCTCCTCTTGCCCAAAAAAAGTTGTCTATATACACGAAAGTTTCCTCTGTGCAACTTATATTTAAAGTATATGCTCATTTCTGAAAAATGTAAATATGTTTCATTAGAAATTTTCATATGCTTGTCCACCTACGACCAAGAACAAAAAAAGCTGGACGATGATCAGAAATTACCCGATCTTCGCCCAGCTTAAGCCAATTACTCCGAAAAGCTTATAGTGTAAGACTTTGAATATCTCTTCTCATTTGTTCATTCTGCATTTTCAGCTCATTCAATTCTTTCTGAAGCTCCTGATAATCAGGCGACGCTTGCTTTCTCGACCCATGCCCGTGCCCGTGTCCATGTTTCCCACCCAGTCCGAACATCATAAATAACATCATCAAAGGACAGATCAATGTGATTAACCAAGACCAATTCATAACATTACCTCCTACAATTTCATTATGACCTCTATATCATAAAGAAAAGTTGTGGAGAAAGGATGTGCTGTGAATTACGAATTTTTCTTCCATGTATCCTTCAGCGGCACAATTCGGTTCAGTACCAGCTTATCTGCTGTGGTATATTTCTTATCCACACAGAAGAATCCATGCCGGATGAATTGAAATTTATCTTCTGGAAGTGCACTCGCCATGGAAGGCTCCAACAAACAATCCTTCAGAATGGTTAGGGAATCTGGATTAAGATACGCGTCCCAGCGCTCATCCTCTTCTTTAGGACCGTCGTTATTTTTTAGCAACCGCTCATATAGATGAACTTCCGCCTTGGTCGCGTGCTCTGCCGATACCCAGTGGATAGTCGCTTTAACCTTCCGTTCATTAAATCCACTTCCACTCTTCGTTCTCGGATCATAGGTGCAGCGAAGCTCTATAACTTCTCCAGTTGCTTCGTCCTTGAGCACCTCATTGCACTTAATGAAGTAGGCGCCCTTTAACCTAACCTCATTCCCTATAGTCAGTCTGTGATAACCTTTGGGTGGCTCCTCCATAAAATCCTCTTGTTCAATATAAAGCGTCCGTGAAAAAGGAACTTCCCTTTCCCCTAGCGTCTTATCCTCACTGTTATTCTCAATCTTCAGCCATTCGCTTTGATTCTCAGGGTAGTTAGTAATAACCACCTTTAGAGGCTTTAGAACAGCCATCACGCTAGTTGCCTTCGCCTTCAAATCTTGTCTAAGCGAATATTCTAACATGGCAATATCTACAATGGTGCTATTTCTAACAAAACCAATTTCCTTCACAAAATTCCGAATACTCTCCGGCGTAAAACCTCTTCTCCGCAGTCCGCGAAGCGTTGGAAGTCTTGGATCATCCCAGCCATCCACATAATGTCCTGTAACCAGTTGTCTAATATACCGTTTGCTAGTAACGACGCCGGTGATATTTACGCGTCCGAACTCCCTTTGCTTTGGAGCCTCAGGGGTATCCAGTTCATTCAGTACCCACTCATACAGTGGTCGATGATCCTTAAACTCAATAGAACATAGGGAATGCGTAATCCCTTCGATCGCATCTTGTATAGGATGGGCAAAATCATACATCGGATAGATGAACCAATCGTTGCCTGTTCTATAATGCTCTGCATGAATGATTCTGTAAATCACTGGATCACGCAAGTTGATATTAGGTGAGCTCATATCTATTTTAGCCCGTAATACTCTGGCTCCCGTCGGATAGGCTCCATTCCTCATCTCCGTGAATAACTTCAAATTCTCTTCCACAGAACGCTCCCGATAAGGGCTGTTCTTTCCCGGCTCCGTAAGCGTTCCTCTATAAGCTGACACCTCTTCAGGTGATAAATCGCAGACGTAGGCTTTTCCTTTTTGGATTAACTTTACCGCGCTATTATATATTTTTTCCGAATAGTCTGATCCGTAGAAAGTATGGTCTGGCGGGTAGCCCATCCATAACATATCTTCGCAAATAGCATTTACATACTCCAGATCCTCTTTTAAAGGATTGGTGTCATCGAACCGCAAATGGAACTTCCCGCCATACTTTTTCGCAGTCGTATAGTTCGTGTGAATAGCATACGCACTGCCAATATGCAAATACCCATTAGGCTCCGGTGGGAATCTCGTGCAAATATCTCTACTGTAAGTTCCAGCTTCCAGCTCTTCTTGAATCAATCTGTCGATGTAACTCTCTGCTAATACTTCCGGTTCCTTGTTCATTGGTATTACCTCCTGTTTATAAGTGATATCCGCCTGATTATTCTGCACAAGCATAAACGCCTTCGGCGTCCTATAAGGACGGTAAGTGTTTAAGCGAGAAATATAAGGATAAAGTATAGTGTGAAACTTATACTTTCTTATATTTAAATAAAAAAGAACCTCACCTCCAAGACTTATGGTCTTGGGGACGAAATTCTCGCGGTACCACCCCAGGTTCATTAATATGTCGCCATATTAATCTCATCAAGTACGGCAATGCATCTTACGCATTGGTTATACTCTAGCTCTATAACAGGAGCTCCCGTCATACCATCCCCGTCGATCGGTTCCGATATGCCGCTCAGAGGCTTGTTTCAATAATATCGCCCATACCCTGTTCTCATCATCCAGGGCTCTCTGTGAAGGAATGATTTTATTTACTCTTCTCGTCATCGCGTTTAATTATTTTGTATAGGATACCAAATTGATGGTCCTGTGTAAATGGTGCTGTACTTCTGTCTTCTTACAATTTAATCCTCGCTCAGAGCCGTTATCAGTTCCAACACTACTTCATTATCAGGCTCTACAGCCAAAGCTCTACGCGCGTAATCCAGTGCAGCCCCTTCAGCTCCAAGCTCATAATTACAAATCGCCATACTATAAAGCACCGAGGCTAATGGTTCTTCCGAATTGGCATGCATAGACCGTTCTAAGTAGGCTAACGCCTCCTCGAACTTATCCATTTCATACAGCAGTAACCCAGCATCCAGTGATAGGTCATAGCTCTGTTCCATCGGATAGTAACCTGTCCACATTAATCGTATTCCCTGCTGAAGATCCAGCATTTCTTCATCACTGGCATCCGGCAGCAGCTCCGAAATCTGTTCAGCACTATGGATAAACCATTCTGCATCATACCCACCTAAGCGCCAAAAAGCCAAAATCTGCTGGAGACCCATTGTATCTAATTGCTGATCCATCCATTCCTTCATACTGAAGAAATCATCCGGGCCAAAACGCTCTATAAACCGCTTGTAACCTAACCGAGTGTTCGTATAGCTCATCGGCGCGTCCAGCATAAGAATGCATCCGATATTCAAGTTTTTGTAATGATGAGTGGTAAATAAGGAGTGTGCTCCTTTTTGCTCCAACATATACTGAATTGCATGATAATTCGCCGTTAAGGAGAAGCTACCGTGATGAATCAGTAAAGGTGGTTCCGCAAATTCCCAATTCTCTATTCGGTGATCTCCCTTATCCGCTGTAAGGAGTACGAACCCTTCTATAGACAACTTAGCTAGCCGCTCCAAACAAGTAAGCCCCACAACAGGAAACAGAATATGGGAATCCTCCAGCTTCTGCTGATAGAGCTTTATAACATCGTGATAGGGGTAGGTTTCTACTTCGTAATTAGCCGCTCGAACATAATGATACTGTGGGATGATTGTACCGAGTACATCAGAGGGGTTGTCAGATCCTGCAGACTCTGAATACTGAATCGACACCTCACATTCAAATATTTTACCTTCATCCACATAAATTAATTCCTGCGGGATACTGTCAAAAAAATAATTCGCCACAAGCAGCAGCGGCTGCTGTAAATCACCAGGTTTGATGCTGAGCTTAGCCTGTACTAAATACAGTTCAGTATCCTGTACAGCATCAAATCGTGCGAAATCCAGTATACCCTGCTCTACGAATGGAAGTAAGCTTGGGTGCTGCTGCCAGCTGGTTATATTTTTAACGGGTAAATCACTCATCACATAACGAAAAGGAGGAAGTGGAGTCCCCGCATAATCTATGATTTCGCATAGCTTCTTAAGGATATGGAACGCTAACCGACCCGCTCCCGCTCCCAATTCCAGTATAGTGACTGTCTCAGAGAGATGTCCTTGTCCAGCCCGATCTTGCAGGAATCCGAAGATCATTTCCGCATATGCTGTCGCAATCATAGGATTACTCGTAATATACTGCGGAACCTGATCATTATTCCAAGCCTTTAATCCCTGTTCTTCATAATAAGCCCGCTGCAACTCCCAAATGGGTGCTTCACTGAATCGATAGTGCTGCCCTTCGTTACCTGTCATCTATTTCTTAACCTGCTCTCTGTATATCTTGTTAGAACACCTATGATACTTATTCCGCTCTCAATGTACGTGATCTGAAAATGACGTATTCAGCCTCTGTAGGAATGGAAACGGAAAATGATAATAATGCCGCCTTGGAGGTTAAAGAGTCAGGTCCTTTTAACGTTTGGTAGTAAGAGTTCCCTTTACTGTCCACACTCACCAGCTCCAGTTCCGCATTCCCTTTAGGGATAACAAAACCAGAGGTATTTTGCACGCCTAAGGTTAGTCTGTATTCTTTCCCAGATTGAGTCTGTGTTAGCTTAAATGGATATAAAGGATATGGATGTGCTGTTGTTTCCACTGGGTAAGGGGCAAGCGCTCGATCCGCCTCAGGCTTTGCCCATTCCTCCCCTTTTCTGGCGCCAATGCCAAGGGTCAATTTATTCACGTTATTGAACTGAGTTTCCCAGCGAAATGTCTTTAACCCCTCTAGAATAGGGGATGCTGGAACAAACAGGATTCCGTCCTTGATCTCTGGGGCGATCCCTAACGAATCTTCTGTCTCCCCATTAAATTCTGCCTCTAGCTGCCCTGCTTTAATCTTCCCTACAGAGCGATCCAGTAGTGAAATCGTAACGCTGTTCGTTAATGCGTCATAGAGCAAATCTGCACCAATCGCACTCGAGAAAGCCCGAATCGGCACCATTAATTTACCTGATTTAAAATAAGGAGCGAGTTTACCTGGAAAAAGGACGTAATACCCCCCATATGACAGTGGCATTACCTGAGTCCCTAACTGAACAGCCGCCGACACCGATGTAGGTGTAACCGCGGAACCCGCGGCGAACATAATTACCAACAGACCTATGACATAAGCTCTTATTCTCCCTAATCGTTGTAAGGACTCCTTAATGTGATTCATCTCAAACCCCTCTCCCTCTCTACTCCGTCTAAAACAAAGCCTCTATTAGTAATAATCAATGATCCCCTTGCGCATGTCAACTTGTTCCACTTTTGTTATTCATCATATAAGACAGGATTCCGCATATATTTTCATTGAGTTATTTAGAATCATGAAAGGAGTGCGATGGATGACTGCAGATGGACAGGATTCGCCAAGAAAGACAAATATCCCTCAGCCCATTCGAAGCGATGGCGCAGGGGGATTAGATAAAGGACCACGTGATATAATGCGGGATTTGGAGAATCCCGACATGTTTGTCCCTCCCGTGACCGATGCCGGTCTCGTCCCCAATTTAAAATTCTCTTTCTCCGATGCACATATGCAGCTTAATCATGGTGGCTGGTCGAGAGAGGTGACGGTCAGAGACCTCCCCATTGCCACGACACTAGCTGGCGTCAACATGAGCCTAACCCCCGGTGGAGTACGTGAACTCCATTGGCATCAGCAAGCGGAATGGTCTTATATGCTGCTAGGTCGAGCTCGAATTACTGCCGTAGATCAAAATGGTCGAAACTTCATAGCAGATGTGGGGCCAGGTGATCTATGGTATTTTCCGCCAGGTATTCCCCACTCTATACAAGGTCTTGAAGAAGGCTGTGAGTTTCTGCTTGTATTCGACGATGGAAGTTTCTCTGATCTAAACACCTTGTCCATTTCCGATTGGTTTGCCCATACTCCTAAAGAAGTTCTTTCGGCTAACTTTGGGGTGCCTGCCGCTGCATTTGACTCTATTCCCACCGAACAGGTCTATATTTATCAGGATCAGGTTCCGGGTTCATTGCAAAGTCAAAAGGTAGAATCTCCATACGGAGAGATCCCACAAACCTTTAAACATTCTTTATTGGCTCAAC
Organism: Paenibacillus sp. FSL R5-0470; assembly: GCF_037975205.1. Taxonomy (NCBI): domain Bacteria; kingdom Bacillati; phylum Bacillota; class Bacilli; order Caryophanales; family Paenibacillaceae; genus Paenibacillus; species Paenibacillus sp. FSL R5-0470. The sequence continues at coordinate 6,056,876 of NZ_CP150238.1, forward strand.
CTCCGCTGAAGACTCCGGGCGGGAGCGTCAGAATTGTCGATTCCAGTAACTTTCCAATCTCCAAAACCGTCGCTGCTGCATTGGTAGAAATTGAACCCGGAGGAATGCGGGAACTGCACTGGCATCCAAATAACGATGAATGGCAGTATTATCTTGCCGGAAAAGGACGCATGACCGTATTCGCTGGAAATGGTGTAGCACGTACCTTCAATTACAGAGCAGGCGATGTAGGATATGTTCCTTTTGCGTTTGGACATTATATTCAGAATACAGGCGATGACTCCTTATGGTTCCTTGAAATGTTCAAAAGCGATCGTTTTGCCGACGTTTCTCTGAATCAATGGATGGCTCTCACTCCCCATGAATTGGTTCAAAGTAACCTGAACGTTGGACCAGAGGTTATGAACGCCTTAAGGAAAGTGAAATGGCCCGTTGTGAAATATCCTAAGCCAAGCAAAAACGCCTCCGGCGTTCCTAAAGGACGGTAAGCGTTTTTGCGAGAAATATAAGGATAAGGTATAGTGTGAAACTTATACTTTCTTATATTTTTAAAAGAATAGGATGCTTCACCTGGTAACTATTCGCCGGTCTCCGCAAATCGTTTGATTCTTTCCTCAATCTGGTCACGCACACGCTGGAACACTGCCCACTTCTCTTCATCGGTCCCTTGCGCTTTTGCCGGATCATCGAAGCCCCAGTGTTCCCGTTTGACCTTCGGAGGCGTCATTGGACATTTATCCGCAGCGTCCCCACATAACGTAATGACTAAATCAGCATTATTCAGCAGATTAGAATCAATCATATCCGAGGTCTGTCCAGAGATATCTATGCCTACTTCGCTCATAGCTTGTACAGCTTTTGGATTTAGACCATGGGCTTCAATTCCAGCGCTGTACACGTTCCATTCTCCCCCTAAATATTGCTTCGCCCAGCCCTCAGCCATCTGACTCCGGCAAGAGTTTCCTGTACATAAAAAATAAATCGTTTTCTTGTCCATCTGATCTTCCCCTTTTCAAATTAAGTAATCAACAACCACAGATAAAGACCTAAAAGTGTAATAAACAACGTTGGGATAGTTAATATAATGCCCGTTTTAAAATACGTTCCCCAGGATATCTTCACACCTTTAGCCGAAAGCACATGGAGCCACAGCAGCGTTGCTAGTGAGCCAATCGGGGTGATTTTAGGCCCTAAGTCTGAACCTATAACATTCGCATATATTAATGCCTCTTTTATAACTCCGGTTGTATGCGTTGCATCAATTGCGAGTGCGTCAATCATTACAGTAGGCAGATTATTCATCAATGATGAGATCAATGCAGCAATGAACCCCATACCCATAGTTGCAGCGAATAGACCCTGATCAGCAATCATTCCTATCGCCTTAGCGAGTAGATCAGTTAGACCCGCATTCCGAAGTCCATATACCACGACATACATTCCAATGGAGAAGAACACAATCGCCCAAGGTGCTCCTGTAAGCACTTGTTTCACCTTGACGGAAGGGCTTCTTCTCGCGAGGAGCATGAACAAAATTGCAATGATTCCCACAACCACTGATACCGGAATCTTCAAGAATCCACTAACGAAATACCCTATTAAAAGAATAGCCAGTACAATCCATGATAGACGGAACATCTTCTTATCTTTAATAGCCTCTTGCGGATCTTTTAGTTCGGAATCATTAAATCGCTTCGGAATACTTTTGCGAAAAAAGAAATAAAGCACCACGATACTCGCTATCAATGAGAATAGCGTAGGTACAATCATTTTCCCCGCATACTCCATAAAGGTAATTCCAAAAAAGTCAGCCGATACGATATTCACAAGATTGCTAACCACAAGCGGCAATGAGGTGGTGTCCGCAATAAAGCCGCTAGCAATAATGAATGGAAATACTTTTTTCTCATCAAAATTCAGCGCTCTTACCATAGCAAGTACAATAGGGGTAAGTATTAGCGCCGCTCCATCATTTGCAAAAAAGGCAGAAACCAACGCACCAAGAACGATGACATAGACAAACATTCGTGTTCCGTTCCCCCGTGCTGCTCGCGCCATATGTAACGCTGCCCATTCAAAAAATCCAATACTGTCTAAAATTAAGGAAATTAAGATGATTGCAACAAACGCCAACGTCGCATTCCACACCATTTGTGTTACATCCAGAACATCATTAAAGCTAACTACCCCAGCTAGTAAAGCAATGATCGCTCCGCCGCAGGCTGACCATCCAATCGATAAATTTCGAGGCTGCCAGATTACAAAAATTAAAGTTACCATAAAAATAAGTATGGCTAGCATGACCACTTTCTCAACACTCCTATAATCTACGAATAAATCCTAATAAATCCTATATCACCATATAACTATATAGTTATATACACTTTAAAAAAACTACAACTATATTTTAGTCGCAGCACGGTGCTTTAACTTCTTTATTCAAACTAGCCAATATCTCGGCTGAGCTGGGCATTTGTTGAAGAACAGCCTTAAGATGTGGTTTATCCTCGACATTTAATGAATAATGCACCCACTGCCCTCGTTTGCTTTCTTTCACGATCCCTCGATTCTTCAATTTCCGTAAATGCTGACTAATCGCCGGCTGGGATATATCAAAAATATCAAGGAATTCACACACGCACCATTCCCGTTCTTTCAAAAGTGAAAGCATGGCCAGTCGCGTCTTATCTCCTAAGAGCTTCAAATCATCTGCAATATCCGTCAGTGACTGCATCCCTACTTCTCCTCCTTCCAACACTTATATAAGCGAATACTTATATTTTAATGAACTAGACATTTAGAAGCAAGACTTTATTTTAGCGCACTTCCTTATCCCTTTCTTGCTCCAATACACTAAACACTAAAGAATCTCGCCAGCCATCTTTTATGAGTAAAGCATCTCTTAATCTGCCTTCATAGGTCATGCCAATCTTGGTGAGCACCTTGGATGATCCACTATTTCGAGGGTCACAGGTCGCGTATATTCGATGTAGATGCAGTTCTTCAAAACCAAACTTCAACATTAGTCCGGCTGCTGCTGTAGCGACTCCCTGTCCCCAGACATCAGGATGGACAATATAGCCGATTTCACCGCTTCTGTCCGTATGGCTTCTAATATTTAATTCAACCATGCCGATCAAATTTTCAGTTCCTACTGCAACTATGGCTTGCGCGAACCGAGTTCTGGGAACTTTTTGAGAGTCATCTAGTGCCTGGCTCACAAATGAACGAGTTTGATCAGCAGTATTTGGACCCCAGGCTTGAAAACGGCACACACGATCCTGTGAACAATACGAATGAACAGCTTTCCAGTCCGTATGCTTCAATTCGCGTAAATAGATAGGATTTAGATCTTGCATCATCATCCCCCTCAAAGTTTGCCTTTAGATTTAGCCCATTAACTATTCATGTGGTTTAGGTTCTAGGAATCGTTACAACAAACTGGGTTCCTTCTCCAACTTTACTCTCCACATCAATATTACAATCATGTATTTTCAGAATCTTCATTACAATGGAAAGTCCAAGTCCATTCCCTTTAAGAGCGCTGCTACGCGCTTTCTCCACCATATAAAATCGATCAAAAATAAGCGGAAGTGCTTCCTCAGGAATGCCTTTACCAGAATCTTTGATATATACCTTCACAAATTGCGCGTTCATCTCAATTTCAACATGAATGGTACCGTCTTGCCCCGTATATTTTATAGCATTATTTATTAAGTTCTGCCAGACCTGATCAAATAAATCTTTATCCACCGTGATCTCGCAAGGCAATAAATCCAATTCAATCATAATATCTTTCCGTGCCCACTGTGGTTCCGCTAATACGATTGTTCTTCTTAATTGTTCGTCTAATTGGAATGTGGTGGGATTAACCGGATGATGTTCCGAATCGAGTGAGGCTAATCGGAGCAGATTATCACTAAGCCTAGATAGGCGTAAGGTTTCCTCATAGATAATATCCAGATGCTCTTTTTGCTCTTCTAATGGAATGACACCGTCTTGCAGCGCTCTTGTAAATCCTCTAATCGATGTAAGTGGTGACTGCATTTCATGAGAAACATTGCTGACAAAATCATCACGAACTGAGTCCATTTTCTGCAGCTCACTTGCCATACGATTAAAGCTCTCCATCAGTTCACCAAATTCATCTTTATTACGATAAGTCAATCGGACAGATAAATTACCTGACGCCATTTCCTTCGCTGCAACAGTTAGCTTCTTAATAGGCTTCACAATATACCTGGACATGAACAAGATAAGCAAGCTTCCGATGATTAGTACAGCTAATAGTGTAAACAGAAGCGTAATTCTCAAGCCTCTTACAGTCGATGAAAAATCAATCTTAATAATGAAAGCACCTTTTCCATCATCTATCTTAGGAACCCCTACGATAGCAAGTCCACCCCTACCCGTTAGAAAGACCGCATCGGTTGTGTTGGAATTGAATAAGATAGCAACTTTCTCCTTGTCTAAAGAAAAAACAGATTCACTTGGCTCATTAACAACAGCTATATCTATACCAAATCGATTAAGCAGATCTGCAAATGCGTTTACTTTTTCCGGATCATCTATTAAATTTGTCACCTTTGCTATATCTTTAGCAATATTAATAAACATATGGTTTGGTGTATTATTTTTTTCTGAAAACTGCATAAAAAGAAAAAAGGAAATAATTAAACTGACTAAAACAATACCAATGAACGTAACGACGATTCGAAGACGCAGGCTTTTCCTCACCATCTAGGCTAGCTCCAGACGATAACCAAGTCCTCTTACTGTAGAAATGATGAACTGAGGGATGGGTTCAAGACGTTCTCTCAAGCGTTTGATATGCACATCAACCGTCCGCTCATCGCCTTCATAATCCATTCCCCATATATTCTCTATTAGCTGAGTGCGGGTGAATATTTGCCTTGGCGAACCCGCCAAAGCAAATAGCAATTCACATTCCTTCTTTTTCAATTCAACCATTTGATCGGCATTAGCGACTGTTAAATTCCCTAGATCAATCGTCACTCCCCCTAATTGAATAACATTCGAAGGGGTTACATGATATCTCTTTAATAAAGATTTCACACGCAGTACCAATTCAATGGGATCAAACGGCTTTACTAAATAATCGTCTGACCCCGCATTAAATCCTCTGACTTTATCCTTAGACTCTCCTTTGGCTGTAACCATTAGGATCGGCATATCAATATAAGATCGAATATCTTCTGTCAGTTCAATACCATCGATATGAGGCATCATCACATCCACAATCGCTAAATCTATTTTTGTATGCGCTAGAATGTCTAATGCTATTTGACCATCTTCCGCTTCCACTACGGAAAACTGATCTTTTTCAAGATATAATCGTATTAATTTGCGAATATGGGAATCATCATCAACCACTAGAATTGTGCTCATACATCAATTTCCTTTCCAACATTGTATTTATTCGTATCGCAGAGATTCCATTGGATCGAGCTTGGCAGCCTTCGATGAAGGCATCAAACCAGCGACAATACTAATCCCTGTACTTACAACTAATCCGAATACGATATAAGATCCAGATAAGTTAATAAGCTTTACGCCAAAAGCATTTTCCAAAAGTATATTTAAACCAAAGCTAATGATAGCTGCAAAGATTATTGCGAAGACACCACTAAATATACCCAATAATGCGGATTCGGAAAAGAATATTCGCTTGATATCTTTCTTTCTTGCTCCAATCGCACGAAGGATCCCAATTTCTTTCGTCCGTTCCACTACACTAATGTAAAGTACAACCAATATCATAATCCCTGATACGATGAGCGAAATCCCTGCAATACCAGATAGAACGATCGTAGCCATATCCACATAAGTCGTGATACGCTCCATGATTGATGCCGTTTGAGAGCCCGAGAAACCCGCATCAACAGCCGCTTTATTAATATCATTCACATATTTCATATCCGTTGCAAAAGCATTAACCTGAATCGGGCCAATGGTAATCCCTTTATCAGTATACATTTGCTCCAGTGTCTGTGTTGGAATATATCCTGTTGGTGACATTTGCGCTCTTGGATCAGTGGCTTCATAAACACCAGAGACCGTGATTTCTTTTTCCAACGTTATCGGTTTATGTTGAGCATCCATTTCATTAATATACAGATGAATAGACTTCCCTACCATAGCATTCGGTTGGTCATTTCCACTTAATTGACTCGCTATTTTCGTTGGTAATAATACTTCATTTTCCTTCGGTAAAGCCCCTGCTTTAATCGTCGCTTTATCAAACGTATCGTTTAAGGTGGTTAATTGTGTAAGACTACTCGTTTGTTCCCCAAAAACCGTGGTAGATTTGCCTGTAATGGTTGTTATGGTCTCTACATGATCTACATTTGGAAGGTTACGAATCGTCTCAACATCGGCCTTTGTAAACGTAACGCCGGGTAACATCATCGCTTCTGGGCCCTTCATGTCTTTGGCTTCTGGATTTGGCTTAGTGATATCTACCAGCAAAGGGTCCATACTTGAATTAATTTCATTATTAATATAGCTAGTGATCCCATTTCCTAAGGAAAGCATCAAGAGTACACTTAAAATACCTATTGATCCACCCAAAGCTACCAATACATTACGTTTGGCATTAAGCTTCATATTTTGAAGGGCCATTTTGAAAGAAGCCATTAAGCTGAGATTTCTGGCCGAACCATCTCCCCCATCGTAGGTAGCCATGGAACGTTCCTTCAAATGAATATCGTCTTTCACCAATCCCTCTTCAAGCTTAACGATACGGCTACCGTAATCAGCTACTTTTTGCGAGTGGGTCACGGTAATGACCAAGATTCCTCTTTTCGCTATGCTGTCCAACAAAACTAAGATTTGATCACCTGTATCTTTATCCAGCGCACCCGTAGGTTCATCTGCCAAAATAATGTCTGGATTATTCGACAATGCACGTGCAATGGATACCCGTTGCTTCTGTCCACCGGACAGTTGATTCGGACGTTTTTTCAGATGATCCTTTAATCCTACCTCAGTCAAAATCTCTATAGCACGCTTATTACGTTCTTTCTCGCTTGTATTCGTCATTTGCATCGCAACCGTAACATTTTCCAAGACTGATAAGTGTGGAATCAGATTGAAGTTTTGAAATACGAAGCCGATGTTATTCTTACGATAATCATCCATTTCCTTTTCGGTCATCTTGCTTAGGTTCTTCCCGCGAACAAGGACATCGCCCTCATAATCAGAGTCCATTCCACCAATAATATTCATTAGTGTGGACTTACCGCAACCAGACTCACCGAGTATGGAGACAAATTCACCTGTCTCAAAGCTTAAATTCACATCATGGAGTACTGGAACCTTTTCCTTACCATACAAAGTATACGATTTTTTAACATTCTTAACCTCTAATATGTTCATTCCGATCTCTTCCTCTCCTGGGTCACGCTCTTTTTCTCTGCCTTTGATGTTTCCAATCCTAACAAATTTGTGTGAACTGATAATGAACTGGAATACCTCCTCATCTTGAGACAATACATTTAAGGAGGAAGTGGTAACTACGGGGAACTTTTGGACTTCCGGCCGCTGTTGTCTCCAAATTTCCTGAATTGTACCGCTGTTAGCGGATGAAATTCGGAGACAAAGGCGGTCGCTACCGCTCCTACAGTTCCAAATTGCCCCTTCGTAACTCTCCTCCGTTTATTTTTAGGTCAAGTCATAGAAAAAGGCGAATTCTCACTCAGCATGGAGTCGAATTCGCCTTTTTCTGTTAGGCACATTTTATAAAGATTTAGTGAGTCATATAATAGGCAATTCGCCCAACTTCTTTACCTGTGTAATAGACGATATCAAAGATTAGCACTGCTAAGATAAATTTCGAGAGCAACGGATACTTGTTAAATAAAGGCTTAATACTCTTCTCTATGAACTCCATTTATGTTCCCCTTTCTTTAAGCTAGCGCTCTTTTTCGTATCAATCTAATTTGGCCTCTGTGATTAATTTCATCTTCGAATACATGAAACCACATGAAATAGTAGTTCGCCTGTTTGTTATGCCAGAATTCCTCTTCTGTATATAACCAGTCATCATCAACGGTTGCGAACAATGCATACGTTCTTTCTCTTACTTCATTTAAACGGTCTAAATAATAGTTAAGATCATTCCCTTTAATCATCGCTCGCCCTTCGTCTCCTAAGCTTAACGCTGGCCCCCATATTGTTAATTCTTCCTCAGACAAATCTCTTCCCTCAAACGTTGCCACTTGATACGCATATTCTACCGCAGCGTAGTGTGATAATAACGCTCCAATGGAGTTGCTCTCTGAGTCCAATAAATAGTCTAGTTGTTCCACTGTTAGACCTGCAACGGCTTGTAGTGTTGTGTGTCTGGCATAGTTCATCATGGATAAAAGACGACTAATTTCCGGCGTATAACCTGGGATATCCGTAATTAGATATATTTGTTCCATATCGATCATTATGAGATCTCTCCTTCATATCTTCGAATTTGTAAATTTACAAGACTATGTATTTGTCCAGCTCAAAATTGCTCCGTTCTAACAAGTCCCAGCCGTTTTCCCTCTACGATAGCTTCTGATCTCGAATGTACACTCAGCTTCTCGAAGATTCTCGTCAGATTATACTCCACTGTCCTTTGTGACATTAAGAGCTTGCTGGCTATGTCTTTGTTACTTTTTCCACTGGCAACTTCCTGGAGTATTTCTTGTTCCTTTTGATTAATAGATACTTCTTCAATGAGCTGATTATCCCGGTTATTGGATATCTTGATATCACTTCTGCGCAGCTGCTTTAGCAAAGAAACTGGAATGACAGCCTCATTTCTTAGTGCGCAACGAATGGTATTTAACAGCTGTTCTCTGGAAGCTGTCTTAGAGATAAATCCTGTAACCCCTGACTCCATCAACAGGTTATAATGCGCACTGATTTCATATCCGGTATAAATCACCACTTTAGATTCGGGATCACGCTGAACGGCTCTTTTGGTGAATTCGAGTCCGCTAATTGTAGGCATATTAAGATCGCATAATATCACATCAAATCCTTGCTGCTCCAGCATATCGAAAGCTTCCATCGCTGACAAAACAAAGGTTACCTCCATATCAGCATCCTGCTCAATCATATTCTTGGTTCCTTCTCCAACTGAAGGATGATCATCAACCAACAAGATACGTATCATCGTCATCGCCTCCTCTATTTTTCTTCTCCACAAAAGTCGTTGTCGGTAAATAAATAATAACCTCCAACCCTTTACCCTTCTCCGAGTTAAACGTACATTTTCCTTCTAAACTCGCTACACGTTCTTTGATGCCAGACAAGCCCATATGCTGATATGATGATCCCCACAAAATGAATGATAAGAAAGCAAAAACTGCAAAGTAGCCCTGATATGAAAAAATAACGGGTTTCACTCTCATTTGAATCTCCCGGAAGAACAAAATTATACATATTTGTAATTCGAGCCATGTATTCTCTACCATTTTAAATGATTTCAATAGGGAATAATATACTTTTATGCATGATATTCCTTCATCTATAAACAACGCGTGCCCCCCATCACCTCCTTGTCTGGCATAAAATTCAAACTACCTTCTCATACTATGGGGAGAATATGGAGGTGAATGTCATGCCAAAAAATAACGCCAGTCCCAAAGGTGAACCAGGCAAACATCAACCAAGTAAGAAAAACAATGCACAGAATAACAATAACTTTAATGAAGCGGCTCAGATGGTAAACATTGATAAAGCTGCCGATTATGTTCCCAGCTTAAATGGTGTTTCCAAAACCGACGTCTAAACCGCACTGCTAAACAAAAAAAACACTCCTCAGAATATTCTGAAGGAGTGTTTCATTTCAAAGATTATATGCGATACGTTAAGCCTACTACACCGTTGCTGTAAGTTTTTGAGTCCACAAGATGAAGTGGGACTTGATTCGTGATCTCGTCAAAAAGACGCATTCCAGAGCCAATGACTACGGGACAGATATTAAGCCTAAGCTCATCTAACAATCCATTTTGTAATAGGGATCTGACTAATCTCGGACTACCAGGGATCTGAATGTTCTTTCCAGGCCGTTGCTTTAGCTTCATTATCTCCTCGAAGAGCTTGCCCTTGATCAGGCTCGCAGGTTGCCATTCGAGCATGTCCTCCGTAATCGTACTGGAGACCAGATATTTGTCAGAATGGTTCAGGAATCTTGCCATGGGTAGATTGTCACTCTGATGCTGCCAGAACTGGGCTAACATCTTGTAAGTACGTGGTCCAAGCAGTACAGTATCCGCCTGTGCAACACCGGCAGCAATCGTCTCATTCATTTCATTGCTCCCCCACTTCTTAGGTGAGGCTTCAAGTGAGTCTACCACTCCATCCAGCGATATGAATAAACCTGCCACAATCTTTCTAGATGAATTTTCTGCATCTTGTTCATGATGATCTACAGGCACACTCATCGCTCCTTGTACCAGAAATGAATACATAACATTCGATCCGCAATATGAGGACATGCTTGATTATTTCAAGTTTTCTAACTCGACGGTCACTTTTTCAATCAGATTCACGAAGGAGGCCAGTTCTTGAGAGCCCTTCACCTGATCTCTAGAATACATGGAATTGTGTTCCGATTCTTTTTTCACCTTGGACAGTGTGGAGTTGATATTATTCAGCTTCTCATCAATCGTTCCTATTGAATCTTTTGAGCGACGAGCTAACTTGCGTACTTCATTCGCGACGACTTCAAAGCCTCTACCGTACTCCCCTGCTCTTGCCGCTTCAATGGCTGCGTTTAAGCCCAAAAGATGCGTATGATCAGCAACCTCCCTAATCATTGTACCCACTTGATGAATAGACTCTACCTCTTTGTCAAGATATAACACAGTTTGATGTGTTTTCTCTTGATAATCAGCATTCTTACTAGCTAATTCCTCGATGGATTCACTGCTATCTTTCAGTTGAACCATTAAGGATACTAATTCTTGAACCGCAGAACTAACACCTGTAAGCAAGTGGTTTTGCTTTTCTAATAAATTTTCTATTTTTGCTTTTTCATCGACTTCGTAGGCTTCCAGAACCAACTGTGAATCCAGATTAAACATCTTGGTTAATGCATGAATGACGGGTTTCCAATCAGTCGGTAATATCCGTTCAAAATAAGCTGTAGCGAGATCCAAATATAATATGTAAGTGCCCAAATACCAATTTGTTGTCAGACCAATACGCGAGTGAATTTTACCTATAAGCAGTCGTCTTTCAATAAATGCTTCATCAATCACACCCGATGCCATGGATAAAAAATACCACTGCTGCGTTTCCTTCAATCGATCAAGCGTACTGTGCTGTTCAATGATGTGGAGGAGCTCAGGTTCCTCTATCATCTGCTTATACAATTCATCTACAAGGGAGCTTACGATTTGCTTGAATTCTTTTTCCTTACTTTTCAATACATTTAAATCAGCCTCAGTAATCCCAATATAGCTAACTTGCTGTTGTCGCTCTGAACTAAGATTGATCATAATTTGGTCAACTTCCCTCTCATTCTGTTTATATAATGATCATCGCATCTTCCATGCCATCCCCTATGGCATCTATTTATCTTGATAATAAAGGTATTATTTTTATAAATTTTAACACTTTATTTACTTAAATAGTTTATTAATTTTACAAACTTTGCATTTCGTAGCATTATTCTTAGATCACACTAAAAAGAGGAGCTCCTATAAAGGAAGCCCCTCTTAAAATTAAAACCTTATCCTACACAGCAACAACTTGTTGCAGCAATTCTATCGTCACCCGGTCAATGAACTTTCTGAATTTCTCTTTCCCTTTGGCGTTGGCCTTATAGTAGTTAATCAATGACAGAATCACTGGAATAAGTTGATCTTCACTTAGCCCTGATCTAAGGGATTGAGCGATTGAAGTCTTAAGCCCTTTTGGTTCTCCACCCACAAAAATCTCATAGGTATTACGCATTTTCACAACGCTAATGTCTTTCAACAGAGGCTCGCTGGTTCCGAGTGCACAGCCCGCATAACCAATCTTCAGTGGCATAGGTGTTTCAATCCCTGCGATAGACTGATTTAATTTCTGTGCAACTGCCAGACCTGCTTCCTCAGCCCCTTTACAAAAATTACAAGCAATCAGGCTTTTCGTGACAAAACCCGCTGGATATACTTCCAAGCCCGTACGCTCAAGTTGTTCCACAATCTCTTCACGATGTTCCAGAGGTACCTCCAAATATAGCTGTTTAAAAGATGTCATTTCAATTCTTGCATTTGTCCCTACAATAGCTCCAATTGTAGCAAGCTGCTCTGGTGTGAACAGGCTTCCTCCCACTTGAATTGGAGGCGCAACTGCGATTTTCGTTATCTCTCCCATATCCTTATCTCCGTCTCCATTCCTCAAGCGATTTAGTTACGGATCTTCACACGTTGTAGACGAAGCGCGTTAAGTACAACGGAAACCGAACTGAGCGCCATTGCTGCACCCGCTACCCATGGAGCCAAGAAACCAAGTGCTGCGATTGGAATCCCAAGGGAGTTGTATCCAAGCGCCCAGAATAGATTTTGTTTAATATTAGTCATCGTTTTACGGCTCATGTAGATGGCATCAGGAATACTGGATAGATCGCCTCGCATTAAAGTAACATCTGCAGCTTCCATAGCCACATCCGTACCCGTACCGATTGCCATCCCAATATCTGCAGTAGCTAGAGCTGGAGCATCGTTAATACCATCGCCGACCATGGCTACTATCTTTCCTTGCGCTTGTAATTTTTTCACTTCCTCCGCTTTTCCTTCTGGAAGCACTTCAGCGCGTACATGGTCAATGCCAACTTGAGCTGCGATCGCCTTTGCCGTACGTTCGTTATCTCCGGTAATCATGATGACCTGGATGCCCATTCCTTTCAACCGACTGACAGCAGCCTGAGAGGTTTCTTTAATGGTGTCCGCAACAGCTACCATACCCACGTACCCTTTATTTATAGCAACAAGCATTGCTGTTTTACCGGATTCTTCTAAAGTAGACATGATGTTATAAGCATGACTTGCCTCTACACCGTATTTGTCCATGAGACGCCGAGTACCAATTAACAGCTCTTTGCCTTCCACGACAGCTTTGACCCCAAAACCCGGTATAGCTTCAAAAGATTCTGTCCCTGGCAATTCAATATTTCTTTCCAAGATGCCTGCGACAATAGCTTCTGCAAGTGGATGTTCTGAATTCTTCTCGGCTGCACCCACCAGTCTAAGAAATTCTGTCTCGTTGCCTTCGACCAAAATATCGGTAAGCTCAGGTTTGCCCTTTGTTACTGTGCCTGTTTTATCCAAGATAATCGTATCAATTTTATGTGTTTGCTCTAAATGCTCTCCGCCTTTGAACAGGATTCCCAGTTCAGCTGCACGTCCGGAACCAGCCATAATGGAGGTTGGCGTAGCCAGACCCAAAGCACAAGGACAAGCGATAACCAGAATAGCGATTGCTTTTTCCAAAGCTCCTGCAAAATCACCCGGTGTTACGATGAAGTACCACACTAAAAATGCAATAACGGCAATCCCAACAACGATAGGAACAAAGATACCGGAGATGACGTCAGCAACCCGTTGAATAGGAGCTTTTGAACCTTGCGCTTCTTCTACCACTTTGATGATCTGCGCAAGAGCAGTTTCCTTACCTACTTTTGTTGCCTTAATTCGAAGCATACCGTTTTTATTAATCGTCGCTCCAATGACGGAATCTCCGGCTTTCTTTTCAACAGGGAGGCTTTCTCCGGTCAGCATGGATTCATCTACTGAAGAGATCCCTTCCAGAACTTCACCATCTACAGGTACTTTATTCCCTGGACGAACAAGTACTATATCACCAGTAATAACTTCCTCTACCGGAATGCTTAATTCTTCACCGTCGCGGACAACTAAAGCTGTCTTGGCTTGCAGTCCCATCAAGGATTTAATAGCTTCTGAGGTCCGTCCTTTTGCCAAGGATTCGAACAATTTCCCCATTAGAACCAGAGTAATCAATACTGCACTCGTTTCATAATACATTTCTGGTCCATGATGCGTGCTCCCACCATCGACAGCCCAAACTATGGTTAAATAAAGGCTGTAAAAAAAGGCCGCTGAGGTCCCAAGTGAAACTAGAACATCCATGTTCGCACTGCCGTTACGAAGTGCTTTATAAGCACCGATGTAAAACTGTTTACCAATATAAAATTGAACTGGTGTTGCCAAAATCAATTGGAACCATGGATTCATAAAAAGATCAGGCAGCCATATCCACGAAGTGAAGGAAAAGTGGCTCACCATCGCCCACAACAGTGGAAACGATAGAATCGCGGAGATCAGCAGCTTACGCTTTTGCTTGGATAAATCTTGTTGTCGCTGTTCCGCTGGGTCACCTTGCTCTTGTTTGGGAACAGCCTTGTATCCAAGCTTCTCCACCCGCTTCTGCATGTCAGATACAGAAACTTCAACGGGATTATATTCGACATGTGCTGTTTCCATCGCAAAGTTCACACTGGCAGTGCTTACGCCAGGCAGTTTATTCAGAGTCTTTTCAATTTTCAATGCACAAGCAGCGCATGTCATACCTACAAGCTGTAAATCTACAGCTTCTTTAGCCGTGCTATACCCTAGCTTCTGAATACTTGCTTCCATCTTACTTACGTCCACTATGTTCGGATCATAAGTCACTGTAGCCCTTTCCATTGCAAAGTTTACGTTGGCTTCACTTACACCTTCTAATTTATTCAAGCCTTTTTCAATGCGGTTCGCACAAGCAGCACAAGTCATCCCTGTGATTTGTAATGAAGTTTGCGATTGTCCCGCCGCAGCAGTAGTCATTATATAAACACCTCTTTCACTTTTGTGATGATTTCCATTGTTTGTATCATCATCTTCTTGACGCTAGTATACCCCCCTACCCTATATTTTGTCAAGCGACAAGCTATACACCAAAGCACTTAAAAAGGAGTTTTCTCAGTAACAGAAATCCTGTTTCTGAGAAAACTCCTTCATGAATCCGTCCTCTCTGAAGAGAGTCCTACTGAGTTAAGCAGCCATTTCTCGGCAAATTTTCGCACAGGCAAAACATGCTTCTGCACATTGCTGGCAATGATCATGGTCATGTTTTTTGCATTCGTTGCCACAGGCTTCACAAGCCTCTGCACAAGCTAAACATAAGGCCTTGGCATATTTACTGTTCATCGACAGGGCATGTGCAGTGAATCCGCATATTTCTGCACATTCACGATCCAGGCGAATGCACTCCTTCATCATTCCAACATGATCTTCCTCCAAGCAAGATGAGTAACAGTGATTACAAGCCACCATACATTTTAAACATTCTTCAATACACGCTTTGTAGTTTTGATGTGACATCATAAAAGCTCCTCTCAAGATGTAATTTAGTATAGTCCCCTACTCTATATATACCCAATCGTGAGCTAACTTATCATGCTCAGAGAAATTGTCCGAACTGAGCATTAGACATGCAGCTGTTTCTCAATTTCTTGACGATTGAACACAAATCCGAAGAATACCTGATTGTTAATGAAAATGGTGGGAACCAATCTTTTTCCAGTTCGATTTAATAACGTATCTGCATGGTCAGGATGATCTGCAATATTAAATTCAGTAAATGGAATATGATGCTCACTTAAGAACTTTTTAAAATTTCTGCAATCCTCACAAGTCGGTGTTGTAAATACCTCTACGTTCATATGGGTCGTCCTCCTTCAGTATATTTTCTAACAACATTAGTATACCCCCCTATACTATATATGAATCTAAATAAAAAAGGATTCCAACGAATCCTTTCTATTATCAATTATTTAATTAATTTATTGATGGTAATTAATAACTCATCTAACACTTCATTTTCACCATCTTGAATTCGTTCCACGACACAGCTCTTCATATGATGTTCTAACAAAAGCTTTCCTACGCCGTTCAAAGCAGATTGGACCGAAGAGATTTGATGCAGCACATCATCACAATAGGTGTCCTTCTCAATTAATCCCTTTAGCCCTCTTACTTGTCCTTCAATTCTATTGAGTCGGCTAACCAGGTTCTTTTTAGTCTTCTCAGAGTGATGACTTTTTCGTTCACCCGTGCTACATGATTCGTGCTCGTGCGTATGATCTTCCATGCACCAATCACTCCTTTCCATATAGTTTTATTATACTATAGCCCCCCTAATCTATTCAAAATATAAAATATAATTAGACTTTCATCACTTCATGGGATATCACCGATGTCTCAATTTGAATAGTAGTATGCTGGATTTTGAAGCGTTCCGCTATTAACTGAATGGCTTGCTGCAAAATACGTTGATCATCTTCCTGATCTTTGATTAAGAGATGGCAGCTTAGGGAATCAAGACCCGAGGTAATTGTCCAAACATGAAGATCATGAACATTTATAACGCCCTCGATACTTTCTAGAACTGCCTTTACCTCAGATGGATTCACTGTAATCGGTGTACCTTCCATAAGAACATGAACGGTATGTTTGATGATTCCCCAAGCGCCTCTAAGAATTAATAGAGCAACTAGTACGCTTATAATCGGGTCAGCAATATACCAGCCAAAAATCATCATAACTAAACCTGCAATAATAGCCCCCACCGAGCCTAAAGCATCGCCAAGCACATGAAGATAAGCGCTGCGAAGGTTAATGTTATTCTTTACATCCCCTTTTCTCATAAGAGACCAAGCACTAGCAACATTGGCTAAAAGACCTATACATGCGATCAGCATCATAGAACCACTTGCAACCGTAGGCGGCTCGAAGAATCGGCCATAAGCCTCCACGATGATAAAACCAGCAACTACAAATAAGGTGACCCCATTCAATAGTGCCGCTAGAATTTCAAACCGATGAAATCCATATGTTTTATTGGGAGATGCAGGTTTAGTTGCAAACCAGACCGCCACTAGACTTAATGCTAAGGAGCTTGCATCGTTTAGCATATGCCCACTGTCCGATAGCAGCGCTAAGCTGTTAGTGATCAGTCCGCCAAAAAACTCCAAAAACATAATTCCTACTGTAATTATTAATGCAATCATTAGTCCTTTTTTGTTTCCGCTAGGATCAAAATGATGATGACCGTGAGGCCCATGGGAATGATCATGTCCTGCATGGGAGTGATTGTGATCGCTGTGATCGTGATCGGAGTGTTGCCCGTCTACGTGCTCCATCTGATGATTGTGATTATTCTTCTTGTCCTTCATGATTTACCTCCTATTTACCTTCAGCAAGATAGTATTTGTATGCGCGCGCAGTGGTATTCAAAAGCTCCAGATCATAATAACATATGAACAAGTGCTCATATGTTATTATGATCTGGATTTTTCTTCTTGTCAATAACGAACCTAAGGGTATATCCTCTTTAGTCTTGAAAACACAAAAAAACACCTCTATACAATTTCTGTATAAAGATGTTTTAGTTTATCTTTCACTTCTTAATCTTAAAGAGAAATCGCTGCTTCTAATGCAACTTCCATCATGCTGTTGAAAGAATTTTGTCTTTCTTCTGCCGTGGTTACTGCATGAGTAACTAATGAATCTGAAATAGTAAGAATACATGCTGCTTGTTTACCTAATACTTTCGCATTATGGAACAATGCATAGCTCTCCATTTCTACACATACACAGCCATGTTCATTGTAAAATTCATTGTGGCCTGGCACGTTATCTTCATGATAGAATACATCGCTTGAATGAATTCTAGCCGTCAAAAGTGGCTTGTTAATACGTTTAGCCGCTTCTTCAATGACTTCGTTCAATTCTTTACTTGGCAGCTGCACGTCTCCTTCTACACCACTTTGCACATAGGCGTATGTAGATTCACTCCACGCACTATCCGCCAGTACCACATCAAATAAATTCAATTTATCTGTGTAGGCACCTGCACTACCGATGCGAATGATGTTTTCCACACCATAATTTTTGTATAGTTCATAAGAATAAATACCGATACTTGGCATTCCCATTCCCGAACCCATTACTGACACTTCTTTACCTTTGTAAGTGCCTGTATATCCAAACATATTCCGTACCGTATTAAATTGGGTTGGGTTCTCCAAATAGGTTTCTGCGATATACTTCGCTCTTAACGGATCTCCTGGCATTAATACTGTTTTGGCGATTTCACCATTTTGTGCTGCATTGTGCGGCGTTGACATAATTTATTCCTCCTAAGTTTGTTACTCAACTACTATCTTACTATACCATCCATGAATTTAAATATACGTTTAAAATATTCTTTTGTTTCAACAAAAAAAGAACTGATTCTCTTGCTACAATTTATTCGCAAACTCGTTAAGCTTTTGGGACATTATTTTTATTTCCTCAATAAATGCAGAAGTATGCTGAACAGATGCAGCCTGTTCTTGTCCGATCGCCGCTATCTTCTCTATCGAATTAGCCATTTGGTTCGTAATCCCCTTAATCTGTAACATGGTTTCATTTATGTTTTGAGTTGAAGAAACGGTTTCCCGTGAAAATTTCCGAATCTCCTTAGCTACGACTTCAAACCCTCTTCCCTTCTCACCTGCATGAGCTGCTTCTATTGCTGCATTCAGCCCGAGTAAATTAGTTTGGTCAGCAACCTTTTTAATAATCGATAGGACCTCTGTAGTATTCTCCACATCTCTACCAGCTTGTTGGGATTGAATAAGTAGTTGCTGAGAGTAATCCGCAAGTGAATTGGATCCATACGAAATATTATTGATTTGCTCATTAGCTTGGGTCAGTGATTCTGAGATTTGTTCTACAATAGCCTTTAATTCACTTTGTCTACGAATCTGAACTGCAATCCCGCCAATGACCTGACCGTTTTGATCATGAAGAGGTGTCGCTGTACCCGTAAACTCAAATCCATAGAAGTTGGCCGGAACATCGGACTTTAATTCTTGATTCTCTCGGATAGCTATGTAAAGCGGTTCTTCTTTGTTTAAAAGCTGTCCTTCGGTAATGTTTAAATTAATGGTATCGCCAGGAAAATAAGCAACAAACCGTTCCAAATCACATATGGCTATGGATAAATCAGCCGGAATAGATAATTTTATTATAGGTATAATCGCGATAAATTTGTCTAAAGATTCAATATTATTAATCACAGAAATATAGTCTCCATTCCAGCAAAAGGTTTCTCCAACCGTGCTAAATTCTTAATTTTGTTTGATTCATATTTGAAATATGTATTCGAGATATTCTCATAAAATCCTCCAAAAAAGTTTACAAATCCCCTTTTTTCTCCCACATCATACGGATAACATCCAAAAAAGCCCCCACTTTGTGAAAAGTGAGGGCTTTGGGTTACTTGCTTTTATTAACAGTATCGATTAGTTGCGGATCAGATAATCAAATGCACCTAAAGCTGCAGTTGCACCGGATCCCATCGAAATGATGATTTGTTTATAAGCACTATTAGTGCAATCGCCAGCAGCAAATACTCCTGGTACATTTGTAGCACCATGGCTATCTACAACGATCTCGCCAACGCGAGTACGTTCAACCATGTCACCTAACCAATCTGTGTTCGGAACCAAACCGATCTGTACAAATACACCCTGTAATTCAATATGGTGAGTTTCTTCTGTCGCACGATCGATATAAGAAATACCATCTACCTTATCAGTTCCGGTAATTTCTTTCGTTTGCACGTTCTTAAGCACAGTAACGTTAGGTAGGCTGTAGAGACGATCTTGCAGTACAGCATCTGCTTTGAGCTCTGGAGCAAATTCCAGAACCGTTACATGCTTCACTATACCCGCTAGATCAATTGCTGCCTCAATCCCTGAATTACCGCCGCCGACAACGGCAACATCTTTGCCTGCAAACAAAGGACCATCGCAGTGTGGGCAGTAGGCTACGCCTTTATTCTTGAATTCAGCTTCACCAGGCACACCCATATTGCGCCAACGAGCACCTGTCGACAGAATGACCGTCTTACTCTTTAGAACAGCACCGTTCTCGAGTTCAACTTCAATTAAATCATTCTTATCTAAACGTGTGGCACGTTGTAACTTCATCACATCAATGCCATACTCTTTCACTTGCTCTTCGAGTTTAGCCACTAGCTGAGGACCTTCAATGTAATTTACACTGATAAAGTTCTCAATGCCAAGTGTGTCGTTAACCTGTCCGCCTAAGCGTTCAGCGACAATTCCTGTGCGAATTCCTTTACGCGCTGCGTAAATTGCTGCACTTGCACCTGCTGGGCCACCGCCAACAACAAGAACATCATAAGGAGCTTTATTGTCAAACTCTGATGCGTCTACAGTACTACCCATTTTAGCTAGAATTTCTTCAACCGTCATACGACCACTTTCGAAAAATTCACCGTTAAGGTAAACGCTTGGAACAGACATAATTTCTTTGCGTTCTACCTCTTCTTTGAACACTCCGCCGTCAATCATCGTATGGGTAATCCCAGGATTGAATATACTCATTAGGTTTAGTGCTTGTACAACATCAGGGCAATTGTGACAGCTTAGGCTGACATAAGTTTCAAACTTATATTCGCCATTAATGCTTTTGATCTGATCAATAACACTTTGCTCAACCTTAGGCGCTCTTCCGCTAACTTGCAATAGAGCCAACACTAATGAAGTAAACTCATGTCCTAGCGGAGTTCCAGCAAAGGTTACGCCCGTATCTTCACCCACACGATTTACGCTAAAGCTTGGGGTTCTAGGCAGTTCGGTTTTTTCTACCGTTATCCTAGCTGACATTTTGGCAATTTCATCAACCAGCGCTTCCATCTCTTGAGATGCTTCGTCAGAGCCTGCACTGATTTTCAGTACTACGTCGCCTTCCAAGAGTTCTAGGTATTGAGCTAGTTGAGCTTTTATTTCTTGATCTAATTTCATTTAGCTTTCGCTCCTTAAATCTTACCTACAAGATCGAGACTTGGTTTAAGAGTTTCTGCACCTTCGGACCATTTCGCTGGGCAAACTTCACCTGGATGATTGCGTACATATTGTGCTGCTTTGATTTTGTTAACAAGTGCACTAGCATCGCGACCAATACCACCAGCATTAATTTCAACGGTTTGGATAATACCGTCTGGATCAATGATGAATGTACCACGATCAGCAAGACCGTCAGCTTCGATCAGAACATCAAAGTTACGGGAAATCACATGAGAAGGATCGCCGATCATAATGTATTTTACCTTGCCAATAGCTGCAGAGCTTTCATGCCATGCTTTATGTGTAAAGTGAGTATCTGTGGAAACGGAATATACTTCAACACCCAATTGTTTTAGGGTTTCATATTGGTTTTGCAGATCTTCAAGTTCAGTTGGGCATACGAATGTAAAGTCAGCTGGGTAGAAGCAAACTACACTCCATTTACCTTTAAAGTTTTCTTCTGATACATCGATGAATTTCCCATCTTGAAATGCGCTTGCTTTGAATGGTAGGACTTCTGTTCCGATAAGTGACATATTATTTAAATCTCCTTTAAGTTTTATTTTTTGTGGATACAATATTCAAATCTGCAAACATCACATATCTGAATACTATTTGTAATTATTATAATTAACCAAATTAAGGCCTGTCAAGTTATTTATAATAATTCTAATATGATAATCGTTGTCAGTCGCTAAATGTTCATAAATTATCATACTTATGAACTAGTATGGGTTAGTTTACATGTTTTATGTAGGGCAATTTCTACAATTCGAAGTCATCTGCTATTAAATTGATAATATTTAAAGATTCTCTCGCTACCTTTGGGTTAGAATATCGATTTCCATTATATGTGATTAATGCTTTCCATAAAGCCCATCCTCTTGCTCTATTCCAAGTCTCTTCATCCATCTGTAATACACCCTTGAATACCTTTCTACTATCCTCATCAAAAAAGGTCCATGCCATTGCCGCATCACAAGCAGGATCGCCTACACCCAAGATTCCGAAATCAATGACTGCACACAGCTTTCCATCTTTGACTAGTAAATTCCCTGGCGCAATATCTCCATGAACCCAAACCGGCTTGGAATTCCATTTAGAATCTAATGCTAATTCCCAGATTTCTCTCAATAGATCTTCTTTAAAAATATCTTTATTATGCTCAATCGCATGTCTAGACTCTTCATCATATACCGCTAAAGATCCACCTCTATAGAAATTATGTTCTCCTGCTAAAGGCCCCCTACTAGCATCAATAGATTGTAATTCAATTAAAAATGCTCCCAAATCTCTTGCAAACTGGTTAAGATCATTAATATTTTGGTGCGTTAATGTCTCACCCTCTACCCACTTATTGATAGACCACGGCAATGGATATTCTTCGTTAGGCTCCCCTTTGACTAATGGTATTTGAATAGGTAACGTGAGTTCTTTACTTAATATGGGCAACCATCGTTGCTCTTTCTCTACTTGTGGAGCATAAGCTGCAGCACTTGGCAACCTCACACTCATATGCTCACCTAAATGAAACGTTCGATTATCATTCCCGCTGAATTTTACTGGTCTAATCTCTAAATCGGACCACGCGGGAAATTGTTCATTAATTAATCTTGCAACTAAATCTACGGTAATTGTATTCAATGTTTATCTCTCCAAACAAAAGTTATTTGTCACCTATCATAAAAAATATCGCTGAACAGCCCATATTCAACTTCGCTGTCATTATTGTAAAATACTTCCGTATATTTGTTTGTGACATAAGCTATCGTTAGTATTTACATATTGGATATACAGTAAAGATAATTTATATAGCCCAAGTTCTACTCAAAGGAGAATTCAGCTTATGAAAGTTGATAGTCTTATCGGTGAAATCAAGCGAGCCTATCAAATAAATATAGAGAATATCGAACTTCATCGAGAAATGATCGGTAAAGTATATTACTTACAGAATCAAGAACAAAAGTATATGTTTAAAATATACCGTAACTTTAAATCGGATGACGCCTTGCAGACGGTTCAGATCTTAGATTATTTAAAAGCAAATTCATATCCAGCAGTATCTGTGGTTAGAACTGTCGAAAATGATAGCCATATTATGCTTAGTAATCAGTTTGGTAGCTGCGTAGGTATATTATACGATTATGTCGAAGGCGCAATGCCCGAGGTTAAGCTTGAGGCCGAGAGTATCGGAAATCAGATTGCAGAACTCCATAACCTAATGAAACTATATCCCAATAAACTTATTAACAGGACGAAAGTCGATTACATCGATGGCTATATCTCCAATATGAAAGAACTCCATTTTGATCCAGAAAAAATTCTAGAACTTAATCAATACGGTAATGAATTATGGGAACGCATCACTAGGCTCCCAAAAAACTTTTCTCACGGTGACCTTCATACGGGAAATATGATCAGAAACGAGCATGGCGAATATGTTCTCTTTGACTTTGACGACGCTTCAGGTGATTATCCGAGTATGGATGTTGCATATATGTGTGATGATACCCATTTTAATGAATTTCATGAATCGATGTATGATCAAACCTTACGTTTATACGAACGCTTTTATAAAGGATATAGTAAAATACGTACACTGAGCGACCAAGAGATTCTTACGATTTTCGATTTTATTGCGATCAGACATTTTCAAATTATCTCAAGAATAGTACAGTGCCAAGGATTACAATGTATATCTAAAGAATTTTGCGATCAACAATATCACTGGCTTATGAAGTGGCAGGAAGTTTGCATTAAACATTGATACTTCTATTCGGTTCATAAATACCTCGCTAACATAAGTTTTACTAGCCATTTCCATAAGAGACATCTAATATTATGTTAGCTTTACTAGTGTCTGTATGCAAACTATGCAATTAGATCAGCCACAAAAGGGACAAGCTAAGCAAGTTGAGATCTTAATATGATTACGAGGAAGAAGGGTGTTCCTTAATGACTAATAGTAAAACGAATCCTAAGGTGGACGGATTTCTAAGGAAAGTAAAACAGTGGCAGGAAGAATACGAGACGTTGAGAAATATCGTTCTTGACTGTGAGCTGACCGAAGACTTTAAATGGATGCATCCTTGTTACACGTTTGAGAACAAAAACATAGTCTTAATCCATGGATTTAAAGAATATATTGCACTGCTATTTCATAAAGGTGTCTTATTAAAGGATACCCATGGAATTCTGATTCAACAAACGGAGAATGTACAAGCTGCACGCCAGATCCGGTTCACCAATGTTCAAGAAATCCTTGAAAAAGAAAGCATCATAAAAGAATATATTTATGAAGCCATCGAGGTTGAAAAAGCTGGTTTGGAAGTGGAATTCAAAAAGAATACAGATTTCATCATTCCTGATGAATTTCAAACTAAACTTGATGAAATGCCTGCCTTGAAAAATGCTTTTGAAGCCTTGACGCCCGGGCGGCAAAGAGCATACCTTCATCATTTTTCTGAACCCAAGCAATCCAAAACTCGAGTATCTAGGGTTGAAAAATGGATGCCGCAAATTCTGGATGGAAAAGGATTAAATGATTAAGTTGTATATGAAGAAGCAACCTTAAATCGGTGAACAATCCGAACTGAGGTTGCTTCTTCTCTTTTTACTAAAAGACTTTATACTACTTCAGGTAGGTTCCGGTTACTCCAATTCCACCGCTACCGTTCAATACATACACTCTAGCGTTTCCTTTTCCAGAGCATACCAGAGTGATTGTACCGTTAGTAACGTTTTTGGTATCGCCAGTCACCGCATCCACGTAAGTTCCGTTCGGAATTCCGGTAAATGTCGCATTTCCTGAGATCGTAACTAACGCAAAGCTATCAATACCTTTAGCGCTATCGGTATATCTTCTTTTAAATGCCAAATCACCGGATACATTTTCTGTGGAATACTGGCCTTTTTGCAAGGCTGGAACAGCTCTTCTGATTAAATTGAGTTGTCTAATATGTTTTGCCAAAGGATAGTTTAATGAATCGGCAAGTGTGCCAGTAGCATTTGTATACTTACCGTAGTCCTGAACAGTAACGCTACCCTCAATTTGATCTCCAAAGTAAGCACGCCCTGTTGAGCTAAGTGGTGCATTCGGGCCTACATCGATGACTGATCCTTTTTTAAACTCGATTTCAGAACCGTAATAGATCGCAGGTATTCCCCGGAAAGTGAACATCAGCGAGAGATTCTCAGCCCAAGTGTCTTGTGTCCCTGCAAATCGTTGATTCTCTGGGGCTTGGTCAGGTGCATAGTCATGAGAGTCAACATAAGTTACATTCCAAGTAGCATCGTTATAATATTGATCACCGCTCTTCATACTGAATGCTTCCTGTGCAGTCTTGAATGCCCAATGCATCGGGAAATCAATAACATCCATACCCGATTTCATCGAATAGTCAGGCGCGTGATAATTATTGCCTATTAAAAAAGCATTGTTCGAGGTTGGCTGCCCTGCTGTAGTAGAGTTATCTGCCCACTCTTGTTCCACTGACAGCTTGTTGGAAGCGTAGTCATTTTGTCCATCACCCGGATAGGCTTTCGAGCTTTTCCATGTATAGAATGGAGTCGATATTGCCGGAATTCCACTATTCCATACATCTCTGTACCGAGTAGCCACTTCACCAAAGACAAAGAAGTTTGAGCCCCCTCTTGTTTTCCAAGCAGGAACAAAGTATTTGTTAAAAATATACCGACTTACATGCTTCACAGTATCGACCCGGAAAGCATCAACACCCATATCAATATACTGATTATAGCTGTCAATTAGATACTGATTCACTACAGGATTTTCCGTATTCAAGTCCACAGCGTCTCCTGCAATCTGTCCTGTCTGTACGGTGTAAGATTCCCAGGAAAGACTTTTTTCGGTATGATACATGTTATTGTTGGTTTCCGCATTTTTCATGATTGCGAGTCTGGCCTGATATTGCTGATCAGGGGTCATCGTATCATAGTTAGCTGGCAGTTTATCCGTAATTTTAAGCATGTTATTTACGGTGTCCGCTGCAGTCGGATCTTTTTTGAACATAGGCAACAGATTCTCTTCCCCAAAATTACCAGTATGATTCACAACAACATCCTGAATAACCTTTATCCCTTTGGCATGAGCTGCATTAATCAATTCCTGATAAGAGGCTCCCGCTGACTCATATCTTGGATCTACTTTGGAAAAGTTAATCGCATGGTAGCCATGATAATCATACCCGCTGGCATTCTGCACCACTGGCGTAATCCAAATAGCACTGAATCCGAGCGCTTTGATGTAATCGAGCTTTTGAATCAGTCCCTTAAAGTCACCTCTCCAAGCTGGGTCTGAATCCGGATTTCCTGCTTTAGCATCCTCCCATGAATGTACATTGTTACTCGGATCACCATCATAGAATCGTGAAGTAATTACGAAATAAATGGTGTCTTCGCGGAAATCGCCTTTATTTCCAATCGTATAGACAAAGCTCTGTTTCGTTTCATTTCCGGCACCATCAACCACCAGGAATTTCAGTGTCGTCGTCTTATTAATAAGAATGGACGGTCCAGCCAGAGCAGTTAAAGCATTGCCCGAGATATAGAGATTTGAACTGGTAGTTGGTTCCGTCCCATTATCTGTGTAATATGCGGTGGTCGTTGCTGCTTTGTTATCTTTTATATTAAAAGAGACGGTAACCGCAGAGCTTGAATTCCCAACAGGTAAATTCGCGGTTATCGTTGGGGCATGCAGGTCGAGATTTAGGTCAATGGCATAAGCAAAAGTGCCTACACTGCCTGCTTGACCTAAGGAGTTAACACCAAAAGCCTTGATAGTCGTAGTAGAAGCTACTTGGATTGGAGCCGTGTATAAGGTAGAAGATGTCGTTGGTGTCGACCCGTCTGTCGTATAGTAGATTTTATCGCCAGTATTGATACTGGAGAGCTTCACAGTTTGGGCAGAATCATATGTCTTCGGCGTAGGAGAGACTGAAATCACGGGGATCTTCGGAATTTCTGGATTAGCGTCATACCACACATTATCCGAGGAATACCAGCCCTCTTTTATACTGCGGGATAAGTCGGCGGTCTGTTTGCCGTTGCCATCATTAAAGATAAGGCTTGTGCCGGTGGCGTTGGCAATAGTATAGCTGTACCAGTCGTTTCCGTCCGATTTCATCAGAATTCCTGGCCAAGCTCCGCTTGTTGGAACTGTTGTCGGACTCAGCTTCCAGTAATGGATTCGGATCGTTGAGCTCCAGTTTGCTGGTTTCTTAAAATGAACCGTTAAGCCAGCCGAAGTTGGCGTTGGTGTAGGTGTTACGGTTGGTGTTGGTGTAGGAGTCACTATTGGTGTTGGCGTTACGGTTGGTGTTGGTGTAGGCGTCACTGTTGGCGTTGGTGTTACGGTTGGTGTTGGTGTAGGCGTCACTGTTGGCGTTGGTGTTACGGTTGGTGTTGGCGTAGGCGTCACTGTTGGTGTTGGTGTTGGTGTTGCGGTAGGCGTTGGCGTTGCTGTGGCTGAAATAGTTAGATAGTCGATATTGATATTCCCAGTATCATCCGAGTCATATTTGTAAGCGATCGTATTATTTCCTGCCTGTAAGGAGAGCGTTTCTGTTTGGTCCCCCCATGCATCCCAGTTTGCCAAGTTCGCTAAAGTGGTCTGCTTTACCTTTGCTCCATTCACATAAATGGAAACTTGCTTGGCACTGCCAGTCGCATTGGCGTAGCGAAGCGTGGCATTATAGGCGCCTGCAGCGGAAGAATGAACATTGAAGGTGGTGGTTGCTCCTGTGGTTGTGTATCCATCAACAAAACCGGTGCCGGTATATCCGGTGTGATTCGTATTTATTTTTGCGCCACCTGACAAGGCTGCGCTCTCAGCTTCATACTTCCCAGCAACCGGAATAACTACCGTCCAGTTCTTCCCTCCGTTGCTGTCCCAGCTATCCGTCGGGGCTGTGATGTGATAACAATAAATGAGTGTTGCGCCCTCCTGCACATTGAGGTTGGCCGTAAACGTGGTCCCACTTTTAGACATGACTGTGTCCGTAGTATTCGTCCAATTATTCGTAGTCCAATGCAGTGTCACAGAAGATGCTGTGGTGTTCGTATAGGAGACTGTATAATCAGTGTTGCTGGCTGAAGCCCCGCCCGATAAACCGAATAAACTAAAGATTAGCGAAAAAATGATCAACCAAGAAACAAACCGCCTAGATTGTTTTCGTACCAATTAAATAACCTCCTCATTAATTTTAAGTGCAAATTACGTTGTGCAAACGTTTGCAAAAATGAGAAAAAAAGAAACAATCTAACTTATCCAATCTCCTCCTTCATAGAAAATATGGAAAAACCTCATTGTATGCGTTTACAAATAGAACTATTGAGAAATCCTCAGGTTACAGATAGCTCCATATCTAATGAATTTTCCCTGTTTATGATTATAGGCTCCAACCTTTTCCGGGTCAATGCATCTTTTAGGCTAAAAACATAAAAATTTAAGAGTTTAAATACAAAGTTCAATCGTTTTCATTCATCAGTTGTTCAAGGCATATTAAAATCTTAAATTACCGCTATTTATAGAACTAGGCTCTATACTTTCGTAACTATTCTAGTATGATTTTATGAAATATTAATTCCTTAAATATATTATTTTGTATGTCCCTAAATTAAATCGTCGCTGATGAGGAAGCAGTTGCTTGGTCAGCTTTTACACAATCAATTGCAACAACGAACGCAATTATGATTGCCTCCATCTCCTCATTTAGTATTTGAACCTTGTAGCTATCACCCCAAGTGAACCACTCCTTATTCACTTTACCTATGACTACACCATGCTGCAAGACCTGAAAATCCATGTCCCACCAGTTACCATGTACCTCAATGTCAGCCGCATCAATCGTATAGCGTGCTTTAAAGAAAGAAAACTCCTTCTTAATCGTTAACACCTCTCGGCCATTGACCTCAACAAAAAACTTCGGTAAAAAACTAAATACCTTCTTCGTAATAAGTGCGACTTCATCTCTTGTTGTATTCATAATGGAGAACGTCTTTGGTATTTGCATAAAACTGCCCTCTACATAATAGACATCCTGCTCCTGCTGATTCTTTACCGTAAATTTACCACTTAGACTGAATACCTTCTGCTTTATATAAAGTTGCTTCATTCCAATACCTCCTTCGATATAAGCATATTATTAAAGCGCAGATTTCATCATAGATATTAATAGTGATAGCCACCTAACCATGAACTACCTTTCGTTAACCCTCTCATTATTGAACTATAGTTTCCCATTAGTTGAACCGAATGATTGTAAAAACTTGGGTGACAACTTCTTCGTACTTACCCAGTACTTTCGAAATCAGTTCTCGGGATCATGTACTTTAGTCACCCATCCGTGTTTTCAATGGTTCTAAAACTTCCGTTTATGATACGGAAGACCCTCGCCTTCTTCGCAATACTGTTTAAGACTGTACAAAAAAATAGCCCAGTTATAATTACATACGCGATAAAATGAGGTCACTTCCTCCCAATTCATCTGACGAAAAATGATTGAAGTTTTCCCGTTTTTTTCCTTCATATCAAAAGAAATTGTCGTACCTATCCATTCTGGATCTGAATCAACACACTGCCACAAAATCTTTTTATCGGGAACAAGCTCATCAACTCGCATCTTTGTTAAGCCTTTTCCGCCGAATCGAAACTCATTTATACAACCGATCTGATCATTGACTATTAGTTCATTTGTCCATATTTCTGAAAGTCCTTTTGCAGTGGTTAATGCTTCATATACCTTTGAAGCTGGAACATTCACGGTCTGCAAGTGCTCGATATTTGCCATATTGCTCATTCCCCTTTTTTATAAGGATCTAATTTATGTAATTATTTGTATACGAAAATTATACCATCAATTATATCAACTCTGAGATAAACATTGGTGTAGCTCCATCCTCTGTATTAAAGCCAAATTTATTATAGAAATCCACTGCATGAGGATAAGAAATTAATACTTTTGTTTTACACCCTTTATATCTATCAAGCATTATATTCATCATTTCCTTACCTATACCTATACTCTGATAACTCGGATTAATAAGCATATAATGAAAATATACCGTTAAAACACCATCTGACAAAGCATTTATTAAACCGACAAGCTTTCCTCCTTCCCAAGCGGTAACAATTGAATGAGACCCTCCGATTGCTTGTAAAAGCTCGTTTGAGTACTTGCCAGACTCCCATTCTACCGAAAGAAATAACTCTTGGAGTGCATCCTTAGTGATATCCTCTTTGCTTGAAGCGTAATAAATACTCACCCTATACCTTCCTTTCTGCCAGTATCAATGTCTTTAGTCCTCCATTTGGTTGGAAGAGCATAGTTGAGCATTGCTTGTCTTATTTCTTCCCATTTTGTGTTGTTCATTAAAGGGTTTAGTTCATTTGAATCCATATATTCACCTTTTTCTCCCATCAGTACTGCAAGTGTTTATTCCAGCTTATCATTTTCTCTTGTACAAAACTGCCCGTTAGCAGAACAAAGCTGCCGATTCAAGTCGGCAGCTTCGTTCTGGTGTTATTGAGCTATAATTTCCCATTAGCTTAATCGTTATTTATGATACGGTTCTCCGCGCTGTCTGTAACGGTAAGTTTTAGGGTCATCCTTTTGTGGGATGGCCCTTTCATTTTTCTCATTATGTTGAACTATGTTCCCCGTTAACGAGCCGCCAACATAAAAAACAGAGCATCTGAGGTCGCGCCTCAGATGCCTTGTATTTAGTATTGTTTTATGACCTGGTTCAATTTTATAAATCTTCTACACCGGTGGGTAAGTTTTTACTCGCTACATTTGGCTTCGTGTACATTTTATTGAGTATGATCGTTTGCACGATAATGAATATACCGCCAACTGCCCAATATAATGGTAACGCGGCGGGCATCTGAAAAGAAAATACACCCATCATGATCGGTGACAACAATCCGATGAAAGCCATTTGGTTATTTTGATTTTGCTGATACTGCGCTGAAACGGATTGAGACACGCGGAACTGAACGTAATACACCACAGCGGCAATAAGCGGCAAAATCATATCTGTTTTCCCCAAGCTAAACCACAGAAAATCGTCCGCTGCAATCTCTGGGGTACGACGAATGGCGTAGTAAAATGCAAGGGTGATCGGCCATTGGAGAAGCATCGGTAAACACCCCATATTTAAGGGATTAAATTGATGCTTCTGGTAGAGCTGCATCATCTCGACTTGCTGTTGTTTTTTTGCATCCGCACTGACGTCGTTCTTATACTTCTCCTTAAGTGCAGTTAACTCCGGCTGGAGGACGGCCATCTTTTCTTTCATGTCCATTTGTTTCTTGGTTTGATTCATCATGAGCGGCATGATCGCGAGTCTGATGATGAAAGTCATCAGCACGATCGATAATCCGTAGTTTCCGTGAAATGCATTCGCGAAGAATTTGATCAAGATCGAAAATGGATAAATAAAAAAGTGGTTAAATATCCCTGCTGAATCGGCATTAATCGAGTTTGATTGGGATGCTGTCGAACACCCGCTGAGCACAATGATCGGAATAACTCCAATCATCATGACGAGAATGGGCTTAGCCCATTTTTGAAGCAACAAAATCTTTTTCATCGTTGTCCTCCCTAATTGAAAGTATGGAATATCAATGTGGGGAAGGACTATGGTCTTCTTCATTAGGTGCTTCTCTTCGTCTGGCGGTACGTACTATCCACCGCTGAATGCTGCTCGGTTGTGAAAGTCTGACAGCTACAAACCAAGTTAAACCGGCTGGAGCAATTTCATAACCCCAGTGTATCTCTTGTGTAGAAAAATAGGTGAATGGAATTGACACTAAGGAATAGATGAGAGCGATCGAGAACGCCAATTGAACCAAGTCATAAAAATGCTCCAGCCAAGTTCACCTCTGTATGAGCCATATTGGAAAAATTTGAATAATGATTATACGTTAGAGAAAACTGTGTGGTTTCACTAACCTGCCCGTTAGTTGAACAAATAAAAAATGGCTGCCGAAGCAACCACTATTCCACTAATGTGCCCCGCTAGCTTAATCGACATTACGCACCGAGTCCAATGGATTTAGCCTTGCGGGGTTGTCTGCTGATTACGCCTCACCGAAAAATCCTTAGCAGACCAAGGAGAGCAACTTTCAAATCCTTCTCTTACAGACTATGATTTATTAAATGAGCAATTTCTTTAACTCTCTCCATTGTAATTCCTTCTCTTTGTTCAACTGCAAGTGGATGATTCGTTTGTTCTAATTCTATTAACGGAACAGCACCAACTTCTTGTGTATGTACCATTGTCTTTAACGATAATGTAGTTATTGGATATATTGAAAGTTCAGTCGATAACCAACCAAAATAAGGTTCTTCAGTTTCCCTTCCTTCTACGTGCAATAATTCATTAGATTTCAAAAAGTTCTCTTCACTAAGAGAAACCCAAACACTCCATATAAATTTCTCTTTACTATCAATTACTGGTATTTCAATATGTCCTCTAATAAAGAAATGCTGTTCATCAATTACACAAAAATCTCTAATTAATTCTGTTCTTTTCTCTTCTGGTACAGTGTAAAAATAATATGGTGCTTCACTTCCGTAACATAAAGGAAGTTCATTTAATTCGTTGTTACAGTGAGGGCATTTCATGTTTTCTGCTCCTTATAGTTTCTTGGTGATTTCTTATAACGTCTTATTCGCGAAATTACTGAGTTATCCTGCCCGTTAGTTCAATAAAATGAACAGCTAGCATCTGCCGGACATAGAAAGACCGCCATTGAAGGCGGTCTAAAATTTATCATTTCTGCCCAACAATAAGTCCTGGAGATATTAATAACCTAAGATGATTCGCTGTAAGCCTAATTAGAGCGTCTCAACCAATTTCTGAATCTTTGAGTGGGAAATTAAATATACAGGACCCATTATTTCTATTTTGCCGTCCTTTACACGCATTGCACTCTCCTGTTCTGCCGCATAAACATCAATCTCTTCAGACAAGGGGAACAGGTAACCTTGAACAAACGTAGCGTAGTCGCGTTTAGAATGAGATTCATAGGCAAAATGATCAAAGCCAATACCATCATAAATAGTACTTGTTTCAACTTCATTGCCAGTGTTTTTCAAGCATAACCATTTTGCAGCCATGTTTATCGCACCGGCGCTGGCACCCATTATAACGGCATTGCTGTTCTTAATAACATTTGATAATTCATAATCCGCCAAAAAATCGTTTTGCAAAACAGGATCTCCACCGCATAAAAAAATGACAGAAGCGTTGTGAATTAATCGCTGGGCCTCTTCCTTCTGCATGCGATAATCAATGAAATGATATTCATCAAAAATAATGTTAGCCTGATTTAACCATGTACATTCAGAAATATCATCAATGTTAATTTGCTCACCTGTATAACCAGACGGTTCAGCGCTAATCATAACAAGCGATTTTCTGTCTTGTATATCCTCATGCAAACAATGGACCAGCTTCTCTGGAAAAAAATTATTAAACCAACTGAGATAGTAGTGAGTACTCAAACTTAATTACCTCCATATGTATTTTTTACAATTATAAAATGGAGTTACATATTAGTAATCTAATACGTAACTCCAATTATAAACAATAGCTTCTGTTAGTAGAATCTCAAGCAATGGTCTCCATTAAAAACTCGATCACCGGGTAAGAGATCATATGCCGATCACGGTAAATCGAGGTAATAGCATCAGGCCGTGTGCTAAGGATTGCCTTCTGTAAAAGGGCTGCTTGAAAGCCTCTTTCTTGTGCACCGTTAATAGTAAAGGTTACACAATGTTCTGCGGCGAATCCCGCAACGATGATGAATTCAACACCATGTTCACGTAACAGTTGTTCCAAATCCGTTTTCCAAAAAGCATTAGAATATTCTTTTGCCATCTGGATATCTGTCGGTGCTACTGTAATTTCCGGTATACTATTTCTTGCTTCTGGATCCGTATCCGCATTCGCCCCTTCCATGTCTTGTATATGGATGACGATTTGGTCCTTCGCACGAAGTAACCCAGACACATGATTAATGTATTCACAAGCCTCACTTACATTTAACTTCTCCATATGATCGTGTAAGAAAAGGTTTTGCATATCAACAATTAGAAATCCAATTTTTATTTTGAACTACCCCTCTCAGAATAAATATAGCTAGTTTCTATACTAATCTGGATGAAGATTCAGCTCAAGGGAATAAATGAATTAGACTATTTTGTACAATAACATCATATGTTACGCCATTCCTCTTCATTTAGTTCGTTGTTAATGCCGACCCCAGCTAAGGAGCCCATAGAAGCGGCAATAATGGCTTGATGAAGATGTGTTGCTGCATCACCGGCACTATAAACGCCTGGAACGTTCGTTTTACCGAGATTATCGATGATGACTGCTCCTGTTTCTGTGAGTTCACAACCAATGGCTTGTGGCAAACCCGACCCGATCATGAGCTTCGGCCTAAAAAATATCCCCGTACATCCGATGCTAGTACCATCCTTCAACACAACTTGCTGCACCATGCCATTGTCAGATTCGATCGACTGAATCGGTGAGTCATAGACAGGAATGTTATGTTGATTTAGCTCTTCGCGTTGTGCATCCGTCAAGTCATCAGATCCATTAGTACATATGGTAATCTTTTTCGTCCAACCAGATAACACTTGGGCCATATGCGTTGCATCGGCTCCCTTAACAATTACGACAAGAGGCTGATCTCTTAGTTCCCATCCATCACAATAGGGGCAGATAAAGGCGCTTTTACCATATACGTCTGAGAGTCCCTTAATATCCATCGGGAGGTCCTTCATCCCTATGGCGAAGAGCACCTTTTTACTTTTATAGGTCTGACCTTGAACCGTCGTAATTTGAAAATCGCCATCGGTTCCCGTAATCGATATGGCGGTATCTTCCGCAAAAGTAACGGATGGATAGGCACTAATCTGCTCCTTCGCAATCCTCCTAAATTCGCTTGGACTTATAGAATCTCTAGTAAGAAAGCCATGCGTTTCTCGAGTAACCCTATTACGTGCGCGTCCTTCATCAATAACAACCACACTTTTCCTTGCCCTGCCTAGCACCAGAGCAGCATTTAGACCTGCCGGTCCTCCACCGATAATTACACAATCATGAGTCATACTAATTCTCCCTTTCGCTTTTCAATTAAAATTAAAGATATTAAAGACTTATGTTATCTGTAATATTCCCAAAAAAAGAGCAAATCCCACCCATTTATTATAGACTTTACGAATCCATAATAACTTCAATACATTTAAAAGGCAAGGGTTTATTTCATACAATCTTCCCCTCTCTTTTAAATTTCCACTAAATTATTCAATCATTTGACTCTTCCAAAGTTCTATTACTACATCCATCTGTGAGTTATGTACCTTTTTTTCATGTCCTATCGTTTTTAGCCATAGGGTTGTCTTATCCTGTATTAAATCTGGGTTCTTCCTAATAAATTCTAAGGCTTTCAAGCCGTATTCTTTGTTTTTTGTGATGTTGTATAAGCTCCATCAGGTATACCTGTTACAATTCCTGTCTCACATAATCCTAGAAACATTGTTCTTGGACAGCCCTTCTTTTGTGATGCAGTCCCTTCCCCGAAGATCTCTTTAGCAATAATCTCCCAAGCTATTTTGGGACTTTCTAATTTATTTTCTTTTATGTATTGAACTGTTTTCACAGCCGCTTCTCCGTATTTGCTCATAAAACACCTCTGCTTTCTTTTTAAAAGATCTAGTAATAAGTCTATCTAACGTTACGCATTACGATCCCGTGAGATTTACTATGCGTCTTCGTCTGGTTCAGGATTTGTGAATCTAACCCAGATTCAAATGTCTTAAGCAAGCCCAACAGCCATAAAGCCACGATATTAATATAGTTTAGAACTATGAGTTCTCGAGCAAGTCCTTCTTTTTATCATCAAATTCTTTTGGAGTTATAATTCCGTTAACCCTTAGTTGATGCAATCCTCTAATTTCTTGAGATATTGAAGTATTTTTTTTGTTAGACTTCCTATTAGAAACACTCATAATTACATCATTTGTCTTCGAAACAAAGTATCCAATCAAAATAAACTCCATTAGTTTAGAAACGATTATATGTATAACATGGACAGATCTTAACCAATGCTGATCTGAGAATAATTGCTGAATGTTGCTCAGATAGCCACCATTTTTAAGCGGTAAAGAATAGTACGTTGCAAATGAAAAATAAAAGAAATCGAAATAATCAAGTTTACCCTTCATTAATTGATCAAAGTCATAAATCCCATAAGAAATCAAATAAACAAGAGAAAATAAGAGATGAGGCACTACTATTAGTAATATTGTTACAATAGTCAGATATGTTATTCTCTTTCTAACACTCAACCTATTCCACTTTTTGTTGATACTTATTTTAGTTAGGTCTATGCAAATGAAGCAAACTACATAAATAAATTGCAATAGAATGATTATTGAAAGTAAGAATAGTATAGAGTATAACCGCCAAGGAACAGCCAACAGATATTCACCATTTAATATTAACCCCAATATAAAAACTATCACTTGAAATGTAAGCGCAGGTACAATCCATAGAATTATTAAAAAACTATCTTTCCATATTTTCTTTTTGAATAGGATGGAAAAGGGTAGCACTAAAAGTGTTATTGTTAAAACAAATCCAATCATTTTTCAATTCTCCTTATCTTGATAATTTCATCTACCGATTGTATTTCCACAAAAACGAGAGGTTTAAGGAGCCTTTTGCGCCGAGTCGTAAACTTAGCCACGCAGAGGTAATCCCCTGACTCGCTCGCTAACTTGTTCGCCCCAAATTTCCGACTAAAATTCTACGACTTTTCAATAGCGATCTCCAATAAATAAACGCAACTACTTCCACATTTCTATTCCTCATTGATTCAGCTATGGGGATGCTATCCCCCCAAGCCTAGAGCCTAAATCTGATACACTTAAATATTTTAGACTGTATTATTCTAAAAGATCGATTACTGTATTAAATAACCATATTAGCCAAGAACCTGGTTCAAACAAATTATAATTGTCATAGCATTCTTCTCTTCTGTTCTTATAATCACTGCACTACCTGTCCGTACTCACTAATCAAACTTCCTAAAAGTTCCATATAACGTTTGGCATTCATGATTCAACCGGATATACGAG
Organism: Paenibacillus sp. FSL R5-0470; assembly: GCF_037975205.1. Taxonomy (NCBI): domain Bacteria; kingdom Bacillati; phylum Bacillota; class Bacilli; order Caryophanales; family Paenibacillaceae; genus Paenibacillus; species Paenibacillus sp. FSL R5-0470. The sequence continues at coordinate 6,093,968 of NZ_CP150238.1, forward strand.
CGTAGGTATGACTCCTCAAACTTTGCTATCTGAATGTGTCAACCGAGTAAGCTTTCTCAGATATTTTGCATGGTGATCTTGGAGCGTCGATAATATAAATACATAATCAGCTTGTTTACCAATTCCCGCTTAAATATCTTTATTAAACCCCTTACATTAAATAATTAGCTCGAATTACGTACAATTCCTTTCCTTATATTCGAGATAAACCGTTTTATAACATTCTAAAAGAGATGTAGTTATCCTCCATAATTGATTTGATACTGAAGTCTTTACTTGATATTTAGAACTTAGCAAGTTAAAAATTGCTAAGTTAAAATAAAAAAGAAGATCACAAAGATTTCGTAATGTTCCTATAGATGCTTTTGATGCTCTACCAAATAGGTTTGGATAAATTGTTTCATCATCATCAAAACTTCCAGAATACGAACCAACCATAGTTGCTCCAAATGAACTATGTGTATATTCAGAGTAAAATTTAAAAAAATCATTCCTTCGTTTTTTTTGTTCAGCAATAAATTCATCTGGAAATCCAAAAGTCTCTTCAATATTTGATATTGCTTTGTTAATCTTTTCAGTTCTAAAGTGTCTATACCATACCTCATTTGGATTACTAAGATCACTATATACTTTAATTAGGTTTAAATCAGAGCATAAATAAATTGTAAGATACACCAATTCATCAATAGTTCTTAATATTACTCTTCCTGAATTATCAAGCCCGTTCTCCACTAGATTAATAATTGCAAGTGCATGATTTGATATTTGTACTAAAAGATTGCCAATCACATAAGTTGGTTTTGGAGTTATCTCAGTATCTAGACATTCATCGAAGGAATCCATTTGTTGTATGGATAAAGAAAAATACCCAGTTAACAACACCCCAAGACTCGCCAATGGAATTTCCTCGTCAAATCTAAGTTTTATTTCATCATTAGCCTCTTTCTTTACATCTTTGATATCTTTCAATAAATAATCAATATCACTGAGATTCACAGGAAATAGATTATTCTCCCGATCATACTCTTCGAAAACCCTTGAATGTTTTTTTAAGGTACGTGCAATAATTCGTCTTGTCTTTTTGTTTTTTAATTGCATTTTGAATTTCCTTTCTGCGGGTACATCTGAAGTAGGTGTTTCAACAATCAAATCTTTATTTTCTGCATGATCCAGCACATCATAAGGAACTAATGTGTATAAATTCGTTCCTATCATTCCATTAACCTTCCAAAATATTGAATATTAGGTGCTGAGTTTTGTAATTAAAGAAGACAAATCACTCATTAAGTGATTTGTCTTCCGCTGCTTTTTCAAATCCTATTTCGTTTTACTTTCCATTTAAATTGATTACTATCCGTCCAATCAGAGCTCTACCGTCCGGATTCTGCCGTCTTCTTCATAATGGAGCTCCGTAAATTTCATACTGCGTTTATGGTCCACGCCGCCAGACAGCGATGCGTCATGATAGAACAAATACCATTTCTCGTTAAATTCCACGATAGAATGATGAGTCGTCCAGCCAACGACTGGATTCAGGATCGTTCCTTGAAAAACAAAAGGTCCGCAAGGCTTATCACTCACCGCGTAGACGATCTTATGGGTTGTGCCAGTAGAGTACGAGAGATAGTATTTCCCTTTATACTTGTGCATCCATGGACCCTCGAAGTATCTCCTGTCTTCATCACCCGCAAGGATTGAGTTCCCTTCTTCATCAATAATGGAGATCTCCTGAGGGTCAGATTTGAATGACAGCATGTCTTCACTCAGCTCGCCCACCCAAGGACCGTAAGCCGGTTCCTCTGAGCCCTTTTCTACCGCATCTTGTTGAAAAATACCGTCTTGCCACTTTTCTAATTGTCCGCCCCATAAGCCGCCAAAATACATGTAGGCTCTTTCATCCTCGTCCACGAATACGGCGGGATCGATGCTGAAGCTCCCTTCGATATAGCTTTCTTGAGCCTGGAAAGGACCAGACGGAGAAGTTGACGTAGCCACTCCGATACGGAAAATACCCTCCATGTCCCGGGCCGGGAAAAACAAATAATATGTCCCCTGCCGGTACGCGGCATCGGGCGCCCACATTTGCTTCGAAGCCCAAGGCACATCCCGAAGATGAAGCGCCTCTCCGTGATCTACACAGGGCGATGTAGGATCTTCCAAGGAAAACACATGATAATCCTCCATCGCATATTGGTCACCATTATCATTCGTAGGTCCATCATGGTCAATATCATGGGATGGGTAAATATACAGCTTGCCCTCAAATACATGAGCGGAGGGATCGGCTGTATAGAGATGGGTAACTAACGGTTCATTTTTTGTTGCCATAATAGGACTCTCCTCCTGATTGAGATTACGCCTGTTGATTAGCCAAGCAGAAATGGATTTTACCGTCCTTATAGGGACGGTTCCGTTTCTGCGAGAAATATCAGAACATGAGTAGACTAATTTAGCTAATCAACAGGCCTAGATTGGAATTGATTCGTTCCATGGGGCTGTATTATTCGAAGCCGGCTTGCCGGGGTTATTCTTTGACGCCTCCGAGCGCTACGCCCGCAATAATGTATCTGGATAACAGGAAGTAAACCACAAACAGCGGTAAAGCTGTCAATGCTAATCCCATATAAATCGAGCCGAACTCCATCTTGTAGATATCACCTCGGAGCAAGCTTACCATGATCGGCATGGTGTATTTCTCCTTCTGCGTTAGTAATATCAGCGGCATGAACAGGTTGTTCCAATTGGCTACGAAGGCAAAGATAGCTTGTGTTGCTACTGCTGGCATCATCAGCGGTAAGATGATCCGGTTGAATGTAAAGAACTCTCCAGATCCATCTACGCGCGCAGCTTCCACGATCTCTATCGACAGAGTTGCAAGAAGGTATTGGCGCATAAAGAACACTACCGCCGGTGCAGCAATCGCTGGTAGAATCAGCGGAAGAAAATTGTTGGTCCAATGTAACTTATACATGAACTGATAGAATCCGATAGCGCTTGCCTGGGAAGGAATCATCATCACGCACATGATAAAGGTAAAGAATGGCCCCCGTAGCTTCCAGCTGTAGGTTACGAGCCCATAGGCCGCCAAGGACGAGAAATAGACTGTGCAGAGGGTTGCAGAACTGGCGATAATGAATGAATTCATGAACCCTTGAAGCGGATCAAAGCTCTTATCGAGCAATACTCGCAGATTGCTCATCATGTGGCTCGAAGGAAGCAGTGAAAGACCACTTTGGATTTCCGGTGTAGAGCGCGTGGCATTTACAAACATGATCCAAAACGGCAGAATACTGAGTACCGCCAAAGAGATGCAAACCACATAGATAATCGTCTTATTTATCTTTCGGTTAACGGTTCCGCTTTTCTGATTATTTGCCATGTGTTACGCCTCCCTCACGGGCTGCTATAGCAGCTTTTCTATACTTTTGCTTTTCTATTTTTTTAAGTCTTGACGCATCGCGGTCACGCATCACATAGAACAGGATTCCAGCCAATATCGCCGAAATCAAGAACATGATCATGCTCGCTGCTGCAGCACGATTGTACATATAGCTGCCCTTGAATGCTTGCCCATAGATAAACATGGACGTGGTAAGCGTAGAATCGTCCGGTCCGCCTGCAAGGAATAATTGCGGAATATCGAACATGGTCAAACCACCCACCATCGATGTAATCAATGTGAACAGCAATATCGTACGCAGACTCGGCAGTGTGATGCGGAAGAAGGTTTGAAACCCGTTGGCCCCGTCAATCGATGCGGACTCGAAGAGCGCAGGATTTATACCCATAACGCCAGCGATCAGGACGATCATGGTATTGCCGTACCACATCCAGAACTGGATGAACGCGACAATGCCCCGTGCTGTCGTCTTATCCTGCAGGAAGAAGACTGGAGCGTCTGTCCATCCCAACATTTGAAACAAACTGTTTACAGGACCCATCGGATAGGCGAATAAAGTGCTGAACAACACGGCAATCGTACTAGCAGTGATGATATTAGGCATATACAGCAGAATCTTGAACAAGCCTTGCCCCTTTATGTTGAGACGCTTATTCGTGAACCATGCCGTTAGCAAGAGCGCGAGAAGCATCTGGGGAACGAAGTTAGTAATCCAGAGTAATCCAGTATTGAACAAAGACTTCCGGAACGAGGGATTATCAAAGAGAAGATCTTTGAAGTTTTGAAAAGGATTATCAAGAATATGGATTGGTTTGGGTATTATTCCTTTCATATCGGTGAATCCAATGACTGCGGTATATAAAATGGGATACAGTGAGAAAATCAGAAATGCAAGGACAAACGGGAAGGTAAAAATATAACCGTATTTCGAATAGTTTACATTTTTGCGGCGCATGCTCTCACCTCTTTAGTTGATATGAAGGGGCGGGATTACTCCCCCGCCCCTCCGAATCCTTCTTATTCGCTTTCAATGCCAAGTTGGTCTTTGACTTGTTGCTTAAAGGTTTCGATCGCTTTGGCACGGTCCTTGTTACCCGCAGTGTATTCACGTACTTGATCACGCCAGAGCTTGTTGATTGTTTCGTCGTACTGGGTCAAGTTCTTACCTGAAGCGTTTGCATTGGCCGGTACAAATACGTCGAACATGTTCTGACCACCGAGCAGTGGAACTTCACCGTTTGACTTCGACATAACAACAGAGGATGCAACGCTGTCCTTGGTACCTTGCTCGCCTTCCTTCATGGTACCGTTAGCCCAGTAATATTGGAGTCCCGTTTCGGAGGTGTCGAGTGTAACCCACTTCACAAAGTCCGCAACAGCCTGTTTCTTGGCATCGTCCTTGGTGACGTCTTTGTTGGCAAGCAGCCAAGTGCCACCCCAGAAGAAGCCTGTTGGTGGTTCGGAAACAGCCCAGTCGCCATTCGTTTCTTTTACTTGACCGTTCATCACGTAGTTGATGAGCCAAGCAGGACCGAAGAAACCAAAGATCGGTTGGGCGCCGGTACCGGACATATCCGCATACCATGCTTCCGTCCAGTCTGTCGTATCGTTATGATAGCCATTGTCTTTCAGCTTTTTAGAGAGATCTAGGAACTCTTCACGCTTCGGATCGATATGAAGCTTACCATCAACAATCCAGCCCTTGTCCGAGCTGTTCTCGATTGGATGCCAGATATCTCCGTCACCGGAAACGATGCCGTATCCTTTAGCTTTCAGCTTCGCAGCTGCATCGTAGAATTTATCCCAGCCTGGTCCAATTTCATTTTTGATGGTGGCTGGATCATCTGTTCCAAAAACTTCCTTCGCAATGGAGCGGCGATAGATAAAAGCGCCGCCAGTTGCTTGATAGCCGAGGGCTTTCAATTTACCGTCTAGACTACCGATGTCAACCGAGTATTGGGCGATGCCAGCGTCCTTAACCATTTGGTCATCAAGGCCTATATCAGAATAGTTAGCTGCATAGCTTGAGGCGTCGCCTTGTGTATACTTGAGCACGAATGCTGATTCAGCTGCAAAAATGTCAGGGGCATCTTTGCCTCCAGCTGTCAGAGCCTGATCAAGAGCAGGCTGATAAGCTCCGTCAGTGGTTGCGATAACTGTAGTTTTGAACTCTACATTTGCGTCGGGATGGAGTTCCATATACTTCTTAGTCATGTTAGGAATTTCGTCCGTAAAGCTCCAAAGATTGATAGTGACTTTCTCACCTGTTCCTTTTGCTGGAGCTTCGGTAGTATTGGCTGCTGGTGCAGGCGCTGAACTTGGGCTAGATGAGTTGGAATTTGAGTTCCCACCACATGCTGCGAGAGCGGATGACATCACGAGCAATGTAGAGATCCCCACTAAACTACGTTTCATACTTTTCATATCTTTGCCTCCCCTTTTGTATTATTACTTCGGTTTTTTGTAACCGCATACATAATTATAGAGCCTGCAATCCTTAAGCATAAGGACACCCTCTTTAGGAAAACTTCCACTATTTTTAGATTCAGTTCTATAGAGCGCAAAAAAAGAGACATCAAGGGATCTTTCCCTTGGTGTCTCCATGATCTGTTTATATTTCTGATCATTACTTATCCGCTTTTAGCGCATCATCCTGTTTCTTGATGAATTCTTCTGGTGTGACGGCTTCACCAAACAATGCCTGAATCTGATTCATGTGTATAGTAGATGCGACTGGCTTCATTTGTGTATCCAGATAAAGAGTTACTTTATTAGCCTTATTTAACTCGTTTAATAGATCAATGAACATTTGCGGTAGCTTGATGGCCGCAGTATCTACTTTGGTAGCCGGGATTACGCCTGCATTGACAACAGAATGCTCTCCCCACTTTTGAACGAAAAAGCTGACGAATTCTTTGGCCTCCAGAGGATGCTTAGAATTTTTGGAAACGAATAGTCCAGTGCCCGGACCACCGACCCAATCATCCACGTTGCCTTTGCCGCCTTCAACTGTCGGGAACTTGAAATAACCGATGTTGACTTTAAATTCTTGGGCTATATTTGTTGTGGTCGTGAAATCTGGCAGCTCCCAAGTCCCAGTAACGAACATGGCTGACTTTCCGTTCATGAACTGTACCTTGGCTTCATCATTGGATAATCCGTTGTAACCTTTAATGAATGTGTTCAGGTTTACCAACTCTTGCACTTGTCTTGCAGCCTCTAGCAAGGAAGGATCTGTGAAGTCCTGATCCGCAACAGCTTTATCCATCAGGTTAGGTCCCCCAATACGATCAGCTAGATACATGTACCAGAAGGAAGCCGGCCAACCGTCCTTGCCTCCAAGAGTAACCGGTGTTATGCCATTGTTATTCAGTGTTCGAATGATCGCTTTGAGATCATCCAAGGTTTGGGGCGGCTGCAGATTAAATTCTGAAAATATTTCTTTATTATAGTAGACCGGAACTATATTTAGTTCGACAGGAAGGGCATACGTCTTCCCATCAAAGGAGTACCCCTCCGTCGTACCAGCTACGAATTTTCCTTTCAACTCATCCTGTAAAAGATCGTCCACGGCTGCAAATTTATCTCCCCTAACATAAGGATCCATAAAGCCTGCTGCCCATGTGAATCCGATGTCCGGTAGATCGTTGGAAGCGGCAAGTACCTTCAGTTTGCTTTTATACTGCTCATTTTCAAGAACTTCTGTCTTGATGGTGATATTCGGATTAGCTTCTTCAAATTCTCTGATGATTTCTTTTACCATTTTGTTTTGCGCGGAGTTATTGCTATCCGGCCATAGATGCATCATTTTTAAAGTGATTTTCTCGCCGTCGCTCTTGCTGCTATTCCCCTTATCCCCATTGCAAGCTGTTGTTATCAACAACAATGTTAAGAAAAGGGTGATGGATAATCCGATCCTCTTCGTAGATATTCCCCCCTTGCCGAGCCGTCATTGGATGTTCGCTTCTATACCATTCCTCATGGAAGAACGATACTGCCCTGGACTCATTCTTTCGTATTCCTTGAACAGCTTGTTGAAATATTTAACCGTCTGGTAACCCGTAAGGCTGGCAATTTCCGCTATAGGCAGATTCGTTTTCAACAGTAATTCCTTCGCTTTCTGCAATTTTCTACGGGCGACATATTCGCTGAAATTCATTTGGCATTGCTCCTTGAAAAGAGAACTGAAATAGCTCCCGTTCAGATGAACAAGTCCGGCTACTTCCTGCAGGCTGATCGCCTCTTCTATATGCATTTCCACATAGTCTATCGCCTGACGGACCGGATCGCTTAATGCGGCATCTTCATCTCTTATGGCCATTAATTGTGGATCAGCCATCTTCCGCATGAAGCCGATATGTTCCTGCTCCTCCCCTGCCTTCAGGGCATTCTCCACAGACGCGATTAGCTTTTCCCGACTGGCTGGCTTGAGCAAATATTCAACTACGGACAACTGAATCGCTTGCTGAGCATACTCGAACTCGGCATGACCGGAGATGAGAATAACGGATGGCTGACGCTGTATTTTTTTATCCCTTATTTGGCTAACTAAAGAAAGACCACTGATTCCCGGCATGCGGATATCCGATATCATGAGCTCCACCGGTATTTCCTCCAAAATTCCAATAGCCGAGATCCCATTACTTGCCGTAAGGATTTCATAATGACCGGCTGCCCACACCTCTAGTATTTTCTTCATTCCTTCTCTAGATCTCGGTTCATCGTCGACAATAAGAATTGTTCGGCTTCTCATGGCATTTTGTCTCCTCGAACAGGAATTTTGATGTTTATACGGGTGCCTTGACCTTTTTGGCTATCGATGGTCATTGCCGCACCCTGCTCATTCTCTCTCGAAAAAAATAGTTGAAGCCTTCTATGCACATTAGCGATTCCGACACCGGAATCTTTTGAAGAAGATACCTTTCCGCTATCCAGCCCTTCCACAAGAGAGCGCAGCATCTCCTCGTCCATTCCCATCCCGTCATCTTCCACCGTAATGGTGACCCATTCTTCATCTCCAGCAACCGTTAGCTTTATCCATCCCGGTTCAATCTTGCTCTCGACCCCATGCAATACGGCATTCTCTACAAGGGGCTGCAGCAACAGTCGGGGTAACTCCACATTCGAAAATTCAAAAGGAGCCTCAATTTCCCACTCCAAGCGATCTTCAAATCGCATCTTCATAATAAGCAAATATCGCTTTACATGCTCCAGCTCATCCTGTAACTTCACCCATCCCCCTTTACTCGAGCCGGTGATCGTATAGCGGAATAAATCAGACATGGCAACAACATACTCTGCCAGTTGATCTTCATCCCTATCCAACAGTGACCAGTACAGAACATCTAGGGTATTGAACAAAAAATGCGGATTAATCTGCGCTTGAAGTGCCTTCAACTCCGTATGACTCCGGGATAACTCCTTCTCATAAACTAACTGGATCAGCTCGTTGATATTATCAACCATTTTGTTATAGGAATAATTCAGTTCCTGGATTTCCATAGTGGACGATACGTTTTCGATAGGCTTCAGGATGCCTAGACGGGTACTTCTCATAGCTTTGATCAACCTGAACACAGGCCTGGTAATAAGTATAGACAGGAAAAACGAAAGCAAGGTGAACAGTAAGGTACCCATCAAGGCCGATACGACAATGGTCGTCCGCAAGACCGAAATCCCCTTGGTGATGACGTTAACCGGGGTTAAGATGAGTAGCGTCCATCCTGTCACGGAAGACCGCTGTTTGACAACGATAAAGGACCGTTTGCCGATGGAAACATTCTGATCGTCAGATTCCTCCACCAGCTTTGCTGCTGTCTTTTGTGAAATACTGTCATCGTTAGACGTAATAAACTGCCCATCAGGAGCGAGGAGTAATACTGTTTCTCCGTCCCCTTCCCCGGATAAAGAGTCTTTAAGTGCAAACTTGTCTCGGTCTGAGCGAATGAGTAAATAGCCTCCAGTTGTGAAATGCCGATCAATAAGGCTGATCTGTCGAATCGCCACAAGCGATGTAGGATCGAGCGGATCAATACCGAACCAAACGAGACTACCTTCCTTTCTCGTCGCCATTTCGATCCAATCTTCGGGTACCTTATCTCTAAGGGTGCTGCCGTCGAGAGGATACAGCCTCACTCCGTCTTTATTATAAAGCTCAACAGATTTGATGCCGTCCGTGTAGATTTGGACCAGATTGATAATAGATGGCAGTGCTTGCCGTTCCGTAAAGGTAGCGGGATGACCCTCTATATCGCGTAAAAGAAGTTGCTGGATATAATCGTTAGTCGAGACCAGCGTCGTCAGAGAATTAATCTGTTCGAGAACGCTTTCCAAACGGCCGTTAGCCTGAATCGCGGTTTGCTGAATATGCTTCTCCGCATTATTCTTGAGTAGCGTCGAGACTGAATGGAACGTAATCCCTCCAACGAACGTCAGAATGATGAGCATGACGGCGAGGAAACCGAGCAACATTTGATTTCGCAGCGTATTTAACTTTAACATCGACAGTATCCGCCGCATGCAGTCTCTTCCCCTCTTTATCATGTGAACATGAGATGATCGCCCCTATGCGTAAAAAAGTAAGGGCTTTCAACCTTTTCAGTCATTATATTAGCATGTTTGCTAATGATCCGCTAAGAAAGAATTATGGATTCGACAAAAAGAACTAATATTTTCGCCCCCCATACCGACAGGCGAGGTCATTAGCTCCATTTCTAGCAACCTTTTATGTAGGAGTGTCTTACTCCTAATTAAAAAAATCCCGATGATGTATTCATCATCGAGGCTAACTAATTTTTTATTTTCGCCAAAAAGTTGAACAATCTGCCTTATCCATAATGTTAAACTCGATCATTTCCTCAAGTAATGAGAAATCAACCGGGCTATCCCACCGGATCCGTAACAACTGCTTGGTGTGATCATAGCCTGCCTGTACAATTGCATCAGAGAAATGATTAATCCCTGCGATTTCAGGCGCAACAGCCATATGTTGTTTGGATACGCTAAAGCCAATAATATAGGTGTCGTGATCAGTGAACATAGGCTGATTCCACGCAATTTTTGGTTTTAAATCTGTGAATTTCTTAGTTACCCAAGCCAACACCTCTTCCATTCGCTCCCGATGCTTTGGGTTATCAATTTGCGCTAAATAGTCTGCAAAAACCTCCATGTCGATCACTCCTAACCTCAGAATCGCCTTTTGTCCAGGCGTAGTTACAAAAAAAACACCCCGTTAGATAATCATATCCAACGGGGTGATAGGGTGCAACTTTTTATAACGTTATGACTTAAGAGTTATACTGTCTTATACAACATTTAGGGTGGAAAATAGAAACATCATTGCTCACTCTAAGAGATGAGGAATACATGATTGTCTCACTTCAATAAGACGGAATATCATTTTAGTTTCACCCTAGTTCAGTCCATTTCGTATTTATCTAGTAACAATAGGAGTTCCAGTCCTACTGCTCATTTTTTTAAATAGTAAGATGGCAAGAAGTAAAGCTATGCTTACAGCGGCAAAGCCCAACCAATTCAAATATAGGACAGTTGTACGACTGATGACTAGCCCGCCTAATCCAGATCCCAGTGCAAAACCAAATTGGATGAACGAAGTATTTACACTAAGGGCAATGTCCGGATTTCTAGGTGCCAGAGTAACCAGATATAGTTGCTGGGCCGGGGAAATACTCCACGTTGCTAACATAAAAATCATTAAAACCAAGATTAATACCAAGAGATTGACACCGGCTAGAGCGAATAAAAGAAGAGTTGCCCCTTGTAACAGGAGTCCGAGACAAATGGTGAATTTCGCTCCTTTTGCATCTGCCAATTGTCCGCCCAGCCTTGATCCGACAAAGCTGCAAATGCCCGCCAGGAACAGAACACCGCTAATTTCGGTCATGGAAAGAGAGGACGTGGCTTGCAAGAAAGGAGTAATATAAGTAAACAGTGTAGAATAGCCGCCGACATAAAATAACGTAATAGTCAAGGCCATCAGAATGGTTGGATTTCGTAAAATAGAGAGCTGCATTCTGAGGGTAACCTTTTCTTCTTCTTTGATTGCCGGAACCTTTTTATAGATGATAAGTAATGGAAGAACACTTAATAATCCAATTAAAACAAATAGCACTCTCCATCCAAACATCTCACTAAAAAATGTGCCCACAGGAACACCGAGCACTAGCGAACTGCTAAGCCCCATCAAAATGATACCGATGGCATTGCCCCTTTTTTCTCTTTCAACGAGTCGTGTCGCTATTGCCATGGCTACAACAGTAGCGATTCCTCCGCTAGCCCCTTGGATAATACGTATCCATAGTACTGTTTCATAAGCAAGATCTACAAACATAAGTCCGTTGCTGGCAATAAACACACCAAGGGTGGTCATTAGTAGTTTCTTGCGATCTGCATTGATCGTTAATGCAATCAAAACCGGAGTGACAATGGCTGCGGAGAGAGCAAACACAGTCACCAATAATCCAACTTCTGAAGTAGATACTCCCAAGTCCACAGCGATCATCTCAATAACTCCCGTAATAATATATTCAATGGTTCCAATCAGAAAAACAGCCAGTGCCAGAATATAAATGATCCGTTTATTTTTCAATTTCCCCCACTCCACCTTCTTCAGTTATCTATTTATAATGGGAATTTGTATTTCTATGAATTGTGCATCTCGTTCTGGAGATAACGGTAAATATAGTTCCCTACCCGATTCGTTTTCCTTGATTTGATAGTTATTTTTCTCAATCCATTTCGCTAAATGAACACAGGCCGCACATTCAAAATTAGAATTTGAGTGGAAAGCCATTGTTGCCATCATCGGTTCAGGAGGAAGAGTCCGTAGCTGAAATGGTTCTGGAAATGATCGCAGCTCACAAGTTAAAAAATACCCGACTTCAAACTCAAACTCATCCTCTTTTCCTTCGACTTCTTTCCACAAAACAACCTGAGGACCTTGAATTAATTGACGAAGCAAATCCGGAATGTCCTCTTCTTTCCCGCATGCTTTCTGATAAAGAAACAATTGAGCACCCTCTGCTTTGACTCTGATTTCTTGACCCGTTTCGAATTGCCCCTCTTTTTCTATAAGCTGCATACGCTCCTCAATCCTGACGAGTTTGGCTTGTTCCGTATCGATGATTTGCTGTATTTCGCTTCTTTTCAGCTTAAACATCCCTTGAATATTCTCCAATGTAATATCTTCCTGGAGCAGCTGTTTAATTTGGGGCAATGTAAAACCCAATTCCTTATAGATTAAGATTCGGTTGAGCTCTAGTAGCTGATCTGCGGAATAGTAACGATAGCAAGTATCGTGATCCACCTTTCTCGGCTTTAGTATGCCAATCTGGTCATAATAGCGCAGTGTTTTTAAGGAGACTTTGCTTAGCCTGGAAAATACACTGATTTTGAACAAAATATCCTCTCCAATCTATAACATAATGTGAGTATACAGTTTCCCGTGCAGGGGAAAGTCAAGGATGAGAATGCTTTTATAATTTAATGGAATATCCTCCCTAAAATTGCTGAAGTATGCCATTACTTTCGTTTTGCTCATTTTAACAACTCACTTATTCAAGAAATTTCCCTCATGCCAATTGTAGCACTAGCTATAGCCAAACTGTCCTTTGGCGAAACAAAAGGATGCCACTTATCACGGCATCCTCTCGGTATTTATTAATCTATCCTTCCCTATAGCTTATGAAGCAACGTCAATCTAGAACTATGCAACGCTAGTGATTGCATTTATGTGTCAACTTGAATTTCTCTATCTAAAAAACCACGCCGTTTCTAAGTGTAGAAACGGCGCGGCATTAGCTTCATATGTGTTACGATGCAGGCGGAATGAACCAGCGCTGATTGGCGCCGCCATTAAAATCCCACTGGACAGCCTGTCCTCCATCGGATGTCGATTGTCCCGACATGTCCAAATACTTGCCGCTGCCTCGGTTGATAATATACGACGAGTCACCTCTATCTTGATTTGTTGGAACAACTTTCCATTGTTGGTTCCATCCTCCATTATCCGGCCATTGAATCACATTAGCACCATCGGATGTAGACGATTCGCTGACTTCCAGTAAATCTCCGCTTTCTACGTTTCTGATGTGATAATAGCCATCTCCTAGAGCTTCGAAATACCATTTTTGATCATTAACAATGGAATTCCAATTAAAGTTCCATTGTATGATAAGCGCCCCATCCGCTTGTTTATCCCATCCACTGACTCCCAATGTTTTATTGCTATTTACATTTATAATGACATGAGGGTTCGGCGTGCCGGCAGCATGCGTCGTCTGAGTAAATACAGCAGGTGCTGCGGATCCAATAAATACAAGTGCCAGAATTGCTATCAACCATTTACTCTTGAATAACCGTTTCATAAGATAAGTCCACTCCTTTAATTTTCATTTAGTCAGATTTCAACTTCTCCCAATCAAACTGCCATTATAGAAGATTAGAATGTCGCCTCCTTTGTTAAGAAGTAATTAATACCCGTTTCATCAAATCTCATGATGGGGTTCTATTTCTATTGTTTGAAGGCGAGCGCTCGCAATGAGGTTCATAGAAATAGATCTAGAAGAAATTAATTAAAATATAGGTAAATATTCCTTAATTATACATTGTTTACAAAATAGATGTCAATTTAAATCCTCTAGGTTAACATGTTAAGCTAGAGAACAATGTTGAAATGGTACATGTCGGAATGTATCCGCTGGCGGCGCTGGAGCTGAGTTGCAATGACGGCAAGGTTGTCGAGTCGAGGATTTTGATTTTGCTCCGGTGAGTCACTTCTCCTTAACGGAATAGCACTTGCTTGAGCCCTTGTGGCGACTGCAGTTAGTCTAATCCTCTTATTCACTAATCAAAAACTTTATTCCTATCTATATGTAACGGCTTACTTTCATTTAAAAAATTCAATTATTTCGTCCTGATCATCTAAATTCAGCTTATCAAAATTCTCAATCATGTCAGTTTCTTTTATATTAAATTTCCCTTCAGCGTTATTTTTCTGTCTCGTTGTTTGTTTCTCACCATATAACAACCAATATAAATCCAAGCTAGGTTTATTATTTATTTCCAATAAAATATCTAAGGCTGGCTTAAATTCACCCTTTTTTAATTCTATCTCCAATAGTTTAATAACTCCCTATATAGAAAAATCCCGATGATATCATGAGCATCATCGGGACTGACTTTAGCGGTTCTAAACTTTATTTACTGGTTCCTAACTTTTTTTCACCAGACATTACATCATCATTCCCAACAATTCCTACTCCACAGTAACACTCTTCGCCAAGTTACGTGGTTTATCCACATCATGACCCAGCGCAAGAGAAGCATAATAAGACAATAATTGCAGAGGTACTACGGACAACGCTGCTGTGAGCATTGGTAATGTCTTAGGAATTACAAACACTTGATCCACTGATCTAAGCAGGTCAGTCAAATGCTCTTGGTGAGTGATCGCAAGCACGTCTGCGCCGCGAGCTTTCACTTCTTTGATGTTGCTGACGGTCTTCTCAAGCACAGCTTCCTGAGTTGCCAGGGCAATAACCGGAACGCCTTCCTCAATCAGAGCCAATGTACCGTGTTTCAATTCACCTGCAGCATAAGCTTCGGAGTGAATATAAGAAATTTCTTTTAGCTTCAAGGAACCTTCTTGAGCAACTGCATAGTCTACGCCGCGGCCGATGAAGAACAGGTTCTTGTGCTCAGAAATTTGTTCTGCATAACCTTTGATCGCTTCTTTTTGAGCCAGGATCTCTTCCACTTGTTCTGGTAGAGCTTGCATAGCTGCTAGAATCTTAGCCACTTGAGCTTCAGTTTGTGTACCGCGAACTTCAGCCAAGTAAAGAGCAAACAATCCGAAAGCGACCAATTGTGAAGTGTAGGCTTTGGTCGAGGCTACTGCAATTTCTGGACCTGCCAAGGTTACCAACACATCATTCGCTTCGCGAGCAATAGAGCTGCCCACTACGTTTGTGATTGCCAGAACATGTGCACCGTTAGCTTGCGCTTCACGAAGAGCTGCCAATGTATCTGCAGTCTCACCGGATTGGCTGACAACGATAACCAAAGTTTCCGGGGTCACGATTGGTGAACGGTAACGATATTCCGAAGCAATGTCATTCTCTACTGGAATACGAACCAAAGATTCGATCATAGTACGTCCTACCACACCAGCGTTGTATGCCGTTCCGCAAGCAACAACTTGGATGTTACGGATGTTCTTGATTTGTTCTTCTGTGATGTTCAACTCTGGCAAAACAACCTTGTTGCCTTCAGCATTAATACGACCACGCATAGTGTCGCGGTAAGCCTTAGGCTGCTCGTGGATTTCTTTCAACATGAAATGCTCGTAGCCGCCTTTTTCTGCGGTAACTGCATCCCAATCGACAGTAATCATTTCCCGAGAAATAAAGTTTCCTTCAATCGTCATCAGTTCGACAGCATCTCTTGTCAAGACTGCCATTTCGCCGTCGTTCAAAATATATACGTTACGGGTATATTCAAGCAGTGCAGGAATATCTGACCCGATAAAGTTTTCTCCTTCGCCAAGACCGATAAT
Source organism: Paenibacillus sp. FSL R5-0470 (assembly GCF_037975205.1). NCBI lineage: Bacteria > Bacillati > Bacillota > Bacilli > Caryophanales > Paenibacillaceae > Paenibacillus > Paenibacillus sp. FSL R5-0470. The sequence continues at coordinate 6,109,942 of NZ_CP150238.1, forward strand.
GAGCGGGCTTGCTTGACGCACAGCCACCAATTTATCTGGTTCATATTCAGTCAGGACGCCTAATGCAAAAGCACCGCGCATGAAGGTAATCGCTTTTTGCACAGCTTTCACGATATCTCCATCATATTCGCGAGCAATCAGGTGTGAAATAACTTCTGTATCTGTTTCGGAGACAAAGTGGCATCCGCCAGCGATCAGCTCTTCTTTCAGATCCAGATAGTTTTCGACAATACCGTTATGAACGACCGAGAACTTCATGCTGTTATCCGTATGTGGATGGGAATTCTCATCGGATGGTTTACCGTGAGTTGCCCAGCGTGTGTGTCCGATACCTGCGCTACCTGCCAGTGGGCTGCCTTCCAGCTTCGACTGCAGATTCGCCAAACGGCCTTGTGCTTTCACTACTTGCAGTCCTTCCCCAGTGAATACAGCAATACCAGCAGAATCATATCCCCGATACTCCAGCTTCTTCAATCCTTCAACCAAGATCCCCTGCGAATTCTGATTACCAATATATCCTACAATACCACACATTATTATTTCCCCCGTCCGAGTTATCGTAATGTGGCGGCATAAGGAAAGAAACGTGCCGTGCGGCATGTTTTTGAGAAAAAGCAAATATTCTGTTGTATTTTTGGATCAACAAAATAAACTGTCACTTACATCTTATGTTCATGAAATGCACAGCCTTCTTCTCTGCCGTGGCAGAACCAACGTGTTTCTTTACGATGCGCGCACACATGAATTTTATTTTTCTTATGCACCCATGAAAACGTTGTGTGAAAGGTCGCCCTTCCATTTTCCGTCTCCATTTACGGCTCTGGTGCATCACCGGGAGGTCCCCGCCGAACATTTCGAACACCTCCACCTCGTCAGCTTACGTCTGCCGTGATCCGTTCAAGCCTTGTCTACATAACCATGTAGCAGCTTTCCCTTCTCCCCCGCGCTCGACCAAGCTCTGGCGCTTGCTATTGCAAACCTCACAATCCCCGCTTTCCTTCTAGAATGACACTTAATCTATTATATGCACCTTACATTACTTTGGCAATGCTGCACCAACCTAAATTTCACAAATCCCTGTTCAGACGATCCATCCAAAAATAATAAACACCGGTGTAACGAGTCCGAATCGTTCTCGCTCTCTACACCGGCTATATAGGTATGGTAATGAATTATACCAATTCGCGTTGAACAACTTCTACAATTTGATTCACATAAAGATCTAGATCTGCCTTATCAGGGCCTTCTGCCATGACACGTATTAGAGACTCCGTACCCGATGGACGTACAAGCACACGGCCATTGTCGCCTAGCTTGCCTTCTACTTCAGCGATAGCTGCTTCGATAGCCTGGTTGTTAGGATAATTGGTCTTATCTTGTACACGAACATTGACCAGCACCTGCGGGTATTTCGTCATCATGCTCTTAACCTCGCTAAGTTGCTTACCAGAAGCTTTAAGCGTATCTACCAGTTGGATAGCCGTCAGAATACCATCACCTGTTGTATTATAATCAAGGAAGATAACATGTCCAGACTGTTCTCCACCTAGATTAAAACCACCACGGCGCATTTCTTCCATCACATACCGGTCGCCTACAGCTGTTTTAGCAGTGTTCAGGGATAATTTCTCGGTAGCCTTGTAGAATCCGATATTACTCATAACCGTTGATACGATTGTGCTATCCTTCAACTTACCAGCACGATTCATTGCGTCCCCACAAATACAGAGAATAAAGTCTCCGTCCACTTCATCGCCTTTATTGTCGATCGCAATCAATCGGTCAGCATCTCCGTCAAAAGCAAGTCCCAAATCCGCTCCATGACGTAATACTTCCTCACGCAAAGTCTCTGGATGTGTCGAACCAAATCCAGCATTAATATTCAATCCATCAGGCTCAGCACCAATAGAAATAACCTCAGCGCCCAGCTCTCTGAACAATCTTGGTGCAAGTTCATACGCTGCGCCATGAGCACAGTCGAGTACAACCTTAATTCCCTTGAAATCTTGAGAAATGGTTGTCTTCAAATACTCCAGATAGAGGTACTTGGCGTCATTATCAACCGTAACCATACCTAAACCAGAGCCGATAGGACGAGGCAATTCATCAACTTCAGCATCCATTAGTTCTTCAATACGCAGCTCAGTTTCATCCGTAAGCTTGAAACCATCTCCGCCAAAGAACTTAATGCCATTATCTTCAACCGGATTATGTGATGCCGAAATCATGACCCCTGCATCTGCCTTTAATAATCTCGTAATATAGGCAACAGCAGGTGTACTCACTACACCTATACGGATTACATCTGCCCCAATAGACAGCAAACCAGCAATAAGAGCCGATTCGAGCAAAGGTCCGGAAATACGTGTATCCATCCCAATGACAACCTTTGGTTTATGCACGTTACCCGCTAGTACATATCCTCCACAGCGACCAATGCTATAAGCCATTTCTGCAGTTAATTCACGGTTTGCTACTCCCCGCACACCGTCAGTTCCAAAATACTTCCCCATTATTTTTCTCCTTTGAATACGCTACATTAGCTTAATGTTCTATCCTATGATTTGAATACTATTTTGGTGTACCTTTGGGACATATCCTAAAAGACGTATTTCAATAAAAGGTTACGTTCCCCCTGTACCTACAGGATTCTCGGAATTCGTACTTGTGTTAGCTGTGCCATTATTCTCTGGACTGCTATCCGTGGGGACAGGCGTCGCTGTAGCTCCAACTTCTCCGCTATGGGTAGGCTTCTCAGTGGCCTCCTCATCGCCTATAACAGGTTCAGAGCTTGGCTCAGGAGTAGTTACACTACCCGTGTCTGGATGAGGCGTAGGCACCGGCGTTGCAGGTGACAGCAACTGTACAGTTACCGTAAGAGGCACACTTGAATTAGCCAGTGCGATGAATTTAGGCAGTGATACCCGTAAAGAAACCTCGTGAGTCCCGGCAGTCAGGCCAGTCACATCAGCCACAACACCTATATCGTCTTTATTTAGTTGATTTAGCAAAGTAGGTGCACCTGTTAAGGTAAGGGCTATATCCTTACTTGTTGGATTAACAATACTTCCTTCAAACTCATCACCGACACCCTGTAACTTGATGGGTACCGCTTCAACCGTCCGTTCAGCAATTTCTGAGATCGTTAATGAAACGTTCACGGTTTCAGGCATTACTTTCTCAGTTCCTGCCGGAGGTTTCAGTTCTACCTTCAGCTGCTTCGTTCCTGCAGAATCTATAGCGCTAAGATCGACACTTGCTTCATAGGTAGATAATGTAGCTAACGCATTGGCTTGACCATATACCACGACTGATTCCAGCTCAGGCGTTACATTTGATAAGACGAGAGAACCCGGAAGTTGTCCGGTAAAGCCGATATCCAGCGGTAAGCTCTTAAAAGGCAAGGTAATTGGCAATTCCACCGAAACGGTAGCCGGCTCAATGACGGCATCCTTCACTTCTTTTCCTTCATTATCATAAGCATGCAGCTTCAATTTCTTCTCTTTAAAGGTTTCGTTCTCGCCATTTAGCTCAATAGTGCCTTGTACCTTCACCACTTTGCTTAACTCATTATCTGGCAGCGTAACCTCAACAGTATCCGTAGGCTGCAAAACTGGGGTACCTAATTGATACCCCGCTGCTGGTTCTCCCTTGGTAACCAATGTTATGGGAAAAGATTTTGTATTTCGCAGCTCTACATGTACGTTGACCTCTTTAGGAGTCATTCTGACAAGAGTTACACCTCTAGGTAATGAATATGAGAGTGGCAACGTATTATCTCCAGGCTCAACCTTACTTAGATCAAGGGTCACTTTATAGTCGTCCGAGAACTGAAAAGAGATATCCGAGTTCTTCCCCTTAACCTCCATACTCACACTATCTACATCCTTGTATTCCAGTACAAATTTATCTTTATCTAGACCGATCTCTTCGATCTTTACATTCTCAATAATCTTCGATTTAGTATCGACCGTGGTCTGTCCAACAGGCGCAGTGTCGATACGAACCATAGTAAACAGTATGATCCCAAATGCAAGGGCTAGAATCTTATTGAAATTGTTATTGTTCATCCACTTATCCATGATTTTTGTCCCCCTTCCGTTTCCAGAAAGTTGAACCTTTCTCCTTCAGCGATGAACTTACACTCAGCTCTTGATGGAGCTTCGAAATCATTGATTCTTCCTTAATGTCCCTTACAATTTGACCATTGATGGCCAGAGAAATCTGTCCTGTCTCCTCCGAGACAATGACAGACACAGAGTCCGCAACCTCACTAATCCCGATAGCCGCGCGATGTCTTGTCCCCAGTTCCTTGCTAATAAAAGGGTTCTCGGACAAAGGTAAATAACATGCAGCTGCGGCGATCTGATTCCCCTGCATAATAAGGGCTCCGTCATGCAGAGGGGTGTTAGGTATAAAGATGTTAATCAGCAACTCAGAGCTGACTAAAGAACGCATGGCGATACCCGATTCCGTATATTCATTAAGGCCTGTCTCTCGCTCGAATACGATTAATGCCCCTATTTTTCTATGTGATAAATAATTTACGGCTTTAATCACTTCGCCAATTAATTTACTGAGTTCTTCATCACTTTCCCCAGCCCGTCCGAAAAATTTACCTCGTCCAAGCTGCTCCAGTCCCCTTCGTAGTTCCGGCTGAAAGATGATAAAGACCGCCAGCACCCCGAATGTGAACATTTGATTCATTAGCCATTTGAGCGTATAGAGGTCTAGCATGGTACTCACAGCCCAAATCAAAACCAGGACCAGAATCCCCTTCAGCAGCTGAATCGCTCGAGTTCCGCGGACCATATTAAGCACTTTATAAATAATGTAGCTGACGATCAGTATATCAATAATATCTTTAATGGAATCTTTCCATGTTAAGTCTGTAAAATAACTCATTGCCTAAAACCCCCGTCATTTCATATTAGCTGGGTTTATGTAAAATGTCTGTTAGATCTGTATCAATATCTAGGTTATAACGTTCGGGCTCCAGTTGCAAGTTTAGCCCCTCACCCATTTTCTAATTTTTCTAAATTTAGGCAACAAAAAAGCGCCATCTTTCCGGAAAAAGAGGCGCAAAATAATATTCCAGCTCAAGGTAACCACTGTCGCTTTCTTTAACGGTAGGCAACTTCAGAGAACATGTTCGTCACTTTATACCAGAGCCAACTTACCGCTTGGTCTATGCTTTTGACTTGCCCAGAAATATGAGCTGTTGAAGCCTGATACAGAGAACCGTCAATGACTGTTACGTTGCCGTTCACTTCCCCATATACCTGTGCTTTACCATTCTCTATGGTAAGGTCACCGGTAATAATCTTGCCGGAAGGTACGATTACAGTATCCCCTTTGATAACCACTTGATCCAGATCTGCACCTCTAACTACAAGTTGTCTATCTGGACTCCAAAAAGTTACGGAACTCATCAGCATTACGACAAGAAACAGAGATGCCGCTGTAAGTGCAGGGTGTCTCTTGATCCAGGTAACAAAAGCATTTTCTTTCTTGGTCTTTGGCAATGAACTCATTATCCGGCTCACAAGATCATCTGAGGCAACAGGATTCTGATGCATTAGGGAGAACATCAACATATCTGTCTGTTCTAATTCTTTAAACTTTGCACGGCAATCTGGACAGGATAGAAGATGCTCCTTCAACTCCCTCTGCTGCTGATCGGGCAAGTCGTCATCCAAGTAGTCGTGCATCATAGAGACGGCCAGTTTGCATTCCATAGGAGCCAATCCTTTCATGAGTGCTATTTAATTATCCTAAGACAAAGGGTCAGGACACATAAGACTTGCTTAACTTACATACGTCGCTCTCCCAAAGATGTTTCATAAAAAAAATCTATTTTTACATTTTCGGGCCTAATTTTTTACGTAAAAATTCACGACCTCGGTGTACACGCGTCTTAATCGTGGTTACAGGCATGTCGAGCACATCACTTATTTCCTGAAGTGACAAATCCTGCAGGTATCTAAGAATCATCACAGACCTGTATTTCACAGGCAGACTGTCAATAGCCTCATAGATTAGCCCCTGCGTCTCAGAGAGCAGTAATTCGGTCTCAGGTGTTACATTATCACTTGGAATCAACGAATAGCCGTCAAGGCCCTCCTGATCGTTCATATCTGCATCGAGCGAATAGGTTGGTTTCCGTTTGCGTAATCTATCAATACAGAGGTTCGTTCCAATCCGATAAATCCAGGTAGAGAACTTCTGTTTATCATCATACCGATCCAAGTTTCTATACACACGCAAAAAGGTCTCCTGAACTATATCCTCCGCCTCATGGCGATTGTTCAGCATCCGGTACGCCAAATGATATATTTTGTCTTTATATAGTTCCACAAGCTCGGCAAATGCCCTTTGGTCGCCTTTTAAGGCGAGCTTTGTCAATCTGCCTTCCAAATTCTCCACCTGTTAACTCCCCCAGACTTGCCGCCCTTGGTATTTATTTTCAAATATCCACGGTACAAGCAATTAAATCGTAATTCAAGTTTGTGTAAAAATCAAGGATTGTATTGTAACCTTCTCTGTAAACTGAGTTAAAAACTGGACAACTTGGTATAGGTGATTAAGTGCAGCTTCGAGAAATATTTGGACTTCCGGTCGCTGTTATTGTCAGATTTCCTGATTTAAAACCGCTACTTGCGGTAGAAATCTGACAATAAAGGCGATCGCTAACGCTCCTACAGTTCCAAACATTCTCTACGCTACTCCATCACCTGAATAATAAGTGCCACACTATTTACCTTCGCTTACATCTCGGTTACTTGGGTAGGGCCTGAAAGATCAATATTGGGCAAAGCACCACAATATTTTTCAGGACAAAGGAATCACTTCGCAGCACAATATTTAGTTTATGAGCAAAGTAGCTCGTATTAAGCAACAAAATCATCCCGTCGGTTGAATAGGCTTCTGTTAGTTTAAATTTGTCGCATATGGAGCAGACATTGTTATACTTTCCGCAGGGTTTTCGGTGATTTGGCGAGTAAGAACTCCAGTGTAGGTTTAGGGTTTCATTTTGATGGAACAAGTTATAGGGAAAACCTCCCTATAACTTAGGTAACAGCTGTTTTATGACCAAGTTATAAGGAATTTCTCCCTGTATATTGGCCAAATTCAATTAATTACACCAAGTTCAGCTGATATAAAGGGAACAATTCCCTATATTTTATCGAAATGAGCTTGAAATACCGATTTACAGGTAATAATCCCCTTTAATTCAGCATTTTGACCCTGAAGCAGAGAAATATGAAACTTAAAAATGTTTATGTGTGCGAGCAGATAGTAACTCCTATAAAGAAGCAAATAAACACGAGCTCGGCGCTCCTTTCGTGCGTCCTTTGCACTCATTTCTGGCAAAGTCCATAACGCGTTTGCCACCGCGCATAGCTTTTTACTCGGTCTAGAATGCTTCTATAAAGACTTTTGGTCAGATGATGACCGTGCATTTCCATGAATCCATGAAAGTAATCTTTTAGAATCTGCCGGATACTGCGTAATTTCCTATACAAGCACAAAAAGTCCGCCCCGATAAAGGGCGGACTTTTTGTGTTAAGACTATATCAGCCGGTATTCCGAAGACCAGCGGCAATGCCATTGATGGTAAGCAATACTTCGCGAAGCAATTCGCTATCGTCTCCGTCAATTTCACGGAGCGCTCTAAGCTCGGATAGCAACTGAACCTGCAGGTAGCTAAGTGGGTCAACGTAAGGATTGCGGAGTCTAATCGACTCCTGAATCACAGGGACGTTATCCAAGATATCCTGCTGACCAGTAATCTTCAGGATCAACTCTGAGGTCAGTTTGAATTCATCTTCAATCTGGCCGAAGATCCGTTGACGCGCTTCCTCGTTCTTACCCATGCTGGCGTATTCCTTAGCAATGTTCAAGTCCGCTTTTGAGATAGCCATTTGCAGCGTATCTATCAGTGTAGTAAAGAATGAGAAGTTCTCATACATATGCTGCATAATCTTCAGATTCTCTTCCTTACCCTCATAGAAACTCTGCAGTCCGGTTCCAGCAGCATACCACGCTGGAAGCAAATAACGGCTTTGTGTCCACGCAAATACCCACGGAATTGCACGCAAGTCTTCAAAGCGGTCACTGTTCTTCCGTTTGGAAGGGCGTGAACCAATATTAAGCTCTCCAACCTCAGGCAGAGGTGTAGATTCTTTGAAGTAAGTCAGGAAGTCCGGATCACGGAATATCAAATCCTGATATTTGTGAAGCGAAACTTCAGAGATACGGGCAACAATTTCTTCCCACTTCTCTTCATATAAATCCGCTTGTGGAATTCTCGCATTGATCGCTGCTGTCACAAGCGCAGATGTCGCTTGTTCTAGACTGCGGTAAGCAATCCCTTGCATCGAATAACGGGAGGAGATCACTTCTCCTTGCTCGGTGATCTTAATGCCGCCGCCAATCGTCGAGGCTGGCTGAGCCAGAATGCTGCGGTTAAGCGGCATGCCGCCACGGCCGAGCGCTCCACCACGACCGTGGAAGAACTTCAGCTTGATTCCGAACTTATCAGCTGTAGCTGTAATCTCTTTCAGAGCAACACGCAGTTCATAGTTAGCAGTAACCACGCCGCCATCTTTGTTACTATCTGAATATCCAAGCATGATTTCCTGCAAATCATTCATTGCTCTTACTGCATCGCGGTAGATAGGCATGCTGAGCAATCTATTCATAATTTGTGGTGCTTCATGTAAATCATCAATCGTTTCAAAAAGTGGCACAGCTTGCAGCGTACATACGACTGTACCGTCATTATCTTTGCGGAATAGTCCTACCTCTTTGGAGAAGACCATAACCTCCAGAATATCGCTTGCCGCTTCTGCCATACTGATCAGATAACTAGTGATACATTGTTTGCCGTACTCTTCTTGCGAAGCGAAGATCGTCCGGTACACTGCAAGACATTCCTCTGTACCCTCGCTATACGTCTGATAAGAAGAAGTGATTGGACGTGGATCATTCAACAGCTTCTCCAGTAGTTCAATCTTCTCATCTTCAGACAGTTTGGAGTAATCCGGCGTAATGTTCATTTTCGCCAGAATTTCAGTCATAGCATTCTCATGTTCTTGACTGTGCTGACGCACATCAAGTGTCGCCGTATGGAAACCAAACAGCTCCACTTGACGGATCAATTTCTTAATATAAGTGTCGGCCACATAATCGGCATAGTGATGCCGTAAGCTGCGGTCAATCACGTTCAAATCATCGATAAACTCTTCAGGTGTAGAATAACGCTCAAGAGTATCTTTTTTCTCATCATCCAGAACATTTTGTGTCTTGGAGATCATATAGCTAAGCTTAATACGGTAAGGTTCATTATCATTGCGCCATTCTTCCATCTTGCCAAGATTAATGATCTCACGATCAGCTTCAATGGATTCTACTAGCTCAGGCGTCACCTTAACAATACTTGTGCTAAAGCTTAGATATTTCATGAGTTCACGCATAATCCGTTGATATTCCCGAATCGCCAGCTTACGCTGCATGCGCAAAGTCTGTGAAGTAACTGTAGAAGTTACCGAAGGGTTACCGTCACGGTCTCCACCAATCCATGAGCCAAAACGTAAGTAGGTTGGTACATGCCAATTCTGCCCTGGGTAGTATTTACTGAGACAACGTTCAAGTTCTTGATAAACATCGGGCAATACATGGAAGATCGTCTCATGGAAATAGTACATCCCATTACGTACTTCATCGAGTACGGTAGGCTTACGGTCACGCAGTTCATCCGTTTGCCATAGCGTAATCACTTCATTTAATAGCTTCTCACGGAGCTGTTCACGCTCCCGGAAGGTTAAGGTAGGGTTATCCAGACCCATAACATCATCAGATATCCGCTTATGAATATCGAGAATAGCACGGCGCATAGCTTCCGTCGGATGTGCCGTCATTACAAGTTCCAGAGATAATCCTGCAATAATCTCGTTAACTTCCTCATGAGAGAAATCACGTTCACGAAGCTCTTTAATCGCGCTTTCTATAGAACCGGGTTGGACTGTCTCCCCAGCTGAACGTTCATAGTCACGTTTGCGGCGAATCCGATGGTTCTGTTCGGCAATATTCACGAGCTGAAAATAAATAGCGAACGCTCTTATTACCTGATGACGGTTCTCTGGATCCAAAGAATTGATTAACTCCTTAAATTCACTGTGCAGTTCAGGTAAAAATAGTGAGCGCAGCGATTTACTGGTTTCGCGAATTTTCTCCACGATCTCTAGTAGTTCGTTACCGCCTTGGTGAACCAAGACCTCTCCTAAAATGTTCCCCAAGAACCGTACGTCCCGTCGCAGCAGATTGTTAGAGTTGCTTTTGCTGACGGTAGTCGTAAGTTCGGTCATGCTGCTCCCCCCATTCTCTTCCGGATCAATGTGTTAATTATTGTCTGTCTAAAAATCGCCTATTAAAGCTTTCCTCATATCATACAATAAAACTGTGTGAAAATCTCCAACTATTTTGCGCTGTAAAGCGACACAGTATCTAAGATTATACACCAATTTCTCAATTTATACAGTCCTTATATTTTATGTATTCTTTCTTATATATAATGGCTCTAGCATACCTTCATTATGTGTATTTAAATACGGAGCGTTCGAATCTGATCGATGAACAGGCCAATAAGAGGAGAATAATGACGATCGCGGTTATACGAATAATAAATATGTCTTTGAAAATTATAATCTGGAATGGTGCGCATTAGCAATCTTCCTCTGGCTACCTCATCCTCCACAGCAAGACGCGATATAAACGAAACGTACTTTCCACTCATAAGCGATTGCTTTATGGCCTCCAGTGAATCCAGTAGAATATAGGTCCTCGGTTCATTCCCCTCACGCTCAAACCATTTATCCGTCAGTTGGCGTGTACTCGATTCCTTGTCATGTAATATAAAACTCGCTGAAGCAATCATAGCCGGATTTAGATTAGAAAATGAGGCAAATTCATGAGATGGCGAAAAAACAAGCACGAGCTCGTCCTCACACAAGGCTTGAGTATGCAGATCTGGTAGATAAAAAGATTCTGTAGACAAAATACCAAGGTCAATCTCATGGCTAGCCAGCATTTCTTTGATTACAGGGGAAGGCTTAACCGATAAAGAGATCGTAATCCCCGGATGTTGTTCTCCAAACAGCCCCAATATTTTCGGAAGAATATAAGTAGCTGGAACGTAACTGGCACCAATCTTAAGCGTTCCCCGCCCCGCCTGACTGAACTCTTTTACAACCCGCTCCGCTTCTGCAGCTAGTGCATTGATCTTAGTCGCATAATGAAGAAACGCTTTTCCACTCTCCGTAAGAATCATTTTATCCATTCTGGATTCAAATAACTTCTCCCCCAATTGCTGCTCTAAATTCTTCAAATGGTACGTAACGGTGGGCTGCTTCAGTCCGAGTTTATCGGCTACTGTAGTTATTTTCTTATGTTTATTTAACAGTTCTACGATTTCCAGCTTGATTAAATTAAGGTTCATTATCATCCACTCCTCGCCTATTCACTAAACGGTAACATAGAAGAATTCTATGAATGTTAAAATAAATCGGCAAAAAAGTTAATATCACAGTTACATTCAGCAAATATAGCGGGAATTCTTTACCTTTACACTAAGAACAAGCTTAAGAACAGGCAGGTAGATAGAGATGAAGGAAATTACAATCCACAGATTGGAAAAGAAATTCGGAGATGTGCATGCCTTGAAGGCTGCAGATCTGAAGATTCCCGCTGGAAGCTTTACGACATTACTCGGTCCTTCAGGTTGTGGAAAGACGACACTACTCCGTCTGATTGCTGGGCTAGAAACACCGGATGCTGGAGAAATCCTAATGGATGACGAGTTTATTTTCTCAGGCAGCAAAAAAATTAGTCGACCCATCCATAGCCGCAACTTTGGCATGGTCTTTCAAGATTTCGCGCTCTGGCCGCATTTAACTGTCTTCGAGAATGTCGCCTTCGGACTTCGTGCCTCTAAGCAGAAAAAGGATTTACGGATTAGGGTTCAGCAAGCCCTTCGATCCGTAAAGCTGGAAGGACTCGAGCTACGCTTTCCCCATCAGCTGTCCGGTGGACAACAGCAACGGGTTGCTTTTGCCAGAGCTGTAGTTACTAGACCCCAACTCGTATTGTTCGACGAGCCGTTAAGTGCACTGGATGCAGTCTTGCGAGATGAAATGAGGCTGGAGTTAACCTCCTTGGTGAGGAACATGGGTATTACTGCTCTATATGTCACCCATGATCAAACCGAGGCGATGTCTATGTCAGATGAAGTGGTCGTGATGCAAGGTGGAACTATTTTACAAACAGGTTCTCCTGAGGAGATTTATCAGAAACCCAATCATCCTTTTGTAGCTCATTTTATTGGAAAATCCAACTGGATCGTTCCCGATAAGCAAATGCTTCGTCCGGAACATTTACGTTGGTCTCAGGAGAATGCTTCCTCTCTCCCTTTTACGGGGACGATTCGACATGTGAGCTATATGGGTGATCGCTATGAGGTCATTCTGGACATGGAGAACCGAACTACTTGGACCGCTTATCATGATCAACGTCTACCTGTTGGAGAAACGATCCAGGTCTACGCTTCAGAGCACCAGATCCATCATCTGAATTAAGCGTCCACTGCATGGAATAGCTCGTATGATGCTGTTCCATGCAGCAAGATGCAAAAAATATTAGGGAGGCATTCACATTGAAATCAATGAATAACACTAAAGGACTTAGCACACTTCTTCTAACAACTATAATCGGAGCGAGTCTAGCCGGCTGTAGCTCTACTAACACTCCTGCTGCTAACGCAAGCAATCCGACTTCAACCGCTAACACTACAGCTCAAACTGAAGCACCACAACCCACAGAGAAAGCTCTGAGTGGCAGTCTTGTCGTCTACAGCGCAGGTCCTGAAGGTCTAGCCAATAAAATTAAAGACGGCTTTGAAGCCAAAACCGGTGTGAAGGTGGAAATGTTCCAAGGCACTACTGGAAAAATATTAGCCCGTATGGAAGCAGAAGAGTCCAATCCAGTAGTCGATGTTGTTGTTCTCGCCTCCCTTCCGTCCATGCAAGGGATGAAGAATGATGGTTTATTGCTTCCATATAAAGAGGCGGTTAATGCAGATAAGCTCGTTAGTGATTGGTCAGACACAGCAGATGGCAATTATTTTAGCTATAGCGCATCCGCACTAGGGATTGTCTACAATACTAAAAAAGTAAGCACACCTCCGACTTCATGGGATGATCTCACTAAAGCGGAGTGGAAAGGAACCGTCAATATTCCAGATCCTTCGCTATCTGGCTCGGCTCTAGATTTCGTAACTGGATATTTAAGCGCTAAAGGGGACAGCGGTTGGGAGCTTTTCAAACAATACAAAAGCAATGGTGTAGCGATGGCGGGCGCCAACCAGGAGGCACTTGATCCGGTTATTACCGGTGCTAAATCCGTCGTTGCCTCAGGTGTAGATTATATGGCTTATAAGGCAAAAGCTGATGGAGAGCCTGTAGATATCGTCTACCCTTCTGAAGGAACAGTGATCAGCCCTCGCCCGGCTGCGATTATTAAGACAAGTCCGAATGTAGATAATGCCAAGGCTTTTATCGACTATCTTCTATCTGATGAAGCTCAAGCGCTAGTTGCTAAAGCCTACTTATTGCCAGGCAGAACCGATGTGAAAGCAGAGAATCGTGCAAATCTCGATGAAATTAAGACATTTGATGTGAAATGGGAATGGATGAACGAGCATAGCGATGAAGTTTCCTCGACCTTCACACAAATTTTTAAATAAGCGTAATGAATAATAACTCTTTACGCTCATTTAAATGGGTGAGCGGCGGACTTGCTTTATTTATACTGACAGTGCTTGTACTGCTGCCACTCCTGCTCATTTTTTGGACCAGTATCTATCCGAATGAGCAGTTGGATATAGCCGCGCCACTACGAACCATTATGAGTAGTCATGACCTGGTTGAGGTACTGCTGAATTCTATCGGGCTCGGGGTAAGCGTTATTCTACTAACTACGCTATTTGCACTACCTCTGGCCTGGATTATGGCTAAAACGGACTTAGGGCATCATAACTGGCTGGATGTTGTGCTGCTTATCCCGTTTATGACTCCACCATACATTGGTTCAATGGGTTGGATGTTATTTATGCAAACGGGTGGGTATATGGAACAGTTTCTGCCCGCTTCCTCCGTGCTGACCCCGTATTTCTTTAGTTATGGAGGGATGGTGCTGATCATGAGCCTGCATTTATTCCCCTTCCTGTATTTACTGCTGCGTAATGCGCTTTTGCAGATCGGAGGCAATCTGGAGGAAGCAGCCTCTGTTCATGGTGCTCCGTTCTTTTACAGATTTAAAAGAGTAATCATTCCCTTGCTATTATCCAGCTATGGGCTTGGAGCTCTTCTCATCTTCGTCAAAACGATTGCCGAATTTGGTACCCCTGCGACCTTTGGTCGTAGGATCGGCTTTTACGTTTTGACCTCTGAGATCCATAAGTATATCTCTAGTTGGCCAATAGATTTTGGAAAGGCTACTTCACTAGCTTCCTTGCTGCTCGGGGTTTGTCTCGTCATGTGGTACATCCAGACTCTAATTAGCAGTCGCTTCTCTTATCGCCTAATTGGTGGAAAAGGGACTCGCACCAAACGTTATAAAAGCACGGGAATCGTAGGGGTTCTTAGTTGGGGGTATGTTGTTCTATTATTTCTAGCATCTATCGGCATTCCTTATTTCTCAATCATAACTGCCTCATTATTGAAGCTACGAGGGGAAGGAGTATCTTGGAGCAATTTAACCTTAAAACATTATGCAGAGCTGCTGTCACCGGGTTCTCAAGGTCTTGAGGCCTTATTAAATAGCTTCACATTAGCCATCGTTGCTTCCAGTATCGCGGTTATTCTTGGGACTTGGTTTGCCTTAACTGTAGGAAAAGGAGCTACATTCAAGCAGAAAATTACAGATCTATTCAGCCTACTTCCCAATACAGTTCCTGGAATTGTAATTGTAGTAGGGCTAATCCTGCTATGGAATGCCCGCTGGATGCCTATTCCGCTCTATAACACCTACTGGATGGTTGTGCTTACCTACGTTGTACTATTCATCCCTTATACTGTTCAGTATGTAAAAGCGAGCTATGGGCAGATCGATTCTTCCCTTATGCAAGCGGGACAAGTATTCGGAGGAAGCAAGCTTTATGTGTTCCGCCGTATCCTGCTTCCACTCATTCTACCGGGGATGGTGGCTGGCTGGATGATGACCTTCACCATTTCCAACCGGGAACTGGTAGCCTCCTTACTCATTCTTCCACCTTCCATGCAGACATCGGCGACCTATATTTTTGCCCAGTTTGAACAAGGTGCTGTAGCGATGGGGATGGCCATGGCAGTAATCTCTGTAGGCGTTACCACTATATTACTACTAGTCTTAGAATATTTAAGCCCAGATAGAAAGCGGAGACAACGATGAGCACACTAACGATTTGGGGAGGGGCCGGAGAGCATGGCCGTTCCTCCTATCTTTTGCAGGACAAAGATGGGCAATCTGGTATTCTACTCGATTGTGGTGTCAAAAAAGAAGGTCCAGGTGAATACCCCCTGCTTGATACAGACATCATCCCACATTTGCAGGCAGTGTTTCTGTCCCATGCGCATGAGGATCATTCCATAGCACTTCCTCTACTATATAAGTACGGATATTCAGGTAAGGTATGGACAACGAAAGCTACCGTTAAACAGCTTCCCGATTATTTCGAAGCATGGGATAAATACGTGACTGCTCAGTCCGCATCATTACCTTATGAAGAAATAGATAAGCAATCTATCCAGTTCATGTATTTGGAGGAGCATATCCCCCCTCAGACTTGGCTGAGGATTGCACCTAATCTTCGTGTACAATGGGGGCGAAGCGGACATTTAGCAGGTTCGGTTTGGCTGATCCTCGAATGGGACGGAACAATCGTATTTTTCTCAGGGGATTATACGAAGGAGTCGCTGCTGCTCATGGCAGATTCACCAACGATTATGGAAGCCGGATCTAAAGATGTCGTCGATCTATCCATTATCGATGCCGCCTACGGCGCGGATCCTGATGAGCAGCTTATAAAGTTACAGCAGTTAGAGTCTGCGATCTGTAACACTCTGCAAAAAGGGGGGTCAATCCTCCTTCCGGTGCCTATCCATGGCAGAAGCCAGGAATTGATCGTATGGGCAAGCGAGTGTTTCCCAGATGATCAGCTGATCGTCGAAGAAGAGCTCGTAGCACCTTTAAGAGGTTTGAGCGATAAGACCGAATGGCTGAAAGAGGGCGCTATTCAGCGCGTTGATATGCTTTTTAATAGAAAGAACTTGTGTATTGTATCTGATCCAGAGGAACGTGCAAAGGCACTGTTGAATCTCAAGAGCTCAATCGTGTTTACCAATGACGGAATGATGCAGTCGGCAAAAGCACAAGAGTATTTTCATCAGCTCTCGGCTTCTCCTAAGAACCATGTGATTTTCACGGGACATTTGGCGGCAGGCAGTTTCGGGCACCGTCTCGTTAAACATTCTATGGTAGAAGAATCTAGCGACATGAGATGTACAATCTCACTCATTCGCTATAAAGTCCACCAAGGCTTACCGGATATTCGAGAAATGCTCCAAACGGTTCCCAGCCGCCGGTCGGTGCTCGTTCATGCTCCCAAATCGCATATTGATCATGTCACTTCTATATTAGAAGGAGAAGGGTTTGCAGGGCTGTACTCTTTGCTGCCTGGAAGTACGCTTTCGTTCTGAAAAATAACTATGTAATCTCGTAAAAAAACAATGGGGCTCTTCCTTAGGTCTATTCAGACGTTTTGGAACAGCCCTTTTTTTATAATTTGAACCTATTATCCATTTACTCTTTCGTCGTCCCCGGGCGATCCTTAAAAGCTAGCTCAAACAACCCCGTCGCAGATAAACCAGCCAGCCCCCCAGCCCAAAGGCGAAGAACGATATCCAGATCGGTAAAAGGATACGCTGCCGCTCCGATGAGCAAGCCTATCAATAGTCCGATGACAGGGACTGCATTACGCGGGATATTGATACTATTTTTGACCAATTGAACAAGTGCCAGTACGAATACAGCTAATATTGAGGCAAACGCCATAACATCATCTAAAATCTCTCTAGTTTCCATGATAGATACCTCCTTAGTGAGTACTTGTAATCTCAACCGTTCGAGTGGCGGAATCATAACCCACCTGTGCACCTAGCGCTTCTGCAATAATACGAACGGGAACGTAGGTGATGCCTTTTTCAAGCACTCCATCTGCAACCTTAACCCCGTTAACCTTTACGACGGCAATAATATCACTCTTCAATTCTTCTTCCTCCTTCCGATTGATGATCTTGTACGCGGCCTCCACTGCGGATATTGAGGGCTTTGCCCCTGCTCGTAACTGTGTGAGTGTTAGCCCAAACACCATCTGAAAATGTGGATAGTCCTTAAAGCTCGTCCAATCGCCTCCCCATTCGAATCCAAGTGCCTTGGCCTCTTTTACAACCTCCTGCCAATCTGCGATCTGGTTATTATTGCCGTCCCGGCGCATATCCCATGACACACTCGATCCATTCGGCAGCAAAAGAGCAAAATCTACGGCTAGTCCAAAATTGTGGTAGCTATACCCGCCACGCGCATTGGTGACAATCGCTCCAGGCTTGGTGCGACCTTGTGCATAGAGAGCATCTTGCTCGGCTATTGTGCGAAGTCCCTGCGTAATGAGAATGGGGATGTTGAGTTTGTGACAGCGCTCGATTAGCGCAGTAGCAGCGGAACGGACTACGGGGTGTAGGTTGGTTAGGCGCGAGGCTGATTTATTTTTTACCTGCGTTAGTGTCAGCATGATGATCCTCTTTTCTTTCTATCTTTTTCAGATAAATAAATTGGTCATATTTCCCGGAACGTGTCATTAAAGCCAATATAATAATGCCGACTGTTGTTCCGAATTGAGCAATAGCCCAGCTATAGTTCAGCCAAATTAGCCGTGCTGCCGAGTCCGCTCCTAGTAGAGCTACCAAACGGAATAGTAGAATGATTAACATATTGAATGTATAGGCCATTAAGAAAAAAAGCATAGCCAGCATAAACACGCTGACCACACCTTTTTTGAATCGTTCGTAAAAATATTGTCTGTGGCGATAAATGATGTATATTCCACAGGCTGCAGCAGTGCTATATAGCACCAATAATAAAAAATCAATCATGTGCATCATGATCCCCTCGATCATAAACTAAATATTTGGCGAATCGGTTACGATCAATCTCCTCCTGAATTTCCTGCGAGACATTTTTATAATGACTTATGGTCAGCGTAACGCTGGTAGAGGCTCTGCGGAGCTCCATCTCTTTATCAACATGCCGGGGGAGAAGCAGCCGCCGAATCCATTGTGACAGCATTTCTAACTCCCCCTGTCTTCCGTATGGTCAATCTTCAGTTTCTTTAAGACGTCCAGTGTCGGCTGCATAAACTCCGAGCGCTCCTTGTCCAGAATCGCTTGCAGACGATCCCGATCCTCCTCTGCACGATCCAGCAGTTCTCGCGGTACAAGGTTCCCTTTGACAATCGCACGCAATAATACCATGAGCACAATCATCAAAATAAACGCAACAATATAAGCCAGCCCATACTTATCCGCCAGCGGCAGCAGCTTCTCCAATTGCGCAATATCCCCCTCTTTCATTCGTCCGCTCCTTTCTGTAATAATGTTGATGCAAGATAGCCCCCGGCACCACCGAGGGCACAAAAAAACACGCTCCTGTGTGGGCGTGCTAGTTACTTAGCTGATGCTGCTTGCTCGGTCGTATTATTTTCAGCAAAATGAATATCTGATCGTTTCTGGATAATCTGATCCTTAACCAAAATATCATTATCCGGCTGCATGTTATAGGAAGAAATGATATCCTCTATCGGACCTTCCTTACGATCATAACGAGTGATGCAGGCATTGGTCATCAAGCGGATTTTAGCGGCTGTTAGTGAATCCATAGTCATGATTACAACTCAACTCCTTTCGGTTATATGCTGAGTAATTCAGCCATAATGACTTCGACGTCTTGTAGCCGATTCTGCAAAGCTGTATTCTCTGTGCGTAGTTGCTCAACCTCGCTTAACTCTGGCGGCTTGTTGGCTTCGGCTACTAGGTAGGCTTCCCATGCAGCTTCGAGTTCTGCTTCTGTTGGTTGTGGTGCGTCTAGGTTCCAGGCGGCGATGTATGGGCCTTTTTCCTCTACCACATAGTCAGTACCTTCAACCAATTCATCCAACGGCTGTGGGAGTAATACATAATCAATGCCCTCTACCCATTCGGAGGGCTTTTTCTCAGCTGCTGAATCCCGCAGATACTGCTTCATGGGTAGATCTTTAAGATATCGAGGCGTTCCCCCGTCATCTCGAACGGTAAAATCCCGAAGTGGATCAGCTTCAGGATATAAATACATAATCGCTTGATATTTGTTCATAGCTATTCCTCCCTTTATGCCACTCTTGTAATTTCAAAAAAACTATAATCCTTAGAAAGAGTATCTACTCCAGACGATCTAGCAAATATTTCTACATAATCGCCGGCATTTAAATAAATTGTAGAATCTCCTCCACATCCAGTCGGATATGCATTTTGGTATTTATAGTCTAATGGCCTTAGTCCATTACCATTTGCAAAAATATATAACTCACAGATAAGACCACCAGTAGTAAACAATGTAGCTACGTTAATTTCATACAAACCCGCGGTCGACGCTGTAAATCTGTTATTAACAGTATCATAATTTCCCATCTGATCAACAATCTCATGTGAGAAAGCCATTTTTGTCCAAATACCAGCTGTCAGATTTTGATTGCTTGAAAGAACTACACGTGCGTGTGGTCTTTGTCCATGTGTATTGTCACCCCATGTATTAATAACAAACCCTCTCACTATCGTTCCCCCATCGTATGAACCGAATGGCGAGTTTCCAATTGGAATAGCCCCTGTATAAGTCAGACAAGCTCCACCAGCTGACACAAGTCCGTAAACACTGCCTGCTCCTGTGTTATTATTCGAAATTACTGTTGCTCCAAAGCCAGCAGCAATAGCTGTTCCTCGGTTTGAGGTAGTACATGATTCAATAATAGCTTTCTGGGCATTTACTATAAATCCTCCAGAAACTGTTGTTGACGTTGATACACTACAATTCTTGAAAACCGCAGAGATTCCAAATTGAGCTACAAATGCGTGATCTGATGTTGAAGTAGCCGTGAATCCAATAACTTCAACTCGTTGGCAAAATTCTACATAACAGTTATTAATATTAACAGCGCCTGTAGCTGTTAAATAGATAGTGCCTTGTCCAGCTTTTCCTGCGAGGTACACCATTTCTGGATATGTACCAATAGCAACTTTTATGCTAACTACGTGATTAACAATCTGAGGTATCACGCTAACAGCCTTCCCTATAGTCCTAAACGCCCCACCCGCCGTATTCACCAATCCAGTATTATTGTCATTCCCATCGGTCCGCACATAGTAAGTAATATCAGCGGTCGTTTGCTGCGGCGTAGTAACCAACGGCGCCTTACCATTCAACTGCCCCTGAATCCCACTAGTCACCCCATCCAAATACCCAAACTCTGCGTTCGAGACCACGCCAGTCCCAATCTTCGAAGCATCAATCCCAGCCGCAGAATTAACGTCTGCATTTACAATCACTCCAGCTGCAATAGCCGTAACTCCATCACCATTACTAGTAACATCCCCCGTGTGATTAGGATGCACATAATTATTCGCTCCTGTAGCAATGCCCGCTAGCTTTGTTTTCTCTGCAGCGGTGTAATCGTTGGTAGACAGCTGTTTGCCAGTAACTTTATCAACCTTGCCATTAACAGCATTATCCAAGATATCCATATTCCCGTTCAGATCGGCAATATCAACGATATCTGTTCCCTCGGGCTTCTTTAAGCCCAAATTTCCTGTGGTTTGCATGTGTCACTCTCCTATCTATAAGTTCTTAATTCGTTCCATGTTTTACTGTGGGCACTCTCCCAGGTCAAAGCCTTAACAGAGTCCCACCAGGTATAGCTGAACACAAATTCATAAGCCAAATGCGCAGGTTTAATCTCTTCGATGATTTGAATCAACCCTGCCATATTGGGAGGAATGCCCAACGTACTCACAAAATGAATCTCAAAACGATACTCATTGGGCACTTCCTTAACTTCAACCACACCACCTGAAAAAGCGGACGCCGTCCGCTGGATCATCTCCGGCGTTGTCGTCCCGTTTCCACGCAGTTTCGCCTTAATCATCTCTCGGCGTGTGGCATATGACTTGGATGAATCAATATTTAGTCCAAGCTCAGCCTCCCAACGTCCAAGACTTACCGTTGCCGTTTCAATAAACGCCTGATCCAGTACATCTATAGTGCCCACCTTCAGTCCACCAATTTCTAGCCCGATGGTCTCCTGAAGCTTCTCCATTTCACGAACATCCTTATAATAATCCGACAAATACTGCATTAGATCAGGCGCCTCGACTTCATCCGGATGACTCGAATCTTTATCTGCGGAATATTGCAATTCGCTGTATAAAGAGCTGCCGTAACTCATCCTCACACCCCCTTCAGTTGATTCCAGGTTAGGGGCCCTTTGGGCAAATAATCATGTGTATGCGCCGCCGGAGGGAATACCGCTGGTTTACCCGCTACCCCCGCCCAAGCTACACTATCCGCTTGTTGCGCAAAATCCACCTTGCCATTGTTATTCGTATCGTAAATGCTTTTCAGCATATCCCCGGTACTCTGCGCGGCTACCAGTAAGACATTACCAGCAGCAGAACCAATGTACAGCTTGCCACTGTCTGTACAATAGCCAAGCTCACCAATAGCCAGTGCTCCAATCGCACTTTCCAATCCGCGGCGTATTTGTATCAATGTCTTTAAAGCCATTGTCCAGCCCCCTAGAAAGTTCCGCCATCAATACTGGCTACGGTAAGTTTATTGCCATTCGCAGCATCATAAATGATGCTACTTCCATCCACACTTACAGCTACACCGGATCCATCTACGGTGATCCCTTTTCCAGCCGTAACCGCAATCGCGTCTGCAGTAACCGTGATTCCATTGCCTGCACCAATATTCAGTGTCACAGCATCGGCCTGACCACCACCAATCAGCCCGTTCCCAGCTGTAATGGTCTGTAGCGCACCACCCGTGCGTACCCATGCGCTGCCATTCCAGCTATAGATCTTTTGCTCATCATCGACGTAAGCGGTCCAGCCTACGGCAGGAACATAAAATACCCAAACAGCAGATTGGTACTCCACGATTTGATTCGTTTTTCCCGCCCATGCCCCGGTTGCTCCCGCTGGAATAATGTATCGGTCACCCTCAACCGGACTGGCAGGTGGAGCCAGCAGGTTCTGATCTTTTACCGATGCTTGCGGTTCGATGTTATGCTTGGCCAACTCAATTTCATTTTTAATCTTTTGCGCTGACCACAAATCTGTAATCGTAGTCCCGGCATCATTGATCGTCCGGTGCTTGGTCACATCGTCAATGTGAGTCTTGATCTCAGCGGCAGTCTTTACATTCGTGCCATCTGATACTTTATTGATATGTCCCGCACTAATATCCGCTTTAAGCACCTTCGCGTAGGTTGCTCCATCAGCGATATCATCAATTGTACCTGTCAGATCGCTAAGCTTCTGCGCGTTCACCCGCCGCCAAGCTGCCCCATCATCAAAATACAAATATCCGCTATTCGTACCCGTAGTCACGTAATACAAACGGCCAACGGCTCCTGCAACCGGACGCGAAGCTTCTGGCCCGGACAACGCCCTTCCGACCGTGGAATTAGACGTGCCGTCACCAATATAAACTTCCTTAGTATCACTGCAAAAACCAAGCTCACCCGCCTTCAACACGCCATAACTCGTTAGCTCAGCCTTTGTTCCCCGCTTTATTTGTATAGTCTGTGCCATTTTACACCTCTCTTCTGAATGATCCTCCGTCAATCTGACCCTTGTTCTTATACCGTTCTATTTCAGTTTGAACAGCGGTAATACTTACCTGCAAACCATTAATATCATCCGCTTCAACTGTATCCCCGGGGGTTTCGTAAGTCACATAAACCTCGGGCACATCGGCAAAAATCTTAATCAACCGCCGCCATGGCGCTTCATCCGGAAAAGACACCGTAAAATTACGTAGCTCGATCCCGGAATACTGTGACCCTGTGTACACCGCGATGGTCTGATTATTGATGTTGTCATGCGCAAGCGCACCACTATACATGCCATTTACAAGCGGTAATCTCTCTTCAATAACATAGCTGCCACCATTTGCTTTTTTATTAAGCTTTTCTTGAAAAATATCAACTTTCTCCGGGTAACCCATGCTACACCTCCAGTAAAACGTTGCCGAACAAAGGTATTTCTTCTTCGTTCAACATTACGTTGCCCGCTCCACCGTTCAGCTTCAGTTCACTGTAATCCGCGACTCCCTCAGTAGCTAGCAATAGTGCACCGATTACTGACTGGCTAATATAGGTTGCTGAAAAAGCCTTCTCCTTGCGATAACTCTCAAGAATCCCCTTGAATTCATCATTTACAGCTTGCAGCGCATAACCTGAAGCGAGGGTAACTTTTGCGCTTACACTAATACTTTTGCCTTTCGCCGACGCTACTGTTACAACTGCACCTACGGGTGCTTGCCCCTCACCCGCTCCAGAGACCGGATCAATGTAATGCTGAACCTTAGTCACCAGTAGCTCAGAAGCAGGAAGTTTCTCGGCATCCACAACAATCACCTTCACCGTCTTAGGACCGTTCCATAACGGAAAAACACGTGCACCTCCCACCCCCACAACCTGCATAGCCCACTCCATATAGTGATATTTATTGCCGCTAGTAGCTGGGCGTCTGGCTGAATCCAAATAACGCTGACGTAGCGATTCATCACTTTCGGCGTTCTCTCCAGGGATCAGAAGGGAAGCTATTTCTCCGCGCGCGAGGTCTGAAATATAATCCACCGGCAGCAAAGAGCCAAAATATCGGTTTCCTTCTTCTCCAGCTGTTTCACTCTCCAAGCGATACACTCCAGGAGATAGCTTCTCCACAGCCATATAATTCAGCATATCGAGTGAAAAGCGGCTTCCGAGAGGGACATCTACAAATCCTCCATCCGCTTTATAAAAAATCCCCTTCAGTTGCGCTTTGCTCGCTTCTCGCCTAACAATTCCTGACCAGGATATACTTCGCTCCAAGTACTCTCCGGTCGCCGTATCTGCAAAATACAGATTATTGTTCACATCCAGCTCAATGTACATTTGCGCCAGCTCTGCTGCTGCCGGAGCGAGCGCGTCATAAATAATGCTGCCCTCGCGTTTATCCAGACCTGACGGAACCCGGTCCAGCATCCGCTCTAAAAGAGCCTCATACGTCTGATCCTCATACATCCTCATTCCACTCCTTTCTCAGCTGAAAATTTCCGTAACGTGTGACCACCTTGCAGTCAAAAGTTAAGTTTTCTCCGGTAAAAGAAACCTCAATATTTTCTAAGCTAAGGATTCGTTCATCCTGAAGTAAGGCCTCACTAATGACACGTCTGATTTCAGCTCTGACTAACAGCCGATCCTTACCCAGAACCAGCTGCCACTCTGTTCCGTAATCCGAACTGTAAATCAGATGTTCAAATCTATCGGTTCGCAGAATTTTGGCTGCTGCCTGCTGCACTGCCTCAAGTCCATCCGCTTGGCCAGTGATCCTTTTTCTGTCCCAATCCATTCGGTAGGTTAGACTGGGGCTTTCCCCACGCTCAAGGTTGACCTCGCCTTCAAGAAGCGCAGTTATCGGTCCAGCTTTTCCAATCGCAGGAATCATATCGGACTCACCAGCCGATCCAGAACAATATAGCTTTGTCCACCCTGCATCCGAACCATCAGAACCCGATCACCAGAGGCAAGCCCTCGACGCACTACCACTTCTCTACCCTCTAGCTCGACTTTACATTCCATTACCGATTCAGGCAGCACTAGCGCATTCCCCGATAAAATAAAACGTTGATCCACCTGGATCTGCAAAGGAGCTGCCTCCGTTACTGTCCCATAAGAAAAAGCCACGGGATTTGTATTTCCCACGGCTCCTAAGCTTGCTTTTTTTATAATATCCAACATCATTTCTATACCACCTTTATATCGAGGGACATCGTATGCTCCCCACCGGAAATCTTATGACTACATTGATCCACCAGAAACACCTGAGTCTTGAATTCATCAAGCAGGACATAAATGAAATTACCAGCCCTTACGCGCATATCACCAATCGCCTGTACGGAGAGACTAAGCTTTTCACGGTTGTGCATTTTTAGCAGATTATTTGCCTTCTCCTGAATTTGTGCAGCATTCGCTTTGTCATCGGCCTTCTGATACAAGTGCAGGATACCCCAGCGTTTCACATTATCCTTATCGCTAACCGGAAAGAAATCACGCTTACCAGACTTCTCGTTATCCTTGTATAGAAAAATGGTGTTGTACGTATCATCATCAATACTTTTTTTGAGCGAATAGTCGTACAGATACTGCCCCGCTCCCAGCACCAGATTAAGCAGCATAGACTCCGGTTTACGAAGCGTCAGCTTACCAAAGTCATCGTAAAAAGCCATCAGCCGCCCCTTATACTGAAGCTCACTGCCGATCGCTCCCATAATGATGTCCAGCAGCTTTTTGTCATCTTCAATTAATGAGGGAATTCGGTATTCTGTATTCTCCAGCACACCTGTCTTCAGGCCGTAGTCCTTGGTTATTTTAGTAATAACATCGCTAGCCGTGACATCCTGCAAAACATAACTACCATTGCCTAGTAAATAACGAATCTGATCATAAGCAGTCAGCTTAATCTCCTGATCCGAGCCTGTATCAATGCTGAACACAAACCCGTAGAATACATCCACATTATCTTTGCTGAACTGAATAATATCACCGTTGCTGATGCTAAACTTGGGATGCTGATAGATACCACTGTCCACAAGTGTTAACTCTAGCGTTGATGGTTTGCCTGAACGAGCAGTTTTCCATGTAATATCGGAGACGATACCTGAAATATCCCATAAATGTCCTTCCTTATTCTTTACAAGTAGCTCCATAACAGCCTCCTACGGTAGCTTAATGACCTTACCGATTGGAAGCTTCCTCAGCTCACTATCTTTAATGCCATTAAGTTTCTGGATTTCTCCACACCTTTTGCCATCTCCAAGAATTTCTTTAGCGATTTTCCATAGATTGTCTTTAGATTTCATGATATACGTTTTAGGTTTGGGCTTTTCATTAGCCCGCTTCTGTTCTACCTTCACTTCATCTTTGACAACCTTAACTGCTACCGCTTGATAGAATACATACTTTTTGAGAGATAAAGAATATTCAATATCCCCTGATGTACCCGCACTGAGCTTCCAAGAGAAACCTTCAATACTCATAGCCATGTTCACACCGAAATCAATTTCTATGGATTTATCCTCACTAGTCGATGATTCCTTTAACCATTTCTGAGGGTTGTTTAGCTTCCCATCAGCTTTTTTCAAGTCATCAGCATAACTCACCCCAGAGAATACAAAACGAATAGGTCTGCGACTAGTCATCCACTTCTTAATCAGCTCCACATATTCAAAAGGTCTCTTCAACCCGTCCTCTTGCACCAATACGAACGGATATTTTTGTGCCGGAAAAATACTTTCAATTGTAATCTCCGTAAGCTTCGGATAAGCAATCGTATTGATTTCACCCAAATCTATAATGGTATAGCTTTTTCCATCCCCGCTCTCTTTGATCTCTAAGGTCTCCGGGTTGACTGGTAGCCGGAATGCTTCCGCCTGATTATTAAAACCAAGAAAAATCCCGTACTCTTCCACGTTACGTATACACCCCCTGCGCTGTAGAGACAAACTCTTCGTTCAGCTTTTGCCCGATCTTGTTGATAATCGTATCAATGTCTCCAGCATTGTTGATATTTCCAGTTGTTACCTGCACCGTCGGCGTCAGCTGCACAAAATTCTGGATCGCCTGAATCTCCGCCAGCTCCCTCAGCATTTTCAGATCATCGCTAGAGATGTCTACAGTGTCGTTGATGGAGTCGAGTTCTTTCACGCGGTTTACGGTGTTTAGATTGTTGCTCTGGTTGGCAAAGATTTCTGTTTGTGAGATTTTTGATTGCCCTTTTGCCTCTTCCGTTATCTTTTCTGCTTTCCTTCCCAAATCACTAAATTTCCCAGCGAAATCCTTCCCCTTTTGAGCGTAAGCATTAACTGTATCCGCATATTCTAAATAATCTTTCTTCTCAGAGTTTTTCACAGCCTTATCACTGGTTGGGGCAACCAATTGTCCCTTCAAATTTTTAATCATTCCGCTCACAGCATGGGGTTCTTCAGGATTTAAATAATCTATTTTTATATTAGCTAATCCTTCTAATCCTGGTATTTTGCTCAACAAATCCAGTAGTTTCTTAACACTTGGTAGCATTGCATTAATAGCTTGTGCTACTACCTTCATAAATCCACCTGCAAAGTTTTCAGCGCCAATTGCCATCTGATACATAAGATCCAAGAAGTTAACTGCTAAGTCGTAAATGAGCTTCTTAATCGCATAAACAGGATCTATAAACAAGTTCTGAAGAAAATCTTTAAAACTTATAAATATATTTTGCAAATATATTATAATATTCTGTATATGGACCCCTAACCACCCAAATGCCCCAGCTATAGCTCCAACGACATCCCCCGCTGAAACACCTAATAACTGAAAAATTAAAATAAGAGCTCCAATAACGGCTATTACTACTAGAATAGGCCAGTTGGCTACCATCCATGCTGCTGCAAGTAGATACACCTGAACAATTATTGCTGCTAAATAGACGGTAGCTATCGCTATTAGGAAAGGTTCAATCCAAGCCCAGTTCTCCTGCACTACTCCAACCAACCATAATATTCCATCAACTACCATGCTAATCACATTAGCAATGAAGAGAAATCCATTAGCCATGGCATCTATAATCGGCAACAATTGGCCTGAAGTTAGCGCCGTGTTCAAGGTATCCATCACTGGCCTCAAGGCTCCCATTGCTTTCTCACCGATTTTTCCAAGCGCAGCGTCTGTATTCTCATTCAGCTTATTCCAGTTGGCGATATCTTCTGGTTCTGCCGCAGCTTTTACAGCTTTCTCCCCCAAAGACTTAACCGCGTTAAATGGTTTCACCACATCTGCTGTCTTGAGAAATTTCATAATTTTCGAGTCAGGAGATGGTGGGGATGGTGGAACTGGTGGTTCCTTGCTCAGATTGATTTTGGGCTTGGGGGTTGGATCGGCCTTAACTTCAGGCTTTTTCTCTTCTTCTTTCTTTTTCTCTTTTGCTTTTAATCCCTTCCACCAATTTACCTTCTTCGCTTTTTCTTCTTCCTTTTTACCCAATAGAAGAGCTAGCTGTTGAGATTGCCCCGCTTGTTGGCTTTGCTCAATAACTATATCCCTGGAAACTACAACCTTAGGAGGGAGCCGTTTAAAGCCCTCAAGTAGTGTATCGTTGATGTCCTGTAAAGACTGGTTAACTTGATTAAGAGAACGGCTCATTTCATCACTTGACCGCTTAACAACTACTTGCATTCCCTTGAGTAGACGATTAACGATATCCAGATTACTGTTTACACGAACACATTGTTTATTAACACTCTTCCAAATTCCCAGGGATTTCATCGGTAGCATTATAGCTTTAGATGCTTCTATTTTCATTCATTCACCCCCTATCTCTTCCTCGCCTTACTCCGTGCCTGATCCCGCTTCTCCTTCTCCACCCGAACAGAAATCATCGCATAGATTGCGGCACGTTCGCGCGAAGACAGCTTCATCAGCTCATGCGGTAAAATATGCAGCTCGTGGAGGGCGTAGTAAGCCAAGTTGGCTTCGCTGTCGCCCTCGTTGATTAGTTTTTTACTTCA
Source organism: Paenibacillus sp. FSL R5-0470 (assembly GCF_037975205.1). Classification (NCBI taxonomy): domain Bacteria; kingdom Bacillati; phylum Bacillota; class Bacilli; order Caryophanales; family Paenibacillaceae; genus Paenibacillus; species Paenibacillus sp. FSL R5-0470. The sequence goes on from NZ_CP150238.1 coordinate 6,138,934, forward strand.
TCCACCAGCTCGTTCATATCTGTACCGAAGCCATTCAAGGCCTGTACCCGTTCACCCAGTGCCGCAAATTCACCTGGAAGCAGCATTTTACGCAGCAGCGTTTCGGCACCAAGAACACCATAAGAACGTTGTAGCTCAGCATTTTTCAGATCTGGATGCACCACACTTGAGGTCATAAGCTTAGCCATATAATCATTCGGTTCAATCTCGGAGGTATACACTCCGTTCTTACCTTTGACCTTACGAGTAGCTGCTTTACGGCATTCCTGATTCTCATCCTCGTTCATACTGCGTAGCTTCCAGGCAACTGCGTTTCCTTCCTTATCCTTAAACCGCTGCGATACTACAAACTCCTCGGTCGTGTCACATGCTACATTTTGCGCAAAAAACAAACTTAATTCACTCATTGTCTTCCTCCTAAAATGATTTAGTTTCTTCTAGTACTACTAACTAGACAGAGAAGAGACCCGCCGCTCACCTGCACGCCCGGGCCTTACTTGCTCCTATCTAGTTGTCTTTATTATTTTCCGGAGCCGGCGGGAGCGCCAAATGCTTGCACAATCTGCACGTCTTCAAAGGTAAAGCTCACTTCTTCTTCCAGCGCATCTGATTCTGTATCAAGAGAAGCCATGATGACACTATCAAGGTTCACGCCTTTTAAAATAATGCGTTGTGCTCCCACACTGGACGATGGGTCTTCATTCGTAACCTCAATATCGAAATATTGATCGACACCTGTATTCATATAATCGAGCATCATCTGGCGGAAACGGCTAGTCATATAAAAAATCGTCATCGAACCGCTGCCCGACCATCCAGTCGCTTTATGCTGAACACCACGGCGGCCTAGAGTCTTCACCTCTGCCTTTGTTTTTTCTACCGTAGCTTCAAGCGTCTTCACATAGAACATCTCTTCAGCTTGCGTACCAATCACGGCATACGCACGGCCCTCCTGGCCGGAAATCGTATCACTAGCTTTTAAAAATGCCATCTTAAACCACCTTCACTTTCATATATACTTTTTCTACGGAATCTACCGGTTTCACAGCCACATCCAGCACGATACTATCACTATCCGCACCAGCCACAACGACAACATCTGTCTGCGCGTTAAAGCCCTCAATCGCACCCATATCCTGCAGATCATTCATATAAGTCGCACATTGTGACCAGAACAGAGCCCGTCCATCTTCATTATTCGCTACCTTACCAATGTAGTAGTTCTCAAAAATACGCTTCAGATCATTCGCAATCCCATCCAGCACGCGTAGCACACGATTTTTGGAGAACGCTTTGCCTTTATCCGGAGAAAATGCCGTAAACGTGTTAATATCTTGCTCCACCACAGCTCGCCCTCCACTGTAAGTAAAGAGCAATTCACCTCGCAGCAAAGCTGCAGTCGTCTCAGAATGGCTAAGCCGCACATCAGCGTCAACGGAGTCGTCATATCCCTGATAAGTCAGTGATTGATTCACCTCAGCAGCAGCCGTAGCACCGGCCACCCAAGCAACAGCATTGTTGTTATCAATCCTAGTTCCGTCACTCAGTACTACCCCATTCTTCACGCTGATCACACCCTCATGACCCGCAGTAGCATAATCCGATAGTACAGCCTGCACTTTCTTACCTTCCGTATCCCGCAGTCTTCTCACCCAAGAGCTATACAGCGCCTTAAGCGTACTATCCTGTGATACTAGTCCAACCGTTTGGAACTCAAGCACCTCAAGAGCAGACAAGAAATCGCTATGCGCACCATTTGTCACCGTACCATTAGCTCCGCCAATAAGCGGCATCCCTGCGGTTAGCTTCAAGCCTTCTGCACCATTTTTCTGGAATTGTACATAATCGTTAGCGACCAACTCTTCAGCCGTTCCAACCGTTTGTTTATTCAGTTCAGTTCCATTCAGCAGTGTCTTTACATCAAAAAGAGCATTATTCTCAATATTCTTTTCAATAACAACAGAAAGATCGTTTCCGCGTACACCGCCGTATTTAGCCGTAACCTGTAGACCATTGTTAGTGACCGCCGCTTTAACCCCTTCATTCAATCGATAGAGCAGTAATGTTCCCGCATGTTTCAGCGCTTCGCGTACTGGCAGCAATGTTAGATGTTCCAAACCATAACCTAGCAGCTTATTCACGTCGTCCTGCGGGGTAATCTTCATGATCACTCCGAGTTCTCCCCAAGATAAGGCAAGTGCCAAAGCAGTAATTCCGCGTTCTCCCATTTTGCCGATGGCACCTTGATTCGATGCTACATTTACGTACACCCCGGGGCGTACCTTATTTTGAGTTGTCCATGTTCCGCCTGCCATTAGTTCAAAACCTCCTTATTAATAAACAATCCCATAGATTGCTTCGCTTCTTCGATCGTATAACTTTTGTCATCCTGCAAAATAACGTTCAGCACATCCTTTTCCTTAACCGTAAAAAGCGATGAATTCACAATCTGCTCTTTACCAAAACGTTCTCCATTACTCACCTTTGTGCTCATTTCAGTCTTTCTCCTCCTATCATATGTCCCATCTTAATGAGGTCAGGCTTCTCACTTTGCAAATACACCATATAGTCCGTCGTAAAAAGCGGTCCATGTCCCACAGCCCCAGCTTCCCAGGCCTGCCTAACTACACGAAAAGAACCACCTTCTTGCTCCATCCCTGCCATTGCCTCGCTTAGCTTATCAGCCATTCTCTCGGCTTCTAGTAAACTTCCTTGTTCATAACGGATACCGAAGCGATAGACCGCCAAATACCTGCCTTCCCGCTGCCGATCCAGTGTCGCTGAGATCAGTCCGGGATAAAAATATGCCGTCTGAGGTTTCTCCCCCTCCACATATACAGGCACATCTGGAAAGTACCTCTCCAGCGCACTCGTAATGTGTTCTCGTAATTGTTGTACCGACATCACTCCATTCCTTTCTGATCTGCGGCGGATCGCCGATCTTTGATGGTGTTAACCTTCAATTGCATTAACATTAAGAAGACACCCCCTCTACTAAAATTAAGAACAAAAAGGATACTATCCGATGTTGGATAATACCCTTCTACACTAGGCCAATGCCAAAAGAATCTTTCACCGCTAGATTTGTTCTCATCACCACTAGGGTTGAACTATTAGCAGAGCATTCATGCTCTTGCGGTGTTCTTTTTGCTTCATTTGCCATGTTATAAATATACACCCCTATTTGCCTTGCAGAGACGGTATACCGACGAGGTTTAAGCTAGCTTTGGGATGGTATAGAGCGGTTTTTCGGAGGAACATAAAATCATAAAAAAAGACCGCATCATCCGCTCGGACGACACAGTCTTTAGTAACCGTCTATATCTCTTAAGTAATACTAATCTTCTCTTTCTTCACTCTAGGTGCTGTTATTAAAGTGTTAAGGGACAGTAGACCGAGATCCGTTAAAGCCAAAGCCATCTTATAAAAAGCCTTCGAACGTATCTTCACGTAAGTGTCCTTACTCACCGGTGGATCAAACACATGATTGTAAATCGTATAATCGTACGTTTCGTCTCTTTTCATATAACGCTCTCTTACTAATTGCTGTTCCCTCGTATCCAGTCTTTCTACCACAGAGTCTATCGCCGAGCAAAAAGCCCTCCTAGCAGCCGGTATATCCACATTATAAGAAGCTATCGCAGCAGTCTGATCAGTAACAGTATTCGTAGGACCATGAAATCTTTCTGTATACGAATAAGTAGTACTGGCTTCCTTAGCCTCAAATGTAACGGTCTTAAAAATGCGATATTTCTCCAACATGCTCTCTATAGCGACCTGGGTTCGGCGACGGTCTAGCTCCGGTAAAGCAGATATGTTCATCATTTTATGCACTCCTTTAGGTTTTAACAGAATGAGATTAAATTGCGGAAGTTTCCTAAGCAATGTGCTAAAATATAAAAGTGTTCGTATTCTGTTCGTATTTTTCTATAATATACCACTTCTCTACCAATCTCGTAAAACCCCGTTTGAGTCTGTTTTGGGCGAAAAAGGATAGCTTTCCCTCCATTATCTTGCCTTTTGGCAATAATATACGCTTTGTTGTTTACCAATTGGCAAAAATGGCTTATATTAATTACATAAGCTTCAGTCTATAAGGAGTGGTTGAGATGAAACAGGATTTTGGGGATTATATGAAGCAACTTCGCGAAACTAAGGGACTCACTATTAATCAATTGGCAGCAGCAGCAGGTATTAGCGGATCACAGATTTCACGGATTGAAAATGGTCTAAGAGGAGTTCCTAAGCCAACTACATTACGCAAAATAGCAGAGGCTACAGGAGTCCCGTACGAGGAGCTAATGGATCAAGCGGGGTATTTGCAGGAACAGACTCTTCCAACCGAAGAGATTGTCCCAGAGTGGGCTACAAGCAAGGATAAACGTGACTTCCGTAAAATGCTGGAGGATGATGGAGAGCTGATGTTTGATGGGATTCCACTAGACAAGGATGACAAACAGAGGATAAAAGATGTACTGACCGGCTTATTCTGGGAAGCCAAACAGATGAACAAGAGAAAGAAATCCAACAACACTTAATAACTACACTAACATGCTGCAGGTGAAGAATATGGATGAACTGATCAATAATCTGATTAAAAAATATAAAACCAACTGTCCGTTCGAGCTGGCCTCAGCGCTAGGTATTCATATTCGCTTCATGAACCTTGGGACAGGCACAAAGGGATTATATTACCGAAAACTAAGAAGAAGATTTATCGTCATTCATAATGAGTTGCCAATTGAGTGGCAGCGCTTCGTTTGTGCGCATGAATTAGGACATGATCGTCTTCATAAGGGGATTAACCGCTTTTTCCTAGAAGAAAGCTCTTACTTCTCTCCTGGCAAGCTTGAGCGTCAAGCTAACGTCTTTGCTGTAAAGCTACTATCCATAGGCAGTAATCCTGAGCAAGAAGAATCCTGTAAAAGTTATTATCTACGGATTGGCATTCCGCCAGAAGTACAGTTTCTTTTGGAAGAATGATAGAACATATGATATATGAATTTATGCGTGTTTTAATTCTATACATAACAAAAAAAGCTCTTACCGAAGTAAGAGCTTTCTAAGAGCAATTAAGCTGAGTATCGGGATGACACGATTTGAACATGCGACCCCCTGGTCCCAAACCAGGTGCTCTACCAAGCTGAGCTACATCCCGTTACTATAAAATTATGGAGCGGGTGATGGGAATCGAACCCACGCTATCAGCTTGGAAGGCTGAAGTTCTACCATTGAACTACACCCGCAAAGGTGAAAATCGGGATGACACGATTTGAACATGCGACCCCCTGGTCCCAAACCAGGTGCTCTACCAAGCTGAGCTACATCCCGTTAAAATACTATAATTGCTTAATAAAAAAAATGGCGCGCCCTGAGAGATTCGAACTCCCGGCCTTTTGATTCGTAGTCAAACGCTCTATCCAGCTGAGCTAAGGGCGCAAAAATTATGGAGCGGACGACGGGAATCGAACCCGCGACCCTCGCCTTGGCAAGGCGATGCTCTACCGCTGAGCCACGTCCGCAATAAGTGGTGCGCGTGAAGGGACTTGAACCCCCACGTCGTGAAACGCCAGATCCTAAGTCTGGTGCGTCTGCCATTCCGCCACACGCGCATGTAATAATAAAAGTGAGCCATGAAGGACTCGAACCTTCGACACCCTGATTAAAAGTCAGGTGCTCTACCAACTGAGCTAATGGCTCGCACTTGGCTGGGGATATAGGATTCGAACCTATGAGTGACGGAGTCAAAGTCCGTTGCCTTACCACTTGGCTAATCCCCATTGATGGTACCTCTATGTTGCCCATAATCTCTCAGGAAGATTATGGTGGAGGCTGAGGGGATCGAACCCCCGACCCTCTGCTTGTAAGGCAGATGCTCTCCCAGCTGAGCTAAGCCTCCATATCTATGGGACCCTCTAAGGGTAAGTACAAGTAAAAGTTGGTGACCCGTATGGGATTCGAACCCATGTTACCTCCGTGAAAGGGAGGTGTCTTAACCCCTTGACCAACGGGCCTTGCAAATCTGTGGAGCTCTCAACCGGATTCGAACCGGTGACCTCTTCCTTACCATGGAAGCACTCTACCTGCTGAGCTATGAGAGCATGGCTCCCCGAACAGGACTCGAACCTGTGACAACTCGATTAACAGTCGAGTGCTCTACCAACTGAGCTATCAGGGAATATCCGCTTGGCAACGTCCTACTCTCCCAGGACCCTTCGGTCCAAGTACCATCGGCGCTGGAGGGCTTAACGGTCGTGTTCGGGATGGGTACGCGTGGAACCCCTCCGCTATCGCCACCAAACGGGCATTTACAGCGTAAATGCTCAGGCTTGATGCCTGAAAACTGAATCCGAATTGAATTTGCGTTTTAAGTATAGGATAAGCCCTCGACCGATTAGTATTGGTCAGCTCCATGCATTACTGCACTTCCACCTCCAACCTATCTACCTCGTCGTCTTCAAGGGGTCTTACTAATTGGGAAATCTCATCTTGAGGGGCTTCACGCTTAGATGCTTTCAGCGCTTATCCCGTCCGTACGTAGCTACCCAGCCATGCTTCTGGCGAAACAACTGGTGCACCAGCGGTACGTCCATCCCGGTCCTCTCGTACTAAGGACAGCTCCTCTCAAATTTCCTGCGCCCACGACAGATAGGGACCGAACTGTCTCACGACGTTCTGAACCCAGCTCGCGTACCGCTTTAATGGGCGAACAGCCCAACCCTTGGGACCTACTTCAGCCCCAGGATGCGATGAGCCGACATCGAGGTGCCAAACCTCCCCGTCGATGTGGACTCTTGGGGGAGATAAGCCTGTTATCCCCAGGGTAGCTTTTATCCGTTGAGCGATGGCCCTTCCATGCGGTACCACCGGATCACTAAGTCCGACTTTCGTCCCTGCTCGACTTGTAGGTCTCGCAGTCAAGCTCCCTTATGCCTTTGCACTCTTCGAATGATTTCCAACCATTCTGAGGGAACCTTGGAACGCCTCCGTTACTCTTTAGGAGGCGACCGCCCCAGTCAAACTGCCCGCCTGACACGGTCCCCGTACCCGGTAAGGGTACTAGGTTAGAACCTAGATACGATCAGGGTGGTATCCCAACGGCGCCTCCACCGAAGCTTGCGCTCCGATTTCTACGGCTCCCACCTATCCTGTACAGATCGTACCCAAATTCAATATCAAGCTGCAGTAAAGCTCCATGGGGTCTTTCCGTCTTGTCGCGGGTAACCTGCATCTTCACAGGTATTAAAATTTCACCGGATCTCTCGTTGAGACAGCGCCCAAGTCGTTACGCCATTCGTGCGGGTCAGAATTTACCTGACAAGGAATTTCGCTACCTTAGGACCGTTATAGTTACGGCCGCCGTTTACTGGGGCTTCGGTTCATAGCTTCGGGTTACCCCTAACCACTCCCCTTAACCTTCCAGCACCGGGCAGGCGTCAGCCCGTATACTTCGCCTTGCGGCTTCGCACAGACCTGTGTTTTTGCTAAACAGTCGCTTGGGCCTTTTCACTGCGGCCCCTCGTGCTATTCACACTACCGGGGCACCCCTTCTCCCGAAGTTACGGGGTCATTTTGCCGAGTTCCTTAACGAGAGTTCTTCCGCGCGCCTTAGAATTCTCTTCTCGCCTACCTGTGTCGGTTTGCGGTACGGGCACCTTTTCCTGGCTAGAGGCTTTTCTTGGCAGTGTGAGATCATGACCTTCGCTACTGTAATTTTCGCTCCCCATCACAGCCCAGCCTTAACGATGTGCGGATTTGCCTACACATCAGCCTCACTGCTTAGACGGACATATCCATCAGTCCGCGTCACTACCCTCCTGCGTCACCCCATCGCTCATAGCGGATTACGGTGGTACAGTAATTTCAAACTGTTGTCCTTCGACTACGCCTTTCGGCCTCGCCTTAGGTCCCGACTTACCCTGAGCGGACGAGCCTTCCTCAGGAAACCTTGGGCTTTCGGCGGATCAGATTCTCACTGATCTTTTCGTTACTCATACCGGCATTCTCACTTGTATGCTGTCCAGCGCTCCTTACGGTACACCTTCAACCCACATACAACGCTCCCCTACCCCAGATACATACGTATCTAGCCATAGCTTCGGTGGTGTGTTTAGCCCCGTTACATTTTCGGCGCAGAGTCACTCGACCAGTGAGCTATTACGCACTCTTTCAATGGTGGCTGCTTCTAAGCCAACATCCTGGTTGTCTGTGCAACTCCACATCCTTTCCCACTTAACACACACTTGGGGACCTTAGCTGATGGTCTGGGCTGTTTCCCTTTTGACAATGGATCTTAGCACTCACTGTCTGACTCCCGGCAATAAGTATATGGCATTCGGAGTTTGACTGAGCTTGGTAATCCTTGCGGACCCCGCACCCAATCAGTGCTCTACCTCCACTACTCTTATACCGAGGCTAGCCCTAAAGCTATTTCGGGGAGAACCAGCTATCTCCGAGTTCGATTGGAATTTCTCCGCTACCCCCACCTCATCCCCGCATTTTTCAACATGCGTGGGTTCGGGCCTCCAGTGCGTGTTACCGCACCTTCACCCTGGACAGGGGTAGATCACACGGTTTCGGGTCTACGTCCACATACTGAGTCGCCCTATTCAGACTCGCTTTCGCTGCGGCTCCGTCTTCTCGACTTAACCTTGCATGTTAAACGTAACTCGCCGGTTCATTCTACAAAAGGCACGCCATCACCCATTAATAGGGCTCTGACTTTTTGTAAGCACACGGTTTCAGGTTCTATTTCACTCCCCTTCCGGGGTGCTTTTCACCTTTCCCTCACGGTACTGTTTCACTATCGGTCGCCAGGTAGTATTTAGCCTTAGCAGATGGTCCTGCTGGATTCATACGGGGTTTCACGTGCCCCGCACTACTCGGGATCCGTCTCGGAGAGAACACAGTTTAGGCTACAGGGCTTTTACCTCTATCGCGGGCCTTTCCAGACCTCTTCACCTACCATATTCCTTTGTAACTCCATGTGAGACGTCCCACAACCCCTAAGAGCAAGCTCTTAGGTTTAGGCTGTTCCGCGTTCGCTCGCCGCTACTGACGGAATCACTATTGTTTTCTCTTCCTCAGGGTACTTAGATGTTTCAGTTCCCCTGGTCTGCCTCTACATCTCCTATGTGTTCAGAGATGAGTAACTGCGAATTACCACAGCTGGGTTTCCCCATTCGGACACCCCCGGATCAAAGCTTGCTTACAGCTCCCCGAGGCAGTTTCGTTGTTCGCCACGTCCTTCGTCGGCTCCTGGCGCCTAGGCATCCTCCGTGTGCTCTTATTAGCTTAACCTCGATTTTTCCTAAGAAAAATCTCACTAATAACATTTACTTGTTTGCACAAGTTGCTAAAAGATGTTCTAAAACGCAAATTCGTTTCGGTATCCAGTTTTCAAGGATCAATGTTTAAAGAAGGTATTGAATTAAAAATTATGGTGGAGCCAAGCGGGATCGAACCGCTGACCTCCTGCTTGCAAGGCAGGCGCTCTCCCAGCTGAGCTATGGCCCCATAAAAGATATAAAGTTATATGGTGGGCCTTGGTGGACTCGAACCACCGACCTCACCCTTATCAGAGGTGCGCTCTAACCAACTGAGCTAAAAGCCCATATAACATATATAACATTGTGAATCAACCAAAGAATGGTTGTCCGCTTGGCGGCGTCCTACTCTCCCAGGACCCTTCGGTCCAAGTACCATCGGCGCTGGAGGGCTTAACGGTCGTGTTCGGGATGGGTACGTGTGGAACCCCTCCGCTATCGCCACCAAACGTATATGAAAGAGACTTACTCTTTCAAAACTGAACACGAGTGAGTGTTCGAACCCGAAGGTTCTATTGTGGAAGTTTAACTTCCGATTTGAATGTCTTCATTGCAGAAGACGATTCTCCATAGAAAGGAGGTGATCCAGCCGCACCTTCCGATACGGCTACCTTGTTACGACTTCACCCCAATCATCTACCCCACCTTCGGCGGCTGGCTCCCTTGCGGGTTACCCCACCGACTTCGGGTGTTGTAAACTCTCGTGGTGTGACGGGCGGTGTGTACAAGACCCGGGAACGTATTCACCGCGGCATGCTGATCCGCGATTACTAGCAATTCCGACTTCATGCAGGCGAGTTGCAGCCTGCAATCCGAACTGAGACCGGCTTTGATGGGATTGGCTTCACCTCGCGGCTTCGCTTCCCGTTGTACCGGCCATTGTAGTACGTGTGTAGCCCAGGTCATAAGGGGCATGATGATTTGACGTCATCCCCACCTTCCTCCGGTTTGTCACCGGCAGTCACTCTAGAGTGCCCAACATTACTTGCTGGCAACTAAAGTTAAGGGTTGCGCTCGTTGCGGGACTTAACCCAACATCTCACGACACGAGCTGACGACAACCATGCACCACCTGTCTCCTCTGTCCCGAAGGCCGCCACTATCTCTAGTGGATTCAGAGGGATGTCAAGACCTGGTAAGGTTCTTCGCGTTGCTTCGAATTAAACCACATACTCCACTGCTTGTGCGGGTCCCCGTCAATTCCTTTGAGTTTCAGTCTTGCGACCGTACTCCCCAGGCGGAGTGCTTACTGTGTTAACTTCGGCACCAAGGGTATCGAAACCCCTAACACCTAGCACTCATCGTTTACGGCGTGGACTACCAGGGTATCTAATCCTGTTTGCTCCCCACGCTTTCGCGCCTCAGCGTCAGTTACAGCCCAGAAAGTCGCCTTCGCCACTGGTGTTCCTCCACATATCTACGCATTTCACCGCTACACGTGGAATTCCACTTTCCTCTTCTGTACTCAAGTCACCCAGTTTCCAGTGCGACCTCAGGTTGAGCCCAAGGTTTAAACACCAGACTTAAATGACCGCCTGCGCGCGCTTTACGCCCAATAATTCCGGACAACGCTTGCCCCCTACGTATTACCGCGGCTGCTGGCACGTAGTTAGCCGGGGCTTTCTTCTCAGGTACCGTCACTCCGATAGCAGTTACTCTACCGGACGTTCTTCCCTGGCAACAGAGCTTTACGATCCGAAAACCTTCATCACTCACGCGGCGTTGCTCCGTCAGACTTTCGTCCATTGCGGAAGATTCCCTACTGCTGCCTCCCGTAGGAGTCTGGGCCGTGTCTCAGTCCCAGTGTGGCCGTTCACCCTCTCAGGTCGGCTACGCATCGTCGCCTTGGTGGGCCGTTACCCCACCAACTAGCTAATGCGCCGCAGGCCCATCCCTCAGTGACAGATTGCTCCGTCTTTCATTCTTTCTTCAGGAGAAAAAAGAAATTATCCGGTATTAGCTACCGTTTCCGGTAGTTATCCCAGTCTAAGGGGCAGGTTGCCTACGTGTTACTCACCCGTCCGCCGCTAAGTTACTTTGAAAGCAAGCTTTCAAAGTAACTCCGCTCGACTTGCATGTATTAGGCACGCCGCCAGCGTTCGTCCTGAGCCAGGATCAAACTCTCCAATTAGTATTGAAAAGAGCGATATGCTCATTTTGAAACATCTGACGAGAAAATTAATTCTCTAATTTTGGATTTCACTTTCGTGATTTCCTACTCACTCGTTGTTCAGTTTTCAAAGATCAATGTCTCTCATTTCGTCGTCGTTGTTTGTCAGCGGCGACCTTTATAATATATCACAGTGTTTCGTTGTTTGGCAAGTCTTTTTTTTGAAAAAGTTTTTTTCAACTTTTCTTGCCTTCCGCTTCCCTTTTACACAAGCAAAAGGAGCGCGAGATATAATTTATCACGAGCACTCCTTTTTAGTCAAGCTATTTTATTAAAAAATCTTAAATTCATATAAGACTCTTGCATTTACTGCTTATCCTTAGTGTTTATACTGAGAAGAACGTCCACCCCATGCATACTTGGAAAGCTCTTTCTGAGGAGCAAAACGAGCATACATACGAAATACAGTCTTATATCTATTGGCGATGGCATGCCTGATATTTTGGTCCAAGCGCTGATCGCTCAAATCTAACAGCATCTCATCAAGTTCTTTCCGCAAAACATAATCCAGTTCCTTGCATTCTTTTTCGTTGAACAACATTCCCAACATATGCTTGGCCTCCTTCATGAAGTTGCAAGTAACACATTCACTAAAACCAAAAACCCCTTGTACATAATTAGTTAGTCCATCTCATGGAGAAAGCTGCCTTAAGATCCTCTTACACTAGATTAACCGGAGTACTCTTTTTATAACCATAATTATTAAAAATTCCCTTTATGGTTTCGTCACGATTATATACTTCTGACCTTTAGGCAATCCTTGGATGAATAGCTTTACTGTTATGCTCCATTCTCGGAAGTTTTATGATAAAAGAGAAAAAGTTATTGTGCTTTCAATGATGGCTGCAACAAATAACAGGATTATTGTCCAAATAGATGCCGTAAGTGTTTGACGCATGAACGAAGACCACTCAACACCTCTGTTCACTTTTTTAGTGGATGAGCTAAACAGGCTTGCAACTACTTTCCCGCCGAACTGAAGTCCAAATGCACAAGCAATAATGATTGCTGGAATCTCTATAATCCCATGTGGCAGCAGTCCTTTTACTATTAGTTCGAATAAATCCTGTCCTTGCAGTGCTGATAAATGAATCAGATAGCCGATAACCGCTCCGTTAATAAATAAGAATATGGTTGGCAGTATACCGAACAACCCTCCTAAAAATATGATAAGAACACCCTTGATGCTGTTATTCAAAAATATAAATACAAAGAAGCTCCATTGCGGATTAGAAGAATCTCTAAGGTTGCCACTGATTTCACTGAGCCCCTCTAATTGCTGAACCAATAGCTTTTCCAGACTGCTAGTAGCTACCCACCCTATAACCGCTCCTACTGCGAACAGCAGACAGGATAGCAATAAAGCCTTCCGGATCGTTTTTAGATCTTTAATAAACGTGAAGAACGACAACATAAATACCCTCCTGAAATTGTGATCTCTGTTTCTTAGGTCATAACCTTGCGGTACGAGCATACATTTAGAACAAACAAGCATTTCGCATGGGAGAGGAGCGCTGTCATTATGAATTCTTTTTATGTATTCAGCGGCAAAAAGATTAAACGATTCATCTATATCTTCGCCGCTGTGCTTCTTGCTGCTGGAGTTGTCTATGTCGAGAGGGGAAACATAACCGTTTTTTCTGAATCCGGACCTTCCGCGATCTACAGTGTACCAACAGAGAAGAAGCTGATTGCCCTGACCTTCGATATTAGCTGGGGGGAGAAAAGACCCGAACCAATTTTGAAGGTACTTGAAGACAAGAAAGTGGACAAAGCCACCTTCTTCCTATCGTCTCCATGGAGTAAGACTCACCCAGACATTGTAACTAACATCAAGAATGCAGGTTTTGAAATTGGAAGTCATGGTCATAAACACGTCAATTACAGCACACTTAGCAACGAAGAAATTCGTACACAGATCTCAACGGCTCACACCGTACTTACCGAATTAACCGGCACTGAACCTAATTTGATTCGTATGCCTAATGGTGATTTTGACAAAAGAGTCCTTCAGGTTGCCAGCGATCTCGGCTACAAGGTCATTCAATGGGATACAGACTCCCTGGACTGGAAGAACATCGGCGTAGACAATATCGTGAAGCGTGTAACGACAAAAGCGCATCCAGGTGATATCGTCCTTCTACATGCCAGTGATTCCTGTAAACAAACACATGAAGCACTTCCACTCATTATCGACGAGCTCCGCAGACAAGGTTATGAATTCGTTACCGTCTCTGAGCTGATTAGTCAAAGCAACACCGAAGGTAAAGAAGTACGCGACTCAGCTTCACTGAGTAATGCCATTGAGGACGCAGCTGGGCTGTAAAAACATATTCAATCTCTGGTGCCGTAATGGATGTTGATCTGTCCAAAGGATTAATGACGTGGAGAAATGAGTTCCGATATGTCAGGTGTGGGGGTATTCAGCTTCGGATAGCTCAGATCCAGACTCTCCAGTGTCTTTACAACGATGGATAAGGTCAAATAGTTGCGGTACCATTGATGATTGGCGGGTATCCAGTACCAGGGTGCTTTATCTATGCTAGATTCCTTGAAGACATCTTCATATGCTTCTTGGTAATCATCCCAATACTCCCGCTCCTGGAGATCACTTGCATCGAATTTCCAATGTTTTTTGGGATCTTCAAGCCGTTCCTTAATCTTCTTCAGCTGCTTCTCTTTAGAAATATGCAGAAAAAGCTTGATAATTGTCGTCCCCTCTTCCACCAGCATTTCCTCGAACTGCCGTATGTAACGAAAGCGACGCTTCAAGTCATCCTTTTTTAACCCTCCGTGTACCCGTGGTACCAATACATCTTCATAATGCGAGCGGTTAAATGCAGAGATATATCCCTTAGGGGGTGTCTTCTGATGAACCCTCCATAGAAAATCATGAGCCTCTTCCTCTAGAGATGGTTTCTTGAAGCTGGTCACTATAAATCCTTGTGGATTAATGCCTGAAAAAATATGCTTAACCGTGCCATCCTTACCGCTGGAATCCATTCCTTGCAGAATAACAAGCAGCGAATGCTTTTTCTGAGCAAACAAAATATCTTGGAGCTCTGCCAAACGTGCTTTAAGCTCTTCTGTTTTGGCTTCTACTTCTTTTTTGGATTTAAAAACACCTGTGTCGTCCGGATCCAGCTTGTTAAGCCGGATTTCTTTTGTGTCTTTTATCATATAGCGCTTGATGTCCATATATTCCCCTCCTGAAAGTTTTGTAAAGCATATGCATCATCGGGACGCTTCGTACAAAACTTACTTCGAAAGCATACGCTTAGTTTTGTGAGCGTTACTACACTTGTGTTACTTCGTACAAAACTCACTTCGGAAGCATCTACTAAGTTTTGTAAAGCATATACATCATCGGGATGCTTCGTACAAAACTTACTTCGAAAGCATACGCTTAGTTCTGTGAGCGTATCGTTCTTTAAGATTAACCTCTACAATCAGATTTTAATCGTTAAGATACAGTTAGAGCAAAAAACCCCGTCTTCTGAGATCAGAGCACGGGGTTCTTTGTTTAGTGCCTTCCCCATTCATTATCCGGCTGCCGGCTTCAGAATACGGTGTAGCATCAAAATTTGGAATGCATTACAAGCGATAAGCGGAACAACAATAAATACCGTCGCACTATCAACACCTATACGGAGCACGCCAATAACTTCCACAATTGAAATAGCTGTCATAAAAAAGAGGGTTGGAATCAAAGCTGAGATGTTTGTACTTTTTACTTTGAAATAAGACACAATAATAGCTGCTAGCAAAATAACGATTCCTAATATTAGATCAGACATAACATTTCTTTCCCCACCAACGACGGTACGCAAAAAAATCAGTTCAAGCAATGCGAGCACAGAAAGCACTAGTTGTATGTATTTCCAAACCTTTTGTGGAAAAACGCCGTTGCCCATATAATTCAAAATCAAATAGGCAAAAAAACCAAGTTGCGAATAAACGCTTACAAGCATACCGTAGCCAAGCAGAATCAGCGGGTATAAAAAGAAATCCCCGACACTTTTGAAATCAATTTTACCATTTACGAATTGTAGTGCCAGACCAGCGATTACAGCCCCACCCGCTCCTATAAGGAGGGTAGTCCAAAATAAATGAAACCATTTTTTTATACTCAGCCAATTCACCTCCTCTTGTCAGATTTATTTTACCAAGGATACCGACAAAACACCATTACACCCACAACATAAATGTGATCTAATTCGGCATAATACATCTAGAGAATCCTATAAAGGAGGGCAGCGCCAATGAAATGGAGATTTATCGGATCTGTGGGTTTGGCATTGAGCTTTGTTATGGCCTTAACGGCTTGCGGAAGTGAGCAGAGCAGTTCTTCTTCCGGACAAGGCAGTTATAAAGAAACGAAGACCATGGTTTTAGATATATTGAAAAGCGATGAGGGTAAAAAAGCGGTTGAGGAATCATTATCAAGCTCCAGCTCTAGCGGTACCAGTGGAATGAGCATGAAGATGATGCCACTTCAAACAACAGAGGAGATCAAGCTCGCTGTTAAAAATACTCTCACTGCACCGGAATATCAGAAGGAAATCGAGAAGATAATGACTGATCCCAAATTCGCAGGCGATTTTGCTAAAGCCATTCAATCACAAAGCAAGGAACTACACCTACAGCTAATTAAGGATCCCACTTATCAGAAATCAGTCGAAGAAATTATGAAGTCTCCAGAAATGATGACAATGTTTTTAAATCTCACTAAAACACCTGATTACCGTAAACAATCCATGAAGACCATGCAGGAATCCATGCAAACTCCATTATTTCGTATGGAAGTATTGAATTTACTTAAAAAAGTCGTACAAGAAGAACTTGAACCAAAAGAGAAAAAAGAAAAGGGTAGCGAAGGTGGCGACAAACAGGAAAGCAGTGGCGGCGGCAGCGGCGATGATTCAAGTTCTTAAAAAAAAAGGCCTTATCCCACTAATACGTGTGGGAAGGCCTCTTTTTTATGCACAAGAGTTAGTGCTCATATTTGGCAATAAGTTTATCAGCAATTTCTGCAAATAATTGTCCTGATGGTGTCTCTTCTTTGTATACAGAAGGTGAGAAATCCGGTTCGGAAATATGGTTGTCCGGTGCACCTAGCGGTATTTGTGCAAGCAGCTCCGTATGAAGCGTCTCGGCAAGCCTCGCTCCTCCGCCTCTGCCAAAGATATAATCTTTCTTACCACAGTCAGTGCACTCATAATAAGCCATATTCTCAATGACTCCAATAATCTCATGATCTGTCTGTAGAGCCATAGAGCCCGCTCTAGCCGCCACAAACGCTGCGGTAGCGTGAGGTGTCGTAACTATAATCTCTTTGCTGTGAGGTAGCATCTGATGCACGTCAAGTGCCACATCACCAGTACCTGGGGGAAGATCAAGCAGCATATAATCAAGTTCACCCCAACCAACATCATTGAAGAACTGGCGAAGCATTTTACCCAGCATAGGTCCCCGCCAAATAACTGGACTATTCTCACGAATAAAGAAGCCCATAGACATGACCTTCACTCCAAAACGTTCCACAGGAATAATCGTTCCCTCTTCTACAACTGGTCCCTCTTCGATCCCCATCATATCGGGAATACTGAAACCATAAATATCAGCATCGATAAGACCAACTTTTTTCCCTTTTCTTGCAAGGGCTACGGCCAAATTCACCGTTACGGTTGACTTACCAACTCCACCTTTGCCGCTGGCCACGGCGATAAAGTTCACGCCAGAGCTCTCGCTAATTAATTCATGGTCATCAAGGCCTGCTGCATGTCCTTTAAGTTTCCCAGGTTCATCGAAATCCTCTACGCTCTCTCCGCGAAGTATAGCACGTTCATAATCGGTTGCATCACGAAGCCGGATATGTACATTAGAAACCCCACCCGCTTCAAGCAATTCACGAACCTGTTGTTCTAGATCCATGCGACTTTGCTCTTCAGGATTCAAACATACGATAGATAAAGAAATACGGTCTTCTTTAATCATAATGTCACGAATCAGCTGTAGTTCCACAAGGCTTTTTCCAGTTTCAGAGTCTGTTAATGGCTGCAGTATTTCCTGAATTTGTTCCTTAGTCAGCATGGAAAGCACCTCTGTTTCCTTTCCGGTTGAGATTTCTCCGGAGTTTTTGTCTATTATAGCATTACCAGTCTCCCGATGAGTAGTCCTGACTACTCGGAGGCGTACCGAAGAATTCCCCGATAAATGCTAGTCGCTACCTTCCGCTGATAGACATCATTTCCGAGTAGAGCTGATTCCTGGGGGTGTGACAAGAAGCCGACTTCAACAAGCACGGCTGGTATTTTCAATGCTTTTAACAGATATACAGTATTCACTGTCTTTGCCACACGATCCGTATTCTCCAGCGTAGTCTTCAGCTCACTCTGCACAAACTCCGCTATAGCTTTATTATCCTTGTGATTGGGGTAGTAAAAGGTCTGTGCTCCACTCCAACGATTGGAAGGGACACTGTTCATGTGAACGCTTATAAAAAGGTCTGCGCCTTTTTCTTCGATACTTCTTACTCTTTGTTTAAGATCTTCTGTCTTACGCTTAGAATAGCCCTTAGTACCTTCCTGAGCCAAATCATAATCACCTTCACGAGTCATTACTACAATAGCCCCTGCCTGCTGCAGATAATCACGCAAATAAAGCGATACCGCGAGATTAATATCTTTCTCAATTAGCCCTTCCCGGCTAACCGCTCCTCCATCAGCTCCACCATGCCCCGCATCGAGAGCAATAACTTTTCCTGACAAGGGCAGACTCCAATAATTTAGTGTTTTAGCGGTAGGCATGTCATACGCGATAATTCCGATCATTATAGCTAGCAGTATCACGCCAAGCATACTTTTTTTGATACTGCTCCATGAAATCCAGACCGAGACTTTACTCTGCTTTCGGCCAGACATAACAAAGACCCCCTCGTCCCGATAGATAATACTCATCTATATGGGACAAGAAGGTCAAATAGTACTAGCTGTTAATGATTAAGCTGTGACTTCTTGAGTCATACCTTCAATCAGAATCTGCGCAACCTCAGGCCGTGTAAATTCTGGCGGAGGACATTGGCCATCACGGAGCAAAGCACGTACCTTCGTACCCGACAATGTCATGTGATCATCACTAGGATGAGGGCAAGTTTTACTGGATGCCATATTCCCGCATTTTTTACAGAAGAAGCTATGTTCAAAAAATAATGGAGTAATATCAAGTTCTTCAGCACTAAAATTCGAGAAAATTTCCTGTGCTTCATAAGTGCCATAATAATCACCTACCCCAGCATGGTCACGACCGACGATGAAATGGGTACAGCCGTAATTTTTGCGAACCATTGCATGGAAAATTGCTTCTCTAGGGCCTGCATAACGCATTGCCGCCGGAAAAACACCAAGGAAGGTACGATCCTCAGGATAATAGTTCTCCAAAAGCGCCAGATAGCTCTTCATCCGTACATTTGCCGGTACATCATCTGACTTCGTCTCACCAACAAGTGGATTTAGGAATAGAGCGTCTACAACCTCCATAGCGCACTTTTGAATGTACTCGTGAGCTCGGTGGACCGGATTGCGTGTTTGGAAGCCTACAACCGTTCTCCAGCCCTTTTCAGCAAATATCTTCCGCGTATCCGCAGGATCAAAATAAAATTCACCGAACTTCTCTGGCTGTGGGCGGTTCAAGACTGTAATCGGCCCTCCAACATAAGTTGCAGGACGAGCCAACAGCTTACTCACACCAGGATGTTCAGGATCTGTTGTCTTGAAGACATTTTGTGCTTCAATCGTTTGATCTACAGTATAAATACTCTCAATATCCAATAAACCGTAAATCTCGCCATCGTCTTCACCGATTAAAGAAACTTTATCCCCAATTGATAAACTGGCAGCCACATCATCTTCTACAGCCAGTGTTATTGGAATGCTCCACACTGTTCCATCTGCTAAACGCATGCTTTTTACTACTGAATGATAGTCTTGCTCATTTAAAAAGCCAGTTAATGGCGAAAATGCACCTACAGCTATAAGATCCAAATCAGATAAAGTCCAGGTATTCAAGGCAATCGCCTTGCTGTCACGTGCGAGATTTAGCAATTCTTCTCTTTCAGTACCCTCTACTACACGGTTAACCAAAGCTCCGCCATGCGGACGTATTGAAGTCATCTTAGTCTCTCCTTCTATGTTCCCACAGGAATATGTCTTACTTGTGCAATCCGCACTCTGTCTTCTCTGATCCAGACCAACGGCCAGCACGCGGATCTTCACCTGGCATAACCTGACGTGTACATTGCTCACAGCCAATACTTGGATAGTTACGGTCATGTAGAGGGTTATAGATTACGTCATTTTCACGAATATAGTTCCATACATCTTCTGACGTCCAATCCGCAATAGGATTAAACTTCACTAAACCAAATTTATAATCATACTCTACCTTTTTAGCATTTGCACGGGTAGGCGCTTGATCGCGACGAATTCCAGTAATCCATGCCTCATATTGAGATAATATACGAGTCAATGGTTCAACTTTACGAATACCACAGCATTGATTTGGGTCAACCGTCCATAGCGCATCACCGTATTGAAGTGCTTGCTCCTGCGTGGTGAGTTGCGGAGACACTCGTACAAACTCTAATCCGTATTTGTCTGCCATCAAATCTCTGGTTTCGTAGGTTTCCTTAAAATGATAATCTGTATCGAGATAAAAGACATCAGTAGATGGACTAACTTTGTGAAGCATATCAACAAGCACTACATCTTCGGCACCAAAGCTGCAGGCAAAAGTAATGTTAGGAAATGTTTCTACAGCCCAGCGGATAATATCCTCGGGTGAAGCACTCTCTAATTCTTCGGCCTTTATTCTGATCAAATCTTCTTTCTCGAGCAGGTTCATTAAGGTATTCCTCCATCCAAAATATTAATCGTATGAATAAATGAGGTAAAAGAAGTAATAAAACCAACTATTTCTATATGAAATAGTATATAACTTTTACTGAGGAAGTCAATGAGTTTCAACCCTCAGAATTAGTAAGTGAATGCAAAAAAAGCCCATTTCTTGTTCGAAAGGGGTCCCTAAAAAAAATAAAACCCTCGACCGTAAAGGCCAAGGGTTGAATTCTTGATAAATATTAACGTTTCGAGAACTGAGGCGCACGACGTGCAGCCTTCAAGCCGTATTTCTTACGTTCCTTCATACGTGGGTCACGAGTCAGGAAGCCCGCTTTCTTAAGCGCACCGCGATATTCAGGGTCAACTTTAAGCAATGCACGGGAGATACCGTGACGAATTGCTCCAGCTTGACCGGAAATGCCGCCACCATGTGCAAGAACGATTACATCGTAATTGCCTAGTGTTTCAGTCAGGTTCAAAGGTTGTTTTACGATCATTTTCAGTGTTTCCACACCGAAATATTCGTCCATCTCACGTTTGTTAATGACAATGCGTCCTTCACCCGGTACAAGGCGAACACGTGCTACCGAATGTTTACGACGACCTGTCCCATAGTATTGTACTTGTGCCATGAAACTGTCCTCCTCTATTCTTATCCGCGAAGTTCGTAAACTTCAGGTTTTTGTGCTGCATGTGGATGCTCGGCGCCTGCATATACTTTCAATCTCAGCTTCATGTGGTCCCCTTGACGAGTCTTAGGAATCATACCATGAACAGCGAATTCAATTACGCGTTCTGGTTTAGTATTCAGCAAAGTTTCAGCATTAGTAACTTTCAAGCCACCTGGGTGCATCGAGTGACGGTAGTATTTCTTGTTTTGCAATTTCTTACCGGTCAAGTGAATCTTCTCAGCGTTGATTACGATAACGAAATCTCCTGTATCAACGTGTGGAGTGAATTGCGGTTTGTGTTTGCCACGGATCAAAGCAGCGGCTTCGCTGGCCAAACGACCGAGTGTCTTGCCTTCGGCATCAATAATGTGCCAATTGCGTTCAACTTCGTTCGGCTTCGCCATATAGGTGGTACGCATGAATGTTTCCTCCTTGTTCTCGTACGAAAATCTTCTGTTTCGTATATCTTGTTTCTCATTGAATTACAATTATGTGAGTTAAGCAAAGCATTTTTTTGGCATTTCCTTGATCGGGGCTGTGGGATAGCCATCAAGAAAACACAACTTTTATATTACAGTATAAACATAACAAGTGCAAGTGATTTTTAAACATTCAGCCTATTATTCAGGAAGAAATTTATAGAAAAAAAGATTCACTTTCAGTCTCGTCATATTCTACACTCCACAAAGCCAACCCCTTGCCCATAGCTGTTGGACCAGCAGCAGAACGATCACATGCCGCCAATATCTCAGCAACATGATCAGCATCTATTTTACCTTCCCCCACATGGATCAAAGTCCCCATAATAATGCGAACCATATGCTGAAGAAATCCACTACCCGTTATATAAGTTTGGATCACTCCCTGATCTAATGAAGAGGGTCGGCACATGCTGCGGTCTACTTCCATATGAGCTTCAAAGATCGTTCGTACATGAGAGGCCTTAGTAGACCTCCGTGAAGCAAACGAAGTGAAGTCATGTGTCCCTAAAATATGCGTTAAGCCTTGCTGCATCGCAGGAATGTCCAACCTCACCGGATGATGAAGCTGCCAGCGCCGTTGAAACGGGTCTGGAAACCTGTTGCCGTTAATCGTGTATCGGTAAGTTTTACGCTTAGCTCCTCTACGAGAGTGAAACGTTAGCGGTACTTCCCTAGCCTCAGTAACCACGATATCTTGTGGCAGCCGGGCATTAAGCGCCAGACACCAACGTTCAAGTGGGATTCGAGAGGAGGTCGTAAAGTTAAAAGGCTGACCGTAGGCGTGTACTCCGGCATCTGTGCGACCAGAAGCAGTAATCTTAAGCTCCTCACCTGTCAGATGGAGTATCGCTTGCTCCAGCCGATCTTGAATCGTATTGCCCTGAGGCTGGGTCTGAAAGCCATCATAATTTGTTCCGTCATAATTGACCTTCATCAATAGATTACGCATTCCGTTCTCCTTTTTAAACCGTTCAGCAGAAACGTCGATCGAAGCACTGTCTGATCTTATTCAAGAGGAAGAAATGGCTTTGCCGTCCCCAGAAGGACGGCATCCATTAACACTTCACTCCATTACTTCAAAAAAAAGAGCCCCTGCGGGAGCTCCTTCAATTGAACCAAGGTGATTCCCACGGTTATTAGTACAGCAGAGTCTTGCGCCTCTGCAGCACAATAACGCTGATATTTCCCCCATCTTTACTCCAAAGAGGGCCGGATGAAAGGGAAGCATCGGAAATCAATACTTGTGATACTACGCGCGGTCTACCAATTCAAGATAAACCATAGGCGCAGCGTCCCCACGACGAGGTCCGAGTTTCAGGATACGAGTGTATCCACCTGGACGCTCTGTGTAACGAGGAGCAATGTCAGAGAACAATTTTTGAATTGCATCTTGTTCACCATCAACAGTCTCGCGGCGAACAAATGCAGCTACTTGACGACGAGCATGAAGATCGCCTTTTTTAGCTTTAGTGATCAACTTTTCAGCGATAGAACGAACTTCTTTCGCTTTAGCTTCCGTTGTTTGGATGCGCTCGTATAAAAATAGATCCGTTACCATGTCGCGAAATAACGCTTTACGCGCACTGGAATCACGGCCCAATTTTTGGTATGCCATGTGTTTTCCCTCCTTTACTGTAGCAATCTGTAGCTATTCTTCTGTACGGAGTCCCAAACCAAGTTCCTCAAGCTTCTCCTGAACTTCTTCCAAAGATTTACGACCAAGGTTACGCACCTTCATCATATCTTCTTCAGTCTTCGTGGTAAGCTCTTGTACGGTATTAATACCAGCACGTTTGAGGCAGTTGTAGGAGCGGACAGAAAGATCAAGCTCTTCGATTGTCATCTCTAGCACTTTTTCTTTTTTGTCTTCTTCTTTTTCAACCATAATTTCGGCGTCTTTCGCTTCGTCCGTAAGACCTACGAACAATACGAGGTGCTCGTTCAAAATTTTGGCTCCGAGGCTTACAGCCTCTTCCGGTCTAATACTGCCATCTGTCCAAATTTCAAGCGTCAATTTGTCGTAGTTGGTCACTTGACCAACACGTGTATTGTCTATGCCGTAGTTAACGCGTGAAATAGGAGTGTAGATGGAGTCAACCGGGATAACGCCAATTGGCTGATCGTCGCGTTTGTTCCGGTCCGCTTGGACGTAGCCGCGACCACGGCCTGCAAAAATACGCATGTGAAGTCTCGCACCAGGTCCCAGCGTTGCAATGTGAAGATCCGGGTTGAGGATCTCAACATCGCTGTCCGCACGGATATCACCTGCGGTAACGATGCCTTCCCCTTCGGCATCAATCTCAAACACTTTTTCCTCGTCTGAATGAATCTTCAGGGACAAGGCTTTAAGGTTCAGAATGATCTCCGTCACATCTTCCATTACGCCTGGAACGGTCGAGAACTCATGCAGAACGCCGTCAATTTGGACCGAAGTCACTGCGGCTCCTGGAAGCGAAGAAAGCAATATCCGGCGAAGTGAATTCCCCAGAGTCGTGCCATACCCACGTTCCAACGGTTCAACTACGAATTTCCCATAGGTACCTTCATCATTAGCTTCTACGGTCTCAATCTTCGGCTTTTCGATTTCTATCACGAGTTTACCCCTCCTTCAACGTCGCTCCTATATGAAACTGTCACCCCATCAGGTGCATCATGTAGTATGCCTAAACACCTATTATTAGCAGATGTGTCAGAATTATACCACATTTACAATACTGATTTCACTATACGCGACGACGTTTCGGCGGACGGCATCCATTGTGAGGAACCGGAGTTACGTCTTTAATAAGGTTAACTTCAAGCCCTGCAGCTTGAAGGGAACGGATGGCTGCTTCGCGGCCCGCGCCCGGTCCTTTAACCATAACCTCAACCGACTTCATGCCGTGCTCCATAGCTGCTTTAGCTGCTGATTCAGCTGCCATTTGCGCTGCGAATGGAGTCGACTTACGGGAACCTTTAAATCCTTGGCCGCCGGAGCTTGCCCAGGAAATTGCATTTCCGTGAGGATCTGTGATGGTAACGATGGTGTTATTGAACGTGGAACGAATATGTGCCACGCCGGATTCGATATTTTTACGGTCGCGACGTTTGGTACGTACGACTTTTTTCGGTTTAGCCATTGTCTCTTATCCCCCCTTATTATTTCTTCTTGTTTGCTACCGTACGACGCGGGCCTTTCCGGGTACGGGCATTGGTTTTAGTACGTTGACCGCGAACAGGCAATCCACGACGGTGACGAACACCGCGGTAACAGCCGATCTCAGTAAGACGTTTAATATTCAAGGAAATTTCACGACGCAGGTCACCTTCAACCTTAACCGTTTTGTCGATCGTTTCACGCAGTTTGCTGACTTCATCTTCCGTCAAATCACGGACACGTGTATTAGCGCTAATGCCTGTTTCATTAAGAATTTTCTGAGAAGTCGTTTTACCGATTCCGAAAATATAAGTCAAGGCGATCTCAACGCGTTTGTCACGTGGCAAATCCACTCCAGCTATACGAGCCATTTTACGCTACACCCCCTTCTTAACCTTGTTTTTGTTTGTGTTTCGGATTTTCGCAAATCACCATAACAGTCCCTTTGCGGCGGATTACTTTACATTTCTCGCAAATGGGCTTTACAGAAGGTCTTACCTTCATGTTAATTACCTCCTCAAAGTTTTGCGAAGCAAAACTTTTTTCGTAGTTCCCATCTATTTACGGTAAGTTATACGACCTTTTGATAAATCATAAGGCGATAACTGCACGACCACTTTGTCTCCGGTCAAAATACGGATAAAGTGCATCCGCAATTTACCGGATACATGGGCAAGTATTTGATGACCGTTCTCAAGCTCAACCTTAAACGTTGCATTTGGCAACGGTTCAAGGACAGTACCTTCTACTTCAATGACATCTTCCTTAGCCACAGTTAGTCTCCTTTCTCATAAGCACTTATTCCGGTTGGGCCAGCATACTTCGTCACTGCGTAACGCAGCTTTCCGTTTGTTACCCGCCCAGTTTCTTCCAAACTGTTCACAACCTCACTGCTGATGAAGGGTATGAGCTCAAGATGAAGAATATTCTTCTTCTTTGGCCCATCAAACTTACGTTTGTCTCCATCTGCAATGTATACAAATCTGCTATCAACAACTGCGATAACAACGGCTGCCTCTCCGGCATCTTTGCCTTTGAGAATTCTCACTAATTGACCAACCTGCGGGCTGCTCACAGTATTCAAGTGGAGATCACCTACGCATTCAGTTTTGTGAAAATTTCCATGCCGTCCGGAGTAACTGCTACTGTATGCTCAAAGTGAGCACATAGGGAGCCATCCACCGTAACGACAGTCCAGTTATCTTCCAGCGTTCTGACATGTCTCTTTCCTACGTTTACCATCGGCTCAATCGCGAGTACCATACCCGGTTTCAGACGTGGTCCGCGGTCCGCAATGCCATAATTCGGAATTTGCGGTTCTTCATGCAGTTTTGCCCCAATACCATGACCAACATACTCACGTACGACTGAGAAACCAGCCTCTTCGATATATTGCTGGATAGCATGGGAGATTGTAAACAAGCGCACATCCGGCTTAACTAACGCCAGTCCCGCGTACAAGGAGCCTTCCGTAACGTCCAGCAAACGCTGAGCCTCTTCGGAAATGCTGCCCACACCGTAGGTCCAGGCGGAATCACCGTGATAACCGCGGTACTCTGCACCGATATCCAGCGTTACAATATCGCCTTCGATCAGTTTGCGTTTACCTGGAAATCCATGCACTAATTGTTCGTTGACTGAAGCGCAAATGCTGGCAGGAAAACCGTTGTAGCCTTTGAAAGACGGCACAGCACCTTGACTGCGAATGTATTGA
Source organism: Paenibacillus sp. FSL R5-0470 (assembly GCF_037975205.1). Lineage (NCBI taxonomy): Bacteria > Bacillati > Bacillota > Bacilli > Caryophanales > Paenibacillaceae > Paenibacillus > Paenibacillus sp. FSL R5-0470. Next base: position 6,165,330 of record NZ_CP150238.1, read on the forward strand.
TCGGCGATTCTGTCGAGATCGCCCGTTGTAATGCCAGGCTCAATGGCCTCAGCAATAAGACGGTGACTCTCGGCAACAATTCGACCAGCTTCCCTCATAAAGGCAAGTTCCTGTTCGGATTTACAAATGATCATTACATTAACCCCGCAATAAAGATACGATTTCAGAAGAAACGACATTGATTTCGTTTTCCCCATTTACCTGACGCAAAAGACCTTTATTATCATAAAACGCAAGCAGCGGCGCTGTCTTATTATCATACTCATCCAGACGCTTGCCTACACTTTCTTCGTTGTCATCCGGACGTTGATACAATTCACCGCCATCAATGTCGCAAATGCCATCTTGCTTCGGCGGGTTGAAGATTAAATGGTAGGATGCTCCGCAAACTGTGCAGATACGACGTCCAGTAAGACGCGCCATCAACAGTCCACGGTCAACATTCAAGTTGATGACATGATCCAAAGAAGTATTCAAACGGCTTAGAATTTCATCCAGCGCTTCCGCTTGCGAAAGAGTTCTTGGAAAACCATCCAATAGAAATCCTTTTTCGCAATCGGACTGCTGCAGCCGTTCTTCAACTATCCCAATGGTCACATCATCTGGTACAAGCAAACCTTGATCAATAAATGATTTAGCCTTCAATCCGACTGGAGTCTCTTGTTTGATTGCCAAACGGAAAGCATCTCCTGTCGAAATATGCGGAATGCCAAACTCTTTTATGATCTCAGCCGCTTGTGTTCCCTTGCCTGCCCCAGGAGGGCCCATGAATAAAATGTTCACGATTTCTCTCTCCCCCCAAAAGTTCGCCACCAAGCAAGAAACAGCACAATAGGTGCCGGGAAGAATAAAAAATTACGCTTCACCGGAACCTATCGCCTATTTATTGATGAAGCCTTTGTAATGGCGTTTGATCAATTGGCTCTCGATCTGCTTCATAGTATCCAATGCCACACCGATTACGATTAGCAGTGAAGTACCACCAATTCGAACTTCTTTAGGCAATCCAGATAAAGCACCGAAGAACATCGGCAATACAGAGATCAAAGCCAGGAACAATGCGCCGGACATAGTCAGACGAGACATTACTCTAGTCAAATATTTCTCAGTAGCTTTACCAGGACGGATACCTGGAATGTAACCACCATTCTTCTTCATGTTATCAGCCATCTGCTGAGGATTCATCTGCACGAACGTATAGAAGAACGTGAACCCGATGATCATCACTACATACAGAAGCATACCAAGTGGTGCATCAGTTGCCAAATACTTGGCAATCCATTGAGCCCAGGCATGTGTTGACCAGAAACTGGAGAGAACAACTGGGAACTGAAGCAGTGATACGGCGAAGATAACCGGAATTACACCAGCCGCATTAATTTTCAGCGGAATGTGCGTATTCTGTCCACCGTACATTTTGTTGCCGACTACGCGTTTAGCGTATTGAACAGGAATCTTCCGAATACCTTGCTGTACGAAGATAACTGCTGTAATAATCGCTACAATCACAATCAGCACAATAACGACTTTAAGAATATTCAGGAACACTTGATCCGGCTGAATAAAGCTTGAGTTAGCCGTACTCGTGATATATCCCGGGATGGCGGCGACGATTCCCGCAAAAATCAGGATCGAAATCCCGTTCCCGATTCCCTTTTCGGTAATCTGTTCACCAAGCCACATCAGGAAAGAAGTACCAGCCGTCAAGATAATGGCAACCAGTAAGTAGTCAGCAAATGTCGCATTCGGCATCATTTGAGTTCCATAAATCCGGTTAAACCCTATCGACGTAGCAAAACCTTGGATCAGGGCCAAAATCACAGTACCATAACGAGTGATTTGCGCTAGTTGTTTTTTACCGTGCTCCCCTTGTTTAGCCCATTCAGCAAACTTAGGAACAACATCCATCGACAGCAATTGCACGATGATGGATGCTGTAATGTACGGATAAATACTGATCGCAAATATCGAGAAGTTTTTGAGCGCTCCGCCCGAGAAGGTGTTCAAAAGTCCCATCAAAGCGTCACCGCTTTGATTTGCTGTTTCCAGTACATCTTTGTTCACACCAGGAACCGGTACAAACGAACCGATACGGTAGATAATCAGAATGAACAAGGTAAACAGGATCTTTTTGCGCAAATCTTCCACATGCCAGATATTCTTAAGCGTCTTGAACATTAGATCACCTCGGTTTTACCGCCGGCAGCCTCGATTTTCTCTACCGCAGATTGAGAGAACTTATTTGCTTGTACAGTCAATTTAACGGTTAACTCACCATTGCCGAGGATCTTAATGCCGCTTTTGGAATTCTTGACAACACCAGTTTCAAGCAACAACTGTGGAGTCACTTCTGTTCCTTCTGCAAAGCTATTCAGATCTTCAAGGTTCACAATCGCATACTCTTTACGGGTAGGATTGACAAAACCACGTTTAGGCAGACGACGATAGAGCGGATTTTGTCCACCCTCGAAGCCCGGACGAACACCACCGCCAGAACGTGAGTTTTGACCTTTGTGACCGCGACCGGAAGTTTTACCATTTCCGCTACTTGGTCCACGACCAACGCGATTGCGTTCTTTGCGGGAACCAGGAGCTGGAGCAAGTTCATGTAACTTCATCGTTTGCACCTCCTTATGTTTGTTAATTTATGCGAGGCGATTAGCCTTCAATTTCAGTTACAGATAGCAAGTGACTCACTTTGTTGATCATTCCGCGAATTGCAGGACTGTCATTGTGAACCACTGTCGTGTTGAGTTTACGTAGGCCGAGCGTCTTAACAGTAACACGTTGTGTTTCTGGACGTCCGATTACACTACGTACGAGGGTAATTTGCAATTTTGCCATTGACGTTCCCCTCCTTAACCGCGCAATTCTTCGACAGATTTGCCGCGAAGTTTCGCGACCTCTTCAATGCGTTTCAGACGGGAAAGTCCCTCCAAAGTTGCATTGACCATGTTCATGGAATTCGAAGAACCCAGTGATTTTGTCAAAATGTCGCCAACGCCTGCCAATTCCAATACCGCACGAACTGGACCGCCAGCGATAACGCCAGTACCCTCTGATGCTGGTTTCAGCAACACGCGTCCTGCGCCGAAGTGGCCAGTAACGAGATGGGGAATCGAAGTTCCTACGATTGGAATGTGAATCAGGTTTTTCTTGGCGTCTTCAATGCCTTTACGGATGGCATCCGGAACTTCGCCGGCTTTACCGATACCAGCACCGACGTAGCCATTGCCATCGCCCACAACAACGAGTGCACTAAAGCTGAAACGGCGTCCGCCTTTTACAACTTTTGCTACACGGTTAATGTGTACAACTCTTTCTGTCAGTTCTAAACTGTTCGGATCTACACGCAAGTCGTTAACCTCCTTTTAAGAATTATTCTAGAATTCAAGACCAGCTTCACGAGCTGCGTCAGCCAATGCTTGAATTCGTCCATGGTACAAGTAACCTCCGCGGTCGAATACGACCACTGCATATCCTTTTTCTTTAGCACGCTCAGCGACCAATTGGCCAACTTTCGCTGCAGCTTCAACGCTGCCGCCATTACCGATGTTAGCGCTCAGTTCTTTATCAAGTGTAGAAGCGGATACGATAGTAACCCCTTTAACATCATCGATCAGTTGAGCGTAGATGTGTTTTGAAGAACGGAATACGTTCAAACGTGGACGCTCAGTAGTTCCCTGGATCTTCTTACGAACACGTAGGTGTCTTTTGAGACGAGCCTTGTTTTTATCTTCTTTTGTAATCATGACTTCCCTTTCACTCCCTTCAGTTTGCCGTAAACAGCTTCACTTTAAGATGCACGGGGTATCTTACAATTAAGTTCAAACTGGTTATTTCTTCTTACCAGCTTTACCTTCTTTGCGGATGATACGCTCGCCTTCATATTTGATACCTTTACCTTTATACGGTTCTGGCTCACGAACGGAACGAATTTTAGCAGCATATGCGCCAACGCGTTCTTTATCGATACCTTTAACGATGATCTTCGTGTTCGCAGGAACTTCAAACTCAATACCTGCTTCCGGTGTAATTTCAACCGGGTGGGAGTAACCAACGTTCAGAACGACTTTATCTCCGGATTTGCTTGCACGATATCCGACCCCAACCAATTCCAGAGATTTCGAGAAACCTTCAGTCACGCCTGCTACCATGTTGTTGACAACGGAGCGGGTTGTGCCGTGAAGTGAACGATGCAATTTGTTATCCGACGGACGAACAACGGTAATTTCGTTATTTTCAACTGTAACCTTCATGTCTTTATGAAGCTCACGAGTCAAAGAACCTTTTGGACCTTTTACTGTAATAACGGCGTTGTCCAAAGTGACATCTACACCGCTAGGTACTGCGATTGGTTTACGACCAATACGAGACATGTGTTGCACCTCCTTATCTTGTGACGTTTATTACCAAATGTAGCAGACAACTTCTCCGCCAGATTTTGATTGACGAGCTTCTTTGTCGGTCATAACTCCCTTAGATGTGGAGATAATCGCGATTCCTAGACCACCGAGTACACGAGGCACTTCATTGCTCTTCGTGTATACGCGAAGGCCTGGTTTACTGATTCTTTTCAAACCAGAAATAACACGCTCTTGGTTAGGGCCGTATTTCAAGAAGATACGGATAATCCCTTGTTTGCTATCTTCAACGAATTCCGCATCGCGGATGAAACCTTCACGCTTCAAAATGTCAGCGATTTGTTTCTTCATAGTAGAAGCAGGCATTTCTACCGTTTCGTGACGCACAATGTTAGCGTTACGAATACGAGTAAGCATATCTGCAATAGGATCAGACATAGTCATGTGTGTAAACCTCCTTCCCGTTTATAAACTTCTTACCAACTTGCTTTTTTCACGCCAGGGATCTGGCCTTTATAAGCTAATTCACGGAAACAAATTCTGCAAATTTTGAACTTTTGCAGTACCGAATGTGGACGACCACAACGTTCGCAACGTGTATATGCACGTACTTTAAACTTAGGCGTACGTTGTTGTTTAACTTTCATCGAAGTTTTTGCCACTTAGCCTGACACCTCCTAAACATTTTCGGAGAAAATGGATTAACCGACTTTATTTTGCGAAAGGCATTCCCAGCTGACCCAGCAGCTCGCGGGATTCCTCGTCCGTCTTAGCAGTCGTTACAATAACGATGTCCATACCGCGGACTTTATCCACTTTGTCATATTCGATCTCGGGGAAGATCAATTGTTCTTTAAGACCAAGTGTGTAGTTACCACGGCCGTCAAAGGCTTTAGTGGAAACACCACGGAAGTCACGTACGCGTGGAAGCGTTACGTTGAACAATTTGTCCAAGAAGTAATACATACGCTCGCCGCGCAGTGTTACTTTAACCCCAATCGGCATATTTTCGCGTAGTTTGAAACCAGCGATGGATTTTTTAGCTTTAGTGATTACTGGTTTTTGACCAGCGATCAACTGCATGTCATTAACTGCAGCATCAAGTACTTTGGAGTTTTGAACAGCGTCACCCACACCCATGTTGATGACAACCTTCTCGATCTTAGGCACTTGCATAACAGTTGTATAGTTAAACTTCTGCATCAAAGCAGGTGTTATTTCGTTGAGATAACGTTCTTTCATTCTTGCTGCCATGAAGATTTAACCTCCTTTCTTAAGGGCTAGATTAGTCGATAATCTCTCCGGATCTTTTAGCAATCCGAACTTTTTTACCGTTGTCCAATACTTTGTAACCGATACGTGTTACTTTGCCGGACTTCGGATCGATGTGCATTACGTTGGACACATGAATCGAAGCTTCCTGCTCAATAATTCCACCCTGTGGATTCAGCTGGTTCGGCTTTTGGTGTTTTTTCACCATATTGACGCCTTCTACCAGAACGCGGTTTTCACGAGGATAAGCAGCGATGACACGGCCTTTTTTGCCTTTGTCTTTACCACTAATCACAAGCACCACATCATCTTTCTTCACGTGCAGTTTATTGTTATGGGATTCCAGAACTTTTTTCACTCTAGGCATTTATTACACCTCCTATAACTAACCTTCAACTTATTGGTGCTCGTGTTTATTAGATTACTTCCGGTGCCAAGGAAACGATCTTCATGTAGTCTTTATCGCGAAGTTCGCGAGCAACTGGTCCAAAGATACGTGTTCCACGAGGGCTTCTGTCGTCTTTAACAACAACAGCTGCATTTTCGTCGAATGCGATGTAAGATCCATCTTTACGACGAACGGAACGTTTCGTACGAACAACTACCGCTCTAACAACATCACCTTTTTTGACAACGCCGCCTGGTGTTGCTTGTTTAACGGAACAAACGATCAAATCACCGATTGCTGCTGTACGGCGTCCAGTACCACCCAGTACGCGGATACACATCAGTTCCTTCGCACCAGAGTTGTCAGCCACATGCAAGCGTGTAAATGGTTGAATCATTATAATTTCCTCCTTCCGGAAAAACTCTTTTGATTATCTTAGATGATAACCGCTTTTTCAACCACTTCAACTAGTCTCCAACGTTTGTCCTTGGACAACGGACGAGTTTCCATGACTTTTACGGTATCGCCAATTTTCGCAACGTTTTCCTCATCATGTGCTTTGAATTTCTTCGTAGACTTGATGCGTTTGTGGTACAAGTTATGCTTCTTATAGGTTTCAACAGCGACTACGATGGTTTTATCCATTTTATCACTGACCACTTTACCGATTAGCACTTTACGTGCATTACGTTCTTCGCTCATTAGTTAGCCTCCTTCCTGAATACGGATCTGAGATCCGTCTCACTTAACTAATCCCAAGCACTCTTTGATGGATTACGGTTTTAGCACGAGCTATTTCCTTACGCACGTCACGAATCCGAGTCGGGTTGTCCAGTTGGCCAGTTGCCAATTGGAAACGGAGATTAAAAAGTTCCTCTTTGAATCCAGCGATCTTTTGTTCAATCTCAGCAGTGGTTAAGTTGCGAAGTTCATTAGCTTTCATTTGCTTCACCACCCAATTCTTCACGTTTCACAAACTTAGTCTTAACAGGCAGCTTGTGAGCGGCAAGACGCATCGCTTCACGAGCGATTTCTTCCGACACGCCTCCGAGTTCGAACATAATCTTGCCCGGTTTAACTACGGCTACCCATTTTTCAACGTTACCTTTACCACTACCCATACGAACCTCGAGAGGCTTTTGAGTAATAGGCTTATCTGGGAAAATCTTGATCCAAACTTGACCGCCACGTTTGATATAACGTGTCATTGCGATACGAGCAGCTTCGATCTGACGGTTAGTGATCCAAGATGGTTCCATTGCAACCAGGCCGAATTCGCCGAAGTTCAATTCAGTACCACCCTTTGCCATACCCTTCATGTGTCCGCGTTGTTGCTTGCGGTGTTTTACGCGTTTTGGTACCAACATGATTAGTTGCCTCCTTCCTGAGCAGCTTGTTTCTTAGCTGGGGGAAGAACTTCTCCACGGTAGATCCATACTTTTACGCCGATAAGACCGTAAGTTGTATGTGCTTCAGCCGTTCCGTAATCGATATCGGCACGAAGCGTATGAAGTGGAACTGTTCCTTCGCTATAACCTTCTGAACGAGCAATCTCAGCTCCGCCAAGACGTCCGCCTACTTGAGTTTTAATCCCTTTTGCGCCAGAACGCATTGTTCTTTGAATCGCTTGTTTGAGTGCACGACGGAACGATACACGACGTTCCAATTGTTGAGCAATGCTCTCAGCTACAAGAATTGCATCCAATTCAGGGTGCTTGATTTCATTGATGTTGATGTGTACTTTTTTGCCACCAGCGATTGCTGTAACTGCGCTGCGAAGTACTTCTACTTCTGCTCCGCCCTTACCAATAACCATACCTGGTTTAGCAGTGTGAATTGTAACGTTCACGCGGTTAGCCGCTCTTTCGATCTCGATATGGGAAACAGCGGAATCCTTCAACTTACCTTTAAGGTATTCCCGGATTTTGACGTCTTCCATTAGAAGAGTACCGAAATCTTTTCCTGCATACCATTTAGATTCCCAATCGCGAATGATCCCGATTCGGAGTCCGATTGGATTTACCTTTTGACCCACGTGTTATCCCTCCTTATTTCTCAGATACCACCAGTGTAATGTGGCTCGTGCGTTTATTGATCCGACTTGCGCGGCCCATGGCGCGCGGACGGAAACGTTTCATAGTAGGTCCTTGGTTAACGAAAACCTCGCTAACGAACAAACTGTTCACGTCCAAAGAATAGTTATGCTCAGCATTCGCAATTGCCGAATTAAGCAACTTCTCAACGACCGGAGAAGCGGATTTCGGAGTGTGGCGAAGAATAGCAATTGCTTCCCCCACTTGCTTACCACGAATCAAGTCAACAACCAGTTTCGCTTTACGAGCGGAAATCCGCACCGATCTTGCATGTGCTTTTGCTTCCATTGTTTAACCTCCTTTCAAACAGAGACCTTATTATTATCTTCTTGTTTTCTTATCGTCACCCGCGTGGCCTTTGTAAGTACGTGTTGGCGCGAACTCGCCCAACTTGTGACCTACCATATCTTCTGTTACGTATACAGGCACGTGTTTACGGCCGTCATATACACCAAACGTATGTCCGATAAACTGAGGGAAAATGGTTGAGCGACGGGACCAAGTTTTAACTACAACCTTTTTTTCAGCCTCGTTCAGTTCCTCAACTTTTTTAAGCAGGTAGCCATCGATAAACGGCCCCTTCTTTAAACTGCGACCCATGTGTGAATCCTCCCTTCATCCGGTTCTTCAAACCGCGAATCGACGCTTCGCGCTTTATTAACTTGCCAGAAGCGTCTTATTTTGTGCGGCGGCGAACGATATATTTATCAGATGCCTTGTTTTTCTTACGCGTTTTGTAACCAAGGGTTGGTTTACCCCATGGAGACATAGGCGATTTACGTCCGATTGGAGCGCGGCCTTCACCACCACCGTGTGGGTGATCGTTCGGGTTCATTACTACACCGCGTACTTCAGGGCGACGGCCCAGCCAGCGACTACGTCCAGCTTTACCGATTTTGATCAATTCATGATCTTCGTTACCTACGGAACCGATAGTTGCACGGCATACGCTAAGGATCTTACGAACCTCACCGGATGACAAACGAACGGAACAGTATTTTTCTTCTTTACCAAGCAATTGAGCTTCTGTACCAGCAGCACGAACCAATTGTCCGCCTTTACCTGGTTTTAACTCAATGTTGTGGATAACTGTACCCACTGGGATGTTCTCCAGTGCAAGACTGTTACCAATTTTGATGTCGGCTGTTGGGCCGGACTCTACTTTATCCCCAACTTTTAGGCCTTTAGGAGCGATGATATAACGTTTCTCTCCATCAGCATAGTGGATCAAAGCAATATTAGATGTACGGTTCGGGTCATACTCGATTGTAGCAACGCTACCTGGTATGCCGTCTTTAGTCCGTTTGAAGTCGATAATACGGTATTTACGTTTGTGTCCGCCGCCATGGTGACGAACCGTAATTTTACCTTGGTTGTTGCGTCCCGCATGTTTGAACAGCGGAGAAAGCAACGATTTCTCTGGCTGGTTTGTTGTGATTTCTTCAAACGTAGACACAGACATATGGCGTCTTGCCGGAGAGGTCGGTTTGTACTTTTTGATTGGCACTATAGTTTCCTCCTTACTTTAAGAGTATTATTCTACCGCTTCAAAAAATTCAAGCGGTTTGCTGTCCGGGCTAAGCTTAACGATGGCTTTTTTCCACTCTGGAGTGTAACCAGAATATTTACCATAACGTTTCAGTTTGCCAGGCACGCGCATTGTGTTCACATTAGTTACTTTTACTTTGAAAATAGCCTCGACAGCTTTTTTGATTTCGGTTTTGTTAGCACGGATATCCACTTCAAAAGCGTATTTCATTTCGCTCATGTAGTCGGAAGTACGTTCCGTAATCACCGGACGTTTGATAATATCACGAGGATCTTTCATTACGCGAACACCTCCTCTACCTTCAGAACTGCTTCTTTAGTGATGATCAGTTTGTCGTACGTCAGTACGTCAAGAACATTAATGCCGTCAGCCGCTACGAATTTCACCCCAGGGATGTTACGAGCGGAAAGTGCTACGTTATCATCATAGCTAGTAGCTACGATCAAAGCTTTGCGTTCCACTTTCAGGTTGTTCAAGATTGCTGCGAATTCTTTCGTCTTCGGAGCATTCATTGTCAAGCTATCCAATACGATAATGTCATTCTCGAGTACTTTCGAGGACAAAGCGGATTTGATCGCCAAACGACGAACCTTCTTAGGCAATTTCCAGGAATAGCTACGTGGTGTTGGTCCGAAGACAACGCCGCCGCCTTTCCATTGTGGAGAACGAATGGATCCTTGACGAGCGCGACCTGTACCTTTTTGTTTCCAAGGCTTACGTCCACCGCCACGAACTTCAGAACGTCCTTTTACTTTGTGTGTACCACGACGAAGGGAAGCTCTTTGCATAAGCGCAGCTTCGTGTAGAACGTGCTCATTCGGTTCAATACCGAATACTGTATCGCTCAGTTCTACTTCACCAACTTCGTTGCCACTAATATTAAAAAGTGTTACTTTTGGCATTTCATGTTCCTCCTTTCTTAGGTAATTATTTCTTAACGGTTTGTTTAACTTTCACGAAGCTGTTTTTAGGACCTGGGATAGCGCCTTTAACCAGCAATACGTTACGTTCAACGTCAACCTTGATGATTTCAAGCTTTTGAACCGTGATAGTCGTGTGACCCATATGTCCTGGGAGGCGTTTGCCCTTCGGAACACGGTTAGCTTGGATAGAACCCATGGAACCCGGTCTTCTGTGGTAACGCGATCCGTGTGCCATTGGTCCGCGGCTTTGTCCCCAACGTTTGATGTTACCTTGGAAACCTTTACCTTTAGATGTGCCAGTTACGTCAACAAATTCGCCCTCAGCAAAAATATCAGCCTTCAGTTCTTGTCCAACCTCGAGAGACCCGAGGTCAACACCGCGAATTTCACGAACGTAGCGCTTAGGTGTTGCATTTGCCTTTTTGGCGTGACCTTGTTCAGGCTTATTGGAGCGACTTTCTTTTTTATCAGAAAAGCCCAATTGCACTGCTTCATATCCGTCGATATTCAGGTCTTTCTTTTGCAGTACTACACAAGGGCCTGCTTCGATAACAGTAACAGGAATTACGTTACCTTCTGGAGTAAACACTTGAGTCATACCGAGTTTTTTTCCTAAGATACCTTTCAATGTTGACACCTCTTTTCTTTTCCTAAGTTGCTAAAAATAGAATTACAATTTGATTTCGATATCTACACCGGACGGTAGATCCAAGCGCATCAAGGCATCCACAGTTTGTGGTGTTGGGTTCACAATATCGATCAAACGTTTGTGAGTCCGTTGTTCAAACTGTTCACGGGAATCCTTGTACTTGTGTACCGCACGGAGAATAGTAATGATTTGCTTCTCAGTTGGCAACGGAATCGGTCCAGATACACCAGCACCCGAACGTTTTGCAGTTTCAACGATTTTCTCTGCGGATTGATCAAGAATTCTGTGGTCGTATGCTTTCAAGCGAATACGAATTTTTTGCTTTGCCATTTTAGTCCCTCCTTCTATCGCCCAATTTATTATCGGACATACTCCGTGAAAATTTTCTGACGTCGACCTCATGGCAAAGGGGCCGGGTGTGTCAGTAACCTCTCACATCATCGCAACGTCTCAGAACAACATTTATTATTATATATAATAGGCAGCAGTATTGCAAGCTAAAATAACAAAACAACGCATATTTTTTTCATGCGTTGCTTTATTACTATTATATAGGTTAAAGATTCGCAGTGGCAGACTTAAAAATCTCAGCTGACTCCGCAGTCTGTGCTGTTGCTGACCCAATTCCCTCTATTGTCTGAATCAATGTTCTTATTTCTTCTTCTACTATAACAATCTCTTGTGTGCTACTCCTCATCGCCTCTACAATTTCGGAAAACAAAAGACTAGTCTCAACGGATTGATGTTTCCCACTTTTGGTTAGCTCTTGTACCTTACGTATCTCCTCAACGACCTGTTGTGTGAGACTTCCCGATTTATAAGTCAGCTCTACGATCTGAATTACAGTATTCTTCGTATCCTCTGCCAACCGACTAACTTCTTGAGCAACTACACTAAACCCTCTACCATGCACTCCGGCTCTAGCGGCTTCTATCGTTGCATTAAGTGAAAGAATTTTAGTTTGATCTGCAATATCTTTAACTGAGTTTACGATTTTTTGAATTTGTTTAGAGGAATTGCTTAATTCGTGGACTGAATGTTCCATTTCACTAGTACTTTGATAAATAAGATTAATCTGTCCTGTTAAGCTATCCAAATGCTCATGTCCATCTGTAGCCAACCCCTGCGACTCTACAGCGGATGTAGCTGTACGTTGGAATGTTCTACTCACTTCATTGCTACTGGCTACTAGCTGCTTCACAGCGGCATTTGTATCGATACTAAAATCTATTAATTCGCTGCTGAATTCAGCAATTTTCTGCTTTAATTCATTTTTAACCAAAAGGTATTGCTGTTCCTTCTCTTTGACGTTCTCCTTCTCGTATTCCTCTAGGACAAGTTGTTGTTCAAGGTTAAGCAGCTTAGTTACGGTCTTAACTACATGTAGACGCGTATTGTCATCATGTGTCTCATTATAGATAACTTGTATAAAAACGTTCTGAAGATTTTGAAAAGCAGATAAGTACCATTTAGGCTCAAGTCCTACTCTTTTATGAATATTAGCAATCTTCATTCGCTTTGCTATGTATTCTTCATCAACTTTGCCATCAAAAATTTCAATGATATGCTCGCGGAGTGTTGTTTTCAACCTCTCGATACTACTATGCTCCAATATAATGGCTTCTAGTTTATCCACACCTAATACCGAATTATAAAATTGATCAATGATATAGTCTATATTCTTTTCAACGCTAGGCTTCACCCTACGTAATAAGTTCAAATCTGATTCAGATAGATCAATCATTCTCATTTGCTCATTGAGTTCGTCATAACCCTCAAGAGTATGAAAAAAATCTTCAGTACGCTTAATCTGGTGTTTATTTTCTATTAAATTAGGGGTGTGAGAATCCTCATTATTATTACGTGATGTTATAGCATGCATGAATGAAAAAGGACATTTTCCCATGTTATCACTCTCCCCTTAATTACTAATTTTTTACAATATTACCTTCCTTTCATTTTACTCTATGATTATTAAAATTGTAAACAATTTATCGTTGAATTTTGTTGAATTTTGTAGAAATATTCGAAATTTCATATTTATTTTATCGTATATTGTCGAAATTAAGATGGTTTATCCTATTAAATAACAAAAAGCCCCGGATTCTCCGCAAGAAGAATCCGGGGCACTATGATTCAGAGTCTACCCGCAGATAGAAACGAATTTATTTTTGGATGGAAGCTACGCTACCTGCTCCAACTGTGCGTCCACCTTCGCGAATGGAGAATTTAGTACCTTCTTCAATAGCGATAGGGGAGATCAAAGCAACAGTTACAGTGATGTTGTCACCAGGCATAACCATTTCAGTACCTTCTGGCAAGTTGATGATGCCAGTTACGTCAGTTGTACGGAAGTAGAACTGTGGACGGTAACCAGTGAAGAATGGTTTGTGACGTCCGCCTTCTTCTTTAGTCAAAACGTAGATTTGAGCAGTGAACTCAGTGTGTGGTTTAACAGAGTTCGGTTTAGCCAATACTTGGCCACGCTCGATCATAGTACGGTCTACACCACGAAGCAAAGCTCCGATGTTGTCGCCCGCTTGAGCGGAATCCAGCAATTTACGGAACATTTCTACGCCCGTAACTACGGATTTCTTAGTTTCTTCGTGAATACCAACGATTTCGATTTCTTCTCCGACTTTAACTGTTCCGCGTTCTACGCGACCAGTTGCCACAGTACCGCGGCCAGTGATGGAGAATACATCTTCGACAGGCATCAAGAATGGTTTGTCAGTTTGACGCTCTGGAAGTGGAATGTACTCGTCGATTGTTTCGAACATTTCAACAATCTTCTTAGCATATTCGCCTTCTGGGTTTTGAAGAGCTTCACGAGCAGAACCACGAATGATTGGAGTGTCGTCGCCTGGGAAGTCATACTCGCTCAGCAAGTCACGAACTTCCATTTCAACCAATTCCAACAACTCTTCGTCTTCAACCATGTCGCATTTGTTCAAGAAAACAACGATGTATGGAACACCTACTTGACGGGACAACAGGATGTGCTCGCGAGTTTGTGGCATAGGGCCATCAGCTGCGGATACAACCAGGATAGCTCCGTCCATTTGCGCTGCGCCTGTGATCATGTTTTTAACATAGTCGGCGTGACCAGGGCAGTCTACGTGAGCGTAGTGACGGTTAGGAGTTTCATATTCAACGTGGGAAGTGGAAATTGTGATACCACGTTCGCGCTCTTCAGGAGCTTTGTCGATTTGATCGAATGCGATAGCTGCGCCACCGTAAGTTTTGGACAATACAGTAGTGATTGCAGCAGTCAGAGTCGTTTTACCATGGTCGACGTGACCAATAGTACCGATGTTAACGTGCGGTTTGTTACGTTCAAACTTTGCCTTTGCCATTTGAACAGTTCCTCCTTAATGTGGGGTTCCTTATATTTGAGCCGCCCGCATATATGTTTATCTTAGATGACTGAGTAATTATACTCGGACGGCAAGTTAAAACTAGTAATTATTCTCCGCCTTTGTTCTTAGCAGCGATCTCTTCCGCAATGGATTTAGGAACTTCTTCATAGTGAGAAAGCTCCATTGAGAATACGCCACGTCCTTGAGTACCAGAACGAAGAGTTGTAGAGTATCCGAACATTTCGGAAAGAGGCACCTTAGCACGGATAATTTGCGCTCCACCACGGGAATCCATACCTTCGATACGGCCACGGCGGGAGTTCAGCATACCCATAACATCACCCATATATTCCTCAGGAACAGTTACTTCTACTTTCATGATTGGCTCAAGCAGGACAGGTTTACACTTGTCTTTAGCTGCTTTAAGCGCCATCGAGCCGGCAATTTTAAATGCCATTTCGTTGGAATCGACATCATGGTAAGAACCATCAACGATGGTAGCTTTAACGTCTACAAGCGGGAAGCCTGCAAGTACGCCGTTTTTCATTTGTTCTTCGATACCCGCAAGTGCAGGAGCGATGTACTCTCTAGGAACCGAGCCACCGACAACTTTACTTTCGAATTTGCTACCAGTACCTGGCTCGAGGGGTTCAAATTCAACCCACACGTGACCGTATTGACCACGACCACCAGATTGGCGTACAAATTTACCTTCGACGCGAGCAGGTGCCTTGAACGTTTCGCGGTAAGCAACCTGTGGTTTACCCACATTGGTTTCTACTTTGAACTCACGACGCATACGGTCGATGATGATGTCCAAGTGAAGTTCACCCATACCAGCCAGGATAGTTTGGCCTGTTTCTTCATCAGTATGAGCACGAAGAGTTGGATCCTCTTCAGTCAACTTACCGAGAGCAACGCCCAATTTATCTTGGTCAGCTTTTGTTTTTGGTTCAACAGCGATTTCGATAACTGGATCAGGGAAGTTCATTGATTCCAGAATTACTGGATGCTTCTCATCACACAGTGTATCACCTGTACTAGTGTCTTTCAAACCAACTGCTGCAGCGATGTCGCCAGAATACACGATGGAAATCTCTTGACGGCTGTTAGCATGCATTTGAAGGATACGACCAATACGTTCACGCTTGTTCTTAGTAGCATTAACTACGTAAGATCCGGACTCTAGAATACCAGAGTATACACGGAAGAACGTAAGTTTACCTACATAAGGGTCAGTCATGATTTTAAATGCCAAAGCTGCAAACGGTTCTTCATCCGAAGAATGACGAACTGCTTCAGTTCCATCATCAAGATGTCCAGTGATAGCTGGAACGTCAAGAGGAGATGGCAAGTAATCAACAACAGCATCCAGCATAAGCTGAATCCCTTTGTTACGGTAGGAGGATCCAACAATTACAGGGAACAATTTAACTTCAACTACGCCTTTGCGCAGTGCAGCTTTAATTTCCGGAACTGTAATTTCTTCGCCTTCCAGGTACTTCATAGTCAGATCTTCATCAAGTTCAGCAACTTTCTCGATCAACTCGAGACGCAGCTCCTCAACTTTGGCCAAATATTCTTCCGGAATATCCGTTACTTCGATGTTTTGGCCTAGATCATCTCTGAACATGTGTGCTTTTTGCTCAACGAGGTCGATAATACCAGTGAAATCACTTTCTGCACCAATTGGCAATTGAATAGCAACTGCATTGGCTTGAAGGCGATCACGCATAGTTTCGATTACGTTAAGGAAATCCGCACCGATAATGTCCATTTTGTTCACATATGCAATACGTGGAACGTTATAACGGTCAGCCTGTCTCCATACGGTTTCAGACTGAGGCTCAACGCCCTCTTTTGCACTAAATACACCTACTGCCCCATCCAATACACGCAGGGAACGTTCAACTTCAACAGTGAAGTCAACGTGTCCTGGGGTATCAATGATATTGATGCGGTGACCTTTCCACGCAGCAGTCGTAGCAGCGGACGTAATCGTGATTCCGCGCTCTTGTTCTTGCTCCATCCAGTCCATCGTAGCAGCACCCTCGTGAACTTCACCGATTTTGTGCGTACGGCCTGTATAGAAAAGAATCCGCTCTGTGGTAGTTGTTTTACCAGCATCAATATGCGCCATGATCCCGATATTACGTGTATTTTTTAAGGAGAACTCTCTAGCCATGAAATGGATCTCCCTTCAAAATATAAGTTATTTGAATGACTTTAATCCTACCAACGGTAGTGAGCGAACGCTTTGTTTGCTTCAGCCATTTTGTGTGTATCTTCGCGTTTCTTAACAGAAGCGCCTGTGTTGTTGGAAGCGTCGATGATCTCAGCCGCCAAACGCTCTTCCATCGTCTTCTCACCGCGGTTGCGAGAGTAGTTTACGAGCCAACGTAATCCCAGAGCAGTACGTCTCTCTGGTTTAACCTCGATAGGTACTTGATAGTTAGCACCACCGACACGACGAGCTTTGACTTCCAAAACCGGCATGATATTCTTGATGGCAGCTTCGAAAACTTCCATCGGATCTTTACCCGTACGTTCTTCAATCAACTTGAATGAATTGTACAGAATGCTTTGAGCGACACCTCTTTTACCACCCAGCATAATGCGGTTAATCAAACGAGTAACCAACTTGCTATTATACAACGGATCTGGCAATACGTCTCTCTTAGTAACTGGACCTTTGCGTGGCATGGATATCCCCCTTTCTTAAATGTTTATTATTCTAGAATTTTTTCTTATTTCTTAGCTTTAGGACGTTTAGCACCGTATTTAGAACGAGCTTGCATCCGGTTAGCTACACCTGCTGTATCCAATGCACCACGAACGATATGGTAACGAACCCCTGCAAGGTCCTTTACTTTACCTCCGCGAAGTAATACAACACTGTGCTCTTGTAAGTTATGTCCGATACCCGGGATATAAGCTGTTACCTCGAGACGGTTCGTCAAACGAACACGGGCATATTTACGAAGCGCTGAGTTTGGTTTACGTGGAGTCATAGTACCAACACGAGTGCACACACCGCGTTTTTGCGGAGCGCTCAAATTTGTAGCCTCACGCTTGAGGGCGTTATACCCTTTTTGAAGAGCGGGAGATTTAGATTTTTCGATTTTGGCTTGACGGCCTTTACGAACCAATTGGTTAATTGTTGGCATGTTGTTGCCACCCCCTTCCTGAAATGATAGCCGATTTAAGAACTCTAAGCCCACAGACCCAGGCGGTTCATAAAAAGACAAATGAAAAGTTCTTGCCGCTGGAGTTCACCCCAGTACAAAAACATTTCCGTAGCTATTGTTTTAAGACGGCTGCCATCGCAGCGCCAACTTCTATTCCGCAGGCCTTGCCCAAATTCAGCATCGTATCCACGTATGTGATTTTAACACCTTGTTTGTTACAAAGCATAACTATCCTGGAAGTAAGCCTTTGATCTCCGTCCTCTGCCACATAGACTTCTGCAGCTTGGCCCAACTCTACCGCCTTGACGGTTTGTTTGGTACCGATCTTGACCTGAGCATCCTGTAGTCCTCTATCATCAGTCATAATCATTACCTCCAATGAACAAGGATAACATGGCTACTCACGCACCTTAGACATTTTAGCATTATCAATAGATGGTGTCAAGAAATTCAGCAATAATTTTTATGAATATTATACACGGCAGATATTCGTGTCACACCTATGAATAGGTATGACACGAGTTCACTACCATGTTTGCTAATTTATTCAGCAGGAACCGGCTCTAAAGATTCAAGCGCGCTTTCTGCATTTGGATCACTTAGCTTAACATTACGGTAACGATTCATACCAGTACCTGCAGGAATCAACTTACCGATAATAACATTTTCTTTGAGTCCAAGCAACTTATCTACTTTGCCTTTGATAGCAGCGTCTGTTAAGACACGAGTAGTTTCTTGGAAAGATGCAGCGGATAAGAAGGAATCTGTCTCAAGAGATGCCTTGGTAATACCGAGTAAGACCGGTTTAGCAACTGCAGGCTCTTTACCTGACAAGATGGCTTCCTTGTTAGCAGCTTCATATTCATGAATATCCGCAAAAGCGCCTGGTAACAGACTTGTGTCACCTGCATCAATGATACGGATCTTCCGAAGCATTTGTTTGATCATAACTTCAATGTGCTTATCATTGATCTCAACGCCCTGGTTACGATATACACGCTGAACTTCTTGCAGAATGTAGTTTTGTACCCCACGGATCCCTTTGATTCGCAGCATTTCTTTAGGGTCAATCGAACCGTCTGTCAACTCATCGCCGGCTTCAATTTCTTGGCCTTCGCTGACACGTAGACGTGAACCATAAGTAATGGAATAAGTCTTGGATTCTGCTTCACCTTGAACCTCGATTTCACGACGATCTTTAGTTTCACGGATTTCCTTGATTACACCATCGATCTCACTGATTGTAGCCTGACCTTTAGGATTACGGGCTTCAAACAACTCTTGAATACGCGGCAAACCTTGCGTGATATCATCACCGGCAACACCGCCGGTATGGAACGTACGCATTGTAAGCTGGGTTCCTGGTTCACCGATAGATTGTGCAGCGATAATACCAACCGCTTCACCGATCTCAACGTGTTTACCAGTTGCCAAGTTACGACCGTAACATTTCTTACAAACACCATGACGAGCACGGCAGCTTAGTACAGAGCGGATTTGTAGCTTAGTTACACCAGCGTCTACGATTGCTTCCGCTTTATCGGAGTCAATCAAATCGTTGCGGTGAACAATGATTTCGCCTGTTTCCGGATGACGAACAGTCTCGAAGCAGTAACGACCTTCAATACGGTCATACAGATCCTCAATAACCTCTTTACCATCCTGAATACGACTAACTGTAAATCCTTTATCCGTTCCACAATCTTCCTCACGGACGATAACGTCCTGAGCTACGTCAACGAGACGACGAGTCAAGTAACCGGAGTCAGCAGTACGAAGTGCGGTATCGGCAAGACCTTTACGCGCTCCGTGAGTGGAGATAAAGTACTCCAAGACCGTAAGACCTTCACGGAAGTTCGCTTTAATTGGCAATTCGAAAATCCGACCCGAAGGTGTTGCCATCAGACCACGCATACCACCCAGCTGAGTGATCTGCGATTTGTTACCCCGCGCTTTGGAGTCAACCATGAGCATGATTGAGTTGAAACGGTCCATCGATTTAAGCAGGATGTTCGTAAGATCATCCTTCGTCTTCGACCAGATCTCAATAACGCGGTCGTACCGTTCGTCATTAGTGATCAGACCACGGCGATATTGGTTAGCAACCACATCTACCTTAGCTTCGGACTCTTTCAGAATCGTAACTTTCTCCTCAGGCACGATAACATCCGACACAGCAACGGTAACACCGGAACGTGTGGAGTAAGTAAAGCCGAGTTGTTTAATTTTATCCAAAATCATAGAGGTTTTGGTTGTATGATAAGTTTCAAAACAACGTGCGATAATCAGACCCAGATATTCTTTACCTACAGCGCTGGCTTCAGGAGCGGATTCAATCAGCTCGCGAATATCTGCGCCTTTTTCATAGATAAAGTATTTCTCTGGCGTGCCATGCAGCAAGTTAGTCTTAGTCGCTTCATTGATATAAGGGAAACTACTTGGGTAAATTTCATTAAAGATAATCTTACCGATCGTAGTAATCAACATTGCGCCTTGTTGTTTTTCCGTAAAGCAAGTCTTACCCAGTGCTTTAACTGGAATAGCTACACGAGCATGAAGACCTGCAGTTCCGCGCTGGTAAGCTGATACAGCTTCATTTACGGTACGCAGAATCATACCTGATCCTTTTTCTTCCTTATTGTCCATGGTCAGGTAGAAAGTACCAAGGACCATATCCTGGGAAGGTGTTACAACCGGTTTTCCGTCTTTAGGGTTCAAGATATTACCGGATGCAAGCATGAGAATACGTGCTTCCGCTTGAGCTTCTGCTGACAGAGGAACGTGCACCGCCATTTGGTCACCGTCAAAGTCGGCGTTATAAGCCGTACATACGAGTGGGTGAAGACGAATAGCATGACCTTCCACCAAAATCGGTTCAAAAGCTTGGATACCGAGACGGTGAAGTGTTGGTGCGCGGTTTAGAAGTACTGGGTGCTCTCTGATTACTTCTTCAAGTACATCCCATACTTCAGGACTTACACGCTCAACTTTACGTTTTGCGCTCTTTATGTTGTGGGCTAGGCCCTTATTAACCAATTCCTTCATGACAAAAGGCTTGAACAATTCTAGCGCCATTTTCTTAGGAAGTCCGCACTGATACATCTTGAGGTACGGTCCTACAACGATAACGGAACGACCAGAGTAGTCAACCCGTTTACCGAGCAAGTTCTGACGGAAACGTCCTTGTTTACCTTTCAGCATGTGGCTGAGAGATTTCAATGGACGGTTACCAGGACCCGTTACCGGACGTCCTCTACGGCCGTTATCGATGAGAGCATCGACAGCTTCCTGTAGCATCCGTTTCTCGTTCTGCACGATAATGTCAGGCGCACCAAGATCCAACAGTCTTTTCAGACGGTTGTTCCGGTTAATAACACGACGATAAAGATCGTTCAAATCAGACGTAGCAAAACGGCCACCATCCAATTGAACCATCGGACGAAGCTCCGGAGGAATAACCGGAAGAACATCCATGATCATCCAATCAGGTTTGTTGCCTGAGTTACGGAATGCTTCAATGACTTCCAGACGTTTAATCGCCCGGTTACGACGTTGGCCTTGGGCCGTACGCAGTTCTTCTTTGAGGAATTCCAGCTCTTTTTCGATGTCGATGTCTTGAAGAAGCTTCTTAACAGCTTCAGCACCCATGCCCGCTTGGAATCCGTAACCGTATTTTTCACGGTAGCTACGATATTCTTTCTCGGATAGAAGTTGTTTCTTTTCCAGCGGTGTTTCACCTGGATCAGTTACAACATACGAAGCAAAGTAGATAATCTCTTCAAGTGATCTTGGAGACATATCTAGTGCCAAACCCATACGGCTTGGGATACCTTTGAAGTACCAGATATGAGATACCGGAGCAGCCAATTCAATGTGACCCATACGTTCACGACGAACTTTAGCACGAGTAACTTCAACGCCACAACGGTCGCAGACTACGCCCTTATAACGGACACGTTTGTATTTACCGCAATGACATTCCCAGTCTTTTTGAGGTCCAAAGATACGCTCACAGAAAAGACCCTCTTTTTCCGGTTTCAATGTTCGATAGTTAATGGTTTCCGGTTTCTTAACTTCTCCGCGGGACCATGAACGAATCTTCTCCGGAGAAGCGAGTCCGATTTTCATAAATTCAAAATTGTTAACGTCCAACAAGGAGCAACCCTCCTTAACCTAATCCTGATTTAGTACCGCTTTGCCCTCCTCTGACTGTTACATCAAAAGAGGGCGCGGTCCTTTATAAAATGGAACTCAAAAGCTCCAACGTGATTATTCTACTCCGACTTCTGCGCCTTCTAAATTCAGGCTCAGCTTGTCGCCTGACGTCTCGTCCTCATCGTCCAATTCTCTCATTTCAATTTCCTGCTCGTCACCACTAAGAATCTTAACATCCATACCCAGGGACTGCAGTTCTTTGATCAATACCTTGAACGACTCAGGAACACCTGGTTCCGGTACATTTTCACCTTTGACAATGGATTCGTACGTCTTCACGCGACCAACCACGTCATCGGATTTTACAGTCAAAATTTCTTGCAATGTATATGCAGCACCGTAAGCTTCAAGCGCCCACACTTCCATCTCCCCGAAACGCTGTCCACCAAACTGAGCTTTACCACCCAGTGGCTGTTGCGTAACTAGTGAGTAAGGTCCTGTTGAACGGGCGTGAATCTTATCATCAACCATGTGCGCTAGTTTGATCATATGCATGACGCCGACAGTAACTTCACGTTCGAAGCGTTCACCTGTACGACCATCGTACAATACAGTCTTACCATTACGCTGCATGCCAGCTTCTTCCATCGTATCAAATACGTCGTACTCACGTGCTCCGTCGAATACCGGCGTTGCAATGTGAATTCCCAGACGCAATGCGGCCATACCAATATGGACCTCAAGCACCTGTCCGATGTTCATACGAGAAGGAACGCCTAGAGGGTTAAGAACAACCTGTACCGGCGTACCGTCCGGAAGGAACGGCATATCTTCTTCTGGCAGGATACGAGCAACGACACCCTTGTTACCGTGACGTCCGGCCATTTTGTCACCTTCAGAAATCTTACGTTTCTGAGCGATGTACACACGAACCAATTGATTTACGCCAGGAGGCAGCTCATCGCCGTTCTCACGTGTAAATACTTTAACGTCAACGATAATACCATCACTACCGTGAGGAACACGTAAAGAGGTATCCCGTACTTCACGAGCCTTCTCACCAAAGATAGCGTGTAGGAGACGCTCTTCTGCAGTCAATTCAGTTACACCCTTAGGAGTAACCTTACCAACTAGAATGTCACCAGCACTGATTTCCGCACCGATGCGGATAATTCCACGCTCATCAAGATTGCGCAGAGCTTCTTCGCCCACGTTTGGAATATCACGTGTGATTTCTTCAGGTCCCAGTTTAGTGTCACGAGCTTCGGATTCGTATTCCTCGATATGAATCGAAGTGTATACATCTTCCTTAACTAGCTTTTCACTTAACAGGATCGCATCCTCGTAGTTGTAACCTTCCCAAGTCATGAACGCAACGACTACGTTACGACCAAGAGCAAGTTCGCCCATTTCTGTAGAAGGACCGTCCGCCAGGATGTCACCCTTCTTAACAATATCCCCTCTTTTAGCTAGAGGACGTTGGTTAATACAGGTACCTTGGTTAGAACGCATAAACTTGTGTAATTTATATTTAACGATATCGCCTTTAACTTCTTTGCCTTCGACAGTTTCAACCCGGCGCAGCCAAATTTCATTAGCTGAAGAGCGTTCGATAATACCGTCATATTTAGAAACAACACACACGCCAGAATCCTTAGCGGATTTATGTTCCATCCCTGTTCCGACGAGCGGAGCTTTAGGAATTAGAAGTGGAACGGCTTGACGCTGCATGTTAGATCCCATCAGAGCGCGGTTGGAGTCATCGTTCTCAAGGAACGGAATGAGCGCCGTAGCGACGGATACGACCTGTTTAGGCGAAACGTCCATGTAATCTACACGATTACTTGGCATTGTTGTAATGTTGTCAGAGTCTTTATTGTAACGAACGATTACCATGTCTTCCTTAAAGGAGCCATCTTCATCGATCAATACATTAGCCTGAGCAACTACATAATTATCTTCCTCATCAGCAGTCAGATAATCGATTTGTTCAGTTACCTTACCTGTCTTTGGATCTACCCAACGATACGGAGCTTCAATAAAGCCGTATTCGTTGATACGAGCAAAGGTGGACAAGGAGTTGATCAATCCAATGTTCGGACCTTCCGGTGTTTCAATTGGACACATCCGGCCGTAGTGACTGTGATGGACGTCACGAACTTCAAAGCCCGCGCGTTCACGTGTCAAACCACCGGGTCCGAGTGCAGACAGACGACGTTTATGCGTAAGTTCCGCAAGTGGGTTCGTCTGGTCCATAAACTGAGACAGCTGGGAGCTACCGAAGAACTCTTTAATGGACGCGATAACCGGACGAATATTGATCAGAGCTTGAGGCGTAATTGCATTAGCATCCTGAATCGACATTCTTTCACGCACAACGCGCTCCATACGGGACAAACCGATACGGAACTGATTCTGCAGAAGTTCACCCACAGAACGCAGACGACGGTTACCCAGATGGTCGATATCATCGGTATTACCAATTCCGTGAAGCAAATTAATAAAGTAGCTGATCGAGGATATAATATCAGCTTGAGTAATGTGCTTAACAGACTTATCGATGTTGCCGTTAGCGATCAGCTTAATAACCCGACCTTCTTCAATTGGCGAGAATACGTCAATTGTTTGAAGAGGAATATCTTCGCTGTCCATAACTCCACCAGTAACACGGTAGTTCTTAAAGGCAACATTCTTTTCGAAGTAAGGAATCAATTCATCAAGCAGTCTGCGATCGACCATTTGACCGGACTCAGCCAGGATTTCTCCTGTAGCTTCGTCAACCAAAGGCTGAGCAAGACGTTGATTGAAAAGACGGTTCTTAATGTGTAGCTTTTTATTGATTTTGTAACGGCCTACATTAGCTAGGTCGTAGCGTTTTGGATCAAAGAAACGCGCGACCAGCAAACTTTTGGCATTGTCTAGTGTCGGCGGTTCGCCCGGACGCAAACGCTCATAAATTTCAATAAGCGCCTTCTCCGTGGAGTCCGTGTTGTCTTTATCCAGCGTATTGCGAATATATTCATCATTGCCAAGCAATTCCAGAATTTCGGCATCACTACCGAAACCGAGAGCACGCAAAAGTACGGTAACAGGAATTTTACGAGTCCGATCGATACGAACATACATAATATCCTTAGCGTCGGTCTCAAGTTCCAACCAGGCTCCGCGGTTCGGGATTACTGTGGCGGTGTAGGTTTTTTTGCCGTTCTTATCCACTTTTGTGCTGAAATAGACGCTTGGAGAGCGAACCAACTGGCTGACAATAACCCGTTCCGCACCGTTAATAATAAAAGTGCCGGTCTCCGTCATCAGCGGGAAATCTCCCATGAACACTTCCTGCTCTTTGACCTCACCGGTCTCCTTATTAATGAGCCGCACCTTTACACGCAGAGGAGCCGCATACGTCACGTCCCGCTCTTTAGCGTCGTCAACCGTATATTTTGGTTCACCCAGGCTGTAATCAATGAACTCTAGTACCAAATTACCTGTGAAATCCTGGATCGGCGAGATGTCCTGAAACATTTCCCGCAATCCTTCCTCCAAAAACCAATCATAAGATTTTTGTTGGATCTCGATCAGGTTCGGGACCTCGAGTACCTCGTTAATTCTCGCATAGCTCCGCCGAGTGCGTCGACCATACTGAACAAGATGTCCTGCCAACTTTACTCACCCCTCATGTCTACTCACTTAAAAATTGATTGCGAACCCTTGTTTGGAACCGTATAATGGAACCATACTACAAGGATTCAGTCATAAATAAAAGAAAAGCCCTTATCGAAATCTTCGAAAAAAGAGCGCACTTATCCATGACCAAAATACTCCTTATCCAGTAGATTTGCCCAAAACGTACATATTATACGTCACCAAGCAACAGTTTATGCGCTATTATCTATTACCGCGTAACACTCGCTACGCCAGAGCATAGAGAACCAATTCGCAAAAAACTTGCCGTGCGGCTTGCGCTAGCCGGCGACAATATATCGCTTGACATTTTCAGCAAACTAAAGACATGGAGCCTATCTTAATACTGACATTTTATAATAATACCATTATCACTATCACATGTCAATAACCTATTGATTTTTATTTTTGAGCTTTAATAATACGATAACCTTTATCTTTGCCCACTTCTTCTACATTTGAGAACAAGCTTTCAAGTTTAGCTACCGCTGATGGAGCGCCCTGCTTCTTCTGAATGACAATCCACAGAAATCCACCCTCATTTAAATGCTCATAAGCTTCTTCAAAAATCTGATGCACTACAGCTTTTCCTGCACGTATCGGAGGATTGGTAAGAATCACATCGAACTTTTGTTGTTCATTCAATGCGCCGAGCACATCGCTTTCCATTACCGTAACATTCCGGATTCCATTGTGCTGGGCATTTTCACGCGCAAGTTCTACCGCACGACTATTAATATCAATCATCGTAACTTGCCCTTTGGGGGCTAGGTATGCTGCACTTATGCCTATCGGTCCATATCCGCAACCCACATCAAGCACTGCTGAACCGTCCGGAATATCCATAGCTTCAATGAGAACTCGACTACCGTAATCGATGTCTCCTTTAGAGAACACACCCGCATCACTTGTGAAACGAAAGCTTTTGCCTCTTAGAAAGGTGTCGATGGTACGTCTGTCATGACGCACTTCCGGTTGCTGCGAATAATAATGTTGCGACATCTCTATCCTCCCTTTCCTTTATGTTAATAGTTTGTATTCACACAACCCTACTAACTCTATCAAGCATAAACGCCTCTGATGTCCTTATAAGGACGGTAAGCGTTCAAGCGAGAAATATAAAGATAAAGTATAATGTGAAACTTATACTTTCTTATATTTTTATAAAATAAACCCCTTGAACAAGTTCAAGGGGTTTTCAGTATAGAAGGAATTACTTCACTTCTACAGCTGCGCCTGCTTCTTCCAATTTTGCTTTAGTAGCTTCGGCTTCGTCTTTGCTTACTTTTTCTTTGATTGCTTTTGGTGCGTTGTCTACAAGGTCTTTAGCTTCTTTCAAGCCAAGGCCTGTGATTTCGCGAACGATTTTGATAACGTTGATTTTGGAAGCGCCAGCGCCTGTCAAAATTACGTCAAATTCGGATTGCTCTTCAGCTACTGCTGCTACCGCACCGCCAGCTGCTACTGGAGCTGCTGCTGTTACGCCGAATTCTTCTTCAATTGCTTTAACCAGGTCGTTCAGTTCCAATACGCTCATGCCTTTAATTGCTTCCAAGATTGCTTCTTTACTCATGATTGAACCTCCATTTATAATTTAAATTTGTTTGTGGTATTGATTTATGCTGCAAGAGCCAAAGGCTTACGCGCTTTGTTCTTCTTTTTCAGCAACAGCTTTAACTGCAAGCGCGAAGTTGCGCATTGGAGCTTGAAGTACGCTAAGCAGCATGGACAGCAAACCATCGCGGGATGGAAGCTCAGCCAGTGCTTTCAATTGGTCCGCGTCGATGACACGTCCTTCTACTACGCCGCCTTTCAATTTCAAAGCGTCGTTTTTCTTGGCGAAATCGTTCAAAATTTTAGCTGGAGCTACTGCATCAGTTGTGCTGAATGCGATAGCTGTTGGACCAGTCAAAACTTCATCCAACTCAGTCAACTCAGCCGCAGCAGTTGCGCGACGTAGCAATGTGTTCTTCAGGACTTGAAACTCAACGCCAGCTTCACGAAGTTGCTTACGCAGTTCAGTCACTTGGGAAACGTTCAATCCACGATAGTCCGCTACAACAGTTGAAAGACTGTTTTGCAGTTTCGCAGTAACAACGTCAACCGCATCCTGTTTTGCTTGAATTACTTTTGCATTTGCCAATGTATACACCTCCTGAAAATTTATGTGTCGGCGTCCTTTCCAAGGAAAGTATCACCGCTCCTACGCAGGCATTAGAAAAGCCTCCGCAGAATCACGAAGGCTTGATAAAACGAAAGTTATACGAGCGAGCTCGTTACTTCTTGTTTCTATCACAACACCTCGGTAGGGAATTAAGCACTAAGGCACCTACTGTCTACGGTAAGCATATTCAAGGTTAAGATTGATACCTTAAGTTTCACAACTGTTATAGATTATCAAAATCGACCCAAAGAGTCAACCCTTATTTATCTGAAGACGGTTGTGTTCACACGAGCGCTAGGACCCATTGTGGAAGAAATCGAGATGCCTTTAAGGTATACACCTTTAGCAGCAGCTGGTTTCGCACGGTTCAAAGCGTCGATAAGAGCTTTAAGGTTATCGTTCAATTGTGTAGCATCAAAGGACACTTTGCCGATTGGCGCGTGAATTTGACCTGCTTTGTCAAGACGATATTCGATTTTACCGGCTTTGATTTCTTGCACAGCCTTGGAAACATCGAATGTAACTGTGCCAGCTTTAGGGTTAGGCATAAGACCTTTACCACCAAGCAGACGACCCAGTTTACCGACTTCACTCATCATATCAGGTGTAGCTACGCAGACATCAAATTCAAACCAGCCTTGTTGAATTTTGTTGATCATGTCTTGATCACCAACAAAATCCGCGCCAGCAGCTTCTGCCTCTTTCGCTTTTTCACCTTTTGCAAATACAAGCACGCGTTGTGTTTTACCAGTGCCGTGAGGCAGGACAACAACACCACGAACTGCTTGGTCTTGTTTACGCGGGTCTACACCCAGACGAACTGCCGCTTCAACGGTTTCGTCGAATTTTGCAGTCGCTGCCTTTTTCACAAGCTCTACAGCTTCTGAAGGCTCGTAAGTTGCTTCGCTGTTGATCAGCTTAGCAGCTTCTTGGTATTTCTTACCATGTTTAGCCATGAAAATGTTCCTCCTTTGTGGTGTTAGCGGAAATTCCTCCCACATACTTGCGGGTCACGAATGACCGATTCTTCGAAAACTACTAGTCTTCGATTGTGATACCCATACTGCGAGCAGTACCTTCAACCATACGCATTGCAGCTTCTACAGATGCAGCGTTAAGGTCTGGCATTTTTGTTTCAGCAATTTCACGAACCGCAGCGCGGCCGATTTTTGCTACTTTTTTCTTGTTTGGTTCGCCGGATCCTTTTTCTACTTTAGCAGCGATGCGAAGCAGAACAGCAGCCGGAGGGGTTTTAGTGATGAACGTAAAGGAACGGTCTTCAAATACTGTAATTTCAACCGGAATGATCAAGCCAGCCTGGTCGGCAGTACGAGCATTAAATTCCTTACAGAATGCCATGATGTTGACACCTGCTTGACCTAACGCCGGACCTACTGGAGGCGCTGGATTCGCTTTCCCTGCAGGAATCTGCAGTTTCACCATTTTAATAACTTTTTTAGCCATGAGTGACACCTCCTTGCAAAAATAGTGGTCTTCGAACGCCATTGGCGCTCTCCCACAAGAAACCCTTAGCTTATGTTATATTTTCTCCACTTGAGTGAAATCCAACTCTAGCGGGGTTTCCCGTCCAAACATGTTCACATGCACTTTGATCTTGCTCTTGTCAGCCAAAATTTCTTCCACGGATCCCACAAAATTCGCAAACGGACCAACCATAATACGTACGGATTCCTTGATTTCGAAATCAATCTTCGCTTTAGGTTCAACCATGCCCATATGCTTCAGAATTTGTTCTACCTCTTCCGGAAGCAAAGCTGTTGGTTTAGACCCTGAGCCTGTCGAACCAACAAATCCAGTAACGCCCGGAGTATTGCGGACAACATACCAGGAATCATCAGTCTGAACCATTTCCACCAAAACATAACCCGGGTAAACTTTACGCATAACGGTTTTTTTCTTACCGTCTTTGTTTACGATTTCTTCTTCCATAGGAACAAGAACGCGGAATATTTTGTCTTCCATGCCCATGGACTCAACGCGCTTTTCCAAATTGGCTTTGACCTTATTCTCATACCCAGAATAGGTATGAACGACATACCATCTTTTTTCCATATCAAGCCACCTGGGACCTCTCTAAATAATCGCTTCAATCACAGCGGAAATACCGATGTCCAGAACCCAGAAGTAAATAGCGACAACTACAATTGTACCGAGAACGATCAATGTATAGTTGGTCAATTCTTTACGACTTGGCCAGCGAACTTTTTTGAGTTCACTCCAGCTCTCAGTGAAAAAGGAAAACATAGACTTGAAACTACGTTTCATGCCGACTACACCTCCACAGACTATCTGGTTTCGCGATGAGGAGTTTGCGAGTTACAATACTTGCAAAATTTCTTCATCTCCATGCGGTCGGGGTGATTTCGCTTGTTTTTGGTAGTCGCATAGTTTCTTTGTTTGCAACTTGTACAAGCCAAAGTGATAATTACCCGCATGATGTGCACCTCCCGAGACGTCCTTCTAACATTACAATTAGAAGACGTAAATATTGATCCTAAAAAAAGCCGCGAATTTAGGCCTACCTAAAACACTTTAGCATAATGTCAAGGTCTGTGTCAACGAAAGAATTCCGTTCTGCACTGGGTAATTTCGGGTGTTATAGTCATATGGCCGTACCCTGTCCTTGGGTCTATCTCTTCCTCACACTTCGCTGTCTTCCTTATCATTATGGGGCATTCCGACTGTGTATAAACCTACCCTCAACGGCAACAACTAAAATCGACTCAAATAGAAATTTATGGTGTTAGCTCCTAATTCTATCTAAGCAATTTCATGAGACTAAAAAAAAGAACTCGATGTACGAGCCCTCTTGTGTTCATTATATCATTAATTGTCACGCACTTCTAGATATCTTTCTAATTTCCGCTTTACTCGTTGTAAAGCGTTGTCAATAGATTTCACATGCCGCTTCAGATCTTCAGCAATTTCCTGATAAGATCGTCCGTCTAAATACAACATCAGAACCTTACGCTCTAGGTCACTTAAAATCTCCGCCATCTTATCTTCAAGTCCAATGAATTCTTCTTGATTGATAATTAGCTCTTCTGGATCTAGTACCTGAGTTCCACAAATGACATCCATAAGCGTCCGGTCGGAATCTTCATCATAAATGGGCTTATCCAACGAAACATAAGAATTGAGCGGAATATGCTTCTGACGCGTGGCCGTCTTAATAGCAGTTATAATCTGACGTGTTATGCAGAGCTCAGCAAAAGCCTTGAATGAAGAGAGCTTGTCACCTTTAAAGTCACGAATAGCCTTATATAGACCAATCATTCCTTCTTGAACAATATCTTCACGATCTGCCCCGATCAAGAAATAAGAGCGGGCTTTAGCACGTACAAAATTACGGTATTTATTAATTAAGTGTTCCAATGCGCCACTGTCGCCACCACGGAAAGCCTCGACAATATCTTCATCACTTATGAAATCATACTCGGATAGCATTATTTCCTTGAGGTCGACACTCACCAAGAATCCCCCCGGCTGCAACGCAAGACACATCGTTACTTCGCGAAATATAGGATCAGTATATATTATGTTACCTTACACCGTCAACCGGATTTGTCCAAAAACAATCTGGAATAGCATAAAATGGAATAAAAATATTACCTAAATCTTTCCTCTTGTCACTGCCTACGCCAATTTTCCAGTTTACTCCGCACATCAGGAGGCAGTTTGTCTTCCAAAGAATGACGTGTAGAACTGATACTTCCCGGTTCGATAGCTTTTTTCACTTGTTTCTGGTTCTCTTCAATTTCTAGGTGCAATTCTCTTGCAGAAATCCGCAGTGCACCTTGGGCGAAAATAATATGTTGCTCCACAAAGTCACTTGTTGCAACATAGATCTGCCGACGTCGGTTGCTAAATTCTCCAACCAATCGCTCGATGCATTCATCTGCGGTTTCTTTTTCCTTGGTGAAAAACACCTGGACTTTGCCCTGGACAAATGACCGACCCAATCCTGGAACGCGGTATGCATCAAACACAGCAATAACTCGTCGTCCTGAGTAAGCCTGGTAATCAGCCAGCAAATCCATCAAGCGGTCGCGTGCTTCCTGCATACCAATCTGGGACAGTGCCGCTAGTTCCGGCCAGCCACCGATCATATTATACCCGTCCACAAGCAGCACATCGCGCCAGTCGGCCATAGTTATCCCTGCTGTTGCCGAAGGCGTACCACTTCATACATAATGACTCCTGCGGCGACAGAGGCATTTAATGAATTGATCTTTCCGGCCATCGGCAGCTTAAGTAATACATCACATTTTTCACGAATCAGGCGTCCCATCCCTTTATTCTCATTACCGATTACAACAGCTACCGGTCCTGTGAAAATATTGGATCCAAACAGATTCTGATCTGTATCCACATCCGTACCTACTACCCAGACTCCCTGCTCTTTCAGACGATCAATGGTCTGACCTAGGTTAGTCACCCGCGCAACCGGAACATATTCCACGGCACCCGCCGATGTTTTGGAGACGGTAGCAGTAATCTGAGCCGAACGACGTTTAGGTACGATTACTCCATGCACTCCAGTACAATCTGCTGTCCGCAGAATGGACCCTAGGTTATGAGGATCTTCAATCTCATCCAGCAAAATCAAGAATGCAGGCTCTCCTTTGGCTTCAGCTGCAGCCAGCAGATCATCTACCTCGACATAGGCAAAAGGCGCGGCTTGAGCAACTACCCCCTGATGTTGAACTCCAGGAGCAAGCTGATCCAGCTTACGCTTGTCCACATGCTGAATGACAATCCCCGCTTTACGTGCTTCAGCGACGATTGGTGCGGTCAGATGCTTCTGAGCCGTTTCTGCAATCCATATTTTATTTAATGTACGACCCGCACGAAGCGCCTCAAGCACTGAATGCTTCCCAGCCAATATTTCCTCTTCTGTCTTCAAATCTTCTTCCATGTTCACTTCTCCTATTCTCTATTTCGCAAAAGCCTTATCACGGCTGTTTCAACATAAACTGTATGCCACTATTCACAATTTCTTGTATTCTCTCCTGTTGACCTGTGTAGTATAAGTAACCTATCAGACACTCAAAAGCAGTAGCATGACGGTATTCAAGCACATCTGCATTCTTAGGAATACTTCCCGATTTAGCATTTCTCCCCTGACGGGCGACATCTTTTTCCTCTTCTGTGAGACTTGGCTCCAAAAATCCAAGAATTGCACTCTGCGCCTTAGCGGATACAAGTCCTGTAGCGGAGCGATGCAAATGGTTTGGGCGCAAATTCGGAAGAGATACTAGATACTGGCGAACTGACACTTCGTAAATGGCATCTCCTACATAGGCAAGCACAATTGGCGAGAGGAGTCGCGCAGGTTTGGAAGGCTCGTAAGGAAACCACCCGTTCTGAAACTTGCGTTCCTCACTCATTTCCGCCGCCACCGCATTCCTTGCGGAGTATCCTCAAGCAATATGCCCAAGCGACCTAATTCATCACGAATCTCATCGGACCGGCTCCAATTCTTATTTTTACGCGCTTCAACCCGCTCCGCGATCAATCGTTCAACTTCTTCACTCGCGATCTCTTCTTCCTCATGCTCAGGTGTCAAACGCAGCACAGCATTCATTTCCCCAAAAGCTTGCAAGAGCGCAGCAAAATCAGCAGGGGCTGCTTCACTATTCGCAAGGGTATGGTTTGCAAGACTCACCCAATCAAACATAGCGGTAATCGCATCAGGGGTATTAAAGTCATCCTGCATTCTAGCATGAAAATTGGCCACAATAGCAGATAACTTATCATTAATCTCTAAGCTGACCTCACCCTGAGCACCTTCAGCAGCAAGTTCAAGACGATGCTTAACGTTACTTTCTGCAAGTGAGATACGTTCTACGCTCTTTTCAGCTGAAGTCATTGAATCCACCGAGAAGTTCAACGGATTACGATAATGGGTCGATAGCATGAAATAACGAATAGTCCCAGCTTTAAATTGCCCACGGATATCTTTCACAAGCCAACCGTTACCCAATGATTTCGACATTTTTTCATCACCGATGTTGATAAATCCATTATGCATCCAATAATTAGAGAGTGGCTTACCCGTCAGAGCTTCTGTCTGAGCGCATTCGCATTCATGATGCGGGAACTGCAAATCTTGTCCACCCCCGTGGATGTCCATCGTATCCCCCAAGAACTCTCTTGCCATGGCCGAGCATTCAATATGCCAGCCCGGGCGTCCATTTCCCCACGGGCTCTGCCAGTACACTTCACCTGGTTTTGCTGCTTTCCACAGCACAAAGTCCTCAGGTTTCTCTTTCCGTGAGTCTACCTCCACGCGAATACCAAATTGTAATTCATCTAGATTCTGACGGGACAGCTTACCATAGTCTTCAAATTTGGAAGTACGGTAGTATACATCGCCACCACTCTCGTAGGCATACCCTTTTTCCTCGAGCTCTTTAATGAATCCAATGATCAGCTCCATGCTTTCTGTTACCCGCGGATTCAATGTTGCCGGTTTTACTCCAAGCCCTTCAAGATCCTCACGATAAGCATTAATAAAGATCTCAGCAACCTCTGCTACTGAAGTGTTCATTTCTTCTGCTTTGCGTATGAGTTTATCATCTACATCTGTGAAGTTCGTAACATACCGTACCTCATTGCCGAGTTGCTCCAAATAATTTCGGACCATATCAAAGACAATAATAGGTCTAGCATTTCCGATATGCATATATCCATAAACGGTTGGACCACATACATACATTTTCACTTTGCCCGACTCTTGGGGCACAAACTGCTCCTTGCTGCGTGTCATTGTGTTGTAAATTTGTAAAGCCATCCTATTCCAACCCTTTCTGTTGTCCCGATTCCTTAAGTACCGGATATGCTTAAATTTCGTAATCACCAATGTACTGCTGAGTTTCAACTAGCCGCTGCGCGGTCTTTTGCTTATCTTCTTCGCCAAGCTTCTCTCTGATCTCTTCGATCTCTTTTTGCAGAAAGCGAAGTGAATCTACAAGCGGGTCTGGCATCTTGGTATGATCCAAGCGATCGGATACACGTTCACCGTTACGTTTTACTACACGGCCCGGATTTCCTACTACTGTACTGTTATTTGGAACTTCACGCAGCACAACCGCATTCGAACCTATATTTGAATTGTCGCCGATACGAAACGATCCTAATACCTTCGCACCAGAACCAATAACTACATTGTTGCCAACTGTGGGATGGCGCTTACCTTTTTCTTTCCCTGTCCCCCCAAGTGTAACACCTTGATAGATAATAACATCATCACCGATTTCACAGGTTTCCCCAATAACAATCCCCATACCATGGTCGATAAACAGCCTATTTCCGATGACAGCTCCGGGATGGATTTCAACACCGGTCATAAATCTACTAAACTGTGAGACCATACGGGCCATTGTATACCAGCGGCGTTTGAAAAAAGAATGGGCAATCCGGTGACCCCAAATGGCGTGCAACCCTGCATATGTGAAGACAACCTCGAACCAGCTGCGGGCAGCGGGATCGTTATCAAATACCGCCCGAATGTCCGACTTAATATGCTTAAACATCACGGTTCCTCTCTTCTTGACTCCCCCATCTCCTGTTTACAGGTACACAAGGAAGGTATTGTCTCCAATCCATCATTCTTATCATACATATGCTGTGGGTGTTTGCTTGGTTTGTTATATTAGAAAAGATACCCTGAAACAAAAAAAGCCCCTGCAGCATAAAGCTGCAGAGACGTTTAACCGCGGTTCCACTCTGCTTGAACGAATCAAACAGACTGCTGTTGTTACCATCGGCAGAGTTCCTTCGTTCCACTTGGCATCATTAACGGCGATGTACCCGGCGCGATCTAACGAGCCTTTAGGATCGTTCAACCGTGCAGCTCACAGGCGCATGTTCTGCCCCGGACAAATGAATAACTCCCAGCCCGAAAGGGTATCCCTTTCTCGGTTATTCTCTCTGGCAATTGCCTTTATGGACGTACTTCTCCTGATCACAGCTATTATCATATGGTTCTATCTTAGCGTAAAAGATAAGGGACTGACAAGAGGCTTAATGATAAGTAATACTACCTTAAGCTCCTTTAATTTGTGATTTCAAACGTTCGATGACACGGTTTTGGCCGAGCAAAGCAATCGTTATATTAAGATCACGTCCGTGCGTTTGTCCGGTCAAAGCCACACGTATCGGCATAAAGAGCGCTTTGCCTTTGTGCCCTGTTTCTTTCTGCACTTCCTTAATCAGTACAGCCATATTACTAGCACTGAAATCCTGACAAGCTTCAACCTTAGCTAGGAAAGCAGACAAGACTTCAGGCACTTGGCTTTCCGCCAGAACCTGCGCCGCTTCTGTTTCTAACTCCAGATGGCTGCGGAAGAATAGTTCAGATAGCTCTACGATATCGGAGGCAGAGTTCATCTGCTCTTGATACAGTGCTACAAGGCTTTCTGCCCATGCCTGCTGCTCATCATTCAGCTCAGCCGGTATTTTCCCCGCTTTTTGCAGATGTGGAATCGCTAATGCCGAGATCCGTTTAGGATCAGCATGCTTAATATAGTGATTATTTAGATGCGCCAGCTTGTGCTTATCGAATACAGCCGGACTTTTGGACAAACGGTCCGCATCAAAAATAGAAATAAGTTCTTCTTTACTGAAGATCTCCTCTTCTCCCTCTGGCGACCAGCCCAGTAGAGAAATGAAGTTAACCAAAGCCTCAGGCAAGTAACCCAATTCATCATATTGCTCAATAAATGTAATTACAGATTGATCCCGCTTGCTAAGCTTCTTATGGTTGTCACCGACAATCAGTGTCATATGACCAAATATTGGGGGTTTCCAACCAAGAGCCTCATAGATCATTAGCTGACGTGGTGTGTTGGAAATATGATCTTCCCCACGTAGTACATGGGTGATAGCCATCAAATAATCATCAACAGCTACCGCAAAGTTATAGGTCGGAATTCCGTCCTTCTTCACGATAACAAAATCACCCATTTCTTTCGTATCAAAAGAAATAGTACCTTTTACGATATCATCGAACGTGTACGTACGATCTTCTGGTACACGGAAGCGAATGCTAGCTACTCGTCCCTCAGCTTCAAAGGCAAGGCGTTGTTCTTCCGTCAAATCACGGTGTTTGCCGGAATAACGAGGGGTTTCTCCACGTGCAGTCTGTTCTTCACGTTCTGCTTCCAGTTCTTCCTCTGTGCAGTAGCAGCGGTAAGCTAAACCTTTGTCCAGCAAATCCTGCCAATATACACGATATAGGTCAAGACGTTCAGTCTGGCGGTAAGGTCCGTACTCTCCGCCAACATCAACACTCTCATCCCAATCCATGCCTAGCCATTTCAAATACTTAAGCTGGCTCTCTTCGCCGCCTGCGACATTGCGCTTCACGTCTGTATCTTCAATTCTGATAATGAATTTACCGCCTTTATTACGGGCGAACAGATAGTTAAACAGCGCCGTTCTGGCGTTACCTATATGTAAATGTCCCGTAGGGCTCGGTGCGTAACGCACCCGGACTTGATCCGTCATTATATTCCCTCCGCTTCATATGGTTAAAACTTAGATTTGCTACTTAGACCATCTCAAGATGATATCACATCTTGGAGTAGACAGACAATAGATTGTGCGGCAATTCCTTCACCACGACCGGCAAAACCAAGCTGTTCAGTAGTCGTAGCTTTAACGTTCACCTTGGACGGGTCCGCGTGAAGCGCACGAGCGATAATCTCCGTCATTTGTGGAATGTATGGCGCCATCTTTGGTTTTTGGGCAATAATCGTTGAATCGATATTTCCAAGCTTATAACCTCGCTCGCTAGCAAGTGCCCAAACTTGTTCTAATAATTTCAAGCTATCCGCGTCCTTAAACGCTGGATCTGTGTCCGGAAAATGTCTGCCAATATCACCAAGTCCTAGTGCGCCTAGAATCGCGTCACTTACTGCGTGCAGCAGCACATCGGCATCGGAATGTCCTACTAATCCTTTTTCATAAGGAATTGTAACGCCTCCAATAATACAAGGCCTTCCCTCAACCAGTTGATGTACATCAAACCCTTGTCCTACAGCGATCATGATTGTCCCTCTCCCCTGTTTCTTTCTGTGAATTCTGCAAAATCCAAATCATCTGGCGTCGTAATCTTAATATTTCTGTAGCTTCCCTCTACCACAGAAACCGGAATACCAGCACGCTCTGCCAAGCTGGAATCATCAGTACCTAGAAATCCATCCCGCTCCGCGGCCGCATAGGCATCCAGCAATTCAGAAAGACGAAAAGTCTGCGGGGTTTGAATCGCCCACAGACTTCGCCGATCCGGCGTAGACAGTACTTTGCCTTCGTTATCTACCTGTTTGATCGTATCTTTGACTGGTACAGCAAGAACTGAAGCACCGATCTGCTTCGCTCGCTCATAACATGCCTCAATTTCATTCGGCTGCACAAACGGACGAACACCATCATGTACCATTACCCACTGTGTCGTAAGTTTCAACAATCCTTTATGTACGGAATGCTGACGCTCAGATCCACCAGGTACTATAGCCTTAACCTTGTCCAGCTTATAGAGCTGTATCCATTCCCGGCAGCGCTCAATATCTTCCTTACCGGTTACGAGCACGATTTCAGAAATCAATTCGTGCTGCTGAAATACTTCCAGCGTATGAACGATGATTGGTTTCCCCTGCAGTAACAGATATTGCTTGCTCTCTACAGTCCCCATTCGCGTTCCTCTGCCTGCCGCCACAATGACGACGCCCACACTGTTTGACATTACTCAGGCTCCTGTCTTTCACGTATATTCCCATCATAACGTGTTTGGCGGGCATTTCCAACCCATAGGACATTTGCCGTGTACTTTATCTACGCTTATTGTGCTTTTTCCAAGAGCTTTGGCTTCGCAAATATCATCCGTCCAGCTGAAGTTTGAAGCACACTCGTGACGAGAACCTCCATCGTAGTTCCGATATATTCCCGTCCGCCTTCCACAACGATCATTGTTCCATCGTCTAAATAGGCTACGCCTTGTCCATGCTCTTTGCCATCCTTAATGACCTGAACTACGATTTCCTCACCAGGCAACACTACGGGCTTCACGGCATTCGCAAGATCATTAATATTCAGGACTGAGACTCCTTGTAATTCGCAAACCTTATTCAAGTTAAAGTCATTGGTAACTACTTTACCTCGCAGTACCTTCGCTAACTTCACCAGCTTACTATCCACCTCAGAGATTTCTTCAAAATCTCCCTCGTAGATTAATACCTTCACATCGAGCTCTTTTTGGATTTTATTGAGAATATCAAGTCCCCGCCGTCCGCGATTACGTTTCAGTAGATCGGAAGAATCTGCGATATGCTGGAGCTCCTCAAGTACGAATTCCGGTATGACAATCGTTCCCTCAATAAATCCAGTTTTGCAAATGTCGGCGATCCGACCATCAATAATAACGCTTGTATCGAGGATTTTATGCTCCTCCAGGCCACGACCTTCCGGTTCAGCCGCTTGCCCCCAGCGTCCAGTTGTCCAAAGTGCAGCTAGTTCCTCTTTTTTCTCCAGACCGATCCGCAGCCCCATATATCCAAAAGCTAACGTAACGGGTACCTGAAGCAACTGCCCAGCTTTTCCAAGCCAAATCATAGCAGGATATAACAGAAGAGATAGCAAAAGCCCTCCTGTAAGCCCAGCTGCACCTGCAGCCAATTCATTCATTGGTATACGCGAACAGTACAGAACCGCCTCCCGCAGTTTTGAACCTCCCCATTCCGCGCATAAAGACCCCGCAAACAAAAAAATAATGGCACCCAGCACCGTAAATAAAATGCTTCCTTCTACAGGTAAACTTTCACTCAGCTTTTCCATCCCCTTGGGGAATCCTTTTTCAAGCGCATGGTATAGCGAAAAACCAGACCAAGCACCACATATTAAAGCAAAAGACAATATCACTTTTTTCCACATAACCTAACGCACCTCCTTTTTATTCATCCTTGAATGATCTATACCTCACCAGTATGTTCCAATTTTCAAGACGATAAACTTGGGGTAGCGCTGGAATTGCAAAAAGGCTTTGCCATCCCCTAAGGACGACAAAGCCTCTAGCTATAATTATATTAGTTCAACCTTACTACAAGACTGCTTTAACCGTTCTTCGAGTGATACACTTTATCTTCAGAACGTCTTCTACGACGGTGACGGCGTCTGGCTGTCAATCGATCGATGTTTTGTTTAAAACCATATAACGCGTAAATCCCAAGTAAGACGAAGATTAGCTTAGCAATTTGTTCAGGGAACACAACAGCAACAGCCACGGCAACAACAATGACTACTGGCGCTCCGACAACCACTTTTTTAGGTAATCCAACCTTCTTAAAATTAGGATATTTAACAGTGCTGACCATCAAATATGATAAGAGCAATGTAGCCACGATCATAAATGGAGCAGAAACATCTTTATTAAAAAGAGCTAATGTGGCAAGTACACCACCAGCAGCAGGAATTGGCAATCCGATGAAATAACCAGGAACCCCTGGATGAACATTAAAGCGAGCTAGGCGCAATGCACCAAACACCGGGAAAATTGCAGTTACTGTCCAGGCTAATGCAGAATTTAAATCATGCAGGCTTGAGACGTACATAATAACAGCCGGTGCTACTCCAAAAGAAACGACATCAGACAAAGAGTCCAGTTCCTTACCAAATTCACTCTCACATTTAAGTGCACGAGCAACTCGGCCATCCAATCCGTCTAACAGCATAGCAATAATAACCATGATAGCGGCCATGCTAACTTTACCGTCAAACGCCATCATGATACCAAACATTCCGAGCATCAAGTTACCTATGGTAAAAAGACTCGGAATTGATTTTTGTATCATTTCTTCACCTCAATTTTCTCACATTGGCCTTAAACAGCTCCAATATTACGTGATTGTATGTTATTTACATTTGCCTGTCAATAAGAACTTGCTTCTGTAAACGTTTGAGCCCATCCTGAATATTACGAGCCCGCACCTCCCCAATTCCGTCCACTTCATCCAGTTCAGCTATGCTTGCAGACATCAAATTAGGCAGCATTTCAAACCGCTCCACCAGATTATGAATGATCACATTTGGAAGCCGCGGAATCTTATTGAGCAGACGATATCCACGCGGAGTAACCACCTCTTCGGAAGAAATTGCCGTAGAAGAGTAGCCCAGCAATCGAGCAATATGGTTGTCATCCATTAGGTCATCATCACTAATACGTTTGAGACCGGCAATAATTTCACGAATTTTATCTTCTTGCTCTTCCTTAGCATAGTCTCTGTATAGGAGCCATGCTTCTTCCTCTGTATTTCCAACCAGTTCTTCCATCTGCATGCTGATTAAGCGTCCTTCATTGCCTAGTTCATTTATATATCGTTTGATCTCCATTTTTATGCGTAGAACCATCTCTACCCGCTGAATCACTCCGACCACTTCAGCTACGGTGACGATTCCCTCATACTCCGAAGCAGACAAATTCGTCAGTCCTTGTGTAAGAACCGCTTTGTACTTTTCGAGGGTCTGAATCGCTTGATTAGCTTTAGCCAAAATAGCTCCGATTTCTTTTAACGCATACCGAATGGAACCTTGATACAGGGTAATGATATTGCGGCGCTGTGAAATAGAAACAACCAGTTTACCTGTTTGCTTCGCTACGCGCTCGGCGGTCCGGTGACGAATGCCTGTCTCGATTGAAGAGATGGACGAATCCGGAATTAGCTGTGTATTTGCATACAAAATTCGTTTCAAATCCTCACTAAGAATAATGGCACCGTCCATTTTGGCGAGCTCATATAAATAATTGGGTGAAAAATCGCAGTTAATGGAGAATCCTCCATCCACTACCTCCATCACCTCAGGACTATACCCAACGACGATTAGTGCTCCCGTCTTAGCGCGCAGCACATTCTCAAGACCTTCCCGAAAGGGTGTCCCCGGTGCCGCCAGTCTGAGCAGATCATTCATATTCTCTAATTGGTTATATTCTTTCATAATCCCTGTGCCCCCTAATCTAACGCGACCGATAGTGCATCTGCTACGGTACTGACGCCAATAATCTGGATATCTTGCGGGTGCTTCCAGCCCTTCAAACTTTTCTCTGGCATGATCACCCGCCGGAAGCCTAGCTTCGCGGCCTCCTTCACACGCATTTCCGCGCGTGAAACACCTCTTACTTCACCTGTAAGTCCTACTTCACCGAAGAAAACATCGTAAGGTTTTGTTGAAATATCACGAAAGCTGGAAGCGATACTAACAGCTACTGCTAAATCAATCGCCGGTTCATCCAGCTTCACTCCTCCAGCAACATTAAGGTATGCATCCTGATTTTGCAGGAACATGCCCATCCGCTTCTCAAGTACAGCGATAATGAGTGCCATCCGCTGGTGATCCATACCTGTGCACACCCGGCGTGGGGAGGGGAAATGAGTGGCAGCGATAAGAGCCTGAAGCTCAACAAGCACCGGTCTAGTCCCTTCCATACTAGCCACGACTGTAGATCCGGCTACACCGAGTGGACGCTCAGATAAGAAGAGCTCCGATGGATTTTCTACTTCTGTTAGACCCACTTCACCCATTTCGAAAATGCCGATTTCATTCGTTGAACCGAAGCGGTTCTTTACAGCCCGCAGGAGTCTATACGTATGATGCCGCTCTCCCTCAAAATACAGCACACAATCCACCATATGTTCAAGCATCCGTGGGCCTGCAATAGCGCCTTCCTTGGTGACATGCCCAACGAGAACTGTAGCAATTCCCCGAATCTTAGCGATACGCATAAATCTTGTCGTACATTCCCGAACCTGGGTCACACTGCCTGGCGCACTAGTTACTTCTGGCATAAATACAGTCTGAATCGAATCGATAACAAGAAATTGCGGCTGAATTTGTTCAATCGCTTCTTCTATGCTTTCCATATTCGTCTCACATAGTACATATAGCTCAGCTGACAACGCACCGAGGCGATCCGCACGTAGTTTTGTTTGCCTTACCGATTCTTCGCCCGAAATGTACAGCACTCGCAATCCCTGAGTTGTCAGAGCATGCGACGTCTGTAATAAGAGCGTAGATTTACCGATTCCTGGGTCTCCCCCTACTAGTACCAGCGATCCTGGTACGATCCCCCCACCGAGAACACGGTTAAGCTCACCTATACCTGTCAGTATGCGCGGTTCCTTGTCACTTTCTATACTTATGATCGATTGTGCCTTTTCTTTACTATGAAAAATAGGGGCATTCATTCCCTGTGTTTTGACTACGCTTTCCGTTTCCTCCACCATGGAGTTCCAAGCTTGGCACCCGGGACATTTTCCGAACCATTTTGGCGATTCGTATCCACAATCGGTGCAAAAAAATTTAGTTTTTGGTTTAGCCATTTGTTCTCCTTACGGTCCGAACTTTTAAATTGCGGATATTTTCTTCTAATGAAAGTTTACCATTTCTGCCCCTTTAACGAAAGGTCATTCGGAATTTGTACTAAATGTATATTTTTAAGTGATAAATTTATATTAAAAAAGCTTCCGCCCCTCTATAAACTGAGGAGCGGAAGCTTTTTTTATTCCGTTTTTTTATTCGGATTCTACTTCTTTTTCAAGCAATGGCGCTACAGGAGCATCCACTTTATTCACTACAAGTTCTCCGCCAA
The DNA here is from genome assembly GCF_037975205.1 of Paenibacillus sp. FSL R5-0470. Taxonomy (NCBI): domain Bacteria; kingdom Bacillati; phylum Bacillota; class Bacilli; order Caryophanales; family Paenibacillaceae; genus Paenibacillus; species Paenibacillus sp. FSL R5-0470. Next base: position 6,208,779 of record NZ_CP150238.1, read on the forward strand.
CTTCATCAATGTTGAGCGAATCACCCTTTTGGATATTTCCTCTCAACAATTCCTCGGAAAGACGGTCTTCAATATGCTTCTGAATCGCACGACGCAATGGACGTGCACCAAAGGCTGGGTCGTAACCTTCCTTAGCCAGGAAAGCTTTCGCCGCATCCGTGAGCACGAAATCAACATCATATTCACGCAGCCGCTTGCGCAGCTCATCAGACATCAATGTAACGATTTCAGCAATATGCTTCTCATCGAGGGAATGGAAGACGATGATTTCGTCAATCCGGTTCAAGAACTCAGGACGGAAGCTCTTCTTAAGCTCTTCCATAACCTTGCCCTTCATATTACCGTATTCTGCTCCAGCATCTTGCACAGCTGTGAATCCAAGTGTCGAATTCTTCTTGATCGCTTGTGCGCCTACGTTAGAAGTCAGAATAATTAATGTATTACGGAAATCGACTACCCGTCCTTTAGAGTCAGTTAAACGACCGTCTTCAAGAACTTGCAGCAGAATATTGAATACTTCTGGGTGCGCTTTTTCAATTTCATCAAGCAGCACTACAGAATAAGGTTTACGGCGTACCTTCTCGGTTAATTGGCCACCTTCTTCATAGCCTACATATCCAGGAGGGGCTCCGACTAAGCGGGACGTGGAGTGCTTCTCCATGTATTCCGACATATCAATACGAATGACCGCATTCTCATCGCCGAACATGGCTTCAGCCAATGCACGAGCCAACTCAGTTTTACCTACACCAGTAGGACCGAGGAAGATAAAGGAACCCATTGGACGTTTCGGATCTTTAAGACCCGCACGCGCACGGCGTAGTGCCCGGCTAACTGCCTTAACAGCTTCATCCTGACCGATCACTCGTTCATGCAGTAAAGCCTCCATGTTAAGTAGACGGTCGGTCTCCTCTTCCTTCAGCTTGCTTACAGGTATACCCGTCCAGCTAGCTACAACCTGTGCGATGTCTTCAGGTGTAACCTCTGAATCCGTGCGACCCTGTTTTTCTTTCCATTGATTCTTAGTCGTATCAAGCTCTTCACGGATTTTTTGCTCTGTATCACGCAAGGCTGCCGCTTTTTCAAACTCTTGACTCTGCACTGCGGAATCCTTCTCTTTACGGATATCATCCAAGCGCATCTCAAGTTCCTTCAGATTTGGCGGGATGGTGTAAGAGTGAAGCCTTACTTTAGATCCTGCTTCATCGATAAGGTCAATCGCTTTATCTGGCAGGAAACGATCCGGGATGTAACGATCGGACAACTTCACTGCTTCCACTATAGCTTCATCCGTAATCTTCACACGGTGATGCGCTTCATAACGATCGCGAAGTCCGAACAGAATTTGGACCGCTTCTTCTGGAGATGGCTGATCCACCGTAATCGGTTGGAAACGACGCTCCAATGCTGCATCTTTTTCAATATATTTACGATATTCGTCAAGCGTAGTTGCACCAATGCACTGAAGTTCTCCACGGGCTAACGCCGGTTTCAGAATGTTAGATGCGTCAATCGCACCTTCCGCGCCACCAGCACCGATCAGCGTATGAAGCTCATCGATAAAGAGCACGATATTACCTGCTTGACGAATCTCATCCATAATTTTCTTGAGGCGGTCTTCAAACTCACCGCGATATTTTGTTCCAGCCACTACTGAGCCCATGTCGAGAGTCATGACGCGTTTGTCGCGAAGTGTTTCTGGGATTTCATTATTGATAATCTTTTGTGCAAGTCCTTCAGCGATGGCTGTTTTACCAACACCAGGTTCACCGATCAGTACCGGGTTATTCTTAGTCCGACGACTCAGTACCTGAATAACACGTTCAATTTCCTTACTACGGCCGATAACTGGGTCTAGATTACCTTCCTTAGCATAAGCGGTCAAATCGCGCGCAAGACCATCCAGGGTCGGTGTGCTGACGTTAGCCGGAGTCCCGCTATGACTAGAGGCAGCCTCGCTGCTTCCCAGGAGCTGAAGAACTTGTTGACGAGCTTTGTTCAAGCTGATGCCGAGGTTATTAAGCACACGAGCCGCGACACCTTCCCCTTCACGGATAAGTCCAAGCAAAATATGCTCAGTGCCAACATACGTATGACCCAATTTGCGGGCTTCGTCCATCGACAGCTCAATCACTTTTTTAGCGCGAGGAGTATAAGCAATGTTCGTAGGCTGTTCTTGACCTCTGCCAATCAGTGTCTCCACTTCGTCCTGGATTTTTTCAAGACCTAGCCCTAAAGCTATTAATGCCTTAGCAGCAATGCCGTCTCCTTCACGAATAAGTCCGAGCAAAATATGTTCTGTACCAATATTGTTGTGTCCTAAACGAACAGCTTCTTCCTGCGCCAGCGCTAGCACTTTTTGTGCGCGTTCCGTAAATCTTCCAAACATCATATCTCCTGCACCTCCATGAATAATAAATATCTATATTAATGTTGTGTTCCCAGTGTTTCTCGGAGCAGTTTTGCCCGATACATATCTCGTTCAGTAGCGTTCAGCTCATCGCCGAACATCTTTTGCAGAAATCCTGGCTGTGTCTTAACGTTAAGTTCATTAAGCACTGAAATCGAAAGACCTTCCAGAATGCCAAGGTCAACCCCAAGTCTCACATCAGATAGGCGTTGAGCAGATTCTTTAAGCTCCATAAGAGCTGCATAACATAAAATTCCGTAAGAACGCTTCACTCGGTCTGTTATTCTCAGGGCGGAATCAACAAGCAACCGTTCACGTGCATTTCGCTCATGCTCAATAATCTGGGTAACTACACTGTGAAGGTTCTCTATAATTTCACTTTCCGTTTGACCGAGGGTGATTTGATTAGAAATTTGAAAGATGTTCCCTACTGCTTCGCTACCCTCACCGTAAATTCCTCTTACAGTCAATCCCACTTGGTTCACTGCAGACAAGATGCGATTAATCTGATGAGTCATTACAAGCGCTGGTAGATGCAGCATTACCGAGGCACGAAGCCCCGTACCAACATTGGTGGGACAACTAGTCAAATATCCTCTTTTATCATCAAAAGCGTAATTAACAGCTGCCTCGAATATGTCATCGATCGCCGTCGCACGTTCCCATGCTTCTCTGACCTGAAGACCAGGAAACAGACATTGGATTCGCAGATGGTCCTCTTCGTTAATCATGATACTGACCGACTCATCTTCATTTAATAAGACAGCCGCACTGCGCGAATCATTAGCCAAGTTAGGACTGATTAGATGCTTCTCTACCAGTACCTTTTTGTCCAGTTCATTCACTTCATCAAGCTTTAGGAGTTGAAAAGATCCGAAATCTGCAGCTGCTTCCTCATGAAACACAGGAGCCAGTAGCTCTAATACTTCTTCCGATTGCTCTAAGGAAGCCAGCATTGGGAACGGAAGATGCTCTAGATTACGGGCAATACGCATACGACTGCTAATTACAATCTCGGAATGACTACCTCCAGAACGCATCCAATCACTAAGCGCTTGTTCAGTAAATCGGAGACTTGACATGTCATATCCCCCCTATATATCAAAGACTTTACTCTTGTGCTATTTCTTTTTCAAGTTTACGAATCTGATCTCGCAGCTCCGCTGCTTTCTCGAATTCTTCTTGTGTAATACTTTGCTGTAATTCCTGCTTGAGTTCATCAATTTGGCGTCTAAACACAATCTGAGCTCCTGCACGTTTCGGAATCTTACCTACATGTGAAGTACTGCCATGCACTCGCTTAAAAAGCGGGTCCAGTGCGCTGTTAAAATATTCATAACAGGAGCTACAGCCAAAACGGCCTAATTTGCTAAACTGGGAGTACGTCATCCCACAATTCTCACATTGCAGACTCTGCGTTGTCTTCGTTGCAGCGGACTTCTCCTTGCCGGCACCTTCAAGATCAAGCAGACCTGAGAGCAGACTGTGGATGGAGAATCCTCCAGCCGTTCCGGGAATGAGTTCACCCTTCTCCCGTGCACAGCTCTCGCAAATATGAAACTCCGTCTTCTCTCCATTCACGATCTTAGTGAAGTGGAGTGTTGCCGGCTTGACGCCACATTCCTGGCATTGCATAAGCGAAAGCCCCTCCCTTATGGTTGACAATTATTTGCCTAACAAAGAGATTAACATCGCCTTCATAATCTTGGCACGAATCTCATCCCGGTATGGAATCTTAACCGTTAGGCATTCCCGAGAAACAGCAGCGCGCATAAGGCACGCTTCACGCTTACTTAGAAAACCAGCTTCCTCCAGCTGATAAATCAGCCCTTCAGCAGCGTTCTGATCAATCCCGCCACCTATAGTATGGTTTAAATGGGCATGCAGTGCCACGTTAGGCGGTAATTCAAAACGTTGAATACGAATATATCCCCCACCACCACGCTTACTTTCCACCACATAACCTTTTTCTAGAGTAAAGCGTGTACTGATGACATAATTGATCTGTGACGGTACGCATGAGAACTGGTCCGCCAGGTCATTTCGCTGGATTTCCACCGTACCTTCGGGACTTTCATGCAAAATATTCTTCAGATATTGTTCGATAATATCAGAGATATTGCGCATCACTCATCCTCCAGTGCTTAAATCTTAATAATACCGATTGCAACTTGCATTCATAATGACAATGGTCTTTAATTGAACTTAAACATTTGTGGATAATCCCACGTGTTCAGAGGATCGGATCGCTGTCATTAAGCTTCGTTGACTTTGACTTTCTTTGACTTTTTAATATTATAACATATTCTGTGCTAATTCCAAGTGGATTCTCTTATTTTTCACTTTTTTCAGCGAATGTATTCGGAAATAAAGAACTCTCCCAACTTCTTTCGAAGGGGAGAGCCTGATTTTTGTCAAGTATAAACGCCTTCGGTATCCTTATTAGGACGATAAGCGTTTATGCGAGAAATATAAGGATAATGTATAGCATCAAACTTATACTTTCTTATATTTTAAAAATGATCAAATAAAGCTGTCTGTGCTTGTGGAATAATTTCTTCAAACCATTCCAGTGCTGCTGCGTGGCCAGAGACACTTCCATAACGAGCCATCTCAGTTGGTCGTTTGTATCCAAGCATCAAGGCCGTCAAAGTACCTATATCACAGCTCAAGTCTGCTTCCGCCCGTTCCCCTTCTACTCTTATCAAAGTAGCCGAGCCCTCATTAGAGATATTCCATGCCCATAACCCATGATTCCAAGGTGCATACTTATCTTCGATATATATTAGATGCTTCTTTTGACTACTATTTCCTCTGAAGGCGTAAGTTTCAATGAATGACTTGGCATTAACAATCCGCCCCATAAAATAAGGATAATTCTCTTGTCCTATACGTGGATCTGGCAGCAAGAAAGGTAACATGTCATCCGAAGGCACCAGCTTTAAGGATGCACCGGTCACCATCGAATCATGGTTCGCAAGAAATGTCCACAGCCCCTGCCGAGCTTGTTCATTCAAAAAAACAAATTCATCAATGACCAGTTCTCTGTTCTCTACCTTATACAGCACATATCCCTCTGGTTCACCACTCTTGGAGTAAAATACTGCACTCTTTCCTTCATCATCTAGAACAGAGTTCTCCCACCAGTCCAAATCGCGCTTGAGTGTCCCGTTATAACTGACAGCGAATCGATTGTATAGGCTATCCAATACTTCGATATCTTTGATGTCCCGTTTAACCTTGCCCTCAACTTCAACCTTTTTGGGAAACTTCGCTACTGGAATAGAGTATTTCTTATATTCACAATAAACCTCCCAGCCAAATTTACGATAAAACGGAATCAAGAACGGGTGTAGAAAAGAGAGCGTTTGACCTGCCTCATTCATCGTATGCAGCGCATGAGACAAAAGATTTGCCACATGTCCTTGTCTGCGGTTCTCGGGCCATGTAGCCACTCCTGCTATACCACCCATAGGTACCACTCTGCCCTGTATGTAGACTTGGAAAGGTATAATCGTCAATTTAGCTTCCAATGTTCCGTCCTCAAAAGCACCCCATACCTGTTCAGCCTTGAATCTTTCCTTAGCACTTGCCCTTTTTTCACTAGGAAGCTTGTACTGAAAAGCATATTCTGACAAGTTCATGCTTGCATCGAATTCTTCTGAACGTAACTGTCTTATTACCACAAACTCACCTCATCCTTTATAAAATTACTTTTAGGATAAGTATAACAAGAGCGTCAATTGTACGCTAATCTATTGCATTATTTATAACTTTATTTTTAGTTATCCACAGCTCTATGCAGTTTTAAAAATAGTCTTGAAATCTTGTCACATCCAAGTTAAAATAGTTATCCACTTATCAATAGCTCTATCCACATAATCCCGGTTATATCCACAGCAACCCGTGTATTACTTAGGTTTTCTGTTGACAGATCCATATAAATATGCATTAAATCCACACTATTTAGAGATTATTTCTCTTTCAATCATCTATCCACATGTGCGTAACTTTTCTGCAAATCCAAATGTTTATCCACAAGTTTTCCACAGCCTATAATAGACGCAAAAAAGCCACTGTCGATTACTCAACAGTGGTCTAATTGTGCTTGGCAACGTCCTACTCTCCCAGGACCCTTCGGTCCAAGTACCATCGGCGCTGGAGGGCTTAACGGTCGTGTTCGGGATGGGTACGCGTGGAACCCCTCCGCTATCGCCACCAAACGGGCATTTGCGGTACAAATGCATTATTCAGGTCTCAGCATCGCCAAATGCTGACAACAAATTCATCAACATACAGCCACTAGGACCATATGGTTTAGAACTTGATTCCTGAAAACTGAATCCGAATTGAATTTGCGTCTTAAGTATAGGATAAGCCCTCGACCGATTAGTATTGGTCAGCTCCATGCATTACTGCACTTCCACCTCCAACCTATCTACCTCGTCGTCTTCAAGGGGTCTTACTAATTGGGAAATCTCATCTTGAGGGGGGCTTCACGCTTAGATGCTTTCAGCGCTTATCCCGTCCGTACGTAGCTACCCAGCCATGCTTCTGGCGAAACAACTGGTGCACCAGCGGTACGTCCATCCCGGTCCTCTCGTACTAAGGACAGCTCCTCTCAAATTTCCTGCGCCCACGACAGATAGGGACCGAACTGTCTCACGACGTTCTGAACCCAGCTCGCGTACCGCTTTAATGGGCGAACAGCCCAACCCTTGGGACCTACTTCAGCCCCAGGATGCGATGAGCCGACATCGAGGTGCCAAACCTCCCCGTCGATGTGGACTCTTGGGGGAGATAAGCCTGTTATCCCCAGGGTAGCTTTTATCCGTTGAGCGATGGCCCTTCCATGCGGTACCACCGGATCACTAAGTCCGACTTTCGTCCCTGCTCGACTTGTAGGTCTCGCAGTCAAGCTCCCTTATGCCTTTGCACTCTTCGAATGATTTCCAACCATTCTGAGGGAACCTTGGAACGCCTCCGTTACTCTTTAGGAGGCGACCGCCCCAGTCAAACTGCCCGCCTGACACGGTCCCCGTACCCGGTAAGGGTACTAGGTTAGAACCTAGATACGATCAGGGTGGTATCCCAACGGCGCCTCCACCGAAGCTTGCGCTCCGATTTCTACGGCTCCCACCTATCCTGTACAGATCGTACCCAAATTCAATATCAAGCTGCAGTAAAGCTCCATGGGGTCTTTCCGTCTTGTCGCGGGTAACCTGCATCTTCACAGGTATTAAAATTTCACCGGATCTCTCGTTGAGACAGCGCCCAAGTCGTTACGCCATTCGTGCGGGTCAGAATTTACCTGACAAGGAATTTCGCTACCTTAGGACCGTTATAGTTACGGCCGCCGTTTACTGGGGCTTCGGTTCATAGCTTCGGGTTACCCCTAACCACTCCCCTTAACCTTCCAGCACCGGGCAGGCGTCAGCCCGTATACTTCGCCTTGCGGCTTCGCACAGACCTGTGTTTTTGCTAAACAGTCGCTTGGGCCTTTTCACTGCGGCCCCCTCGTGCTATTCACACTACCGGGGCACCCCTTCTCCCGAAGTTACGGGGTCATTTTGCCGAGTTCCTTAACGAGAGTTCTTCCGCGCGCCTTAGAATTCTCTTCTCGCCTACCTGTGTCGGTTTGCGGTACGGGCACCTTCTCCTGGCTAGAGGCTTTTCTTGGCAGTGTGAGATCATGACCTTCGCTACTGTAATTTTCGCTCCCCATCACAGCCCAGCCTTAACGATGTGCGGATTTGCCTACACATCAGCCTCACTGCTTAGACGGACATATCCATCAGTCCGCGTCACTACCCTCCTGCGTCACCCCATCGCTCATAGCGGATTACGGTGGTACAGTAATTTCAAACTGTTGTCCTTCGACTACGCCTTTCGGCCTCGCCTTAGGTCCCGACTTACCCTGAGCGGACGAGCCTTCCTCAGGAAACCTTGGGCTTTCGGCGGATCAGATTCTCACTGATCTTTTCGTTACTCATACCGGCATTCTCACTTGTATGCTGTCCAGCGCTCCTTACGGTACACCTTCAACCCACATACAACGCTCCCCTACCCCAGATACATACGTATCTAGCCATAGCTTCGGTGGTGTGTTTAGCCCCGTTACATTTTCGGCGCAGAGTCACTCGACCAGTGAGCTATTACGCACTCTTTCAATGGTGGCTGCTTCTAAGCCAACATCCTGGTTGTCTGTGCAACTCCACATCCTTTCCCACTTAACACACACTTGGGGACCTTAGCTGATGGTCTGGGCTGTTTCCCTTTTGACAATGGATCTTAGCACTCACTGTCTGACTCCCGGCAATAAGTATATGGCATTCGGAGTTTGACTGAGCTTGGTAATCCTTGCGGACCCCGCACCCAATCAGTGCTCTACCTCCACTACTCTTATACCGAGGCTAGCCCTAAAGCTATTTCGGGGAGAACCAGCTATCTCCGAGTTCGATTGGAATTTCTCCGCTACCCCCACCTCATCCCCGCATTTTTCAACATGCGTGGGTTCGGGCCTCCAGTGCGTGTTACCGCACCTTCACCCTGGACAGGGGTAGATCACACGGTTTCGGGTCTACGTCCACATACTCAATCGCCCTATTCAGACTCGCTTTCGCTGCGGCTCCGTCTTCTCGACTTAACCTTGCATGTTAAACGTAACTCGCCGGTTCATTCTACAAAAGGCACGCCATCACCCATAGATCGGGCTCTGACTTTTTGTAAGCACACGGTTTCAGGTTCTATTTCACTCCCCTTCCGGGGTGCTTTTCACCTTTCCCTCACGGTACTGTTTCACTATCGGTCGCCAGGTAGTATTTAGCCTTAGCAGATGGTCCTGCTGGATTCATACGGGGTTTCACGTGCCCCGCACTACTCGGGATCCGTCTCGGAGAGAACACAGTTTAGGTTACAGGGCTTTTACCTCTATCGCGGGCCTTTCCAGACCTCTTCACCTACCATATTCCTTTGTAACTCCATGTGAGACGTCCCACAACCCCTAAGAGCAAGCTCTTAGGTTTAGGCTGTTCCGCGTTCGCTCGCCGCTACTGACGGAATCACTATTGTTTTCTCTTCCTCAGGGTACTTAGATGTTTCAGTTCCCCTGGTCTGCCTCTACATCTCCTATGTGTTCAGAGATGAGTAACTGCGAATTACCACAGCTGGGTTTCCCCATTCGGACACCCCCGGATCAAAGCTTGCTTACAGCTCCCCGAGGCAGTTTCGTTGTTCGCCACGTCCTTCGTCGGCTCCTGGCGCCTAGGCATCCTCCGTGTGCTCTTATTAGCTTAACCTTCGCTCCGATGTTTCGTTTGTTCGCACAATTGAAAATCTTCGCTTCCAGCTAATAACTAACGTACTTGTTTACACAAGTTTTAGCTAAAAGATGTTCTAAAACGCAAATTCGTTTCGGTATCCAGTTTTCAAGGATCAAGTTTAAAAATATTCTAGACATAACAAATAGATGAAGTTTGTTGGTGGAGCCAAGCGGGATCGAACCGCTGACCTCCTGCTTGCAAGGCAGGCGCTCTCCCAGCTGAGCTATGGCCCCGCAAATTCCATCAAAACCGAACAAATGGATACGCGTTAAATGATTTCGGAAGTTTAACTTCCGATTTGAATGTCTTCATTGCAGAAGACGATTCTCCATAGAAAGGAGGTGATCCAGCCGCACCTTCCGATACGGCTACCTTGTTACGACTTCACCCCAATCATCTACCCCACCTTCGGCGGCTGGCTCCCTTGCGGGTTACCCCACCGACTTCGGGTGTTGTAAACTCTCGTGGTGTGACGGGCGGTGTGTACAAGACCCGGGAACGTATTCACCGCGGCATGCTGATCCGCGATTACTAGCAATTCCGACTTCATGCAGGCGAGTTGCAGCCTGCAATCCGAACTGAGACCGGCTTTGATGGGATTGGCTTCACCTCGCGGTTTCGCTTCCCGTTGTACCGGCCATTGTAGTACGTGTGTAGCCCAGGTCATAAGGGGCATGATGATTTGACGTCATCCCCACCTTCCTCCGGTTTGTCACCGGCAGTCACTCTAGAGTGCCCAACATTACTTGCTGGCAACTAAAGTTAAGGGTTGCGCTCGTTGCGGGACTTAACCCAACATCTCACGACACGAGCTGACGACAACCATGCACCACCTGTCTCCTCTGTCCCGAAGGCCGCCACTATCTCTAGTGGATTCAGAGGGATGTCAAGACCTGGTAAGGTTCTTCGCGTTGCTTCGAATTAAACCACATACTCCACTGCTTGTGCGGGTCCCCGTCAATTCCTTTGAGTTTCAGTCTTGCGACCGTACTCCCCAGGCGGAGTGCTTACTGTGTTAACTTCGGCACCAAGGGTATCGAAACCCCTAACACCTAGCACTCATCGTTTACGGCGTGGACTACCAGGGTATCTAATCCTGTTTGCTCCCCACGCTTTCGCGCCTCAGCGTCAGTTACAGCCCAGAAAGTCGCCTTCGCCACTGGTGTTCCTCCACATATCTACGCATTTCACCGCTACACGTGGAATTCCACTTTCCTCTTCTGTACTCAAGTCACCCAGTTTCCAGTGCGACCTCAGGTTGAGCCCAAGGTTTAAACACCAGACTTAAATGACCGCCTGCGCGCGCTTTACGCCCAATAATTCCGGACAACGCTTGCCCCCTACGTATTACCGCGGCTGCTGGCACGTAGTTAGCCGGGGCTTTCTTCTCAGGTACCGTCACTCCGATAGCAGTTACTCTACCGGACGTTCTTCCCTGGCAACAGAGCTTTACGATCCGAAAACCTTCATCACTCACGCGGCGTTGCTCCGTCAGACTTTCGTCCATTGCGGAAGATTCCCTACTGCTGCCTCCCGTAGGAGTCTGGGCCGTGTCTCAGTCCCAGTGTGGCCGTTCACCCTCTCAGGTCGGCTACGCATCGTCGCCTTGGTGGGCCGTTACCCCACCAACTAGCTAATGCGCCGCAGGCCCATCCCTCAGTGACAGATTGCTCCGTCTTTCATTCTTTCTTCAGGAGAAAAAAGAAATTATCCGGTATTAGCTACCGTTTCCGGTAGTTATCCCAGTCTAAGGGGCAGGTTGCCTACGTGTTACTCACCCGTCCGCCGCTAAGTTACTTTGAAAGCAAGCTTTCAAAGTAACTCCGCTCGACTTGCATGTATTAGGCACGCCGCCAGCGTTCGTCCTGAGCCAGGATCAAACTCTCCAATTAGTATTGAAAAGAGCGATATGCTCATTTTGAAACTGACGATTCATTAAATGAATCTTTTAAAAATTAACGCGTTCCATTTGTTCAGTTTTCAAAGAACTTGCTCCCGGCATTTCGACATCAAATGTCTCTTGCACAGGAATTAGAGTATATCATGTTGTTGTATTTCTTGTCAACTTATTTTTTTCATCGTTTGTGTTTCATTTGTTCGATGCGTCATAAGCACAAGAGATAATATACCATGCTGTTCTTATGTTTGCAAGCTTTTTTTGAAATAAAAATAATCTACGAATAAATACTTTCAAACTAGCACAAACCAACACAAATTGATTCCAATAATCCTTAATTTATGGCTAAATAGAATTTATCGTAATCCCATATATTAACTTCTATTGATACGTACGAGAGGAGTCTAAATGAAAAACAATCCATCTAGTGCTGCGACCCAAACAAACACCAAGGACAAGGAGCAGCGTAATCTGCAGCAAGCAACAATCTATAAGATTTTGCTGGCTGTCAGCTTTGTTCATTTATTTAACGATTCTATTCAGGCAGTCATCCCTGCAATCTTTCCTATTCTCAAAGATAACTTAATGCTCTCCTTCGCTCAGATCGGGTGGATCTCCTTTGCCTTAAACATGACGTCCTCCGTTATCCAACCAGTCATTGGGTATGCGGCTGATCGTAAGCCACGTCCTATATTGTTACCATTAGGCATGTGCAGCACATTTTTAGGCGTACTTTTATTGGCTTTTGCCAACAACTATATCCTTGTATTGTTTTCCGTCATGCTAATCGGTTTCGGATCTGCTACCTTTCATCCCGAAGGCATGCGTGTTGCTCATATGGCTGCCGGTCAGCGGAAAGGTCTTTCGCAATCTATTTTTCAAGTCGGCGGCAATGCTGGACAATCTTTAGGACCAATGCTCACGAAATGGATATTCATTCCCTTTGGGCAGATCGGCGCTCTTGGCTTCACTATCGTTGCGGCTGCCGGAATTGCCGTCCAGACCTATGTCGCTCGCTGGTATCGAGAGATGCTGGATGCGGGATATACGTTTCATAAAAAATCAACAGCTCGTGCAATCGATCCTGCCCGACGCAAAAGTATTCGAACGGCAACAATCATCCTCGTTTTCCTAGTCTTTGTAAGATCTTGGTACGGCGCTTCTATCGGCAGTTACTACGCTTTCTATTTAATGGACAAATATCAAATGACGCTTGATAAGGCCCAAATCTATATTTTCATGTATCTGGCAGCTGGAGCTGTCGGTACATTCTTTGGAGGCCCACTGGCAGACCGCTTCGGACGGCGTAATCTCATTCTTCTCTCTATGGTCGGAACAGTGCCCTTCGCACTGGCTCTACCCTTCGTGAACCAAATGTGGGCAGCTATACTCTTACTGATTGGCGGCTTCATCCTTTTGTCCAGCTTCTCTGTTACTGTAATCTATGCTCAGATGCTTTATCCAGGCAATATCGGAACAGTTTCAGGGTTAATCACTGGTCTTGCTTTTGGGCTCGGAGGAATTGGCTCCTTGGTACTCGGCAATCTGATTGACAGCATTGGAATTTCAAAAGTATTTATAGCTTGTGGATTCCTACCTCTTTTGGGTTTCCTTGCTCTCCTGCTTCCTAGAGACGAGAAACTAGAAGAATGGGCCGCTCAATAAACATCAGTAACATCAGTAACCACTTAACGCCTTACTCATGACTGTAGAAAATAGAGCGGCAGCCTTCCCGCTGCCCTCTGTCATATAATTATCCTTATTTGTACGATCAAACCCCATCCACACTGCAGCTGTCCATTCCGAAGTATAACCAACAAACCACAAATCCCGGTTAGCTTTCTTGCTTACACCTGGCAGATCCAATTGGGTTGTTCCGGTTTTCCCCGCTACAGGCCTGTTCATTTGCGCTTTTTTGCCCGTTCCTTCATTGACAACATTACGTAGCATCATCGTCATTGCCTCTGCGGTTCGTTGCGATATTACCTGCCGTGATTCGGAGAGATGTGAATACACAACCTTCCCTTTTGAATCCATTATCGTGCGTACCATATGAGCCTCATTGAATTTACCTCCATTAGCAAAGACACCATAGGCTTGTGTCATTTTAAGTGGCGATACCCCATTATGAAGCCCTCCTAAAGCTATTGATAAATGGTTATCCTCCTCTGTCAGTACAATTCCTAATTTGGCTGCGAATTGCCGTGCAGAAGAGATTCCAACCTGCTTCAAAAGCCAAACAGCTGGCGCATTCACGGATTTTTGCAGCGCTCTACTCATTGTGATTTGACCTTGATACACACCGTTCAAATTCTCAGGTACATAGTTTCCATAAGCGTATTTGCGATCAGAAAGTATGCTATACGGGCTAAACTTCCCGCTCTCTAGCGCGGGTCCATAATCAATGATCGGCTTGAAGCTGGAGCCTGGCTGCCGCGCATCAATTGTAGCTCTATTCAAGCTCCCCTCATCTTGTTCACGCCCACCAATTAGTGCCACCACTTCACCTGTACGATGATCCATTATGGTCATAGCTGCTTCTACCTGCTGATCTTTTCCGTCAGGCGGGAAAGAAGAACCCTTTAGAAAAGCCTGCTCTAGCGCCTGCTGTGCTTTAATGTTCAACCCTGTAACGATAGTGTAACCACCCGTTCGAAGCTCCTCCACAGACTTCCCAGTGATCTGAGCCGCCTCCTTAAGCGTAGCGTCCACATAATGCACACCAATGACTTCTACTTTGTTCGCAGCGGGAGGTTGATACTTTTTATCTCTGGCCTCAAGCATTTGTTCTTTAGTAATCAGTCCTTGCTCTAACATAATCTGTAGAACGAGATTCCTTCTTGTTTTGGATAATGTACTATTGTCTACCGGATTATAAATAGACGGTCCTTTAGGGATTCCCGCCAAGGTGGCGATTTGCCATATTTCTAGTTTTTTCAAATCGGATACGCCGAAGTAACGCTCCGCAGCTGCCTTTACTCCATATTGTCCACGCCCCATGTAAATTTGATTGAGGTAAAGCCCTAGAATCTCTCGTTTTGATAACTGCCTCTCCAATGCAAGAGCAATGGATGCTTCGTTTAGCTTACGTATGACATTCTTGTTCCTGTTCAAATAAAGATTGCGAGCTAGCTGCTGAGTAATACTACTCCCGCCCTCAGAGAGATCCATATCCACAATATTATTTAGAAAAGCGCGAGAAATCCCTTTATAATCTAATCCCTGGTGGCTATAAAAGCGTCGGTCCTCCACCGCTAAAAACGTATTTATCAATAATGCAGGCATTTCCTCCAGCTCCGCTGAATGTCTATACCCCGAGCCCGGTAAAGGGATCATTCGTAATGTCGTCCCGTCCGAGGTCTTAATGATGCTCGATTCCGGCAGCTGAAGTTTATTCTCTTGCTGTTTAACCACTTGCCCGCCGTATTGAAATACGTAAAGCAAACCCACGAGCGCTATTACTATTCCAATGATACTCCCATCAAATAATAAATACCCTAGACGGAGTATCCGGGTACGCACGATCCATCTGCCATCCTTGCCTGAATGGGCTACACTTTGTTTTTTTTCGGTAACGGCATTCATGATTCTATAATCAGGTTCTCTAAGAACCGCTCCATACTACGGGCTTCAACACTCGCTGCTTCAAGAAGTGCTTGGGCTTCCATCCCATCATCCGTGTTGTCAGCCTCCTCTACCTCACGGAGAGCACGGAGAATTGCCCGAGTTCTTATCAATAAAGCTACAACTGGTGTGTCCTGCATCGTTTCTGTTGCTACGCCTCTATTCGGAACTTCAATTCTTTGCATGCGATTCAGGTTAGCGGCGATTTGGCCTAATTCTCCTCCAGAGAGGACCTTAATTTCTGTTGTTACTCCCTTGTCTGCTAACTCTGAGCTTCCAATCAGTACCGTGTGCAAATCATCGGCAATTTTCTGTGAACGGAGAATAAACAACCCACTGAAGAATAGAACAAATAGAATTATGACGCTAGGGATTGTTCCAATATGATTAATGGTCCAATGGATAAGACGAACAAAAAAGACGCCTGACTTCCCTGAATAATGAGAATACAGCAAAGCAACAGCCCGCTGGACAGCAAAAAGAAAGGCAGCACTCAAAAGAGCACTCCCTATAAAAATATAAAGATAATGGATGCGAACCGTCCGAAGTTTGTGCATAGTCATTCCCTCCTTGTGCTCACAAGGATATCTTCCAAATCTTAAGAACCCGCCAAGAGTTTTCTTAAGATTCTATGAAGAATGGGAAATAGGTGATAAAATCCGTCCGAAGCGGGGAGCTTTCTACATAAATAACGCCATTGTGGCGTTCGACGATACTTTTGGAAATGGCAAGACCTAGGCCTGAACCGCCTGTATGCTGTGAACGAGACTTCTCTGCTCGATAGAATCGTTCAAAAATAAACGGAATATCGCTCTCTGCAATCATCTCTCCAAAGTTGCTAATGCGGACAACCGCTTCATTTCCCCTTTTACTGAAACCAATCTCCACTTTCCCGCCGCTTCTACCGTAACGGATCGCGTTCGTAATCAAATTTTCATAAGCACGAACTAATTCTTTAGGGGATGCCTCTATCCACAACTCACCAGCTTGGTCATCGATCTCATAGGTCATTTCAGCCTTTGTTAGTTCGGGAACTGACTCCTCCGCTAGCTGCCGTATAAATGCTTTTAAATCTAATCGCTCCATAACCAGAGGGTATTCCCCACTATTTACGCGTGTATATTCAAAAAGATCGTCGATCAGTTTACGCAGCACAAGGGATTTGTTGTAGGCTATGCTCACGTAATATCGTATTTCTACTTCTTCCTGGCATCGATCTTGCTCGATATATTCCAGAAAACCGAGGACAGAGGTAAGGGGGGTTCGTAAATCGTGGGAGACACCTGTGATCAAGTCATTTTTTGCATTCACTGCTTTACGTTCCTCTTCCATGGAGTGCTGCAAACGTTCAGCCATTTCATTAATATTCTCAGCCAGCACTCCCAGCTCGTCCGTGGTTTTGACTTCAATTCGGTGCGACATCCCGGAGCTTGTGATTTCCCGAATTCCTTTGGTGATCTCCTCCAGATACAGTACTACTTTACGAGTATAGATAAAAAAGAACAGTAAAAAGCTGATAATACCAGCGGCGGTCAGCAGTGGCATAGAGCCAATATGATTAATGATCCAGCGTAAGATACGTGAATAGGGAGCCGACTCTGACACTGGATTCAGATAGATCATGAAATTAACGAGCTGGTAACCTGCAAACAGCAGTAATCCACCGGAAAGCACACTGAGTAAAAAGGCGTATATAAACTTCCAACGAATCGTAGTTATATATTTTGAATTCAAGAAACCTCACCTAATCCTTTCAGGAAGGTCCATCTAATTTATAGCCAACTCCCCAGACGGTTTGGATATAACGGGGGCGCTTCGAATCCACTTCGATTTTGTCGCGGAGGTTACGAATATGTACCATAACAGTATTACCCCCATCTAAAAATGGTTCGTTCCACACCTTATCGTATATCTGCTCTAAGCTGAGCACTTGACCTTGGTGCCTTGCCAAAAGCTCTAAAATAGAAAATTCCCGCGGGGTCAGCTTAATCTTCTGCTGGTCTATATGTACCTCATGCTTAGACGTATCTATAGTTAAATCTTCAAAGCTAAGTTTGCTGTCACTCCCTAGGCTACTACTATCTTTATTGAAAGCGTGATAACGACGCAGCTGTGACTTAACTCGTGCCACAATCTCCAAAGGATTAAACGGCTTGCCCACGTAGTCGTCCGCTCCTATGCTAAGTCCTGAGATTTTGTCCATATCCGTATTTTTGGCTGAAAGGATAATAATCGGCATCTTCCGATCTTCACGGATCTTCATACATGCAGCTAATCCATCCATCTTAGGCATCATGACATCAAGAATGATTAGATCCACTTCTTCCTTCTGCAGACACGCCAGTGCCTCCATCCCATCATAAGCTTTAAGCAGGCGATAGCCCTCATTACAGAGGTATATCGATAACAGCTCTACAATTTCCTTCTCATCATCTACTAACAAAATCGTTTCTCTCTTCACAGGAGGGGTTTCCTTTCAAATATAGTAATAATTATCTTTAGCTTCTATATTAGCAGATCCATCGAACGTTTTTCCTCGAAAATAGATACATGTACTTAAAATCGAACAACAATAAATAGGTTACGCAAAAAAAGGGTACCCGCTCCACTCGTACTTAAACGAAATGGAACTGGTACCCTTTTAGGACTTAGTAAAATTATGCTTACATCTCCAGCAGTCGAATCAGCTCATCCTCATCCTCAATGACCTGAATGCCCAGCTGTTGTGCTTTGGCCAGTTTACTACCTGCCTTCTCGCCGGCAATAACCAAATCCGTCTTCTTAGATACACTTCCAGACACCTTCGCTCCGAGTGCTTCCAGACGTTCGGCGGCTTCGTCACGTGTAAGCTTTTGTAATGAACCGGTCAACACTACCGTTTTTCCGCTAAAGAAGGAATCCGTGCTAACAGGACGTGTGGCCTCAGGAGCTTTTGCTTCAACCCCAAGCGCCCGCAACCGAGCAACATTCGCCACGACTACAGGATCTGCGAAGAAGTTAACAATGCTCTCGGCGACAATCCCGCCAATGTCCGGTAACTCGGCAAGTTCCTCAGCTTTAGCCTGCATCACAGCATCCAGATCGCGGAAATGATCAGCCAGCATCTTAGTTGTTGCTTTACCTGTGTTAGGGATTCCTAACGCAAAGAGGAATGAGGCGAGATCGCGCCCTTTGCTATCCTCTAACGCTTGCAGCAAATTCTGTGCTTTTTTCTCTCCGAAACGGTTCAGCTGTACAAGCTGCTCAAAGGACAATTCATACAGATCCGCAGAGTCATGAACATTAAGCTCGTCGTAGAGCTGACCTGCTGTCTTCTCACTAAACGTCTCAATATCCATCGCATCACGCGAAGCGAAATGAGTGATCCGACTAATAATTTGCGGTCTACAGTTCAGCTTATTATTACAGAAAAGATGCGCACCACGCATTTCTAGCGGAAATCCGCACGCCGGGCAATCCTCAGGGAAAATAATTTCTCCTCCGTCATTCTCTTCTGTTACCTTGCCGAGAATTTCCGGGATAACATCATTAGAACGCCGAATAAACACTCGTGAGCCTAAAGCAAATTTCAAGTTTTTGCGCTCAATATCGCCCACATTATTTAATGTGCAATTCTGCACGGTAACTCCAGCAAGCTCTACGGCTTCAACACGAGCTAAAGGAGTCACTTTACCTGTACGTCCTACATTCCAGCTAACAGACTCAAGCACGGTCGTTGTTTCTTCAGCTTCAAATTTATAAGCCACTGCCCAGCGGGGGAACTTGTCAGTGTAACCAAGAACTTCACGAATACGGAAATCCGTCACCTTGATCACCGCTCCATCAATGAGGTAATCAAGACTTGAACGACTCTCCTCGATTCCGGCAAGCTGCTCAGTCACATCATCGAAATCATTACAGTAAGTCAGATAAGGATTTACTTTGAATTTGTTATTCCGTAGAAAATCCATCATCTCCTGATGATCGGCGAACTCTACACCTTCGCCAAAACCTACATTATAGAAATATGCATTCAAACGACGTTCTGCAGTAGTCTTCGGGTTTAGATTGCGCAGTGCTCCTGCCGCCGCATTACGCGCATTCTTAAGTGGCTCTGCAGCCCGGGTATTATAATCAGCGAGCACAGATAGATTCATAATCCCTTCGCCCTGTACTTCAATGACCCCTTCTTTAAAAGGAATCGTTAATGGAACAGACTTAATGGTCTTCACCTGAGCAAGTATTCCTTCCCCAATGACACCATTACCACGCGTCGATGCCTGTTCGAGAACACCATTCCGATAGGTTAGATTCAGCGTCAAGCCATCAAACTTCAGTTCTACTGCATAACAAGGATCAGGTAGAGGGTTGCCTGGGTTCTTAAGATTGTACTCATTCACTAAGCGAAGTACCCGCGTATTCCAGCTCCGCAGCTGTTCAATATTCTGTGCTTTATCGAGACTCCAAAGCGGAGCCAGATGCCGATGCGGCGTGAAGCCCTTAAGCAGCTCTCCACCTACACGTTGTGTAGGTGAATCCGGTAGTACGAAGCCACTCTCAGCCTCCAGTGCTACAAGCTTGTCGTATAAAACATCGTATTCCTTATCGCTGACTAGCGGAGCATCCAGCGTGTAATAGTGGTAATTATAATTATTTAACTCCGCAACAAGCTCTTCCATCACATGCATAGCATCCATGCAGGTACATCCCTCCGTCAATAAGTTTCCTAATGGTTAGCGTGGTCTAAATATCCGTTCGTTAATCGTTTTCTACTATTATTCCACCCTGGTAATCGGTGCAAACCCTGCAAGCAGCCGTTTTACACCCACCGGTGCTGGAAAAGCAATCTGCAGCTCCGTATCATTCCCGGTGCCCTTCACAGCTACAACGGTGCCAGTGCCCCATTTGCCATGCGAAACCTTATCACCCGCTTTGTATTCGCCAGCTGCTGCAGCCCCTGCTCCAGTAGCGCGCTGTGCGCCTCCGGAGGTTACGGTCACGCTACTCTTACTTGTCGCTGCGGACGCTGTGCTTCCGCTGCCAATCGGCGCCGCACTAGCGGCTCCACCTCGACCGCCGAAGTTCCCACGACTGCCGCCACTGAAGCCGCGTCCGCCATAAGCACCGCCTACCTCCGAGCCTCCACGTTGGAAGCGGTCCTGTGTCTTCGCGGTATCCTCCTTCAACTCCTCCGGAATCTCTTCAATGAAGCGGGACGGCTGATTCGCCGTCGTCCGCCCAAAGAGCGTACGCATCCGCGCGCAAGAGAGAAACAATTGTTTCTCGGCGCGGGTGATCCCTACATACGCAAGCCGGCGTTCCTCTTCGAGCTCATCGTTGTCTTGGAAGGCTCGGCTGTGCGGGAACACACCTTCTTCCATCCCGACGATAAATACCGTTGGGAACTCCAGACCTTTGGCGCTGTGCATCGTCATCAGGACTACAGCGTCACTACGGTCCTCTTCATCATCATTCACACTATCAATATCTGCGATAAGTGCAAGATCCGTGAGGAAGGAGACAAGCGACTTGTCCTCGTTATTCTTTTCAAACTCCATCGTCACGGACAAGAACTCATCGATATTCTCTAGTCGTGAGCGAGATTCGAGAGTATTTTCATTTTGCAGCTCCAAACGGTACTGCGACATCTCCAGTATTTTTTCCGTCAGTTCTGTTACGGACAAGAACTCCACCATACGGTGCAGGGCTTCAATCATATCGTAGAACTCTACTAGCATATTCCGCGTCCGTCCGGCAAAGCCCAAATCATCTACAGTTTGCAGTACGCGGAAAATAGAAACACCACGCTCACCAGCCGCAGCTGCCAGCTTACCAACCGTTGTATCCCCTAATCCCCGCTTAGGTACATTAATAATACGCGTCAGGCTGATATCATCATCAGGGTTAGACAACAGGCGTAAATAAGCGAGCAGATCTTTGATTTCTTTACGATCATAGAACTTAATCCCGCCTACGATTTGATACGGAATATCAGATTTAATTAGAATTTCCTCGATTACCCGTGACTGGGCATTCGTACGATACAGTATCGCATGATTCTGGTAGGCTTGACCCTGTTTCACATTTTTGCTGATTTCTCCGGTTACAAAGTAACCTTCATCATGCTCGGAGTCCGCCCGGTATACCTTAATCTTGGCGCCTTCCTCGGAATCGGTCCACAGCTTCTTCGGCTTACGTCCACTATTGAGTGCGATCACACCATTGGCTGCATTCAAGATATTAGCAGTTGAACGGTAGTTCTGCTCTAGAAGAATGGTCTTCGCTTCTGGATAGTCCTCTTCAAAATTAAGAATGTTCGTAATATCCGCTCCGCGCCAGCGATAAATCGACTGGTCACTATCCCCTACCACACAAATCCGGTGGTGGCTGTCAGCGAGCATACGGCACAACATATACTGCGCTCTGTTCGTATCCTGATACTCATCCACGTGGATGTATTTGAATTTCTTTTGGTAGAAATCAAGGACCTCGGGAACTTCCTTAAACAGTTCGATAGTCTTCATAATCAAATCATCAAAATCAAGCGAGTTATTGCTTCTTAGACGCCTTTGATACATCTTATATACCTTTGCAACTAAGCCTTCAAAATAATCGCCAACCTTCTGCTCATACTGCGCCGGAGTGATCAGCTCATTCTTGGATGCGCTAATGATAGCCTGCACAGCTTTTGGTTCGAATTTCTTCGTATCAATATTCAGTTCCTTCATACAGTTACGTATTACGGATAACTGATCTGTAGAGTCCAGAATGGAGAAGTTGGAGGTAAAACCAATCCGCTCGATATCCTTCCGCAAAATCCGAACACACATAGAGTGAAAGGTGGATACCCAGATATCTCTTCCCTCAGGTCCGACAAGTTTAGATACACGTTCCTGCATTTCCCGCGCGGCTTTATTCGTAAACGTAATCGCCAAAATCGCCCAAGGCGGCGCCTTTCGATTGGCAATCAGCCAGGCAATTCTATGAGTCAACACTCTAGTCTTCCCACTGCCCGCACCAGCCATTATCAAAAGTGGTCCTTCAGTAGTTTCGACAGCCTGTCTTTGTGGAGGATTCAGTCGACTTACTGCGTCTTGTATGCTAATAAGTTGCATGTGTAACATGCTCCTTTCTAAATATAAAATCACCAATCATAAGTAGTCCTAAAAATAACCACTAAGCATAAACGCCTTTGGCGTCCTTATAAGGACGGTAAGTGTTTATGCGAAAAATATAAGGATAATGTATAACGTGAAACTTATACTTTCTTATAATTTAATCGAATTTCTCTTGTACTGTCTTTTTTACAGCCACAACTGTTAGCAGTGCCTGCTGTACATCACTATAAATAATATTGCCGACCACTACTGTATCACATAGAGCTGCTGCCTGCTCGGCTTCCGCCTCACAAGTAATGCCCCCACCATAAAAAAGTTGAGCGTGATCCACCATTTCGCGTACTGTCCGCACAGTCTCCATATCCCCGAACCTACCGCTGTATTCAAGATAAACAATCGGCAGTGACATCAGCCTGTCCGCAACCTGAGCATAAGCAGCCGCTTCTTCAGCATCAATGGCCGTCTCAGCCCCTGTAATCCGTGCAACGGAAGAGTCACTATTCAGCACAATATAACCTTCCGTTAGAAGCGAATCCCATGGAATCATAAATCCATAGCGTTCAATAGCTCGGCGATGATGGCCTACAATCCAGGCTGGATCAGGAGTATTAAGCACCATAGGAATCATATAAAGGTCAAATCCGGGCACAGCAGCTTCAAGTTCGGATACCTCGAGTGCACAGGGCAACTCAAACCCTCTTACTCTTGATAAGAGATCCACTGTATTCTCATAGGTTACTCCTGTAGAGCCCCCTATCAGTATGGCATCCGTGCCAGATAAGCAAACGGCCGCCAAATCCTCATCCGAAATCATCCGGTCAGGGTCTAGCTTAAACACATGCCGCCAAGGTTTGATCATTTGCTGCACTGATTTCATGAGAATCATCCTTAATAGTCATTTGGGCAAGACAAAGACACTCCTGCCGCCGAAAAAGATATAGATCTAGTCTATGCCAGCACAGCAGGTGTGTCAATTTAAAGCGAACAAAAATGCGAACATTTTTTCGTATTTTTTAATGGTAATAAGTAGTCTAAGATTTCAACGTACACCTGAGATATTAATCAAATCCTCTTCGGGTACAAAATCAGTGTAAAAACCATCCACGCCCATACGGGCCAGCTCCCTAATTTCAGCTTCTTCATTTACTGTATGAACATATACACGAGCGCCAGCCTTCTTCAGCTTTTTAACAAAGCTCTTGGTGGCTCGGCCAACTGGCATGGTAATATCCACACCTGTTTTATTAACAAACTCAATAACTTGTACATCCGTATCCTTGGATTGGTACAGAGTGTAAAGCAATTCTGGAAAAGAATACACCTTATTGATCTCATCAAGCATCGACTGATTATATATTTGGGGAACAATCCGATCTAATATGGCTGGATCCCGGCGCTGCGCCGCTTCTACCAACAATGTAAATTGTTTATTTATAAGTTCGGGTTTGATTTCTTTCGTATCGGTCACGATATAAGCATCTGGATAATGCTGCATCAGATCAAGCAACTTCTCGACATCGATCGGGGAGTATATATTCAGGATTGGGCTGTCCATGAATTCCTTATAATCTAGTACTACCCCTTGTTTATTAGCAGGAAGAACATCCAACTGACCTAAAAGCTTACTCATGTTGCCTGACCACTCATGCCTACCTACTAGCTGATCATCAGCCGATAATAACAAGTCTACTTCAAATACGCGAGTTCCCTGTGCATAATTAGCAACAAATGCTTCAAAAGCATTGGTGTACGTATGACCGTTAATGCCACCCATGGCATGTGCTATGACCTTGTGAGCTTCAAAGCCGCTTGCAGGCTGTTCATCTTCATTACTAAAAGCGATTACAAGTAAAATGATAAGAGCTCCAATTACAATTACGGTAGCAACAATCTTTTTCTTATCCATAGTTGATAGTTTCCTTTGCGAAGTTTAGATTATAAAACAATAGATAAACAATACCCCGCTCTACCATAGGTAGAAACGGGGATCGTATAAAAGTTTAATAAATCCAAAATAAGTGCAGGAATCAATAAGCATTTTTGTTGACGAAGCCGTTGCGAATCGTTTTGAAAATAATTCGAATGTCAAACAGTAAAGACCAGTTCTCGATATAGAAAATATCGTGTTTGATCCGCTCCTCGATGGAAGTGTCACCGCGAAGTCCATTGCTCTGTGCCCAGCCTGTGATTCCAGGTCGTACATGGTGCTTAACCATATACTTCGGAATTTCATCACGGAACTGTTCCACATAATATGGGCGTTCTGGTCGAGGTCCCACCACACTCATATGTCCCAGCAACACATTAAAAAATTGTGGAAGCTCATCTAGACTTGTCTTACGGATAAAGGTCCCGAATCTTGTTCTACGAGGATCTTCCCGCGTACTCCAGCCTGTATCCTCTTCACCATCCTGCTGCATCTTCATGGAGCGGAACTTATACATCATAAAATTACGACGGTTCAGTCCCACACGTTCCTGCCGGAATATAATCGGTCCCGGAGAGGTCAGTCGAACACCAAGAGCCACGATAAGCATCACTGGAGAGATCATAATAATTGCGAACAAGGAGAACACAATATCAAACAAACGTTTTGCCATCTTATTACCCGTCATATCTAGTGGAATATCACGAACATTAATCATTGGCATGCCTGCAAAGTTATCAAAGTAAGGGCGGGCTGGTAAGTAGTCGAAAAAGTCAGGGATAATCAATGTGCGTACACCTGCTTTTTCACAGGCCGCAATAATTGAAGGATACTTCGAATGGGCATCAAGTGGCAGCGCAAGTATAACCTCATCCACAGGCAGCATCTCTAGCATTCCAGACAACTGGTCGACTGTTCCAAGAATCGGTTTATATCGTTGCTCTTCAATTCCATCCCAAGTATGATAGTCATCCAGGAAACCAATCGCTTCATATCCAAGCTCGGGGTATTGCTCTAGATTATTGTAGAATCTTTTGCCTAGCGTACCTGCACCGATGATAAGTACGAACTGTCGGTTAAAGCCCTTTTCGCGGAAAGATTTAAGCGTCTTCTTCAACACATATCGGTACAGCATAATAGAAAGAACGTTAAATCCCATATAAATAGCAAGGTAGGTACGGGAGATATCGATTTCTTTCACGAAGAACATCAGACCAAGCAAGATAAAAATGCTCATAATATGCACTTGGAAAATCTTAATAAATTCATCGACAAAACGTTTCTTACGCTTAGGCAAATACAGTGACAATAATATACCGATTAACACTGCAACTCCGCCATAAATCATACTCCAGTAAGCGTACGACTCTACAGGCAGCGGATTTTCAAACTCCATCCATCCACTTTTAAACTTAAGCCACCAAGCGGCTAAAAAAGAGAGTTGGATGACAATAAAATCAGCAACCATATAGAGCTGTGTCAAAAATTTCTGATTACGCCGAATCATAAATTCACCTCAGTATTCTTTTCGTTACGTGCACCTGTTTCGTTAGCGTTAAGACTCTGAGCAGGTGATGAGACCGTTTTAGGAGAAGTTAAGGCATTCCGCAAAAGTGAAAGTGCAAACTTCACACCTACACCGGCATATACCGTTCCATTTATCATACTGTTGTACTTCTTACTATAATGCTTACGATGAAATAAAATCATTGCGCGGTGAAACTCGTATACGATTTTGAAAGGTCTGCGTCTAGCGCTGCCGCCTTTAAGATGTACGATAGAAGTCTTCGGATAATAATAAATCTCCCAACCAGCCTCTTTAATACGATAACACCAATCTAAATCTTCTCCGTACATGAAGAACTCTTCATCCAATCCACCCACCTGATCAATCGTCTCCCGCCGCAGCAGCATAAACGCACCAACAAGACAATCAATCGGGTAATCAAGATCAGGGTCCAGATAGCCTAACTGGTAACCGTTAAACCTCGGACGATCCGGAAAAAGCTTACTGAAGCCAAAAGCATAATAGAAAGAAGCAGACGGTGTAGGGAATCCACGCTTGCACGCTTTATCCAGCGAACCATCCGGCAAAATAATCTTACATCCTGACGCCCCAACATCGGGTCGACCGTCCATAAAGGAGATCATTGTCTCCAGCGTATCCTTACGTACTACCGTATCTGAGTTAAGTAGCAGCACATACCGTCCGGATGAAGCTTCCATCCCCTGATTATTAGCACGAGCAAAACCGACATTGTCGTTATTTGCGATCAACATTACACCTGGAAACTCTCTACTAATCTTCTCTACCGAATCATCATTGGAATTGTTGTCTATTAAAATAATCTCATAGGAATAGTTCGTTTCCGAGTCATACACCGACCTGAGACAATCCATCGTCAGGCGACACGTGTTGTAATTAACAATAAGTATACTTACATCTACATTCACTGCGTAACGCTCCTGACAAATATAGTAATCTACCGACAATAATTATAACATAAAACCTCCCTGAGAGGAGGTGACGTTTCAGGGAGGTTTTTACAGATGTGGTTTAGATTTCGTGTTTCTTTCTCTCTTTTATCGCAGCTTGTATATACTCCCGCTTCTTTTTTAGCGCAGGGAGCTGAGTGAAAAAGGACTTCCACGCTGTAATTAACTGTGGCTCTCTCAGAAGCATATAACCATGAGCTGCAATTTCATAGGGGAGAGAAATGAAGATTGTCTTTAGCATAGTTCGAGTCGGTTCATTCTTGTAGATCATTTTGTAGCGGTTAATGTAAGATATTCGTCGGATGAACAACGGCTTCGTGTTACGACCAGACGTTTTCCAGCCACGTTCGTGATACCCGATCGCCTCAGCATCATAATATCCCCGCCAGCCGAATAACTCCGCCCTCCAAGCCACATCCACATCTTCCTTATAAGCAAAAAAGTCTGCATCAAAGAACTCACTATCAACACTTATGTCGTTGATCATCCGTCGAGAATACATCGCAGCCGCTCCAGATACACCGAATACAAGACCCGATTGTGTCCATTGGTCAGCTGGCTCACCCGCACCGCGATCAAACGCACGCCGTGCTCTGTTCATACGAAGACCTGTGCTATCTACTAGCCCATGATCTGCCTTTAGCAAAAGCTTTCCTGTCGCGCTACCGATTAACGGATTCCCCTCCATCAGTGTGATTAGTCTGGAGATATAGTCTGGAGCCAGCGTAAGGTCAGGGTTAAGGACGAGCACGTAATCTGTTTCCGTAACGGCAATCGCTTGATTGTGGGCTGGGGCGAAGCCTGTGTTAAGCTCATTCTCCAGAAGGTCAATTGTTGGATATTGCTTTATCTCCCTTGCGGAGTTAATAGCTTCATGCCCCACCAAGAATGCAGCGGGTGAGTCCGAGTTAAACTGGTGATAGAACGTTCTGACCTTATCCGCCGAACCATCAGTTGAAGCGTTGTCCACTACGACAATTTTTTTGACCAAATAGTCCTGTGCCATTACTGCCTCTATACAATCTATGATGTCGTCAGCACTATTATAGGTGACGATATGTACACTTACTGTTTTGTTATTCATGAGTATCCTCGACTTTGTAATTTCTTGTTAACTACACATTCCCTTCTTATTATAACGAAAGAATACAAAAAACTCCCGTATCGTTATAACCGATTTGGGAGTTTCAATTGCTACTATCTTATTCTTTTAGCTCTAAGAGGAAATCTCTCAGGCCCTCACGCCAAGGTCGAATATCCTCAAATCCATTCGTACGTATCGACAGATGCTCCATCACCGAATTCCGAGGACGCGGTGCAGGTCTTGGGAACTGTTCCGTAGCACAAGGTTCAAGCTTTGCGGTGAATTTCAAACCCAAAATATCCTCAGCCTCTGCAAAGATCGCCTGTGTAAATTCAAACCAAGTACATGAGTCGCTATTTGACGCATGGTATACACCATACTTCTCAGTTTGGATAAGCTCTAACAAAAATCGAGCTAAATCAACTGTATAGGTAGGCGAACCTTTTTGGTCATCTACGACTTGAAGCAGTGGCTTTTCTTGACCAAGCTTCAGCATTGTTTTGACAAAGTTATTCCCGTATTTACCGTACACCCATGATGTGCGTACGATGAAATACTTAGAGGAAAGGGATTGAACTAACACTTCACCCGCACGTTTCGATTTACCATATATACTCTTAGGTTCTGTATTATCATACTCATGGTAAGGCTGTACTCCCAAACCATCAAATACGTAATCCGTACTAATGTACACCAGCTTAGCTCCAGCTTTTTCAGAAGCTAGCGCTACATTTCGACTGCCCGTTGCATTAATTAAATAAGCTGCATCGATGTCACTTTCTGCCGCATCTACTGCTGTATGCGCAGCACAATGAATGACAGCATCCGGTCCAAACTCACCAATAACCTGGATACACTGATCCAGATCGGTGATATCCATCTCCTGACGGTCGCAGCCCATTACTTGGTGACCTTGATGCTGGAGTAGTAAAACTACGTCCTGGCCTAGTTGTCCGGCCGCGCCTGTAACAAGTACCTTCAGTTGAGCCATTATAGAGATTCTCCCAAACGATCGCCATATTGTAATTCAGCGTACTTCTGGTATTCCCCAGATTGAATGCGAGTCCACCATTCGCGGTTATTGAGATACCATTGGATGGTTTCTTTAATACCTGTTTCAAACGTATGTTTCGGCTTCCAACCCAGTTCGTTCATAATCTTGGTAGGATCAATTCCATAGCGGCGATCATGACCCGGACGGTCTTGAACATAAGTAATCAGTGAATCAGGTTTGCCAAGTTCCTGCAATACTGTGTTCACGATATGCACATTTGTACGTTCGTTATTGCCACCAATGTTGTATACTTCACCGTTCACGCCCTTGTGGATAACCAAATCAATCGCGCTGCAGTGATCCTCAACATACAACCAGTCACGGATATTCATCCCATCGCCATATACAGGCAACGCTTGATCCGCAAGTGCGCGGGAGATCATAAGCGGAATAAGCTTCTCAGGGAATTGGTACGGGCCATAATTGTTCGAGCAGCGGGTAATGTTCACTGGCAGTCCGAATGTCTCATGGTATGCACGTACAAGCAAGTCGCCACCAGCTTTACTTGCCGAATATGGACTGTTCGGAGTCAAAGGAGTTTCTTCAGTAAACAAACCGGTTGCTCCAAGTGATCCGTATACCTCATCCGTAGAAACCTGAACGAATTTAGTAACACTGTATTTTTTCGCCGCATCCAAAAGTACTTGTGTTCCAAGCACGTTCGTCTTCACAAACACTTCTGGCTCCAAAATACTCCGATCCACATGCGATTCAGCCGCGAAATTTACCACTACATCAACACCTTGGCTAAACAAAGCATCCATTGCCTGTACATCTGTAATGTCTGCTTTTACGAACTTGTGGTTCGGATGATTTTCAATTGACTTCAAATTCTCCAAATTACCTGCATATGTCAACGCGTCTACGTTAACGATTTGATAATCAGGATGTTGTTGCAGCATGTATAATACAAAGTTGCTGCCGATAAATCCGGCTCCACCGGTAACTAGCAGTTTCATTTATAGCCCACCTTTTGTTCAATGAAATGTTATGTTTATAATTCGAAGTTAAGTTCCGCGTCCATCAGTACAGGATGACGTTGATCTTTATCCGATAATATCGGACTAGAAGTCGGCCAATCAATACCTAACGCTGGATCATTCCATAATATGCCGCGATCATTCTCAGGGGAATAATATTCGTCCACCTTGTATAACACTTGGGTATTAGGGACCAACGTGCAGAAGCCATGCGCGAAGCCTTTAGGTACAAGCAGTTGGCGTTTGTTATATTCGCTAAGTATTACTCCGACCCATTGACCAAATGTAGGAGAATTACGACGAATATCTACGATTACATCATAAATAGCTCCAGTTAGAACACGGATCAATTTCGTTTGAGCTTTGGGATTCAGTTGGTAATGCAAGTCACGTAATACCCCAACCTCTGCGGAGAGGGATTGGTTATCTTGGATAAACTGATAGTTAACACTAAGCTTATGCATGATTTTTTCGTTGTAGCTTTCCATGAAAAATCCACGGTTGTCGCCGTGGACTACCGGTTCTAGTAGGCTAGTTACTCCCCACTATTAAGACTACACTTCAATTCGAAATCACCAACAACACGGTTAAAGTTATTAATTCCCCCAACGTTCAACATTGTATATCTTGGTACAAATTTTATCAAATTTAATATCATTATCTTGAAGATATTGTTTGTATTCTTCAATGTCTTGATCCCTGCCTTGAAGTTCGGGAGATACTAGACACAATTTATATCCCCACTCCTTCAATTTAGAATAGTTCTCTTTATTAATAGGTAATTTCGTAAAGCAATCAACCCATACCCATTTCACTTTCCCCTTCATAGATAAAAGGGTATCTAATCCTTCGTATTCCGAGAAACGCAGTGCGATATTCGTCTCCCTCTGATTACTGAGAAGATAGATCATCGGAAAGGTACTATCCAGAAAGAAATAATCCTTTATTTTATATTTTCGCACTAATTCTAATACTCGATGTTCAATTCTTTCACTTTTTACATTTAAAATTAAAGTTCCATGTTGATAATCTCGCAAGAAATCCTCTAAATTCTCTCCGTCTACGTAGGGATCATGATGTAGTACCAAGCGTTCACCCAAATCGCGAATATCAATTTCTACACCGTATTGGGTCGGAATATTTTTTAACTCTGCAACCGTATTAATACGATGAGCGATGTACATTTTTCAAATCCCCTTTAAGCTTTTTACTGAAATTCAAAGTTCTTTTAATGAATTTATACTTTGCACCCATACCTGTATTCCAACTCGATTCTCCATTCAATCGTTCAGGAAATACAACCTTAAACCGAATTATATCTATATTCTGTTTTCGTGCCATGTATAACGAATACAAGTCAAGCGAGAAATCATAAGGTGGTGAATCCCATGATGCAAAATATGAAGAGTGAAATATATTAGGCTGCGCATTGATATCATACAATCGTTCTTGAAGATATATAGTTTCAAAGACACTCATAGCTGTAGTAAACAATTGATCAAAGAATGGCCTTTTCTTCCGATCACCTTTGACATAAATATTAGATGGGCTTCCCTTTTCCTCTATAATAGTTAGAGCTCTAATAACATCATAAGGATCAGTTTGCATATCAGCATGTGTCCATCCGAGATATTCACCTTTAGCCTCTTTTAAACCTGAGATTATTCCAAAACCATAGCCTTGATTAATCTCCACATGAACAATTCTTGCAAATGGATAATCATTTATTAATCTCTCCATAAGTTCCTTACTACCATCACTTGAACCGTTGTTGACCAATATTACTTCAATGTCCGGCCTTTGAATTACTTTTTCGAACTTCTCCAAAATTAAACTAATATTCTTCACTTCATTGTAACAAGGAATGATCACCGACAACTTTATCATTTTTGAACACCCACCATTTCTGACCGATAAAATTCAGTAACATACTTGTGCCTGTCGCTACTAAAAAAGCTATCATATACATTGATGGAAATAGACTCAAAGTTAACTTATTCATTAATATATTTATTGATAGAGTACCTAAATACAGAACACTAAACTTCCATATATGAGATGAAGTATTTTGAGTAGCTTCAAAAGTCCACAATTTATTTAGCAAAAATGAAATTCCAGCACCGCAAAGAAAGGACATTCCCTTAGAAATGGACGTTGACCATATATTTAATAAAAGATAGTAGATAAAACTATCGGTTAATACTGCTGAACAACCCGTAACACCAAAACGCATTAATTGCTTCTTTAATGTCATTATTCATTTTCCTGTTTAAAAGTAGTGTATTTAATTTCAAGTCCTGGAAGAGCATCTTTATCTAAAGTGACTTCTTGATCTAGTGTATAAGGGTGCCATTCCCACTTGTGAAAGAAACTCTGCCAGTATTCATAGGTTCTTAGATCATTAGGTGTACCCCACCCAACATATTGATCCAACTCGAATACTTTCGCATTGTATCCTAAATCTATTGCTTCATTTATCAAACTATCTACGTAAAACTCATTATTAATACGAATGTTTTTCGTATACAGTTGATCAAGTGATTCCTTGAAAATTTTAACGTTTTTAAAATAGAAACTACCCACAACTGCATGATCATTATAAGGATCATCACTTATTGGGCTTTTTACATGAACATGTTTAATAGTCTGGTCTTCCTCAATATCTATCCATCCATACATCTGAGGATAACGTTCACTCGAAACATGATGTCTAAAACTGAATACAACAACATCTACATTAGGATCTTTAATTAATGTTTGAAAACCATCTTGATTCCAGATCATTCCATTGTCGCAGGCGCCAATTAACAGTGAATCCTCTGAATCAATATACTTAAGTCCCAGTTCACAAGTACAAGCTTGCCCTTCAGTTAGAGACTCTACAGTAACTATAGTGGCGTCTGGATATACCATTTTAAGTTCCTCTTCCAAAGGATAGGCATCTAAATGAGATTTTTGACAAAGAAATACTTGTTTGCCTGTCTTAGGCAAGCTCTGGGAAGCCTGAATAATCATCGGTTTTCCAGATACTTCAATTAAAGGTTTGGGGTCCTCATATCCTTCTTTTACAAATCGGCTTCCTGCTCCAGCTAACGGCATTAATAACGTTGAATGCGGAACAGTTTTATCCTCTTCATTTGACTCTATTATATTTCTGAAATAATTAGACCATGCTTTATACTCTTGTACGTCTTGTGGAGTACCCCATTGCAACATATGCTGAACATTGTAAATTGAAGTGCGCAGACCATCACGGTTTAGCAAATTGTACACCAAACTAACGTAATACTCACCATTCAAATTAACATCTTCATCTAATAATGCCTGAAAATACTTTTTGACGTATGATCCACATCTAAAATAATATGTACCAACTGAGGCGTATTCCTCCATGCGATTATTTGTGAAAGGTTCTTTTTCCTTAATTTCGAGCATCCATTGTTCTTCATCACGCATAAATGCATAGTTTGTGGACCCTAACATATGTGGATGAAAACCCTTATATGCAGGAATAGCTCCATCTGCTTTCCTATTACGAGTATGGTTTAGGAAATCAGCATAATTCCAAAACACACTAAAATCACAATAGTTAACAATAACTTCTTCCTCATCATTTAGAAGATTAAAGATTTGCGTAACCGCATATACAGGTCCTTTTTTATGTGGTTCAATTTCAATTATTTTCGCCGCAGGTGCGATACGCTCTAATATAGCTCTCATATTGGTAGTTGTTAGATGATTTGAATTACATATAAAAGTAAAGTTCGATTCTCCCGGAAACATATTGACTACATGTTCAATAATTGGGATGCCATCAACCTCAATTAATGGCTTTGGCTCTGAATAACCAGCATCAATAAATCTCTTACCTATTCCTGACATAGGGATAATAATTTGCACTTCATTCACCTGCTTCTATAGTTTTTGTCTATATTTTTCTGCTTCCCAATTTCCCAGATAACGAATTTCATCGATTTCAAGACTGTTTACTCTCTCTTTCACGGAGTTCACAATAATGAGGTGGAACTTAAATACTTCTTCAATTTCTTTAGCTTTTCGTATGTTATTAGCAATAAAGAATACCATGGAGTTATAAATAATTACCTTCGGAAGCTCAAGATTTTGTTCAAAATAATCATAAACACATTGGGAGTCCAATGTCTGCAGAAACAGTACTCTTACACCACAGAATACATACCCATCCGGACAAAAAGGGCTTATTTCTAAATTAGCTCTATTTTCAGATAACTTAGTAACGATTGTATCCTCACTTAAATATGCTATATATTGCGTATTACCAACACCATTTATTAATTTTGAAATTTGATTAGTATATTTATAATGCGAAAAATTCACATTCTCATTTCTCTCTAATATTGATAAAACTTCTTCATTTAGCTCACATACCTCTTCCATATGATCGCCGCTAATAATAAGTCCGTGATTTTGCAAAAATACTATTCCTGGGTCCTTTTTATTCTTTAATCTATAGTTTTGAAGTTCATTAAACATAGATAGAGCCAACTCAATCCCTGGTGTCTCATAAGGAACATATAGAGCCCGATCACCAAATAAGGCATGTAACTTCGAATTCCATTCTTTCTGACAAGTAATCATATTAACTACAATGGGGTGTGTATGAAGCGTGAACTTATATAGAAGTGAGTGTAAAAAAGTTTCAATTGACGGTCTCGATAAAGGACTACACAACGCATTGCTCACTAATTGAGCAGCGTACTCTTCTCTCTGACGTTTTTCAACTATTTCTTCAAAAGCAGGATCACTTAGAGCTGCTACTATCTTAAGATGATCCAGTGTAGCAAATCCTCGATCTTGCTCCACGTCAGATAACAAGAATCCAGATGCTTTAATTAGCATTTGCCCATTATCCAATTTAACTGAGGAATTACCTCCACCTGCTTGAGTCAAGTCAAACCGCTCACCAGCATACTTTGACATCTTCACGAATTCCAATAAGTCTTTCATTCTATTTACCTCCTATTTACAAATACTAATTCATCAAATGATTTAAATGAATGAATGTTTTCGGACAGTTCCACATCTTTTAATAATGGATTATACCAAAAAGCTTCTATATTCAATTGTTGTGCTCCAAGGATGTCTTTTTTATAATTATCACCGATCATACATAATTCAGTGGTCTTTAAATCCATCTTTTGAGCTGCCAGCATAAACATATAAGGATGGGGCTTCTCTCTACCGGCTTCTTCGCTAGTGACTAAATAATCAATATAGGGTTCTAGATTCAACTTTTTAAGTTTACGGTGCTGGATATGAGCTGTCAGATCAGTCAATATACAGATTTTTTTATCTCTAATAGAATCCAAAAAATCATATACAAAATCATTAACCTGAATGTGATCTAGTAGTGTAGACCAATAATATTCATATGTCTCTAATGAGAATTTCACTGGGTGTACACCCCATATTTCGTACATACGCTGGAAGTATAATAATCGATTATGAGAAGATGCGGTTGTATTTAACTCTGTATTTATTTGACTCCGAGCAATAGAAAACACTTTAGATACTTCTTCAATGCTTACATGTTGCGACTTAGAAACCTGATCAAATGTATATGCCAAAGCAATCTTGTTAACAGATTTATAATCATACAATGTATCATCAAGATCTAGTAAAACTCCTTTGAAATCCATCAAGAACGACGTTCCTCCTTCAACTTTTCACTGATCATCAATAAAATTAACAACTGAACTATACCTCTGTAATCAGAGTGCCAAATGGATACATCTAATATAATTTCCTCTCTATTTTGAATGATTTTATCCGCTATACTTTTAAAGTCAATTTCCCTCTCCTCTTGATCAATAATGAAAAATTGAGACTTCAAATCTTCAGAATAGTCATGTTCAACAGCGATGTTCTGAATTGATAATTCATCCAATAAATCTTCCATATTTAAATTGGAATCAACAGTTAATTTTAATTTCAGATTTGGTACACAGTCAACATTCCCCACTTCTAGTAATTCCTCTGTAAAATAACAGATTACGAGATCGGCAAATTGTTTTTGCGGCCAGATATACTTTTGGGCATCTACCATACGTTCCTCAATACTTTGAATAACTTTTTCTTTCGAATATCCTCTTTTTTTTGTATCACGAAGTACTTTCCAATGTCTTCTTAAATTTTCTTCAGTTTCTAAGTAAATCTTCAGATCTAAAGCTTTACGCATTTTTGGAAGATAAAATGGATGAAGTCCACTAACAATGACATAGTCTTTCGATTTTACTTTTCGAGGATTCGTAAACCCACCTGTACCATGATCATATTCAACACGTTCAATAGATTCACCACGTTTTAATGCCATTATATCTTCAGATTGCCGATGAAGGTAATTAGCTTTAGGATTTAAATGTGTTAGCTGTTTCCAATTCTCATTACCACGTTCCCATTTGTGATCACCGTCACCTTCAATCAATAAAATATCTTTATCATGAAGTAACTTGTAAATATCATCAAGTAATATGCTTTTTCCTGAACCACTATCCCCACCAATACCTATAAGCAACGGTGAGTTTTTATATTTATAAATATCATTGTTTTTCAAACCGTATCGATATGAAAAGTAAATCGATGCTAGTAAGCTTCCTTCAAGTAAAGTGAAACTCAAATTCCCCCAAGAGTCTATATCAGATTTTAAATTTATAGATTGACCATAAAATGTTATGTCATTCAAAGCAGAATGATGGTATACCATAAAATAAACTAAATAGGTTACCGATAACACTAGATTTAATAACAAAGTATATTTAGTATTAGTTTCTACTTGATTAATGAAATAAATAGAAATATAGGGAATGATCCATATGTACCATGCCGGCATAGGTGGAACCAACAAAATGAAGACCGAAAATAGTAAGCCGACAAAGCTAAATAATAACTGAGGATTGATCTTCTTATAGACCATAAACCTTAGGTATATCGAAAATACAGCCAACGGAGCTAAGTACAACTTTAAGTTCCCAAATGCAAAATAAATAGCAAATATTTGACTCTGCTCCTTGTTTTTTAACACGTATTCTCGGAACGCTTCAGCCCCAATAAATGGGGCACAAATAATTAGGAAGACTAGTATAGTAGCACCTAGATAATATGATACGTATGTAACCTTTTTGCGATAATGAAATAAATAAATAAGAACTAATGGAAGAGCTGCAATGACATGGAATTTAATGGCGATAGCAAATCCGAATACGATAGCTGATGATTTCCAATGCTCCTTAATTAATAGATATAAAGAGAAAAAAAGTACTGCAGTAGGTAACAGATCTAGTTGTGAATGTATATAAAAGGCATAGAAAACAATGGGTGATGCAAAATAATACAATAGTACTTTATCCTTCTTTAATGGATATAGTTTAACAAGAAGAGCATAGATAAATACATCAGATAATAGCCCGGGAAGTTTCATTAAAAAATTATCCACTATCAACGGCAAATCTAGATGTGCTCCTGGAAAATAAAATAACGATAATATATATAACATTAATGGTGGATATGGAAATGGGTTATCAAAATAATTAATCTCATAGAAATGCTCCCATGGATTATTCAGATATGTTGTGAAATATTCAACAAATGGTTTGAATAACTCATCTTGGTACCCTGAAGAGAATAATATCATAACTATTATTTTTAAAAATAGAATGATTAAGAACCAGTTATACTTTTTAAAGTGCATCACCTTTATACCTCTTATTCAGTGTTTTATATTTTCCCAAAGAAGATTACTTTAGGGTTGAATAGTACAACTTCAGAATTATTCTCATCATAAAACTTAATGTGGTCTATATTTAAGAGCTTATCAAATTTATAATACCCATAGCGATCAGTTGAATCAGACGTTTCAATCGTCTCGCCAATTACACCGCCTTCGCTGTCATAGGCAATAACTTTGATCTTTCTATTCCACGGATTAGATTTGTCTAGTAATAATCCACTTACCTTCC
Organism: Paenibacillus sp. FSL R5-0470; assembly: GCF_037975205.1. Lineage (NCBI taxonomy): Bacteria > Bacillati > Bacillota > Bacilli > Caryophanales > Paenibacillaceae > Paenibacillus > Paenibacillus sp. FSL R5-0470. The sequence goes on from NZ_CP150238.1 coordinate 6,246,664, forward strand.
GTGTATTACTTCCTGGCACTAAATTGTTTACATCAATTTCATGAGTCCCTATGGAATCGTTGATTTCTAGAGGGGGGTAAAAATCTGTATCTGGATTACATATGATCCAAGGATACGGATTAACTGCTAAACATCCCCCATTTTCAAATTGTCCATAATTATCCTGCCAATTTGAAAATGAATAATTCTCATATTCATATATATCCTTGGCATTGAAACCACTAAAACTATAAGTTAAAACAATTAATACCCCTATAATGAACTGCTTTCTTTTAGATTCAAATAAATTAATTAACCAAATAAAAATACCTAGAAACACAAATATATTACTGAATATAAAATGCCTGTTGTACGGTACATTAAACTGTATATTCCAAACAGCCGAGTCTTTGATATATGGAACAGTCAAGGACATTACAACTGACATCATTGCTAGAAGCTGGGTACTAACAATAAAATATATAACTTTTTTACTAAGTAATTTTCTACTATAGTAAATCGCAACTACTGTCAAAACTATCAGACAAATTGTAAGTGTATAATATGTAACTAAGCTACTTTGAAAAAAAGCTAACTTGAAAAAAATATGATATAAGTTCTTTATATAAAGAACGCTACCTTGAATCGCCATATCAAGTATACCTTTATCAACAGATTCTGATTGGGCAGTCCAAGTAGATCTATTAGTTATTACCACAATAAGTTGCATTAACATAGAGATACAGGAAGTTAAATAAAAGATTGAAGATTTATGGTTTTTTTTCATTAAATTATAAATTAGAATAACTCCATAAAACGGCGCAAATACTATAAAATAAGCTTTTGACGACAACACAAGGAAAAAGAAGATATTTAAAACGACGAATTTAAATTTACCAACCTTTTCTATATTCAAAAACATAATAAATAAACAAGGTATTACTCCTAAATAGGAGAAATTAATAAAAGTATAGAGTTCATAATCATGAAATAGACCCAAGCCAAGTACTAAACCTACGATAAATCGTAAGAAATCAGAAGAAATTAGTCCCTTGAAATAACGCAGACTAATACTAGAAGCGAATATGGCAATAAAAAATACTGCGATTGATTGAGTTATAATTGGAAAGTAAATCCCCGCATGAAACACCTTAACTACTACTAATGTAATTAATCTAGTTAATAACGGAAGATAGCCTGCATCTAGTTGTTTGAGGTTTGTAATCCATCCATTGTTTGATGCTCCCATATAAAAATTCGTCGCAGCTTCAGCCCATGGTTGATTCCAGATAGTTAATGATGGGAAGCGATATATGGTAATAATAATGATTAACATAATACTTATTAAAAAATAATAATTCACTGTAGAACTTTTTATATTCATGATTTTAAAACAGATAAGTATATAAAGGCAGGTGAATAAAAAGAGAAATAATAGAGTCCATTCTGTGCCACTATAAATCTCTTGATGTAACAATCCGTATTCTTTATGTTCAGTACCATCAACTATAACCGTCCCCTGTGAAGCATCTTTAGTTAGTGCCACTGTGACAGCGTTACCGTTCGTTGCTCCCTTGGGGGATATTAGGAGAATGGCATTCCCCGCCTTAAAATTTTTATCATCAAATCTTATCTTTTTAAATGAATTATCTTTTAATGAACTAGCATCTAAACTAACGACTTGTTCAGTTTCGTCTTGGATCAAGGATATCTCTAACTGAGAGGTATTACTTCTCTGATAGGTTGCAAAAAAAATGTTAAATTCAACAAATTGTTGTGTGTAGCCCTCCGGAATAATGATATCCTGTTGAATTACTCTAGCGGAAGTCAGTTCCCCTGTTAATTCTAATTCCGTTAATTGATTCTGCATAAATATCTTTGATGTAAAAACATTCCGACTACTACCAATTAAAAACACGATCATTATTCCAATAAACACAATAAAAAGGAGTAATGCTTTACTCCTTTTTAGCTTATGCAAATAAGCCATATACACACCCCTTGTTAAAATCACATCAGATTATACAAAGTTCACTATTACGAGATTCTATATATAGCAGGCAGGCCTCTAATTTTGGACACTTCGCGACAGAAGATTGAGCAGACGTCATATTTCATCGAACTTGCTGTGCTTCAACTCTCATATTGATTACCGCTAAGTTTATTGTATAATGCTTAGTCTGTAAGTCCTCAAAGTGATTAGGTGGCTTTATTGATAGGTTTTAAAATTCACTACTCTCTATTTATTAAAGTTTCAATATTCCAAACTCCGAACAATTTGATTTTCATCTATTTTAGGCACGCCAAAACACTTAAGTTCAGAACCTTCTTGTAACAAAATTATCGCAACAATTTTTCAAACTCGTAAATCACTTGCGTAAGGGACAAAATCATCTGAGATTACATTATCTCCAAGGATAACGATCATTTGATCTCATCCGACAAATTGCCCCGCCAAGTTCAAAACCAGTGCAATTCCGCCTGCTTCATCTTGTACTTTGGAAGTAAAGCAGGCGCACTTTTCACGGCTGTGACATATAAATTAAATACATCTCCCGTATACTCTTTAACAGTGATGATGAGTATGCCTGTTACATTAGCTTTCTTTAATTTATAAACGGTATGAAAAAACATTGGGTATTTATCTACGGAAAAAGATGTTTATTGTTCACTTTCATTAAAGGGTACAGGCATGAGCCTGTACCTCCTGCCAAGATTACACCTTTCATCATGTCCTTCATCTGAAATTAATCAAAACTTTATTTTTTTAATTGAGAAAAATGGGTCATCCTCCATGAGAAAGCTACTATGTTTTTCGAAAAAAACTTTCAAATCAATTTCAGTGAATTCTCTATTTTGAATTTTGTCGTAATATTTCATTTCACCTAATTCAAAAGGGATCAGTTTTATATATTTATTTGCTTTACTAGCTTTAACACAAAAATCAATTATAGATATGAGACCTTCATATTTAAGATCAAAACCGTCTACAGAATCGAAGAAAGATTTTCTAAACATAATTAACTTTGGACTTACTGCCGATACATTTTGACTTATTCTAGCTCTACCGAAATAACCAAAAAATCTTCTGTGTTTATTCTTATGAAAATCAAGAATTTTGTTTTTTGTCAAAGCAATTCCAAAACTATATATCTTTCTTTTTGTAATCAGTTTCGGTCCAATGATCACTGTCTCATCATTATTAGCATGACTCAGCATGATGTTTATCCAATTTTTATTTAATATTTTAACATTAGAATCAACTATAAAAATAAATTCATCCTTAACCTCCTTAGCCAGAAGATCAATTTGTCTTATATAGTTTTTTGTATTTATAATCTTTAGGTTTTTTATTTCATGTGTTTTTTTAAAATCACTCAATAATCGTCCCTTGTTAATTATGAATAAACTATAATTAGTCCATTGGATTGATTCTTTGAGTTCTTTATAATATTTAATTATTGTTTCTTCATCTTCCCATTCACCTATTGCAATAATAGTAACGTTACTATTAATCCATAGATTATTATATTCAATACTATAAGATCCAGGAAATGCTCCTTTTGAGACAGAGACATTCGTATCAAGATCTTCAAAGTAATTTTCTAGAGCTTTTCTACCTGCATCAAATGTATACTTTTTATTCAATGAATTCCCTGCTGTTGAGCTTGCGCTAATTCTCCAATGATATAATATCTTTGGAATATGCTCAATTGATTGCGTTACGTTGCTTAAGCGCAATATCAAATCATAATCCTGACTACCATCTACTCCTTCACGAAAAAGATTAACCTTCTCCAAAACCGTTCTTCTCATCACTAAAAAATGACAAATATAGTTGTAACTTCTTAAAGTGTCTGGAGACCAATTAGGCTTATGATGAGGTTGTAAAAATTTTTTCCCATCACTAGTCACTTTATCTTCATCTGAGTAAATAACATCTGGGTTAGATTCATTAATTACCTTTACGCATTCCATCAAAGCATCACTGGTTAATAAATCATCATGATCCAGTAAAGCAACATAGTCACCCTTAGCTAACCGGATTGCTTTATTTGTATTTTTGGCAATTCCCTCATTACACTCTTGTTTTGAATATGTTATTCTACTATCTTTTAACGCATATTTACTTATTATCGTATGAACCTCGTCACTAGTACTTCCTCCATTTAAAATGCATAATTGCAAGTTATCATAGGTCTGATTTAGGACTGATTCTATCATTTCTATAAGAAAAACTTTGGGTGTATTATATACAGGAACAACAATACTGATTAAAGGTTTATGAACGATATCTACATATTTTAATTCCACATTTTCATTAGAATATGTTATTTCATCTCTATTGAATGCTCCTTGCATTTTCTCAATTAACCGATATGAAAAATCAATCCATCCATACTCCTTAATTGAACCTAGCAACTTCAATGTTAAATTTTTTATAATAGGGCCTCCTATCTTTTCCTCAGAAAACGAAATAATCCCAAAGTTAAGAAATTGAGAAGGAACACTACAAAATTAATTATGATTCTTGACGACATATCAATTTTATTTTCATATATCGTATTACCAACCAAAGTACCATCCACAAATTCATTATTTACAGAAAGTTTAGTGTTGGGAGATTGCCTAAAATCTTTCCACATTGTAATTGCATTGTTCCCAACTGCAGATCCTGAGGAAACATTTATAAATAATACTTTATTCTTCGTCCCTTCAATTGGAGTGAATTTTATTTCAGTGTATTCATTATCATTCAAATCAGAATTCTCTAACTCAACAGTTCTTAACACATTGCTTTTCTCATCTAAAATATTAACCGTCGTTTCACCTGTGTTACTTCTGTTGAACGTAGAAACGAAAATAGCCAATCCTGAGAGATTGTTATACTTTGCTACGAAGCTTTGATTAATCTCTACTTCAGAGGTGATCTCACCAAAATTTTCATTAAGGTTCTCCCCTAACTTCATAGTAGAATAACGGTATTTATCAGCAATAGGAGCATATGAAGTAGTGGCATAAATAAACAAATTAGCGATAATTAAGGACATAATCACTAATATAATATATTTTTTCATATCACAGGTCCCTTTTTCTCAAACAGTGAAGGATAGTACATTTCTTCTAATAAATCAAAACTTCGTTCCCAACCCCATTGTTCTGCAGTCTCACGAGCATTCGCTGAGAGTTCTTCCCTCAATTCGGGATTCTCAATCAACATGTTCATAGCTCTCTTCGCCCCTTCGATATCACCTAAATCCACAACTAAGCCATTATGGCCATCCACTACAAATTCCTCTAAACCTTTAAATCGATTCAGCACAACTGTACCACCACAAGCCATCATTTCCAACGCTGGTAAACAAAAGCTTTCTACAGAACTCATCTTCAATAAAACATCACAACTAGAATATATATGCTTCATTTTATCCATAGGTACGCTGTCAAAAAACCGATCACATCTCCAAGAAGGATCCGGTTTACCCGCAGTACTTATACACCAAACTTCACAATCCAAATCTTTAACTACTTCAAATGCTTCTTTCATACATTTAAAAGGTGCATCTATAGGCCCTTCTAATAAAACTCTTAATCTGCCCTTCTTCTCTACTAATGGAACAACAGCATTCATAATGCTGAAATCCACACCATTAGGAATATAAACAGATTCCTTTCCATATTCTAATTTCAACCATTCTTTCAACCATTTAGCCATCGTTATAAATTTATAATCTTTTAAATATGTTTCTCTCGCAGCTATGGATTCCTTTGAATTGCTTTCAAAAAATTTACTTTCATCTGATTGCACAAAGTAGTATTTTTGAACCGCTGGAATATTTTCCAAAGTATATGCAGTTGTCCAATATGTAGCTACAACCACATCAAGATTATCTGGCACTTTATCTATCTGAATTATTGGCACCTTTTGATTAGGAAACCACTCAATAGACTCACACTTGTCTTCAGTAATAATCATTACGTCGAACCCTCTATTTAAGAGTCCGTTTAAATGATTTAAAATAACAGCTAAACCTCCTGAAATACCACAACCCGCTACAAGATATGCTATTTTAGGTTTTAAAGGACGTATAATAGTGTGCTCCTCCAACGTAAGATCTCGCCAGTGATTATCATCGTCCTTAAATGATAATTCTAGGTTATTCGCATGCAACCTTAAATTTGTTAAGACCTTGGGAACAGATTTGAATTTGTATCCATGATATGCAAGTCTAAGCCACAATTCATGATCTTCGCGATATCTCATTATTGGCTTAAGCCCTCCAACAAATCTTAAAGCACTTATTTTCACCATTACTGTACTCTGACACGGGACACAGATTTCCTTTAACATATTATAGTCGCAATCGGGACTAAAGACCTCTTGTTGATTATCTAGCCCAACATCTCTGCTTCCATCTAATAAAGCTCTCCAACCTCCGTATATTACATCAGCCTCATATTTCTTAGCATAATCAAGAGAAACCTGTATCCTATCAGATTCAGCAACATCATCACTATCTTGAAAAGCTAAGTACTCTCCATTTGCTTCTTTAATGGCTTTATTTCTTCCCCGCACTGCATTTCCACTATTATTTAAAAAGAAAAAAGTTCTTACTTTCGGATTACTTTCATAAGATTTCACAATGTCTACAGTATTCTGAGGGGAACCATCACAAACTAACAAAATCTCTATATTTTGATATGTTTGATTCAATATAGAATTTATGCTTTGTTTCAGAACATCAGTTCTATCATAAATAGGAATAACTACTGAAACTAATGGCAGATCACTGTCATTCCTTGTTTCCGGCAGTAAAACCTTTATCTTTGTTGAGAAATCGTCTCCCTTTCTTCTGAGTTTTCTTACTATTATTTTAGGATCCTTTAAGCCCTTTTTTAATCTGTTTTTATTTTTCCTAAGAAGCTCGCCTATTCTCCACAATTTTGTGTTTTGCATATTTAATAATAATTTATTTTTTTCTTCAGTAAGTTCAGAGAGATAGATACAATTTTTTTCTTTTTGAAGAATCTCAGAATGTAATTTATCATTTTCCTCTTTTAATTTATCTAGTTCTAGTTTGAGCAAAAGGTTCTCATTTTTAGTCTTAATGCCTTCTTGAATACTCTTGTTTAAACTTTCATTTATGAATTCTAAATCAAACTCATTTCTTTTCTTTACCTCATCTATTTGCCCAAGTAGCTTAACAATCTCAGTATTAAGCGTTTCATTTACTTCTTCCAATTTTTTATTATCAACTTCGATTTCAAGGGTTCTTTGTCTATAGTAATTTTTATATTCATATTCTCTAATAAATGCTTTATTGGCTCTTTTATTCAACTTCGATTTTCTATAAATATCATCACAACTTATTGAATCCATCGAATCAATTTTAGTGATTAGATCCTGCAAGTTTTTCGTCAAATCAAACTCATCTTTAGCAGATTCTTTTATTTTACTGAAAAATTCAACAGCAGAACCAAAGCCTTCCATAAGTTCCTGCACTATATCATTAGGACTTAAATGTCTGTTAAACCCTCTGCCTGAAAAATTGAAGAATTTTGCAGTACTATAATTTTCATCATTCAACCAGCCCGGTCCGCCGTGAATATCATAACAATAAACAGGCATTCCCATCACTAAAGCAAATTGAATGGTTTTACCTATGCTAATTACTGCATCATAATTTAATAATAAAGATGGTGTTACAACTTCTTGAATATGATTTAATCCAAAAATATCTACTTCAATACTGTTAGAATTAAGCAATTGCTTTGCTGCTAGAAGTTCATCGGCAACATGATTTGAGATAATACATATTTTTTTCAAATTCTCTCGTTGTTTATAACTTTGTTCTAAGAATTCGCTAGGAGCATAATTTGGAAAAACATAGATGAGATCACTTTCAACATTTTCTCTAATTAGCTGATCCTTCGTTTCGTAACTATTGGCTAGACAGAGATTCAAATCATTCACAAATAGCGGGGGCACTTCTAAGGGTTCAAACGGAGATAAACTACTAAAAATAATTTTATTAGCCCTTATATTTTTTTCTATTAAAATATTATATATTGTTGGGAAATGGTGAGCCCATATTAAATCATATTCAGAATGATCCAACTTCTCAACACTGATGTTCTTCACATTAAAGTTATGTTTATATATAATGCTTTTAATCGGATCTTCGTAACGGAAAGTTGCAATTTCCACTTCATATCCCATTTTTGTAAATTCTTTAGCAATGCTAAGTACGTTTAATTCTGATCCCGCTATATCAACTAATGCTTGTACAGAAAGTAATACTCTTTTTTTTATTATACTCATTATGATTTCACCCCATAATAATACTTTTAAGCTAATGAATCATTTAATGATCCACTCATGTTTACATCTAAAAAAGCCCTCTGAAATAGGCATTCCCATATGATTCTTTTTATCGGTAATTTCAAACTCATCTATATAATCGTTTCTATCATAAGGATACATGACCATTTCATCCGAGATATGAACAGAGACATAGTATTTCCCTGCCAAAAAATCATTATTGTCTATTTTCAAAGTAAATTCTTCAAAAGGTTCATTAAGCTCTAAATCGTCTCTTACAGTATTAAATAAAGTGACCAAATCACCTTTATTGTTATAAACAATTAATCCAACTCCATACTTTAAGTTATCTTCTTTAAAGCTCACCTTTAAATTAATAACTATATCTTCGCCTGTTGTGTAATTTTTCTTATTAAGCGAGATTTTTTCAAGATATATTTTATTTTTATACTTTTTAGCCACATCAAGCTCATTAATCGGAACTCTCATAATTTCCATATCTTTTTGTTCAATATATTCTTTATATCTATCACATATAAGATCTGCTCTTCCTTGATCCCGTAAAATCCCTCTTTCGATCCAAATTGCCCGTTGGCAAAAATTCCTTATGGCAGGCAAGCTATGACTAACGAATAAAATAGTCGCCCCACTATTCACCATTTCTTTCATCTTCTCATAGCATTTCTCTTGGAAATACATATCTCCAACAGCTAAAGCCTCATCTACTATTAATATATCTGGTTCTATGTTTATAGCTACAGCGAAAGCTAAGCGAGCAAACATACCACTAGAGTATGTTTTAACCGGCTGATGAATAAACTCTCCGATATCAGCAAATGACAATATCTCTTCTATCTTCAAGTCCATCTCTTCTTTGGTGAAACCCATCATCGTTCCATTTAAATACACATTTTCCAGTCCAGTATATTCATGATTAAATCCTGCACCCAATTCAAGTAGAGCAGATATTTTCCCACTTACTTCAACTGTGCCTTTTGTAGGGTTAAGTAACCCCGTAATAATTTTCAAAATTGTTGATTTACCAGATCCATTTGTTCCAAGTATACCTACAATTTCACCTTTATTAATTTTAAATGAAATATCACTTAGAGCACAGAAATCATTATGGAATTTTTTCTTAAACGGGTGAAGAGCCTCTTTGAGTCTATCAAAGGGTTTTGAATACAATTTATAGTTTTTAGTAATATTATTAACCTTCACTGCCCAGTCATTCATTTTGAAATATCTCCTCTATAAAACATCTGAAAAATGCGGTTTTAGTTTTTTGAATACTATACTCCCAAGAGCAAAGCAAACAAGACAAATACTCCAAAATAAAATAGTTTGCTTTGGCTTCTGCCAAAACCAAACATTATTAAACAATGAATCCCTATATCCCTCAACAATATAGTAGAGAGGATTTATTTTTAAGAAATTTTGGTATTTCTCTGGGAACATATTGGGTTGCCACATTATCGGTGTTAGCCATACCCCGAATTGCATGATAATCGAAATTAGTTGACTTAAATCACGAAAGAAAACCACAATAGAAGAAGTCAAATACGATAGAGATACAAGTAGAGCAATGATGCAAAACAAATAATATAATATTTGTATATTATAAACAGTAGGAATAAACCCATAAAACACAAAAGCATACTCAATGAACACTAAGAAAAAGAGGTGTATAAAAAGTGAAGAAATAATTTTAATCATCGGTAAAATACTTATTTTAAATACTACTTTTTTAACAAGATAACTGTACTCCAGCAAACTATTTGTGGAATTTATTAGCGCTTCAGAAAAGAAAAACCAAGGGACCAGTCCACATAACAACCACAATAGATAGGGCACATTCTCAATTGGTACTACTCTGAATCCGATTTGAAAAACAAACCAGTATACCAACACTGTCAATAAAGGTGAAACAAATGCCCAAAATATGCCTAACTGGGAGCTAGCATATTTTGTCCAAAAATCATTTTTAGCCAACTTAAAAATTAAATCTCTAGATTTATTAAATTCCTTAAGCAATGTTATAGCTTTCATTTCAAACTCCTTTTTATATCACTAATGATAAGCAAAATATAAGATATAGTTAAAAGACTATCAAATTCTAAGTAGTGTGACTTAACCATAAAAGCTATTTCATATTAAAAAAATCCGAATTGTAACCCTATTCCATTTCTATATCTATTGTCAATATGCTAAAATATTGTCGTACCTACAGGAAAAGGAGATTATAACGTGTCGAAACCAGTATACGGTAAAAACGCCGCTCAGTCGAGAAATGTTGAAAAGACAGCAAGTCCGATATGGGCCTTGGTTGTTGCTTTTATTTTATTTTTATGTTGGGCCCCATTTCAAGTGGGATTATTTAACGGACAGCAGTTAGACTTCGAGAAGCCTATATATGTGTCAGCACTAGTAAGTGGACTTTTGTTGCTAGTCTGTGTTGGCTTATACTACAAAAAATTCAAACTAGATGAACAGAGGGACTTAGTGGCTACAGCTTCAATATTACTGCCTCTGACTTATGCTCTATCATTGTTTGTCGCAGTTTCGCATTATATGGCGATGAATATGTTGTTTATTCAGAGTATGTATGTTGCAGTCTTCATTATAGCCTTTTATCTCTTGAAGCAAAAGCAAGTAAATGTTGTCATTCAAAACGCCATACTAGCAATTGCTTATTTCATAGTGTGGTTTGGACTTTTAAATTGGCTAGGTAGCAATAAACTAGCGGGAGCTCTAGTGGGTTGGTTCTCAAACACCGTAAGAAATAATATCTACTTAGATGCAGTAATGACAGACTCTAACGGACTTCGTCTGACTTCCATCTTTCAATATGCAAATACCTACGCAGCATTCTTGATGGCCTTTCTATTTGTAGCTATATTCGCTCTTATTCGCTCTAAAAAATGGTACGGAACGTTAACACACAGCTTTATGTTAGTTCCTATCATTGTATCAATTTTATTAACATTATCTCGTGGTGGTCTTGTACTGCTACCTGTCGTATTTATATTGCTGCTGCTATTCCTGAAACCTGCACAGCAAATCCTTTGGATTCTTCATCTTGGCGTTGCTGGTATTGCTTCGTTGGTCATTACGACTCCAGTGACTAACCTAGGACTAGAGCTAAATACAAATTTCACTTCTTCCGGCGCCTTGAAGGGCTGGGGATACCTAATTGGAGCTTCAGTAGTTGTGGCAGGCCTATCTTGGGTCATTCAGCGTTTTTTCGCCCCTTGGCTGGAGAAAAAACTCAGTAATTGGTCGTCACGTAAACTAACAGGTCTATGGATTCCACTTGGTTCTGTTGCACTCGTCGGAATTGTAGCTTTCCTACTAATAGGTACAAGCGTAAAAAATATCTTACCTAGCAATATGGCAACTCGTCTTGAGAACATTAATTTCCAACAACATAGCGTACTTGAACGGATTACTTTTTATAAAGATGCCATGAAGGTAGTTAAGGATTACCCGATTCTTGGTGCTGGTGGTGGTGGATGGTCCTCATTATATGAGCACTATCAGAACAACCCTTACACCAGCCGCCAAGTGCATAACTTCTTTTTACAATACTTGATTGAGGTTGGGATCCTTGGTTTTATCGTATTTATGGGATTCATTTTGTATATTTTCTATAAATACATTCGTGGGTATGTGAAACGGGATAGAAATGATTTTGAGAATGGTTTCTTTTATCTAATTATTGCTCTATCTATTCTTGTGCACAGCCTACTAGATTTCAATATGAGTTATGCCTTCATGGGGATACTCGTCTTCCTTGGACTGGCGGGCATGGCAGTTGTAATGGATAGCAAACAGCTACGTAAAAGTTGGAATAAAACTGGTTTGCGGCTTGGATATTCTGCTGTTCTCACAGTGGGAACTGTATTCTTGATATTCCTCTCGATTAGCTATATCGGTTCCAGTAATGCAGCCCTAAAGGGTAAAAATCTAATCGGGGTTAGTAATTCTTACGAGGAAATTAAGAAACCATTAGCTGAGGCTTTAAAAACACGTCCAGGTCATCCAGAATCAGTCTTATACCTATCCTCGTTAGATCTACAGGTTTTTAAGCAGAATCAGGATGAACAATTTCTAAATGAGGCTTATAGTGTACTTACTCGAGCACTGGAGAATGAACCATACAACAAAAATATTTTAACTCAGTTAGTAACCTATTATGACCTAAAAGGTCAAAATGATCTTGCATACGGTGTTTACCATGATAATGCTGATAAATTCAACTGGGATATTAGTTGGTATGATACTCTCATCAGCCGTTCCTTTGCATTAGGTCAGCAAGCCCTTAACCAAAAGGATGAGACAAAAAAACAAGCGTATTTCAATGAAGCTCAAGAAGCATATAATCATGTTCTCACTGGTATAGAACATTTGAAGACTCTTCCACCAGAACAATTGCAAGGGCGTCCTTTCACAGTAACACCAGCAATGGCTTTGAACGTCGGAAAAATGCAGCTATTATCTGGGCAAGAAGATGCAGCAAAGACAACTCTGAAGCTTAGTTCAGATGCTAATTACACGGATATTATGAATAGTGAAACTCCATGGAATATTGATTGGTACAGTTCACTCATCAGCCGTTCTTTTGATTTAGGACAAGCGGCTTACGCACAACAAGATAATGAAGATAGATTAGAAAATATGAAAGCTGGCTTTGCCGTTGGGCTTTTGGCCTACAATCATGTACTTGCGGATAATGAACTTTCCAAGACTCTTGCTCCAGATGTGAAACTGAAGGTAGGGAAAATGCATTATATGTCTGGACAGCTACAAAATGCAGTCTCCATCTTGAAACCAGCCATAAGCCAAGATTTCGCAGATGCAACGAATCGTGAAATTGCCCGTTGGTACCTTGCTGCATTGACGAAAACTGGTGGCGAAGATCAGGCGATATACAATTCACTGATCGCAGCTGATCCTGCGGAAGCAGCACAAATCGAGGCCATCGCAAATTCACAATTCTAAAACAGAAAGAAATCAAAAAAGCGTGCCGCTGTAATTACAGGGCACGCTTTTTTCAATGATATGAGTTCTATTTAATGCCCTGCCTTAGCAACTTCGCTATCTATAAGCTCTTTCATATAACGAAGTAAATCATCTTTAAGCTCTTCATGCTGAAGTGCATAATGAATGGTGGTCTGAATGAAGCCCATCTTCTCACCAACATCATGACGTTTGCCTTCAAAGTCATAAGCAATAATCCGCTCCACTTCACTTAAGCGGGAGATGGCATCCGTTAGCTGAATTTCTCCACCTACACCCACCTGCTGCTCACCAAGCATATCAAAGATGCGTGGAGTCAGGATATATCGTCCTAGAATCGCTAGATTAGAAGGAGCATCTTCTCTCTTCGGCTTCTCTACAAGGCGATTGGCCTTATAGACCCGCTCAGCCAACTCAGTTCCATCCACCAATCCATAGCGGGAAACTTCTTCCCAAGGCACAGGTTGGACACCCACAATAGAGGATTTGTACTGTTCATATACTTCCATCATCTGTTTGAGACAGGGTTTCTCCGACTCAACAATATCATCACCTAGCAGAACAGCAAATGGCTCATTTCCAATGAATTTACGCGCACACCAAATCGCGTGACCGAGACCTCTTGGTTCTTTTTGGCGAATGTAATGGATATCAGCCATCTCGGAGGATTTACGAACGGATTCAAGAAGTTCCCACTTCTGTTTCTCAGCTAAGTTAAATTCCAGTTCAAAAGAATTATCAAAGTGGTCTTCAATCGCACGTTTACCTTTACCCGTCACGATAATAATATCCTCGATTCCGGAAGCAACTGCTTCTTCGACAATATATTGGATCGTCGGTTTATCTACTATCGGTAACATTTCTTTAGGCATTGCTTTAGTTGCAGGCAAAAAACGGGTACCAAGACCTGCAGCGGGGATAATGGCTTTACGGATCTTCATCTCATTAACTCCTTCTGTCGGTTACTCTTCCATCTAAAATACTCCTGTATAGTAAAATTACATATTTCCTTCAATTATAGCAGTTATAGCGGACTAATGTCAGAGAGTTTGTTATATTTGTATATCAATTCCAATCAAACCCGGGAAGAAGGAAGTATAAAGCATTCATCGCAAGTTCAAACACTTTTCTAACACTCACTATATTATCTAGTATATGCAAGTAACAAAGAAGACGAGATCGTTTCAATAAAAAAAGGCAAAGCATCGCTCACCGAACGTACCAATCTGCTTCGGATTGTTTTCATGATCGAGTACGACACCCTCAATCCCAAATGGGTTTTGAATTCGACCACCTTGAAGTGGCCGTCATTTGCGTTGAACCATAAAGCAAGAAAATCCGGTGAAATCTAGCGGAACAATTTTACCATCCAAGTTTTGCACGATAACCGCATCTACAAAGAAATTGATCAGCCATCAGCGTCGTGCAACTCATTTTCAAAGACAAATATATTAAAGGTCAGAAGCTCTTTTTCTCGTAACTGCTCAGAAATGCCATTATCTCCATCAGTCGTCCATGCGTAAGTCATTCCCCTGCCTCGGTATTAACCTTCTTGCCAACGAAGAATGACATCTACACCGTTAGTTACTCCTCCACATATACATCCCATTCACCGGCTGGAACTAGCAACTCTACACTTCTCTGTGTAATCCTTGCTTATTTATCTATATCCTCCCAAACCACTGTTTGGCGGGTCTTTGATATATCTTTAGCTTATTAGATTTTTAAAACATCACAGCGAATCGCCGGAAATATAACAGGCTTTGGCAAAGCCTATCACTTTTTATTATTAAACAATGGTTCAGCTTCCCTTTTCACTTTAATAGACAAATTAAGGCCATCATGCGTAAAATAGAATAGTATAGAATAGATCAATCACGCAAATGTTCACACTATTCCCATAATTTATATGTAGTTAAGGAGAGCTGATTCCATTTATGAAAGGCATTATTCTTGCGGGAGGAAGTGGCACGCGCCTCTATCCGCTTACAATGGTAACCAGTAAGCAATTACTTCCAATTTATGACAAACCCATGATCTACTACCCTTTATCCACGCTAATGTTGGCTGGCATTAAGGACATTCTAGTTATTTCGACAGCTGAGGATACCCCTCGTTTTGAAAATTTGCTCGGCGATGGTTCTCAATTTGGAATTTCGCTGCAGTACATTGTTCAACCAAGCCCTGACGGGTTGGCCCAAGCATTTATTTTAGGCGAAGAATTTATCGGAAACGATTCTGTCGCCATGGTCCTTGGAGATAACATTTATTACGGAAACGGGATTACCAAACTTCTTAAACAGGCAGCTGAAAAAGAACGCGGTGCAACCGTGTTCGGATATCATGTACTTGATCCAGAGCGATTTGGCGTAGTTGAATTTGATAGTACCGGTAAAGTGCTTAGTGTGGAAGAAAAACCGGAACATCCCAAATCCAACTATGCGATTACTGGTCTATATTTTTATGACAATCGCGTAGTATCTCTGGCAAAGGAAGTAAAGCCCTCCATTCGGGGTGAGCTTGAGATCACCTCGATTAATGAAGCTTACTTGAAAATGGGAGAATTGGACGTTGCCTTACTGGGCCGAGGTTTTACTTGGCTCGATACCGGTACACATCAAAGTTTGGTCGATGCGACCAATTTCGTCAGAACAATTGAGGACCATCAAGGCATAAAGATTTCCGCTCCAGAAGAAATTGCATATATTAACGGATGGATTACCAAAGAACACCTGCTGGAATGCGGACAGAAGCTAAGTAAGACTGGATATGGACAATATCTGATTAAAGTGGCCACCGGCAAAATAAAATATTAAAGAGCGGAGAATGAACCATGAAATTCACACCAACAGAACTGGAAGGCGTTCTAATTGTAGAACCTGCTGTCTTTGGGGACCATCGAGGATGGTTTATGGAAACCTTCAGTGAAGCAAAATTTCAGGAACAAGGGCTGAAATTGGATTTTGTGCAGGACAATCAGTCCTTCTCAGCTACCAAGGGCACACTGCGCGGACTTCATTATCAAATCAATCCCAAAGCGCAATCCAAACTTGTCCGCTGTACTAAAGGGGCAATCTTTGACGTTGCCGTGGATATTCGACACGGTAGTCCTTCGTATGGCAAATGGTTTGGCATCGAGCTGACCGCTGATAACAAGAAGCAATTACTGATTCCCAAAGGCTTCGCTCATGGATTTATGACCCTGACGGATGACGTGGAAGTTCAGTACAAATGCGATGAACTGTATGCTCCGGAATGCGATGGCGGCATCCTATGGAATGATCCCGAAATTGGAATTGAATGGCCGATGCATATTCAACCTGTTCTTTCGGTGAAGGATGAAAAGGCTCCACTATTAAAAGAATCCAAACATAATTTTGTCTACTAACCTTTTAAGCACGTCCTGAGCTGTCAATCAGCAGTCTGGGACGTGCTTTCATTTGTGAGTAATCTAAAAGAGATTGTACACCGTTTAGTCAAGCCCCATTTAGTAGATTTCGGAAAAAATGCTCAGGATATAAATTGAATACTATACTCAATAGGAGTTAGCATCTTTAGTCTTCGTTATACTCTGTCTTCGTTGTAAAATCGTATATAATCATCAATTCTTCTTTGTCCCTCGTCAATACCTCGATTATAATTTTAACTATAAGATGAGAGAAGACCCTCCCGAATCTAAATTTGCAAACACCTTTCAAAGCATTCAGTTCCAACCGTAAACGATTTAATTCTGGTCCTTGATCGAGTTCTGCCCGGAAAGGAAAGGATTAAATAAAGACATAAAAAATGCACCTCCTAGAATTAATCGGATTCACCCATGGGTTCTTCCAACGTCTATTCTAAGAAGTGCTCTTCATTCTTCCTATATTACTTCGCGTTAACCAATTGTCCCCGTGTAACCCCCAACTGGTTGGTAGCCTTCAAGCTCTTCCATACCTGCGTACCAGAGATCTCACCACGCAGTGCGCGGCTGTATAGGCTAATTACCTCAGCCACTTGCTCTGGTGTCTCTTCCAGGAACTCCACGCGGTACGAGGATACGCCTAGATCACGGAAATTATTCAAATACTCCGCACCGGACTGCTCAACTGCATTATAGACGGTATTACGGCAGCCTTCATCCACACGAACTGGATGTGACATTCCAATACGGTCTTGCAAAGAAGCGCGATGTTCTTCACATGGACGACCACAGTTCGTAAAGTCTGTGCCTTCACTCATGAAGGTACAGTATACACAGTGCTCTGTGTGGAACATCGGCAAATGCTGATGGATTACGATCTCCATACGAGAGGTATCACTATGTTCAAGCAGGTCGACCATCTGTTGAATGTTCAAGTCATAGGATGGTGTTACCATGTCACAGCCTGCCTCAAGGAACAGATCCACTGCCTTATGATTGGCAATATTCAATGAGAAATCGCCGATCAGGCGTGGATGCACGGCATCAGGCTGCTCTTGGCGGCGGCGCAGATAATAATACAGCGCACCGGTATTGCGTACTAACACGGCATCAGGCTGCAGGCGCAGAATATTGGCGTGGTAGCCGTTCTCGCCCGGCATATGAATGCGCGGTGTGGCCAGCGCGATGCTGGCCCCTGCAGCCCGTACCGCATCTACCGCTGCCGGGAACTGCTTGATAAACTCGAAGTCGGCGTAGATGTTTCTCACGCCGGCCTCGAGCGCAGCCTGCACCTGCGGCAGGCTGCGGCACAGCGCGGTGAGCTCCGCTTCACCAGCGCGCTGCGGAGCGACGCCCCTGCGGGTAGCGTCGCCGTAGACCTCGATCGCCCGTTTCACGTACACGGGCGGTTTCGGGCGCTCGCCCGCAAGCAGCTCCACCGCTTGGCGGCGGATGCTGTTCAGCTCGCGCATAGGGACGATGACGTCGCCTTGCAGATGCGACTCTAACGCGTCAAGCTGGAACACGGTCCCGCCCAGGCGGCCGAATTGTTCTTCCAGCAGCGCAGTATCCATCGGACGCTTTTGCGCTGTTTCCAGCGCGAGCTCCGAGTCCACACGGACGGTAACGTTCTTCTGAACGTCCGTCCACCAGGTGGTCAGCTTCTCGCCGACACAGCCCTGCACTCGCACATGTACCGGGAATACCCGGTACGGCTTCTCTGTCTCATAAGTCTGGCGCAGCGCCTTGTCTAACGCAGGGTCATTCGTCTTCCAAATGCGGTCACCGACATTTAGACGACGCAGATCCACATCATTACGACCGGCTACGATGTCGATGATCCAGCCTTCTCCGGCTTCACCTTCGAGCTTCACACCTTTACGACGAAGGTCGTAAACGCGTCCGCCTTCTTCTTTTTTCGTCGGATCCCCTGCATCAAACACGATTCCGTCTCCCCGCTTAAGCGGTGCATGAATACGGCAGACAACGCCATCACGAAGAATTTGTTCAACCGTTCCGAGATATACACCACGGCTTTTCGGAAAAGTGCCGTCTACGAGCTTTTTATTGTTCGTTCCGTCTAAGAAACCATGCGTGAAACCGCGGGAGAAGCTTTGTTGCAGTTCACGAACTTCTTCCTTCGATGGTTTGGACATATCGCCATCAAAATACCGATCAATTGCTTTACGGTACTTACTAACTACATTCGCAACGTATTCTGGACTCTTGAGGCGCCCTTCGATTTTGAAAGAAGTTACGCCCGCCTCGATCAGCTCAGGCATAAGATCTATGGCTGCCAAATCCTTAGGGGAGAGCAAATAAGTTACATCGCCCATAGGTTTAACTTCTCCATCTACCATCAGATCATAAGGCAGACGGCAAGCTTGAGCGCATTCTCCGCGGTTGGCGGAACGTCCGCCCCACATTTCCGAAGTTAGACATTGACCCGAATAAGAGACACATAAGGCTCCGTGCACGAATACTTCCATCGGCAGACGGGCTTGTTCCCCAATCGTCTTAATTTGCTTCAGATTGTTCTCACGACCGAGTACCACACGTTCCAAACTGAAAGGCTTAGTGAACTCGACCGCCTCCGGGGAAGTAATCGTCATCTGTGTCGATCCATGAATCGGGAAGTCTGGTGAGATTTCACGAATCATTTTGACCAAACCTAAATCCTGAACAATCACTGCATCCACGCCAGCATCTACACAAGCGTCAATCAGTTCTTTTGCATCGGACAATTCATTTTCAAAAACCAGTATATTAAAGGTCAGGAAACCCTTCACACCATAGCTATGCAAAAACGCCATAATTTCCGTCAGCTCGTCCATGCGAAAGTTGTTCGCTCTCGCCCGTGCATTAAACTTCTCTACGCCAAAAAAGATAGCATCCGCTCCGTTCGCTACGGCCGCACGCATGCAGTCCCAGTCACCTGCAGGTGCCAATAGCTCCACGTCTTCTCTGCGTATTTGTTGCTCTTTCATTTATATCCTCCCAAACCGCCATGTGGCGGGTCATTTCTAGTTGATTAACTTGATAATTGTATCAAATATCACATCTCAGCGCCATGTGTTTACCAACATTTATATAAAGAAAAGAACGCCCCATGCCATTTTGGCTACAAGGACGTTCTCATCTAATTGAATTACACTCTACTATTAGTTAGTCATGAACTCCAATCACCTCTAAACTACTCATTCCCCGTAAACCGAAACGACTGCAGCGTTTTATCTAACAAAGCTTGCTGTTCTGCAGTAGCATTGGCATCATTCAGCGTAACAGTAATCGTGTAGACCACCTCATTTTTACCAAAAACAACGTGCTTACTGCGGACAGGAACACCATTCTTGATTTGATGCACAGTAAGGATCGTAGCAGGAACACCAACAAAGGTAGACTCCACTATACTTTCAATGCGAGGACCTTTAGGATCATTATTTTTATTCTGATAAGAATCTTTGAGCATATTCACCGCATAATCGACTGAGCTTTCAGGTTTCGAGTTAATCTGGAAACGTCCTCCGATGAACCGATACTCTACCAACTGTGTCTCGAATACATCTTGATCGGGTGTCCATAAACGTGGAATGTCGATGGCATAGCCGTATCTTTTAGATACTTTGGTTATCGTTTTATTCTTGATTGTCTTATAGTCATCGCTAGCGAGTCGCCCGAAGTTCTCCTTCAACAGATCAAAATCAATATCAATGGAGGATATAATAGCTTTGAATTTGGCCTTATCCTCTTCTTGTCCAGGAGGTGTCACATATTCAAAATAGTAACGGTACCCATTCTTGAGTACGATTGCCTGATATTCTGTCGTCCAACCGTTGCCGAAATTCAGCTGTGTCTCACTTATTTGTGCATGTACGCCGGAGATTTCAGACTTCATGCTACCTTTAACAACATATGCGTCCGCTACAAAGTTCTCCTGCGTTTTTGTCTTCAACTCTTCAGCCCAGCTCTCTAGTGTAGAACCAGCAGGTGCCGATGTAATCGCCACACTCAAATGACTTCCTTGTTTGCTTTCATAATAAAAATGCTGGTCATCCTTAATCCAAGCGGCAGGAACCTGTAGTGAGATACCATAGTCCTCATTATAGGCTTCACTTAAGCCATTCTTTACGGTAGAGAGATCACGAATTTTGTTATCCTTAGTGTCAAAAGAGGGCCGAAAAGAGCTCAGTAACCCCGCATATTTGGCTAAATCTTTATAATTAGTGGCTTTTTCATCCGTCAAATAAATCTCGTAAAGTCTACCTTCAGCATAGATCAGCCTGTTTTCCCAGAGTGCTCCGCTAGAATCTTTACTGACCAATCGTGCATAAGGTACAGAGGCTTTCGGGAACGACTCCCGGTCTAATATCAGCTCACTGCCTAACTCGACTTCCCGAACTAGTTGCTCAAGAAGCCCATCTGCATCCACTGAAACCGCCTGATCACTTGCATGAATCTCCAAATAATAAAGATTGTCCGCACTGGAGAAGGTAGCCACACTCTCATCACCACCGCTATTTCCAGCAATCAGTCCAGACGGATAATTTAGTGTCCATCGATAATAGCTGTTCCCAATTTGCGTCTTCCCCACATCGCTATCAATACCAGTATCCACTGGCACATCGCCTTCATTGTCAGCAGGAGCTAAGGTAATGATCAGCTCACCACCGTTACCCTGGGAGAGGGTTGCACCCAGTACACTCGCCACAAAACGCAGCGGCACCATCAACACACCTGAAACCATCCGAGGCGCGGAGGTGAGTTTAACTTTAGTCGCATCCTTCCAGGCACTAATACTACCAATCGTCATTAACCCTGTATGAGAGCCGTACGTTACTTTCACTACATCATTTCCTTCTAAGGAAACCGTGCTGCCAAATGTCTTTTTAAAAACCCCGAGCGGTACCATAACCGTTCCGTTCTCCATATAAGGCCGCTCGATAGTCACCTTCTTGCCATTCACCGTAGCAGAAGTACTGCCAACTTTAATACTCAGCTGCAGCTTGTCTGTTTCTGCTGCCCGTACGGTTGGTATCGGTAATATAGAAAATAGCAATAATAAGGCCAGCATCGCACACAATCCTTGTTTTAAAACTTTAAAGCCCATTTACCGTCCCCCTCTCGAGTTTCCTGATCACTCTTCCATATGCTCGTCTCCATCTGCTCCTGCACCCTCTTCACTTAATAGGGGATCACCCTGAGTGAGCACCAGCTTACGGATGACGATATCCCCATCACTTTGCATAACCAGTCGTACCGTTGTACCTGGAGAATAGCTTTTAAACAATTCATTAATATCAACTAGTGAGACCACACGGTGGCCGTCAATGCTGTACAAGACGTCGTCTTCGGCAACACCCGCCTTGCGTGCTTCAGCAGAAATCACTTTAGTTACAGTCAGGGGATCGAGCGTTGGCAAGCCCACAATCGAGGACCAACTCGGCTCTAACTCCAATCCAAGACTCGGGTGTTTTACTTCACCGTATTTAAAAAGCTGGTTCATAATATACTGCACGGTATCCGACGGAATAGAGAAGCCCATATTCTCCACGCCCACCGCTGAGTATTTCAGACTGTTTATTCCCAGCACTTCGCCCTTCATATTCACTAGCGGGCCCCCGCTATTCCCGGGATTAATCGCTGTGTCACTTTGGATCAGACGATAAGCCGCAGCTACTTCGCGGTTAAGGCCACTTATAACCCCTACGGTCGCTGAATTCCTTAGAGAAAAGCTAATCGGTGTTCCGACAGCCACTACCTTCTCACCAACAACGGTTTTGCCGGTCGATGGAATAAACTTTGCAGGTTTAAGGGAGGTGGCATTGATTTTGATCAGGGCCAGATCACTAACTTCATCTAGATATGTTTCTTTAATGCTGTAGGTTTTGGAGTCCGACGTCACTACCAAAGCATTCTGCAGATCCTTGATGACATGTGCATTGGTTACAATCCATCCATTCGATTTCACAATAATGCCAGAACCATGCGTCAGATTGTATCGATCATCCGGTCCGCTAGTCCCCCCACTATCGTCTTTGCCGATAATGCCCACTACGGAGGGGGTGATACTTTTAATAATCCCTGGTACGGGGTCTTCCGCTGCTGTTGAATTTTTGATTTTGTCTCTCTGGCTTGTGGTCGCCGCGCTAACCGTCTTAGTCGTATCACCCAACGCATAAACCGACTCACTCCATACTCCTGACAGCAACACACCGCACAGCAGCAAGCCCATTCCTTTCTTCACCAGCTTCTCCACAGTCCTCATCAACCTTCACCAGACCCTCTCTCTTTAAATGGATAAATTTTACATTATATAATTTGAAAAAAGACACCTTCAATGCGCCCACGGCGTTAAAGGAGTCTTTTGGTGCAAAGCTGTTCAATTTAATTCTTCCGTTAACTTAACCAATGCATCACCATGGCATAGTCAGAGATTATAAAGACCAACAAACTAACCGCTCCGAAAGCAATGGCGAACTTGTTCTTTTGGGGAGCTCTCAGTAACCGAACGACTCCAACCAAAATTAGGATAGTGAATAAAATCATAAAAACATCAAAGGTATGAAATTTAGACGGTCCTTGCGCGGCAACTTCTGCAAGTAGCATTACCTTACCTCCTCAAAAATGTTGTCAAGCAAGATCCAGTATTCCCCATATCCTCTTCTATGTTATCGCTACCATTTGGGCGATGCAATAGGTTTTGTAGAAAAATTATGTATTTGTCGCAAAAAAAATATTTTATTGCTGCAAAATCGGATATATTAATGATTTTGTTCATTGACGTTTGGTGTTTTCCGGCGAAAATGATGAGACCTAACGGGTAATGGTCGATCTTTGTGAATGTAACTAAGGAAGTTATTTAGCATCTCTGCCGGGAGTTAGTATCTTACTAGTCAATTTGTAATTTTGAGGTTAGGGGTTAGAATTTAGAATTAATAATCTGGTACTAGAGTCTATACTTTTAAGGATTAGGGAAATCCTCCCTGAAATTAGCCGTTTATCACTTCAATTTGAGGTTTTTAGGGAATTCCTCCCTAATAAACACGAGAGAACCCTCATTATGGATGAATCGCCTCGATAAATAGGGAGGTTTTCCCTGATTTGAGCTTAAAAGCTGCAAAACATCAGATTATTAGGGAGGTTTTCCCTAATCTAGTATCACAAGCATTTGATAGAGCTAGCAATATAGCCGTTTGTTATTTATTTTTCAAAGAACCATTGAGCCTGCTGTTATTCTTTTAACCATTAAGCGAACATACAGCAAAAGCATGCTCCTCATTCAATCTTACGACGGACACGCCCTACATATGCCTATCTCTTCTACTATTTAGTTTTCTTTTTAAAGGAGCCGTAATACTTTTACTAGAAACTCATATCAGATCGGATAATCAAAATACGTAACTCACACGAACAATCAAGCAACACTCCAACGAAGATTTTGACTACATGCAAATAACCCGAACTGATAGATGATTTGATTTTGATTTTGAAATTGCCTATGAGCTTAAAGTTGCTAGTGAGCTCTAATTTACAGGTGACTACCAGCAATTGTACCGATCAATTGTTTTCCCAAAATAATAATTTTGGACAATAAACAATAAAGGCCACGGCAAATTGCCGCGACCTTTATTATTTATTAGTTATACTATCCAGCATTTTTAGCTTAGGTAGTTTCCGCCGTCTCAAGCATAAGCGCTTCAGTACGCTCCGTATCACGAATCAGAACTGGCTTCAGATACTTACCTGTGTAAGACTCCGTAACAGTAATGATCTTCTCTGGTGTTCCTGTTGCCAGTACGGTTCCGCCGCCACTGCCGCCTTCTGGTCCCATATCGATGATATAATCAGCAGTCTTAATAACGTCCAGATTATGCTCAATGACAAGAACCGATTCTCCGGAATCCACCAAGCGGTGCAATACTTCTAGTAAACGACCAATGTCGTCCACATGCAGACCTGTTGTAGGCTCATCCAAAATATAGAGTGTCTTGCCTGTACTACGACGGTATAGCTCAGAAGCCAACTTCACACGCTGCGCTTCACCACCGGATAATGTTGTACCTGGCTGACCAATCTTAATGTAGCCAAGACCCACATCCATCAGCGTTTGCATTTTACGGTGAATACGAGGGATATTCACGAAGAACTCTGTAGCATCCTCTACAGTCATCTCCAGCACGTCGGAAATGTTTTTCCCTTTATATTTCACTTCTAGTGTTTCCCGGTTATAACGTTTACCTTTACATACCTCGCAAGGAACGTATACGTCAGGCAAGAAGTGCATCTCAATCTTGATAATTCCGTCCCCACGGCAAGCTTCACAGCGTCCGCCTTTTACGTTAAAGCTAAAGCGTCCCTTTTGGAACCCCCGTACCTTTGCCTCATTCGTCTTCGAGAACAGATCACGAATGTCGTCAAATACGCCAGTATAGGTTGCTGGGTTAGAGCGTGGTGTACGCCCAATTGGCGATTGGTCGATTTCAATAACCTTATCGAGATTTTCCAAGCCACGAATTTCTTTGTGCTGACCCGGACGCACCTTCACAGCCTTATTCAGCTGCCGTGCCAAGCTCTTGTACAGAATTTCGTTAATAAGTGAAGATTTACCGGAGCCCGACACACCAGTCACCGCCGTAAATACACCCAATGGAATCTTCACATTCACATTTTTCAGGTTATTCTCTTTAGCGCCACGAATTTCTATCCAACGATCATCGGTAGCACGACGCTTAGCGGTAACTGGAATAAACTTACGACCGCTTAAATATTCACCGGTTAAGGAATTCGGATCTTTCATAATCTCTTCCGGTGTTCCTTGCGCCATAACTTGTCCACCATGAATACCCGCACCCGGTCCGATATCAATAATATAGTCCGCTGCCATCATCGTATCTTCGTCATGCTCTACAACAATCAACGTATTGCCTAGGTCACGCATATGAGCAAGCGTAGAGATCAGGCGATCATTATCCCGTTGATGCAGACCAATACTTGGCTCATCCAGAATGTACAGTACACCCATCAAACTGGAACCGATCTGAGTGGCCAACCGGATACGCTGTGCTTCACCACCAGATAGCGAGCCTGCTGCGCGGCTAAGTGTCAAATAGTCCAATCCTACATTCACCAGGAACCCCAGACGATTGCAGATTTCCTTAAGAATGAGATTCGCGATAGCTGTCTCTTTCTCACTTAGTTTTATTTCTTCAAACCAATGCTGACAATCACCAATCGAGAGATCGGTAATATCCGAAATATTTTGTTCGTTGATCGTAACCGCCAAAATTTCTTTCTTCAGACGTTTGCCTTTACATACATGACAAGGCTTAGCACTCATAAATCCTTCGATAAATTCACGAATACCGTCAGATGCGGTCTCCCGGTAACGACGCTCCAGATTCGGAATAATCCCTTCAAAAGCAACCATCGCATCTTTCTTTTGTCCAAAATCATTCTCATATTTGAAGCGAACCTTCTCACTACCTGTACCATGCAGTAGTTTATTCATATGATCAGGTGTTAAGCTGCTCACTGGAACGTTCTGTGGAATATTAAAATGCTCACACACGGACTTCAGAAATTGCGGATAGTAATTAGAAGTACTTCCAGTCCAAGCTAAAAAAGCACCTTCTTCAATGGATTTCTCAGCATCAGGAATAAGCAGATCTGGATCGACCACCATCTTCATTCCAAGTCCATCGCACTCTGTGCAGGCTCCAAACGGACTGTTGAAGGAGAACATACGTGGTGCCAGCTCTTCAATACTAAAACCACAAATCGGACAAGCAAAATTAGAGCTGAACAGAAGCTCTTCCTGACCGATGATATCCACAAGAATTTTACCGCCCGAAAGTTTAAGTGCCGTCTCCAGTGAATCCGTCAGCCGGGTCTCCACATCGTCTTTAACGACGATCCGGTCTACAACAACTTCTATGGTGTGCTTTTTATTCTTCTCAAGTTCAATATCCTCAGACAGATCTCTTAGCTCACCGTCCACACGCACACGTACGAACCCTTGCTTAGAAATATCTGTGAAGAGTCCTTTGTGTTCACCTTTACGTCCTGAAATAATAGGCGCTAGGATTTGCAAACGAGTCTTCTCTGGATACTGCATAATCCGGTCTACCATTTGTTCAACGGTCTGGGAAGTAATCTCAATTCCATGCTCTGGACAATGAGGGTGACCGATCCGAGCAAAAAGCAACCGGAGATAGTCATAGATCTCAGTAACCGTACCAACTGTGGAACGCGGGTTGCGACTTGTTGTCTTCTGATCAATAGAGATTGCCGGGGATAATCCGTCTATCGAATCCACATCCGGCTTCTCCATTTGTCCCAAGAACTGACGAGCATAAGCTGACAAAGATTCAACATAACGCCGCTGTCCTTCAGCATAAATCGTATCAAATGCAAGCGAAGACTTACCCGAGCCGCTCAGCCCCGTCAGCACGACGAAACGGTCACGTGGAATCGTCACATCGATGTTTTTGAGATTGTGCGCTCTCGCGCCTTTAATTACAATATTATCGTTCGCCAACGGAACCTCTCCTTAATGAATCAAATATCAAAGCTTTAACGATTTCAGAGCTTTATTAAAAGCGTTTTCGATCCCTCCCAAACCCTCCCTTCCAAGGGAGGGCCCCAAGGGTTGCACCCTCTGGACACCCGCATTTTTTGGCGAAGGAGGTTGGGGGGGGGGACGGAACTTAGTGACTACGGCGTTCGGAGCGCTTATCCCTACGGGGCCGCTTGGACGTTAGGCGCACACTAGCTAAGAGCGGAAAGTGCGAGATTACCGCAACTGCTATAGCGTTGCGGAACGCTGTCCCTATGGGATACGCGTAAGTGCCAAAATCATTGCATAGCACTGTCCCTGCGGGATGCGCGTCCATCTATTTATTCAAAAAGAACGGCCAGGACAGCACCGTTCAATTACTTATTTTAAATATCGGTGATGCATTTAAGGTTTATTACTCGGCCCGAAGCTCCAACAATGCGTCACGCAGCTCTGCCGCGCGTTCGAATTGCAGGTTCTTCGCAGCGTCCTTCATCTCCGCTTCCAGACGCTGGATTAGGCTTTGTTTCTCTTTCTTATTCATCTTGCCACCAACACCCGTGAGGTAATCCGCTTTAGACTCGGCAACCTTCGTTGCCTCAATGATGTCACGCACCTTTTTATTAATGGTGGTTGGGGTAATGCCGTGTTTCTCATTATGGGCGATCTGGATGGCGCGACGACGCGACGTTTCGCTCATCGCCTTCTCCATCGAATCAGTGATTCGATCACCGTACATGATTACACGACCCTCGGAGTTACGGGCCGCACGACCAATCGTCTGAATTAGGGAGCGTTCGGAACGAAGGAAGCCCTCTTTATCCGCATCGAGAATAGCGACCAGCGATACTTCCGGGAGGTCGAGACCTTCTCTTAGCAGGTTAATCCCTACCAAAACATGGAATGTACCAAGTCGAAGATCACGTAAGATCGCCATCCGCTCCAGCGTTTTGATATCAGAGTGCATATAACGAACCTTAATCCCAATTTCCTTAAAGTAATCCGTCAGATCCTCTGACATCTTCTTCGTCAACGTTGTGACGAGTACGCGTTCGTCTCGTTCCACCCGATCACGAATTTCACTAATCAAGTCATCGATTTGTCCCTCTGTAGGACGCACCTCAATGATCGGATCCAAAAGACCTGTAGGCCGGATAATCTGCTGCACCATGGTGTCGCAGTGCTCCATTTCATAGGGTCCAGGTGTCGCTGAAACATATACGATCTGCTTCACCTTTTCTTCGAATTCCTCGAACTGGAGTGGACGGTTATCCAGCGCAGACGGCAAACGAAAACCATGCTCTACCAGTACCGTCTTACGCGCCCGGTCACCGTTATACATCGCCCGAATCTGCGGAAGCGTTACATGGGACTCGTCAATAACGATCAGCATATCATCCGGAAAATAATCCATTAATGTATACGGTGTTGCCCCTGGTTCACGGAAGGTGAGCGGTCCGGAATAGTTCTCAATCCCAGAACAGAAGCCCACTTCTTTCATCATCTCAATATCATAACGTGTCCGTTGTTCCAAACGCTGAGCTTCAAGAAGCTTTCCTGCGTCACGAAGAACCGTTAAGCGGTCTTCCAGCTCTTTTTCAATGTTGACCAGTGCCACCCGCATCGTTTCTTCCTTGGTAACAAAGTGAGACGCCGGAAAAATAGCGACATGATCGCGTTCCCCGATCAGTTCACCCGTCAGTACATCAATCTCAGTGATTCGCTCAATTTCGTCACCGAACAATTCGACCCGAATGGCATGCTCTCCTTGAGATGCCGGGAAAATCTCAACCACATCACCACGTACACGGAAGGTTCCGCGTACAAAATTGATATCATTACGCTGGTACTGGATATCCACTAGCCTGCTCAAAATCTCATTTCGAGGCTTCTCCATCCCTACCCGCAATGACAAAAGCAAGCTTCCGTATTCCATCGGCGAACCGAGGCCGTAAATACAAGACACACTCGCCACAATAATAACGTCACGCCGTTCGAACAAGGAGCTCGTTGCGGAGTGGCGCAATTTATCAATCTCTTCATTAATACTGGAGTCTTTCTCGATATAAGTATCGGAGGAGGGAATATACGCCTCTGGTTGGTAATAGTCGTAGTAGCTGACGAAATAGTCTACCGAATTATGCGGAAAAAACTCCTTAAACTCACTCGCCAGTTGGGCAGCCAAAGTCTTGTTGTGCGCAATAACTAACGTCGGGCGGTTTAATTTGGAAATAACTTGTGCAACGGTAAACGTCTTACCCGTACCCGTCGCGCCCAGCAGCGTCTGGTGCTTCTTGCCCTGCCGGATGCCTTGTAGTAATTCCTCTATGGCATGAGGCTGATCGCCCTGGGGTGTATACTCGGACTCCAATTCAAAAGTCTTTGTACTGACGACAATATCACTCATTTGCCCGTCTCCCCTCTATCGTCTAAACTAGATTAATATATTATAATTGTTGTCTGAATGTTCTCTCTCCATACGATGGCAAGCTAAAACGCCTTTGGCGTCTCTAAAAGACGTTAAGCGTTTGTGCGAGAATTATAAGGATTAAAGTATAACGTGAAACTTATACTTTCTTATAATTAAAAAATATGGAAGATAAGAATATGTGTTCCCGTTCATTATACAGTGTTGCCTAGATCGTTGCAAACCATAATACATAGAAATGTTAGGAGCTTGAAGCATGGATATTACCTCAATAATCGGCCTATTGGCTGGACTGGCTGCGTTAATCGGCGGCTATCTCTGGGAAGGCGGAAGCCTCTCAGGACTGCTGCAGCTTAATGCAGCTTTGATTGTGTTCGGGGGTACGTTTGCCGCCGTTATGATCAGTTTCCCGGCATCTAAGCTGCGCTCCATTCCAACAGCATTACGCATGGCTTTCGGTAGCAACCCTGATCGTGATGTAGAAAAAGCAGAAGAACTTATTGCAATGGCAACCGTGGCCCGTCGCGGCGGCGTTCTAATGTTAGAAAAACAAGCTGAAGAACATCCGGACCCTTTTACACGTGAAGGTCTACTTCTTATTGTCGACGGCACTGATCCTGAGCAGGTAAGACAGATCCTTGAATTAGAAATGGATGCTAAAGAATTGAAGCATGAGAACTATGCTAAGATTTTTGAAGCTGCAGGTGGATATGCACCAACGATGGGAATTATCGGGACGGTGATGGGGCTCATCCGTGTACTTGGCAACCTTACAGATCCGTCAAATCTGGGCACATCTATCGCAGTGGCATTTACCGCAACATTGTACGGTGTTGCCATCGCTAATTTAATATTTTTACCCATCGCTTCCAAAATCAAATCCCGCAGTCAAAGCCAGCTACATAGTATGGAAATGCTGCTCGTCGGCATTCTTTCTTTGCAGAACGGGGATCACCCCTTGCTGGTGCGTAAAAAACTGAACTCATTCATCTCAGACACGGACACGAATGACCGTGCGGAAACTAGAGGTCTTCTATGAGACAAAGAGACCGGCGCAAGCGGCGTGTAGAGACTCGGGAAAGCCGCGACCGTTGGATGATTACTTATGCTGATCTAATTACACTTTTACTTATTTTTTTCGTTATATTGTATGCGATGAGCAGCCTGGATACTGACAAATATAACATCGTGACAGGCTCGTTATCCGAGACCTTCAAATCTGGCAGCACTGTCCTTGAGGGTGGGAACGGCATTTTAGATGCTGGGAAATCAACTGAGAACAAACCGGAAAGTACAGACGGGAATGGGAATGCAGCTGCAACTGCGAGACCGAATGATGGATCTGCTGAACAAACGGAGAACGAAACACCTTCGGCACGTGAACTTGCTTTTCGAGAACAAGAGGCTAAACTTGCTGAATTAATGGGTGTGATTACGAACTATGTAGAGGAAAATAATCTCGGAGAACAAATTTTTGTTGCCGACAAACCGCAGGGGATAGAAATCACACTCAGTGACCGTTTTCTCTTCGATATAGGTAAGGCAGACCTGAAGTCTCCAGCCCTGCCTGCTCTTCAGCAGTTATCTGGCTTATTCAGCGATATCGGCGCAAAGATCAGCATTGAAGGACATACCGACAATACGCCAGTATCTTCGGCTTCTCAATTTAACGATAACTGGGAGCTGTCTGGTGCTCGTGCGCTGTCAGTGCTTCGCTTTTTCTTAGATCGGGAGGGATTGAATCCTGATAATTTTCAATACGCTGGTTATGCTGATACCCAGCCCACCGCGGATAATACATCTGCAGCAGGTCAGCAAAAGAACCGCCGTGTAGAGATCATTGTGCTTCGTCAACTTCAAGAGGGTGCATAAAAAATGTTTTACTCAGAGCTAGTTACAGTAACTAGGCCTGTGCGGGAGCGAATCTGCTTATCAACATACCAAAATGGGCTTGCCACTATTTATTACGGAAATACTCCCTGATTATCTGCCTATTCCCTTGTCCAGGCGCAGAATTAGGGAATTCCTCCCTGATTAATACCCTATTTAGTCAGAAATAGCGCTTTTCACTGAAACTTTAGGGAGGAATTCCCTAAACCCCTTAGTGTCACGCTATACTCGTCTAAAATAAGGGAGGTTTTCCCTAATTCCACAATCAGTAGATTCGCTTTTAAATAAAATCCCATAATTCTAAAGAGTCCCAGGATTTAACTCAAAAATCACCACCACTATCTATATAAAAACACCAAACAGCAAGTCCCCAAAAACGGAAACTTGCTGCTATAAATATCACATTCGGTGAAATTAATATTCAGAAAAAAATTAGAATTACTCCCCTACCAATGCACGATATCCAGCTGCATCTAGCAGTCCTTTTACAGCATCAGCATACTCTCCGTCCACTTCAATTTCAAAAATCCAACCTTCACCATACGGCTTATCATTAATTAGCTCTGGACTAGCTTCTAAACCATCATTAATCTTGGTAACCTTCCCAGAGACGGGTGAATAGAGTTCCGATACGGTCTTAACGGATTCGATACTGCCTACGCTGTCGCCAGCTGAAATGGCCGAACCCACTTCAGGAAATTCCACAAATACGATATCGCCTAACAAATGCTGAGCATGATCCGTAATCCCAACACGTACTACGCGTCCTTCCACTTGCTGTGCC
This sequence comes from Paenibacillus sp. FSL R5-0470, assembly GCF_037975205.1. Classification (NCBI taxonomy): domain Bacteria; kingdom Bacillati; phylum Bacillota; class Bacilli; order Caryophanales; family Paenibacillaceae; genus Paenibacillus; species Paenibacillus sp. FSL R5-0470. The sequence continues at coordinate 6,279,045 of NZ_CP150238.1, forward strand.
CACTCATGCTCTTCGCTGTAAAGAAGGTTATCTAAAACTTCACTCATTTCAAGCCGCCTCATTTCCAAATTGGAATTCTAAATTTAGTTATAGCCTAAGTGATCGCGGAGCATAATGTCAATATTACTAAAAGTAAAATAAATTTGTCGTTTTTTTGACTTTTTCTTGTTGACAGCGCCCTCCTATACCCGTTTAATGGAGACATAAGAAACAAATACAGTTGCGGATGATGGCATAGGGAGAGACTGTCTCACTTGAAGACGGCGCCGAAGGAGTAAGCCCTAACAGGGGTGAATCTCTCAGGCAAAAGGACCTTTGTCGGACGTACCTCTGGAGAGCATCAGACGCGAGGCTGAGTGCGTCAGGTCACCAACGGGGAAACTTGCATGTTAGTTACGCAGGGTAACTCTCAGGTACAAAGGACAGAGCAGAAAGCGATTAGTGCATTTATGCATGATTGCTTCTGCCTGTCCTTTTTTTCGTATGTAATCAGACTAGGGGAGTGACGACATGGATGCTTTGAAAAGAACACCTTTTTATGATCTCTATTCCGCTTATGCGGAGTCCAGGTGCATTGATTTTGGCGGCTGGGAGCTGCCAGTACAGTTTACAGGCATCGTGAAGGAGCATGAGGCTGTTCGCCAGCAGGCTGGACTGTTCGATGTATCGCATATGGGTGAATTCATGGTGATCGGAAGTGGCGCTGAAGCCTTTTTACAAAAAATGACGACCAACGATGTCAGCCGCCTTACCGATGGTGCGGCACAATATACGCTGCTCTGTTATCCAAACGGCGGGGTGGTCGACGATTTACTCGTGTATCGACTAAGTGAAGGTCGTTATATGCTTGTCGTAAATGCCTCCAACATCGATAAGGACTTCCAGTGGCTGCAAGAACATCTGACCTCTGAATTCGGTGAAGTCACACTCACTAATGTCTCTGACGAGACGCTTTTGCTCGCCTTGCAAGGTCCGCTGGCAGAGACCATACTCGCAGAAGTTACTGATGCACCGATCTCAACGCTCAAGCCTTTCCACTTCATCGAACGCGCAACCGTCTGCGGTGTAGAAGTACTGATCTCCCGTACGGGTTATACCGGTGAAGATGGCTTCGAAATTTACGCTCCGCTGGATGGGGCAGCAACGTTATGGAACGGCCTTCTCGCAGCTGGCTCTCCTCACGGATTAACACCTGCTGGACTGGGCGCACGGGATACGCTTCGTTTCGAGGCAAAATTGCCATTGTACGGTCAGGAGCTGTCGGCTGACATCACGCCTCTTGAAGCTGGAGTACAGTTCTTCGTGAAGCTGGACAAAGCGGACTTCATCGGACGCGATGCGTTGATACAGCAAAAAGAAGCCGGTCTTCCCCGCCGTCTTGTCGGTCTAGAAATGATTGATCGAGGCATTCCACGCTCCCATTACCCAGTCTATGCGGACGGCATCAAAATCGGAGAGGTCACAACCGGAACCCAATCTCCAACGCTGAAACGAAACCTGGGATTAGCTTTACTTGATACAGCTTACAGTGAAATAGGCACAGAGGTTTTCGTAGAGATACGTGGCAAGCAGCTTAAGGCTGTCGTGATTAAGGCCCCTTTTTACAAGTATAAACGCCTTTAGCGTCCATACTAGGACGGTGAACTTTTAAGCGAGAAATAGAAGGATAAAGTATAACGTGAAAATTGTACTTTCTTATATTTTAAAAAAAGCCAAGGAGTGAAACCTTAATGAAGCACCGTTATCTGCCCATGACAGCACAGGACCGCGTAGAGATGATGGAAGCCGTCGGGATTCAGTCCATAGATGAGCTGTTCTCCGATATTCCTGAAGCCGTCCGTTATCAAGGCACTATGCCGATGTCTGAACCACTCGATGAGTACGCCCTGCTACGTCACATGAAAGGTCTCGCTGACCGAAATGCTGACTTCGATTCACACGCCAGCTTCCTCGGCGCCGGATTATACGACCATCACATCCCTGTGGTGATCAACCATGTCATTTCCCGTTCAGAATTCTACACTGCTTACACCCCTTATCAACCGGAGATCAGCCAAGGCGAACTGCAAGCGATCTTCGAATTCCAATCCTACATTTGCGAACTAACCGGTATGAAAGTTGCCAATGCCAGTATGTATGATGGCGCAACCGCATTATCCGAAGCAGCCGTCCTCGCAGCTGGTGCTACCAAACGCAAAAAATTAATTGTTTCCCGCACCGTTCATCCTGAAGCGCGCCAAGTGTTACGCACATCAGCTAATGCTTGGGGTCTTGAGGTAGTGGAGATTGACTATAGAGACGGTGTTACCGATCAGGCTAAGCTTGCTGAGGCCATTGATGGTGATACGGCTGCAGTACTGATGCAATCGCCTAACTTCTTTGGCAGCATCGAAGATCTTAGCTCGGTTGAGCCGCTGATCCATGCTGTTAAAGGGTTGTTCGTCGTCAGTGCAAATCCGATCGCTCTTGGCGTACTAGAAACACCAGGTAAGCTCGGAGCCGACATCGTAGTCGGTGACGCTCAGCCACTCGGTATTACCGCTTCCCTCGGCGGTCCAACCTGTGGATTCTTCGCTGTAGCAGAGCATTTAATGCGCCGCATGCCAGGTCGTATCGTTGGTCAAACTGTTGACCGTAACGGTAATCGCGGCTTCGTTCTGACACTCCAAGCTCGTGAACAGCACATCCGTCGTGAAAAAGCGACATCGAATATTTGCTCCAATCAGGCGCTGCTCGCACTCTGCGCATCCGTCTACCTGTCCGTAATGGGTAAAGAAGGGATGCGTGAAGTAGGCGAGCTGAACATTCGTAAAAGCCATTACGCCGCTAATAAACTAAGCGAACTCACAGGGGCTGGACTTACCTTTTCCTCCCCATTCTTTAACGAGTTTGTCGTGAAGCTTCCGGAAGGAAGCAGCGTAAGTGCAATTAATTCGAAGCTGCTGAAGGAAGGTTATCTAGGCGGTTATGATCTGGGCCGTGATTATCCTGAACTTGCTGGACATATGCTGGTAGCCGTTACGGAAAAAAGAAGCAAAAACGAAATCGACCAATTCACTAGCGCACTGGAGGGCTGTTTATGAAACCGGAGCAAAGTCTAATTTTTGAATTAAGCCGTCCCGGCCGTTCGGCCTATTCCTTACCAATATGCGATGTGCCGCAGGAAGAAACCTTGGAAGCTCTGATTCCATCAGGTTTACTCCGTAGCGAACCCGTCATGCTTCCAGAAGTATCGGAAGTGGATGTCATTCGCCACTACACTTCCTTGTCACGCCGTAACTTTGGTGTAGATAACGGCTTCTATCCACTCGGTTCATGTACGATGAAATACAATCCGAAGATTAACGAAGATGTTGCCCGCATCGTAGGCCTAGCTAAGATCCACCCTTACCAGCCAGAAGAAAGCATTCAAGGTGCACTGGAATTAATGTATACCCTGCAAAATGACTTATCCGCACTAACCGGCATGGATGCTGTATCTTTACAGCCTGCCGCAGGTGCTCATGGTGAATGGACCGGTCTCATGATGATCCGCGCCTACCATGAAAGCTGCGGCGAGACCCGCACGAAGGTTATCGTACCGGATTCCTCACACGGCACCAATCCTGCTAGTGCTTCAGCAGCTGGACTTGAAACGATCACGATCCCATCCACAGATAAAGGGATGGTTGATCTTGAAGCACTGCGGGCAGCAGTCGGTAGCGATACTGCCGCATTAATGCTGACCAATCCAAGCACGCTCGGCTTGTTCGAAACCCAAATCGTTGAGATCGCCGAAATCGTGCACGAAGCAGGCGGCTTACTCTATTACGATGGAGCGAACTCCAATGCCATTATGGGCATTACCCGCCCTGGCGACATGGGCTTTGATGTTGTGCATCTGAACCTGCATAAGACAATGAGCACCCCGCACGGCGGTGGTGGCCCAGGAGCCGGACCTGTCGGCGTAAAATCCATCCTGATTCCGTTCCTACCACAACCAACTGTGGTAAAAAACGAAGATAATAGCTTCTCACTCGACTTCGGCGGACCTGAATCCATTGGACGCGTGAAAGCTTTTTACGGCAATTTTGGTATTCTGGTCCGTGCCTACGCCTATATCCGCACCTATGGCCCAGACGGACTGCGTGAGGTATCCGAAAATGCCGTGCTGAATGCGAACTATATGATGCACCGTCTGGCGCCATATTTTGAAATCCCATATCCGGGCGTATGTAAGCATGAATTCGTAATGTCTGGCAAAAACCTCAAGCAGTATGGTGTACGTACCTTAGACGTTGCTAAACGATTACTCGACTTCGGCTACCATCCGCCAACCGTGTACTTCCCTCTGACTGTTGAGGAATGTATGATGATCGAGCCGACGGAAACGGAAAGTAAAGAAACGCTCGACGGCTTCATTAATACGATGATCCAGATCGTAAAAGAAGCGCAGGAGACACCGGAAATCGTAATCAACGCACCTCATACCACAGAAATTAGCCGATTGGATGAGACACAGGCTGCGCGTAAGCCGGTATTGAATTGTTCTTGCGGTTAACAGCTAATGAGTAGTATTAAAAACGCAGGCCACGACACCAAGTATCGTCGCCTGCGTTTTTGCATGTAAATAAAAATCAACACTATGATCTACTCGGCCTGCACCTTCGCAAAAATCTGGAGTTATGATATCCTAATTTCGAGGGTAGCGTTTTCCCATTAGAAAGGAATGTATTCCTTGTGAAATTTGAATTTGTCCATAATGTATTCCACAGAAAATATTTATTGTCCCTTCCCTATTTGCTCCTCGCATTATTTATGTTATCCGCCTTGTCTTCGTCCCATAGAATATTCTCTATCATCCCTTTCATATTAATTATGCTAAATGCATTGTATATCGTTATAAAAATCATTATTTATAAAATCAAAACTTAGATCTCTCGCATTGTCCAAATACGCAAGTAAATTCTCATTTTCAAAATAATAAGGCCCTTCCCAGCATCATTAAAAATGTCTGAGAAGGGCCTTTTTTAGTTGTTTATCACTATAACTTTTTGATATTACGCACCATGCGTCGGAGTTTCTACTTTCGCCACGCCTTTGCGCTCCTTAGCCGATTTACGGAAGTAGAACAGCTCGTAAATCGCTGGAACCACAACCAGTGTAAGCAGCGTTGCCGCGGTCAAGCCACCGATGACCACAATCGCCAAGCTTTGCGAGACGATACTGCCCATCTCGGCATGGCCGAACAGCAGTGGAGTCATGGCGCAAATGGTAGCAATTGCCGTCATCAGAATCGGGCGCATCCGTATTCCTGCCGCTTCCAGAATGGCTTCGCGAATACCCATATGCGTTTCATTCTGCTTAATACGGTCGATAAGCACAATCGCATTCGTGACGACGATACCAATTAGCATCAGAGCCCCGAACAGGGCAGTGAAGTCAGGTGTTACGCCGGATACGATCAGTCCAACAATTGCCCCAATCGCAGCCAATGGCAAGGAGAACATGATTGCCAGCGGAGCACGAAGGGTTTTGAAGGTGAGGACCATGATCAGATACACCAACCCGATGGAGATCAGCGCTGTCATACCAAGGTCAGCGAAATCCTCTGACTGATCAACCGAGGCTCCGCCTGCAAATAGAGTCACACCCTTTGGAAGGGTAAGACTATCGGTTTGCTTTTTAATATCCGCTCCGATTTCAGACACCTTCTTCGGATCCACTTCCGCTGTAATTCTCGCATATGGCTTCCCATCTTTATGGAACAACAGTGCTGGTTCATTCCGAACCTCATAGGTTGCTAGTTGAGACAACGGCTTTGGACCTTCAGCAGTCATGAGCGTCATTGCTTTTAAATCTTGCTCCGACTTTGGCTCAGCTATAGGATCTAACACTACTCCTGCAGGTGTACCGTCCAGTTCGATTTGCCCCATAGGGATCGGATTCAGCATAGCCGACAATTGCATGGTAATTTCTTGTGCATTCGTCTGTGCTGGATCTACCTTAAATGTAAAGACAGGTTTAGTATCCTCCATATTGCTACTGACCTTCTGAATACCCTCCACAGTCTTCAACTTATTCGTAACTTCTGCTGCAACAGCAGTAATATCTGTAAGATTATCACCCACGATATCAATATATTCGCTAGTGGAGCTTGAACCCATCATACTCATTTGATTAGCAACAAGTGTTGCCCCAGCGTAGGAATCCTTCACATCACGGACATGATCGATGAAGCCTTGCGCATCCGCACCTTTTTTCATCACAACGGTATAGTCCACTAAGGTCTCCGAGCTGACGGATCCCCACTGGGCCGCATCTGCACTGTTCCCTGATTGCATGATCACCGTTTCCGCTTCAGGCTGTTTCATCAAATCTTGCTCTAACTGCTTTCCTTTTTCTAAAATCTCTTTGACAGGAACATCCTTCGGATAATTCAACTGAACAGAGACATAGCTGGCATCTGAAGCATCAAGCGCGCCTTTTGGCATAGTCATGTAAGCAGCGATGGAGCCAATCAGAAGGAGAAGACCTAGCGATAAAGTTATCCATTTCCGGCGCAAATTCCAATCGAGGAATCGGGTGAACCATTTAGACGGCTCGTGTTCTTTCATTGAAGTTCTTCTCAGCAGCCATGAGCTTAACAGCGGAACCACCGTCAAAGCTACAACGAGTGAAGTTAACAGTGAATACGTGACCGTTAAGGCAAACGGAAGTAGGAACGCCTGTAAACTACCACGCAGAAGACCCATCGGCAGAAATACCGCTACCGTTGCAATCGTAGATGAAGTAATCGCTCTAGCCACTTCCCCAGTTGCGCTTATAATCATTTCACGGGAGAAGGATTCTTTTTGCAGCCTACGGTAAATGTTCTCAATCACTACGATACTATCATCAACCAAGCGACCGACCGCAACGGCCACACCTCCGAGCGTGATAATATTCAGACTTATGCCGGATATATCAAGCAGATATAAGGTAACCGCTAGTGAAAGCGGAATAGAAACCGCCGTAATCAGTGTTGCCCGCAGGTTGCGTAGGAACAGTAAAATTACGATCGTCGCGAACAATGCGCCCAGCAATACTTCACGCATCATACTGTTCACGGAGGTAACCACCATATCTGATGTGCTGAATACGACCACTGCCTCTGCATTTGGAATGGTTTTGTTAATATGTGCTACGGTATCCTGTATATGATCTCCGACACTTACTGCATTCGCATTAGCTTCTTTGGTTACTATGGCGAAAAGAACATCTTTCCCATTCGAGCGGCTAACGCTCTCTTGATCTTCCTTCAATTCGATGACAGCAATATCCTGTAGCTTAACACCCGAGGATACGGGTAGCTTTTTTAGAGTATCGATACTATCAATTGTAGAAACCACATTAACGTTACCTGTCTGACCACCAATCGTCTGCTCCCCAAGGGATGCCGATACATTACGTCCCTGAAGTAACCCTAGTACCTGAGGTGTCGTAATTCCTTTCTCAGCCATTAATTTTGGATCTAGCTTCACCCGCACTTGCGGAGTTACTTTCCCATATAAGGCGACGTTGGCTACACCTTCTGCTTGTTGCATCTCTGGAATGATCGTTTCTTCCGCAAGCTTAAGGTTTTCTTTAGTCAGACCTTCGTCAAACGAAAGGGTGACCTGTGACACGGGAATCATGGAAGTATTCAGTTGAAGTACAAAAGGAGCCATCACCCCTTCAGGGAACTGCAACGAATCTACAACCTTTTGCACCTCCCCAGCAGCATCCTTCATATTTGTTTTTGAGTCATAAAAAATATTCACCTGTGCGTATCCGTCTCCGGAAGTGGACAGTATTTCTTTCTTTCCCTTTACAAAAGCGGCCCCAGCCTCAATCGGCTTCGTAACCTTCGTCTCCATCGCATGGGCATCCTGACCCGGACCGAGCACCGTTACAGTCACTTGTGGATTATCTGCCTCTGGCATAAATTCCATTGGTAGCGAAGTGTAGCTCAGCCCTCCCACTACAAGCGCCATTACTACTAAAAGCCCTACCGCCGCCTTGTTACCGAACGACCATTTGGTTAACCATTTCATTATCGTTTCCCCTTCCACCCCGTATATTTCTGGTACTCCTCTTATGACTGCCCCATTATGTATTATTTTCCATCCCGAGATTTAGTTTAGACATTTTTGGTCGAAGTCAAAACAGCCCTACGGCTGGTTTTATACTCAGTCTTAAGACGGGGGGCTTTCTCCTTCCGAAGGATAGGGAATTAGAGCAAACAAAAAAAGAGCACCCCAAAAGCCATGTAAAATGGCTTTCGAGACACCCTTTTGCTATGATTATTATTTTTGTTTAGCGCGCACTGGATCGCGGAACATATATTTTAAGAGTGGTGGTGTTACAAGTGTAGTTACAATGACAACAATAATTACGGAAGTAAAATACTGCTGCTGCAACAATCCGCTTTGCAAACCTGTTGCCGCGATGATCAATGCAACCTCACCCCGCGAAATCATCCCTGAACCAATAATAAGCGATGAATGGTTATTAAATCCTGTAAGACGCGCCCCCAGACCGCCACCAAACAACTTGGTCAGAATGGCAATCACCGTCAACAAGAGGACGAATCCTAGTTGACTGCCAACCCCTTCAAAGGAAACATTAAGTCCGATACTGACAAAGAAGACCGGAACAAAAATCGAATAGGCGATAGGCTCAAGCTTAGATTCCACAGTGTGCTTAAAGGAGGTTTGTGAAATAGCAATCCCAGCTGCAAAAGCACCGATGATGCCTGCCATCCCCATAATTTCAGCAAAATACGCGAACGCAAAGCAAATCATTAGCGCCGCTGCGATAACAGCCTCTGTCACCTTTAACGGAGCCATCCATTTCATAACCCGCGGCACAACGAACCAACCCACAACAAGCGCTACAGCGAAGAACAACACTTTTTTCGTAATTAAAAGACCAATGGACACTGATTCTCCTGTGCCGAAAAAGCTCATTAATACAGCGAGCAAAATAACAACCAGAATATCATCGACTACAGCGGCTCCCAGAATGGTAGAACCTTCACGTGTATTCAACTTATTCATATCCTTCAGTACCTGAACCGATATGCTGACCGAAGTTGCACTAAGAATGACACCCATAAACATAGCATTATGATAAGCAAAACCAAACATTTCTCCGATGGCGAATCCACCTAGAAAAGGTAAAATAATACCTCCGACGGCTACTGCGAAAGCTGACTTCCAGTTCTTGCGCAGTTGATCCAGATCAGTCTCAAGCCCTGCTATAAACATTAACAATAGAACACCGATCTCCGAAAAATAATGAATAAACTCTCCATTTTGAATCCAACCCAGTACCGCAGGACCCAGTATGATACCGACAATTAGCTTACCCAGTACCGACGGTTGTCCCAGTCGTACAGATAAATCACCAGCTAGCTTGGTGAATAGTATAATCAGCATAAGATATAGAACAAACTCCATGTTTCATCCACTCCCTTGTTGTATATAAGAACTGCCAACTAGGGACATCTCCAAGCCAAAAAAAGACAAAGAGGAGCCCTTGTTGACAGGCTCCTCCAAAAAACAAAAAATTATTCAATTAAACAATATTAAATATATTATAACCGTAATATAAAAGACTGTAAACAAAATACGCCGATATTTTACCTTATGCAAATTTTAGTTAATAAAGAATCAGCTTCACTATTTTAGATAGAACACTTCACGTAAAGGCAACATTGGCACCTCATCATTGAAATCAAATGACCCTTCAACCATCTTTGAAGTAATGGCATTCCATCGGTTGCAGGCGTCACTTTTAGCAATGTAATCGAAAGCCGCTTCCGTATCCTCACATTCAAAGCAATAAAAAAATTGATTACCATTCTGAAAGATAGAGTAGTTAGAAATACCAGCTTTACTGTGCTCCTCCAAAACTTCTGGCCAAGGATTTAAATGCATCGCTACATACTCTTCCAGACATTCTTCCTTCACCCGCCATGTCCAAGCCAATTTATTGCTGCTCATCTGTTCATCCTCCTAGAAATGTCCTCTATTGCACATAATAAGAATCAAATACATTTGATACCTATTATTGTACCTGAAGGTAACAGCCCAAGCTATGAATATCTAGTCTTATGCTTTCTAAGCATTAATTCCCGCTTCACTTGGGCGGAGAATGGCAGAACCAATCGCCAGTAGCACAGCAGCCATAAGACCTAAGATGGCAAAGGGTAACCACAACTCATTCCAGCCCCCACCGGTTGCAGCAATGTCGACCGCTTGGATGGCCCATTTTTGCGGAACAAAGTTAGCCGCCTTCTGCATATAGTCCGGCATAATGGATAAAGGCCAAAAGCAGCCGCCAAGCATACAAGTCGGTGTGATAATAAGGGAATTCAGCATACCAGCATTATTAGGATTACGAATTAATCCTGCCACTGTACTCGCGATCCCCATAGACACCAGCATAAATGCCGCAAGAACAAGGAAATATAGATAGATTGGAACTTCATAATCATAGTGCAGCACCCAGCGACCTAAGGCGAGCACTACGACGATCTGAATCAGTCCGACCATGAAGCTACCCAGAAAATTACCAATAGCAATCTCGTAAGAACGAACCGGAGCACTGAACATTCGCATCATCGTCCGGCCTTTCCGATCATCCATAATCAGAGACACAGAGCTCGTGACCAGGCTCATGAGAAACATTAGCGTTAAGCCCGTAACGACTCCCAATCCCTCCCGAGGATATAGATTATAATCAGTTCGAATGCTGCCAATACTGTGCTGTTCCGCTCTTTGCATAACCGTAGTAAACTGTGCGTCAACGTCCTTAGATCCGTTATTAACTGCCCCTATGATCGCGGCCGTACTCCTCATTTCATCAGCAATTGTGCTCGCTTTTAATTTAATCATAACGGAAGTTTCATTCGTCTTCAGCTCATACACACTAATTTGTGGTTCTTCTCCAGCAAGTAGTGCCGAAGTGAAGCCTGCTGGAATTAGAATCCCAGCTTCTCCATTCTGATCGACTACGCCTTCTCTTAAAGCAGTCTCGTCAGTCTTTTCTACAAATTTATATTCTCCGGAATTCTTTAGTTCAGTGAGCAAATGCTTACCTGCAGCCCCGTTATCCATATTAGAGTACAGCACAACGGCAGGATTCTCCCCCATCGTTCCAGTAACGGAAACAATACCTGCAAGTACAATACAAGGAAGCAGAATATAGATGAGCACTCCCTTCCTAGTACCAATGGTTCGTTTCACCATGTTCCAGGCAATCGTTAAGATTTTATCCATGATAACCCACCTTCCGGTACGAAATAGCCGCTGCACTGAACAACACTAGGCAGATCAGCGATAACACTCCCAAATTCGGCATGATTTGCGATACATCGGCATGTAACATCATTTTCAGAATAGCCTGCATTGCCCAATGATTAATCGTAAACGCCCCTATAGAGTTCACCCACGATTCTGGAAGTGGTGCCATTCCCCCGCTAATGAAGGTCATGCTTACAGTGAGTACCGTAACCACACTTCTTGCGCTTGCTCCAGTCTTGCTGAACATAGAAATAACGATAGATAAGGTCATCGAAGCCACAATCATCAGCAGGCAAAATAGGAGTAACAAGCCCGGGCGATTTCCCCAATTCACACCGAACAGCACATTCGTCAGAATAATAATCGCTGCGCACTGTACTATACTTACAACACCCACACCAAGCATTTTGCCAATAAACAGTTCTGAGCCTTTGACTGGCATTGAATTTATCCGGAAAAGGGTATGATTTTCTTTTTCATTAAAAAGAGAAGTACATACCGTCAAGCCGCTATACAGCAAAAACATCAGCATCATGGATACCGCATAGAACTGGGAAGAAGTATATGAATATCCTCCCTCGCTCAGTTCTCCAAGCTTTACGGAAGGCTCATTACTGGTGGAACTAGGTGCCATAACGTTCAAAGCTTCTGGACCCAGTGTCATCGCCACAGACTGTTTATAATTAAGATTCCTCAGAAAATTATCGAAGACCGTCCCTGCCACCCTGTTATCTGTACTTTTTTGGCCCAGTATAAATTCCAGCTGTGCGGCTTCACCGCTCTGTACCTTACTATCAAAGCCTGGAGGAACAACAACCGCATAACCATATTTTCCTGTTCGCAGACCGCTTTCTGCCGCCTCTCGACTATCCACCATAACCGGAGTAATGATATCCTTAAGCTCTGTTGACTTCAAAAAGCTATCCATCATCGCCGAGCTCTCATAGCCCTCGCCAGAAAGATTAACAACAGCCACTCGCACAACATCAATAGTAGTGGAGCCTTTGTCACCAACGACACCGGAGAGCGAAGCACCTAAGAGAAAGATCAATAACAGGGGCAACAAAAACATATTTAATATCATAGAACGTGAGCTAAATAGTCTTCGCAGCTCATAGATCATAATCGTCCAAGTATTCATCAGAATAATCCCCCCTTTAATCTCTTAAGGTCCTTCCGGTCAAGCTTAGAAACAACGTCTCCAGATCAGGTTCTTCAATATTTAGCGAGCCGATAATCCCCTTATGCTTGGCAAAAATAAAAAGGATGTCCTGTAGCTCCCCTTGTGAAGAAGGCAGATACAGCTCGACTACTTCATCCTTTGCTTCTACGCGTCTAATTCTAGGGTGAAGCGTCAGCTCCTGAACAAGCTCCGGTGTGATATTAGCAGCTTTAATGACGATTTTTTCTTCCTTGGCAACGCGTTCTCGCAGTTCTTTTTCCGTGCCGCAAGCAATGATATGCCCTTTATCCATAATGGCTACTCGATCGCAAATGGCCGCAACCTCCTCCATATAGTGACTGGTATAAATAATCGTTGAACCGAGTCGATTGAGCTCCTTAACCGATTCAAGAATATGATTACGAGATTGCGGATCAATCCCCACCGTAGGTTCATCCATAATAATCAGCTTGGGACGATGCATAATAGCACAGGCAATATTCAGACGTCTTTTCATCCCTCCGGAAAAGGTTGAGGGTTTCTCTTTAGCACGATCGCTAAGGCCTGTAAACGCAAGAGCCTCATCTACCCGTTCCTTCAAGAGCTTGCCACGCAAACCATACAATCTTCCGAAAAAGGTAACGTTATCCGCCGCTGTCATCGTGTCGTATAAGGCTAATTCCTGTGGAACCAAACCAATTCTTTTCTTCACCTCAAGTGATTTCGAGGACACGGGCAGACCGTCGATAACAATGTCTCCCCCGTCAATCTTAAGCAAGCCACAGATCATACTGATCGTTGTACTTTTACCCGCTCCGTTCGGGCCTAGCAAGCCAAAGATTTCTCCTTCTTCTATCGTCATGTTCACATGATCTACTGTTAATTTACCATCATATCGTTTCACCACATCGGTTAATACGGCGATTGCCATCTTTTCATCGCTCCTGTCTTTGCGCTTCTATATTTACAATTTTAGCTTAAAGGGATTGACCACGGAGGTACGAAAGGTCATCTTTTGAAGGTGACTTAAGTCATCTCCTGAAGAAGTAGGCGAATATGCTAAGATTAGAAGAAACTCTATAAAGGATGTCTTAGGTGTGACTAGAGAACTGACCCTATTGCGATACCTACTCATCATAATTCCTGCTTGTATTAGCATTTACATCTACCCATATGCCGACTATGGAATCTTCACGTTGCATATTCTGATGCTTCTATTCCTTGTGGTCATGGTGCCAAAGCTACCCCGTTCCTTTCATGCCTTAATAAGCATTGTGGAAATACTGTTCACTGCCTGGTTATGTTACCAGTACGGCAGCATAATGATTTTCCCGGCCATTTCAGCATTACTTTATTATTCTAGACTTCAGCCCCAAGCAGTACCTCTCGTGTTTACGGTTGTGCATCTGATTACCTTGAACATAGCGCTCTGGGATTCTCCAAAGCTTATAATCACATTCATCAACATTACTTTTCTGCTCATCTCCTATCTCAACGAATTGTTACAGAGGGCGGGTCGGGGCCGTGAGAACACCCTCAATCTTTACGATGAGCTGCGAAAAAAGCATTTCGAGCTGGATGAAGCCCGCAACCGACTGCTGGAGTTTAACGCCCAAATAGAAGATGCAGCCCAGTCCAAAGAACGGGTTCGCATCTCCCGCCAGCTCCATGATGATATCGGCCACCGCCTCATCCGCATTAAAATGATGATGGAAGCCGCGCTACTCACCTTACCCACCTCCCCTGAAAGCGGAATGCAGATGATGGAGCTCATTCGAGATCAATTGTCAGCCAGCATGGACGATATGCGCTCTGCAGTGAAGCGTATCAACTATACGCCACAATTAGAGGGAGCTTATGCGTTAGACCGTCTGCTAGAAGAGATCGGCCGCGATACGGGAATCGAGACCTCATACCAAGTGCATGGGATACCTTACCCGCTATATCCTAGTATTCAGGTGATCTTGTATAAGAACGCCCGAGAAGCCATAACCAATGCCCTTCGTCACGGAAATGCAACTGCAATTTCGATTAAAGTCGACTTTAGTGATACTGGAGTTACGATGGAGGTCAGCAACAACGGGACGCTTCCCGAAGGCAATAAACTAACCAAACTGCCGGAAAGTGGAGGGGTCGGGATGAAAGGAATGTTCGAACGAACACATCTGATCGGCGGAACCTTGGAATGGCGGCAGGAGCCTCAATTCACCATTGTTACGCGGTTGCCCATTTATAAGCAGGGAGAGATTGTATAGGCAACGTAGGACTTGAAGCAAAAAAGAAATCTATATTATGAAGAAGGAGCTACGCTAATGATTAAGGTGATGATTGTAGATGACGATCCTTTTATTCGTCAAAGTCTGCAAGTACTGATAGGGATGGACCCCGATATTGAAGTGATCGGAGCTGCAAGTGACGGAAACGAGGCTTTGAATTTGCTCCAAGCGGGAGATATGGCGGATGTGATTCTGATGGATATTCGGATGCCAGGCTGCGGTGGTGTTGAAGGGACAGAGAAAATTAAGCAGGCTTTTCCTCAGGTTTCGATACTGATGCTAACTACCTTCGATGACGATGAGTATATCATTGAGGCGCTGCGGAACGGTGCCAGTGGATATTTGCTCAAAAACATACCGCCTGACCGTATCATACAAGGTGTCAAAACAGTTAATGAAGGCAACATGCTAATCCACCCTGATATCGCGCGTAAACTAACCACCTTTCTACAGCCCGCGACCCGTCCTGAATCTCTACAGGTACAGCCACTGGAATCTTTCGGACTGACCAAAATGGAACTGGCCGTTGTCGCTTCTATCGCTGAGGGGCATACCAACAAAGAAATCGCCGGACAGCTATTTCTTAGCGAGGGTACGGTCAAAAATTACATAACGGATATTCTAAGTAAATTAGAGCTGCGAGATCGTACGCAAATCGCTATTTTCTATTTGAAGGGTGGACGGGGATAGGAGTTCTACAAAAAAGCCCGGACTCTATTTCCAGAGTCCGGGCTTGCCTTTAGTTATCCTTCCGCTGATTCCTTCTTGGCTTCAGTAGCTTTGTTCCGTTTGAGTCGGCCGTTCGGAAGATGCCGGCTGCGAGTACCTGTCTTCATCGCGATGATGCTGAAGATGCTGGAAGGCTTCGCCTCCGCAGTAACCGCGCCATCTGTCTCCGGTACCAGAATGATGCCGAGCTGATGATGGTCCCCGTCGTAGATCGGGCTCTGAAGGTATTTGCTCTCCCCTTCACGGTTCTGCACCTCCAGCTTGCAGAACGCTGGATTCATGCGCAGCGCCTCATGTAGCTGCGCGGCATCGGTCAACAGGACCCCATTGACCTTCAGTAAAATCTCGCCGGGCAGGATGCCCAGCTCCTGCCCGGGACTGCCCGGCAGCACGGCCAGCACCTTGCGGCCGCGCGGTGGATGCACGAAGATGGGGCTGATGCTGCGCTCTTCCAGAGCGCTGTACCAGCTTAACCCTTCGTGCAGCACCATCGCTGCGAGCGCCGCGAGCAGGGTCAGCGGGCTCCACCAAGCGGCAAGCAGGCTTAAGCCGAGCAGGACGATGCTGTACATCAGCAGCCGTCCTGAAGTGCGGGCGGCCTTGCGCCCGGGCAGCATGCCCTGCGTCATCTCGCTGAAGCCGATGATGACGGGCAAAGAGACAATGCCAAGCCCACCGCCCAGCAGCGGCTGCCATGGCAGCTCCGTTCCTGCCCCCGCAGGGATCAGCAGGAACAGCGGTAGCGGCCAGAAAGCCTGCAGCTGATAGCCGCCGACAACCATGCCGCGCTTGCCCTTCAAGAAAAGGGGCGTCGCAAGCTTCGCCCCTTGCCAGCGGGCCAGCAGCGCCTCCGCCATGTGTAGTAGCGCAGCTAGCACTAGCAATGCGGGAATATCCATCTCCCGTATGGCTGTTGTAATATTCCCGACCGTTCCGCCATGTAAGGCATCCGGAAAGAAAGACAGTATAAATTGAATCACACCTAGCAGACCTATAGAATAAGCGAAGCACAAATACCGCACTCGCAATAGCGACAACAGAATACTAACTACCCAAATGCAGGCCACAGCTGTACCTGATAAGGATACCCCTAACAATATGGCTGCAATAGAAACTACTAGTCCCATCACCAGCCCGCTCCACACCGTTCGCCACGTTTCTTGACCCCAGCTATGTAACTTCACATGAATTAGCTTACGTTCTAATGCCACCTGCCGACGGTAATACAACGCAATAAATATAATAGCAATATAGTAATATGGCTGGATCAATAAGTGTAAGAACGCAGTGCCCAAGCTTCCTAACCATTCCTGAATCACATTCAAACTGTTCGTCACACTCCTTCCTACTCTACCAAAAAACTTTCATGAACCCCTGTTCACATACCAGAGTGAAAATGTTCATCCCTCTTATTCATTCATACCATTCACTTTGGCTAGACTATAGAAAGCCTGTAAAAGTGCAGCATTTTGTACAGATATCCTCTTCATTAAGCGCGAATACTGCAAATGTACAGGAATAACCTCACTTATAGCTCGAAAGCTCCTCATGGAGCAAGTATTACTGCAGATTCGCAGGAATTATTGTTTCGGCCATTCTCGTACCATAAAATAAATGTATTATTGCAGGTTTATTCGGCGGTTATCCTTACTAATTAGTCAACCATCAGCAGCTTTGAGCTACACCGTGTGCGCTATACCCTTGAACGATTAAATATATCTAGAAAAAAAGAAGGCTGAATTCAGCCTTCTTACTTTTTCGACGCTGCCGCCTTAATTTCCTTCTGAATCTCAGCAATCCCTCTATTCCGTTGGTTGTCGTTGGCAGGGTCCTGGATCACTTTGATCAGTGCCACCTCCAGCGCCTCCGCGGTCTTGGCATCAATCATCCCTGTGACTTGAAGTTTCGCTTCACTCTGGAATTTCTTCACTGCATTCTTAGTACCAGTATCGAAATAGCCATCTTTGCGACCAGGCTTGTAGCCTAAGCCATCCAGCATCGTCTGTGCACTCTTTACATCACCGTTGTTCATGTTATATTGCAGCGTCACGCTCTTGTTAATCGGAGCCACTGAGAAGTAATCCGGCTGCGCTACCGCGATATCCGGTTTAATTCCCTTGCCGTGGATCCATGTGCCGTCCGGTGTAAGCCATTTAGCAATGGTAACCTTCAGTAAGCTGCCATCTCCAAGCTGTTTGTCAAAGCTTGTCTGCACCGTGCCTTTACCAAATGAATTATCACCTATTAGCTTGGCTCCCGCTGACTGCTGCAAGGCACCCGCCAATATTTCCGAGGCGCTCGCGCTACCTTTATTCATTAGCACTACCACTGGATAAGCCTTGCTAGATCCCTTGGAGGTGCTAACTTCGCGTTTTTTATCTTTGTATTCTATTTGAACTATGTTTTTACCAGCTGGAATGAACTCTTCAGCCATCTCAATAACAATCGGGAGGACACCGCCTGGATCATTACGGACATCAATGACCAATCCCTTCATGCCTTGCTTCTCTAGCTTTCCAAGCTCTTCCTTGAATCGTTCTGCAGTATTTAGGGAGAACTGAGTGACCTCGATTACCCCTACACCGTCTTTTTCCATAGTTGAGTATACCGTCTCAAGCTTCACATCATCCCGAGTAAGAGCGAACTCTAGAGGCTCTACAGAGCCAGAACGTTGTATTTTCAAAGTAGCCTTACTGCCCTTAGGGCCACGAATCTTCGCAACAGCAGCATTTAGATCCATGCCTTCTAGCGATTCTCCGTTAACGGACAAAATGACATCCTTAGCCTGAATTCCTGCTTTTTCAGCAGGTGAACCCTTGATTGGGGAGACCACGACTACCTTACCATTATCCGAAGAGACCTCCGCACCGATACCTGAAAAGGAACCTTCAATGCTTTCTTCGAATTTCTCAGCTGTTTCTTTACCCATATAGTTGGAATAGGGATCGCCTAGCGCTTCCATCATACCGTTGACAGCACCATCTATCAGCTTCTCCCGGTCTACCGTCTCGTAGTAATTGCTCTCAATCAAACTAAGCGCAGTCCCAAGCTTCTGGGATTCCTTCTGCTGTAGACCTGCAACCTGCAACGCAGAGGCTAATCCTTGTCCTGCAGCTTGTCCAAAGACATGAGTATAACCCGTCACGCCCAAGGTTACTAAACTACCGCATAGCAGGGCGGCGATAATCATAAACGCCGCGGTGCTTTTTTTTAACATGATGTTCCCACCGTCCCTTCTTGTCCATCTTGTAAACAACATCCTAAGTCCGTCCTGAAAGGTACGGTATCTCTTCCAGTATATGCCGTACAATCAAATAATATGAGTTATAAGTTCGTTAAAAATTAGAGATAAGGCATAGGATT
Source organism: Paenibacillus sp. FSL R5-0470 (assembly GCF_037975205.1). Classification (NCBI taxonomy): domain Bacteria; kingdom Bacillati; phylum Bacillota; class Bacilli; order Caryophanales; family Paenibacillaceae; genus Paenibacillus; species Paenibacillus sp. FSL R5-0470. The sequence goes on from NZ_CP150238.1 coordinate 6,297,884, forward strand.
TACAATCTTACCGTCAATCCGTACTTCGAAGTGAAGGTGGGGCCCCGTTGAATTACCTGTGGAACCAGATTCTGCAACCACATCTCCGCGATTGACTTTATCCCCGGCACTAACTCTAAGACCGCCTTTACGTATATGTCCGTAGAGCGTCCAAACTCCGCCTCCATGATCAATAATTACACAATACCCGTAACCGCTCCACCATTCAGCCAAGATAACCGTTCCGGAATCCGCCGCATGAATATTGGTTCCTTGTGGAACCGCAAAATCGACGCCGGTGTGTACTTTCCCCTTCTCACCCGTAATTGGATGTGTCCGTGGTCCATATGGGGATGAGATTCTTGCCGATCCTACAGGAAGTAGAAACGGCCCATCTCCACCTGAGTATCCCGTATCACTAGAGCTGGAGCTTGAACTGCTGCTTGCTTTGGCAGCTGCAGCCTTCTTGGCAGCCGCCGCAGCTCTACGAGCCGCTTCCGCCTTAGCCGCTGCTGCTCTGCGAGCCGCTTCCTCTGCCTTAATCTTATCCTTTTGCGTTTCCAGCGCAGAGCGTTCGCTTGCCAGTTTGACTAGCTTTTCATTCTGCTCTTCACTTAAATCATCACTTTCTTGAATTTGCTTATCATAGAAAGCGATAAGCTCCTGTTTCTCAGCTTCTTTCTCCTTCAGCAGACTTCTCTGTTGTTCCAAAGAAGTATACAGCTGCTTGGCTTGGGCATATTGCCCTTCAAGCTCTTGTTTCTTCTCTATCACCGTCTGCTTGTCCAACTTATGTTGAACTAACAGCTCCTGGTCCTGATCCACAATCATCTTAAGTGAATCCGCGCGATCTAGAAAATCAGCGAAGCTTGTCGAGGAGAGCAAAACATCCAAGTAAGAAACCGCACCATCGGTATACATTAATCGAACACGGGATCCTAAGACTTCCTCTCTAGAGGCGACTCGCGCTTCTGCTTTATCCAATTCCGTTGCCGTAACATTCAGAGATTGTTCTGTATCGGAAATTTGGGTAGAGATTTCGGTCATTTTGCCCTTAACTTGATCCACTTGCTGTAAGACATACTGCAGATTGAGATTCGTCTTATTCTTATAATGCTGTGCTTCCTGCGTTTGGGACGCCGCTTTCTCCTGCTGCGCCTTAGCTTCCTGCACCTCTTTTTGCAGCTGCTTTAGCTGCTTATCGATTTCGGCAACACTTGTTTTTTTGGCATATCCATCAGAGGGCTGGAATATAGTGACAGCTAGTAACATTACGGCTAGTCCGGCAGCAATCTTCTTCAACTTGCACTCCCCATCCTTCACTTTTTAATATTAAACTTTCAAGAACCTACGAATAGAAACCGTGCTTCCCCAGACGCCGATCAGCACGCCTAGTCCAACTAGTACACCGACGACCAGCATCCAAATATTATCGAACGGAATTAGCTGCAATTGGAGCATAGGATCTCCCTGTACGGTCGATTCCAAAGTGCTGTAACCCAAATACAAGACAACAGAGGTAATGAGCGATCCGATCAGACCGATCAATGCCCCTTCTATAAAGAAAGGCCAGCGAATAAAATAATTTGTCGCGCCTACGAGCTTCATAATGCCAATCTCCTTACGACGAGCAAGTATCGTAACCCGAATCGTATTAGAGATGAGGAACATAGACATGAGCCCCAGACCTGCTACAAAAATAAAACCAATGTTTCGTACAGCGCGTGTTATTTTGAACAAGGTTTCTATCGAGCCCTTGCCATATTTCACTTTGTAAATGGGCTGATCAGTATGTGTCTTGTTGAGTGCTTCAATCTTCTCAGCCACAAACGATACCGTAGTAGGTTCGACAACTTCTACCTTAAGCGTATCTGGGAGAGGGTTATTGTCTTCATCGAACCCTTCCAGAAGCTCAGCCGCATCCTCACCCATATCTGCACGGAGATCTTTAAGTCCTTGATCCTTGGAGATGAACGTAATCTTGCTGACCTCCGGCATATTGCCAATTTCAGTCTGCAAAGTCTCACGCAACTTCTGATCTACATTTAATGCCAAATGCACATTAATCTGTACCTGGCTGTCTGCCTCATCCGCTACAGCATTCACATTAAGAACAAGAAGAATAAATACACCCAGGACAAAAAGAGAGACGACGATGGAAGTGATCGAAGCAATCGACATCCAGCCATTACGGAATACGCTTTTGAAGCCTTCCCGCAAGTGTCGCAAGAAAGTCTTAAAACTCATAGCCATATTCCCCTCTCGCCTGGTCTCTCACAATGTTTCCGTTCTCAATCGCAAGCACCCGCTTGCGCATTTTATTCACGATATCTCTATTATGGGTAGCCATTACAATTGTTGTTCCACGAAAATTAATTTCGTCCAGCAGCTGCATAATGCCCCATGAAGTCTCAGGGTCCAAGTTACCTGTAGGCTCGTCCGCAATAATAACAGATGGGTTATTAACGATAGCCCGAGCAATTGCAATACGCTGCTGTTCTCCACCTGAGAGCTGTGAGGGCTCACGATTTGCTTTATTTTTGAGTCCAACCAGATCGAGAACTTCATTCACACGTTTCTTGATGACCTTCTTCGGGGCTTCAATAACTTCCATGGCAAAAGCGATATTCTCATACGCTGTCATCCTTGGTAATAACCGAAAGTCTTGAAACACTACGCCGATATTACGACGCACATATGGGATTTTACGTTGTTTAAGCTTCCCTATGTTAAAGCCTCCCACAGAAATTTGACCTTTAGTTGGCACTTCTTCTCTATAAATCAATTTCATAAAAGTAGATTTACCCGCGCCGGATGGACCGACAACATACACAAATTCATTGCGGTCAATTTTTACTGAAACTCCTTGCAGTGCGTGAGTTCCGTTAGGGTACGTCTTCCATACATCTTGCATTTCAATCATTTTCTCACTTCCCAATTATGACATTTTCCACTTGTGTGAATCGACAGGGTACAGCTTAAGTTTCCATAAACTTCAATATTTCCGCAATGTATCTATTGTAACAAATCTGTAACCGATTGAGTACCCCGTAACTGCCCCACTATTCGAAAGTTTTGTAATGTCTGTACATATACATATAAAAAGCACCTACTGTGCCGCTCGCAGAAGCCATCCAGGAAGGAGATTATTCATGAAAAAAATCCATCTTACCCTCATAATAGTCATTGCACTCATCCTTATCGGCTCATTAATCTATGGGGGACTTCAACTATATGGTCATAAAAACACGCTTCCAAAAGGTACAACCCTTGCCGGATGGGAGGTGGGCGGGCTGAATATCTCAGAGGTACGTTCCGAACTGGAGAAAAAGCTACAGGCCCTTGAATCTATCCCCCTTGTGTTGCAGGTCGAAGGGAATTCTGAGCTTACCCTCAAGCTTAAACAAGCTGGAATGGCCTATGAAGCCGCTGCTTTTGAGCAAGGTCTACAATATCTTACGGAGGGGCGGCTATGGGATCGTGTAAAAGCCCGCTACAGCTTCCCCCAGAATTGGAGTCTTGAAGCCCATCTGGATATTGCTCAATTACAGACCATCCTAAGTCCCGCTTGGGAGAGAGAATCCTTCGGAGATCCAGTAGATGCTACGCGGCGAATTACCGGGGATGATCGTGTAGTGTATACGCCTGAGAAGACTTCCCTTGAGGTGGACTGGACAGGAATGGTGACCTCACTATGGGCCGCTGCCCCCACTCGTTTTAGTCGTCTACTCTCGCTGCAAGAGAAGGGGATTACTTTGGAAGTTCCATTAACCATATTACAACCGGACATCACTCTAAACGCTCTAAAGGAGCAAGGCATTGAGCGAAAAATCATGCAATTCAGCACCTCTCTCGGAGCAAGTGGACCTGGACGAATCTACAACGTCGAATCAGCAGCCAAAGCTGTGAACGGAACCGTGCTCCCACCTGGAGCCGTTTTTGACTATGGCAAAGCTATTGAAAAAGCAAAAATAGAATACGGCTTCCGCGAAGCACCAGTCATTGTGAACGGTAAGCTACAAGCCGGCGTCGGCGGCGGAATCTGCCAAGTTTCCAGTACGCTGTACAATGCCGCTTTGCGCACCGGACTGGAGATTGTGGAGCGCCGCAATCACTCCTTGCCGGTCAACTATCTACCCAAAGGCCAGGATGCCACCTTTGCTGAAGGCTATATCAACTTCCGTTTTCGCAATACGACTGGCAAATATCTAGTCATTAAAGCTGCTGTGCAAGGTCGATCACTATCGATCAAGCTCTTCGGTACTTTTCCGAAAAATGTTACATATAAGGTCCACTCACAAATCGTAGAGGTGCTGCCTCCAGTCGACAAGTACGTAAACGACCCTTCCCTCCCCCGTGGAGGCTCACGCGTTATACAAAATGGGAAGACCGGATATGTTGTTGAGACTTACAGCACCCGGATTGTTGACGGTAAATCCACTGAGGTAAAGAAATTATCCCGTGACGTGTATTACGCACAAAAACGGTTAATCGCCATCAATCGTGGAGGCGTAAGTAAATCTGTTATTCCAGAAGCACCTAGAAAGCAGTTGGTAGAGGATGGCGTTCGAAGTGAATAGATTACCTACAAAAAAAACGGTCAGACCTTGTGAGGTTCTGACCGTTTTAGCTTGTGAATCTATTTTACCTGTAGATGACCTTTCTCGCCTTTAAAATTTACGATTCGGGGGTACATTAGAAATAGATCTATAATCAGAAAGGATGAACACCATGTCAACAGCTCTTGTAAATGATCTCTCTAATATTGTCCGCAGTGCACCTGCTATTTTTGCCTCACGTACTTGCAGAGAAGCCCTTCGCGTAATGTTCCAGCACCCAGAATCCAAATGCATCGTCGTCTGTAACGCCACGAATGAACCGCTTGGATTGTTAATGTGCGACCGTTTCTTTTTAAAAGCCACGGGAAGATCAGGAGTAGATCTGTTCTACAAAGAACCTGCCATGAAGCTTATGAACAAGACACCACTGGTCTATGACATCTCCACTCCACTTGAGACCGTATTAGCTACTGCAATGAATCGCCCAGAACCTATGAAGAATGACTGTGTCATTATTACCCGTAAAGGCAAATTCGCAGGTGTTGTTTATATCTCTGACCTGAAGCGCTGTTAGTTGTAGCCCTTCCCCTTTTCATTCCTCTCCTGCCTACCCATTTCCTCAAAAAAGAATATCCGGTGACGTGTCGATTCTCCAGTATCCCTCCACTTTCTTCAGCTTCACATACACCGACTCACTACTTTGCTGCGCATCTGGATAAGGAACAGTCAGTTCAAATTCAGCGGTTGTCGCAGTTTTGGAGAGCATGCGGGCGGTGGCTTTTTCATACATTAATAAATTGCCTACATCTGCATTAACCTGCGACATTCTTCCGTTATACTCCAAAAATTGAGTCTGCACATAATATGCCGCTGCATTGTGAGTGTAGGCTTTTTTTATGTAATTCATCAGCTTCGTCTTTGTGCCAATGTCACTGGAAAGATAACGGTACTCCTGCGCTTTATACGTGAAGGTTTCTATCGGGAAGATGTTTCCGCCTCGATTACTATAGAAATAAAGAGCTCTTGCATGGACTACCAGCGGTATGATACTTTTCACCGTCAAATTATTGATGGTAGCAGGGCCCTCTTTCCCAGGCGCAGACACAGCCACCTTCTTGATTGCCGTACTTCCTGCTGACGGTGAAGCTGCCATAGCTCCTCCACTTGCTGAGATCAGGCCTATGGAAAGGGCCAACGAACCAATCATCCACTTTTTGTTCATTCGGAATTCCTCCTTTTTGATCTGAAAAATACAGGCGATAGCCACTGTTCCAGCTTATGCACCCCGCAAGCTAAAATACCCAATAAACAGAGGAATGAATACGCATTTATATTTTATAGTAAAGAAAAAAATCCACCCTCCTGATTTACAGGAAAAGTGGAGTCGTGAAATAGTGTTATTACAACGGTTAGAGATCTAATTCGAAGATGGAGTAACAACCTCATAATAAGCTGTGAAAGCTACGTTAGCAGTCAAGATACTTTCAGGACTATCCTTTGATCGCTCTTCATAGGATTGCTGGAAATTAAACGAGTCTACATTCACGATACGCGCCAGCATTTGTAGCTCATCCATCCACTGCCGTATGCTTGTATAGGTGCCCTCTACTACAGCAGTCATTTTAACTTGTTTGACCGTCGGGAACAGCACTTCAGCCGAACCAGTCATTTGCTGAATCGGATTAGCCTCATCCAAAATAAAGCTGACATCCTTTAAGCGTGCCTGTGAGGACATCCCAACCGCTCGTAGATCATCAATCAAGCCTTCGCTGTCATCGCCTTTCGGGAGTGCTGCCAGAAGTTCCTGTTGTTCGGAATCTAAAGAAGTAGCGCTGCTTTTTAGTTCATTAATTTTAGTTTGAAGAATCTCTGCTTCTTTTTCCAGCTGTCCGATCTCGGCGTTCTGTGCAGATATTTCTTTATTTGTCGGTTGAACACCCAGCATATAAAAGGCAAACAGCATCAAGAACAAAATCAATACACCCAGTACGATTGGAGAGCGATACTTATTGAACTGTTCCATCGCTGTTCACCTCCTCTTGGCTTGCATCCGTTCCATTTGTCTGTTGATTATTTGCTAATAAGTTTACTTTATAAATGGCTGTATACATATTTAAGGAAGTGGCTGCATTCGTTGGCCCCGCACTCTGATCCACAGTCCCTTCGGTCAGCTTCGAAATAGAAGCATCCACTATAAAGGACATCTGACGCAGTTGTCTTAAATAGTTAGAGGCATCTACCATAGTAGGTACATTTACAGTCAGGTCAATCGATGTCAGGTAGGTGTAGTTAATGTCACGGAGCAGAGAACCCGGTGGCAACCCTTCGACTAATTCATCTAGTATGGGAACAGCAATCACCTTATTGTTCTGAATCTCTGCGATTGCCGTCTTCCGATCTAACTGCCCAGGTCCACTGTTTTTAAGCTTCCCAAGCTCTACCTGCAGCATTAAACTGCGATCCTGCAAGCCTTGCAGCTCCTCTTTACCATTAGAGATTTGACCCTTATTAGCCGAAAAATAAATCCCCGTCCCAATCGTTCCCACCAGCCAGATCGCCACAAGACCCATGGTCACATAGGGGAATAATAACGTCTCCCGATCTTCTCTTGGCAGTAGGTCAATTGTGTCCACGCTGATCATGCTTTTTAGAGCTGCCCCGGCCGCTACTCGGTAATCATTTAACTCAAGATCAGATACAGCAGCTTTACCCATCTGGTCTAGGCTTTTCGGTGTAATCTCGAGTTCTGCCAGCGACTGCTGAAGCTCTAGGTCTAGCTGTTTGCGAATGGATGGGACACCTGTTATAACTAAGTTTTTGATACGAGTTGAGCCATCGTGCAAGCTATATTGGTAGAAGCTGAGCATCCGCGAGATTTCCGCAGTGATCTCCACCATTTGTTCCGGTGATAATTGCTCTTCCACAGCAACTGCTGTTTCTGCCAAAACTTCACTGTCTGCCATAAATTCCAATGCCGCAACATTTCGACCTTTATGCAGATCAAGCAAGTTAATCGTACGAATGAACACCGGATTCCCGTTTCTGAACATATAAACGTCCATGACGGATGGCTCTAGATTAATCAACATCGTTTCCGCAAAGCTTTCCCCATGTGCAGTTGCTATACTTCGCGCCAAGGCGGTTGCCGAAATTTCAACACTGCTTATTCGTAAACCCGCACGCTCCAAAATCTCTACATAATCCTGTATCGATTTCCGCGGAGCGGCAAATACGAGCAAATGGCTATGTTCCTCATCCACTTCGAGCGTCACATAGTCGTAAACAGGATTTTCAAATGGCAAATGCAGCCCCGTCTCCACTTCGAGCTTTACGAGCTGTTCAACCTGCTTATCGTTGGTACTTGGGATACTCATTTTGCGGATAATGATCTGCGAAGGTGGAATCGACAAGGAAACCTTGCTGCCCCTTAACCCTTCCTTCCTCACCCACTGCCTAACCCGATCATAAAGCGCCTCGCTATCCGCCACCTGATTCTCTATGATCATGCCTGGAAGGAGCGGGAGATACCGTTTTTTGCGAACTTCCCATGACTGTTTATTCTTAAAACTAATATAACGAATTCCGGTAGCTTCAATTGAAAGTCCGGCCACTTTAGGGCCTAATCCAAGCATATGTCGATGTCCTCCTATCCGATGAGCGAGAGATACGCGCCAATGATGTCTGAACCATATCCGTAACTAATTAAAGCCCCTATTGCTAACCATGGTCCAAAAGGAACCGGTTGTTTGCGTTTGATGATTCCGAGCAGCATCAGCAGTCCTCCGACCACACTTCCAAGCAGACAAGCCATTAGAAAAGCCAAAATCACATTCGGAAATCCAATCACCAAGCCCAGCAGCGCAAATAGCTTCACATCCCCGGCACCCATCCCTCCAAACAGAACAAAGGGGATAAGAGCCCCTCCCCCAAGCACAGTTCCCAGCAAGTGATGCCATAACGGCCCCTCTGGATAGAGCAATACAAGAATAAGCAGTATCGGCAAAAAGAATAGCAATACCCTGTTCGGAATCAGCATGTACTTCAAATCCGCAACCGTCACAATAACCGCTAAACTCACAAACACGAACCCGAGGATTCCCTTACCTGTCAGCCCAAACTGCAAGTACACCCATAGAAAAAGCAAACCCGTTGCAGCTTCTCCGAGCGGATATAAAGGCGACACCCTTGTGCCGCAGTAACGACACTTACCTCCTGACAGCAGGTAGCTTATCACCGGAAACAAATCCCGCCCCTTTAGCCGCGTATTGCAGTTCGGGCAATGGGAAGGCGGGTTGAGCAGAGATTCCTTTGCTGGCACCCGCAGTGCCACAACGTTATAGAAGGAGCCTAGAATCAGGCCCAGTAAGGTGATGTAACTTGCGATGAATATCGTCATGGATGTCCTCTGTTGGCTTTCTGGATTTTAAAAAAGGAATCGGGAAGTCCGATTCCTTAGTAGTCTAAGTATAAGTTTTGTAGTACTATTACTTTGTCTTTGATTTCAATACCTGTTCCGCTGAAAATTTACCTTCAGTAGTACTCCCTGCCGTAACATCTGACGATCCTTTAGGTTTCGGTGCAATCACTATATAATCCAGTTGACCCTTATCCGTATAGTAAACTGTTCCTGATGTGATTGTAGCTTTAGTACTTGGAAGGCTCAATTTATTATCTAAATAACCTGCAGTTTGCATATCTGCTATAGTTACATTTACTGCAGATGTAGAATTACTGAATTGACCATCTTTTACACCAACGATATATAATCTTGAAGCATCATAGATTTGACGAGCAGTAGCAATGTCCGAATCCTCTTTAGCATCAGAGATTATGTTCCCAATCAAAGGTATCGCAATAACCGCAATAATCCCCAAAATAACGATAACTGCCAATAACTCGATTAGCGTAAACCCCTTTTGATTTTCCTCTTTGCTCAATCTTCTCTTAATGGCTTGTGCTAACATTTTATTTCCCCCTCTAAGTGGTGTGTGATGATACAGCCTATATCTTTTATTTCAGTGAATCCCGCTATAATGCTCGTCCTTCCTTGTCCAGCGCTAGCAATGGATCTGCAACCCTGCCCCGCCTCCCCGGCGTCACCCCTCTCAATATCTTCAAGGAACCGCAAGGTTCACATATTGCCGTACAGACTGAACATCGGCAGCATAATAGCGGCCACAATCACACCTACAATACCTGCTAGAAAAGCAATCAACAGCGGTTCAAGCAGTGACTTCAGACGATCGACGGTATTTTCTACGTCCATCTCATAGAAATCAGCTACCTTAGACAACATCGTGTCGAGCGCCCCCGTCTCTTCACCAATCGCAATCATCTGTGTTACTAGCGGCGGGAAGACCCATGCTTTTTTCAACGGTTCAGATAGTGGATTTCCTTGTCTCAGCGAATCACCTGCACTTCGGATAAATCCCCCAATGACCCTATTTCCTGCTACCTCTTCTACAATCACCAAGGATTGCAGAATCGGAACTGAGCTGGCATATAGAGATGAAAAAGTACGCGTAAACTGAGCAATCGAGCCTTTTTGATTCAGCTTACCGAACACCGGAATCTTCAGCTTGGCATAATCCAGCGCATAGGCTCCCTTTTCCGTGCGTTTGGTAATCTGAAAAGCTATCACTAGGAGAAGAACGCCGAGTATCCAGAAATACCATTGACCTTGAATGCTTTTGCTAAGCGCCAATACCATCTTCGTAATCGCCGGAAGCTCTGCATTCATCGATTCGAACATCGTTACAAACTGCGGAACTATCGCCCATAGGAGGTATATAACCGCTCCAATCGCCATAACCCCGACGGTAATCGGGTAAGTGAGCGCAGATTTGATTTTCTCCGTCGTGGAATGCTGCTTCTCAAAAAACATGGCCAGTCTGTCGAGCGTCCCCTCAATATCACCGGATTCCTCACCGGCACGGATCATGCTGACGAATAGCTGCGGGAAGATTTTTTTATGATCCTGAACAGCTTGTGAGAACGAGATTCCGCGCATCAGGCTTGAATTCACTTCCACAAGTGCTTTACGGAGCGGTTTGCTCTCAGTCTGCTCTGCCAAAATACGCGTTGCATCTACAATCGACACTCCAGCACGCATAAGCGTGGCAAACTGTCTACAATAAATGATGAAATGAAGTGGCTTAACCGGATTACCGATATAAATATCCATTGAGAGAATCGTTGTTTTGCGTTCGATCAGCGAGAATACCGTAAGGCCCCGCTTGCGTAACTCCTCCATTGCCGTAGGCTTATCTGTTGCGGTTAGCTTTCCTTTAATGGACTTGCCTGCGGTTGTCTTTACTTGATATTCAAAAAGAGGCATCAGCTACTCACCTCCGCCATAAACGACTTAGCTGCTGCTGGTTCAATGAACCCCTGTGATAAATACTCACGGATACTCATGTCCAACGTATGCATGCCTTGCGAGCGTCCGGTTTGCATCACATTTTTAATCTGATGTGTCTTTTCGGTACGAATGAGATTGGCTACGGCAGGTGTATTCACTAAGATCTCTGTTGCACATATCCGCCCCCGTCCTCCAACTCTTGGAAACAAGCGCTGACTGACAACTGCCAGTAATACTGAGGCTAGCTGTGAACGAATCTGCCCCTGCTGATGACCCGGAAAAGCGTCAATAATTCGATCAATTGTCTGTGGTGCGTCTGTTGTATGTAAGGTTGCCATCACAAGATGACCTGTCTCCGCGGCAGTAACTGCTGCTGTAATGGTCTCCAGATCCCGCATCTCTCCAACGAGAATAACGTCCGGATCCTGACGTAACGCGGCACGTAGTCCGCTCGCAAAGCTAGCTGTGTCGCTGCCCACTTCACGTTGATCCACTAAACAGGTTCCATGACTATGCAGAAATTCTATAGGATCTTCAAGTGTCACAATATGCTTGCTTTCGGTCTTGTTAATGTAATTCAGCATAGCTGCTAACGTAGAGGATTTACCGCTGCCCGTAGGGCCTGTAACTAGAATCAAACCTTGTGGTTTGAGTGACAAAGCGGACAAAATCGGAGGCATCGACAGCTGTTCTAGACTCGGAATCTCTGCAGCAATCGCCCGGGCAGCGATACTAATCTCGCCCCGCTGACGATAGACATTCACCCGAAATCTTACGCCGCCATCCAGCGGATAAGAGAAATCCACCTCACCTGCATTCCGAAACACTTCGTTTCGTTCACTGCCAAGCAGCGCTTCTGCCATTTCTGCAGCTTCATCGGCTGTTACTGGTGCACCCTCAAGTGGGTGAAGTGTTCCATCCATACGTATCACCGGAGGCGAGCCTACAGAGATATGTAAGTCGGAAGCTTTGGAGGAGTAAGCCGTCTGCAAAAGCTGTCTAATATCCCGCGTATACGTTGGCATCGGCTGCTCCCCCTATTTTAAAATGAAAAGAACCTAATAGACCCTAATGTGAGACCGTCTCGCGCATTACTTCTTGAAGCGTTGTAATCCCTTGACTAACTTTGAGTAAGCCATCATCCATCAGTTGAACAAGTCCACGCGCTTTACCTGCGACACGCATTTCCTCTACTGAAGCAGTGTTTGTAATAAGCTGCCGCAAGTGATCGTCAATGCTGAGTACCTCATGAATCGCTATTCGACCACGATAACCAGAACTGCTACAGCTACCGCAACCTCGACCACGATGTAGTTCATCCGCTGGCAACCCCAAGCTACGTAGCATAATCGCTTCCTGCTCAGACGGTTTGTAGGTTTCTTTGCAGTCGGTACAGATTTTGCGAACGAGCCGCTGAGCTACCACACCAATTAGTGAGGAGGCAATTAAATAAGGCTCTACTCCCATATCTCGCAAGCGAGAGACGGAGCTAATCGCATCGTTTGTATGTAAAGTAGACAACACTAGATGACCCGTTAATGAGGCGCGAACCGCAATTTCAGCAGTTTCCGCATCCCGTATTTCACCGACCATTACAATATTCGGATCTTGTCGAAGAATCGAACGCAGCCCAGCAGCAAAGGTTAGCCCAATAGCCGAGTTTACGTGTACCTGATTTACACCTTCAAGCTGATATTCCACTGGATCTTCAACCGTGATAATATTTGCACTTTCTACATTGAGTTGATTCAGCGCTGAATATAAAGTCGTTGTTTTTCCACTACCAGTAGGTCCAGTGATTAGCAGAATTCCATAAGGACGAGCGATCATTTCCTTAAAAGCTTCCGCATTCCCCTCACTGAATCCCAGAGCATCTACAGATTTGACACCTGTGCTTAAGTCTAGCAACCGCAGTACAATTTTCTCTCCGTGCATCGTCGGCAATGAGGACACACGAATATCTACCATTTTGTAATCAAACTGCATTTTGATTCGGCCGTCTTGTGGCAAACGCCGTTCAGCGATATTCAGTCGGGCCATTATTTTCAGACGAGCGGTGATAAAGCCCTGCATCTGCTTAGGAATAATCCGCTCTGTTCGTAAGGTTCCGTCAATACGGTAGCGGATCGTTAGATTATTCTCACCTGGATCCATATGTATATCAGATGCCCGCAGAGCAACAGCCTGCTGAATCATCTGATTGACCAAACGTACGATAGGAGAATCCTCATCTGTAATCTCTGTCTCTTCTATTTCTTCCTGTGTCGGGAGCTCTACTAGCATCTGATTCATAGAATCACGCATGCCGTAATGACGTGCAATCGCCCGCTGCAGCTCATCCCTAGTGGAAATAGCAGGTTCGATTCGGAACCCTGTACTCATTCGTAAATCTTCTATCGCAAAATAATCCAACGGATCGGCCATCGCAACCATCAGCTTACCTCCTTCTTTTAAGAAGGGAAGTACTTGATAACGCTTAGCCATACTTTCAGGAATAATCTGTGTGATCGCAGGATCAATCTGGTATTTAAATAAACTGACATGCGGAATACCGAGCTGGAATTCAAGCACTTCAATCAGCTGCTGCTCCGTGATATAGCCTTGAGAGATCAGCAGATCGCCAAGCTTACGCTTGCTCTTACGCTGTTCCGCAAGCGCTTCAAGCAGCTGTTCCTGCGAAATAATATTATTTTCTACCAGCAAATCGCCAAGTCTCTTTTTCGCGATGGCCATGTCCGTTCAGCTCCGTATGCCGTTATTGGTTATACTTTTACACTGACCTCAATAATGGATAATACTAGGAATAACCAAAGATAAATTACCAGTTCTATTTCTACAAAATATGAAAATTATTTTTTCCATAATTACGGATTCATCATTTTTGTCAAACTAGCGTATTTTTCAATATACTTGGGACTTTAGTAATAAATTTATAGGTATATTTCAATAGATTTATGTTGTCTATCAATGCTGAATGTCCTAGAATGTATATAACATAGATTGGATAATTTTACAACGAATTCAGCTGAAAAAGCTGTCGGAAACTAGCATATACAACATACAATTCGACCATATCTACCAATAGTTAACAATCAGGGAGAGATGAACATGAAATTTGCCAGTAACAAAAGGATCTATCTTTTTACAGTAACGATCTTGCTTCTCCTTCTGCTTGTTCTGCCACTCAAAAATCACTTCACGAATGTCGAAGCTAGTTCAAATGATTACCAAATACGGATGCTTGAAATTACGGATAGTGGAAGCAGCGAGTTAACATCTCTAAAAGCAGGATTATCTAACTTCACAGTGGATACCATGAGTATGAAGCGCTTTGTGGCGCTGCGGGATGATTTGGATGGAAGATATGATGCGATTTATATTGGGAAGGGGACTTACAATCCTGCACAAGTGAGTAATCAGCAACCAGCCTCGGAGGAAAATAGAGCTAAGGCACTGGACACCAAAAATATGAAAAACGATATCACTCATCTGAAGGCAGATCAAATTACGAAGGAATTTATTAATAAAGGATTATATGTTTTCTTGCATAGCCAACCCTTTAATGACAAAGATAAAAAACCACAAGCAGAACAAGGTATACTGTACAGCTCTTTTAACAGTTACCGTCTTTCCTCATCCAACCCAAAAGTTAAATTTGTGGATGATGCTGGACTCGCAAATATCTTTACCGATTTAAAAAGACAAAACTCTACGTACATAAATGATCTAAAGCAACGTCCCCGCCTTCAAATTACGAACAGAATTCCCAACTATGACCCTAATGCAACTAACAGCAAAATCTATGTTCCTGGGGAGAAGCTTTCTTTTAATTTCAATATCACTAACGCACCTAATTTACAAAGCTCTCCGCTCTCAGTCAAACTATATATCGGTCTTGATAAGTCCATCAAAATGGGAGAAAAGCAGGTCGTTGCTGAAACAGAGCTTAATACATCCAGCGGAACTATCGAATACACTTTGCCAAAAACATACTCCGGCTTACTCTATTGGAAGCTAGAAATCAATGATTATCATAAATCGCAATTAAAGGATTTTGACAGCGGGGTAATTCGTTATCGCGGAGAGAAGACCATCGTAAATATTCTTCAGGTTATGCCTGACACTCTAACGGAAAGCAGCCTCCTGAACACTAGTAATATGAACCCGTCTTTTTTGAGTACGGCTGATTATCAGCTTAATATTGTGGTCAATACTATGACCCAATTTAACACATATGTGAATGAAAAATATGCTGCAACACAAAGCTACGGATTAAACGGCACCTATGACATGCTCATCTTTGGTTTTGTCGACGAATACTATAAGAAATCCAACTTAAACACTAATGCAACCAACGCGATTACACAATTCACTGGTACCTTCAAGCAAAGCGCCTTGTTCACTCACGATACCATCATTAATTTAGATGCAAATAAAAAGAACTGGATCAATAATTTCATGGGGATTACCGGTCAGATGAATCCGGAGACCAACTTAGGCCATAATGCCATCAATCTTTCCACCAAGGTTAAGCCGGTGAATGACGGGCTTTTGATGCAATATCCTTTTTATCTAAGCAAGCGGGACGACAGCAACCAGCAAATCGATATCTCCACACCACAAATTGCACCAACACATAACCAGTACTTCACGCTTAATCTGGAAGATCCCGAAGTAGTATCATGGTATAACATTCAAAGCGAAGCGTCAGGTACGAAGATAAAACCAAATGGTGAATATAATCAATACCAACGTGATACCGAGGATAGTTGGAATCAATATTACACATATTCCAAAGGCAATATTACCTACTCGGGTACAGGTCATTTTTTTGGAGTAAGTGATATTCCCGCCAATCTAAGAAATTTCCCAGTTTGGGAACAAAAATTGTTCGTTAATACTATGTATCGCGCTTTTATTGGTGCGAATCATGCTCCTGAGATTACGGTGCATACACCGACTAATGGCTCATCGATTCCTTCTTATCAAAACACAATACTTGTCGACTATACAGTCACTGATCTGGACTTTAACGATCGTGATCTGACAACTGAAATTCGCTTTAAAAATGGGAGCACGTATTTTACCGACATTGAAATGAGTAAAACGAGCATTAAATCAGGGCAAAGTATATATAGAACGGTTAAAAATCCGCTTCCAAATGGGGGCGCACTCGATATCGAAATTAACGCATGGGACCAAAATGGAGCTCTCTCAAGTAAAACTATCAGAGTAAATGTCCTGCCGTCGAACACCAATTTGAGTGTAACACGCTCTCTCTCTCAGAATGTTGTGAATGGTAAAGTAGAAAAGGGAGAACCGGTCACTCTTAGTTATTCCATCACCCCAAAATCTGTACCTTTTGATAAAGTAGGCACGGTCAACCAGACCTCTAACACACAATTAATATCGGATATTGTATTCACCGAGAATCTTCCACCTAACCTGGAGATTTCAGGAGAACTACCAGCCGGTACGATCGTCACTGGAAATGCAACCAGTGGGTTTAGATTGACACGCAATCTAAATAACATAACCTATTCATTAAAAACGGTGAACGGCGCCCAAATCTATAAACCAGACTCTGAGCAACCTATAACGTTCCAAATCACAGTTAAACCGACTCAGACCCAAACCTATACTTTAAATGACTCCAAGCTTAGTTATGTCGATATCCATGCCACATTACCACCTCTGGGAATCACAGGTGAATACAACGCATTTATCCTTCAGACAACCTCACTTCGTGGAGGAACTATTAAGGGACCATTAGCTTCCGGGGGCACAGTCAACTTCAACAACGCTGGTATTACAGTAAATGAACAATTCAAAGACAAAGTTCCATACGGTATTGTCACGGGCGGAGATGTTTCTCTTCCTGAAGGTACGGTTTACGGAAACATATTGGTTAAGGGCACCGTTAAAGACCAACGACCTGGTTCTATTCAAAATGGTACTATCACATACGGTGAACTTCTCAATTTCAACAAGCATGAGAGTCATCTCCTTGGACTCTCTGATGCTATTGCTAAGATGCCTTCCAATACTTCAACGACTCATGAATATGGAAAACTTACGGTAACAGGTAGCTCATCTATCAATATTGTTAATATTTCCACTTCAGTATTAAATACGCTTAACAGCTCCGAGCTTAAAGTTCCGCAAGGATCAACGATAATTGTCAACGTAAAAGAAGATGGTACAGACCAACCATTCCTTCATTTCCCCCTCGGGAATAACGGTAGTCGTGTGCTATTCAATTTCTCAGGCACCAAGCCTTTGCGGATTTCCCAAGCCGACGTATACGGAACCATTCTGGCACCACGATCTAACATTAACTTTGATGGAGGTCAGGTGTATGGAACAATCATTGGAGCTTCAATGAATATGAGTAGTGCCACTTTATACCATTTCCCTTTTATCGGTAACCTACCAGCGGAGATCTATCCGCTACCTGTCCCAACACCAACAGATCCTTCATCAGCTAATTTATCGCGTACTACGATTTCGTTTGAGACCTTAACCTTTACAGCCGAATATAAAATTAAGGCTCTACAATTAGAAAGCAGAACCATCTATGTCGGAGAAGGAATGCGTTTAATTCCGACAGTCATTCCTTCTGATATCCCTGATCTGGCGTTTCTGTGGACAACTACCGATACTAATTATGTACAGTTGGATTCAAGCAGTGGTTACATCACAGGCCTCGCCAAAGGCACAGCAACTGTTCATGTGGCTGCACTAGATGGTAGCGGCAAACAGGCTACAGCAACCATAACGGTAGCTGAGCGAACTCCACGATCCTTAACGATTGATGGAGATGGGACTGGTGAAATTAACGATTCTATTCCTTTAAGTGCTATCTATGTGAAAGGCAACCTAAATAATCAAGGACCAGAGGCCAATATTACCTATACCTGGTCGGTCACCAATGTCGCCTCTGGAGCAAGCAATGCTGTCATTAATACCAATCCAGACTACCCAAGTGATGATACCAAAAAGGTATTCAGTGCTACACAGTCAGGAACTTACTTGGTGAAACTCACTGTAAATTCTAGTAATCGTAATCCAATCACTGCAGATAAGACAATTGTAATCACTAACCCGCTAAAGTCACTGTCGATTGAAGGTCCAATAACGGTAATGGTAGGGGGGCAAATTGATCTAAAAGCAATTAGGAATCCTGCTGATTCCGATCCATCAACGCTAATCTGGGATTTCGTGCAATCAACGGATAACAAGATGGCTACACTTACGCCTTCTAGTGACGGGTCAACCGCTAAATTGACGGCTGGTAATACCGCTAAAGAAGGACTGCTGATTAAGGTTTCATTCCAAAAAATCACTTCAACACACATGGTTAATATCGTTGATTTAACTGGATTAAGATTCCGGGATCAGTCCATTACTTTAGAGGTAGGCCATACTTTCCAGTTAACCGATATTTTATGGGCATTCCCAACCTCCATCTCAATAGATCAAATCAAAGATAACTTGAGTTGGGTAAGCGACAATTCTGCAATTGCCAGCGTCAATAATGGAACCAATATTAATACCAGGGGAACTGTTACAGGCGTTAAAAAGGGATCCACACTCATCACAGTGACTTATATCGGAAGCACAGGTACAACAGTAAAAGCAGATATTACGGTTAAGGTTGTGGCACCTCAGAATGACGATCGTTACTAAACTTTACATTTAAACAACAAGAAACATCCAACAAAAAAAGGGTATCCCTAAGCAATCGCTTAAGGATACCCTTTTTTCAACTAGTCTTAATGACTTACAAGTTCCAGAGGCCCCACGGTTACATTCACCTGCTGTACACGCGGGAGGCTAGACTGCTGATGAGTAAAAACATCCTGATTATATTGGATCTTAAAACGGTGACCCGAATTATATCGATCCGTATCCTGATTTTCGAAAGTAAAGCCGAGTGCCGGATCTAAGGGCTCAGTCACGCCTCCTAGTACTGCGTTTACTGTAAGATCCCCTTTAGCGAAAAAACCTCCGTTTAACCAAAAGATTGACCCCACTCCGTACAAGTTAGCATCACTATCCGTGTAAAAAAAAGCTTTCATATAAAATGAATCCTGCTCATCCTTTTTCTTAGGTGGATTCGTAAAAGTGTCAATTCGATTAATGAGCACATCTCCTTGAGATATAAGGACTAACTCCTTACTACTTAAGCCTTGGATCACGGCGTCCTCGACTTTCGTTTCCCCTAAAACAAACATAGTAGAGTTGAATTTCACCTGACCTTTAATAGTAACATTACCTGTAACTAGAATATTAGCTTGAATCTCCAAAAATTTAGTTATATCTGGGCTATAGTTATTTACCTCCAGATCACCATTAACAATAAGCCATTTGGGCTTGTTGGAAGGATTACCTGTTTTAGCTTCATCACTAAACTTCAACTGTTTGTAATCAATTCCATCGATAAGCAGATTACCGTTATAAATCGTAGAATTATTCAAATCCTTATCCAACAAGGAGTTCTGATACATTCTCAATTGTTCTAAGTATTCGCTGTACTCTAGTTTGTAATTATCCTTTTCTTCTTCTGTTGGATTATCTTTAAGTACTGGCTCAGTGTAGGGTGGATTCTCATCGGGTAGTCTATCTAATGTTGTTGTGCTTAAATAATTCCCCAGTTGATTATCCTTAATAGCTTGCTCAAGTTCAGACTTTTTCCCAGTCAACCCTGTCGCTTCCTCCACTTTATCAAGAAAGGATCCCAACACATTGATCTGAATGAACTTTTTCTGCGGTTTGATAAACACCTGTTCTTCATGAATACCCAAAATAGTAGGAAGAATGCTTGAGGCATTATTCTTATTCACAGCTGCATCAATAACTCCATTTCCAGAATATTTGATACTTTCAAGGGATTGCACATGCACTTCAGGTTGAGGCTCGGTAGAAGTGGCTATAGTTTGGTCTTTCAATAATTCCACTCTAGGATATTGAGTCCTTTCTTTTAGATCTTTCACTCCCTTGTATGTATATACGGCCGTATCACTGATGTGTAACTCTTTACCCGCATATATATTGCCATGGAGACCAGGCGCTCCGTTTAATGTTAATACTTTTTCCGATCCAAAAGCATATTTAAGAAAATCAGGATAGGTATCAATGACAATCTTTTGTCTCAGCTGTCTGATGACGCCATTAACTGTGGCTTGTGCTTCAATATTGACATAGTATTTTTGCTTATCCTGCTTCTCATAGGTGATGCTTTTGATCGTACCGCCAGCTCCAGATAACTCTGTACTTACGTCATTGCTGACGCCAACAATTTTGGTGCTCACCTCATTAACAATATTTTTAATCTCATCCTCCATATGATCAGGATCAATATCCTTTCGTCCATCCAGCTTCGTCTGTATGTAAGCGACCGCTTCATCCAGCCCCTTCTGCGCCAGGTGTAAACTTTGCACATCATTCTCTCTGGTCTCCGTTCGTTGTGCCCCGCCCACCGTCGCCCCGAGCACAGCTAGTCCGAGTATTGTAAGTAGAAGAGCAACAAACATAACTAGTACTAGAGCTGATCCTTTTTCGTTATTCCTCATCCCTCCTACTCCTCCTAGAATCCGAATTTGCTTTTCAACTCCAATGGGTAGTCCCTTCCGTTGTAGCTCTGAACTAGTGATAAATCTATCGATATCAGACCACTGTCACACGGAACGGCGTTCTGACACTCTAAAATAATTTTGGATCCTTCTGCTAACTTGGAATGAATTGTAGTTCTTGCGTCCTCTGGAGGATTAATTACATCGGGGTTAGCTATCGTAAGAACTCCATTGGCAATCTGAATTCGCGACTTCATACCGTCTTGCCGTTCTAATGTAATGTAGCTATCCGTCTCTTCGCCATTTTGGGTGATCGCCGAGGTAACTTTCTCGGGTGCAAATGTATATAACTCCGTAATAATGGATGACATCAACAAATCGCCTTCATCCCGTAGAGAGTTTTCAATTGATATTTTATGATAGCTGCGTAAGCCTAACATCGTGATCCCTGAAATAATTCCAGCAACCACCGTAAATAATGATAACGCCACAATCAACTCTACTAATGAAAAGCCACCTTCTCTGCGGAAAAGCTTAACGAATTTTCTCATCAGTAATATATCCCTCCACAACAGATTGGGTCTGAGGTCCATTAGAAGAATCCACTCTGCTGACTTTTACCAATACCGGCAATAGATATGCTGCCATACCCTTTTTATCCAAATCACTTAAAATCTCTTTATGTAACTCACGCTGGTACTCAATATCGATTCGATAGTTCACCCCATTAATTGAAGGGTTTAAAACCTGATTTAAGATGGTAGTATCTTCAACGAGTTGTCTATAGTCGTCACATTTCACAGAATCGTCTGCATCAATAACCTTTTGACATTTGGATGCTTCTAGCGAATTGTTCTCTTCTGATTTAAAGTATTCCTTCATCTTCTCAAAATCCTGCTTCTCCACATAAAACAGCGCGTTCCGCGCCAGATTGATCATAATCGTCTTGTTCTGGTTCGATTTAGAGTAACTCATGGCGTTTGTAAAGTAAGACGTAAGTACCAGTGAAACTATCGACAAGATCACAATAGCGGCCAGCACTTCGATCAATGTAAATCCTTTTTCCTGCTTTAGGCCTGATTTCATCCTACTTTCTTCCTCCCGCCTACGAGAATGCTTTCATATTTGCACGTTTTTTCCTTAATTTTCTACTTCCATTATATTCTCTCATATCCAGCTACAGCAATCCTCAAAATCCTTATAATTCAGATATTTCTACAATATCTCTCACTTTTGCTCTGTGCTATCATTTGAAAAGAGAGGGGATGGATGAAATGGCTTTAATAGAGTGTAAATTTTATTCGGAAGTACTAGGATTGAATACCTCAATGACTGTAATTTTGCCGCAAAAAACAACCACACAAATCGGTATGAGCAACGTAACCAGGGGAGAACTACACCCTACGTTGTATTTGCTGCACGGTTTGTCAGACGATGATTCGATCTGGCTTCGCCGGACTTCTATAGAACGATATGTAGCAGAGATGGGAATAGCTGTAGTTATGCCGAATGTACATCGCAGTTTCTACACGGATATGGCGGTTGGAGGCCGTTATTGGACCTTTATTAGTGAAGAGTTGCCAATGCTTGCGCGCTCGTTTTTCCCATTGTCAGATAAACGTGAGGAGAACTTTGTAGCTGGACTATCGATGGGTGGTTACGGGGCGATCAAGCTGGGACTACGGAAACCGGAAGCTTTTGCGGCTGCAGCAAGTCTATCAGGAGCACTTGATATGGCGCATAATTTTATGAACGGGGAAAATCCTACCGTCAAAAGCAAAGAATACGAAATGATCTTCGGAACAGAAGATATCGCCGGAACGCCCGAAGACCTGCTATGGCTGCTTGAGGAAGTGAACCGCTCCACAGGACCGAAACCAGCGCTGTATCAATGCTGTGGCACAGAAGATTTCCTGTACACAGATAACTTGAAATTCCGCGATGCATGCCGAGCAACCTCCCTTGATTTCACCTACGAGGAAGGTCCGGGCACACATGAATGGGGCTATTGGGATGCCAAGATACGCGATATATTGGCTTGGCTGCCGTTGAGTAATAATTAGCTTCTTCTAATAGACAACAAAAAAGGTGCAGCTATAAGCTACACCTTAATTCTATACTACTCAGATTGCCCTCTCCGGAGGGTTCTTTTATTTCTCGCTTAATGGCTTACCGTCCTTATAAGGACGCCGAAGGCAATTATGCTTGTTTGGTGATATTTTTAAATAGGACTGTCTGATCTTTAATTCCTTTTTCAGCAGCAAATCTTTCAATACTCGAGGCACCAAAGAATCCGTCTATACCTTCTGTACGTTCAATTACATACGCCGCATCTTCCGGCTCTGCAATCGGTCCACCGTGACAAATCACCATAATATCTGGATTTACTGCTTTCCCCGCTTTAATAATCGCTTCAATTCTTTCTACACAATCGTCCAATGTCAGAGCTGTCTTAGCTCCAATTGTACCTTTGGTAGTCAATCCCATATGCGCCACCAAAATATCTGCTCCTGCTTCTGCCATAGCTTTAGCTTGTTCAGGATCAAACACATAAGGCGTTGTGAGCATATCCAATTCATGTGCTGCTCTAATCATATCTACTTCTAAACCATATCCCATTCCTGTCTCTTCCAGGTTCTGTCTGAATACGCCATCGATCAAACCAACGGTTGGGAAGTTTTGCACGCCGCTGAAACCTTGTTCTTTAAGTTGTTTTAAATAAACCTCCATCACTCTAAAAGGATCCGTTCCGCATACGCCTGCTAATACGGGAGTATTTTTCACAACAGGTAATACCTCAGTGCCCATCTCGACTACGATTTGGTTGGCATCTCCATAAGATAATAACCCCGCGAGTGATCCACGACCTGCCATTCTGTATCTTCCTGAATTATAAACAATCAGCATATCTGCTCCGCCAGCTTCACTGCTTTTTGCAGTAATTCCAGTGCCGGCTCCCACGCCTAAAAGAATCTTTCCATTTGCCACTTCTTCTCTAAACTTCGCCATGATTTCAGTTCTTGTATTTTTGTTCATGTGTAACGCCTCCATTTAAATATTTATTTATCTTATAAAAGCCTTATTTGCTCATGAGATCTATTAGCTTCTGCGCTGCTGCTTCTGCAAACTCTACATCATTAATGGCACAATCCATTTCGATAACCTCGACAACATTTCTGTTCACACCATTTCTCAAGGTATCAAATAACATTTGATCTTCCTCTACGCCATAAAAAGCTTCCCCTACAACATCAATGCCGGATATCCCTTTAAGCGGCAACATTAGCACCGTTTTCTCTTTGGCCATATTTAATTTCTCGACAAGCTTTTTGCCGATGGCTTCATTCTCTTCTACTGTTGTTCTCATCAGAGTAACTGTAGGGTTATGCTTATAGAACTTATGTCCAGCAAATTTCTCGGGTACCGTATCATAAGGGCCAAAGTTACACATATCAAGCGCACCTACCGACACAACCTGTGGAATATGATGTTTACCAGCAGCCTCTAACCGATGAGGTCCGGCATTTAGCACACCACCAATAATTTCGTCCGCCCATTCTGTTGTGGTCAGATCCAATACACCTTCAATAAAACCAGCCTCGATTAGTGCTTCCATGGACTGGCCACCTACACCTGTTGCATGGAATACAAGCACTTCATATCCTCTAGCTTCAAGATAGTTACGAGCTGCCGTTACACAGGGGGTTGTTACCCCAAACATTGTTGTAGCTACTAATGGTTTTTTCTCTATCACTTGTTTATTCTCAAATTTAAGCATACCGGCGATGGCGAAGGCTGCATTGGTAAAAATCTTTGTTGAAATGGAGTTCAGACCAGCAACATCTACAACCGATGGCATCATGACAATATCACTAGTGCCTACATATGGAGCAGTATTCCCTGAAGCTACGGTCGAAACCATCACTTTAGGTACACCAATAGGTAATGCCCGCATACCAGGGGTTACAAGTGAAGTTCCTCCAGTGCCCCCAAAGGAGATAATTCCATCAAATTTGCCTTGCTTATATAATTCAGGTACTAATTTTTCCATACCTTTGGCTAATAACTCTGTTGCTAGTGCTCTATCTTTCTTGGCAACGAGCTCATCTATACTTACACCCGCAGCTGCTGCTACTTCTCGGTTAGAGATATCCGGTGTAAAGGTGGGTTCAAACACCCCCGTATGAATCGTAAACGTACCTAGCTCCAAGCTTTCCAGCAAATTTTTAATGTAGAGATATTCTTCACCCTTGGTGTCAAAAGTTCCGGCAATGGCAATCGTCTTCATTTCTTCAACCTCCTCTTCAAATATCTACAACAAAAAAGTATGATCAACTTATGAGTTAATCATACTTCTTTGGTTTATTAATGAAAACGCTTTTATGTCTTATGTTTTTGTGTTTATGTTAGATTTATATTGTTTTGGAGAAAACCCTTTATACTTCTTAAACATTTTGCTAAACTGCGCATAGTCTTGGTACCCAACTAATGGCGCTAGCTCAGATAACTGGATATGGTCTCTATGTAATATTTCTGCCGCCTTATCCATCCGAAATTGTACGAGATACGTTTGAAAGCTGCAGCCTACTTTTTTGGTAAACAAACTACTTAAGTAACTTCGGGATACATGGGCCACCTTAGCTAAATCTGCAAACAAGATCTCATTCATATAATTTTGAGCTACGTATTCTTTTACAAATTCAACATAATCATAGTGCTTTGTGATGCCGTCTAACATTTTGACCATAAAATCATCTTCATCCAGCGTCCCCGACACTTTAAAAGCTTTGGTTATATTCGTAATGGACTTCTCCGAGGGAATTCTTTCAAAAGCAGAGCCCCCGATATACCCCATCAAATTTTGATTATTACTGTACATATACTGCACATCAATTGGCGTTTTCACGGGACCACCATACACCAATTTAATTAAATCTGGCTTTAGCGCATTGCATGTATTAAAAATTTTGTCCGCCTTAGCCTTGGCAGCTTCCAGAGAGAATACTTTTTTGGCTCCTAATAATCCCCCTTCGGTTAAGCCTAAATGTGCACAAATAATATCTGCTCCTGCCTCGATCATCTGAGCGGCTTGGATTTCGTCAAATACAAAAGCAATGGTAAACAAATCTTTTTCGTGTGCTATTCTTATAGCTTCTACTTCGAGTAGATAACCATTCCCCTCATCTTCGAGCGCTTCTCCAAATTGACCATCTATTAATCCAACCGTGGGGTAATTATTTATCCCGGAAAATCCCTTATTCTTTATTTCACTGATATAGGTCTCCATATCTTTTGTCGGATCAGTTGCATTGAGGCCAAAAATAATAGGGATATCTCTGACCAACGGTATGATCTCTCTAGATGCAAAGTCCATCACCATATCATTGCTATTACAAAAAGGCAAAATCCCAGCGAGAGAGCTCCTCCCCATCTGGCGGAATTTACCCGAATTTAACATCAGGAGGAAGTCTGCTCCACCCTGCTTCGCATACTTTGCCGTTATTCCCGCACCTGTGGCTACTCCAATAATATGATTCCCTAGTTTTAATTGCGATCTAAGCTCGTCTAGGATTTGCTCTCTACTCATACTTACGCACCCTCCTATCCCTAATCTAAGGATAACCGTAAAGAACACTGTGAATCCAGTTATGTTGTACTTAGAGCCCTTTTAGATAAAAAAAATCCCGCCTGCGACCTATAAAAGTCTGAGGCGAGATTCGGTATTGATACGGTTTACAATATAGCGTCACCGTGTTTTACAACCCATTCATTAGCTTCATGCAGTGCCTGCTCCGCGCGTTCGATTGCAGCTTTCACCTGAACGGTGGCTGTGCCGCCATAAACGTTACGAGCGTTAACCACAGCTTCCGGTTGAAGAACAGCATAGATATTCTCGTCGAACAGCGGTGAGAATTGCTTGAACTCTTCCAGCGTCAGATCCAGCAGGAACTTGCCTTCGTTAATGCAGTAGAGCACTGTTTTTCCGATTACTTCATGTGCTTGGCGGAAAGGAAGACCTTTGCCTACCAAGAAGTCGGCGATATCGGTTGCATTCGAGAAGTCCGTGTTCACGGCTTCACGCATACGTCCCTTGTTCACCTTCATGGTGGAGATCATCGGCGCGAACAATTGCAGTGCACCAGTCAGTGTAGTAACGGTATCGAACATGCCTTCTTTGTCTTCCTGCATATCCTTGTTGTACGCGAGTGGTAGAGATTTCAGTACGGTCAGCAAGCCAATCAGGTTTCCGTAAACGCGGCCTGTTTTGCCCCGTACCAGTTCTGGTACGTCCGGGTTCTTCTTCTGTGGCATAATGCTGCTGCCTGTGCAGAAAGCATCATCCAGCTCCACGAAACTGAACTCTGTGCTGCTCCACAGCACCAGTTCCTCACTGAGTCTGGATAGATGTGTCATAACAAGCGCAGCATTTGCCAGAAACTCAACGATGAAATCGCGGTCGCTGACAGCATCCAGACTGTTCTCGTAAACACTGTCAAAGCCCAATTGCTCCGCCACAAAATGGCGGTCGATCGGGAAGGTGGTTCCTGCAAGCGCCCCTGCTCCAAGTGGCAGCACGTTAATGCGTTTGTAGCTGTCTGTCAGACGTTCTGCATCGCGGCGGAACATCGAGACGTAAGCCAACAAGTGGTGAGCAAAGAGGATCGGTTGTGCCCGCTGCAAATGCGTATAACCAGGGATAATTGTCTCTACATTATCTTTGGCCTGCTCGATCAAAGCTTCCTGCAATTCATGCAGCAAGCTAACTAGCTCAACTACACGGCCCCGTAGGTAAAGGTGCATATCGGTTGCCACCTGATCGTTACGGCTGCGTCCAGTGTGCAGTTTACCCCCAACCGGACCGATTTCCTCGATCAGATGTTTTTCAATATTCATATGGATATCTTCATCCGCAACGGAGAAAACAACTTCTCCAGCGTTAACCTTGTCCAATACTTTGTTCAGACCTTGCTTAATCGTCTCCACATCTTCTTGTGGAAGGATTCCGCATTTGCCCAGCATTGTGACATGCGCCAGACTGCCTTGCACATCCTCTTTGGCCAAAGCCTTATCAAATCCAATGGAAGCCGTATATTCCTCCACCAGCTTGTTTGTTCCTTTAGTAAACCGTCCGCCCCAAAGCTTGCTCACCTGTAGTTTCCTCCTCTTGGACGCCAGAGGGCCGCTCCTATCCTGACGGGAGGAACGGCCTTCGGGGTTGCCCGTTTAAGTTTATGTTATCGTTCTATTTCGAAGCTCCATTTACACCTGTAGAAACCTTAAGGCGCAATGCGTTCAAGTGGATAAAGCCAGTTGCATCCCCTTGATCATAAGCTTGTGTAGGATCAGCTTCCATCGTTGCAATCTCAGGATTGTACAGGCTGACTGGGCTCTTCACTCCAGCGCCGATGATGTTGCCTTTGTACAGTTTAAGACGAACAGTACCCGTTACATTTTGTTGGCTCTGTGTTACAAGAGCTTGCAGTGCGATACGCTCTGGAGCGAACCAGAAACCGTTATACACCAAAGTGCTGTAACGAGTGATCAGGCTGTCACGCAGGTTCATCACTTCACGGTCCATCGTGATGGACTCCATTTTGCGATGAGCGACGAACAGGATTGTTCCACCCGGAGTCTCATACACACCACGGCTCTTCATGCCGACAAAACGGTTCTCAACCATATCCACACGTCCGATACCGTGTTTACCGCCTAGCTCGTTCAATTTCTCCATCACTTGAAGTGGGTTTAAGGACTCACCATTCAGCGCTACGCAGTCTCCCTTAACGAAATCGAGTTCCAAATATTCCGCTTCATCCGGAGCATCCTCTGGAGCGTTGCTCAGTAGGAACATTCCTTTGTTCTCAGGTGCACTTGGATCGAACCAAGGATCTTCCAATACGCCGCTCTCATAGCTGATGTGCAGCAGGTTACGGTCCATCGAATACGGCTTCGCCGCAGAGGCTTGTACCGGAATATCATTAGCTTCCGCATAAGCGATCATTTCCGCACGACCCGGGAATTGATTGCGGAACTCTTCCAAACGCCAAGGTGCAATCACCTTAATGTTTGGTGCAAGAGCAGCTACGCCAAGTTCAAAACGCACTTGGTCGTTACCTTTACCTGTCGCGCCATGCGCGATAGCCGTAGCGCCTTCAGCGATGGCGATATCCACCATACGCTTAGCGATTAGCGGACGAGCAATACTAGTTCCGAGCAAGTATTGGCCTTCGTAAAGCGCGCCGGATTGGAACATAGGGTAGATGAAATCGCTAGCGAATTCATCGCGCAGGTCGTCGATGTATACTTTCGATGCACCAGTAGCTAGTGCTTTTTCTTCCAAACCGTCGAGCTCTTCTTTTTGGCCGATATCGGCTGTGAAGGCGATGATCTCAGCATCATAAGTTTCTTTAAGCCATTTCAAAATAACGGATGTATCTAGTCCGCCGGAATAGGCGAGTACAATTTTTTCTTTAGCCATGGTGTGGCAACTTCCTTTCGTGTGGGGGGTATAAGATTCGCTTAAATGCGCTTATAGAACTCCGGTGATAAAGCGCAACTACGTGAAATGTTTGGACTTCCGGTCGCTGTTATAATCAGATTTCTATGATTGTAGTCTGCCTTCGCAGATGAAATCTGATTATAAAGGCGAATGCTAACGCTCCTACAGTTCCAAACTTTCACTTCATTGCTCCGCACCGGAATTCCAACGCTACTTATTAAGTTCATCTTATATAGTATTTTATATAATCTTAGACCAATATAAGTTCAATCCTAATTATCTATGATTCCTTAACTCATCAACGCAGCCATTAAAGCTTTTTGCGCATGCAGGCGGTTCTCAGCCTGATCAAAGATGACCGAGTTAGGGCCGTCAATCACGCCTGTGCTAACCTCTTCCTCACGGTGGGCCGGCAGGCAGTGCAGGAAGAGATAATCGCTCTTCGCGCCTTTTACAAGCTCCTCATTGACCTGATAGTCCTTGAATGCCGCTTCACGCGCCTTTTGCTCCTCTTCGAAGCCCATGCTCGCCCACACATCGGTATAGATAACGTCAGCGTCTTGCACAGCTTCTTGCGGGCTGCGAGTTACCACAATCTTGGCCCCTGTTTCTTTAGCGATCTCACGAGCTTCTGCTACAACCGCTGCATCCGGCTCATAGCCTTCCGGTCCAGCGATAGATACATCCACACCCAGCTTAGCGCCACCAATCATCAGGGAATGTGCCATATTGTTTCCATCGCCGATGTAAGCCAGCTTCAGGCCTTTAAGTTTCCCTTTGTGTTCATAAATGGTTTGGTAATCCGCCAGCACTTGGCAAGGATGTGCCAGGTCGCTCAGACCGTTGATTACTGGAATAGAAGCATAACGAGCCAGATCCTCTACTTTGTCATGGCCGAAGGTACGGATCATAATTCCGTCGAGGTAACGTGACATTACTTGTGCTGTATCGCCAACCGTTTCACCGCGTCCAAGCTGAATGTCATTTTTGCTCAAGAAAAGGGCATGCCCTCCCAGCTGATACATTCCAACTTCAAACGACACGCGCGTACGAGTAGAGGATTTTTCAAAAATAAGACCAATCGTTTTCCCCTTCAGCGGCTGAAATTCTTCGCCATTTTTCTGCTTCTTCTTCAGTTCAATCGCCGAATCAATCAGATACGTAATTTCCTCCGGGCTGTAATCGTTCAGCTCCAGTAAATCACGGCCTTTCAGTTGCTGCGCAATGGTGTGCTTGTTACTCTGTACGCCCTGACTCATGAGCTTACCTCCCCGTTTGCTTGTTTAGCATAAGTATGAATGAGTTCGGAGACGATGTCTACCGCTTGGTCGATCTCCTCTTTACTTACATATAGATTAGGCAGTAAGCGAAGGACATTAGGACCCGCTGTCACGAACAACAGGCCTTTCTTTTGTCCAGCTAAAACAATATCGCCCACTGGTGATTGACATTCAATCCCGATCAACAGTCCTTTACCACGGATATCCTTCACAAAAGAACAGTCCGCCAGCTTCTCTTTCAAAAGACCCGTCAGGTACTTACCCATTTCTTCAGCTCGTTGTGGAAGCTCATCCTCCAGCATCGTCTCAATCGTCGCTGCCATAACCGCTGTTGCAAGCGGTGTTCCTCCGAAGGTGGACGCATGGCTGCCAGGTGAGAATGCTTCACGCAAATATCCTTTGCCAAGCATTAAGCCCGCTGGGAACCCACTAGCAATCCCTTTAGCCAAAGTGAAAATATCTGGTTCAATTCCATAATGCTGATGAGCGAACAACTTGCCTGTACGTCCCATACCTGTCTGTACCTCATCTACAATCAGAAGCAATCCGTGTTTCTTGCACAAGGCTACTACAGCGTTCAAGAACTCTGGTTCTACCTCTAGCACGCCACCCTCTGCAAGCACCATCTCCAGCATGATAGCAGCGGTATGATCACCAATAGCAGCTTCCAACGCCGGGAGATCATGCAAGGGCACAGTCTTGAAGCCTGTTGGAAGCGGCAGGAAGCCTTCTTTTACCTTTTGCTGACCTGTAGCTGTCAGTGTGGCTAGTGTACGTCCATGGAAGGATTGTTCAAATGTGATAACCTCATAACGATCCTCACCTTTAATCTTCTGGTGGTAACGACGAGCCAGCTTAATAGCAGCCTCATTCGCTTCTGCCCCACTATTGCAGAAAAACACTTGATCAGCGCAGCTATTCTCTGTCAAAAGGTTTGCAACTTTGTCCTGTCCAGGAATATGGAACAGGTTCGAGACATGCCAGAGGGTATCGATCTGTTCCTTCAGCTTAGCACCGACTTTTTCAGGAGCATGACCTAGACTGGTCACAGCCAATCCACTTGTGAAATCAAGATACTTATTGCCCTTATCATCCCATACCCAGGTGCCCTTGCCTTTAACTAAGCTAAGATCATATCTGGCGTAAGAAGGGAATACCGCGCTCAGCTTGCCTGCTGCAACATCCGGTGTACCTGATCCTACTGTATCGGTCTGCTGTGCCCCTGCTTGCGAATCCAATTCCGCTTGTGTAAGCTTGCTCATTCTAAGTCACTCTCCCACCTTGTGCTCCTGTGTACCAGGCTGCACCTCTAATTGATATTCATCTATGATTCTACGAACGAATAATACGTGTGCCTATCGCTTCACCTTGTAGTACTCGGCTAAGCACCCGCGGTTCTTTTCCATCCACAATAATAACCTCTGAAACGCTGCCTTGAATGCAATCGATAGCTGCCCGTACTTTTGGGATCATGCCGCCGTAGATTTCTCCACTTTCAATTAAAGCTTCGATTTCCTGTACGGTAACGGATGGAAGCACAACCTTTCGACCCTCCACCGTACTCATAATGCCAGGCACATCTGTAACTACGATCATTTGGGGAGACTCTACATAAGAAGCGACTGCCCCTGCTGCTGTATCTGCGTTAATATTGTAGCGCTGACCTGCAGCATCTACACCGATAGGTGCAATGACAGGAATATATCCCATACCAACAATACCAGTTACAATCTCAGCTTTCACTTCCGTTACCTCTCCTACCAAACCTACTTCAGCGCTATTAGCTACGGGTCTAGCAGTAATCATATTTCCATCGATGCCGGATAGCCCTAGAGCTAGGCCGCCACTTCCTTGAATTCGCCTTACAATCGCCTTGTTGATACTCCCTGCCAGCGTCATCTCTACGACATCTAGTACTGCCTCGGTGGTTACTCGCAGACCGTTCACGAAGCTGATTTCAATGCCCAGCTTTGCTAGATTCTCTGAAATGGCTGGCCCTCCGCCATGAACAATTACAGGCTGAATGCCTTCCTGCTGCAAATCTCGTAAATCTTCGAAAAAAGAATCAGGAAGAGCAGCCAGCGTACTGCCGCCGCATTTCATCACAAACAATCCACAACCATCTAATGCATCTATAAGTTCAAGCTCGCTATTTAGCATCATAAGTTCGGTATCCTTCCCTTGTGGGCTTAAGCCGCCACAAATTAGGTACGGTATGCAGCGTTAATACGCACATAATCGTAAGTTAGGTCACAGCCCCAAGCTGTAGCTTTTCCGGTTCCATCATGTAAATCTACAGTGATCAGCACAGTTTCACTTTTTTGCAAATAGGCCAAAGCCTTCTCCTCATCAAAAGCAACCGGCTTCGAATGCAGTAGCACCTCGATATCACCTAACGAAATGTTCACACGCTCCGGAGATACTGGAACACCCGCGCGTCCAACCGCAGCAATAATCCGTCCCCAGTTCGCATCCGCTCCAAAAATAGCAGATTTCACTAGACTAGAGCCCACCACTGTCTTGGCAATCGCTGCAGCAGCTTCGCCATGAACAGCACCATTCACTTGAACCTCAATCAGGTGAGTCGCACCCTCTCCATCACGAGCTATCGCTTTCGCAAGCGTCTGGCAGACATACGTGAATCCAGCGGCAAAAGCATCCCAATCCGGATGCAATCGGGTCAGCTTTTCATTACCCGCAAGCCCACTGGCCATCGACACTAACATATCATTGGTGCTAGTATCTCCATCCACTGTAATCATATTAAAAGTAACGTTCGTAGCAGAACGAAGTAGACTGTGTAAATCCTCCGCTGAAATATCAGCATCTGTAGTCATAAAACCAAGCATCGTAGCCATGTTAGGATGAATCATCCCGGAGCCCTTCGCGGCTCCAGCAATAATAACTTCTACACCGCCAACAAGCACCTTCACGGCAACCTCTTTTTTAACTAAATCAGTTGTAAGTATGGCCTGACAGAATTCTTCCGCTCCAGCAGCCTCACCGTCAAGCTTTTCTGGTATTGCAGCAATACCGCTACGTACGCAATCCATCTTCAGCAGCTCACCGATCACACCAGTCGAGGCAACAGCAACATCATTAACCTCCACACCCAAATGTTGAGCCGCAGCAGCGCGCATCTCATAAGCATCGGCCTCGCCTTGTTCACCTGTGCAGGCATTAGCATTCCCGCTGTTCACGACTACCGCTCGCAACGTTCCGTTCACAAGACTTTCCCGCGTCACCTTCAGAGGAGCCGCCTGAAAAACATTTGTCGTATACACGGCAGCAGCCGTAGCTGGAACCTCACAAAGAATCACTCCGAGATCGTTGCGGTCTGTTTTTTTCAATCCACAGTGCAGTCCTCCGGACTTAAATCCTTTAGGCGAAGTAATGCTTCCGCCTTCCAAGGTAGTAAATAATTCAATCTCGCTCATGTTATTTGTACCGCTGATCCTTATGGATACACAGGTGTGTAGCCGAGGCCAAGGGTTTCCTCCCATCCCATCATCAAATTAAGGTTCTGTATTGCCTGACCTGCCGCACCTTTTACAACGTTATCAATGACGGAGACTATGGTCACCCGCCCTGTACGGGCATCTGTCGCAAATCCGATATCACAATAATTAGAGCCGCTAACTTCTTTTGTCGCTGGAATCACACCTACATCGCGCACCCGCACATAAGGTCTGCCCGCATAATATTCACGATATAAATTCACAAAATCCTGCTCCGTATAATTGCCCGTCATTCCTGCATACATCGTACTCATAATACCTCGGCTCATAGGCACGAGATGTGTGGTGAACGTTACGGTTACCTTTTCTCCAGCAATCTCCGTGAGCGTCTGCTCGATTTCTGGTATATGTTGATGTTTATTTATTTTATAAGTTTTTAAGTTCTCGTTTATCTCTGCATAATGCACCATCAGGCTCGTTCCGCGTCCTGCTCCGGTAACCCCGGATTTGGCATCAATAATAATACTGTCATGCTTAATCCAGCCTGCCTGAATCGCAGGAATTAGTCCAAGAAGTGTAGCCGTAGGATAACAACCTGGATTAGATATAAAATCAACCCCAGCCACACGCTCTCCGAACACCTCGCAAAGTCCGTACACAGCTTGTTCCAGGTACTCATCAGCAGGAGCTGTATGTTTGTACCAGTGCTCATACTCTGCGCCATCCTTCAATCGGAAATCACCGGATAGATCTACGACCTTAAGTCCAACTTCCAGCAGCTGCGGCACCAGCTTTGCACTTACACCAGACGGCGTAGCCGTAAAAACCACATCCGCCCGCTCAGCCATCTGCGCCGGATCAACGCCATCCAGCCTTCGGTCAATAATGCCCGTCAAATGAGGAAACCCTTCCTCTATCGCATCCCCTGCACTAGATGAGGAAATTACCGAAGTAATCTCTACTTTAGGATGACTTTGTAGTAACCGAATCAGCTCTACGCCTCCATAACCCGTTGATCCAACAATCGCCGCCCTCAGCTTGCCTTCCACTGTCATCCCCACTTCCTGCTTATCATGAATATATTATTTAATATAATGCATACCGTCTTAGAAATATGTATTATTATACATCCCTATTAATATAAATACAACATAATATGTGAACTTTATTCATCCTAAATATAACCTCATTTAGAAAAAAAGAGAAGCGTCACCTCCCCTGTAGGAGAGATTACGCTTCTCTTTTAAATCCTTCGCCTAACACTTCATGTGCTTCGGTAATAATAACAAATGCACTTGTATCTACGGATTGGACAATCGCCTTTAGCCTTGATACTTCATTCTGACCTACCACAACCATCAGAACAGTACGTGCATCGCCAGTGTACCCGCCATGTGCGTCCAGCTTTGTCAGACCACGATCCAGATCATTTAATATCGCCGCAGATATTTCATCTGTTTTGTCCGAGATAATATAAGCAACCTTCGTATAACGGAAGCCTACCTCTATTGCATTAATGGCCTTACCTGTAACAAACAATCCGATCAGCGCATACAGCGCTTGCTCCATGCCGAGTATAAATGCAGCCAGCACAATAACCGTCCCGTCCAGCAACACAACGGAAACCGAGAAGCTAAGACCAGATATCTTTTGAATGATCTGCGCCAAAATCGTAAGTCCACCTGTTGAGCCCCGTCCGCGGAACACAACGCCAAGTCCCACCCCCACACAGATACCGCCATAAATGGAGGCTAAAAGTGGATTGGTTGTCGGTGTAGGCAAATCTTTTGTCAACAAGATAAATAGCGGCAACACAAAGCTCCCGAGCAACGAGCGAACGCCGTATTGTTTACCCAGGAAGATTACTCCGAGCACAAACAGTGGGATATTAAGTGCCCATTGCGTAAATGCCGGTTCAGCCCCAAACCAAGCTTCAGCCAATACTGAAAGACCCGATACACCACCAGAAGCTATATGATTAGGCAGAAAAAAAAGATTAAACCCCAGTGCCGTGATTAGCGAACCGATCAGAATAAGCGTTGTATCCACCACATGACGGACGGGTCCATTCAGCGGAATCAGCGGGGGTTTATTACGAGAATTGATTTTTTGCATTTCATGGCGCTCCTTAAAGTGTCATCTTGCTCTACGTAAGAAGAAACGGCTATTCCATTCATATCAAAGAATGGTATCCGTTTCCCCTAAAAAAAATATAAAGATAAAGTATGGAGTAACCTTATACTTTCCTATATTCCCGAAAAAATCCCTTAATCCGCCTCAACCTTGATCTGGCTACGCAAGTACCCATCAATGAATGCGTCCAGGTCTCCGTCCATTACTGCACCCACATTACCCGTTTCCACGGAAGTACGATGATCCTTGACCATGTTATACGGATGGAATACATAGGAACGAATCTGACTGCCCCAAGCGATTTCGGATTGCTCGCCGCGAATCTCATCCAATTGCTGCTGCTGCTCTTGCAGCTTGCGTTCATAGAGCTTGGAACGCAGCATTTTCATGGCTTGTTCCCGGTTCTTGATCTGTGAACGTTCGTTCTGGCAGGTTACCACTACGCCCGACGGCAAGTGAGTAATCCGTACCGCAGAGTCCGTGGTATTGATATGCTGTCCACCGGCACCACTCGCGCGATACGTATCGATCTTAAGATCCTCGGTGCGGATCTCAACTTCAACATCATCCGTAATTTCCGGAACGACATCACAGGACACAAAAGAGGTGTGCCGTCTGCCAGAAGAGTCAAACGGGGATATCCGCACCAGTCGGTGTACACCCTTTTCGGCTTTCAAATATCCGTAGACGTTGAAACCCTTGATGAGCAGTGTAACACTCTTAATCCCTGCTTCATCACCCGGTAAATAATCAAGCACTTCAACCTTAAATCCACGTTTCTCAGCCCAACGTGTGTACATACGCAGCAACATCTGTCCCCAGTCTTGGGATTCTGTTCCGCCTGCACCCGGATGAAGCTCAAGAATAGCATTTAACTTGTCGTACGGTTGGTTAAGCAGCAATTGCAGCTCGAATTCATCCACTTTACCGCCTAGGCTGCGGATCGTCTCTCCGATTTCTGTTGCCAGATCCTCATCGCCCTCTTCATCCGCAAGCTCTGCCATCATCGCAGCATCATCGTATTCCTGTTGAAGCTTCTCGTATTGATCTACGGAAGATTTCACAGCGTTCATCTCAGCGATTACACTCTGCGCTTGCTCACTATTATCCCAGAATCCTGGAGCCGCCATTTTCTCTTCAAAGTTAGAAATCATCTCTTGCTTAAGATCTAAGTCAAAGAGACCCCCTAAGGTCAGTTAGTTTCTTGCCTATTTCACGCAGATCCTGCTTTACATTTGGTTCTATCATAGGTCACTTCACCTTTCAAAATGGGTTGTTACGGTCTTCGCTCTATTGGATAGTTAGTGAATGAGTGAATGTTCAGCCATTCCGAGAAGGATTGGACTTCCGATCGCTGTTGTTTCCAGATTCCTTGAATAGATAACCGCATCGCGGTTGGAATCTCGAAACAAAGGCGAACACTCCGTTTCTACAGTTCCAAACCTTCTCTCCATTCCAAATTCACTCAAGTGCTAAAGATCCAAAAAAGCGACTGGGCCGTAAACGGGGGATACCCCCGGGCCCAGCCGCTCTTTATGGTTAGTATACCCATAGAGATCAGGGTTAAAGACTTACATCTTCAACACCTGAATATGAGCGCTACTAAACGTTTGTCTTATGCGTTTTGACCGTGGCAATTCTTGTACTTCTTACCGCTTCCGCAAGGGCAAAGATCATTACGGCCAGTCACAGCCTCAACATGAACCGGACGTTTCTCAACAGGTTCGCTGTTTGTAGAGATCTTGTCTTCATCAATAACGGATTGACGTTCCTGATTCGCCTCGATGTGAGCCTTCATAATATAAGTAGCTACTTCTTCTTGAATCGTAGCAGTCATAGTATTAAACATCTCAAAGCCTTCGAATTGATATTCGCGAAGTGGATCCGTACCACCGTAAGCACGCAAGTGAATCCCTTGACGCAATTGATCCATTGCATCAATATGATCCATCCATTTGCTATCTACGGAACGAAGCACGATTACCTTCTCGAATTCACGTACGAGTTCTGAACCCAGACGTTCTTCACGTGCAGCATATTTCTCAAGCACACGTTCGAAAATGAACTCGATGATTTCCTCTGCTTCCTTGCCCCATAGAATATCACGGGTCAAAGCACCTTCTTCAAGCAGCTTGCTGTTTACGTAATCAGCAACTTCTTGCAGTTCCCAGTTCTCAGGAATATCATCGCTACAGTGTGCTAGAACGATACGCTCAATTACAGGCTTGATCATTTCAAGCACGATATCTTTAATATTATCGGACTCCAGAATCTCACGGCGTTGTTTATAAATAATTTCACGCTGTTGATTCATCACGTCATCATATTGCAATACGACTTTACGGATATCAAAGTTATTACCTTCAACACGTTTCTGAGCAGATTCTACAGCACGCGTGATCATGCGGCTCTCAATCGGCTGATCTTCCTCGAATCCGAGACGATCCATCATAGTCAGAACGTTGTCAGCACCAAAACGCTTCATGAGCTCATCGCCAAGCGACAAGTAGAATTGTGTAGAACCAGGGTCACCTTGACGACCCGCACGACCGCGCAGCTGGTTATCAATCCGGCGCGATTCATGACGCTCTGTACCAATGATATGCAGACCTCCAAGATCTGTCACACCTTCACCCAGAACGATGTCCGTACCACGTCCAGCCATGTTGGTAGCAATCGTAACTGTACCTGGCTGACCTGCATGGGTAATGATTTCTGCTTCCGCAGCGTGATGCTTCGCGTTAAGCACTTGGTGTCTAACACCTTTGCGCTTCAGCATTTCAGAAACGAGCTCTGAATTCTCGATCGACACTGTACCGACCAGTACAGGCTGGTTCTTTTTGTGACGTTCTACAATTTCTTCCACGACAGCCTTGAACTTACCATTCTCACTCTTGTAGACCACATCTGGCATATCTACACGCTGATTTGGTTTGTTCGTAGGGACTTGAAGAACTTCAAGACCATAAATCTTCTTGAACTCCTCTTCCTCAGTCTTCGCTGTACCTGTCATACCACCGAGTTTACGATACATACGGAAGTAGTTCTGGAATGTGATCGTTGCAAGAGTCATACTTTCATTCTGTACTTCAATTTCTTCCTTCGCTTCAATCGCTTGGTGCAATCCATCGCTATAGCGACGTCCTGACATTAAACGTCCTGTGAATTCATCGACAATAACGACCTCACCCTCGTTTACAACGTAATCTACGTCACGACGCATAATTACGTTTGCTTTCAGGGCTTGGACGATATGGTGATTCAAGGTCACATGACTGTGATCATACAAGTTCTCAATACCAAAAGCGCGCTCAGCAGTAGCCACACCTTTTTCAGTCAAGGCTACAGACTTCACCTTAATATCAACTGTGTAGTCTTCTTCAGCCTTAAGCTTTTTCACGAAACGGTCTGCTGAAAAATACAATTCTGTAGACTTCTCAGCTTGTCCGGAAATAATAAGAGGTGTACGTGCTTCATCAATAAGAATAGAGTCCACTTCATCAATAATACAGAAATACAGAGGGCGCTGAACCATTTGCTCTTTATAAAGCACCATGTTGTCACGCAAATAATCAAAACCAAATTCGTTGTTTGTGCCATACGTAATATCGCAGGCATAAGCAGCTTGTTTATCAGCATGGTCCATACCGCTTAGGTTAACCCCAACCGTCATGCCCAGGAAGTTATAGATTTGTGCCATTTGTGCGCTGTCGCGCTGAGCCAAATAGTCATTAACCGTTACTACGTGTACGCCTTTACCTAGCAAAGCATTCAAATACACTGGCAATGTACCTACTAGTGTCTTACCTTCACCAGTTTTCATCTCGGAGATTCGGCCTTCATGCAGAGCCATACCACCAATTAACTGCACATCAAAATGCCGCATACCAAGTGTCCGCTTGGAAGCTTCACGTACGGTTGCAAATGCCTCAGGAAGAATTTCTTCCAAAGTTTCGCCTTTTTCAATACGGGCACGGAATTCTGCTGTCTTAGCTTGTAACTGTTCATCAGATAGCTTTACAAATTCCGGTTCCAATCCATTAATTACATCGACTGTCTTCATGAGACGTTTAACGTCACGATCGTTGGTGTCTCCGAATATTTTCTTTACAAGTCCTAGCATGGTTAACCCCTTTCATGCAACACAGATGGTGGAACCGAGCCCATCCTAACAAAATTGAAAGGGCCATTTATAAATTCGATTCCGCTGCTTCATAAATTGTAACAGTTTGTAAGAGATGCCGCAATACAAGGTGTATCAGCCACATTTTTCAAATATAGTCGCTTATACGCACAAGAGCCCTATTCGCTGAAAGCGAATAGGGGCTCGGTTTAAATTTCTTAGGTTCTGACTAACTCTCGAGGCCCTTTATACTTAGAGCATAACTGGCATCATTGTATCTTAGCCCTGTTCAATCAGTCCATATTTACCATCATCACGTTTGTAAACTACGCTTACTTCCGAGGTGTCGATATTGGAAAACACAAAGAAATTATGTCCTACCATGTTCATTTGAAGAATCGCTTCTTCTACATCCATCGGTTTCATTGTAAAGCGTTTGTTCCGCACAACTTCTAAATCATCATAATCTTGTTCTTCTACAGCAACAGCGGTACTAGCTCCATCCACAAACAGCGTCTTCAGTCCCTCTTGACGGAACTTACGATTGATCTTCGTTTTGTGTTTGCGAATTTGACGTTCTAGCTTGTCCACAACGGCATCTATGGAAGCATACATGTCATCGCTGCGATCTTCCGCACGAAGCGTCACGCCAGCAAGCGGAATGGTTACTTCCACCGTATGAAGGCCGCGAACTACGCCAAGCGTCACAGACCCTTCAGAGGTAGGGGGTGCTTCGAAATACTTCTCAAGTTTGCTGAGCTTCTTATCAACATACTCTCTCAAAGCGTCGGTCACGTCAATTTGTTGACCTCGAATGGTGAATTGCATGGCCACTCCTCCTTTAGTTACACCTTCATTATACCAAATTGTTAAGGCTAAGTAAAAAGTAATTCCTTACAGCCCTTACAATTAGATAACAAATATTGTCGTAGTGTTCACAAATAAAACAAGTCCGGTAAGAGCAACTATTCGCCTCACCGGACCAAGAGTAAACCTGACGTTATTATAGTACGAATTCCATTCTTATATTCCCAAACTGAGACAGTATAAGATTAAGTTACTTGGTATGAATTTGAATGATTTCTACAGGTGACAATTGTGTACCTGTTCCTTTAATAACGTATACCTTATAGGCAGTATTGGCTGTCAATCCAGTCAATGTATGCGTATATTTTACACCAGGAGCGAACGTAAGTGTGTTCGTCCATGGAGCAGTCAATGCTGTACCCGCACTATTCTGCCCTAAAGAAATTTGTGTTGCGCTAGGTGCTTTTTCATTTGCCGGCAATACTACATATCTTACCGGTGTTGGAGTGCCACCAGTCACGCCATATTTAACATACACATCTGCTGTAACTGTACCTACTTGTCCTGGTTCAAAAAGCGTAATCGAGTTTGCTGTTGCCTGAGCAGTAGTTAATCGAACTGTTGTTACAGTAGACAGATTGCCAGATGCATCCGCTGCTACGATATATGTTGCATATTCCGTCCCAGGATTCAATCCGTAAACCGAGAATGTAACCGTTGTGTTGGCTACAGTTGCAACACTACCATGTTGTTCGCTTGCAGTTCCATTGCTGATCTGTCC
Organism: Paenibacillus sp. FSL R5-0470; assembly: GCF_037975205.1. Taxonomy (NCBI): domain Bacteria; kingdom Bacillati; phylum Bacillota; class Bacilli; order Caryophanales; family Paenibacillaceae; genus Paenibacillus; species Paenibacillus sp. FSL R5-0470. Next base: position 6,339,440 of record NZ_CP150238.1, read on the forward strand.
TTTTTCTACCTGCAATGCACTCGGTGCACTTACGTTAGCAGTATAAGGAGCTACAACATAGTACACTGAGCCAGTTACGGAAGATGTCAGGTATACATCGGCTGTTACCGAACCAACGTTACCATAGGTTGCCCCACTTACGGTTGGTGTTGTGACATTTCCGTCACCACCGTTACCGCCGCCAGATCCACCACCTGTACTACCACCTGGAGTAGCTGTTGGCGTTGGCGTAGCGGTTGGTGTCGGAGTAGCCGTTGGCGTTGGGGTAGGAACTACTCCACCACCTGTGCCGCTACCTGGGTAATAGATGACTGAGGTGTTGATGATACCTACAGCCTCTGCACGTGTTAACGATCTCTTAGGACCGAAGGTTCCATCCGGATAACCGTTAATAATCTTCTTATCCGCTGCAGCGGCTACTGCACCTTTTGCCCATGCTGCAATTTGTGCGTTGTCTTTAAATTTGCTAGTAGTGCTATTGGTGCTCAATTTAAGTAATTTCGCAGCCATTACTGCTGCCTCTTGTCTTGTGAGCGGACTATTAGGACGGAACGTATTGTCCTCGTATCCTCCGATATAGCCAGCTTCCACGGCTTTAGCCACTTCACTGTAGTTCCAGTTTGTGCTTTTCATATCTTTAAAGCTTACAGTGGCTTTTTCTTTAAAACCGAACAGGCGATTTACCAGAGTCACATACTCTCCACGTGTAATTGCCTTGTTTGGTTTAACTGTACCGTCTGGGTATCCTCCAAGGTATCCACTATCTAGCCATTCCTGTAGCTGAGCTTGGGCCCAGTGACCTTGAATATCCTTAGGTACGGAGGCGGCAGATACGCTGCCAAGAGATCCTAATAACATACTAACTCCTAAAACTCCGGTCATAAGACCGCGCAACTTCTTTTTCATCCTGCTAATCATCCTCCTAAAAGTTTTGATAGCGTAGGCTATATGAATCTCTTCTTGGAAGTATTGGCCTAGGCTAACATAGTGTGCGTCGAGGTAAGATAAACAGCTCAACGTATACCTATTACCCACATTTCGAAGAGTTCTAACATTTTCCATATTATAAATTTACAAAGTACGCTATTTTCTTTCTATTAACAGCCTTGATAGAGGCTTTTGAGAGCACAAATTATCCCCACAAAGTGGAGCTTTACTTCGATGTATACTCAGGTACTTTGCGGGGGCCCCAAGCACACAAAAAAAGGACCTTGGGAGAAATCCCAAGATCCTTGCTAGCGCTGTCTAAATTGCTAACCATCTACTTATATGTAGGTCGGCTTAGCCGTATGATTATAATTTGATTACGTTAGCTGCTTGTGGTCCGCGTGCACCTTCAACGATATCGAACTCTACGGATTGGCCTTCATCCAAAGTTTTGAAACCATCTGTTTGAATCGCGGAAAAGTGTACGAATACGTCGCCACCGTCTGCAGTCTCGATAAAACCATAACCTTTTTCTGCGTTAAACCATTTTACTTTACCTTCCATTGATTAAACATTCCCTTCGTCATCAGATGAACGTGAGTCTTGCTCACAAATCGACTATACCACCGTAACTTCTTCATTGTCAATTGGAAAAGTAAATGTTTACATGCAATAATTTACCACGTAAAATAGGACGTTTAATTTACCATAATCAAGAAATAGCTGCGGCGTAAGGATCAAAAAAAGAGCAGACGGTATTTAATACCCGTCTACTCCTATAGTGAAACACCGATAAAATTATTTTTTGCGATCCATAAGAAAGCTGTCTGGGGTGTAGGCGGCCTCGTAGGCACTGCGCTGTGCTTTGGCCTGTTCTCTCTGTTGAAGCCAATTCGCTGCCTCATTCTTAAGTTGTTGCATTCTTTGGATTATCATAGGATCGGCCTTCAGCAACTCTAGTATCTGATTCTGCTGGACTTCACCAATCGACTGTTTTCTTATTTCTTGTTCGAGCTGATCTATCAAAATTTGACGTTGTTCGACGAAATCATCTAATTCTTCATATGAACAATTTTCTAGTCTATTAATAATATCTTGAGTAATCTTATTTAATTCTAAGATACAATTATCCATGTGCCTTCTCGTGTGCTGGTGCCAGCTTTGACGCCTCCAACCAAGTTACGCGAAACTCAGTCAAATACTGTAACGCCTCTTCTGCAGGTACCTTGTCTTTCTTCACATTTGCCTGAATCAACAAATGATTTATATATTCATATAGATCATACAAGCTCTTGGATATGTCATAGGTCGGGTCCAGTGTCGACATCAATTCACTAACAATCGCCTGGGCCTTGCCCAAATTAATGTTTGTCTTTTGAAAATCAACTGTATCAATGCCCTCCATACCCGCCCTTACAAATCTAATCGCTCCATCAAACAACATTATTAGTAACTGTGAGGGGGTCGATGTTTTTACCGATGATTGACGGTATTTTTCATAAGGAGAATTTATCATTTATGTCACCCTTTACTTCATATTAACTCGATAACAGACTAGTTAAACTTGAGGACTGAGAGTTATATTTATTCATCGCCGTTTCCATGGCAGTGAATTGTTTGTAATATCTGGTTTCCAAATCGTTTAATCGATCCTGTAAATTACTAATTCGTGTGTTATAATCTTTCAACAATCGCCCCATAACACTTTCAGTTTTATATACACTTTTTACATCTGTAGAATATTTTGATGTACCTGCCTTTAACACAATTTTATCCAAAGCCTTATCCGCTGCATTAGATACCGCACCGTATATCCCGCCAGTTGTATCAATCGCTGAACCTCGGAATAAATCATTCACCTTTTGCGGATTAGTTAATATAGCTTGTTTAAGTTTATCTTCAGCTACGTATAATTTACCATTTTCAAAATATTGCCCTGTAGTTATCCCAATCGAACTAAGATCGCCTAGTTTTGATGTTATTGCAGAGCGAAGATCCGAAATGGCCGTTGATAGAATAGAGTCATTTTTAAGCAAGCCACTCTTTGCTTTCTCCTCCCACAACTCAATATCCTTATCCGTCATAGCAGCCTTCTGTTCATCCGTCAAAGGAGTATAAGCTCTATACTTTTCCTCCCCTATTTTATTTGCCATTAAGCTTATAAGGTCATTGTATGTTTCGACAAATGCTTTGATGGTTTCAATAGACTTATCAGGGCTTGTCTGAGTAGAAATCGTTGAGACACCACCAGTAATATCGCTTTTAGCTAGGAGTGTAAGTTCTACCCCATTTATTGTTAGCGTGTTAGAGGTTGAAGTATATTCTTCTTCCACTCCGGATGTTTTCACTTTAATTAATGCATCAGCTGCACCATGGTATGAACTAGCGTCGTTCCGATCCATCTTCATTAAGTCTAAAAAGGAACCACTCAACTTATCATTTTCAATAACATTGTCAGTACCATATTTGTTGGCCTTAATCGACAACTTTCCACTAACTTCATCGAAAACCGCAGTTACGTTTGCCGAACTGTTATTAATTCTAGCCATAGCTGTTGAAATGGTATCCTCTGATGTAAAGGTAATTGTCTCTCCCCCGTCAACAACCAACTTAAGAGGAGAAGTTGCACTACTAACCAGGTCACTTAGTAGAGTATTAAGTGTAGCTTTACCTGTGCCAGTAGACGCCGTAAGTTTAGTAGTTGAATCTAAGGATGACTTAGATGCAACCTTCTCCACACTAACCGACATTTCAACACCATTAGCAAGCGCAGTAGCCTCCGCCCGAACTGCAGATGTATTTCCTGAAACTATTGCTTTCTGAGCATTCATTTGGGAAGAAGTATTCCATTTAATTAATTTATTCATCTTTAAATCAACTAGCTTAGCATTAAATTCTCGATAGCTGTCCCTCTGCCATCCCAATATTGTTTTCTGTTGATTAAGTTTATCTAGCGGTTGCCGTTTTGCTGTCATCATGTCTTTGACAATTTTGTCAACATCTATTCCAGAAGAAAATCCACTTACTCTCATAGCTTTTCATACAGCTCCTCTCTATACACGTTCATCAATTAGAATTCCTGCTATCTCCATCATACTGGCTACCAAATCAAGCGTTTTTTCGGGGGGGACCTCACGAATCAATTCACCGGTTTCTTTATTCATAACTTTTACCATTAGGGCGTGAGTTTTCTCATGAATGCTTATTTCCAAGGAAGTTGTTGGCCCCTCTAACGCTTTAACAGCGCGGGCAATACTCCGAAGGAGTTGTTCTTCACCTATTGGAATTTTGGCCCCTTGTCTTTCCATAGTAATCAGATCCGAGGCACTATTTGCTTTCGTTCTCTCGTTGTTATCTTTCTTATTAGTAGTCTCGTAATTCAGATTACTGTTAGTCCGGTCTATCGATTTGGCTGATAGAGAAAACTGGACATCCATTATCAAAACCTCCACGAAAACTAGTATTTAGTTTATATATCGGCATATAACCAAACTTATTATAGTTATTTTTAGAATAACCGCCTGACTTCCAGTAGTATTTATATGAAAATCCTTAAACGGGATATTTTTCAAAGATATATAAAAAAGTAAAAAAAACGGACCAAATTTACTAGTCCACTTTTTCTAAGAACTATTTTTCTAGTACAATACTGCATATCCTATCTACATCTTGAAGTTCTAATTCTGCGTAGAGTGGCAGAGTAAGAATTCTGTCAGCAACGAATTGTGCAACAGGTGTTTCATTAGAACTGAATCTTCCGTTATAACACTCAAAGGAATTAGTGAGCGGATAGAAATACTTACGTGCTATTATTTGTTCCTTTTCAAGAGCAGCATGCACTTCATCACGAGTTTTTCCAAATTCACTTTCTTTAAACAGAACAGGGAGATAAGCATAATTTGAAACTACTCCCTCCTGTGCCTGCAGTAGTTCTATCCCCGGAACATCAAGGAGCCAATCTTTATACCGTTCAACTATTTCTTCTCTTTTTTTTATGTTCTCATTAATATATCGAATATTACAAATTCCCATTGCAGCAGAGAACTCATTCATTTTCCCATTACCTCCAGCAAAGATAACACTTTCTGGAGAAGTAATGCCAAAATTTTTAATCTGATAGAGCTGGCTTTTATATTGTTCATTAGCGAAAGTTATAGCTCCTCCTTCAATGGAATTAAAGACCTTAGTGGCATGAAAACTAAACATCGACATATCACCAAAACCTCCAATGCCTTGACCATTAAGAGAAACTCCAAAAGCATGAGCTGCATCATAAATAACTTTTAAGTTATATTTCTTTGCAATTCTATCAATCTCATAAACATCACACACATTTCCGTAGACATGGACTGGTACAATTGCAGTCGTCTTCTCCGTAATCAGAGATTCTATTTTCGTAACATCCATTGTATAATCCTTGGGAGATATATCACAAAACACTGGAGTTAAACCTTTCCGTGTGATAGCGTGAGTTGTTGAGACAAATGTAAAAGGTGTCGTGATTACTTCTCCAGTTAATCTTAGCACTTCAAAAGCCATCTCAAGTGCCAAATGACCATTTGTAAAAAGAGAAACATGGGGTACGCCTAAATATGCTTCTAATTCTTTCTCAAATTGACTATGCTTCTCGCCCATATTTGTAAGCCACTTTGTTTCCCATATAGATCTAATCTCATCTATATACTCTTCAAAAGGCGGTAATGAGGATTTAGTTACGTTAATTGGCATAGAGCACCTCAATTAATGATTAGTTATCGTCGCCTTTTTCACATATAAATAAAATGCTCGAACAGAGATCAGGATATTGTTGGCCTAGTTCATAGCAACCATCTAGATATTCCTTAGATATAATATCTGTTTTTAGTAACTGATCCCATTGAAAATTAGCAAGTGCTTTAAAGAAAATCCCCGTACGGTGAATAATTCTCAAACCCGATAGACGAATATCTCGTTCTAATGTATCTAACGAATAGGTTATTCTATGTCCATGTGTTGCTTCAGCATCTGTCACTGCACTATTGTGGCTAATGAGTCCCATTTTCACAGCAATTTGACGTGATGGAGCATTCGCGTTAGGACAAACTACAAAGAATCGTCCTTTATCTGTCAGCCATTCGGTGTTCACTTTATGAAGTAATGCAACAGGATCATCAATATGTTCTAGAACATGAGTTAAGATAACATTATCATATTTAGTAGGGAGTATAGCTTCTTCAAAAAGGGAGTTCACAAAACTAACCTTTTTTTCTAAGGTCTTTCTTGCTACTTCTATAGCTTCATCTGAGGCTTCAACACAAGTGATTTCCTCAAAGTAAGGCAGTAGCCTCTTCGTAAAATCACCTTTATAGCTCCCAAGTTCAAGGCAATTGCCTACATTTATAAACGGTTCAAAGGACCTAAGCATGTATGGGTGCATTACGTCATAATCAAAACTATATGCATATTTACCATTTACTAAATCTTTCGATTCTTCATTATAGTCTCTTTTTATATTCATTCTTACACCACTTTTCTATTATTCCACCAATTGAGCCAGACCAAATCCATAGCGACCAAATTGATTTCCATTATATAGCATATATATTTTCCCATCACAATTAAAGACATTAGGATAGCACATCATGTCAGAATCCCAGCTACCTTCTGTCACATCAATACCTACCTTAGAGTCATCTCTTATCCAATTACTCAGATCATCTGAGTATGCGTAACCGATTCTATAACCTCTATCCTTATTATTTCTAAAATCAAAAGATTGTCTATAGCAGAAAAACATGTGATATTGTTCTTTGAAATGTATAATGGTAGGGAGAGCCTGACATTCATCCGAATATTTATCGGTAATGATCTGCTTCCCTTCTTTCTTCCAGTTAACACCATCTAAAGAAGTAGCGTGACCAATCTTATAAGTGCGCTCTACAGACATTTCATTTACGGGAGCACTCCATTCTGTTCCATAAATATACCACATATGAAAGATATCTCCGATCACCAAAACAAAAGGGTCAGCCACTAAAAACGGTTCATATAAAGATGAAGTCATTACCGGACCATTTCCTATTTTTTCAAAAGAAGCGCCTTCATCATAACTGATTGCTAAACCAATTCCGGAATCTGCAGGAACAGAGACTCTTCGTGTCCAGCCACTTGTATACGCATATATTTTGTTATCAAATCTTAAAACATTCATTGGAAATATACCGTGTTCATCAAAACAGCCCAATTCACCCAGCTCAATGACTGTTTCCTTTGAAATGTTTATGACTTCTTTAAATTCTTTATCCATATCAATAAAGTGAATATAACTTATAAATTTTCCGTTATCTGATTTTTTTCTTGACGAAAAATAGATCCTCACATAATCCTCAAAAACTAGTGCCTGCGGAGATTGTGCAAATTCAGAACAATCATTGATCAGTTTATACTGTGTTGGGTCAAATATTTTACCCATTTTGCTCCATTCCATGATGAACACCCTTTCTAAGACTAGACGAGTCTTCCTTCGAGCTGAGCTATTCCAAATCCATATCTACCAACTTGATTGCCAAGATAAAGCATATATATCTTATTATCAAGCTCAAAAACATGAGGATACGCAACCATCTCCGAATCCCATCCATCATCAGAAACATCAATACCTGCTTTTGAATCATCTCTATTCCAATTGATCATATCGTTCGACCAGGCATAGCCTATTCTATAACTTCTTTCTCTATTTAATCTGAAATCAGTAGCGTGTTTAAAACAAAAAAACATATGATATTTACCACTACTAAAAAAAACATCAGGGCTCGCTTGAGTCTCATCTTCTCCTATTTCGTCCTCTATAATATTCCTATTTATCTTTGTCCAGTTCAGTCCATCACTAGAATACGCCATTCTAATTTTATAAATAACCTCAGGCTTACTCTCTGTCTTTATCCATTTCAATCCTGAGATATACCACATATACCAAGTGTCGTTAAATCTTCTGATTTTAGGTCCACTCAATACAAAAGGCTCATCAGGTGAATAGGATAAAACAGGCCCAGCTCCTAACTTATCAAATGTCTCGCCATTGTTATCGCTTACCGCTATCCCAATAGCAGTATTAAACGGCACTGACTCACACCTCGTATGACCAGCATAATAAGCATAAACTTTCTCGCGATACTCTATTACTGATATTGGATAGGTACCGAATTCATCGAAAGTTCCCACCCCTCCTAATTTCAGTACAGGATCTTCACTTATATTTACAACTTCAAACAAATTATTTCTATTCAAATCGACAAAGGCAGAATAACTGATGTATTGACCATTAGCATCTGGCTTTGGTCTACAACTAAAATATACCCTAATAAATTCATCAAAAATTAATACCGAAGGTGCTTGAGCAAATTCGTTGATCCAATACTTATCTTTTATATCCAGCGGATTAAATATCCTTCCAAGTTTGTTCCATTCAAACATTCTTAAACCTCCATTTTAGCTAACCCTAAGTACCGAAGGACCATGAAACTTAATGACAAATTTCAAGAACACTAATATTTCGCTTTTCTTTTAGCTACTACGAAAAGGTTAGCGCAATATTGTGGGACGTCCTCTCCCAATGAATAAAAGGCTTTTACTGCATCTAATCCAAGCTCGACCATTTGAGCTTCAGCAAGAGGTTTTAGATATATCCCCTTAATCGTTTCTAATTCCAAATTTGAAAGTTCAAGATGTTCCTCCAACATTTCGACGGTATACAGCCTTCTATGACCAAGTTCGTAGTCTTTTGGTGCAAATTTGTCGTAACTTTCTAATAATCCCATCTCAAATCCTGCTCTTCTGTTAAGACTCATACAGTTTGGTACAGAAATAAATACCCTTCCCTCGTCTGATAATAATGTTTCAATTTTCTTCAAAGACACTATAGGATCAGCGACATGTTCTAGGACATTAAGAAATAAGATATGGTCAAAGCTTTTATCTGTCTGAAAATCTTCTAGTAAGCAGTTAAACGTCTCGACCTCTGTTTCAAGCTTTTTTTTCATAAGTTCCAAATTTTTTCTTGATGGTTCAAGTACAGAATATTTATCAAATAGGTTAATTAAACGTTCTGTAGAATATCCGTTTCCACAACCAATTTCAAGTGCTCTCCCATTGTTATTCAGAACAATTTTCTTAATTAAGCTAACTTCTCGATCCACAAGTATCTCATCCATAAGGTCGCCATTTTTATAAAAATCACTAATTCTTTCAAGCATCTCTATTTCCTCATTCATACATTTCGCCCCCGATATCGGTAGTTTTAATAACAGAGATTTTTCGCTCCAACTCTAAGACATCCATAGTAGTATCCATTAAATCCTGCATCCTCCATTAAAGTCCCTACAGTCTCAATATCATAAGTGACCCTATGAAGATGAAAGAGTTCTCCATCCCAGGTTGCAAACGCTGCTCTAGGATCCCCGTCTCTTGGTTGCCCAACTGATCCAGGATTACAGTATGTTTTATCTCCAAAACATTTAATAGTTTGAACATGATTATGTCCAGATACGAAAACAGTACCTTCCACATTGTTAAAATAATCTTCTGATAATTCCAGATACTCATCAATAGGATTACTCCACCCCCCGTGCACCATACGAAGATTATCAAAGTCCCTATAAAACGGAAAGGTTGAAAGCCATCTTAAATTATCTTCAGTGATAATCTTCCTTTGATATCGCAAACAATCATTAACACTTTTTGAACGTGGACAGAAACTTTTCGCAACCATGTACCAGTCATGGTTTCCCATTACACATTGTACATTTCTTGCACGAAGTTCATCGCAAACCTCATTAACCTGAGAGTAATAGCCAACAACATCTCCCAGACAATATATTTCCTTTATATCCATATCATCTAACTCTTCAAGAACTTTTTGCAAAGCAACATAATTTCCATGAATATCAGAAATTATCCCTATCAAAAAAAACACACTCCTCTACATATCTGATAGCAGTCCCTGATTTTATTGCAGGCTGAATAGGTGTTTCACCGTTCAAAAAATAATTTATACTCATTAAGGATTCATTATATCCAAATGCCGTTCGAATTGAAGTCGATGAAGATATCCTAGGATTTATTTCAAGCAATTTCAGATCGCCATGATGTCTTCTAAACTGAAAATTGGTCGGTCCTACTGGTTTGAAAATATCAGCAAGATTTCTAAGGGCTTCCTCACATCCCGATAAACTAACAACTTGAGCCTTATCCGTATAACCTTCTTGTGATAATTTCCTTCTCAACGCCATATAACAGCAAAGTTCAGATTCATCGTTGAAAAATGCTGATATTGTATATTCTTCATCATCATTTCCTACAATAGGCTGTGCCATGAGTTTATGCCCAAAATCCTTTTCATGCTCCATGAACATTTCTTTCGAATAAATCTTTACAATCCCTTTAGAAGCATATCCCTGTCGTGGTTTTAAAAGAAAAGGCAGACCATATTGATAGACAAGCTCCTCAAAACTACCACTAATACGAGATTGAATTACTAATTGTGGATTATTATCATTTAATTTTTCAAAAAAACACCACTTATCCCCGCAAATTTTTATAAGTTCTTCATTATTCAATAAAATTTTCACATTGGTCTGACTAATTACACTATACATTTCAGACCACTTATACATATCAGCTTCTATCCCTGGAATAATCAGATCCACATTATGTTTTTTTATGATCTGACAAAGCCAAGGAATATAGTTACTATCACTAGTCTTGGGGGCCAATTCAAATATATCGCTAAATGCCTCTGCCACTGAGTCCTCATAAATTGTAGTACTTATTAGCTTGTACTTTCTTCCACTTTCTCGTAATGATCGCAAAATTCCATATCCAACGATTCCACTAGCTCCAGAAACAAGTATTGTTTTTATAATGCTTCCTTCTTTCTATAATCACTTAACCGTTTCATACCATCATTGATATTGATCCGTGGATAAAACCCGATACTCTGATACAATGATGTATCATTAATAAAAATATTATCGTTTATATCGTTCTTATCCTTTTGAAATATTACATTTCCTCTATAATTGAATGCTTCAAAGGCAGCATATGCAATCTCACTCAATTTATTGTTTGTGGGGTTTGTACAACAATATTCACCTAGATACCTTAACTCAATAACAATTCTGATAATCTCCACTAAGTCTTCTACATGTATATAATTTCTTAACGCATCATTACTTCCGTATATCGCAATATCCTTGCCTTCTTCTGCTTGATCAGCCATAAAATATAGTAGTGGTTGATTTTTGCGGAAGTCTCCCTTAGCGTCATAAATTTGAGATGGACGTATAATCGTTAATGGTAATTCTCGCGATTTACAGTAGAGAGTCGATAGCTCTTCTGCGTGTTTTTTTGATAATGAATAAATACTGTAATAGGAAGAGTTTATATCCAGTGCTGTGTAGATGGATGATATAAGAACAAAGTGTTTTACATTTGCCTTAGAAGCAGTCATGCAAGCTTTTAATGCTCCTAATGCATTAATATTCTCAGTGTTAATGAGTTCCTCATCCGTATTACTTTCTGCACATGCAGCAACATGTATCACAATATCAGTATTTTCAGGAATTTCGAATGATCCTAAGTTATCTGATAAATCACAATACACATCACAATTTGTCCTCCCCATAGTAATAACATGATGAGTTTCTGATAATTTAGGAATTAAATATTTAGATAAGGAGGCATTCCCCCCTATAATAACTATTTTCTTCATTACTACTCCTTATTTATATCAAATCATATTCATTTATCATTTCCCTTACAGCATCTCTTTCATTGAACATCATCACATCCAAAATCGATAGCCAAGGGACAAACACATCATTAAACTGCTTGTATATTACTGGATTAGATTTTATAAAATTCAATGAAATTCCACATTCCTTAAAGTATTCTTTTGAATAGAGTGATTGCCCACCTATAGGGTTAAGATAGGTCGTTGCCTCCATCTTTCTACAAAGCGAGATAACTTTATCTTGAGACTTAAGGGAATGATTAATATCTATATCTGATGATTTAACGATTTTAGTTTCAATATTTAGGTAACTACATATTTCAATGATTGAGAAATAAATGTACTCAAATAAATTCATCTCATTATTTGAGATTATTTTTTCAAAAAGAGGAAATACATCTTCAAAACTACAAGATTTTTTATAAGCCATATAGATTTTATTGAGCAACTTTTTTCTATTAAACTCTGAGGATATTAGTCGATCTCTAACATCTAGATAATCAGAATCTTTTTTTAATGAAATTGAGAAAAGTGCTTCCTTTCCATCAAGTAAAAAACGATTCCTATTAATCCATCCTTTTTTTGTATATTGGATATTATCATATATAATAAATGTATCAACAGAGTTGATAAGTTGAAAATATCCAATATACGGGGAAAAGTAAGGTTGCATAATAGCTAATTTCATAAGCCCTCCGATTAAGACTCAACAATAAATAATAATGCATCAGAACCACATAGAACTTCTTGTGCTCCACTAAGCTCAATATTTAAACAAGAAGACATTTTTTTTACTGAATCAATAACAGTTTGATTATCTTGATAAGATACCGCAAATTTGTTAATAGAATTAAAACCTGCATGCGAAAGTAGTTTTTCAACAGCGACATATGATGCGAATTTTATAAATGCCTTATCACCAAATAGATTACCCTGAAGTGAGAGCAGTTGAGCTATATTGTTAGCACTGTACAGATTGCTCATTAAAAAACGAAGTTCGCCACCTCGAGATATAAGCTTATTTATATTTTTAAAAAGTAACTCCACATTCTCATACTCCTCTAGAGGCTTGCATAATAAAATGTATTCAAATCCCTGCCCTTCATATATGGATGTTAAATCATTTGTAGTTTCAGATGTACTAAAGTTTTCAAATAATCCAGAGGAGATAACTGAGAAATGCTTATCTGTTGAGAAATTATAGAGCGTAACGTTCTTAATTCCATTTTCATTACATTTATTTTTAATTGAATAAGGTAGAACTCCAAACCCAGGATCAATACACAATATACTTGTAGGTTTATCCTTCATAAATTTTATATTTGCAACTAAATGAGATGTATGATTATTGATCTCGTACCAAGCATCGACCTTGTTCTTTTGTTTGAACAATTCTCTACTGATTTGTAGTGAATTACTTTTCCGCTGTGCTTCCCCTAAAGAAACACTCCCAAAGTGATGGCAGAATGTATCTTTAGCTAAAATAAGCCTATAACCATTCAGACGCAATTGTAATGAAATATCATCATCACAAAATTCGCCATAGTAAAATAATCGATCATGACAAATCCCCTTACCAAATACACTCATTGGAACTACATGTAAAAATGGGCAGAGCCTTTCTCGCTCATTCCATTTGCTTGGGTTCGATTCATTATATCTACTAGCAAACGCCTGCATTTCTTCTATTTGTGTATATGGAACAGGAATTGTTTGATTATTTGAAATATTATTCGTAGTTGGAACAACCATCCCAATAGATGGATCTGATTCTAAACAGGTTAGAAGGTTCTCCAGCCAGCATTCAGTTACTATTACATCATTAGAAACTGCAGCTAAAACTTTACCTTCTACTGCTCTTACTCCTATAAAGTAAGCGATCATAGCGCCAGTGTTCTTGTGAAAACTAATAACTTTTTTATTCGCGTAAGCTACACTTTCAAAATACTCTCGAGTACCATCAATAGAACCATCATTAACTAATATAAGCTCATAATCAATCCCTTGAGTATATCTCAATATTGAATCTACACATTGTTTGGTGTATTCGAGCTTATTATACGCAGTAACCAATATAGAAACAGGATATTTATTCTTTCCAGTTTGTAATGAAGCTTTCGCGTACTCATTTGCATTTGCTGTGGCAAAATCAGATTGATAATAGATCTCCATTTTATTAGTATCAGGATAAATTAAACCAAAATAAAAAATTTCTTCTCTTAACTCCTTCAACAAAGAATAAAGCGTAAACTCAAATAATGTTGCTATGCTTTTTCCATCACTGTATTTATAATCATTAAGGCAATCGTCAATACATAACAAAATATTATCAAATACATTTAACATAAACCGAGATTGAATTATTGTCTTTAATCGTGAGATTTCTTCACGATAGGGCTCTATTTCTATTCTTATAGTCTTAAGAGATGAAACACATAAATCCAGATCGCCCATACGAATGTTGTTTATGCAATATTTCACTCTTACAATTATATCGTCAAGAATTTTAACGATTTTTTTGATTGACTCTAAATTTAACTCATGCTGTTGAGTCATGGAAAACTCTAAATTTTTTTTAGCATCCATATTATCACCATCTAATAGTAACGCCTGATTAAAGCAAGATACGGCTTCTTCAATTAAAGCTACATGGAAACACAACACACCTTTTAAATTCCAAAATAATGAATTATATTTATATTCCGCTTCATTCGCCACTATTAGTGCTGAAGCAGAATCTATATCGTTATTATTTATGCACTCTTCTATTTGTACTAATATATGATCTTTCATTAAAATCTCCTTTCAATGTGTATACTATATTGAATTTGACAGTAAAGCATCTGTCCAAGAAACTAAAGGATATTTTTGTTCTATTTCTTTTATGATGGAATTCATCGCCCCAACATTTTTGGATTTCTCATACAATCGATAACAGCGTTCGTAAGTATTATAATCAGGTTTCAAGTGCTTTAAATTAGTAAATAATAAATCTGCATCTTCAAGATAATCACTTTGAAGACATAATTCACCTAACAGAGATATTATCTTTGTATCCTTTGGATACTCCACATATAATTCACTTAATATATCAATAGCTACCTCAACAAAGCTATACTCCGCCAATAAGAGACATATATTGTATTTCGCTTTTATGGAACCCTTTAGAATGAGATTTAACACAACTTGGAAAATTTCGAATTCCTGTAATGTAACAAGATGACGTGAAATTTCTAGAAGCAATTTCTCCAAGTGAGAGGTTAAACGAACATTAGAATAGTCTTCTCTATTAATCAATCTAAATAGGGTCTCGCTTTCCTTTTTACTCACGTTTAGCTGTGATTGTACTCTATGAAAAAGAGAAGTATCTTGAAGAATTATAGCTAGTAAAAGTATATCTCCTCCAACTTCATCGGGTAGCTGTGAAATACTGGACCACTGTTTACTTGCTAACTCATATTTTTTGTCATACTGCGATGCTACAGCGTAAATAAATGGTTGCGTTTGAATTTTATATTTCATCATATATTCATTTAACAGCGGGTGTCGTAGCGAATAAAGTGTATCAATCAGAATGCGTAAGTCATTAATATTCTCAATATTATAGATAATCTCTAAATTTCGATGCACATCATCCGCAGGTATGTTTGCTTTAGTAACAATCTCAAAGTATTTTGTGAGTGCAGGTGTATGTGTTTTCTTCTCCTCAAGAACTTTGATTACTAACTCATAGCTCTCAGCCAACCTTCTTTGCTGCTCATATACTTCAGCCAACATAAATCTCGCTCTATAGCCTCCTGAACCTTCATAAACCATGGCCCCTTCCCCCTGATCTCCCATCAGCAGGCACTTATGAAACGCTAGTTCTGCATCTTTAAGATACCCAACCTCCATAAATAGTTGCCCCTGAGTATAACGCATTTCAGAATCAGCACTATACAATAGAACAGCTTCATTAATAATACTCAAACCATCTTCTTGCTTATTAAGTTTACCTAAGGTGGAGGCGAATAACGTTAATAGATCGGGCAAAAACAGGCTATCTTTGCTTAATGGATAAGCTAGCTTAAAATAATGAACTGCTTTATCGTATTGACCAAGACTTAAATATAATTTGCCCATATTAAACAAATTAAAAGCGCTAGGATTTTCTTCAACTTCCTTAATCATGATGGGAAGATTCCGTTGCAGCTTATCCTTTTCTTCTATGGTTTCATTACTATAACCGGTATGATGAAGAAGTAAATCTACATCATCACCCACAAATTTAAATCTCTCATCAAATATATTTAAATGCTCATGAAGTTGATTTTCAAAGTAGAGGTTTTCATTATTTACGAATAACCTTACGTTATAATGAACAAATGTTTGATCGAATGATAGATAATTTTTAATTTTCAAAACATAATAATCGAATCCGGTAACACATGCCTTATGGATATCTGAGTCTTCATCAAGGTATTCATCTGCATCCATTACCAGAATATAGTCGCAAGAAGACTGCCGAATACTGAAGTTTCTTGCTTCAGCAAAACTTCCTGTCCACTCAAAATTATAGATGTTAGAGGTATATCGCTTTGCAATTTCTATTGTATTGTCCTCTGAACCAGTATCTACAATAATAATTTCCTCAACCTTACCAACGACACTATCCAGACATCGGGCAAGTGTTTTCTCCTCGTTCTTCACAATCATGCATAAAGATACTGTTTTGTTCATAATTACCTCTCAGTCTAGGGATAATAATTTATACTATTATTATCGGTCGTAATCAAATACCTGATAAGTAAAGAAAATAAAATCAGCTTATTAACCACCTAGAAGTTCAAAACGTTTACGGGCCAACTTATAATTATATTGGGCAGATAACTCGTAATACTTCCTGGCCCTATTCAAATCACCTGTAGTTTCATAGAATACCGCTAAATTATAGGCCGCTAAAAAAGTACCTGTGCCTTTTACACTCTCATATTTATTGGTGTCTCCTATAGCTAAACATTTTAGATAAGATTCCTCAATTAACGGAAAACACCTCATATATTTATTAATATCACTAAAAACCAGTTCCATGTAAAACAAACCACTGACGAAATAGAAGTCTGGAAAATCGCTTAACAGCCTAGCCTCCCTTTCTATCAGTGCACGTCCCTCTTCGAAATTACCCACCCCTAACATTGTATACAAACGCTCGATTATTAATTGTGGCTTGTACCCGTCTATATCAGTAATTCCACTATAACATCTTGATAGGTAGGCCTCAGCTTTAATAAAATCCTTTATTATTCTGTACTCCTTACCTAGTTGATACAGAAGATAATTATCATCAGGATATTTATCCAGCTCAAATTCAAGCATTTTTATATTTCGTTTGTACTTATCAGACTTGTAGTATCCATCATGATATACATAGATCGGCACATTTTCCCTTGGAAGATTGGACACGATCTGCTCATGGATTTTACCTGTGTAAAATGACCCCTTTGGAAATAATCTAGTGACATTCGCTTCTGACTCTCTTAACTCCCCATCATAATCAAAACTATTAGTAATTCTAATTCGTCCCAATGAATTATTATTATTGATAAAATCATCAATTTCTTTCCGTGAAGCTTTAATGATACGATCATCAGCATCCAGTACTAAAATCCAATCTCCTTCACACTGTTTCAACGCAAAATTTCTTGCAGCTGAGAAGTCATCCACCCATTGAAAATCAAACACTCGAGCTCCATAAGCACTTGCTATTTTTTTGGTATCATCTACAGATCCAGTATCAACAACAACTATCTCATCTACGATTGACCTCACACTCTCAAGGCATCTTCCGAGCTTCTCCGATTCGTTTTTTACAATCATTGCTAAAGTTAGCATGAACAATTCCTCCAATTGTTAATAAATCACAAAATAAAAAGACCCTAGTTAAACTAAGGTCCTTTCTAAAACAGTCTAAAAAATTAACGAAGCAGTTGAAGAACGCCTTGTGGTTGTTGATTCGCTTGCGCAAGCATAGCTTGTGCAGCTTGGGAAAGAATGCTATTCTTCGTTTGCGACATCATTTCTTTAGCCATATCCACATCGCGAACACGAGATTCGGCTGCAGTCAAATTCTCGGAAGATGTATTCAAGTTATTAATGGTGTGCTCAAGACGGTTTTGTACCGCACCCAGTTTCGAACGTTCCGTAGAAACTTTGGCAATAGCGGAATCCACTGCTCCAAGAGCCGTTTGTGAATTAGCTTTAGTCTTCAAATCACCTACAGTGGTCATTAATGCTGCTGCATCCATGTCACCAAAAGTATAAGAGATCTTTTGGTTGGTATTAGCACCCACTTGGAAATCGACTGCTGTTGTAGTTCCATCCCAAAGCTTTTGAGTATTAAATTCCGTGTCATTAGATATCCGAGTGATTTCAAGTGCCAATGCTTGATACTCTTCATCAATTGCAGCACGGTCTGCTGTTACGTTAGTATCATTTGAGGATTGAACGGAAAGTTCACGCATACGTTGAAGAATGGAGTGAGTTTCATTCAATGCACCTTCAGCAGTTTGAATCATGGAGATACCATCTTGAGCATTACGGGATGCTTGATCAAGACCGCGGATTTGACCACGCATTTTCTCAGAGATTGCCAAACCAGCGGCATCGTCACCAGCACGGTTAATGCGTAAGCCGGAAGACAGTTTCTCGATGTTCTTGCTAGTGTTGCCTGTATTGATTGATAGCTGGCGATGAGTATTCAATGCCGCGATATTATGGTTAATAATCATTATAATTTCCTCCCTGAATTTAACCCCCACATCCATGTGGTAGGTGTATACATATAAATGACTAAATCATCTTAGCTCAACTTTAGATTAACGAAGCAATTGAAGAACGCCTTGTGGCTGTTGATTCGCTTGTGCAAGCATAGCTTGTGCAGCTTGGGAAAGAATACTATTCTTTGTTTGCGCCATCATTTCTTTAGCCATATCTACGTCACGAACACGGGATTCAGCTGCAGTCAAGTTCTCGGAGGAAGTATTCAAGTTATTAATTGTATGCTCCAAACGGTTTTGTACAGCACCCAGTTTCGAACGTTCTGTCGACACTGATGCAATCGCTTTGTCTACAGCTACAAGTTCTATCTGAGATTTTGCCTTATCTGTCAAATCACCTACAGCGCCCATCAATGTAGTAGCATCAGCTTTAGAGAAAGTATAACTGATCGTTTGCGATTTATTAGCGCCTATTTGGAAATCTACAGCCGTTGTGGTGCCATCCCATAGTTTTTGAGTATTGAACTCTGTATCAGTTGAGATACGAGTAATTTCTTTTGCCAATGCTTGATACTCTTCATTAATTGCAGCACGGTCAGCTGTTACGTTAGTATCATTTGAAGATTGAACGGAAAGTTCACGCATACGTTGAAGAATGGAGTGAGTTTCATTAAGCGCACCCTCAGCAGTTTGAATCATGGAGATACCATCTTGAGCATTACGGGATGCTTGATCAAGACCACGGATTTGACCGCGCATTTTCTCGGAAATAGCCAGACCTGCTGCATCGTCGCCAGCACGGTTAATACGTAATCCGGAAGAGAGTTTCTCGATGTTCTTGCTAGTGTTGCTAGTGTTAATAGAAAGTTGACGGTGAGTGTTCAGCGCCGCGATATTGTGGTTAATAATCATTTGAATTTCCTCCTTGAAATATGTTGGTTCCACATCCATGTGGTAACGCTAAACCGTTAAGGTCGGCCGCCCTGCGGGTTCAGCGTCTAAACTATATATCGACAACTTGCCATGATCTGTTTAGAGTAATTTAGTAATAATCAATAAATTTTTTATAACTTTAACCTATAATAAAAAATCGGGTCTGCACATCATACAGTTTCCCGATTCCTCAGTCCTTTGTGTAGGATTTAAATGCTATCTTGGATTCCCCTTAGCCGATCAATAAGTACGTTAAGGTCAGATGGCGCAGTCGCGACTGATTCGCGATTGGCCTCCTGAATAGATAAATAAATCTCTTTTCGGAATATATCAACATGTTTTGGGGCTGTGATACCAAGCTTCACCGTATCACCTTCTACACTTAATACCGTCACCTCTATTTGATCTTGTATAACAACGGACTCTCCTTTTTTACGAGAAAGTACGAGCATATTATCCACCATCCTTTCCGTCTACAATCAACTTCTCCTGTAACAAGTAATGTTTTGTATGGTAGGGAGCACTATGCAATACGATCTGTTTCCCAGTCTTCGCATCAGGATTTAATACGATGGGAGCCAGTAGATTAATTGTAGATTGTTCAATCTGATCCTTCAGCGTAATGATACAGCGAATTAGTACATTCGATTGGATTCTCAATTCCTCAGCCTCAATATCAGGAAGTTCGAATTCATAGGATGGATAAAATAAAAAGGGATCGCCCAGTAAAAATGATAATTCTCTCTCCTTAACCGATTGTAAATACCAGAAGGATGTATCCTCCATAGATATCAGTGCAAAATCAGTCTCATCATCGAACCCAGGAATCCCCTTTGAGAAATAATATATCTGCTCATCATTTACTTCCAATGTGCCCCAGGATAATGTCTCTATAATCAAATCGATCACTCCTTAAAAGTATTGCTTCGTATAGACTAGTCTTCTAATTTACATATTTCAATAAATAACAGAAAAGCTATAGAGGGCTCTTTCAAGCACATCTATAGCTTAAGAGCTACTACAATTGAACATTCACTTTCGGCGGAATAAACTGTATGGACGCGTACTGCTGCATATATATATTTAACTTACCACGAGTGTACTCGATTTCCGGACGATGTGTTTCAACTTGAATACTGACCGTCGCAGGGCGAAATTCAATTCTTGGATCTCTTGTTTCGAAATGAATATCCACATTATCGTATGATGCTGGACCTCTAGTCTCAGGAAAAGAATTTGGCTCGGTGTCTGTGCCATATACTTCAGCAATCGTATTGCCTGGTTTAAAAAACTGGGCCATTTGATTTCCCTGCTCTACCTTCCTTGCAATGCCCTGAAGGTATAACTGCTGGATGCCTGAATAAATACGCTTGTTCATGTCAGACATACTGCCCCCGGTAAAAGCCGCCCAAGCTCTAGATTGGTCTATTGTAAACTCTGGACGAAAAGATTGAACCGCAAGCTCCCCTGAAGTGGTTGTTATATTCACCTCTGCTTTGGGTTGGGTAATGGATAAGTTTCCTGAATCTGCATCCATCCCAATCAAAGCAGCCGTCTGACGTATTTGTAGTAGCGGCTGTAGCACGATAACCACCTCTATTATCTGATAAAGTCCACGAGAGTTGTAGATATAATCTTGGCCCCAACTGACAAGGACGCGTTATAAATATTCTCCTGAATCTTCGATTGCATGATCAAGCCCTCATAATCAGCATCTTCAGTCTTAGCTTGAAGATCTGTCAGGTTGATATTTAAATCACTTAACCGTTCCTGCATCAATTCTACACGATTGGTTTTTGCTCCAACTTCAGATCGAGCGGATAAAATAGTATTCATCCTTGAGTCAATAGTATCTAGTTGATTGGATATTGCAGAAGTATTACCCGATTTCAGAGCATCTGATATATTATTAATAATAGTAAACAGATTATCTGCATCCCCAGTTTTACCGAATACATCATTGCCACCCATACTAATCGGCATGCGCACATCTTCACCTACAATAAACTGAATCTGCCCGGTGTCCGTAGTAATCGGCTTAGATACATCATAAGTACCATCTGCCCCTTTGGCAAAATCATAAGGTTTGGTGTTATATTGCTCGCCATTAAAGATATACTTTCCATTTAGCGTACTGTTTCCAATATCCACAAGTTGCTCTTTTAATTGCATCAATTCTTCATTGATACTATCGAGCGCAGACTGCGGGTTAGTCCCTGTCGCAGCCTGTACAGACAATTCACGAATCTTTTGAACAACATCCCCAGCTTGACCTAGGACGGTATCATTATAATCTAGCCATGAAAGAGCGCTATCTACATTCTTGGTATATTGCTCGTTAGAAGAAAGCTCAGCGCGATAGCGCAGGGAATACGTAATCCCTACCGGATCATCGGAAGGCTTGTTGATTTTTTGTCCGCTTGCAAGCTGTAATTGTGTGTCGTTCATTGTACGTGCATTGCGGTTTAGGTTAAGCAAAAGCTGTGAATTCATCATGTTAGAGGTTACTCTCAACATACGCTATATCTCCTTTTATCTGCCGACTGTGCCGGTGGAATTAATCAATTTGTCGAGCAGTTCATCAAAAGTAGTCATAAAACGCGCAGCGGCACTATAAGCATGCTGGAACACGAGCATATTCGACATTTCTTCATCCAGCGATACACCACTGACAGATTGACGACGGGAGTTAACCTGCTCTACCAGATAATCTGAGTTGTCTGTTTGACGCGCTGCCTCCTGCGATTGAATACCCAATTGGCCAACCATAGAACCTAGAAGCCCACCCACAGTATTGCTAACTTTACCGTCCGGCGTAGTGAATTTACTATCCTTCAGGTTTGTCAGCAAGAGCGCCAGGGTGTTATTTCCTTTAACGACCTGTGTGTTGCCAGCTGCATCAACAGTTGTACGTAGTGAAGTTGCGAATAAGCTAACATCTGCAGCAATTTCCGGATTCAACTTGATCGTTCCAGCGTCACCAGAGGTTACAAAGAAATCACGACCAGAGCTTCCATCCATCGCATAACCTAACTTGTGAAGTCCGTTCAGGCCTTTAACAATAGTTTTAGCATCCTCATACATCGTTGCTCCCTTAGGCATTGCCTGACCAGCGGCCAAAGTAACTACAGTACCATCCGCTTGAGTAATCTTAGCATCATTAGTTAACATGGTACCCTCAGGAAGATTGGAACCTGCCGGTATAGTAATTTCAACGTCACCAGTAGCAATCGTACTAGCCATATCGTTAAGTTGTTTCTTGTAGTCAGTAACATAAGTATTTTTGGAGAAAATCATTCCGTAAGCCTCGCCGCCCTTCAACGTTCCAGCGGCATAAGCATTATTAAGAAATGCACTATCTACGGTTGCAGTAACTTCTCCACCCTCTACCAGTGGCTGTCCACCCAGTGAAACGTTATAACCAGCTTCTGTTTCCACAACGGTAATATTAGCAATCTTAGATAGCTTGTCCGCCATCAGATCGCGTTGATCGCGTAAATCATTGGCCTGATCGCCCATACCTTCGATCTTATAGATCGATTTATTCAAGTCTGCGATAGCGGTCAGGTAGCCCTGAGCCTCTTTTGCCTTTACGTCAATATTAGTAGTTAGATCCCGATCAAGATTATCTAATTGCGTGCTCATATAATTCATGGCATCAGTCAAAGATTGTGCAGTTTGTACTACAATCTTACGAGCAGTAGGATCCTCAGGGTTCTTACTAAGGTCAGACCATGATTTCCAGAAGTTATCTAGAACTGTACGAATACCTGTATCCGATGGTTCGTTAACAATCGCTTCTAGTTTAGAGAGAGTATCTGCTTGAAGTTTCCAGTTACCAAATGCAGAATTCTCACCACGGTACTGATCATCCAGAAACATTTCCCGAATCCGATCGATAGATGAGAATTCCACCCCTGTACCCATTTGACCAGGAACGGTAGATTTATTAAATCCGTACGCTTCAATAGGTAAAGCAGCCTTCATATTTACACGTTGACGAGTATAACCCTCGGTATTCGCATTTGCGATATTGTGTCCAGTCGTATTAAGAGCTGCGGTCTGAGTAAAAAGGCTGCGTCTCGCCGTCTCTATCGAGTGAAATGTGGATGTCATGCTTCTTACTCCTCCTTATGTTCTGCTCCAGCAGAACACTTCATCAGTACAATTCTAGCCTCGTGCATCAAAAATCCCCGACCGATTTACGCCATTGCCCTTATCGGACGGACGATGATATGTGATATCCTGATTCGGTCTTCCGACCAGCAGATCCAAAGAATAATCTATAAAAGTAAGCGACTGCTCTATCAGCTTCTGATTTAGCTCATTTGCTTCTTTCAAGCGGTGCAAAGTGCCAGAAAGCTTCTGCTGAATATGCAGCAGTCGTGCCTTGTCTTCAGGGTCAAATATAAGTCTGGACAGCTCAGTTAGGTTCAGGTTCAGGTTGGAACGAATACCTACGCCTTGTAGAACGGTATACGCTGCCGCGATTCGCTGTTCCTCGAGCTGCCCAATCAGCTTCATTAGCTTGGACTCACGGTTCAGGATGTCGATTAAGGCATCCACCTTGTTGTCCATAATCGTCTGTTTTTTCTCAGCGGCCAGCTCCAGCATTTGGTTATGCACTTCGTCCAGCCGCTCCAATAGTTCTATTAATGTCGTCAATGCCATGGATGGTTTCACCTAATTCTCGGAGGATTGCTTAAAGTAAGGGGCGAGTTTCTCTGCTAGCTTAGCTGCATCTACTTGATAGGTACCTGCGGAGACCTGTTGCTTCAAACTGTCGATCTTAAGTGCACGTTCAGCATCATTACTAGAATTCTGTGCTTGCAAGAGCTGAATTGCTTCATCAGAGATCGAAACCTCATCCTTGCGTGAACTTTTCTTCATTTGTTCCTGCCTTTGCGCATCCGCGCTGCGTTGATACGGATTCATCGCGTTAATTCGTCCGGTCTCGTTAATTTTCATAACTTCACCTTCCTTCTAATATAAAAAAGCCGATAATCTTTACTAAGTTTATCGGCGTAGACTGAAACATTCTTTATAGCTGCAAACGTTTTTTTGCAGATTTTATAGGTCACGCAACTTGTCTATGGCACGATATGCACCGTCTGTTGTCTTTTTGGTAGAATCCTCAGCAGCACTTTCCTTTGCGGCATTGGAGAGATCCTTCCTGAGCCGAGTACGACAACTATCACACATATGCCCATCGCGAATCAGCGTTCCACACACCTCGCAGGGATACATCATATTAGGAGCATTAGCTATAGATATCCGGCCCTCTCGAATAAAGCGGGTGATCTCCTTAATCGAAATTCCTGTAGCATCGGACAACTCTTGAATGTTGGTTCCTTTGTTCTCCCGCAAATAATCCACGCAGATCTCATATTCATGCTCCAGCTCTTTGATGCAGGGCTGGCACAAACCCATAAGATTCTTAACAAACAACCGGCCGCACCTTGGACAATTGTCTAGATTCATAACAAGCAGCCGCTCCTCTCCGTACATTCTGTACAATGCATAATATTCTTATGCTCCTAGATTACATGATTGCAGGGAATTCGTCTATGGGACAGAAGAAACGCTACTAGGTGTATGTTTATCTTCAAAAAGTGAATGGAGGTGTTCACAATCATGCATCTTGTTCCCACTTAAGAACGTGCCCAAGTTAAGCTATACACCTCTACCGCATAACCATAATCTGAACCCACTTGTTGTATGATCTCAGCGCACGCACGAATGGTACTGCCCGTCGTATAAATATCATCAACAATAATAATCCGAACAGGACGATTTAGAGGTACCTCCCTATTTAACCAATCCGCAAATTGTGTTGTTACTGCCAGATTTTCTGCAAAAGCGTGCTTCATATCCGCCAGTCGCTCCGCTCGGCTCTTAAAGCTCTGTTTTCCCGTATGGTGTGTACGGATCAGCAGCGGAAGCTGTGGAATCTTCCTACATCTAGATAGTACATCAGCCAATCTTTCCGCTTGATTAAATCCTCGCTCCATAAGCCGGAAATCACTGACAGGCACTGGCACTAACAAATCAGCAGACCAAGAACGATGGATGATGGATGGTTTTCGGGATAAAAGAGCGCTCTGCTTCTCTTTTTTCAGTGTTAGATAGGCTCTATCCAGCATGAGGCCAAGTAAAGGGGCATACCGTTCATTCCCGCGATATTTATACTGACCCAACCATTCTCGCATAACACTAGTGTAAGCCACTGCACTTCGATTACAAATAATCGGAGACGGTTCACTACTGCGGGTACAGTCAGGACAGCCCACATGCCGACCACATTTCAAGCAGCGTGGGGAACGTATCCAAGGAATGGATTCTACGCAATTCCTGCAAACTCCAGGAAATTGTGAGGATCCTGGATTACGCTTGCCGCAGGTTAAGCATGGAGTTACGGAAGGGGACAAGAGTGCCCGAGATTTGGTTAACCATGAGAACAGAGAGCTCATCTCGGCGCCTCCTTGCTAATGTATCCTTTGCGGCGAGCGATGATGTTCATAGTACGGATTTGGGAGATCGCTCCTCGCTGTGATCGGGTCCATTGGAGAGAGGCAAATACAACACGCCCAGCAGGATCATCCTTAGATCGCCCGGCACGTCCAGCCATCTGAACCAAGGAGGCTTCGTCAAAAAGATCGCTATCCGCATCCAAAATAAATACATCGCTGCGTGGGACTGTAACTCCTCGTTCCAGAATCGTAGTCGTTACTAATAGGGAGATAGCCCGGTCGCGAAAAGCAGTTACCTTCTCTGCCCGGAAGGAATCTTTGGAGGAAGTACCCTCGATAACTACGCGGGGAAAGCTCCGACGAAGCAGAACCAGTAATCCTTCAATATGTGCAATACGCGACACAAAACAAAAGATTTGCGCCTCGCGCTCGAGCGACTTACGAAGCGTATGTATGAGAGATCTAGGTAACATCCCACGCTTTAGGCATGTTTGAACGGATGTCATGGTCAGATGCTGTGGCACAGGCAAGGGATGACCATGGAAGCGAACAGGTACTCTGGCATGTGGAAGTCTGCCTAACCGGACCAACCGCTGCATTTCTTGTGGTGGAGTAGCTGATAAGTAGATAAAAGAGCCATCTACCTTACAGGCTTGTTCAGCGGCATAAGCCAGCATAGGATCATTGTGATAGGGAAATGCGTCCAGCTCGTCAATGATTACGAGATCAAAGCCTCGATGGAAGCGCAGCAGCTGATGGGTGGTCGCGAGCGTTAAGCGACCACTCACCCAGCGTTCTGCGCTGCCGCCGTAAAGCACGGCGAGAGTCTCCGCCGGGAAAGCCTTCGCGAGCCGCGGAGCGAGCTCGAGTACGACGTCGCGTCGCGGCGTCGCTACGAGCGCCCGCCCACCGGCGGCGAGCACGGCCTCTAGGAGCGGGAAGATCATCTCCGTCTTCCCGGCTCCCGTCACCGCCCAGAGCAGAAACCGCTCTGGGCACGAATTGGCGGAGCGCTCACGCCGCTCCGCCAGAAAACCCAGCGCAGCGCCAGCGGCTCCCGCCTGCGCTGGGCTCAGTCCCCACCGGCCTGCGGCTGCGGTGGGGTCAAGGGCGGCCGTGCACCGCACGGCCGGAAGCGCTGCGCTGCGCAGCAGCAGCGCGCAAGCCCGGCTGCGCCCAAGTGCGAGGCAGGCCTCGCAATAGGCGCAGCCCATAAGGCCGCACGCGGCGCATGCCGTGCGGCCGGTTGGGGCGCTGCCGCAGCGCAGGCAGCGCGAGACCGCGCGGCGGGCGACAGCGCCGCGCCACAATACGTGCGGCAGCTTAGCCGCCGCACGCGCCAGAGCGCCAGCGCCCACAGGGAGCTGGCGGGCCCACGCCCCATGCGCAGCCGGGGCGTGACTACCAACGGCGGCGGCAAACGTAAGCCGCCCCTGCAAATGCGCCAGTTGTGCCGCCTGGCGCCAACGACCTGTCAGCTCTGGCAACCTCTCTGCCAGCAGCGTTTCTATTTCCGGCTGCAGTAAAGAACGGCCGGCCACAGCCCACGATAGTTGTTCTGCCTCCGATTCCAGTACAGCATAATCGAGATCATTTCCTCTACTGTAACTTCTGCAATCATTGTTCTCCCTAGACTGTTCTATAAATATCTCTCTTTGCCCAGAAAGTCGCCATAGCGACACCCTCTCACTAAGCAACTCTTCCTCGCCTTTCCCTCCTGCTTCCCTTTCCTCCTTCAACTCAGGCTCGAGGACACCGCTCACGTATTGACTCCACTCCTTAGCCCCCCAGTTCCTCATCCCGTCTCTTTGTTTAAAACGATCGCGCAACTTCACCGCCCACCCCAGCGGCAGCGCAGGAGATAATAAAACCAGCTTATCCTCCGTTACTAAGCCTCTACCTTGACTCTCCAGCCCAGCGCCAGACCACCACCATCTATCTACTGTAAGATCTAAAGAAATCCGAACACTCCAGATCCCCCTACATTCCAAGGCATATACAGCAGCTCGCATAAAATCGGCCTCCTTTAAGTCTCACATTAATCACTCTTGCCCACACCACTTTCCCAGCCTCTAACGCAAAAAGCACACTCCTCCATTTCTTGGAGAGTGTGCTTCACCCGTTACTCACATATTCACTTAAAATCTGTCGCGCTTTGATTCGCATCCCCTACTTCCTGCCATCCCCATAAAAGGCAACGAAACAGACTGCCCTGACAACCGCAAGTCTACCACAATCCCTTGTTGCTGCAACTCTTCTTCACTCACCTGAAAAGTGTACATAGATGTTGCAAGATCGATAGAGCAGCCACTATCAGCCAGCCTGGAAACAATTCCAAGGGTTCCATCGCTCGAGCCATCATCCATGAACGTTACTCGAAATCGTTTTCCGGTTAAAAATGCTTGAAATGTCAGCGCCCGAATGTACCATTCCACAACAGATGCATGATTGCGGGTAATCAAAATATAATGAATCCATTTCACGGACTGCGGTGTCTGCCGCACCTTCTGCCGATTATGCAGCATATGAATAATCACTGCAGCGGATACATAAACAGCCGCAATCCATATCAACTGGGCTACCATGGAGATGCACCTCCTCTGTATACCAACACTATATGCCGGCTTTAAAAGGTCGGTGACTGCCCAGAGTTCCTATCAAGCATAAACGCCTTCGGCGTCCTTGCAAGGACGGTAAGCGTTTAAGCGAGAAATATAAGACATAAAGTATGGTGTGAAACTTATACTTTCTTATATTTTAAAGGAACAAGCTGTGCTCTCCTTGATTTCATTCCTATATGTACCGTAAATCTGTAAAAATTTTTATAAAGTTACCCAACCATATTTGATTGAGTTGATTACTGCTTGCGTACGATCATCAACTTCCATTTTTTGCAAAATACTACTAACATGGTTTTTGACCGTTTTTTCACTAATAAACAAATACTCACCGATCATTTTGTTACTTTTACCTTCCGCCATCAGCCGCAGTACTTCTGCTTCACGACGTGTAAGAGGATTGTTGTCACCGGCCACAAACTTAACACCAGCTTCCTTCACTACCGTATCAGCAGCTACTCCAGTCTCATTAAGGTAAGTCATGCGCCGCAATTGATTGATTAGCTTCCCGGTAACCTTTGGATGAATAAAAGCGTGTCCCTCACAGACCGAACGGATCGCATTAATAAGGGATTCAGCCTCCATATCCTTCAATAAATAACCATTGGCACCCTTACGAAGGGTTTCAAACACATAACTCTCATCATCATGAATCGATAAAATAATTACCTTAACCTCCGGGAACATTTCCCTCAGTTTTTGAGTGGCCTCCACGCCATTCTCAATAGGCATATTAATATCCATCAGTACGATGTCTGGTTTAGTTCCGTTACAGAACTCTAATACCTGGATACCGTCACCACATTCACCGATGACTTCGATATCCTCCTCCATATTCAAAATACGTTTCAGCCCTTCACGAAAAAGCTGATGATCATCCGCCAAAAGAACTTTAATGGGCGTTTTAGTAGAGTTTAAGTTCTCCATCACATTACTCCTTCCCTTTCTCCACGTTCGTCGGAATGTGGATCACGATTGTTGTCCCCTGATTCTCGGCTGATATGATTTCCATTCTGCCTTCAAGCAGCTCTACACGTTCCCGCATACCTACTAGCCCGAAGCTTTCACGATTGCCCTGCGGATTTTTTAATTTCTGCACATTAAAACCTAATCCATTATCCTTAATCACAATCTTAATTAACTGCGCTTGGTAAGTAATCTCTACCAATACGAAACTCGGGTAGGCATGTTTAGCTGCATTAGACAAAGCTTCCTGGACCAATCGGTATACCGCTGCCTCCATGGCTGAAGATAGTCGATGTTCCTGACCTCTGGTTTCCAAGGTCGTCCTCAGCTTCGTCTTCTCCTCAAAATCATGCACATATTTCCGCAAAGTCGGAATTAATCCCAAATCATCGAGAGCCATCGGTCGTAAATTAAAGATGACCTTACGCATTTCTTCCAGGCTGTATCGAACCTGTCCTTTCAAATCTATTACTTCGTCCTGCACCAACCCAAATTCCTGCTTTACCAGCATTCTTTCTACAATTTCCGTCCTAAGGACTAGATTCGCCAGCATTTGAGCAGGACCATCATGAATTTCCCGGGCAATTCTCTTCCGTTCTTCCTCTTGAGCCAGGATTATCTTGAGTCCTATCATCTGTCTGTTCTTCGCAGATTCGACAATTCTCGTCACCTGACCTAGTTCTCCCGACAAATATTCGAGCACTACGCTCATTTGTGAACCAATTGACTCTGCGCGCTCTACAGAATTTTCGACACTGCGCACTCGCATTTGTAATTCATCACGTCTTGATCGAAGATAGACCTCTCGCTCACGCGTCATCATGAGTTCGAGCTGTAGCTCCGTAGCCTTCTCATAGGCAATACGGATATCCTTCTCCGAGTAGCGGACAAAGTCCCGGCTGACCTCTGTCAGCCGGATTCTGGAGCGGTGATACTGCAGCTCCAGCTTGTCTACTTTTTTCAATGTTTCATCCGTTTCGTCCATGACCCGCTGCAGTTCTTTGTTGAGTGCAGCAAGTTCATCACGCGCAACCTGCAATATTTCAAAAATCTGATACTTGCTGCTCTCCATCACGTCGATGGTATTTTTAATGACGCGATCAATCGCATCGGCTTGAAATTCCACGGATGCTTGCCCCTTTTCTATCGAATCGTTTTAAAGGTTTTCCTTTATATTAACATATCACGATTCGATAGTTACGGTCTTCGTTTTCTGTTCCCATTTTACAGTTAATCCTAGCTGTTCAGAAACTAGTCTTAACGGTACTAAAGTCCTACCTTGTAAAATGATTGGTGCTACTTCAGCACTCTGACGTTTACCGTTCAGCAGATATTCTTTTTTATTTACGGTAAGATCCAGTGCCTTGGCCCCGCGTAATACCATGATCTTCTTATTCACCTGATCCCAAGTAGCGCTGCCTCCGAAAGCATCAAGGACATACCGAATCGGCACATAAGTACTGCCGTCTTTTACAATTGGAGCTACATCAATAGCTTTCTTATTTCCGTTTACGGTCATTGCCTTCGAGCCAATGCTCATAGAAGCTGTCCCTTTTGGTAAGCCTGCATCACTGGAAAGTGAAGGCATTGTAAAGGTGATATTATCAAAGGCAACTGTACCCGTCTTCGCCCGTTCATCCTGGCCTTCCTCTACGTTGACTACATAGAGTCTCTTCAGCGTTGCTGGGAATTTAATGCCTGAGCCTGACAAGTCAATGTTAATGTTCTTCCAACCATTCCAATCGATGATCTTCGCAAGATCCACATAAGCTGTAGCTCCACTGTTGTCTACAAATTCAGCACGCAGCCAATTCAAGCTCATATCGCCCATCACATCAACCGACATTGAAGTTGCAAGCGCTGGAACTGTTTTTCCGCTTGTACCATTCAGCTGAGCATAAGCATACATTTTCCCGCTTCCAGCCGTCATATCATAACTGAGTGACAGCACCTTGGAGCCTACTCTTTCAGCCGTTCCATCCACTATCGTTGCAGTACCCTGTACCGCTGGAACATTGGTAGTAAAGTCGATTGGATAGCTTACCTTCTCGAAATCTTCCCATGTTGTAGCTGCTGCTGTTGATAATACAACCACTGCACTAAATCCATCATAACGGGCAATAGCATAACCTGTAGTAACCCCTGCATCAACGGCGTTTACAGTAAGCTTGCCATCTTTCACGGCTCCTTTAAAGCCTACAAACTCCCACTTCAGTGCTGAATCCGGAACATTGATAGTTGTCCCACTCTTCGTTGACGCTGTAACAGGGACAGACACAGTAGTTCCGGCTGTCAGTGGCGCTGTAGCTGTACCTACACTCATACTGGATAGATCATTGCCACCCAGAACTGTAACTGTTGTAGAGGCGCTTGCGGCACCGCTTTTAGCCGTTAAGGTAACGGTACCTGGCTTCACTGCCGTTACTTCACCTGCACTTACCGTTGCGCTTCCACCGCTTGATACCCAAGTAGGATTACCTGCTGCTACATCAATAGGGTTGTAGTACGTGTCATAACCTTTTAAAGAATACGTTGCCTTTTGTCCAACCAGTAGTGTGGAACTTCCGCTAATTTTGATCCCTTTCACTTCACCTTGCGGGGCGTTAGTGTAGACACCAAGCCCGTTAACGATGCTGCGTTGCTCTGTGCCATACTCTGTATTAAAAGTGAGTGTAGTAGAGGTTTCACCGAGGGGCCGGTCTACCATCGTTGTAGAGCCGCCTCCATCGAGATTAAGACCTTTCCAGACTCCGATATTGGTCATAAATGATTGCAATTCGGTTAGAGACATCCCTGAACTATTGCCATTTTTCTCAGTAGCTATGATATATACATAACGTCCGTCTTGGGAATATCCTAAAGCCGTACGAGCACGATAGCCTCCAATGCTGCTAGTAGAACGAGAGAACGTTGCTGCTTTTCCGTTATTTACCAGAATTGTATGTCCGCCGATCATTGTTTGCAGATTCGCAGGATCTAGCGATTGCTGTGTAGTCTTAGATTTCAGAGAGTACACACTTGTTACAGGTTGTCCTACCGTCAAATGGGCAGTAACATATCGTGCGGCTAAGCCATGTGCCCGCAAAATATAAGCTCCCTTTGGAACCGCCATAGGGAGTGCAGCATTTTCTGAAATTTGAGTAACTACACCATTCTCAACAAGTACCTCTGTTGGAGTGGTAGAGCTATTTTTAGGGCGGTCGAGTGCAGTCCATACATCTGTGTAGATATACATAGCATTAGCATGACTATAAGTCGAGCTTCCGCCTTCAGGGCTATAAGCGCCTTTATTGATACCGGAGATCTCAAACTGTGCGCCATCTGGCGCGGTTACCATCCCCTCGAAGCTGTACTCGTCAATAATAGGTTTGCGGTCTTTTGTCACTGCAAAGGCATACATTCCATCCAATTGTGAAGGGGTAGACACCAGTACTCCACCTGATACTTGTCCACCGATCGGAGCACCCTCTCCACCTGTATTAAAATAATCGCCATTTACTGCGGCAACGGCTCCTGTTTCCTTGGCCATCCCGCCAGTACTTTGCCGAGTAGTCAGGTTTCCGCCTTTACCAGTCATCACATCTAAAGAAACATATGGATTGTTAAGATCCACACGAATGACGTCCGCAAGCCCAGAAGCACTCGCCCCAGAACGTGTAGTAGTATATTTATATTTCATCATAATGGCGCCCGAAGTAATCACTTCTTCTCCCAGCTTACTTACTTTAAAAGGAGCTGTGGCTGCAGCTGCGATTGGTGCAGATCCCTGACCAAACAGCATCATACCTTCACTGCCGATTACCGGCATAATCCATAACACACCAGCCAATGAAGCAGCAATCCACTTTTTAGTGGAAGATAATCTTATTCCCCGTGCAACCTCGCTACTCTTCTTCTCCATGAAAACTTCATTCATTTCAACGTAACTCTCCCATCTCTTTTGTACTCTATCAGTCCATATCAATGTCTGGAAACTGGTTCCTATTTTTCTAGTACTCTTTTAATAGACTGAAAATAAGCCAAAAAGTTGCGAAATTGAGAGATTTCAAGCTTTATAGAGTCAATACTGTCA
Organism: Paenibacillus sp. FSL R5-0470; assembly: GCF_037975205.1. Classification (NCBI taxonomy): domain Bacteria; kingdom Bacillati; phylum Bacillota; class Bacilli; order Caryophanales; family Paenibacillaceae; genus Paenibacillus; species Paenibacillus sp. FSL R5-0470. The sequence goes on from NZ_CP150238.1 coordinate 6,372,949, forward strand.
TAATTAGACGACAAAAAAAGCCCGGCATAATTGCCGGGCTTTACCAATTGTTTGGTTATCTATAAGAGTTGTTTACAAGTAATCAGCCTGTTTCAGCATCCGTTGTAACATCACGGCAGCTTGAGCACGGGTGGCATTGCCTTGGGGCCCAAATTCACTTACTGTCATGCCCAAAATAATCCCTGATTGCACTGCCTTTGCGACGAACTCCGCACTTTGATTCTGAATCTTTACCTTATCCTTGAATCTTGCAAGTGTTGAGGCAGAAGTACCGCTTAGTGTAATAGGATGATTGGTATATTCCATCGCACGGATCATCATGATCGCCATCTGCTCGCGTGTTATATTATCATTCGGACGGAAAGTACCATCCGTGTTCCCTGTAATAATTCCAGCTTTAGCCGCTGCGCCAATGTAGTCTCCAGTTTGTGTAGAAGGCTGCACATCCCGGAAACGTTGTGCGGTCTCACGATCTCCTAGCAAGCCTAGACCTCGACTGAGCATTATAGCAAACTCAGCACGGGTAATTTTTTTCTCCGGATTAAACGCACTACCGTAGCTGCTATCAATAATATTCTTTGCGTTAAGCTCAGCTACGATTGCATTACTCCAATGCTTACCCATATCCGTGAAGGCTCTGGTGGACAAGAAAGTCCCTAAAATCTGATTACCAGCGGTACGAGCACGGATAACTGTATAGTTACCGACCGTACTGACCTTTGTAGGTAGATAAGCCGCATCGTAGTAGGAAAGGTCCAATCTGGCCGCAGATGTCTGCGCGCTATTTAATGAAGAAGTAGTACGTACGGTATATTCTCCTGGTACAGTCAGTGCCTTGGCATTCGAATAATTACCGCTAACAATCGCCGTCACCCGGACATCCATAAGACTAGTAATAGTTCGCATACCCGTCGTCTGTAGCTTTTGCTCAAAAGGTGTAAATGTACCTGCTGGAACTTTATCCAAGCGGAACACGAGCGAGATATTTTTACTGTCCGAGATTAGGCTGCTCGCCAGCCCATTCATATCAATATCATCGAGCCCTACGCTAAATAGGTTGTCTCCATGACGAATCATGAACTTAGTATTTTTATTACGGTTCACCGCGTCTAGTAATGGTTTTAGCGGAGCAGTTACAAAAGCTGCTTGCTCCGTGGAAGGAACCTCAAAAGCCAATACATCATTATTCATCTTATACAGATATTCATAACTGGCAGCTATTCGATCTGCGTTTAAAGTATATCTTTTTACAGATTGATTATATACAGAACGGTCATCCACAATTTGCGAGGAATCGCTCTTTAATAGTGCATACTCTTTTCCAAACTCACTCGTTGCAAGTGTTCCTAGGTAGGATGGACGATTTCCAGATCCAGTGGTCACGCCAGTTAGATTCTGAACTGATAAAGCTGAGAATGAGGAAAGAGTATTCCCACTCAAATCCTTAATCGTACCGGTACCAGACATATAGGATAGGTCCACTTTTTGACCGGTCTTTACAACCGAGGATAACGTTATTTTTAGAATATTACCTGAGAGATAGTAGGATTGCACTCCCAAGCTGCTTCCATCTGCTCGAACTCCAAACTGATTCGCGTAGAGGGAACCGGATGCCTGCATATTCTTTGCAAAAGTAACTGTTAACTCGTCACCTGAAACGGTCGCTGAATTAATCTCTGGAATAGTAGTGCCACTGTTCTCTGAAATGGATACAGGCTGTAGGTTAATATACGCTGCCCGATTCCCATTCAAATCACTTATCCCGGCAGAACCCGGCACATAAGATATAGTCACATTCTGATTAACCGCGAGCGCTGTCTGAAGCGTCAAAGTGACCTGAGTGCCGCTGACCGATACATTAGTCACATAATTAGGCGTGCTGCCCACTAACACAGAGAATTGGCTATTCAGTGGGAGATTGGTTGTAGATAAGCCTTCATTATAATTCAAAATGATTTTAGTGCCGCCTCCGGTTGCACTTTGAAACACTGGGGCAATCGTATCGTTACTGTTACGGATATTGAAATCAGTAAAGTCCGCAATATTTTGTCCATAAGAATTTAGCAAAGGATACGAACCTGCATAGTAGGACACCCGAACGTTCTGTCCATTCGATGCTTCACTTCCCAATGTTAAATATACTGTATTGCCACTGGAACTGATCGAGTTGACCCCAAGTGAGCTTCCATCTGCTGTCACTAGGAACTGGTTATGAGCGTAATAAGAAACCGGCTTTAGTGTATCGTTAAAATTTAATACTACGGATCTTCCCGTGATTCTCCCATCTTTAGGTGTCGGCATGGAGGACTCAATGGAGTTCGTGATCTGTTTAGAGCTAAAAGTGCTCGCTGCATTTCCGCTTGGATCCTGAATCGTCCGCAGTCCGCCATTATAGCTGACCTTTACAATCTGCCCAACTGCTACTCCTGTACTCAGCACCAAGTAGGCACTGTCTCCCTGAATATAAACACTTTCAATCGCTCGATTCTCGTCGTTTACCGTAACTCCAAAGCTTGAGGTTAACAGCGCTATGGATGAATTGAGAGACTCATTATATTTCAGACGAATGGTTCGGTTATTCTCAAGCTGTGCTGATGTGAGCTGTGGAGCTGTTTTATCCAGAGACAAGGTCTTGAAGCTCCATGAATTTTTACCACTTAACCCGTCATATAAAACGTTAGCATCACTTGCGTCTACAAAAGCCCCTTTAGCGATATCAATGTAATAAGTTGAATCACTATCTAACACTACAGAAGGTGTGATTATAAATTCTTTAGCTGTAGTGGTACTCCGGGTAACGTTAACCGGCACCTGAGATCCTCCGCTTTTATATAGAGCCACACCATTGGCCACTGCACTGTTGTAATTCACATCCCGATTAAACGCGATCGAAAAGGATCTGTTGTTAGCAATAGATTCACTTCGATCAGATGGATTCAAAGCACTTACGCCAAGTCCAGTCAAAGATACCGTTGTGAAGGTCCAAGTGTACGGGCCCGAGGCAGGAAATACATTTCCATCTTGATCATAAAAAGCACCCTGGGGGATCGTAACTGTATATTGTGTGCCGTTTAGCAGCGGTGAGGCTGTGGATGCTGGATTCAATGTTATGGTTCTGCTGCTTCCTCCAGTAACGGCCGGGGAGTTCACATTAAGCCATCTTGTTCTAGCATCGTTAGCTGCCCCTGGAGACACCGTAATTACACCTGATGCAGGCATCATAGGACGGTCAAAAGTGAGCTGTAGCGCTCCTGTGGTAGATATACCGCCTGCACCGTTAGCCGGGGATGGAGTCATTGGAATTTCAGCTACACCTTTTGTAGAGAAACTCCATACATTGCCGCTAGAAATACCAGAGAACGTTCTATTATCAACATCCTTAAAAGCGTACGCATCAATAAGAACATAGTAATTCCCTCCGGCCGCCAATGCTTTCTCCAACGTTAATTTAACTGTAGTAGAGTTAGCATCAGTCAGAACGTTAACTCTAGTGTCATCATCCTTTATTCTGAACTCTTGCACGGTTGTATTATCTGCTGAGGACAGGATTCGGATATTGCCCCCACCTTTTAACAGCTGCTTATTTAGTGTCAGACTAAGTTCCTTTAAACTCCCGGCATCTACTCTTGCATTACTAGCCGGTGAAAAGTTGCCTGCCGTGATAGCCGTATTACTCTCAGGAGCGGTGGTAAATGCCCATGAAGTAAGTCCTGATTCATTACCCTCGTTATCTTTGAACAATCCTTTGGGAATTGTGACCTTGTATGCCTTATTCGGAGTGAATTGTTGGTTTGGCCCTAATTTAAGCTCGTAGTCTTTTGAACTACCAATTAAACCATAACTACCAATAGGAATCGTCACAAAAGGTGTACTATCACCCTGACCCGTGATGGTAATTTCTCCAGCCTGTGGGTTTACTTGACGATCAAAGCTTAATTTAAGAGATGACCCGATATTTACATAGGTTGCTCCAGGTGCTGGCGACACACTAATGCCAAATTCCGCTGCAGCATGTACTGCCGATATTCCAATTCCGATAGAAGGATACCCTGCTCCAAGTACCAGTTCTCCTGCTAGAAAAATTGCCGTCCATATTGAAATTTTTCTTTTCATGCCGTGATAGACTCCTCTCAAACCATACTAACGTCTTTATGTATATTCTTATATTTCGGTTAAAGGGCTTACAAAGTTTAGTAGTCTACTTCTCTATGATTAGAATCAATTCTAATTCTGCCCATTACATAAAAATAGCCCGCAGAGCTGACACTAAGTGCCAACTTGCGGGCTTAACGTATTATAAGAACATATAATTAACTACAATCCTGCCTGACCTCTGAGTAATTCAGCTTTATCTACGCGTTCCCAAGGAAGATCAACATCAGTCCGTCCAAAATGGCCGTATGCTGCAGTCTGTCTATAGATTGGTTTACGCAAATCAAGCATGGAGATAATACCCGCAGGGCGAAGATCAAAGTTGTTGCTGATCAGTTGAACCATCTTTTCCTCACTGATCTTACCTGTTCCGTATGTATCCACATTAATCGAGACAGGAGTAGCCACACCAATGGCATAAGCAAGCTGGATCTCACATTTATCAGCTAGACCCGCAGCAACAAGATTCTTCGCCACATAACGAGCAGCATAAGCCGCAGAACGGTCCACTTTAGTTGGATCCTTACCAGAGAATGCGCCGCCGCCATGACGAGCATATCCGCCATACGTATCAACGATAATCTTCCGTCCAGTTAGACCGGCATCCCCTTGAGGACCACCAATCACAAATCGTCCTGTTGGGTTAATAAAATACTTAGTTTCAGCATCGAGCAGTTCCGCAGGAACAACCGGCATAATTACATGCTCTTTAATATCTGCCTGAATTTGTTCAAGAGAAATTTCTTCCGCATGCTGTGTAGATACTACGATAGCATCCACGCGTACAGGCTTCTCATCTTGATATTCGATCGTAACTTGTGTCTTCCCGTCAGGACGCAAATATTCCAAGGTTCCGTTCTTACGAACTTCAGATAAGCGACGAGCAATACGGTGAGATAAAGCGATCGGTAACGGCATCAGTTCTGGTGTCTCATTCGTAGCAAAACCGAACATTAAGCCTTGATCACCCGCGCCAATATTTGCCGTTTCTTCAGCCAATTGTGCTGGATCACGGTGCTCGAGAGCAGAGTTTACACCTTGAGCAATATCAGCTGACTGCTCATTAAGTGAGCTCAATACTGCACAAGTATTATAATCGAAACCATATTTTGCACGTGTGTAGCCAATTTCTTTAATGGTATTGCGTACGATGGCAGGAATATCTACATACTCAGATTTGGTACTGATTTCCCCGATCACCAAAACAAGACCAGTTGCTACTGCTACTTCGCAGGCTACACGAGCATTTGGATCATTAGCTAAAAATGCATCCAATACCGCATCGGAAATCTGGTCACAGATTTTATCCGGATGCCCTTCCGTCACGGACTCGGAAGTAAACAAATGACGCCCTTTAATAGACAAGTATAACAACCTCCCTTATGGTTAGTCTGACACTGTATAAGGAGTTCCTTAATAATCACAGGCCAAATTAATAAAAAAAATATAAAACAAAGAAACTCAGGGGCCTGTTCTTTTTATGAAGGATGATTGCAGTATTTCATGTTTATATTCACTAAACTCTTCAAAAAAATGAACCTTTCCCATATGGAAAAGGTCTAAGGCTTTCCTCAAAAGTCATATTATCTTATTTGGGAGGTGGTGTCAATTACTCCGAAGCCCCTCCAACACAGTATAAATATTGAATCCACAGTATTAAAAAGAAATATCAGATAGGATTAATAAGAATTATTTCACCCCTGATATTATTAAAGAAGAGACTGTTCGGCTTGCTTAATGAGTCTCTTCGTGATTTCTCCGCCAACAGAGCCATTATCTCTTGAGCTAAGATGTCCAAGATACTGGCGACGGCCAGAACCACTACCTCCGATTGCTCCTAATTCAGAAGCAAACTCTGTGTCTGCTCCGCCTCCATAATGCGCTCCATATAAACCAAATTCAGCTGCAATTTCATATTGCATTTGCTTCAGCATTGCCCGACTTTCCGGTACCACTGTGCGATTGTTACGTGCCATGTTACAGCACCTCCTGTGAATTTGTAAGATTACAGGAATATTGTGCGTCCAACAGCTACTCTTCAATCGCGCCAATGATTTGTAACTTTGGAAATCAGTTTGAAGGTATGATTAAGTACTTTTACGGGCATTATGAATATATACTATTACAAATTATTTTAGTGTATATCCACCACGAACCATGACAACAAGGCCAAGAGTTTGTCCTGATTGCACAGTAATACCACGACCATCACGAGGGAAAGATAATAAATGGTTAGTCGGTGCAGCTACTCCATTGGCAAGGTCTTTACCATCCGTTAAATCAGCAACACCATTTGCATCCTGAGAATAGATAACCGCTTTACCCGCACGAACGATAAATTCAGCGCCTGCGGAAGCAATTAAGGTTTGTCCTGGTTTCACATCGACAATTACGGATTCATTACTGCTAGTAGTCGGGTTTGTTGTAGCTGTTGGAGCTGAGCTAGGACTCGGAGTAGCTGTAGCTACTGGAGCTGTACCTGTACCACCTGTAAGTGCTTTCTGAATTTGCTGATCAACATAGCTTTTGGTAACCACAGGGTCATCTGCTGTTCCAGGCTGTGAACCAACACCTGCACCTTCAGCAGTAACATTCAACAGTGACCCAGCCCATACACCACCAGCCAGCAATACAGCAGCTGTTGTTACTTTCCATACCGATTTCAATGAAGTTCCTCCTCATGAGTGGGGATAAATGCCTATAAAAAAAGAATAGCCTCCGAAGAGGCTATTCTTGCTTCGAAAGGAAGCTAATTATCTTACAGTTTGTTTGTTACCTTTAACAATTTTAAGACCAAATTTATCAGCAGAATTAGCACCGTCTTTAATTTCAACAGTCAAGGAATCAACAGTGTTCAAATCAGTGATTTCTTTACCATAAGCAGTGAGTTTCAACAATACTTTACCTTCTTCGCTACCAGTACCAACAGTTGCTTCTACAACTGCTTTCACTGTATCCTTACCATCCACACCTACAACAACATCGAAGTCATTTTTATCAACAGTCTTAATGTTACCTGAGAATGTCAATGTCAAGTAAGCAGAGTTGCTGTTAATAGCTGCTTCAGTCAATTTAGGAGCAGTTGTGTTCTTAAGCTCATGAACTACCGAAGCCGAAGAAGTACTTTCCATTCCGTTACCAGCTGCATCAGAGATACCAACAACTTTGAATGTGTAATCTTTAGTTTCTGTAATTCCGCCTACTGGAATGAATACTTTCACTTGAGCAGAAGTTGGTTTAGTAGCAGTACCTACAACCGTAGTTGGATCAATAACAGCGTAAGAACCAGAAGGTAGAGCAGCACCGTTCAGGACATAGCTGCTAGAATCACGAAGCGAAGCTACATTCAAACCAATGTTATCAGTAGCTGTTACTGTAAATTGGTGGTATCCAGCTTCTGAAGAAGCAGCTGTGTACACTACAGAAGTAACAGTAGGTCTCTTGTCATCGTTGGTATTGATTTTTTCAGCTGTAAGAGCAACAGTTGCTGCGTCAGAAACATTAGCTGTTCTTGCTTTATCCTTCACCAAGCCAGCAGTCAAACGAACTGTGTAGTCTCCGCTCAAAGTACTGTTAGTCTTAACGGTTACTTTTGCACCTTTTACAGTCATATCAGCTTGAGTAATCGCTGGACCAGTAACAGCACCAGTGGATTCATCAATGATGCTAACAGATCCAGTTGCAAGTACTACATCTTCGCTGAAAGTCAGTACAAGACCACTAGTACCATAAGTAGCAGATACTACAGTTGGTTTAGTAGTGTCTTTAACAAAAGTAACTGCTTGAGTCACAGTAGATCCAAGAGTGTTACCCAAAGTATCACGAACTGCTGCTGCAAATGAAAGTGTACCAGTGAAAGTTCCGGATGATGGGAAATTGAAACCACTAGGTACTTGCAGTTTAATTGTGTCGCTATCGTCAGTTGTAACAACGCTCATGTTACCAACTTTATCGCCGTCAGCTTTCAACAAGGAAACATTACCCTTGAAGGATGCAGCGTTAACCTTTTTGTTGAATTTAACTTTTACATATTGATCACTCTCAGGAGTAACGCTAACGATCGTAGGAGCAGCAGTATCAGCTACTACAGTTACACTTGTTTTAAGCGAGCTTGCAACGTTACCAGCAAAGTCAGTAACTTTGTTAAGCACTACATCATTAGCTGTACCAGTTTTCAGTGCAGTATTTGTAGTCAATTTAAATGTATCAGCGGATTCTTTGGATACAGATACAGCAGAACCGTTAACAGTAGCATTAAAGCTATATTGTTTTACTGGCTCGCTGAATTGTACGAATACTTCTTTAGTAGAATCTTTAGCTACGGCATTAATAGCCTTAACTGTAGGAGCTACTGTATCAGCAACTGTCAACAATGTAGTGTAAGTAGCAACTTTAGTTCCAGCTGATGTCAGAACGCTGTCACTTACTACTACTGTGTATTGACCCTTCAAGTAGTCAGTATCAACTTTGTCAAGAGTGATTGTCAACTCGGTACCAGCTTCATTCAAGCTTGCAGCTGAACCAACAACAGTTACAGCAGTTCCGCTTACAGGTACTACCTTAACAGTGTCAGCAAGCAATTTACCATCTTCAATCACAGAATCAGCGCTAATTACACGGTTGAATTTAACAACAACTTGTTTAGCGTTTGGAGCTTCTACGGATAGAACCTTAGGAGCTGCCAAAGTTACTTTAGTAGTGTAGTCGTGATTGTTGTGTTTGAAGGAAATTGAAGTTTCAACGCCTTCTACAAGTGCAGTAGTCAAAGTTACAGTAGTAGTAGTTTTGTCAGAGAAAGTTACAACTACGCTAGTTGGGCTTACTGCTTCAGCAGAAGCTACAGTAGGAGCTGCTTTCAATTGATCAACTGCATAAGCTGTTTCAACTACCAAAGAACGGCTAGCGTTAGCTTTGAAGTTAGTGTCTTTAGCAATCAGACCAGCATCGATTACTGCTTGAGCATAGCCTTTAGCCCATGCAGATGCACTGTTGTCAGATGTTGCTGGAGTTTCAAGTTTCAAAGCGCGGAACAATACAGCCGCTACTTCTTCAACTGTTACTTTACCGTTGTAGTCGAAGATACCTTTAACAGTATCTTTACCTTGCATCAAGTTAGCTGCAGTAACAGCTTCGATGTAAGGAACTGCCCAGTTCTTAGCGTTGTAACCTTTGTCTTTGTAAGACAATTTGTTAGTTACTTCAGTAAGATCGAACAATTTAGTAACGATCTTCGCGAATTCAGCGCGAGTAAGATCTTTTTCAAGGTGAGCTTGACCATCTGGGTACCCATTGAGAATACCTTTTGCTGCCAAAGCGTCAAATTTTTGTTGCGGAGTTGCTGCTGCGTCACCAAACGCTACAGAGGCAAACATCGAGAATGCCATTGCTGTAGATAATGCTACGGATAAAATTTTCTTCATAACCTTTTTTTCTCCTCCTTGGACGTTCATAAACTGAGATTTTTCTTTAGTTGAGTAGCTCGTGTCACTCATTAGCCGATGCACCCCCTTTCCAGAGTTGAGCAAATTAAGTATAAATAATGTCTGTGACGGGTATCACAGAAACTGGTAAACAATGATCAGGACATGACAATACTAGATTCCTAATTATACCTAAGTATTATACAATGTGCCTCAAGTCACGTAAAGCTAATTTTTCCATTTTGTTAAATTCGCTTTACCACCGGTTAATTTCAACTGCCTGTGTAAATGACTCTACACCTTAAACGCAGAAGATTTGGAAAAGTTGCGGTTTCTCAAAAAAATTCTTTTCTTTTTTTTGTTTCCCGGTACAATCCCAATAGAAGATACATATGTATGTTCTACTAACTATTGTTAATCTTGGGTTGCCACGGAAAATAGTATACCATAGTCGTTTTCTAAACGTCATTATGCAATATTTACTAAGTATCATTAACACTAGTGCCATTTATTTAAACATTCCTACAAAATTTGAGTATAAAGGGGCGGAAAGACCTGATTACTCACATTCACCGTAGACTGATTATATAGCGGCTCCCCTTCTGATCTTCGGCTCCTAAAGCTATAACCTAAAAAAACTTCGCTTATAGCTTCGATCAAAACATGTTCTTTCTTTGTTCGCCTCCTGGTTCAATGCTTTGATGATTCGTAAGCTAATGGCTACTACTTACCGTCACCATTCAGAGATCCGCTCTATAGATAGCATCATGCTGAACGCAACAAAAAAGCGCCGTTGCCGGCGCTTGCTTCTATTACAGTAGGGTCTAACGAATCTTCATAGATAACTGGATCAATTCCTGACGCTTTTCAGGACTTGAGTTTACATTGTCGTACATTGCATCAATAGCTGCGCGATTCTCGCGGTAGCTCTTCTCATGTTTGATTGTAGTATGAGACCATTCAATCAGGGCATTCTCAGCCACAACAAGCTCGTTGTATGAATCATGGAATCCTGTAGCCTGCACAAGCTCCTCCATAACCTCCTGTGTAATCTCCTGTAGTGCCCGCTTAGCCGCAATTTCCTTTTCTAACACTTTTGCTCTATTCTCAAACATATTCTTGGCTTTCATGTAATCCAACTGTGCTTTTGCTAAAATCGGTTTCATGGTTGGCTTTCACCTTTCAGAAAATAATATTTTCTACGTTATTGTAACGTAAATCGAAGCAGAATACAAAATATATGTCTCTGGTAAGTTTACACTTTTCTCTAAGTTGACTATTATACAACTGTAAAATTGGTTGGGATTAACCATTTAAATGGAATGAAGAACGACCAATCCGCAGATATTTCTTGCGAAATTGGCCGTTTTTTTAATCCTAACTCTTTAATTAAAAGTTTTCGGGAAAATACTTGTGCTCTTTTTGAGCAGTTCTACAGCAATCTTACCAGCCTCTGCACGTGTAAGCTTACCTTTTGGATTAAAATTATATACTGGCTTCTTTTGCCCTGTAATCGTCACTGCGCTGCCTTCCATGATCTTAGCCTTGGAAACTGCCTCAATAGCTGGCCGAGAGTAAAAGTCCATATTACCGGTGTCTACAAAAGATTTAGATAGACTGGTTAACAACTTATTGTCATTTGTAGACATTTTTAGCTTAAGTGCCCGAGCGATCATCACAGCCGCCTGTTCTCGCGTAACAGGTTGATCCGGACCAAAGAAACCATCGCTTAATCCAGTAATAATACCAGCTCTTGCTGCTGTCTCAATATGTTTGAAGTCCCAAGTTGTAGAAACTGCTTCAGGTACAATATCGAAGAACGTCTGCTGATTATTATTATAATTCAATGGAAGGCTCAAGCCCTTCACTAACAACGTAGCGAATTCTCCACGTGTTGTTGTATTATCAGCACCAAATTGGTCAAAACGCAAATTCTTCATAATGCCTTTAGAATAAAGACCATTCAAGATATTTCTTGCCCATGGGTGATTGGTAATATCGTTATATCCACGACGAAGCTTCATTACAGTGTAATACCCAAATTGATCAAATGGCACCGTGATTGTGTGTTTCTTTGTGTCCACTTCTCCACCAATATTCTCCCATTGTCCTGAGTCCGTGTAACGGAATACAGTGATTGTGGAACCAACCTCATCAACAATATTTGGATTAAAGGTTAGTGTAAGATCACCTCGCTGGGATGGTACAATTTTGCGTTCAGCTTCAATTTGTGTGAAATTACCTTCTATTGAGTATGGAGCAATCCCGTTAGTAGCCGGTTTATAAAGAGCAGTACCTTTTGTACCTCTTTCTCCCAAACCTCCGCTAAGCCAATAAATATCGGATACACGTGAGAAGTTATTAGTTTCTACTGTTGAGTTAAAACGTAATACAAGATCTGAAGGGATCAACAACGTACTCAAGCCACCTGGAGTCCGTGCATCAGCATCGACGTTAATAGTATTGCCATAATCATTTTTACGTTCAACAACACCATCCAATGGATCAGCAATACCGAACAATAGTTTTGTATCTGGATAGTACTTAGCTGCACCTGAGGTAGTATAGCCTTTCATAAGTGTACCTTTAGGGAAACTCAGCTCTAGTCCCTTATTAAACGCACTATACTTTGTTGCAACTTTCTCAGCCATATACTGCGTATCTACTTGAACGGCACTCGCATAATACACGCTTATCGTATCACTGAGAGTAGAATCAGCGCGAACAATTTGAATTTTAATCGTTGTCGCTTTATCTGCTTTTAAGCCTACATAGTCCAGTGTGAAACGATTCGGCAGATCGGTGCGCTTTTCTGCTTCGTATTTATCAATAATGATTTTTGTAGCACCTTCAGCTTCAATATCAAAACGAACAAAGTTTTTGTTAACAACGATCTGTTCACCTACGGTTGCCACCGGGGACAGTACGCGATAGGGAGAAACTTCACGAACAACTTCCAGACGCTGATTCGTCCGTGCACCTGTGTCATTGATTAATTCAAGATTATATACAATGCTTCCAGCAGTTTCTGCTGGGATATCACGAATTCGAAGCATAAATTCCGTGCTGTTACCGGAGAAATCATAATAGTATTTTTGATTATTATAGGTGAATTCATTTAGCTTCCTGTGTCCAGAAGCATTTCCAGTCAAAACTTCACTACCAAAAGAAAGGAACAGGTCTGATCCTTGGTACAAGTTAAGCTTAGTAGCCGCCCCGCCTCTTAACACCAAATCATATTTAGTTTGACTGGTAACAAATTTTTCATCCTTATAAATGAACTCAGAAGTCAATCCAAGAATGTCATTAAGCTCTTTATCAGTGTAATCCTTCACTAAATCATGGGTAAAATCGACCCGTCCCTTAGATATAGCCGGATGAAACTGTGACAAATTAGAGACATTCGTATCGATAATATAAATTCGCAGTTCTTTTCGAACTTCCCTTTTATTATTTGCCTTATCCATCGAGGTTCCAACAAACACAATCTTGTTCTCACCATAAACTAGTGGACCCGAGGAAGAAATAGGTAAATCAAAAGAAAACTTCGGATTCGTCAGCGTTACATTAAACTCATATCCATTTTTATGTGCATCTGTTTTTATTTTATCGTTCGATATACCATTAATAAAAAATTGAGGATTTCCGATGCTTTCAAATCCAATATATTCACCAGAAATAGTCATACTATTAGAGCTAGTAGCAGAATTAAAAGTATAGGTCTGTCCATCATTCAAATTAGCTACATAGATATAGTTCTTAGAAACATAGGCGATATCGGCATTATAAAAAGATTGAGACCCCGAAAATTGAAATTTTACTTTTTGCTGGCCATTAGAGAAGCCCTCAACTTTATACACCTTTTCATTAGCTTTTAAACCTGTGACATTAGGCTGTTCCGTCAGGACTAGCGAAGCACCCAGTGGTAGGTAAGAACCCTGCAATATCGCTCCTGCTTTTGGGGCAACATTCGTTTTCACCAAAACATAGAAATCAGGTTTTTCAACCTGAGATCCATTCAACGCTAGTTTGGAAACGGAAGAAATATCAACACTTGTAGCTTCTTTATATCCTGAAAGATAAAACATATCTGTAATCACAGTCTCATCTTTCAGATATTTATAACTTTCTTTGGTTGAAGTCTCGTAAGAACCATATTTAATGGACAGTACCACGTTGCCAGATCCCGAAGTAAGGGTAAATGGCGATGTAGTTATGAAAGAAACCAGTCGGTATTGAGGAGTCACACCATCTGGACCCGGAATAACTATTTCCTTCTGATCTCCAGCATTACCTTCCACTGGTACATAAACACCATCTGCCGAAATCGTGTATGATTTCAACACTTTAACTGGAACAACCTGATCATTAATCTTGACAGTATGATCAGCTTCAAAGGATTTATCACTTGCGCTATAAGGTAAAAGAACTTGTCCAATGATATTAGCAGTAGTATCTGAAGCAGTCAGTGTAGGAACATTATCAAGAATGTTATGAGCTTTAAAGTTCGACCCATCACCATGATAGATCTGCAAGTCAGTAAAAGGTCTGTTTGTATTAAAGTAATAAATTGAGCGTTTTATTGTAATCGAGTCCGCTGCATTCTGCACAACGATCTCCAAAGTGTTTTCCCCTGATTTAAGCGTTAATGCTGGAGTGAAAAATGTACCATCCTCAAGTAGCGAGGTTTGCAGTGATGATCCTCCATTCAATGAAACGCCAACTCGAGTTGCATTGGTCACATTACCTTGTAGCGTAATCTGTTGATTAGGAACAACAACCTTAGTTCCCTCATTCAAATTAATCGCGGAAGGTCCACCTCCAAGAACTTGTAGAGAGGAGATATAAGGAACCTTATCATAAAGAACATAAAATGATTCTGAGCGCTCTAAAGTACCTTGCATCCCAGAAAAAGTAATCTTATTGTATCCTGTAAACAATGTGAGCCCACTAGCAATAAAACGGTTAGTAGGATTTGTAGTATCAGTGGTTACTGCGCCGGTAGTCGAGTGGGTAGCATCTGTAACCCATTTACTACCACTTTGAGTCAATTGCTGTACAGTGACTTTCATTGTAGAAGTCGTTACCTGTGCATACGTACCGGTAATCGAAAAATTCGGATTGCTTGTCTTATAAACGGTTTGTCTTGAAATATTATATACGGCATTCGGATCGGTATCCGGCACAATCTCCTGTTTCAGCTCAATTGTATTTCTCAGCGTGAGATCATCCGGACTGAAGTATGTCGTGGTAGCCGCTGCCGCTATCGGCGTGTATTTACCTGGGAACATAGAAACGATCAAAGCCGCCAGCATCAGCCAAACGAACGGTCTCTTAAAGCGTTGCATGTGTTATATCTCTCCTTTGAGTATAAGTTCTCGTAAACCTTCACTTTGTTCTTTATCGGTCATAAGTAGTGATATTTTTAGGGAAAATAACAAAAAACTCATCCGAAATCGGATGAGTTTTGTTATTTATAGAAAATTTTAGAATAATTGCTTAGTCACTTAGGACTTAGAGCCTCTTTCCGGATCAGCCTTCATACGCATTCTTAAAAAGAAATCAATCAGCGGCCGTTTAGTCTTCCCGATCAAACCAGTGATTTCAGCACCGATTTGCAGGAAGAAGAGCATGATACAGATGACCACGAACGTAACCCAGTTCGCTTCATAAAGAGCTGCAGATGATTGAATGACAGCTAGAATACCGAAAAACGCAGCAATACCATAAATAATAAGTACAGTCTGGCGGTGGCTAAAGCCAAGCTCGCGTAGACAGTGATGCAAGTGACCTTTATCTGGTGCGAAGATTGGTTTCTTTTGCAGCTTACGGCGCACGATCGCAAAGAACGTGTCCGACAATGGTACACCGATAATAAGCAAAGGTGTAATAAACGAAACCACTGCAATCTGTTTAAATCCTAGCAAAGCAAGTAATGCCAAGCAAAAGCCTAAGAACAGCGAACCCGTATCACCCATGAAAATCTTAGCAGGATGGAAGTTAAAGAACAGGAATCCGATGATGCTACCCAGAAGCAACAAACACAGCATTGCCACCATGGTGTTTCCCATCACGAAAGCCATTGCCGCAATCGTAGCAATTGCAATTCCTGATACACCAGCCGCAAGCCCGTCCAGCCCGTCGATCAGATTAACGGCATTGGTAACACCGACAATCCAGAAAATCGTAAGCGGGATAGCAATCCAGCTCTCCAGTGAGGAATACGTATTGTTAAATGGAATATTCACAAAATCTACAGTAAT
Organism: Paenibacillus sp. FSL R5-0470; assembly: GCF_037975205.1. Classification (NCBI taxonomy): domain Bacteria; kingdom Bacillati; phylum Bacillota; class Bacilli; order Caryophanales; family Paenibacillaceae; genus Paenibacillus; species Paenibacillus sp. FSL R5-0470. The sequence goes on from NZ_CP150238.1 coordinate 6,388,784, forward strand.
ACCAAAGCCGAAAACAACGATACAGGCTGCGATAATTTGGCCCAGTAGCTTCACTTTTGCTGATAATTCGAATCGGTCATCGAGTGCACCGATAAGTACAATCAGTCCGCCACCACATAGCAGCGCTTTGATGAAGTTGACCTCCCGCGGAGTGAACTCGTATGGAATAATCGGCAATACGGCAAGCAGGCCTAACACAAACGCTAGAAAAATAGCTAATCCGCCAAGGCGGGGCATAATTTTCGTGTGCACTTTACGAGCATTCGGCACATCTGTTGCACCAATCTTAATGGCGAATTTCTTCACCAAAGGTGTGAGGCCAAGTGCGAGTCCCATGCATACGATAAATCCAGCGATGTATATGATTAACATTTGATCAGTCGACCCCCATTTCTCTACCGCATTGAATTATACGCTGTTACAAAAACAAATTCCAATCCTTTATTTAGGCTATTTATCTCATTTTCTAGGTGAATATCGGCATTTTGCTAGACTTTTGTTACTTTATCTTTCTCACGCACCACTTTTAATGCGAATTTCGGCAGTGCAAGCATTCGTTTGTACCGTGTAGGTTCTTTTAGGAGACGGTACAACCATTCTATTCTCATTTTTTGGAAGGCTATTGGCGCTCTTTTGCTCTTCCCAGAGATCACATCAAAGCTGCCGCCGACCCCCATCATGATCGGAACGCCCAGTTTGGACTTATATTTAGCAATCCAAGGTTCCTGACTATCCGCACCTCTGGCAACAAATAATAAGTCAGGATTAGCCTTAACAATTCCAGCCACAATTTCTTCATCTGCATCCGGACCAAAATAACCGTCGTGATATCCTGCAATGATAACACCCGGATATTGCAATTGTAACCTTTCAGCGGTTTCCCGAATCACTTCAGGCGTAGAACCTAGAAGATATACCTTCCAACTATATCTTTCACCCTGCCGCATCAATTCATGTAACAGATCATAACCTGCTACCCGTTCTGATACCGGCTCATTACAATAATTAGCAGCCCATACAACGCCTGTCCCATCGGGGACAACCAATTCAGCCGATTTCATAATATCCATATAAGCTGGATCTTCCAGTGCAGCCATAACCATAATTGGATTAGCTGTAATCACTTGATGCGGGATACGGGTATGAACAGCCTCCGTCAAATAGGCAACTGTTGTTGCCATATCAACTTTCGAGACTCTAATTCCAAAAATAGGAACTGTAGGTACCGCGCTTTCTGCTTTCACTTTAGATCATCCTTTATGGTGAAAATATTCTACGATTTGCCGAGCTGGTGCCTCTGCTTCTTGAATCAACTTGGAAATGACATCTTCCCGTGCCGCTCTCCATTCCTGTCCTGTGTTCAAAAGATGAACAATCTCGGCAGCAACATGTTCAGCATCAAGTGTGTTCGTTGCTCCAACAGGATAGCACTGGATTCTGTCCAGAAAATGATCGATCTTTGGATCATAAGAAATACCAATCAGTGGAACACGTCTTCCAGCCGCGTAAATCAAGCTATGAAGTCGCATGCCGATCAGAACATCGCATTGTCCCACTTCCCGTAGCATGTGCTGCGGGTGAATAGCATCCTCACATATACTGATCTGCCCACCATGCTCGATTATGATTCCCTTCAGCTTCTCCATCATATAACGTGAAGCCTCATTGTCCGAAGGGGTGTGAAAAGGGAGGAATCGCAAATGTAACGGAACCTCACGGTTGGCCTTAATCAAGCCTTGTGCAAGAGCCTCCAGTTCTCTGCGGTCTTGCTCCCAAAAACGTACCGATATCCCAATCACCGGAAGTGAATCAGATAATTCTGAAGATTGTGTAGTAGCATCCGTGTCCTCTGGCAAAGACAAGCCCATAACCGGGTCGGGAACAACCTCTATCTTTTTCTGTTCCAGTCCCATAGATAGGAGAAGCTCGCGGGATTGTTCATCCCGCACAGATATATAAGTACATTTACGAAACACGGATTTGATTAAAGGGTGAAAAAGCTTGCGATTCACTGGCCCGATACCTTGAGCATAGATAAAGGTTGGTCTCCCCATCCACTGCGCAAGCTTGATAATACCTAAATAGTAAGGAATACTCTTGCTACCTGTGACATCCTGCAGCAAGCTGCCCCCACCGCTGATCAGACCAGCGCTCTCATAAATCGCTTGACGGACTTCAACAAGCTTCATCCGGTGCACGGATTCCACTCCGTATGTGGCGCTCGTCCACTCAGGATCAATGGACAGCACTATAGGCTCAATGGATATACCCAAAGCTTGAGACTGTTTCTGCAGTTCAATTAGAATGGACTGCAACACCGCCTCATCTCCACTGTTACGGAAACCATAGTAACCAGAGATAACTATCTTTTTAGGAGTGGCGACCATCGTTTCCAACACCCTTCTGCAATCTGCCATACGATTACGGCAATTACACCAATGATCAGTCCGAGTCCAAGACCGAGCAATCCACGAACCAGCGAGATCAGAACAGGTGAATGAATATGTGCAAAGGTATCCACCATGGAGAGCTGACCAATTACGGCAATGATCATGATAAATGCTGCATTCCGATATCTAAAGGCCAGAAATGCACCAAGAATTAATAACGGATGTGCGAGCAAAAACTCTTTATTACGCGGCCGGACACCAACCGTATTCTCTAGGAATGTACGGAAGGCCATTTCTAGAGGTGTTACGTTACCACCATTTCCAGTACGGCTTAAATAATACATACCTACGACCCCAAGAACCATAGCGGCAAGAACCATAGCTAATGTGATTGGTGTACGCAGCAGCTTACCTGTCTTGTTAAAGACAAACTCTCCGCGATAGAGGAGTACATAAAGTGCTACAAGGCCGATAGGCGCCATATGGAGCAGACTAACACCACGGAACTGGTCCAGCACTAGGCTGTAGGTTATGTTGTTGAGCAGTGCGATCACGAATGGCACAGCGCTCAAAGAAATTAATGACGTCTTCAAATAAAGCACCAGACTATGCGTAAACCGACGTTGCGGGCTCATAGCCTTATAGGTAAGGGTATTGTTCCGTAGCGGAGGTCCCATTTCATTAACCTTACGAATGGCAAGTACAACCGCCAGGGTTGGTGCACTTATCGCAGCCGCTAGCGCCAGTGCCTGCTCAAATAGCTCTGGTTTCAAGACCAGCAGGCCTGCACTTCCCAGTAATCCTAGCACCCATGCCGGGATCGTAAGCCATGGAATAAAGTAAGAAATCAGCAGCGCTACTAATGAGACTGCGCCAACTACCGCAACTAGCTTGAAGTAACGCTGATAAGACGAATCTACAACCTCAAAAGCCGTAGCTTGTCCTAACTTAAACCCATTGTCTTTGATCTGCTCAACGGCACCACCAGGATCACTCAGACTCGTGACAAGGTTGTCTAGCGTATCTGTAATCTGTGCCTTAGCTGTATTCCGTGAAGGAATTGTATTTAAATAAATCATGCGGATATTGCGATCCTTTGTTGCCAGCGCGAAACGATCTGAGATCACTTTTGGATCTAAGGCAGAGTCCCCTTCGCTAAGAGAGTATAACCGTGTTACGTTATAGTCCAGCAAATAAGCAAGCTTGTTAAAACCCTTCTGCTGTTTCTTAATATTTTCAATTGCTGCAATTCCGATTCCACGTTCCTTAAGGAGATTTGCAAAGTCAGTGATACTAGCCGTATCGGCATCGTCATTAAACCCTTTAACGGACTCTCCCTCGAATAGGATTCGTTTTACACCCAATTCTTCATAACGATCTAACAGCTTCTTAACTGTTGCTTTATTATAAGTCAAAGAATCCACAAGACGCGGTACAATGGTGAACCCTTTGTCATGCAGCATCTCCAGTGTAAATGGATCCGGCTGAAGTGGCTTCAGTGTAGCATCTTCTATTGGAGTCTCAATAATAAGACCTTGTTGTCCGCGGAAACTCCATTCCTTCGAAGTAATCCCAAGATTACCGAATGCCTCTTTAATGACAGGCGCCAGGGCCTGGTAGTAATCAGGATTAGTAAAAAGAACATAAGTATAGTTCTCATTCACCGGAATGATTGTATCCGTAAGATTAGCGATATCAGCCGCACCCCACATCATTAGACGACGTGCCTTCCGATAATCTTCCAGCGTGCTTTCGTAAATCGCCATACTCTGAACACCAGCATCTTTTAGACGATCTAACTGTTCGGAAATATAATCCTGCGGATTTGCACGATAGCTTGCTACTTCAACTAAATCACGGTAATCAAATACAAATTCCACTGTCTTGGAAGACTTCTCCGTCTGCAGACGGTCATAGACAACTGGCAAGGCAGCTAAAACGCCAACCACAACTATGATCCACAGCCACTTTCGGGAAGAAATATTCCAACGTTGCCATTTTTGCTGCACCAAAAGTACCTCCTCTTTCACTTCAAAACTCTTTTTACAAAAGTAGAAACGGATCGTCATCCTTTTAGAGACGGTACCCGTTTCTACGTAAAAAATATAATTTCACAATATAGAGCGCAATCTATATTCTTATTTTATTGTTCCCCGTCAACACGAGCCATAACCTGCTTGGATAGTGTAGCTACCTTATCCTCAGCATTCTGCAAGGATTCACCCACAACCGCAAAATAAACTTTAATTTTCGGCTCGGTACCGGAAGGACGCAGGCAGAACCATGAACCGTCAGCCAACAAATACTTCAGTACATTTTCCTTCGGCAGACCATTCAAGCCTAGCGAATAATCCAGCACCTCTGTAACGGCAGATCCCGCAATTTCTTGTGGTGCATTCGTACGCCAATCATTCATGATACCTTGAATTTGCGCAACGCCATCCTTACCCTTCAATGTACGGGACTCCAGGCTTTCCAAGAAGTATCCGAACTGCTCATACAATTCCTGAAGAACATCATATAATGTTTTGCCTTGAGCTTTGTAATAAGCACCTGCTTCAGCGATCAACATAGCCGCAAGAACGGCGTCCTTATCACGAGCATAGTTACCTGCAAGATAACCATAGCTTTCTTCATAACCGAAAAGATATGTGTAATCTCCGGATTGTTCGAATTGAGTCATTTTTTCCCCAATATATTTGAATCCCGTTAGCGTATTAAATACAGTTGCACCATAATGAGAGGCTACAGCAGCCCCCATCTCGCTCGTCACGATAGTCTTCACAACTGCACCATTGCTAGGCAACTTACCTTGTTCCTGTAAACGGCTCAAATAATAATGAATCATCAAAGCTCCAGATTGATTGCCCGACAAAACAACAAATTTACCTTCATTATCACGAACCACTGCCCCCATACGGTCTGCATCGGGATCCGTTCCAATTAAGAGGTCTGCATTCAACTCTTCACCCAGCTTCATAGCCAGTGTAAAGGCTTCGCGTTCTTCTGGGTTCGGTGATTTTACAGTGGAAAATTCGGAATCTGGTTGTTCTTGCTCAGGTACAACATGCACCTGTGTGAAACCTATTTTCTCAAGCACATGGCGGACTGGCAGGTTACCAGTACCATGTAGCGGGGTGTATACGATTTTGAAGTCTTTTCCAAGCGTAGAGGCGATCTCTTCACTTGCAAGACTAACCGCAGCGACAGTATCGGTAAACGCTTCGTCATCCTTCTCACCAAGCCAGTGCAGCAGACCTTGACGCTCCGCTTCTTCTTGGGAAATCCGCTTCACACCATCAAAAGTGTCAACCCCTAATATGTAAGAAATGACCTTTTCGGCTTCGTCAGGGACAAGCTGTCCACCTTCAGAATTATAAACCTTATACCCGTTATATTCAGGCGGATTATGACTTGCAGTAATAACAATCCCGCCCGTTGCCTTCAAATGGCGCACGCTGAACGACAATTGGGGTGTTGAGCGCAGAGAAGTAAATAAATGAGCCTCAATGCCATTAGCAGCCAATACAAGAGCAGCCTCAAGTGTGAATTCAGGCGAGAAACGACGGGAGTCATGAGCGATAACAACAGAAGGTCTTCCCTCTCCAGTATGCGTCTCCAGAATATATTTAGCGAAACCTTGTGTAGCTCTACCTACCGTATAACGATTGATACGATTACTACCTGCACCAATTACACCGCGTAGACCACCTGTACCGAATTCTAGATCTCTATAAAATCGTTCCTCGAGCTCCTGTGGCTCGTTCTCCAGAGCGCGCAGCTCCGCCTTCGTAGACTCATCAACAGATGCGTTCTCCAGCCAGCGAGATAAGATTTCTGCCGCTTTTGGGCTTAATTGAGTCATTTAGAATCTCTCCTTCTCCATGTATAATATATATTCGCTAATTAATATTAGCTGAGCGCAAACATAATTTCCCCAGAGGCAACAACTTTCCCCTCAACCGACGCAGTAGCTTGTCCTTTTCCAATACTGCCCTTAAGGCGAGTAATCTCCACTTCAAGAGTGAGCGTATCTCCCGGTACGACTTGACCACGGAAACGGAATCCATCGAGCCCGGCTAAAAAGCCAATCCGACCGCGATTCGCTTCTACCCCTAAAATAGCAACCGCACCAACTTGTGCAAGAGCTTCTGTAATCAGTACGCCCGGCATTACCGGATAACCTGGAAAATGACCTACGAAGAAAGGTTCGTTGATCGTTACATTTTTAATGCCAACAGCCCGTTTACCCATTTCAATCTCAGTGATCTTGTCCACCAGCAGAAATGGAGGCCGATGGGGGATGATTTCTTGAATTTGGTTGATATCCAGCATTATTAACAAAACTCCTTTCGGATGTTACTTCATTTATTCTTCGCCGAACTGCATAAATTTAGGCAGCTTCGGTAAAAACTATATATATCCTTCACCACCTGCAGAAGTGGAGGTTGAGATAAGGGGCTTTCTCCACCGGATGCGATAGCATGGCGGAGAGGGCCCTTTTTGCTGCCCGAGGCCCCCCACCATTATACATTTATCCGTATAAAAAAGAAAACTCCCTTAAGCAAGAAGGGAGTCGTTATCATCTTAAATTATGGAGCAAAAACCAAATCATAGACATGTTTCCATGTGCTCCATTGTAGAACATCGCTAAACTCTTTTTTGCCAAGGACAACGTAACCGACAACCAGTCCGCCTGCAAGTGCAGCTATGAGAAGCAAAGGAATAAGAATCCACTGGATGAGTGTCCATTTTGATAATCCTCGCCGCTTCGGCTCTTTCTTGTCTTCTGGTTTGTCTTCCGACTTCACCTTTTTCTGACGTTCCATTCCTTCACCTCTACCCGCGCATGTTATTGGCCAGACCTAGCATCTGATCACTGGAAGAAAGCGCCCGAGCTGCGAGTTGATACGTACGTTGAATCTGCATCATTTCTGTCATTTCTGTGGTCATATCGACATTTGACTGCTCCAGCCACCCTGAGCGTACTCCAATTCCAGACGCCTCACCTGCCGCTCTTTGTACAAAAGCCTGCTGTGCTGTAACTCCATCGGCAAGCATATAGAAATTCCCGTCCACTGCCTTTAAAGCATTCTGTGTCTTAGGTTCTACAATCATTATAGTACCTGCTACCCGAACAGGTCCATTCTCTGACTGTTTCGTTAATACACGACCGGATTCATCGATAGCTGCATTCACGCCCACAGGGACCGTTAAAGGATTACCTGCTGTATTCAGTACCGGATTCCCCGTATTATCTACAAGGACCATTTTCGTTGCATCAGTGGTGTCAGGCGTAAAGTGAAAGTCACCTTGTCTTGTATAAGCTGTAGTTCCATTGACCTGAACTCCAAACAGCCCATTACCCTGAAGCGCCAAATCGGTTGGATTACCTGTTTCTTTAAGGGGGCCTTCTTCCCAATTAGTCGTAATCGAAGGCACATAAGTCCCAAAACCGATATTAAAGCCTAGAGGTGTAGCGCGGCCCGGCTGATCATAGTCATCCGATTGCTGCTGCACACGAGTCAGCACATCCTCAAAGGAACCTTTCTTGCTCTTATAACCATTTGTATCCATATTGGCTAGATTATCCGCTATAATATCAAGCCGCTGCTGAAGGCTCGACATGGAGACTGCTGCACTAATCGTTGAGTTATTCATAGATCAAACCTCCTATAAGCTGTACCTGTAAAACCCATTTCATAAGCAGCACTTATACCCTGCCGACTTCAGTTACAGCCTTCTGCAAGCTGCTATCATAGTATTGGACGATCTTTTGGTTCGCTTCATATGCCCGGTATGCGGCATTCAAATCAACAGTAACCTGAGTAGGGTCAACATTGGAGCCCTCTAAATACCCTTGACGCACCTGTAAGTTATCAGTTGCATTGGAGTAACGAATGTCCGCCGCCGCTATATCATCAGCGTGAAACACACCTTTACCATCACGCACAAGCTCCTGCGGCTTTGTAACTACACTCACACCAATCTTGGTCCCTGTCGGAAGTCCTGTTACTGGATTTAGTACATTACCCTGCCCGTCCACTTTAAGGGTGTCCTGATTTCCTGTCAAGACAAGTGGCTTGCCAGTGGAATCCAGAACCTTGAAGCCTCCACTGCTCAACACTTCTCCCGTAGACGCATTTACTGTGAAGCTTCCATTTCGGGTAAATAAGTTATTGCCCTCAGCATCCTGAACGGTAAAGAAAGCCTGTGGACGGTAAATAACCTCACCCTCAGGACTTACATATTTCCCTGAACCATCAAAGGCTATATTTTGACCCGTCACAGGGTCGGCGACTTGCAAATCTGTAGATAAAGCAAAATCCATAGACTTGCCGCTCTCCCTTAAATCACCCTGTAAATATTGGGATATTGACTGTTCTGCAAAAACTCCCGTGTTAAGGCGCCCCACCGGCGTGGTATTGCCATTAATCATAGCCGAGATCAAGACATCCGGAAAAGCATGATTAACACTGTCAACCTGCTTATATCCCGTTGTATTTAAGTTAGCGATGTTCTGTGTTGCCGTATCGTGTCTACGTTGCTGCGCAACCATACCTGCAGCGGCCGTATATAAACCTCTTATCATGAAGGTAGTCTCCTTCCGAATCTAATGCTACCTTTTATATCGGCTGCTTAGAACTTTTTCTTAACGACCTTGTCCAAATTGTCCAGCATAATTCCTGTTCCTTTTACCACACAGTGCATAGGGTCTTCCGCTACCCAAACAGGTACATGTAATTCTTCTGAGAGTAGCTCGTCCAATCCGTTAAGCAAAGCACCTCCACCAGTAAGAACCACACCCCGGTCAATGATGTCCGCAGACAATTCTGGTGGTGTACGCTCCAGTACCGATTTAGCTGCAGCCACAATGGAAGAAACCGGATCCCATAATGCTTCCTTTACCTCAGCCGCCGTAATAGTGAGCGTTTGGGGAAGTCCGCTTACCATGTCCCGGCCACGAATATCCATTTCGGACTTCATCAAACCAGGTCGAACCGTACCAATAGTAACCTTAATATCCTCTGCTGTCCGTTCACCGATCAACAATTTATACTTTTGTTTAATATATCTTAAAATGGCCTCATCGAACTTGTCTCCAGCGACTTTAATCGAAGAAGCGGTAACGACGTCGCCCATAGAAAGTACGGCTACATCCGTCGTTCCGCCACCGATATCGACGACCATGTTTCCACTTGGCTGATAAATATCCATTCCCGCTCCAATCGCAGCGGCCTTTGGCTCTTCTTCCATAAATACTTCCTTAGCCCCGCTACGTTCTGCCGCTTCCCGAATGGACTTTTGTTCCACAGATGTAATATTTGTAGGGGCGCATATCAGAATGCGAGGCCGTGAATACCAGGTGCGACCGCCAACACGGTCGATAAAATACTTCAGCATCATTTCCGTAACTTCAAAATCTGCAATGACACCATCCCGTAAAGGACGGATAGTTGTTATATTTCCGGGTGTACGTCCAACCATGCGACGCGCCTGTTCTCCCACCGCAAGGACTCTCTTCGTATCACTTTCAAGTGTGACCACGGAAGGTTCATCCAGAACGACTCCCCTTCCCTTAACATGTATGAGCACATTGGCCGTGCCGAGGTCGATTCCGATATCCTTGCTAAACATAATGAAAGAGCCCCCAAAGTGTTATTTTAATTGAAAAAACAGCAGTTAGTACTAAATTTAAAAATAACATACTTTAGGGGAACTACACAATGTTTTAAAGCTGAATATTTCCTTAAATTTCCGAAAATCTTATGGCTTTGATGCTACAGCAACCTCACGTTTTTTCCCCGTCGTTTTTTTATATTTAATTTTTGTGGCTTCTCCCCCCCGAAGATGTCGGATGGATTTGTGATATTCAAGAATGTGCTTCACCTGATCGGCCAGATCAGGGTTGATCTCTGGCAGACGCTCCGTCAAGTCTTTGTGCACCGTGCTCTTTGAAACGCCAAATTCCTTGGCTATGGTCCGGACCGTATGCCTGGTTTCCACGATGCAGCGTCCGATTTTGATCGTACGTTCCTTGATGTAATCGTGCACGCTCCCGCCTCCCAACTGTGGATAGTTTGGTACATTATATGAGGGGCGGGCTTATATATTCGCGCTTTCAAGACATGACAAGCCTATGAGGGCTCATTTTATTTAATGGACAACCCAAGAAGCCTTGTTATTAGCAAGGCGAAATGTCATTAGTCCTTTAAAGACAATAACCGTTTCTCATAGAAAAATAAGGCTCTTTATAAGCACGCTGCTTACGAAGAGCCTTATTTACATACAAGCATAACAGGGGGCGTTAGCCCCCTGCAGTAAATATTCTTATCGACCTGGCAGTAACTCAGATGGATTAACTACTTTGCCATCCTTATACACTTCAAAGTGTACATGATTGCCAAGGTCCTTCTCGATTTCACTGCGACCTGCGGTTGCAAGCGTATCTCCTTGCTTCACAACATCGCCTTGTTTAACTTTCGTTTCGCCAAGACTTTGGTAGACGGTCTTCATATTACCTTGATGGGTAATCTCAATGACCTTACCTAACACTGCAACATCGTCCACTCTAGTAACTTCACCGCTAAGCGCTGCTTTGACGTCGAACGTATTGTTGTCTTCACGGGCAAGATCGATACCGACATTAGGAATAAATTTGTCGTTATACTGCACCATTGCGGCAACGTGATTGTCCTCTGTACCATTCTCATCATAATACGGTTTGACCACTTCTACTTCACCTGGATTGGCTACTGGCCAAACCAAGCTTTCCGCTGAAGCAAGAACTTCAAGGGCATCTGGATTACTGTTTGCAGTACCAGCTTCGTTAGTCGAAGCTCCTACTTGCTGTGATGTGGCGGCGGTGTCCAGCGGTTTTTGGCCGGCATCCTGATAGACCCACACCAAAGTTAGTATAATTGCCGCTGCCGCCGTGTAGACTGCTGGGAACACCCAACGTTTAGATAACATCTTACTCCATGAAGAAGGTTTAGCACCTGAATCTCCCTGCGATTTTTTGAGAGATTCATCATGGTTTGTTTTGTTTTTGTCTTGTTCATTCATATGGTTATCACCTCAGTAACCAGTGTTACCGGGCTTCTATCTTTTATACGTATCTTTCAAGTTATTTTTTCAGAAGAGTTGAGATTCGCGTAAAAGAAATACCACTGTAATAGTGTTTGAGAATTTGAGTAGCCGTTCCGCCTTCCTTCGCCATCCCATTAGCTCCCCACTGACTCATTCCCACACCATGCCCATTTCCGAAGGTAGTTATATAGATTTTATTCCCTTTTCGCCCCCAACTGAATTGGCTGGAACGTAACCCTAGCTTCTCTCGCACTTCTCTTCCAGTAAAAATAGTACCTCCAATAGAGATTTCCTTAACCCGATGTCCAGTGGTGAGAGACAACACTTCTACCGGCAATTCAGAGGAAGTAGAGATATTTTTTGTCATGCCTGATTGGGTAGTATTTTTTGAAGCAGGAATTACTCTGTCGTTTAGCCCGAGTCTAGTAAGTATTTCCGAGATGGTGAATGTAGATGTCACCGCATAGTTTGGGGTAATCTCTTTCTCCCAAGGACTAGTAACACTGCGCAGATAGGGAATCGCTGCATTCCAGTATTCTTCCGAGTTCTCGGTATATCCTCCACTGGAGGCGAAAAAGGAGGCCGTAATCGGCTGCCCTTTATAGGTCATAATGACACCGCGCGTCTCAAGGACCGCGCGCTGAAGCTTTGCGAGGTCGGCGCTTCTTCCGCCGAGCTTCCACTTCCGTTCCAGCGTGTCCTTAGATACGTAAGCCTGATGGCTTACCGTATCTGTTACATCCGCCCCCGGAACGGGGACGCCGCTTCTGTCGCCAGCCAGCAGGCGGCGAAGGATAAAGGTGCGGGCCGCTACGGCCTGCGCTTTGAGCGCTTCAAGCTCAAAGCTGGCCGGCATCTCGGCCGCAAGCACGCCGCTGACGTATTCCTCCAGCGGCAACGTCTCTATTTGTCCGCTACGCGACAAATAAACGGAGACCTTCGGCTGCGGCGCTTCCTGCGCAGCCGCCTCCGGCCCCGCTGGTGCGGCTGGTGAGGCCGTTACCGTCGGCAAGGCCGGAGGCGCCGGTTGTCCCCGGTGCAGCGGGACAACCGCCAGTGGAATCAGCAGCGCCGCCAGGATAGGCGCTGCGAGCCAGGCGGCGGGACTGAGGCGCCTGAGCCGGGGAGCAAGGGGACGCGAGTGCCAGCGCGTTGACTTATTACGTCGCAAGTAGCGGAAATCTTTCATCTCTATGGCTCCTTCCGTGAGTCACTGTTGATTCTTATAGATATGAATTTACAGCAACTACTAGAACAATATTTGAGAGAAAGAGACTAGCTTTCTCGTATCTATCACTATGCCCCGCGTTAAAAAATCACAAACGAAAAAAAATCCTCATTAGATGAGGATTCAGATTTACTTTCTAATAATACAAGCAAAAACGCCTTCGCTGTCCCTATAAGGACGGTAAGCGTTTATGCGAGAAATATAAGGATATTTTATAGCGTAGAACATATAAACTCTTATATTTAAAAAAAGAACAGGCCGCATCACTGCAGCCTGTTCTCACTTAATGACTGATATTATACCCAAGTTGCTTGAACCTGAAAGCGAGGTTTAACCTCATCGCTTTTGCTTGATTCGCTCTTGGCTACTTCTGATTTGAGAGTTTCGTCCTTTACCGTTTGCGCGGCTGTGTCTTCCATGGAGATACGCCATATTTCCGCACCTAGTCCAGACAGCTTCTCAGCCAAATGTACATATCCACGGTCGATATGATGAGTTCCGCTTACCTCAGTAGTGCCTTCAGCAACAAGACCTGCCAAAATAAGCGCAGCTCCCGCACGTAAATCCGTAGCACAAACCTTGGCTCCGACCAATTGCGCATTACCTGTAACGATTGCTGAGCGGCCTTCGATCTTAATCTCAGCATTCATGTTGTGGAATTCATCCACATGCATGAACCGGTTCTCGAATACAGTTTCTGTAACGACACTAGTTCCTTCAGAGCGCAGCAATAATGCCATCATTTGTGACTGCATATCCGTTGGAAAGCCTGGATACGGCAAAGTCTTCAAATCAACAGCTTTAAGAGGTTTGTCACTAATTACACGAACCCCATTCTCATCAGGAATAATGGTCACACCCATCTCTTCCATCTTAGCAATAACAGGTCCCAAGTGATCAGCGATTGCGCCTTCCACATATACGTCCCCACCTGTAATTGCTGCGGCAGCCATATAGGTACCAGCTTCAATACGGTCAGGAATCACATGATGTTTAACGCCATGCAGACGTTCTACGCCTTCAATACGGATAACACCTGTACCCGCACCGCGAACGATTCCGCCCATACCATTCAAATAATTGGCCAGGTCGACAATTTCAGGCTCCTTAGCCGCATTCTCAATCACGGTCACACCTTCGGCGAGTGCCGCTGCCATCATTATATTTTCGGTCGCACCCACGCTAGCTACATCCAAATACACTTTGGCTCCGCGCAGCCGACCGTTACTTTTCGCTTCAATGTAGCCCTGGCCGAGACTAATCTCTGCACCAAGCGCTTCAAATCCTTTCAAATGCTGATCAATCGGTCGTGTGCCTATGGCGCAGCCACCAGGCAAAGAAATTCTTGTATGACCAAGCCGTGATAACAGAGGACCCATGACTAAAAAAGATGCCCGCATTTTCCGTACCCATTCATAAGGTGCTTCACAGGAAGTGATGTTTGTAGCATCCACCTGGATAATATCGTTTTGATATGTAACCCCTGCACCCAGAGATTCCAACATTTTTGAAATCGTCATTACATCATCAAGCGGAGGTGCGTCCACAATGACGCTTACTCCTTCTTCTGCCAATAGAGAGGCGGCTATGATCGGTAATACGGAATTTTTTGCGCCGCTAACTTTCACGCTCCCGGTCAATCTGTTGCCACCGCGGACGATAAATTTGCTCATTTTCGGTTTCCCTCCGCGTCCATTATTTCTTAAATTATTTTTTAGATTAAAAGTAATTGCAAAAAAATTCGCATACTCCATCAATACGCCCATTCAGCCGGGCATGTTCCTTAAAGTTCAGTGTTGACATAATAAAACCTTATTATTCGACACTTTTTGACCATTGCGACCTATGACACTTATAACCAAACTACATATTCCTAAAACATATAGCGGATCATCCCACTCCAGCTAAGGTAATCCAGAAAGAATCCTGCAACAAAACGACCTAGTACAATAGCCAGAAGCAAGTGCAGCAGCCTTCCTTGAGGACTCTTTGGATATCTTATGACCAAATCCAGCTTAAGGTTCTGCAATGCCCACCAAGATAATACAACACTGAGCAAAGAAACAATCATTGAGATCATGCTGCTGGTTCCAGCGGCACTAGACCATCCATTGGACAATAAATCCCCCATGCTAACCCTCCGTGTTCGTATTACTCGGAAATCGACTCTTATATCATACTTGCGCAGGGCAAAAGAATCCAGTACTTTTACAAATTTTTAAACAATTCAATGCCAATATCCAAAAAAATGAAGAAATCTTAACCTTTACTACATAGATTACTATAACAAAAAAAGCAGTCAAGCTTAGAGCTTGACCGCTTATATCCTACTGTTGTCCTTTACCAGTGGACACTTTAATCCGTGTAACAGCGCGTTGCAGCGCCAACTCCGCACGGCGGTGATCGATATCATCTTGTTTGCTACGAGTCTGGAGACGGCGCTGAGCGCGTTCTCTAGCAGCCTCGGCGCGTTCAACATCAATATCCGTTGGCAGCTCAGCACTTTCGGCCAGCACTGTTACTTTGTCCTTATGCACTTCAACGAAACCGCCATGAACGGCGATGGAGATCGTAACACCGTCCGATTTGACGGATAACGGAGCAACCTGAAGTGGAGTCACAAGCGGAATGTGTCCCGGCAAAATACCCAACTCGCCTTCGACTCCCCGTACTGTCAAGCTATTCACTTGTTTAGAATAGACGAGATGCTCCGGCGTGACAATTTCCAACAAAAAGGTATTCACTTCCATTCCTCCTTAAAGCTTTACGAAGTAAAGCTCTCATCGAAAGCATACACTTAGCTTTACGAAGTAAAGCCCGCTTCGAAAGCATTCACTAAGCTCAGTGTTACATCGATTTCGCTTTTTCAACCGCTTCTTCGATTGTACCCACAAAAAGGAACGCTGCTTCTGGAAGATCATCATGCTTACCATCCAGGATTTCCTTAAAGCTACGTACAGTTTCTTTGATTGGCACGTATTTACCCTTGAAGCCGGTAAACTGTTCAGCTACGTGGAAAGGCTGTGACAGGAACCGCTCAACTTTACGAGCACGAGCTACGATAACCTTATCATCCTCACTCAATTCATCCATACCCAAGATGGCAATGATGTCTTGAAGTTCGGTATAACGTTGCAGCAATTGTTTAACACCTTGTGCCACATTGTAATGCTCTTCACCAACAATTTCCGGAGCTAGCAGACGCGAGCTGGAAGCCAGTGGATCAACCGCTGGAAAAATCCCCTTCTCGGAAATCTTACGCTCAAGGTTAGTTGTTGCATCCAAGTGAGCAAACGCCGTTGCCGGAGCAGGGTCAGTGTAGTCATCCGCTGGTACGTAGATTGCTTGAATGGAAGTAACGGAGCCTTTTTTGGTAGAAGTGATACGCTCTTGCAACTGACCCATTTCAGTAGCCAGGGTTGGTTGGTAACCTACCGCGGACGGCATACGTCCGAGAAGAGCGGATACTTCGGAACCCGCTTGGGTAAAGCGGAATATATTATCGATAAAGAGCAGCGTATCGCGACCTTCTACATCACGGAAATATTCCGCCATAGTAAGACCGGTCAAAGCTACGCGCAGACGCGCGCCTGGGGGCTCATTCATTTGTCCGAACACCATTGCTGTTTTCTTAATAACGCCGGAGTCCGTCATTTCGTGATAAAGGTCATTACCTTC
Source organism: Paenibacillus sp. FSL R5-0470 (assembly GCF_037975205.1). Classification (NCBI taxonomy): domain Bacteria; kingdom Bacillati; phylum Bacillota; class Bacilli; order Caryophanales; family Paenibacillaceae; genus Paenibacillus; species Paenibacillus sp. FSL R5-0470. The sequence continues at coordinate 6,405,170 of NZ_CP150238.1, forward strand.
ACGAGTACGTTCACCCACACCCGCGAATACGGAAATACCGCCGTGTTCTTGGGCAATGTTATTAATCAATTCTTGAATCGTTACTGTTTTACCTACACCGGCACCGCCGAACAGACCAACTTTACCGCCTTTAGCGTAAGGTGCAAGCAAGTCGATAACTTTAATACCCGTTTCCAAAATTTCGGCTTGTGTCGACAATTCATCAAATGTCGGAGCCAAACGGTGAATCGGGTTCTTTATTTCAGCAACAACTTCACCAGCGTTATCAATTGGATTTCCAAGTACGTTAAATACCCGGCCTAATGTCGCTTCCCCTACAGGAACCGAAATAGGACCACCTTGGTCAATCGCATCCAGTCCGCGAACCAGACCATCTGTAGAAGACATCGCGATACAACGTACCAAATTGTCTCCCAAGTGATTGGAAACCTCAAGTGTTAGGTTAATCTGGCGACCATTGTCCAAGACGGTTTCAATTTTGATAGCGTTGAATATCTCGGGCAATTGGCCGCGTTCAAATTCAATATCGACAACCGGACCCATAATGCTTACAACGCGTCCTTTGTTCATCTTCATTTCCCTCCTCGAAAGCTGTTACATCAAGAAGAAACGACGCTGTCGTCTTATAAAGATGACAACCGTTTCTCGTAGAAATATAAGCATTTTGTATAGTGTAAAACCTATACTTTCTTATATTTTAAGAAGAACTGCAGTGCCGTTCTTAAGGAGCCATACTCCAGAAGCGGGCGATACTATGTATCGCTCCATGCGGCACTGTTTCTCGTAAAATACAAGGCAAGTCAAGCACGTTGCTTAACTGTTCTTGTATTTTTAAGACTGAGCGTTCGCTCCGGCCACGATCTCGGTAATTTCCTGCGTAATTGCCGCCTGACGGGCACGGTTGTACGTAAGGGTAAGTTCTCCGATCATTTTCGACGCGTTCTTTGTTGCACTGCCCATCGCTGTCATTTTCGCACCCAGCTCACTGGCCTTGCCATCCAGAATTGCGCTATAAATCAAAGTTTCGGCGTATTTCGGAAGTAGTACTTCGAGTACGCCTTCTGGTGAAGGTTCATATTCGTAATTTGCAGTCGCTTCATGATGCTCATGATTTCCTACGCCTTCCATAGGCAACAGTCGATCAACGGTTGGGATCTGGGTAATCGCATTGACGAATTGGTTGTAGCAAACGTACAACTCATCATACGTACCATCTACAAACTGTTGTACTGCCGAATTAGCAATAGACTTAATGTCAGCAAATTTCGGCGCATCCGATAGCTCAGTAACTTCCTGTACAATCGGATATTCACGGCGGCGTAAGAAGTCACGGCCTTTACGACCGATAACGAACAAGGCGTACTCATCTTTAGATTTATGTCGTTCCGCGATGAGCATCGTCACCTTACGTAAAATATTAGCGTTGTATCCTCCCGCAAGCCCTCTATCAGAGGTCACGATAAGATAACCAGTTTTTTTCACAGGGCGACTGACCAGCATGGGATGCTGAACACCTTCTGTACCGGCAGCAATGCTCGATACAACCTCTTTCAGCTTCTCAGCATAAGGACGGGCGGCAATTGCCTTCTCCTGGGCTTTTCTCAGCTTGGAGGCGGCTACCATTTCCATCGCTTTTGTGATCTGTCTTGTGTTTTGAACACTCTTAATTTGACGTTTAATATCACGCATGCTTCTTGCCATGATTTCACCACCTTAAAGCTTTGACGAAGTCAAAGCTAACTTCGTAAGCATCTTCTTAGCTTTGACGAATTCAAAGCCTACTTTATAAGTAATAGCCTGAGCTTCGGCAGAGCCAAAGCTCACTTAGTAAGATTCGTTTAGGTACGATTAGCTAGTAGCAAAGCCTCTTTTAAATTTATCAATCGCTGCTTTAAGAGCGGCTTCGTTATCTGCTGTCAAATCCTTGGTATCTCTGATGGATTGAGCAACTTCAGCAGCACTGCTGTCCATGTAAGCAAGGAATTCCTTTTCAAAACGTTTTACGTCTTTAACAGGTATATCATCCAAGTATCCCTTTACAGCTGTGTACAAGCTAAGCACTTGGTGCTCAACAGACAACGGCTGATTTACACCCTGTTTCAGAACTTCCATCATACGTGCTCCGCGATTCAGACGAGCAAGCGTAGATTTATCAAGATCTGAGCCAAACTGTGAGAAAGCTTGAAGTTCACGATATTGAGCAAGATCCAAACGGAGCGAGCCAGCTACCTTCTTCATCGCTTTAATCTGAGCGGAGCCCCCTACACGGGAAACGGAGATACCGACGTTGATCGCCGGACGTTGACCAGAGTAGAACAGATCGGATTCAAGGAAGATTTGACCATCTGTAATCGAGATTACGTTCGTAGGAATATAAGCCGATACGTCAGATGCTTGTGTTTCGATGAACGGAAGCGCGGTTAATGAACCACCACCAAGCTCATCACTAAGCTTAGCCGCACGTTCCAAAAGACGAGAGTGCAAGTAGAACACGTCACCAGGGAACGCTTCACGACCCGGTGGACGACGAAGCAGCAAGGACAATTCGCGATAAGCCGAAGCTTGTTTTGAAAGGTCATCATAAATGATCAATACGTGTTCGCCCTTGTACATAAAGTACTCGCCCATTGCGCAACCTGCGTATGGAGCAATATACAACAGTGGGGATGGCTCTGAAGCCGAAGCAGTTACAACGATTGTATATTCCAACGCGCCATGACGGCGGAGAGTTTCTACAACCTGTGCTACTGTGGATTGTTTTTGTCCAATGGCAACATAAATACATTTCATTCCGTTGCCTTTTTGGTTGATAATCGCATCGATTGCGATTGCAGTCTTACCTGTTTGACGGTCACCAATGATAAGTTCGCGTTGTCCACGACCAATTGGTACCATCGCATCAATCGCTTTAAGACCAGTTTGCATTGGCTCATGAACCGATTTACGGTCGATAACACCAGGAGCATTATTCTCAACCGGACGGAACTCCGTCGTTTGAATTGGGCCTTTACCGTCAAGCGGCATACCGAGTGCGTTAACAACACGACCCAGAAGGGCCTCTCCAACTGGAACTTGCATGATTTGTCCAGTACGTTTTACTTGATCGCCTTCACGAATTTCCTTGTACTCACCCAGAATTACAACACCGACGTTGCTTTCTTCCAGATTGAGCGCCATGCCCACTACACCGTTGGAGAACTCTAGCAACTCGCCTGCCATTGCGTTTTCCAGACCGTAGACACGAGCGATACCGTCTCCGACTTGAATGACGGTGCCCACTTCGGCAACTTCGATATCGGCTTTATATTGCTCAATTTGACTTTTGATCAAAGTGCTGATCTCTTCAGGTCTGATGCCCAATATCCTCACCCCTATCTTCTATGCTTATCATTAAAGGATTTCTCGAGACGTTCCAATTTACTAGAAAGACTTCCGTCATACAGCGTATCGCCGATATAAACCTTCAGTCCTCCCAGCAGGCTTGGATCGACCACATTCGTAACCCGAATTTTACGGTTTACTAGCTGGCCGAATTCTGCAGCTACAGCCGCTTGTTCTTCTTCACTTAAAGAATAAACGGAGTATACCTTAGCATCACCAATGCCAAGAGCGTCTCCTTCAATCTTAATATACGTATCCAGCAGTTCGGCAAAAATATCGGTTCTGCCTCGCTCTACTAACAGTTCTACAATGTTCATTACAATAGGAGAGAGCTTATCTTGAAGTGCTGTGCGCAGCACTTTCAGCTTGTCGGACTCCGAGATACGTGGTGCAAGAATAAACCGCTGTACCTCTTGGTCTAAATGTAAAACTTCGACCACTGCCTTGAGCTGTTCTTCTACTTCAAGGGTAATCCCCTTCTCTACCGCTGCACTGTACAATGCTTTAGCGTAGCGCTTGGCAACTACCGTATCGCGGCTCATGATCGGCCTCCTACCTCATTGAGGTATTGGTTCACAAGCTGCTCCTGCTCACTGCTAGCACTAACTTCTTTCTTAAGAAGTTTAGAAGCAATACGAACAGATGCCGTTCCAATTTCGCTGCGCAACTCTTCCACTGCTTTATTCTTCTCGTTCTCGATATCGCGCACGGCCTCTTCTTTGACGCGTGCAGCTTCAACTTTAGCTTGCGCCAAAGCTTGTTCTACCTGTTGATTACTAGTAATTTGCGATTGTTGAATAATCTGTTGAGCTTCCTGGCGTGCACTGTTCAGCGCCTGCTTCTGCTCTTCCACATACGCGACCGCTTGCTCTCTAGTCTTCGCAGCTTCATCCATTTGCTGCATTACCAGCTCACGGCGTTTCTCCATAACTGCGAACAGTTTGCTGAACGCATACTTACTGAGCAAGAAATATAGAATCCCAAAGGCTACAATTGAAAATAAGATGTTTGTCCAAACAATTTCCACTGAGGTCACTCCCTTCCATTACCGCGTCATGCGGACGTATACAAAAGTAAGGCGCGGATGGCATCGGCCGTCCCCGCCAAACCGTAAATACGGTTTATTAAGATGAAAACATGATTAGGAATGCGATAACTGTTGCTGCCAACGGAATAACTTCGACGATACCTACACCGATAAACATTGTTGTTTGAAGCGCATTACGAGCTTCTGGTTGACGAGCGATGGACTCAACTGTTCTACTAACGATCATACCATTACCAAGACCTGCACCAAGTGCACCCAAACCAACCGCTATTGCTGCTGCTAAATATTCCATTTGTAAATATCCTCCTTTAATTTTGGTTCATATTGTGTTTAATGATATAAGATATCTCCCGCGAAAGAAAATCAGACGATAACCGTTCCCTTCGCAGCAGTTCATTAATGTGCTTCTTCTTCGTGAATCGTCATCTGTGCGATATAAACCATCGTCAGTATCGTAAAGATAAACGCCTGTAGTGCCCCGACGAAAATACTGAAGCCTTGCCATACAGCCAGGAAAGGAATACTGAGAATCCCCAGTTTCAAAATGACTGTAATCAGTACTTCTCCGGCAAAGATGTTAGCAAATAGACGAATTGCCAGAGCTACTGGTTTTGCCAAGTTCTCGATAATGTTCAGTGGCAAAAAGATTGGAAACGGCTCAATATAGTGTTTGAAATAATGCTTGCCATTGAGCTTAATGCCCAGGAAGTTCATCAGTATAAACACAATAATTGCCAATCCTGCAGTGATATTAATGTCAGCAGTCGGCGACTTGTACCATAAGATCTCAACATGATCACCATGCGCCAAGTTCCTGGTTGCTTCAATCACATGGCCAAACACGGTTACAGGTCCATGTGCTTCAGTTACAACTGAGAAGGGCAATCCAAGAAGGTTGGAAACAAAGATAAACAGAATCAACGTTAGCCCCAAAGATATGTAAGGTTTTCCTTTCTTCAGGTCCATGGCACTGCTTATGACACCCTCTACAAATTCTACAACCCATTCCATAAAATTCTGAAGCTTAGATGGATTTTCAACCGAAAGCTTACGAACCGACAGCATCACCAGTACAAATACTACTGTACAACTGATCAGAAGCATCAATACGGCTGATATATCTATCGGTATTCCCCCGACAAAGATTTTCGGCATCTCATGCATAGTATCATCCCCCTTTCTCTTTAATCTGGTTAAAGTTTGTTCTTCACACTCAGATATATCCCCGCAGGAATGGCGAGAAGCTGAGGAATGAATACGCCTGAAATAGTTGCTACCAGGGAGAAATGCTCAATCTTGACCGCGAACATGGTGACCAAAATTGCGAAGCTAATCCGTGTAACAAAACCGAGGCTGAAGGCATTCCCTTCGTTGCTCGCAATCGACTGCGTTACCCGTCGAACCTTGACGGCCAGATAACGAAAGTTTACCAATCCCGCCACCAGACCCAGAGTCATGCCCAGTGTAAAATCCCTGGTCTCATGATGAAGCGCCCAGCCCATTAAGAGTCCTGCCATAAGGACGAGCGTAACTCTAGTGACGGTATTGATCATGGGAGTCATATTATCCATTCTGCTCCCCCAAAAATTTTTTAATTAACAGGACGACGTTCACAATTCCCAGAATCATTCCGGTTATAGTGCCAATAGCGAGCCAATATTTAGGTCCCTCCATCAAGTCTTTCAGCCACCTTGCCGCAAAAAAACCAATAACAATGTAAGCGGCGAGTATAGTGCCTGCACTTCCAATGATAAGCGCGGTCTGTAACAAGCTGTCCCTGCTATTTTGTTCTTTCATGGCTACAATCCCAACTAATTTTACTGAATTTCTGGAGTCTTTGTCAATTCATTGAACATTGCCCAAAAACCCTTGAAAACATGAAAATAATCACAGCAAAATGTTCCAAAACCATATAAACCGTACAGTTTCACTGTATGTTGATTTTAATCAGATCAGATATTACTTTAAATGAAATTATTTATTTTTTGTGAACATTCTGTGAAACTCTTCAGGACGCTCCTTATTTACACCAAAATGGTGCAAAATCGCATTGACAATTCGTTGGGAGGCTTTGCCATCTCCGTACGGGTTGGCGGCCCGACTCATCGACTGATAGAGCTCATTATCAGTCAAAAGAGCATGTGTCCGTGCATACACCTTCTCCTCGTCCGTGCCCACAAGTTCTAGCGTTCCAGCGTCTATCCCTTCAGGACGCTCCGTCGTATCACGAAGCACAAGTACTGGTACTCCGTATGAAGGAGCTTCCTCTTGTAAACCGCCAGAATCGGTCAATATCAAGTGGGTATGCGGATAAAAATTATGCAAATCCACGACATCCAGCGGATCAATCAGCTTAATTCTTGGATGTCCACCCAAAATTTCATGTGCAGGTTCCTTAACGGCAGGACTCGGATGCACAGGATAAACAATGGCTACATCTTCGAATTCATCAGCGATTCTTTTGACAGCTCGGAAGATATTCCGATGCGGTTCACCTTGCGATTCTCTACGGTGAGCAGTCATCAAAATAAGTTTTTTTCCTGAAGCAAAATCCAAAACAGGATGCCGGTAATCAGGCTGTACGGTATATTGAAACACATCGGTTACAGTGTTGCCTGTGATATAAATACTTGATTCTTTTTTGTTCTCATGTCTCAGATTACTAGCTGACCAATCCGTTGGAGCGAAATGCAGGTCTGCTAATACGCCTGTAAGCTGACGGTTCATTTCTTCAGGATACGGAGACAATTTGTTCCATGTCCGAAGTCCTGCTTCTACGTGCCCAACCTGAATTTGCTGCAGGAAAGAGGCATAGCTTGCAAGGAACGTCGTTAATGTGTCCCCGTGCACCAATACGAGATCAGGTTTAACCTCTCTGAGTACAGGTTCCAGGCCTTCGAGCACTCGAATAGTAATCTCATTAAGCGTCTGACGGTCCTTCATCACATCCAGATCGTAATCAGGAGTAATATTGAACACTTCCAACACTTGATCGAGCAACTCCCTGTGCTGTGCTGTTACACATACAATTGACTCGATGTGCTCAGGATGCTTCTTCAGTTCAAGAACTAGAGGAGCCATCTTGATCGCCTCGGGGCGCACTCCGAAAATAGTCATCACTTTAATTTTGGACATAACCCCTACCCTCTCATCAAAAAATAAACAAATTTCTTATATCCTATTACGAATTACTATTTACTTAGTTCCGTACAAACGATCTCCAGCATCGCCAAGTCCCGGAACGATATATCCATGCTCATTCAAATGATCATCAAGCGCAGCTACATAAATATCGACATCTGGGTGAGCCTCTTGAACGGCAGCAACACCTTCTGGAGCTGCAATCAGGTTCATCATTTTAATTTGTGTACAGCCACGCTTCTTCAGCGAGGTAATAGCAGCAATCGCAGATCCCCCCGTAGCTAGCATTGGATCAATTACGATCAGTTCACGTTCCTGTACATCTGTAGGAAGCTTGATGTAATACTCAACCGGTTGAAGCGTGTCCGGATCACGGAATAAGCCAACATGTCCTACTTTAGCAGCAGGAAGAAGCTTCAGAACGCCCTCAAGCATACCCAGACCAGCACGAAGAATAGGGATAAGCCCAAGCATTCTTCCAGAAATCACTTTACTTTCCGTTTCAGTGACCGGTGTTTGTACTGTAATGGTTTCTAGAGGAATATCACGTGTTATCTCATAAGCCATCAATGTGGCAACTTCGTCAACATGCTCTCTGAAATCCTTCGTGTTTGTTCTTACGTCGCGAATAAATGTTAGTTTGTGTTGAATTAAAGGATGATCGCAAATCACCAATTTTCCCATTTCCTGTCCCTCCGGTAATTGTAAGTCGTGTCTATAACCCTAGAAAGCGTTTTTGCTTCTCTATGGCTAAATCCTGTCTATTATAGCATTCCCATCGCCGCATTTCACCTAGAAAGGCACATGTACCCATATTGAACCCCTACCCTTGTGTTTTCCTTCGCTTATAAAGGTAAGGATTGGTAATTCCGTTGCCTTTTCAGGAATAAAACCTAGATTAGGTTGTGCAAATTTGCATTTTTCATACTATTCACATTTTTTTCACTATTGTTTATGAAAGTTCCATGAACTTTCATGATTGATTTCATGATTTTCCATCAATTTACCCAGATAATATTGTGAACAATAAACAACAAAAAACCTCCACCAAACCCTAAAATCAGGACTCGGTGGAGGTGAATTTATTAGTGAATACGAGAATAAGAACTAGTACTTCAGTTCTGGATAAAGTGGGTACTGATCCGTCAAATCAGCAACTTGACGAGCTGCCTCAGCTAATTTCACTTCATCCTTCGGATTCTTCAGAACATTAGCTATAATGCGGCCAATAACCACCATAGCTTGCTCGTCCATACCACGGGAAGTAACCGCAGGTGTACCAATACGAATACCGCTTGTTACGAAAGGACTTGTAGGATCAAATGGAATTGCGTTTTTATTCACAGTGATTCCGATGGAATCTAGTACTTTTTCCGCATCTTTTCCGGTAATGTTCAGGTTGCGTGTATCAAGCAACATCAAGTGGTTATCTGTACCACCGGATACAATGTTAACCCCTTCGCTAATCAGTGTTTCTGCAAGAACATTTGCATTCTTCACTACATTCTCAGCATAGGTCTTAAAGGATGGCAGCAAAGCTTCACCGAATGCGACTGCTTTTGACGCAATGACATGCATCAGCGGTCCACCTTGGGAACCAGGGAATACGGCTTTATCGATAGCAGCTGCCCATGGCTGTCTGCACATAATCATACCTCCGCGGGGACCGCGTAAAGTCTTATGTGTTGTAGTTGTAACGAAATGAGCATGAGGAACCGGGCTCGGATGAAGACCAGCAGCAACAAGACCTGCGATATGGGCCATATCTACCATAAACAACGCGCCGACATCATTGGCGATAGCACCAAGTTTTTCGAAATCAATAATGCGCGGATACGCACTTGCACCAGCAACAATCAACTTAGGACGGTGCTTGAAGGCTGCTTTGCGTACTTCGTCATAATCAATTAGGAAAGTATCTTCTTGTACACCATAAGCTACGAAGTTATAGAGTAATCCAGAAGCATTTACTGGACTACCATGCGTTAAATGTCCGCCATGCGCCAAGTTCATGCCAAGAACCGTGTCGCCCGGGTTAAGTGCAGCGAGATATACAGCCATATTCGCTTGTGCTCCAGAGTGAGGCTGTACGTTGACATGTTCCGCACCGAACAATTCTTTTGCACGATCACGAGCCAGATTCTCAACGATATCCACATCTTCACAGCCACCATAATACCGTTTGCCTGGATAGCCTTCTGCATATTTGTTCGTAAGCACTGAGCCCATGGCTTCCATTACGGCTTCGCTAACGATATTCTCTGAGGCAATAAGCTCAATGTTGGCACGCTGACGTTTCAGTTCCAGTTCCATTGCTTCCAGTACTGCCGGGTCACTCTTACGTAATTGTTCCATGTTCTTATTTCCTCCCTAGTGTGTGTAGATATGTTGTATTTAAATAGAAACGATTTGCCCGCCACGAAAAAGCTTTAGGTCTACGTTTCTGCAAAAACATAAATCTAAGTCCATCAATCACAAACCTGTGAATCACTCTGTTCAAGAGTACGGTAAACCGCACGTTCGCCGCCAATAAGCGGAGGTCTGGCCCATGCCGCGTTCACTCTAGCTGCTCCAATGTACCGCAAGGTCGGCCGAAAAGGAACTGCCACGCGGCGCAAATGCATACCTATAAGAGTCTCACCAATGTCTAAGCCAGCATGTGCTTCTAACGTTTCCGCCAGAACAGGATCTTTCATAGAGCGATAGGCAGCCGCAGCCATCGAACCGCCAGCACCCGGTATAGGTACAGCTGAAACTTCACTTAGCCCAAGCGACTCTAGCAAAGAGCGTTCCATTACAAGCGCACGATTCAGATGCTCACAGCACTGATAAACGAGATGAAATCCTTTTTCCGCTGCGACCAAACGAGCCCCTTCAAGCAGTTGCTGTGCGACTTCAAGCGCACCACCGGTTCCAATACGGACACCAGCGACCTCACTTGTGCTAACTCCTAGGACAACAATTTTACCAGATCCAAGGTTACCAGCTTCCGCCAACTCCCTTAACACAGTGACAGTAGCTTCAGTTAAAGATAACTCCACAACTTTGTCCATCACCCTACCTCCTCAAGCTTCAAACAAGCGTCATTTAAACAAAAAAGAGCAGTCCGCAGGTAGCTGCGGATTTGCTCTTTTGCCCAGGCGACCGGCCGTTTATTCCGATGCTCCATCGTGGTTTGATCCACATTTGTCGCCAGTTACATCGGAACCGATTAGTTGTACTTTCATCTTAAAGCAAAGCCGACTGAAAATCAACCATTTACAAATGGCGTAAGGATTCCAGTTTATCTAATAAACTAAACAACGAAGTGCGAATCTCAGCAGCAGTAAGCTCATAATCTTCACGCGTACCCCCGAATGGATCAGAAATATCAAAGCTTGGGATACGCTGGCGGATTTCAATCATTCGTTGTAGATCCGTTGCGTTGGGTTCACCACCTAGAGCTATGTTTAACTCAGCATCTGCATAAAGGCTGTCCAATTCTTTAATATCCTCAGTCACAGCTTCTTCGTTATGCACGTATTCCTTCAATGTATATGTTTTTGTTACAGCATCCGGAAAATACTGTAGCAAATGTTGCTTATGTCCACTGGTTAAGGTAAGTACAAGATCGGCCCAAGCGACGGATTGCCCTGTTAATTTCGACGACTCTAAATGATCATGAATGCCTTCTTCCTGCAAAATAGCTGCAGCATGTCTCGATATAGAAGTACCAGAAATGGCAGATACACCTGCAGACCGCACTTCCAGGTCGATTCCACGTTCCTTCGCAAGCTTTCGTAAAAGCCCCTCAGCCATAGGACTACGGCATGTATTACCGGTGCAGACGAATAAAATATGCAGCATGCTTTTGCACCCCCATGAAATTAAAATATTGTAATGCCGTTATTGTATCAAAAGATGAATAGCAAGCCAAACCCCAATAAAATAGCCCCGCCCAGTGCTTCCCCATATTCCCCGAGTCCACGACTGACATGCCGCCCAAGAAGCAGGCCGATAATTGACATCAGACCTCCACAGGCACCAAAAGCTAGTATAGTCAGAAGTACACCATTCACAAACATCCCTAAGGATACCCCAACGGAAAAAGAATCCACACTAACACTGAGTGATAGAAGCAGCATTCCCCATAAGGTTCGGTGATTCATAGCTCGCGTACCTACCACTTCCGGACGAAAGGAGTTATACACCATATGTCCGCCTAACAGCACAAGTAGCCCTCCTGCGGCATAAGTTGTTACTTGACCTAGCAAATGTCCGACATAACTTCCAGTCAATAAACCTAGAAGAGGCATCAGCATATGAAAAAAAGCAATGAGCACACTCATTTGCAGAATATGCAGCAGACGAATCCCTTTCATCCCGATCCCTACTCCGAGCGAAAAGGCATCCATCCCTAATGCAATCGCCATTATAGCAATAGTAACTGTCTGCCCCCAACCGGCATATACATCTCCTATGCCCATGCTTAACCCCCCAAGTCCGAAATATCTTGTACAACAACGATATGCGGACAAGGGGGTAATCATGACTTCATAGGAGATTTCAGATTCGAAGAACCTATACTATAGCTGGATAGAAAGGTCGCCGTGGCTATCCGGCATCAATGACGGAACCACCGGCTGCCTTCATAAGCCGGTTCATAATAGCTACGCCGAGGCCCGTATACGGACAAGCCTCGGCCAAGATGTAAGTCGCTCCCGCTTCATCGAAGCGCCGCAGCGCGGCATATAGGGAGCGCGCCCCTTCCTCCGGCGAGGATAACGAGCCGAGGGAAAGAACGCAGGCGGCAGGATCGGCGGGATAGAGGGGCTTATGCTCCTCGAAGAGGAGTAAGCCCGTTACTTCGCCGTTCAGCTGTGCCGCCTGAAGTAGACTCGCGGCTTCATCCGCAACACGTTGCGGAGAAGATCCGCTCACCACACCGAGCCAGCCGCGCGGCGCGTAGTGCGTGTACTTCATGCCCGGCGCGCGTGGCGCCAAGCTGGCGGAAACAGTTTCTGCACCGTGGCGCTCCTTCGGTGCAGTGGCTACTGGAGCTTCCGCTGCTGCGGAAGCTCCAAATTCTTTAACCACAGCCGGCTCAGCAGCAATAGCTTCTGCTCCCACTACAGCAGCTAGCTGCTCCAAAGTAATCCCACCAGGGCGAAGCACGGCAACCTTTCCATCAGGCTGCACCTGCACCACAGTTGACTCCAGTCCAACTCCGGCGGCGCCGCCATCAAGTACACCACCAATGTATCCGGCCAAGTCTTCCATCACATGTGAAGCTAAGGTCGGACTCGGACGACCGGAACGGTTAGCACTAGGTGCCGCAACGGGACAGCCCGCTGCACTGATCAGCGCCAAAGCTACCGGATGATCAGGCATACGAACACCTACCGTGTCCAGTCCTGCCGTTACACAGGGTGACAAAACACCCTCACGAACAGGAAGCACAACTGTCAGCGGTCCAGGCCAATAAGCATCCATCAATACCGCAGCCGTAGGATGCACTTCTGTAACCAGCTCGTCCAGAGCACCTGGATCGGCAATATGCACGATAAGGGGATTGTCAGACGGTCGCCCTTTTGCCGCAAAAACAGCCTCAACTGCCGCAGTATTTCGTGCATCCGCTCCAAGTCCATAGACCGTTTCGGTTGGAAAAGCGACCGTTCCACCTTCACGAAGCATGGCTGCCGCCTCCACGATGGCTAACTTATTCTCCTCACTTGACTGAAGTACACCGGAATCCGAAGCTGCATCTTCCAGCAAATCCAGTTCCCAATATACAGTCTCATTTCTATTTCCACTCCGCCGCTGAACGGCGAATAAAGGGTCGTGTGGTTCATTCATTCTCATCACAGGCTTTCTACAGGATATATATTGAACAATAGCTTTTCTTGCAATCTTAGGATAAATACTCTGGAGGTTCATTAACTCTAATCTTACCAAAAAGCGGCCCCAATGAAGGCGCCGCAGTCGATCTGCTTATGAAATAGTAACATATCTAGATTCAAAACTATAGACCATTTCCACAAAACCAAAGGGCTAACATCAGCATTACGACCATAATCCGCTAATCCAGTTCCAAAGGTTTTGCAGCAGTTCCCAAACGAAGAACCGTACCTCTGGCTCTGCGGAATCCGCTGCCGCAACATCCTTCGCCGAAGAATCTGCTTGTACAGCTGTTCCTACTGCTGGTTGCGCCTTAACTCCGCTATCTGCCCCGGCAGCCGAAACGGTCTTCGCCTCTTTGTTAGCAGCAGGTGCCGCCGCATCTCCAGAACCCGCATCGATAAAGCACAACGGCGGAAACAGTACGCACCACCAATTTTGCCCTTTTCCCTCACCCAGCGTTACCCGAACAGCCTCGTATTCTCCGGCCGGATAGACTGTTCCACCGTACAATTTGGTCGGAAAAGGAACTACACCCAGCTCAACTTTATAAGAATATTGAATGCCACGTTTCTCTAGCTCCGATCCAACTAGTGCATTAAGCTCTGGTAGATGAGTTCTAATTAAAGCGCGCGCCTGCTCTAAACTCTGTGGGTCCTCAAGTGCAGTTACCCACTGGTTCATTTGCTCTACAATTGTATCGCGGATTTGCCGCTTCACTAGTTGATCTTGTGTTCCGTCCGAATTCGCCAGAATACGCAGCCGGATAGAATCCTGTGGAATCGATACTTCGGCTACTGCTGCATCGGTTTTTTGACCTTCCCAGGCCATGATAACGATCATAAAAAAACAAATTAAAATGGCAGTATACTTAAAAGTTACACGTAAGGAATCTCTTTTATCCATATGATTATCGTTCATTTGTCGCAGCCCCTCTCCTCTTAACTCTCATGCTAGTAGTATGTCCAGAGATGAGAGACTGCAAACCTATGAATCTATTAAATCTATAATTTTACAGGAAGCGCCTTAGGCAACTGCAAATCCTCCTCAACATCCCGACCATAAAGATGCACACTCATTACAATCCCCATACAGGCCATATTAATTAAAAGAGATGTGCCTCCATAACTGATGAACGGAAGTGTAATTCCCGTAAGCGGCATTAGGCCGATAAAAGCTCCAATATTCTCTAAGATTTGATATAGCAGCATTGCCGTAATTCCAATAATCAAAAACGGACCACTACGCTCCCTACTCTCTAGAGCAATCAGTATCATCCGATGAAGAAGAATAAAAAAGAGCAACAGCAGCAGCGCTGAACCCACAAACCCAAACTCCTCCGCAACCTGTACGAATATGGCATCCGAATAGGTATATGGAACACGGTTACTCTGCACAGAGCTTCCTTGCATGTACCCCTCGCCACTCATCCCTCCGGAGGCAATAGCCACTTTAGCATTTTTCGTGTGATAGCTTGCATCATCTGACGCCAAATCAGGTACGAGCCAAGGATCAAAACGATCCACTAAATGCTTCCTGCCAAGGGTCTCCTCAAAAAAATATACCGCTTCATCATGATAGTGAATATAGCTCAGAATTCCTGCAAGACCCAATCCGCCAACGATTAGTAATCCGATGAGTGCATGTGAAATTTTGATATTCCCGATCCATAGAAGACCGATTAATATTACGATGTAGCTTAGCGCATTTCCGAGATCATTCTGTACAATAACTATGGCAAAAGGGAGCAATGTAAGAAGCGCCAGCGGAACGACTCCCTTCCAGAAGGTTAGCGTGGCTCCTTGTTTACGGACCAGTATGGACGCGAGTAAAAGAATCAATATCAACTTAAAAAGCTCCGCAGGTTGAAAGCTAAGTCCACCTATCTCTAGCCCTAATTGCGCACCGTTCTTTACCTTACCAAAAAAACTAACCGACACTAGGAGACCAATACCCAAGATGTAAATATAAAGAGCATATTTAACAAATATCCTATAGTCCACGAAGGTAAGCACAAAAAACGCTACAAACCCTACAATGTAGTATTTAAGCATTTGTAGATGGAACCCATCTAGTTTCTGAACTAATCTACCATTAGTCACGCTGTATATCGAAAGAATACTAATCACCATCAGCATAACTAGAACAATAAGAATCACGCTATCGATCTTCTTGAGCTTTTTAAGCATACGCAAACCCCTTACTCTATTAACCACCCTCACCTGAGGAAAGTCTCTCCTTTCTATTGTAGAGCATTCAAGGCCACAATTCCAAATTTATGTAATACACCCGATATCAGAGATTCACATCCCAAAATAAAAAACCGCCAGTTCCCATCCTTAAAAGATGAGTTTCTGACGGTTATCTTTTGATTTAGTGATTAAACCTGTTTGGCGGCTGCATAAGGAGTAGGCTTAGGCAAATCTTCCTCTACATCTCGACCATGCAGACGCACGCTCATTACCAGCCCAATGCTGGCCATGTTAATAAGCAGGGAGGTACCTCCGAAGCTGATGAATGGCAATGTGATACCTGTCAAAGGCATCAGACCAATAAACGCACCAATATTCTCAAAAATCTGATACAGCATCATCGCGACAATGCCGACGATCAGAAATGGACCTGCTCGATCTCTGGCTTCCAGCGCAATCAGAATCATTCGGTGAATCAGGATAAAATACAGTAGCAGCACAAATGCAGAACCGACAAAACCAAATTCCTCGGCAATCTGCACAAAGATAGAGTCTGAATACGTATAAGGCACCCGATCCGTCTGAACAGAGCTACCGTTCATATAGCCTTCTCCACTCATCCCACCTGAGGCAATCGCGAGCTTGGCGTTTTTGGTATGATAAAGAGCTTTCGCTGTCGCTTTATCCGGAACAAGCCATGGGTCGAAACGTTCAATCCAGTGCGAACGGCCAATATCGTTAAGAAACGTTTTAATTTCGTCATGATAATGGATATAACTCATAATTCCGGCAATCGCAGAGCTTGCTACAATCACCAGCGCGATTAATGCGTGAGTGTACTTAATATTTCCAATCCACAACAGACCTGCAAGAATCACGATGTAAGACAAGGCATTCCCAAGGTCATTCTGTGTAAGGACAATAAGAAACGGAAATAAGGTTAATAGGCCGAGCGGCACAACATCCCGCCAAAACAAGAGTTTACTCTTATTCTTACGAACAAGCATCGCTGCCAGAAATAGAATTAATATTAGCTTGAATAGCTCGGCAGGCTGAAGGCTCAGTCCTCCAGGGAGGGACAACCAGCCTTGGGCATTATTCTTGGTCTCGCCCAAAAAGCTGACGAGGACCAGGATACCTATCCCAAACAAATAAATATATAACGCGTATTTCACTAAAATTCTGTAATCTAAAAAGGTCATTCCAATAAAAGCAATAAAGCCAATTGCATAATACATCATCATACGGATATGATGTCCGTCCAGCTTTTCTCTTCCATGAGTCACACTATATATGGCGAAGATGCTGACAGTCATGAGCAATAACAGAACGACTACGATAGCACCATCAATTTTTTTAATCTTCTGAAGCACGTTCTGCCTCCCTACTCTAAATCTGGGCTTTCTTTTATGGTTCACCAAGAAGTCCGGTTAAATTCTATTGTAAAGGAAGTCGGGTTGAAAATACAATTTCACTCCCCGATCAACAGGAGTCCCCTGCACAGCATGCAGTATTATCGTGCTACACCTAGCACATGACGTGGAATTCCAGCTAGATCATTAATGGTGATGATCTCTTTCCAATGACCCGCCGCTTCAAGTAGCGAGGCTACCTGCTCGGCTTGTCCGAAGCCGAGTTCAAAGCCGATCAGGCGCGGCGGTGCCGGGAGCAGCGCCAGCTGCTCCATCATGCGGCGGTACGGGTCCAGCCCGTCCGCTCCGCCATCCAGCGCAGTGCGCGGCTCATGGTCGCGCACCTCACGCTGCAGCCCGGCGATATCCTCGCCGGGAATGTACGGCGGGTTGGAGACGAGAATATCCGTCTCCATCCCCGCGAACGGCTCGAGCAGATCGCCGAGCCGAAAGTCCACGGCTGTGCCGGAGCGCATCGCATTGCGCTTCGCCACAGCTAGGGCCGCCGGCGAAATATCGCCGGCGCAGACCCGCCACGCCGGCGCTTCCGCCGCCAGCGTGACGGAAATCGCTCCGCTGCCGGCGCCGATATCGACGGCGGTCAGCGGCCGTACGGCGCGTCCACCTTCCGCGCCGCCCGCACGATCTTGCGCTGCTGCTAACGAAGCAGCGCCTTCTTCCTGCGCCGCTTCACTCGGCGCAACCGTGCCGTCCGGCCAAAGCTCCGCGCCGTACCGCAAAATCGCCTCGACGAGCAGCTCCGTCTCCGGCCGTGGAATAAGCACATCTGGCGTCACTTCAAAAGGACGCCCGTAGAACTCTTGCTCGCCGATGATATATTGCACCGGCTCACCCTTACTACGGCGGGTAACTCCCGCCTCCCACGCTTCCTTGATCGCAGCTGGAAAAGGATCCGCCAGCGCCATATAATACGCCGCTCCGGATAAGCCAAGCGCATGCTCAAGCAGTAACTGCGCACTGCGCTGCGGTTCATTACAACCGCTCTGGCTCAAAAAAGAAGAAGCCTCCGCAAAGGCTTCCCGGATGCTTTTCACTTCCGACATGACAAATACGCCATCGTTCAAAGCATTATTATCCATTGTCCATACTATCCATCAAATCAGCTTGTTCAGCAATTGAAAGAGCCGAAATAATTTCAGTGATTTCTCCGTTCATAACCTGCTCCAGACGGTGCAGTGTCAAGCCAATGCGATGATCTGTAACCCGGCTCTGCGGGAAGTTATACGTCCGGATACGCTCACTACGATCACCCGTACCTACTTTGCTCTTCCGTTCACCAGCATACTTTGCTTCTTCTTCCTGCCGCTTCATATCGGAGATACGGGCACGAAGCACTTGAAGCGCCTTTTCCTTATTGGAGTTCTGTGACTTACCGTCCTGACAGGTAGCAACGATGCCCGTAGGTACATGGGTTACACGTACTGCAGACTTGGTCGTATTTACAGACTGTCCGCCTGCACCACTTGAACAGAAGGTATCCACACGAATATCTTTATCATGGATTTCAATCTCAAATGCTTCAGCTTCCGGCATCACCGATACTGTAGAAGTAGAGGTATGAATACGTCCACCGGATTCAGTCGCTGGGATACGTTGTACGCGATGCGCACCACTTTCGTATTTCAACTTACTGTATGCACCGCGGCCGTTAATAAGGAAGATTACCTCTTTAAATCCACCAAGATCGCTCGCGTTGACATCCATTAGCTCCACGCGCCAGCCTTGTGAATCTGCAAACCGGGTGTACATCCGATAAAGGTCGGAAGCAAACAATGCAGCTTCATCTCCACCCGCTGCACCACGAATTTCGACGATTACGTTCTTATCATCATTCGGGTCTTTAGGCAGTAGCAATACACGGATTTGCTCTTCCAGCTCTACCTGACGTTTGGAAAGGTCGTCAATTTCCATCTTGACCATTTCCTTCATCTCATCATCAAGCTTTTCGCCTTGCATCTGCTTAGCAGCTTCAAGCTCTTCCATTACACTCTTATATTCAGTATACGCCTCAAATGCAGGCTGTAGGTCTGATTGTTCTTTGGAATAATCCCTCAGTTTCTTACTGTCGTTTGCAACATCCGGATCACAAAGCAGTTCACTGAGCTTCTCATAGCGGTCCGCCAGGGATTGCAATCGGTCCAACAAGGGAATTCACCTCTCCTAGTTCAATTTCAAATTCGCAAATAAAGCGATTAAAACATATGTCATAAAATTAGATATACGACTTTATATTATACCAAAGATATTGTGAAATGGCTACAGTTCTGTACGCGTAAATCCCTTAATAAATGTCTTATATTTTAAAAAAAGGATCATCCCAGCAGTAGATACCCTCTACCGACTGAGATGACCCTCTTATCATTAGTATGCTTCAGTCCTC
The DNA here is from genome assembly GCF_037975205.1 of Paenibacillus sp. FSL R5-0470. Classification (NCBI taxonomy): domain Bacteria; kingdom Bacillati; phylum Bacillota; class Bacilli; order Caryophanales; family Paenibacillaceae; genus Paenibacillus; species Paenibacillus sp. FSL R5-0470. The sequence goes on from NZ_CP150238.1 coordinate 6,424,622, forward strand.
TTAAACGTTGAAACGGAAATGCATAACGTCGCCGTCCTGCACCAAATACTCTTTACCTTCTAGACGCAGTTGACCACGTTCTTTGGCACCATTCATTGAGCCTGCTGCCAAAAGATCTGCGTAAGCCACTACCTCAGCACGGATAAATCCACGTTCAAAATCTGTATGAATTACACCAGCAGCTCCGGGTGCTTTAGTTCCCTTACGAATGGTCCACGCACGAACTTCCTGAACGCCTGCCGTGAAATACGTATACAAGCCTAGAAGTTTGTAAGCCGCTTTGATCAAGCGGTTCAGACCAGATTCTTCTAGCCCAAGTTCTTCTAGGAACATCGCTTTATCTTCGCCCTCAAGCTCGGCAATTTCAGCTTCTACTTTAGCACTGATCGGAACAACTTCAGCACCTTCAGTTGCTGCAAATTCACGTACTTGCTGCACATAAGGATTATTCTCAGCACTTGCTACTTCTTCTTCACTTACATTCGCTGCATACAGCACAGGCTTCAATGTTAACAAATGAAGATCACGGATAATAACCTTCTCGTCATCGGACAATTCTATACTACGTGCAGGTTTATCTTCGTAGAGCACTTCTTTGACGCGTTCAAGCAGTTCAACTTCTTGAGCGTATTTCTTGTCGCCGCCTTTGATGTTCTTACGGGAACGCTCAATCCGCTTCTCAATGCTCTCAATGTCAGCAAGAATCAGTTCCAAATTAATGGTCTGAATGTCGCTGATCGGATTTACTTTTCCATCCACGTGGGTAACGTTCTCATCTTCAAAACAACGAACGACATGAACGATAGCGTCTACTTCGCGAATATGAGCTAGGAACTTGTTGCCTAGTCCCTCACCTTTACTCGCACCGCGCACAAGACCAGCGATATCAACAAATTCAAAAGCAGTAGGTACAGTCTTGTTAGGTTGTACCAGCTCAGTCAGTTTATCAAGACGTTCGTCCGGAACTTCAACGACACCAACGTTAGGGTCAATCGTGCAAAAAGGGTAGTTTGCGGATTCTGCTCCCGCTTGCGTTATTGCATTAAACAATGTGGATTTTCCTACGTTAGGAAGACCGACGATTCCCGCTTTCAAAGCCATTTATATGACAACTCCTATTTTCAGCTAAATTGATCATCCGAATAAGTAATACGATCTAAACCATTATATATTAGAACATATTCTCCAGCAACACCGGATGTCTTACAGTTGTGTCAATCCAGCCTTATCCAAGCGAACCCATTTCAATAGGATTTGGCAAGTTCCAATACTTTTTGCACCGCCGGCTGATCCAATAGGGGCTTAGAAGTATCTGGATCAACCTCCACATCAGGGACTGTCTTCACTTCCTCGTTGCAGCTTCCATCAGAGTTAAGTCCCATCTCAAAGGAAAATCTGAATACATAACCGCTATTAGGCAATGCAACGACAAGTGGATCCATCCCTAGTCCGTCCCCACCTGTTCTGCCACCAACAACCGTCGCAAACCCGGTGCCTTTTGCAAATGCTGCAAAACCTTCCGACGCTGAATACACAGAGCTATCTACCAGCAAATAGATCTTTCCTTTAAAACCAACGGATTCTTGAGGGATTACTACATCTGTATTTTTACTATATGTCTTGAACATTTTTAATGCTTCCGATGGTAAATTAGGCAACTGTTCGTCTTTGATGTTGGTAATAGGCTGCTGCCCCCTTGTGATCTGACGTGCCTGCATAAAGGTCTCAGCATAGTTGCCTCTTGTATAAAGTAAGTATGTATTGTATTCGATAGGTTTATTAATCAGCAGAGGAGCAATATGAGCTCTCCAGTAATCGCTGTTTCCTCCGCCATTTCCGCGGATATCTAGAATTAGTGTCTTATAATCTTTAACTTCTATTAAAAAATCACGAATCTCCGAACTATCCATCTCCAAGAGACTTCCAGCAAAGCTTCGCATGCCTAGATACGCTATTTGCTCTGGCTCTATAATAACCTTTTTTACATTCCCGGAAGTCTTTCCTGTCTGACTCCATGCCTCACCACTATTCATATCGTTAACGATGCCATCAGAGCTTTGCTGCTCCGCTAAAGGTTTCTGGTTGTAACGAGCCAACACATTTGGCTGTTGAAACACGTTGATCCAAGGCTCATAACCAAAACCTGCCTGAACATAGGCGTTTAGAAACCATGGATATTCTTCCTTAGATAAAAAATTCGTATGCCCATTATTTAACCTGCTAAGTACGAATTTCATTCGTTTATAAAACTCATCATCTGCCTTCACTGCTGCAATTTCATTACGGTACTCCTCTTTGTTCGCAAGCCAATCCTCTCCATTTAGACGCTTATTTACCTCTAGGAAAGGGTAGTTCTCCTCAATAATCTTCCACATATAATCAAAATCCTCTAATCTTTGTTCCACTGTCAATGGAGACAACGCCGCTTCTAGCTGTTCTTCCGCTACCTTTGAAGAGGCTACCGGCGCAACCGGACTTGCCTGAACTTGCCCCGACGCAGATTGCTTTTTCCCTGGCGAATCCCCACGGTTGCAACTAACCAGTAACAGTATTGCAGCTACAGTTAAAGCCGCTGGTAATACAAACCTTGGTCTCACCTTAATCCCCCTTCCAATATTCCATATAGCTGAATCCATTTTCAGGAATTTATTTAATAATCATATTTTTCTATTCCTCCTAATTCAAATATATTTATCACAATTATTTACATTTGTTTTCTTAGAACAACACAAAAAAGACCTCCTTCGAGGTCTCCACGTTAAGTATTACAAATCTTTAGACATCGTAATGTCAGTTACGGTATATCCCATTTTTTTGTAGAGCTCAAATGCACGATTGTTCTGACCGAAGACATGTAACCCGATTTTGGTGACGTTCATCTCACGAGCTTCTTCATCGAGTGCGACCATAGCCTGCTTGCCATAGCCTTTACTCTGATACGGTTCAAAAACATAGAAATCATAAATGAAAGCTTCTCGGCCGCTGCGGCCTTCACTTACATTAAACCAGATGTATCCTACCTGGATATCACTACTTATTTCTACTATAGAATATAGATAAGCGCCATCTGTGCTCAACCCTTTAGGTAAAGACTGTGTTATAGCTTCCTCAGACAGCTTCATCGCGATTTCAGGGTCCCAAGCGCCGGCTTTAATCTTATCTTCAGCGTAATCACGAGTAGCTTGACCTAAGAAAAATTGAAAAGCAGACTCATCCATATGAACCAATTTAATCATCATCTTTTTTCACTTCCTCACTTCTATATTTACCATATACTTTTATTTACGTATTAAACGGGAAGTCCCACGTAAAGTTGCTAAATCGGGAGCTCCGATGCCGAACATTGCTATTTTAAGCTCCAGCTCTACCTGAGCCAGTGCAGCATCTAGCGCCTCTTCAGAATCTACTGCCGGTCCTAAAAGATTGCGTCCAAAGCCTGCTAAATCAGCACCGAGGGCCAATGCCTTCGCCGCATCCACACCATGCTTCAAGCCGCCGCTGCCAATCAATGCCCCCTTCGGGGAGACAGCACGTACCTCTGCAATGCAATCTGCGGTTGGAGTGCCCCAGTCTGCGAAAGCTTCAGCCGCTGCGCGCCGTATAGGGTCTCTACTCCGAAACTTCTCGACCTGACTCCAGGATGTTCCACCTGCACCCGCTACATCAACAAAAGCTACCCCTGCATTATAAAGATGTTCTGCTGTATCACCGTCAATGCCCCAGCCGACTTCTTTTACACCTACAGGAACCTCAAGTGCACGGCATACTTTTGCTATCTCCGATAGTAAAGAAGCAAAGCCAGTATTCCCTTCCGGTTGAAAGACCTCTTGAAGACCATTGAGATGCAGTACAAGAAAATCGGCACCAGCAATATCCACAGCGCGGCGACACTCCTCAATCCCGAAACCATAGGACAGCTGTACGGCGCCAATATTAGCGATAACCGGTATATCAGGTGCTTTGTCCCGTACATAAAAGGTTTCGGTTAGCTCAGAGCGCTCCACCGCCGCTCGCACAGAACCAACCCCCAGCGCCCATCCACGACGCTGCGCTGCCTCTGCTAGTCGGGCATTGATGGCTCCTGTAGCAGCACTGCCGCCTGTCATCGAGCTGATCAGCAGTGGTGTACGAAGTTCACGTTCCAGGAACGTAGTCTGCAATGATATATCATCGAAATTCAGCTCTGGAAGAGCATTATGCCGAAATCGGTAATGTTCAAACCCCGTTGTCACACCAACGCCACCAACTTCTTCATTTAGACAAAGGCGTACATGCTCTATTTTGCGTTCACCTGTCCTTGATGCAGGCAATAAAGACTTCTTATCTGAAACCTCTACAGTCGGTAGGTCATTGCCATGATCCGCGCCAGACTGCCTATTCGCATCATATGGTCCGGCCTCTTCTGGCGTATGATTCATGCTCCGTTCCTCCTATTCCTAAACTGCACTTATTATAACATATCCCTTCAGATGAATTTACAATATGAAGTGAGTGAAATACGAGGGATGCTTCATTTCTACCCACTAGGTGTTAATAGGTTGGTACACGCCAGAGCATAATAATTATAAAGGAAGTGCTCTGCAATACTTTCAGGAGGAACTTCCGATGAGATCAGATCGTGAACAACCCGTTCAGCCCCAAGTGATACAAGATAGAACCCATGCTTTTGCTCCAAAGAAACGCACCTCTTCACGACGCCGCAAACGAGTGATATGGGCTTGCGTCATTCTAATTCTCTGGTTAATCGGCGTCATGATATACCAGACACATAAACCTCTACCCGTTGGGATTTCCTATGAAAGTCCCATATACAAAGTGAACAATGTATCCTTCTGGCATGACCTAACCTATCCAGACGGTACGGACACAGGTAAGCAGGAGAGTGAAATTCTTCCGAGAATGCTACATATCATCGAGGAGTCAAGGGAGTTCTTAGTCATCGACCTGTTCCTGTTCAATGATTATACCCATGAAGATCAGTCATTCCCTCCAGTCAGTCGAATGCTGACAGATAAATTAATCTCACAAAAGCAAACCTATCCCGAAATGGAGATTGTCTTCATCACCGATGAGGTCAATACCAATTACAACTCAGCGCCCAATCATCTTCTGGAAGAAATGAAGGCCGTGGGGATCCGAGTCATCATGACCGATGTTAATTCGCTGCGGGATTCTACACCTGCCTATTCAGCCGTCTGGCGCACCTTCATTCAATGGTTCGGACAATCTGGTAAGGGCCTTATCCCCAATCTTATGGCCAGTGGTGGACCGGATATTACCGCTCGATCTTATCTGAAGCTGCTGAATGTGAAGGCGAACCATCGCAAAGTAATTGTCAGTGAGAACACTGCACTAATTTCCTCTGGAAATGTTCACGATGCCAGCGCCTACCACTCCAATATTGCTTTGGAGGTACAAGGTCCAATTATTGCCGATATTCTCCAGACCGAGCAGGCGGCAGCCAATCTTTCAGATGCAGGTCCATTGCTACTTCATAAGCCCAATCTTACCCAAGAAAAGAACCTACCATCAGCGGAATCTCTAGAAGTTCGCTATTTAACAGAAGGAAAGGTATACAAATATGCGCTGCAAGGCATTAGGTCCGCCCGGAAGGGGGATACCGTATGGATGGGGATGTTTTATCTTGCTGATGATGCCATTCTGGATGCGTTGGTAGAGGCTACATCACGCGGGGCTAAGGTAAACCTAATCCTGGATCCAAATCAGAACGCCTTCGGGCGCGATAAAATCGGGATCCCCAACCGTCCAGTTGCCATGGATCTGAATAAACGCACGAATGGCGAAATCTCTATTCGTTGGTACAATACAACCAAAGAGCAATATCATCCAAAGCTGCTCTTTATCGCCAAACAAACCGGCAGCTCCATCGTTCTTGGCGGTTCCACCAATTTCACCACACGCAATCTAGATGACTACAATCTGGAGAATGATCTGTGGATTTCTATGAAGCGAGATCAGCCTCTGTTCAAAGATATGGAAGCCTACTTTTATCGGTTATGGAATAACGAGGGTCATACGTTCACTTTACCTTTTGAGGCCTATCAGAGCGATGTGACCTGGTTCAAGTACATCCTGTTCCGGCTGCAGACTAACCTGGGCTTTACTACTTTTTAAACAAAAACCACCGCAGAGAAGGCAGCACCCTTCGCGGTGGTTTAATCTGTAATGAAGTTATAGCAGTGGAGACATTAATCTGGCGGCAGACTCCAGTATACGTACCACCATGCGTTTATTCATAAAGGTCTCATGCACAATCTGAGTGGTGGACAATAAATCCCGTTCAAAATCAGCAACAATTCGTGTAACGCTCTCTGTCTGAAGAAGCAATGCGTTTACCTCAAAGTTAAGATGGAAGCTCCGCATGTCCATGTTTGCTGTACCAATAGTCGCTATTTCACCATCCACGATTAACAGCTTAGAGTGTATAAAGCCCTTCTCGTATTCATAAATCTTCACTCCAGCCTCCAGCAATGCCGGGAAATAAGAATGCGAAGCCAGAAACGGAATCCATTTATCTGGCTTAGCAGGGAATAACAAGCGAACATCTAAACCAGATATAGCCGCTACACGTATCGCAGTCAGGATATCCTCATCCGGAATGAAATAAGGGCTGGCAATCCAAACTGATTTCTCAGCTGAGGTGATCATGGAGAAAAATATATTTTTGAGTGCACGACGTTCGTTATCCGGTCCACTCGCAATGATCTGTACTGCTCCGTCACCTGTCATAAAGTGTAGCTGTGGCGTGAGATAATCCTGCTCCAGTATTTTTTCACCCGTAGTATGCATCCAATCTTGCAAGAAGATGATTTGCATCGTCCGTACCGCTTCACCTCTAACTAACATATGGGTGTCACGCCAGAATCCATAAGTTTTGCTGCGGCTTAAATATTCATCCCCCACATTCAGTCCACCCATGAACCCGACATCACCGTCGATGACGACGATTTTTCGGTGATTCCGGTAATTAACCCGGCTAGAGAAAAAGGAGGTGGAATTACCGTACGATGCCACTTGTACTCCAGCATCAACCAACTCTTTCAAAAAAGCTTTAGAAAGCTGAAAACTCCCCACAGCATCATACATAAATCGGACAGATACACCCGCACGCGCCTTTGCGATCAAAATCTGTTGAATACGCGTTCCAATGTGATCTGCACGGAAGATGTAATACTCCATATGTATGTGGTGCTTCGCTTGTCGCAGCTCTAGCAGTAATGTTCCAAACGTCTCTTCACCATTGGTAAGGATGCGCGTCTCTGAAGCAAAGGAAATAGGAGTACGCGCTAGAGTCTTGGATAATAATAGTAGTTTTTGACGCGAGGGGTCAAAGACCGACCAATCTTGATGCGTACGCAAAGCGTCATTCTCAATCCGCTCATAGGCCATAAGATCTCTTTGTGCTTTTTTATCATATTTACGACGTTTAAATACATTCTGTCCAAATAGAAAATAAAAGACCAAACCGAGCACCGGGATCAACGCAAGCAAAAGAATCCATGACATCGTAGTAGAAGGATTACGGTTCTCCATAAAAATAGCTAAGCTAATTGAAACGACTGTCAGTGTGGAGAAAATACTAATAATTGTTCCAGCAGTACTCCCAAAAATACCAAAACCAAAATAATAAAATGCTATGAAAGCCCCAATAATAATTATAGATTGAAGTCCTCTTCTCATATTGTACCTACCTTCTTATTCATAAAAGAAACACTAAAATGACACATTTTATATATTACATGAAGAACCTATATCTTCCTAGACAATTACTGTGTAAAAATCTATTTACAACAAAACTGTAACCCTTCTGTTCTGAAATTTGTAATGACAAGATGGATCGAATATAATTATTTTGACCGATTAGTCAATTATAGAACTGGGTAGTCAGAAAGGAGGTTATCCCCCCAATGAGCGATAAAACTGTGGACAAGCAGGAACAGATTATTAAGATCGCCATGCAATTATTCGCTGTGAAAGGCTCCTCTTCCACATCCATGCAAGAGATCGCCGAATTATGCGGAATTTCGAAGGGAAGCTTGTATCTAGTATTCAAATCCAAAGAAGAACTGGAACGCAGTATTTTTCTCTATTGTTACCGAATGATTCGTGATCCCTTATTACGTGAAGAACAAGAAACCCAAAGAACACCGCGTGAGAAGCTTAGGAATCAAATAGAAATTCTACTGAGTCATGTGTACGAATTACGTGAGTTCTTACAGCGTCAAATTCAGGAAGTTGCCGGAAAAGGATTTGATACTGAAGTACCGGAATGGCTGCGTAGAAACAACGCTTCCTTCTTGCGCTGGTTTCAGGTGAAGATGGAGACCCTTTATGGAAAAGACATCATTCCCTATACCGGAGATTTATGTATTGTAGGTCATGGACTAATCAAGTCATATATTGCGGTTATTTTTCGTCAGGATACCCACTTGTCCCTTGCCGTTATGGCTGATCATCTAATGAATCTACTAGATATTATTGTAGCTGGTCTTCTTAAAAGTAAGCAGGCTCCTCTCATCAACTCTACCATTCTTGCAAGCTGGATGGAGGAGAATGAGGAGAGTAAGCGCAAGAATCCACTGCAGATCATTAAGGACATGAAGACTGTGGTTAGTAAATTAGATAGTATAGAACCGGAAGAGTCAGCCGATTTGCTGGAATCACTCAACATTCTAGAAGGCGAAGTTCTCTTACCACACCCACGCAAAGCAATCATACAGGGGATGTTGTCCAACCTCCAATCCTGCTCAGAGCTCACTACACCATTGGAAGAATTGAGAAAGCTGGTTACTTCTTTTTCAAATCATTCATGCTTATTTCGTTAATTGCTCTATAAAGAGTTCGTGAGAGAGAAGAACATGGATAGCGAGTATTATAAATTTTCAAAATGGCGCCCTATTTCGTAAAGAAAAGGCCCGAGAGGAGCAGAAACAACACTTATGAAAAGCTTAATTAATTTCTCGCTCAGGAACAAATTTGCCATTTGGCTTCTGACGATAATTATTGTATTTGCCGGTTTGTATAGCGGACTGACAATGAAGCAAGAAACCTTACCTAATATTAGTATACCCTATCTTAGCGTAACAACTATTTATCCGGGGGCTGCACCAGAAGGCGTCGTTAATGATGTCAGTAAACCGTTGGAGCAAAAGCTACGCAATGTGGATGGTGTAAAGACAATCACCTCCACTTCTCTGGAGAATGCCTCCAGTATCCAAATCGAGTTTGATTATGGAACGAATCTGGATAATGCTACAGCAGCTGTTCGCGAAGCGCTGAATGAGGTCTCATTGCCAGACAATGTGCAAAAGCCTTCCATTTCCCGTTTTAGCCTTAGCTCAATGCCTGTCGTCTCCCTTAGTTTATCGAATGGAGATTCAGAAGATCTCGAGGAACTAACCCGTATTGCCGAGAACGATATTCGCCCTGCCCTTGAAGATGTTGAGGGTGTTGCTTCTATTCAAATCTCTGGACAATACGTTAAAGAAGTTTCGCTTAAGTTCAATCAAGAGAAGCTCAAGCAATACGGACTGACTGAAGATACGGTTAAAGGGATCATTCAAGGCTCTTCCCTCCGTGTTCCACTAGGACTGTTCGAGATGGACAAAGCTCAAAAGGCAGTGGTTGTGGATGGCAACATCACCACCGTTGAAGATCTTAAAAATGTGACCATTCCAGTTATGCCAACTGGTGCAGCGAGCGCTGCTGGCGCTGGGGCTCCTGGAGCTGGCGCTGCCGATGCAGGTGCTGGAAGTGCTGCTGGTGCAGGCGCTGCTGGCGGAGCTGCAAATATGGGATTGCCAACCGTGAAGCTGGGAGAGCTTGCTACAATTGAGGTTGTTGGTAATTCTGAATCGATCTCCCGTACGAATGGTAAAGAATCGATCGGTATCCAGATTGTCAAAGCCAACGATGCCAACACTGTTGATGTCGTAAATGGTGTTAAGGACAAAACTGAAGAATTAAAAGCACAATATAAAGGCATTGACCTTACAGTTCTGCTTGACCAAGGTAAGCCGATTGAGGACTCCGTAAATACAATGTTGTCAAAAGCTGTATTTGGCGCCCTTTTCGCAGTAATTATCATTTTGGTCTTCCTGCGGAATATTCGTTCGACAATCATTTCTATCATCTCTATTCCTTTATCATTGCTGATCGCAGTGTTATGTCTGCGTCAAATGGACATTACGCTTAATATGATGACCCTTGGTGCGATGACCGTTGCCATCGGACGGGTAGTCGATGACTCGATTGTAGTCATAGAGAACATATACCGGCGACTCTCGTTATCTGGCGAGAAGCTAAAAGGCCGGGAATTAATCAGTGCAGCCACTCGTGAAATGTTCGTACCAATCATGTCCTCTACGATTGTAACCATCGCGGTATTCTTACCGCTTGCTCTAGTAAGTGGTATGGTTGGAGAGCTGTTCTTGCCTTTCGCTTTAACTATGGTCTTCGCCCTGCTCGCTTCGTTGGTAGTTGCGATTACCCTGGTTCCTGCAATGGCACACTCCCTGTTCCGCAACGGATTGAAAGGTAAGAAGACGCATAGTGAGAAACCAGACAGAATGTCTGCCGGTTACCAAAAGATTCTGAACTGGTGTCTTTCCCATAAACTCGTTACTTTCGGAGTAGCGGTTCTGCTCCTGGCGGGCAGCTTGTTCCTGATCAAGCCTATCGGCGTTAGCTTTATGCCTTCCCAAGAGGATAAAACGGTTATGCTAACCTACTCACCGAAGGCTGGACAAAGAACTGAAGAAGTTCAAGAACAAGGCCTGAAAGCTGAGAAATATATTTTAGCGCAGCAGCATGTAGATAAAATGCAATATTCCATTGGTGGCGGAGGCCCGATGGGTATGGGCGGATCCAGCAACTCAGGACTCTTTTTCATCGTTTACGATAGTAATACTCCTGATTTCGAAAATGTAAAAGAGAAGTTGATCGAAGGTTTAACCGCAGAAGTCCCAGATGGTGTGTGGGGCGATATGTCCGCGATGATGAGCGGAGGTATGGGTGGAAGCACGTTAACCGTGAATGTATTCGGAGACGAACTAGATCAAATTAAGCCGGTAGCGGATGAGATCGCCAAGATCGTACAGGCTGACACCACTAATTTCAAGGATGGCGAAACAAGTCTCAAAGAAGCTTACGATCAATATACGATTGTAGCGGATCAAGAAAAGCTTAGCTCCCTTGGACTTACAGCGGGACAAATTGCGATGAAGCTTGCTCCTGCAGGTACACGTCCAGTACTCACAGAAGTAGAAATGGACGGCAAGAACTACAAAGTCTATATCGAAACTGATAAAGAAACGTATAAGAGCATTAAAGAAATGGAAGAGGCTACATTGACTTCACCACTAGGCATTTCCGTGCCAATCGGGCAAGTCGCTAAAATTGAAAACGGCTCTTCCCCTGACTCGATTACTCGGATGGACGGTAAGATGAAGGTGGATGTCACTGCCGAGATTATTTCAAGTGACGTCAATAGTGCTTCAAACCTCGTGAAGGAAAAAATAGATGCTATGGAATTACCAGATGGCGTGACGGTTAGCTTCGGTGGTGTAACCGAGCAGATCAATGACACATTTGGTCAATTAGGTATTGCTATGGCGGCTGCTATTGCCATCGTATACTTCGTGCTTGTGGTTACGTTTGGCGGTGGATTAGCTCCATTTGCTATCCTGTTCTCACTTCCTTTCACCATTATCGGGGTACTCGTAGCCCTTCTGATCGCTGGGGAAACCTTAAACGTCTCCTCCCTCATGGGTGCGCTGATGTTGATTGGTATCGTAGTCACGAATGCCATTGTCCTCATCGACCGCGTTATTCATAAGGAAAAAGAAGGAATGACCACACGTCAAGCCTTGCTTGAAGCAGGCGGCACACGTTTACGTCCAATCCTGATGACTGCACTTGCAACGATTGGTGCTTTGCTGCCACTGGTTACAGGCCTTGAAAACAGTGCAGGGATCATCTCCAAAGGGCTAGGCGTTACCGTTATCGGCGGCTTGATCAGCTCCACACTGCTGACACTTGTAGTAGTGCCAGTCGTGTATGAATTCCTGATGAAATTCCGCAGTAAAAAGGTAATTGACTAGAACACTTGATGCATATCAAGTACACCTGCTAAATGAAGAAGCTGTCTCCAAAGTAGTGAATACTACTTTTGGGGCAGCTTCTTTTTTATGGAATGGGCAAAGTAACCCAGTAGACTTTTGTAGGTGGGAGATGAGTGGTTGGACGGGCGGGGGATTGACGATAGGCGGTTGTGCGGTAGGCGGTGCATGATTTGCGATGGGTAGTTGTGCGGTGGACAGTAGGTCTAAACTAATTAGGGAAAAACTCCCTAAAAATTTCCGATAATCACTCTAAATGTACGAAATTAGGGAATTCCTCCCTAAAAAATAGCTAATTCACCTGATTTAGCGCCAAATCAGGTGAATTATAGGGAGGTTTTCCCTAATTACATGTCTTATGACCAATAATTTCAGAGTTTTAGGGAGAAATTCCCTAATTATTCTTCTAGAGCTTCACTTGGATCGTCATTTGGGACTTCACTCAGATCTTCATTTCATCGCTCCACTTAGAGCTTCAATTACATCACTATTTACACTTCCACAGCAAGAAAAACCCGACCTAATTTATAGGCCGGGCTCTGCATTATAGTGTTGTTATACCATTGCTGTTGCACTGCTCTCCAGCGAAGCTCTCCAGGAACGCAGCATCTGCAGATCAAGGGGTAGAAACTCAGCGAGCATATGGGAAAGCCCCAAATACAACGTACTATTCGTTGCTGCATTTAACTTCTCACAGAACTGTGGAGTCCATTGCAGTAAATGATCTTCCAAAAAGGCTACCTGAATATCAAGTAGATCCATAGCACTTCTAATTGAGAAGCTATTGTACAACATCCGCTCATGCATTACTGCCATAAATTCCAGCTCAATAGCAATATGATCATCAGCTTCACCATTACATTTGTTAAATACAATTCCTGCGGAAGTATACACATCAGCAAGCACGTTGCAGAAATCTTCAGAACGACCCAGAATAGCAGCTTCACGTAATTTAAAAGAGCTTACTGTCTGTTCGTGCATAAGCCGTTTATATTCTTGGGTCTCTTTCTCACATATATGGGGGAGCTTATTCGGTTCCTGACTCAGATAGCGCTTCAGTTCCCGTCCGCCTTCCGTCATCTCTGCAGCAACACTCATCTTGCGATTGCGGCTCCACTGAGCCACAAGTGAGAGTGATGGTTTTCTACCCAAAAAATCCACTAAAAGCTGATATATTAATCCCCGACTTTCCAACCAATGGCTAAATGCCTCCGGCACGGCGAGCGATGGAACAGTTTGCATAGTCATTTTGCAAATCCTCCTCATTGGGTTTCCCGGTCACACACCGTCACATGATCGACGTGCAATTTCCGGTATCCTTTCTGTTTTCGCAAAAGTGAACGTAAAAGTAATCCGCACCTAGATTATATCGGATATTAAAAACGCTTTCCGTGAGCATTCTATGACTAATCACTTCATTTGTCGTACTTTTGTCACATTTTCGCAAGTCTATTTCGGCTTCGTCATTCTATTTAGTTTGTCCATTATTATGCAATTAAATCACAACCCTCCTTATTCAAATAGGGGGAGTTTAACCCGTTCAATAGTTTGCTCATTGACGTACCCGCGAGCGATCTTTAAAATTCTAAACAAGTATAAACACCTTCGCCTCCTCTTAAGACGGGAAGCATTCAAAACACCAACAAATGAAGGGAGCAACGCTATGGAGCCGCTGACGGACCCTTTTGGACGTTTACATGACTACATCCGCATTTCGGTTACCGACCGCTGCAACCTGCGTTGCATTTATTGTATGCCAGCGGAAGGGATGGAATTCCAGCCGCAGGACGAGATTCTGAGCTATGAGGAAATCACCGCAGTTGTGGAATCGCTAGCACCACTTGGATTACGCAAGGTACGGCTAACAGGTGGAGAACCTCTTGTACGCAAAGACCTGGAGAAGCTAGTAACTATGATATCCGCCATTCCGGGGATCGATGATATTTCACTGACTACGAACGGATTAATGCTTCCAGCTAAAGCAGCACTGCTAAAAGAAGCCGGGTTGTCACGGGTGAATATCAGTCTGGACTCTTTACGGCAAGATCGCTTCTCTATGATTACACGCGGCGGTGAGGTCTCCAAGGTACTAAAGGGGATCGAGGCAGCACAAGCTGCCGGGCTGGAGCCGATCAAGCTTAACGTTGTATTGATGAAAGGGATTAATGATGACGAGATCAAAGACTTCATCTCCCTTACGTTGAACAGTCCACTAAATGTACGTTTTATTGAATATATGCCCATCGGAAGTGCTACTGATTCTTGGCGCCAATCCTATCTGCCGCTGGAAACTGTAATAGAAGCTTGTACTGCAGCTGGTTGGGAAACCGAGGAAGCTGAGATGCCATCTGGTAATGGCCCTTCCCAGAATCGGCGGGTTATTGGAGCGCAAGGAACGTTCGGATTAATCCATCCCGTAAGCGATCACTTTTGCGATAACTGCAATCGACTAAGACTAACAGCAGATGGCCATATCAAAGCTTGTCTGTATTGGGAAGATGAGTACAATGTCCGCCCCCTAATAAGCGATCCCGCAGCAGTGCAGGCCTTATTCCGCAAAGCTCTGGGTAACAAGCCACATAACCACGAAATGGCATTAGCCTTGGAGAAAAAAGCACAAAGCCACACGCCGACGGCTCGGCGTATGTCTCAAATTGGAGGCTAGTCCGTCTCATTAAAAACGCCGCTTTCCCCAAGCCATCTGGGAAAAGCGGCGTTTCATTTAGAGATTAAAGGATAGACTTCACCATCCACTATTATAGATATAGAGCCTCGAGCAGCTTGTAAAGCGTCGTTGCTGCCTCCGCTCTTGTAGCATTGTTCTCAGGTCTGAATGTGTTATCCTCGAATCCACCCAAAATACCCGCTTCAACACCCGCTTTTACAGATGCCTGTGCCCATTGTGGAATGGAGGTAAGATCCGCGAAGTCCCCCTCTTTATCCGTTTGCTTATGGGCAGTAGCCTTCAAAGCATTCGCGAGCATAACTGACATTTCGGCACGGGTAATCTTTTCTGAAGGCTCGAAGAACATTTTGCCGTTCACATCATATCCACGAAGGATTCCGGCATTTACCGCCGCTGCTACATCATCTGCAGCCCAAGCTGGAATTGCACTTTGATCCGCGAATTTCACTGTGCTACCTGTTGATTGCAAACCAAGCGCCCGTACAATCATAGAAGCGAACTGTGTCCGAGTAACATCCTCATTCGGACGGAAGGTATGATCCTCGTACCCTTTCATGACGCCCATACCGATTAGACGGTCTATAAACGCCGTGGACCAATGTGTATTCAAATCAGTAATCGATGGGGCCTGATAATTAAACACAGCATATTTGGCAAGCTGATTTAAGCTTGCAGTTATAGTTCCACCCGTTTGACTCTGACCACCAACATAAATCCACTTTTTAAGCTGCTCGTTGTAATAGTAGATAGCTGCTTTATGCCCCGATGTAATCTTGGCCGCATCGTAATTGAGGGACAGTTCCACAGGCTTATTGAGCATGCCTGCCTTGTCACTAGTAAGCTCTACTGCTGCACTCACAGCCTGAAGAGCGCCCATTGCTGGTGTCTCATCAGCAGCAATAACCGAAAAGGCAATTTCGCTGTTACCAGACAACGCTCCAGCCGGAATCGTAAAGCTGCCCACGTCTTTAAGTGTGCCCGTTCCTCCCTGCTGTGCTTTTACCTCCAATTCCACACGCAGAGTTGTAGAAGGCTGCTCTGTAGGAGATGGCGCCGCGGTAGGAGCTGGAGTTGCAACTAGTCCGTTGCCTCCTCCGTTATTATTCCCCTCTCCACTGCTAGTGCCCGCAGTTACAACTACTGTGCGTACAATCTCAGTAGCTGCATTGCCAGCCAAATCTGTCGCATTGTACTTCAGTGTATAGGTTCCTGGAGTCTGAACATCCACTGTTCCTGTCACCAGGATAGAGCCTGCAATCCCAACCTTGTCAGTAACGTCTGCGCCCGGGTCCTTGAAGTCATCCCCTTGGGTCAGACTAAGACGGCTATCCCCCTTCAGGGTAATCACAGGTGCTGTACGATCGATATTCACAGCAAGCGGCAATGTTGTCTTATTTTCTAAAGAATCCGTTGCCTTGAATTGCAGTTGATGTTGGCCTTCTTTCAAAATCTCAACCACTTTCCCACTTTCATAGGGCAGGAAATTTCCGTTTACATCAGTCGCTAATTGAATGGATACATCCGCACCAGGAATATATACGCTAGCATACACGCTTACCGAAACACTCTGATTCGTCCAGTCACCACTTAAATAAGCTTGTCCGTTCTCAGTCTTTAATGTGCTATGAAGCGCCAATGGGGTGATACTATCATCTCCGCTTAGCGTTACTTCAAAAGTCTTCGTTTCCGTAGCCAATCCCCGCTGAATTGTAGCTGTTAAGGTCAGCTTCGTATCCTTCTTAGGTTGGTAGATGATTTTACCTTCATTCGTCATTAGAACCGGATTGGAGCTTTTCCACACAATACTTGTCCCGTGTTTGCCTTCGGTAGGCAACGTTAGATCAGAAGTTACTGCGCTTGTATCTCCTAGATCTAATGCAGTCATAGTATCGTTAACTGCTTGCTGATCGCTGTACGACTCCACATCCACAAAAATCGGATTGGAATAAAACCACATATCACTATAATTACGGGCGTTGATTTCTTCGAAACGAGTCAGGTTATCGACGGTATTATTTTTTGGATCAATCTGCGGTTCACCGTTAACCGTTTCTCCCGCAACATCAGTTCCAAGGTTAGTCCCTCTTAACCGGAAATAACGATCCTTGTCCGCTGCCTCTACCTTATACTCAATGACATTGTAGCCTTCGGAATCTGTAGTCCAGTCCTCGCTTGTGAAGCGTTTCAACACTTTTGTTGTATCGTTAGTCGCTTTGGTGTAATCAGGTGTACCTGGATCAACCTTGCCATGGACTTCACCGGAGATCAAATCTACGTGGTCTACCTTAACGGCGTCGCCATTATTATTTTGCTGTGGACTTTTGAAACGGATCGTAAGCTCTAGGTCGTCCCCTTGTTTTACGTCCAGTTCGCCACCCATTTCTTCCTCTTGTCCATCTCCAGACACGTTAAACTCTAATGCGTTGATGAGATCCCCAAAAACAGAGAAGGATTTCCCTGACCGCATGCCATCTACGACAGCGTTAATATCGGAGCCATCCACCCAGGTATAGTTCTTGGAATATTCACCAGGCCAGTAACCGCTGGAAAATTGATCATTTTTTGTTTTGAAATGAAAATCAGAGTTAGCAAAATTCCAAAATCTGCGGCCCTCACCCAGCAGTGCGTCCCACATTCCTCCAAGCTGTGCAACCTTGACGTCTGTACCTCCGTAAGTCTCAGGCGTCTCTCCCCGATCACTCGCCATCTGATTGCCCAGCATACCTTCAAAGCCGAAGACAAGATTCGGATTGATATTGTTAAAGTCACGGATATCCTCTATTTTAAGCTCCGAGCTTGTACCATTTTTTCTGGAGGGGTGATTGATCAGTACATAGCTATCTGGATAATGACTACTGAGCCATTTCATAGCTGTGCGAGTATCTTCTTTTGTAGAAAAAGCTCTCGTATCCGCCGCACTCCACTTAGCCACATCTGCCGGATCGAACATACTTACATCACGATTAGTAAATAAATATTCAAATTGATTAATAGCCTTCAAAGCTTCTGCGGACCCTGGATGATCTGTAACAATCCCAACTGCAGCATGATCGTATTGGGGCATATCCCACTCAAAGCCTGAAAAAATAATTTTCCCAGCATATTTGCCTTCTACCTGTAACTTCTTAATTTTCTCATTCTGATAATCCACAATACCTTGAGACATCGGAATGGAGCCGCCAGGGAGATTCACCCCTTCGTCATCCCGGTCAGATACCCGAAGGTGATCAGCCAGTGCCATCCAGTCAAAACCATTTTGTTCAAATGCAGCATCGAGCACACTTTTCAATGACTCCTGAGCATCGTTCGATTCAAACGTATGTGCATGGTATTCACCTGTCATCCATTTCCCTGAATGTTCAGAAGCAGTAGACGTGATATCAGGCGCTGATTCTCCTGAAGCACCATAAACTGTCTGTAATGAAAAGTTGGGTGCTAACAATAATACGGCAAGCGAACTAGTTAGAAAAACGCGAATTTTGCTCTTCTTCAAAATGATTAATCCTCCGATGTCTTTTGGATTTTCGTAGATTCTATATTTAGAATAGTAGAAAATTGTAAAGACATGTCGGATTTTGTTGCATGTTTATGTAAATATTCATATTTTCATAAACAATGCCGATTTATTTCTTTGGCATTGGCAAGCTCACTACAAAAGCCGTTCCTTCACCCGGTCGGCTGGCCACGGTTACTTTACCTTTATGCAGCTCAACGATCTTCTTAACCAGTGATAGGCCCAGGCCACTACCGCCCCCGCTCGCTGTTCTAGCTTTGTCTGCCTTATAGAAGCGATCAAAGATGCGAGGTAAGTCTTCTTCAGAGATACCAATCCCACTATCTTGAATCTCCACCTCTACCCGCTCATCTATCGTTCGAAGCTTGATATGAATACATCCATTCTCGGGAGTGAATTTAATGCTGTTATGAAGAAGATTGGTCCAGACCTGGGTCATTAAATCTTTTACCGCAGTTACATTCACTTCTTCCAGTTCGGCCTCTACCTCAATATTTTTCTCCAGCCACTGTGGCTCAGAAGCCAGAATTGTATCTATAAGCTGTTTTTCCAGACGATAAACCTGATTTTCAAACGGAAAATTACCCGATTCGAGCGCTGATAGCTTCAATAAATTATCACTGAGCCCAGATACGCGGGTACTCTCAGCCACAATAATATCAATATAGTGCCTCTTACTCTCCATACTTAAGGTTTCGTCCTGCAGCGCAAGCGCAAACCCTCGAATGGAGGTTAGCGGGGATTGAATTTCATGTGATACATTGGAGATAAAATCCTGGCGCATGGTCTCCATCTGACTCAGCTCACTAGCCATTTCGTTAATACTCTCTACAATTTCGCCGAATTCACGGTATTCCCTATTTTGTTCAAGTACAACATCAAAGTCTCCCTTGGAAATACGGCGAATTCCTTCAATAACCGATTTATAAAAGACACGTTCCCAGCCACGAAAGAAAATAGAAAATAAGAAAAAGACCAGCAGTAAAATCACAAAGCCAACTAGAAAGGTGACCAATTGCAAAACATACTTCGAGGAAGGCCAGCCATATGCAGCATTCACTTGGTTCATTAGAAAATAAGCCGCAGTCCAGCAAAGCGCAGCTGCAGCAAGAAAGAGAATAAACATCAAAACATGCTTCACAATATCTTTAAACAAGTTCATGCATGCCCCTCCAACCGATACCCTAGACCACGGATCGTACGAATAACGAATCCATAGTTATCCTGATTGAACCGTTCACGCAAACGGTTGATATGCACATCGAGTGTCCGCTCATTCCCTTCAAAATCATAACCCCAAATTTCTTCGATCAGCCTGTCTCTTGTCAATGTTTGCCCCGGATAGCTGCCCAGCTTAAACAACAGCTCAAATTCCTTAAGCGGCAAGGTAATTTCCCCATACTCTGAGGACACCTCGTAGGTTTTGCGATTCATACGCAATCGGCCTACGGTCACACTTTGCGCGGCAGAAATCTGATATCGTTTAAGCAGCGCCTTTACTCTCGCAATAAGTACAACCGGCTCAAATGGCTTGACCAAATAATCATCACTACCCAGCTCAAAGCCTTTTACAATTTGTGAGGTTTCCCCTTTGGCTGTCAGCATTAAAATCGGGAAATCATAGTTCTGGCGCATCCGCCGGCATAGCTCCCAGCCGTCCATGTTGGGCATCATCACATCAATAATAGCTAAATCTATGTTATTACCTTCCAGAATCTGAAGAGCCTCCAGTCCATCGGAAGCTCCATAGATCTCATCCATTCCTTCAGCTCTCAGAAATACTTCTACCAATTCGCGGATGTGCGGATCGTCGTCCACTACTAGTATTTTTGTCATGTAGCACTGGAGCCTCCTCTTCAATGTCCTGAACCTCGGGGTTATTCATCTGTAGCTGCTGGGTGGCAAACTCACGATACAGCTCATGGTTTTCCAGTAGTTCCTCATGACTTCCCTTTCCGGTAATTTGACCTTTTTCCATAAAAATAATCTGCTCTGCATTTACAACCGTAGCCAAACGGTGCGCAATTACAATCGTAGTCCGACCCTTCATCAGATTGGACAGTGCCTTCTGCACCACGGCTTCTGATTGGCTATCCAGACTGGAAGTGGCTTCATCAAGCATAAGAATCTTCGGGTTCCGCAGCAGTGCTCTAGCAATAGCAATCCGTTGCCGCTGTCCACCAGACAGCTTCACGCCTCTTTCGCCGACATCCGTATTATATCCTTCAGGAAGTGCATCAATAAAACCATCTGCATAAGCCATTGCTGCTGCTGCGTGCATCTCCTCCCTGCTAACGTCACGATCCAATCCATAGGTTAAATTCTCAGCAATCGTACCCGCCAACAGTGGACTTTCCTGCGAGACATACCCTATAAGCTTCCGCCATGAACGCAATGAGAATGTAGACACTGGCTTGTCACCCAGCTTTATCAGACCTGACTGAGGCTCGTAAAAACGTTCTAGCAACGAGAACAACGTGGTCTTACCGCCCCCGCTCGGTCCGACAATAGCCGTCACCTGACCAGGAAGCATCTGGAAGCTTACATCATTCAATACCTTCTCACCATTTTTATATCCAAAGCTTAATCCCTCTACTGAGATCGGACCTTCTGTGCCATTTGCCTCTTCCTGTCCCTCATATACTTCCTCTTCTGCTGCCAAGGTCTCAATAATACGCTCTGAGGCACCCTTAGCCTTCTGAATCTGTGTGAAGAACGTAGTCAGTTGAGTAAGTGGCATAATAATCTGAATAAGATAAAGAATAAAGGCGACCAGTTCTCCAGCCGTCAAGACACCGGAAGATACCTGCATCCCACCATAACCGATAATGACCACAAGCAGCATCATAAAAACAAAGGAGACGAGTGGACTGATCATCGCGCTAATCTTGCCTTCACGAATACCAAAGGAAAGCAGGTTCATAATTCCAGTCTTGCCTGCCTCGTACTCTTTTTTCTCTGCGCCTGAGGATTTGACCAGACGGATCTCAGATAAAACACCACTAAGTGTAGCAGTAAAAGAAGCTGTCTCATCTTGCATTCCTTTGGAAATTTTGTACATCTGCCGCCCAAGTGGTACTAGTATCAACGCAGAAAGTGGAAGAACAGTGAATAGAACAAGTGTCATTTTCCAATTTAAAAATAGCAGAACTGAGATCGAACCTACAATGGAGATCACTCCGGTAAATAAGCTGGCTAGATGTTCAGAAATCAGCGTTTTGATGATCCCTGTATCATTTGTCATGCGGCTGACACTTTCTCCCGTTCGGTTGTCATTATAATAAGCCACAGGCAGAACTAGAAATTTACGCCACAGTCGGTCCCGCAGACCCGCAACCATCTTCTGACCTGCATAATTGAGCAGATAGATAGAGATCCCTCCCGCAATGGTCTGCGCAATAAATGCAGCTGCTATACCCGCAATCTGCAGCTTGCTCACGGAGGCCAAAGAGAAGCCATCCACCAAGTTCTTAGTAAACATCGGGATGACCAGACTGACCAATGTCGATATCATGCTTAACGCAATGGCTATAGCCAATAAGCCGTATGAAGGCTTAGTTTCTCTTAGTAGCGTTAAAAACGGCTTCAGCGCCATCTTTCGCTTGGATTCGGATTTCTTCATTACAATGACTCCCCTTTTCTAAATAGCTCTACGAGAAAAGCATAGTAATATCTTTCTCGCCTTACACCCATCCTATCTGCAGATTGTAAACTGAAGTTAAACGCGCCGATCAGACAATACTGCCTTGACATTTCCCATCCTGCGGGAATAGTCATAGGCCAAAATAACGCCCGTTACACTTAGCGTTTGTACCTTCTACGCACGCGTTCACGCATTTTTTGTCGCTTATCGTCTCAAACATAAATAAAACCCAAAATAATGTAAAAAAGTAAAAAAGGGTGTTTGTATCCCTTTTCAACACGTGTTACAGTGATAGAAGGGCCTACTATTGGCCACTCTACTCCATGCAAGATATTTAGTGAGAAAGGAGTGAACCATTTGCGAAAAGGCGTTATTCCATCTTCTATCACGTCTTTAAAATGGTTCAATTTTTTTGTATATGGAACCATGGTCCTCTTCACCAGCTTCTTTCAACTATACCTGCTGGATGTAGGGATGAACAAATTAGAGATTGGTGTCTTATTCTCTATGGGAGCGCTAGTATCCATATTTGCAAATCCATTTTGGGCGTTCTTAACAGACCGTTCTCAGAATATACGGCGTATCGTTTTGCTAATGTTATTCGGAACGCTAGTGTTCTCACAGTTTATGTTTCGAGCAAATACATATGAAACGATCTACAACGCCATTATTTTGTTCTATTTCTTCCAAGGACCACTATTTGCTCAAAGCAACACGATGATTCTCAGCTATATTGACGGAACTAATCAGCGCTTCCGTTCTTTCCGGCTTTGGGGTTCAATAGGGTGGGCAGTGATTGCGATTGTCGCCGGCTTTATCCTGGATTGGGCTGATGTATCCATCTTGACCTATCTGCTTACAGCGTTACTAGGTGCATCAATCCTATCCGTTCTTGTATTGCCTAAAATTAACCATACCATTATGAGAGCTCCGATGCCGTATAAGGGCTTAAGTAAGTTGATTTTCAATCCTTTTTTCTTGTGTTTTTTATTGTTTGGTATTCTGGTATCCATTCCAAACACTATGAACACCACATTTATATCCTTGTATATTACGGATCTGGGCGGCTCTAAAAAAATGATCGGTCTTGCCGTATTCCTCTCCTCCATTTTGGAGGTGGGCGTATTCGTTCTCTGTGACCGGTTCCTGAAACGTAAAATTTCTGTTTTGCTCGGCTGGCTTGCATTGGTCAGTGGTTTGTTCGTTCTGCGTTGGTGGTTTATGGCTGATGCGACTACTGCCCTTCAAGTGGTGTTCATTCAAATTTTACACTGCATAACGTTCGGCGGCTTTTTCTATGTAGGTACCCAATTGACGATGCTCCTGATTCCACGGCCTTATCGCTCTTCCGGACAAGCGCTCTACACCCTAAGCTGGAGTGGGATATCCGGTTTCATTGGAGGTATTCTCGGAGGTTGGATGTATCAGTATCTGGGTGCACAAAGCATGTATCAGACGGGTGTATTTTTGACGCTTATTGGAACGCTTGGCTTTGGTTTCATGTGGCTCTTTGTTAGCCGTGGTGGGTATCGCCCCCCTTCAGAGGAAGATGAAGAGATCTTCGACATCGAAGCATTATAATTCAACAAAAAGCAGGCTCAAACGTACCTATTCGGGACGTTTGAGCCTGCTTTTTGTTGTTACCTTGATTAATTTATCTGTTTAGCCTTGTTTAGGAGGCTGAAATGAACTCTTCAGTGAAACGATAAGATTGAATACGAGATGTCCAGGCGCTGAATATTTGCTATCCACATTAAAATAGCCATGACGGAAGAACTGGAATTTATCCTGAGCCACGCTATCCTTAAGCGCAGGTTCAACAAACCCTTGCAGAATTTCTATAGACTTAGGATTAAGCTGATCTAAGAAGCTAGGCTCCGATTTCTCTACCGAGGAATCCAAACCTTCAACCTCCACAGCCTCATCCGCATCTTCAGCAGAAATCAGAGGCTCGTATAGACGGAATTCCGCAGGAACCGCTTGGCTAGCTTCAACCCAGTGCAACGTACCTTTTACCTTGCGGCCTGTAAATCCACTTCCACTCTTCGTTTCTGGATCATACGTACAATGCAGCTCCACTACCTCGCCATTCTCATCCTTAATAACCTCATTACATTTGATGAAATAAGCATGCTTCAGACGTACTTCATTACCAGGGAACAACCGGAAATATTTGTTCGGCGGATTCTCCATAAAGTCATCACGCTCAACATAAATTTCACGCGAGAACGGAATTTGACGTACGCCCATTTCCTCATTCTCTGTATTATTCTCCGCTTCAAGCCATTCTGTTTGACCTTCAGGATAATTGGTGATAACAACCTTAAGCGGTCGTAACACAGCCATAGTACGCGGTACAGTTAGCTTAAGATCCTCACGGATAAAGTGCTCCAGCATTTGCAGGTCCACCAGACCCTGACTCTTAGAGATACCCGCTTCATACACGAATTTACGAATCGCTTCCGGCGTATATCCTCTACGGCGTAGACCAGAAATCGTAGGCATCCGTGGATCATCCCAACCATCCACATGTCCTTCGTCTACAAGCAGCTTCAGCTTACGCTTACTAGTCATCGTTTGAGCCAGATTCAGACGACCAAATTCATATTGATGAGGGACAGCTGGCATCTCACATTCAGCTACAACCCAATCGTAGAATGGACGTTGATCTTCAAATTCGAGCGAGCAAAGGGAGTGAGTAATCCCCTCAATAGCATCTTCTAACGGATGAGCGAAGGTATACATCGGGTAGATACACCATTTATCGCCTGTATTATGGTGATGTGCATGTGTAATCCGATAAATTACAGGATCACGGAGGTTAATGTTCGGTGACGCCATGTCAATCTTGGCGCGAAGAACCTTCTCACCGTCCTTGAATTCGCCTGCACGCATACGCCGGAACAGATCCAAATTCTCTTCGATACTACGATCACGATGCGGACTGTTCTTTCCTGGTTCCGTCAGCGTTCCACGCAATTGACGAATTTCATCCGCACTGAGGTCATCGACATAGGCTTTGCCCTTTGTAATTAATAATTCGGCACGTTTGTACATTTCCTCAAAATAATCAGATGCAAAACGCAGCTCTTCCCATTCATAACCGAGCCACTTTACATCTTCCTGAATCGAGTTTACATATTCCGTATCCTCTTTAGCCGGATTCGTGTCGTCAAATCTTAGGTTAGTCTTGCCACCGAACTCGTCCGCCAGTGTAAAGTTAATCCAGATCGCCTTGGCATGTCCGATATGTAAATAACCGTTCGGCTCCGGCGGAAAGCGTGTGATAACTTCCTTTACTTTACCGGTACGGAGGTCTTCGGTAATAACATTCTTAATAAAATTGGAGGGGGTGCTACGGTTCTCCACAGCTATCAACCTTTCATTCTGTAGTGTTACACTACTTCTTGTATAAACATGTTTCCTACTAATATACCCGTTAAGCGTAGATTGTTCAATAAAAGGGGGCACAAGGCACGGATCATTTTTTAGTGTCTTTAGACCTTTTGACTTCTGTCAGGGCGATAGAGTAGCATGATAATCATAAGAAATAATCCATAATCATACATAAGGCCTTGTGCCAAAAAGGAGGCAACCGCTTGTTTAATTATGTCATCGATGAAGAGCTGATGTTAAAGCCGCTAATGCCAGAGCACGCTCGGCACATGTTCGCGTTAGTAGAGCACTCACGGGAACGACTACGACAATGGCTCCCTTGGGTGGATGCCGTTACGGAACAGGACCACACTCTAAATTTCATCAAAAATGCGGTTAAACAAAGCACTGACAATGGTGCTTTTACCGCTGGACTATGGGTTCGCGGTGAGCTCGCCGGTGTTATTGGGTATCACCAGATTGACTGGCATAACCGATCTGTTGGGATCGGCTACTGGCTGGGTGAAGGATATGAAGGTAAAGGGTATATGACCAGTGCCTGTCGGGTGCTAGTAGACTATGCACTACTGGAAATGGAGCTGCAGCGTGTAGAAATTCGCTGCGCGACCGGAAATGTTTCCAGCCGGGCGATCCCGGAACGGCTTGGTTTTGTCCTTGAGGGTGTGATTAGACAGTCAGAGAAACTGCCTGACGGCTACGTCAACCATGCCGTATACGGTTTATTACGTAGTGAATGGCAGCTGCTCGGCTAAGTTAGGCTAAGCAAGCAACACATATAAGCTCATAAATAGAAATAAGCCTGGAAGGCACACGCCTCCAGGCTTATTTTGGTTTGTAGATAGTGTTTAACTCTCCGGCAGACCCAGCTGTTTTCGAAACTTGTTCCGCACTACGGCGGAGAGAGTTCCTAGCTCCGCAAGAGCTGCCAGTGCAGCTTCCTCTTGCAGCCCCACTTGCATTAAATGTAGTACATGCGCCACGGACGCACCGCCAGCTCCACTTTCTTTTTTGACAATCGCATCTCCGGTTGAGATCTTTCCTTCACGAAGCACACGCAAGTAAAATCCGCTATATCTAGTATCCAGCACTTGGGCCGGGAGATCTGCCGGGCCATGCTTTTGTGAGATTTTGAAGCAAGGATAACGTGGCTGGCTGACCTGCAGCACAGTGGTACCTATTTCGTACACATCGCCAATGCACACATCTGTCTCTAATAAGCCGGCAGTTGTTATATTTTCCCCGAAGGCAGAGTATTCCAGTTTCTTCCCAAGCTGCTGCTCCCAGTAGGGATAATGCTCGATGGGGTAGGCACAAACTGCCTTGTCAGGTCCCCCGTGATGTTTAAGGTCTGCTTGCCCGTCTCCATCAAATCCGCTCATATGTAGCTGAACTGATCCTTCTACAGGCATTTTATAAATCCCAGTCTCCAAAGGTTTCCCCCGATAATCCACTGTTACCGGCCGCCCCACATTAAGCGAGATGATCTCCATATCCTTCTCCTCCTGTCAGCATGCAGCACATAAAGATTTCATCCACATATCGACCGCCAAGATAAAACTCCTCCCGCAGACGTCCCTCTTCCACAAACCCGCATTTACGATAAAAAGAAAGCGCTGATTCATTACAGGATAATACGCGTAGACGCAGCTTACGAATGGCGTTATCTGCGGCGTGTTCCTTAATAGCCTCTATGAGCTGCCGGCCAATACCTAAACGTTGATAATCCGGATGAACAGCAATATTGACCTCGCACACATGCCTGTTACTCTCCATTCGACTAGGGCAGCCAAACCCAACATATCCGCATAGCTTGTCATCCTTTAGTGCTACTAGCTGCGAACCCGGGGGAGCATTCAGTAGATAATCCTCTTGGGAACGCCACATTAATGGCCCCGGGCTAGTGTTCTCCGTCCAGATCATATGATCCAGATGAATCAGTTCCCGCACGTCTTTAATCTCTGAGAACCTTATTATAAACCTATCCCTGTTGCTAAGTTTCATAAAGATGTACACCCCTTGCCTTGCACCTCTATAGAATTCACAGTAGATCATTTGAATCCACTATGCTCAACTCTCAACTATCCTATTGACCGCTCCAATGAATTTCCTCGGCGGTTGATATACGCATGAACGATAAAGAATCCTACGGACAGCAGTGCCATCGCACATGCCAACCATGCGGTAGGCGCTAAACCTCCACTATCGTATAACCTACCCATTAAGTATGGTCCAATCACCCTGCCGACTGCCCCCATGCCTCCACTTAGCCCTAAATAGAAAGGAGCACTGCGACCTGCATGATCCGAAATAAAGGAAGGCATGGCCGGAGATATCAGCATTTCCCCAAGCGTAGCGAGTACCATCCCAAGCACTAGACCTGAATAAGTCGGCATCCATAAAAGAACAGCATACCCACCCAAATAAAATAGAGCACTTACTGTCATTTGCGCCGTTGAGGTAGATGCGAACCAGCGTTTAATTACTGTTACGAGCGGCTGAGCTGCAAAAATGAGAATTCCGTTAAGCGTCCAGAGAAAACCATAAGTCTTCTTAGGCCAGCCCTCAGAAATAATGAACGGAGATACCCCTGTATTCCAGATAGAGTTCCCTAATAGTAGGAACATCGAGGCAATACCCATATAAAGATAAATTCGTGTATGCCCCATTAGCTTCCAGGTAGATTGTTTGTCAGGACCAGCCTTCTGGTGTTCTGCGACCTCCTGTGGAGAATCTCCTCCGACTTTCTTGAGATATACAAAAAAGAATACCGCAAATACCGCTGAAGTTACGCCGTTCATCACAAAGCTGAGCATATAAGAAATATCGGCCAAAAAACCACTTAACGCCGTACCCAGTGCTACACCAATATTATTAGCGACATAAATAACATTAAACAACTCTCCGCGCTGCTTCGTAAAACGAAAGCCGATAAATGCCTGAATCGCAGGTAAGGACAGTGAATTAAAGAGCCCTACCAGTCCCATCGCGACCATAAATAACGTCCAGTTGTTACTTGCTGCCGGCAAAGTGAACAGAGCAAGTGCATTCATGCCCAGCGCTCCAACAATCAGCCGGTTAACGCCTACCTTATGATAGAGTGAGCCCCCGAGTAGTTGACCCACAATTCCTCCAACTGATTGAATAAGAATCACTAATCCAGCATCCGACATGCTGCGTCCAAGCTCATCAAAAACATACATTGTAACCAATGGCCACATCAGTGCACTACCCGTTGCATTAATAAGACTAGCAATTAAAAATATCTTAACTTCTTTAGGATAATTCTGTAAAAACTTCATAAGTAGTGTACATCCCCTGTAATATATGTGTCATTATTCCATCCAGTATTATCCCAAAACAGGGTTCAGGGCAAGCAGACGCATTGACGTGCTATCGTGATAAAGTCTGAGTATACTTCACCTCTTATTTAGGACTAACTTCTGCCGTAGCTGAGAAAAAAGTAGCACCTTTCACGTCCGCATTCCTCCCTATTTCTATTATCTATTTATATTTTATAGTTGCCGCTGTCGTCCGTAAAGTAGACTAAACAATAATGAAGTGTTTCGTTATTACAAAGTCGGGGTAATAGAGCCTAGAAACACTCCCCCTTTTAAAATTCGCTGTGCATCCGAATTCGTTCCCCCGAGCTCGGATACATCACGGCGGATTTTATTTGTCTATACAGCAAAAAGCACCCCTCAACTATTCTAAGGAGTGCTCTATAAGATAGGTTTAGGCGTGTTTTTTTACACCGCTGCCGGACATGCTGTCCACGGACTGAATAGATGCAGGCTCTTTGCGCAGGTAAGCCATCCAATAAGCTGCCGCAACAAAGATCGCACCGCCCGTCAAGTTTCCTAGCCATACCGGAACAAAATTGTTGAAGTACTCTCCCCATGAAAAATAACCTTCAAAAATAGCTGCCGGAATTAAGAACATGTTGGCTACAACGTGCTGGAAGCCGATAGCTACAAAAGCCATCGTTGGGAACCAGATACCGAGGATTTTGCCACTGAAGTTATCTGCTCCATAGGAGAGCCATACCGCCAAAGCTACAAGCCAGTTACAACCGATACCGGAAACAAATGCCGGCAAGAAGTCTGCCTCAAGCTTATGTCCTGCCATCTCCACTAATTTTTCCAAATACACACCGTCAGAGGTTAAACCAACCACGTGACCGAAAAAGTAAGCTACAAACAAAGCTCCCGCTAGATTGCTCAGGGTAATCAATACGAGATTCTTAATCACTTCCCAGAAGGATATCTTTTTCGCCATAAAAGCAAGTGGCACAGCCATCATATTGCCTGTCAGCAATTCTCCCCCTGCAAGCAGTACTAGAATCAATCCGACAGGGAAGACAGCTGCCCCAATAAAGTTAGCGATGGATCCCCATTCATGTGGTGCGCCAGCAATGACGCGAATATCCAGTAAAAATCCGAGCGCGATAAACGCTCCTCCCAGAAAGCCCAGAATTAGTACGGTGCTTAAAGGATTGTGCGCCTTTTTTATGCCGTTCTCGACCGTGACTGCGGCAATCTGCTGCGGTTTATTATAAGCCATGATTCCTATCCCCTTCATCTATTTACTTAAAATTTGTTCCTTTACGACCATTGTAGCGTGTCATAAAACACATTAACGTGATAATTATCACTTAATGAAAAACTAAGTGAAACTTTTCACTGACATGTCAATTTTAACGAAGCGCATCCATAATTACAATTGTAAGAATAGGCTCCATATTATTTTAAAGGTAAATAGTACCAGCATCAATCACAAAAAACCGGGGCCATATATGGCTCCGGTTTACCCAACTTTATTGTTCACAGGCAATTAAATTATACGGTTACTGCCTCTTTGCTTGGTACTGATGCCGGTAGCGATTCGAGTCCTACTGTATTCAGGAAGTTCCAAGGCTTGTTGTAATGAGGTTGGAAGAAGAAATCGATAAAGGCAAGCTGATCGATTGTCATTTTATTTTGAATACATACAGATACTGTGTTGATCGATTGCGTCAAATCCGTCTTGGACAAGATTTGCGCTCCGAGAATGCGGCGTGTGGCGCGATC
Organism: Paenibacillus sp. FSL R5-0470; assembly: GCF_037975205.1. Taxonomy (NCBI): domain Bacteria; kingdom Bacillati; phylum Bacillota; class Bacilli; order Caryophanales; family Paenibacillaceae; genus Paenibacillus; species Paenibacillus sp. FSL R5-0470. The sequence continues at coordinate 6,455,067 of NZ_CP150238.1, forward strand.
AAATACCACTTTTAATTGCACCTGCTCGAAGGTTGGCATAAATTCTGGACGGTAGTTGTCAATAATCATGGTAGTTTCTACGTCCATTCCTTCAGCCTTAGCCCCTTCTTCAGTAAGACCGGTAGCAGCGATATTATCTTCAAAAATCTTAATGCCCGAAGTCCCTTGAGTACCCATATAAGGAATCGTCTCTTTCACTAAGTTACGTGCGACCAAAGTGCCCATCCGTACGGCATTGGTTGCCAGTGGAATATAAGCGTGCTTACCTGTAGGGTTGTAATGAATCGCGCAGCTGTCACCAGCGGCATACACATCTGGGCAACTAGTCTGCATATAATCATTGACCAGAATTGCGCCATTTGGCAGCATATCCACTTGACCTTTTAACAGCTCAGTATTCGGACGGAAGCCGATGCAGAGAATTACAAGATCCGCCTCATGCTCCCTTTCGCTTGTGATAACCTTGGTAACTTTACCACCTTCACCAGCAAAAGAACTTACCTTCTCATTCAGCGCTAATTTAATACCATGATCCTTAAAGGATTGTTCGATCGGCGCAGTAAACTCTGGGTCCAAATATTTATTCAAAATACGATCTTCACCATCAATCAGCGTAACTTGCTTTCCGTTCATTTGGAAGGCTTCCACCAACTCAACGCCGATATATCCAGCGCCTACGACTGTGATTTTATTCGCTTGTTTAGCTTTTTCTATAATGGTATTGGAATGATCATAGTTCTTGCAAAGCAAGACGCCTTCCAGCTCAATCCCTTCGAGCTTCGGTACAATCGGCCATGATCCCGTAGTCATAATCAGCTTATCGTAGGTATCGTCAAACTCCTGTCCGGTTACCAAATTGCGAACACGCAATGTTTTGGACTTCGTATCCACAACGGTCACTTCATGACGCATGTTGGTCTTTACACCAAGCTCAGCAAGCTTCTCAGGGGAAGAATAGAACAGCCCGTGCGGGTCCTTGACCACTCCACCTACGTATAAAGCAATTCCACAAGATAAGAAAGAAATATTATCATTACGCTCATAAACCGTAATCTCGGCTTCCGGGTGAAGCTTGGCAGTATTTACAATTGCGGCAGTTCCGGCATGGGTACATCCAATGACAGCTACTTTCATTATTTTCTTCCTCCTTCAAATGGACAACCTGGTTATATATTCGAATTGCTTGACTGACCAAATTAGATATCTGATCACCGATGAGTTAATTGTGATTTATTTCACTTTATAAACTGATTATATTGTGATATTTATCACATTACAAGTCTTTTCGCCTATATTCTCAGATTGTTCACAATTTTAAGCATTTTCCGTCACTGCTGCCGATTGCGACCTCGTTAGCTTTGCCATGGGCGTAGGACATTATGTTCTGCCCCCTCAGGATATACTTTCTTATAACGCGCAAAAAAAGGCTTTCCCCTAAACCAACAGGGAAAAGCCTGATAATAAACTGTATCTACACCAAACCGTGAATCACGCCATCCTCATCCATCCATAGTGCCTCAGCAGCTGGCTTAGCCGGTAGACCTGGCATCGTAACGATATTGCCCGTAATCACTACAGCAAACCCTGCACCAAGCGAAAGGGTAATATCACGGATACCTACCGTGAAACCTTCTGGAGCGCCAAGCAATCTAGGCTGATCTGAGAAGGAATAAGGGGTCTTCGCCATACATACTTGAAGATTATTTAACCCAAGACGCTCAATCACCGCTAGGCTGCGTTTGGCCGCAGGGGAAAAGTTAACCTCCGCACCACGGTAAATTTCGCGAACAATCTTGGTGATTTTGGAAGAGATGTCGAGTTCATTCTCATACAAAGGAGCAAAACGTTCAGTGTCGCTATGATCCAGAAGTTTCTTTAATTCCGAAGCCAACTCTTGTCCGCCCGCACTACCTTCTGCCCATACCTTGGATATTGCCGCAGGAACGTTCAATCGGCGACAAGCCTCCACAACGTCATTAATCTCTTCTGGGCTATCGCCTTCAAAATGATTAATGGCAACAAGAACAGGCACCCCAAATTTGCCGAGATTCTCTACATGACGCTCCAAATTAGACAATCCAGAGCGCAGCGCCGTCCGGTTCTCCGTTTGGAGCTCATTCTTAGGTACACCACCGTTATATTTCAAGGATTTCACCGTCACGACAAGCACTGCCGCTGAAGGGGTTAGACCCGCTTGCCGGCATTTGATATCCATGAATTTCTCTGCACCAAGATCCGCTCCGAAGCCTGCTTCCGTAACCACAACATCTCCCAGCTTGAGTGCATAACGAGTACCAATAACACTACTGCAGCCATGGGCGATATTCGCAAATGGACCACCGTGTACAATAACAGGAGTGCCCTCCAAAGTCTGCACCAGATTAGGCTTAACTGCTTCCTTCAGCAGCGCTGTCATCGCTTCAACTGCCCCTATTTGCTCGGCCGTTACAGGCTGTCCCTCTTGGTCATACCCAATCAAAATACGGTTCAGACGCTTTTTGAGATCACTCAGATTATCGCATAGGCATAATACAGCCATAATCTCAGAAGCTGTTGTAATCTGAAATCCACTTTCCCGCACGGCTCCATTTCCATCTCCGAGCCCTGTCACAATATTCCGCAGACTGCGATCATTCATATCCATCACGCGTTTCCAAACGATACGCTGCGGATCAAGACCCAGCTCATTACCTTGGAAGATATGATTGTCAATCATCGCAGACAATAAATTATGTGCAGAAGTCACCGCATGAATATCACCCGTAAAGTGCAAATTAATCTCATCTGCCGGAATGATCTGTGACTTGCCGCCGCCCGTGGCACCGCCTTTCATGCCTAAGCATGGTCCGAGGGATGGTTCCCGCAAGGCAGCCACGGTCTTTACTCCTGCTGCGTTCAATGCCTGTGCCAGCCCAATGGTTGTTAAGGTCTTCCCTTCGCCAGCAGGGGTTGGATTCACCGCAGTGACTAATACCAGCTTGCCATCTGGTTTGTTCTTCATGTCTTCCCATAAGGACGGTGAAAGTTTACTTTTATATTTGCCGTATAGTTCCAGATGCTCTTCGCCAATTCCCGCTTGTGCTGCTACCTCTGTAATTAACTTCATGCTTGTATTGAACCCTCCTGCCGTTATTATCCTGCTGTATTCCACGCTTTATGCATATTTTGCATGGGCATTACATTCTCTTCAAAGAATACATGGTCTCTGTAAAGCGTCAAGTATAATTTATCACAACAAAATTTAAGGCGCCTATTCTATATTCCTATGTAAAAAAAGAAAATCCCGTCGAGGCCCGGCCAAAGACCGAGGTCGAAAGGATACTTGTAAAATAACAATTCATCAGTCCCTAAATGATCTACAGTAAGGACTCAATCTGTTCTGTCATCGTTTCTGGCGATTCCTTTGGCTCCACACGAGCTACTACATTACCGCCACGATCAATAAGAAACTTCGTGAAATTCCAGCTGATATCACTGCTGTCGCCAGTACCCGGCTGCTGCTCTTTTAAATAATTGAAAAGAGGGCTGGCATCCGGTCCATTCACATCCACTTTGGCAAACACAGGAAATGTAACGCCATAATTAATCTGACAGAATTCTTCTGCCTCTTCACTTGTACCCGGCTCCTGACCCGCAAATTGGTTGCAGGGGAACCCTAATACTACAAGTCCCTGATCCCTATACTGCTCGTATAGCTTCTGGAGATCCCCATACTGCGGTGTAAGTCCGCATTTACTAGCCGTATTGGCAATCAGCACTACCTTACCTTCATACTCTGTAAATGACACTTCTTTACCCGAAGGTGTAACGCCAGAAAAATTGTAGATCGACATCCTAATTCCCCTTCCTTCCATGTACTTAGACTACACTACGTATCTTACCCGAATTGTAACAGAATGCAACTTATCGACACTTTCTGTAAACACTAAGATAAAAAAAGCAGTCCTATGTATTTCTTAGGACTGCTCTCTATCACTTTGTTATTTGGATACGGGTACGACATCATAATATTCTTCCAGCGTAATCCCTTTATCCGCAATATAAGTAGCTATATCCTTGCCCACATAACGGATATGCCAAGGCTCATACTTATATCCTGTAATATCCTGCTTTCCTTCTGGAAAGCGGATGATATAACCATATTCGGTTGCATGCTGCGCTAGCCACTCCGCCTCCTTCGTTCCACCAAAACAGCTCTCCGCAGCACATTTCCCGTCACTTCCTGAGACATCGATAGCAAGCCCTGTCTGATGCTCGCTATAGCCAGGCACGGCACTGTAAGTACGAGCCAGTTCTTCTCCGTCTTTCTCAACATAACGATTGAACAGCCTTGTTTGGGTTTCCTTAGAACGGTAGGCCGAAACGCCAGCCAAGTAAATCCCGTCTTCCTCTGCGCCTGCGAACAGTTTCTCTAATGCTTCGGCAGCTTCCTTACGCATCATACGCTTCTCGATTTTCTCTTTAAATGTAAAACGCACTTCCGGGTAGACTAGATCCGTTGGCTTATAGTTCTCCGGCAGTCCATACTCCTTATTCACCATCACAGCTATGCTGTCAGGCTCTTTAAAAGAATCATCAGTGCTATTTCCCTTACCGTTACTATCCGGTTCGGACGGATCAGAGGGATCCGTTGTATTAGATGGGTTAGCTACCACTGGGTCTGTTATGCCCTCTTCGGTGCTATTTCCATCTTCACCAGGCTCAGCTTGAAGATCATCCTGCACATTTATATTGGAACCGCTACTATCTGAAGCAGAAGGAGAAGGCGTCGTATATTTCCCAATCCCCCACCCAACAGCAATAACGACAATTAACAAGATTATTATTTTTAATTTTTTTGACATCTGCAAGATCTTCCTCCTCGAAGTCGAAACACTCTATTTATCTATTAGACAAGCTTTCCTTCAAAAATGTTACACTAAGATCCTTTTTTAGACAAATATCGCTCGGATAATTGTGCCTACAAAATAAAGTTACCATAGGGAGTTAGCTTGTCCGCTAACTTCTATGGTAACAAGTTTTAGTTATGAAATTCCACTCACATTATCTGGATGTGCCTCTGCCGCCGCTTTTAAAGCCGCCGGAGCTACCACGTCCACCCCGTGAGGAACCCGTATTTCCGCTGTTGCGGCCGCCTTTACCAGCGCCACCCTTGGCACCGCTATAGCCGCCTTTGCTACCTTTACCACCTTTGCCGCCGCCTCTAGACGGACCTGTACCATAGCCGCTGCCTAAGCCGCCTCGTGGTGTGCCGCCAACGTAAGCGCCGCCGTCTGCACCTCTGGCTACGTTCTCGCTGTAGCCAGTGCTTGGGCCGCCCTTCCGGTTCGCACCGCGCGAACCGGCGCTGCTAGGTGTTGCTGCGTTGCCGCTAGCTGGCGCATCGCCTCTGGAGGCGAAGGCGCCATAGCCGCCGCCTACTCGTACTACGCCGGCAGCCTTGCCGCCGCCCTTAGGTGCGGCAGCATCAAAGCCGCTGCCGCCGCGCTTGCCAGCCGCCGCATCAGAACGACCACCGCGGCGACCTTCTGCAGGCGCGCCCCAGCCGCCTGCTTCCTTACCGCGGCCGCGGCCACCTTGCCGCGCTCCGCCTTCGCCGCGCGGAGCACCGCCGCGGCCAGAGCCGCCGGTCTTCGGTCCGCGGCCCGTGCGCGCTGCCTCAGCGCCGCCGCTTTGACGACCGCCGTGGCGTCCGCCGCCTTGTACTGCAACGAATTCGCCAACGCCGAATTCATCCTTGTCGTAACGGCGGCGATCCAGACGCTGCGAAATGCCATGCTCGATCAGGTCTAGTCCATCTTGCTCACGTGGAGAAGTGAACGTAATTGCTAGCCCTTTGCCTCCGGCACGGCCTGTCCGGCCGATCCGGTGAATATAGCTATCCACATCAAGTGGCATATCGTAGTTAAAGATATGAGTGATACCTTCGACATCCAGCCCCCGAGCCGCTACATCTGTGGCTACAAGAAGCTGCAGCTTCGCATCACGGAATCTCTTCATTACACCTTCGCGTTTACCTTGAGACAAATCACCGTGCAGCTCATCACAATCATAACCTGCTGCTTGGAGTGCTTCGTTCAGCTTGGACACCCGACGTTTGGTCCGGCAGAAAATAATAGCCAAGTAAGGACGATCCCGTTCAATCAATGTTTTGAGTGCCTCTTCTTTATTACGATCCGAGACTTCCACGACTTGCTGTTTGATATTATCCAGCGGAATCGGAGAACCACTCTTAATAATGATATCCAGAGGCTCTTTCATGTAATTAGCTGCGAGACGTTTAATCGGATCTGGCATCGTCGCAGAGAACAACATCGTTTGACGGCGATAAGGAACAGCCGTAATAATGGTCTCTACATCCTCCAAGAATCCCATATGCAGCATTTGATCCGCTTCGTCCAGAACGAGCATCTTAACGCCACTAAGATCGAGCGTCTCCCGGCGCATATGATCTAGCAGTCTGCCCGGTGTACCGATAATAAGATGTCTGCCACCTTCGAGCTTACGCAGCTGCTTCTCAACATCCTGACCACCATAAACGGCCAAGATTTTAATATCCGTATGACGCGCCAGCTTACGTGCCTCTTCTGTAATCTGCAAAGCCAACTCACGTGTTGGAGCCATAATTAGCGCCTGCGGATAAGCTCGCTCCGTGTGGATCTTGTCCATAATTGGCAGCAAGAAAGCCAATGTCTTCCCTGTACCTGTCTTCGCTCTTGCAATTACATCCAGACCCTGCACCAATGGCGGTATTGCTTCCTGTTGCACTGGTGTAGGCTTAACGATGCCTTGACCTTGAAGCAATGTACACAGTAATTCTGAAACACCTAATTCTTTAAATCCCGGCAAATTCTCCACCTCACTATTTTCTCAGTTAAATTTGATTACATCTCTTACTTAACTTCCGTCTTCCAAAGCCCTATTCAGGCAGCCCCTACTTGACTGTCCTTTTGGGGGCGTATGCTTCCGATTCAGCTATATTCAAACAAAAGCGGAAGAACCCCGTCACCGGCATTCTTCCGTCCCATGTATCCCTTGACCCGTTAAAAGAGTGCGGTCAAAGTTCGGTTTCTGGGCAGCAGCGATCCACCGGACGTTTAGACGGCACTCCATTTGCGTTCCATTCCACTTTATACAATAGAAGTAAAGTTAAGCTTAGAAAGTTATCTTTTATATTGTACTTGATAGAACGGCATTTGTGTGAAACTGCAGAATAATAATTATTCTATCCTGTAGTTGTAGGTTAGAACCTTCCCGATTTAAAAATCGCAAAGATCAACCATAAGAACATCAGAAGCGCTACTACGCCTCCAATCTCCACTGTAGGGAAATTCCATAACACTGAAGGCTGACCGCGCATCGCAGTTCCAATAATGAGTCCAACCATGATGATACTGAACGCAAGCATCACAATACTAAACGCTAAGCGGTTCCCAACCCGATCCAGCTTTCGCTCCAAATGCTCCAGCTCAGGTGCCGCAATCTCTACCTTTAGCTTTCCCTTACTAATTAGCGCGGATAGCTGCCTTGCCTGCCCAGGAAGCTCTAGAAGACTCTCCGTTAAATCGGCTACGCCTCCAAGGAACTTGCGCTGCAATCGGGGGCCACTAAATCGTTGCTTCACAAGTTCCCGTCCAAAAGGCTCTGCCATCTCTAAAATGCTAATCGTTGGATCCAAGTTGCTAATGACACCCTCAAGCGTCAGCATCGTCTTACCAAGCATCGTTAGATCCGGGGGAAGGACTAATCGATGCTTGCGAGCAATGCCAAACAGATCATTTAGCGCTTTACCTATGCTCATCTTACTAAACGGAACATCATAATACTCTTCGCGAAGTCGATCCATATCATTATGCAATGCCGCTCGATCAGCATCCTCAGGGATGACGCCGAGACGCAAAATTGCCCGGACCATCGCATCCGTATTCTTGCGCATTAGTGCGATGACAAGCGCAGACAGCTGCTCTTTCATCTCTTCGTTCAGCCGCCCCATCATGCCAAAATCAATCAAAGCCAGCTTCCCATCAGCCATTCTCATAACATTCCCTGGATGCGGATCTGCATGAAAAAAGCCATGAATGAAAATTTGTCTTAGCATCATTTCCACGAGCTGCTGAGCAATAACCTTAAGCTTAACGCCGCTACTCAGTAGTTCCTCGCGACGACTTAGCGTAATCCCTACCACATATTCCATCGTCAGCACTCGTACAGACGTATAGTCCCAATAAATATCCGGGATGTATACTCCGTCATAATCCATCTGTTGAGCAATTTTCTCTGCATTGCGTCCTTCTTGGCCGTAATCCAGCTCACCAAGCAGAGATTTCGAGAATTCCTCTACCATACGGGACAACTGATATTGCCTCGCCCAGCCTAGCTGCTTCTCAGCAAGGGCGCTCAGATCTTTGAGAATTTCCAAATCCCTACTCATCGTTCGCAGTATGCCAGGGCGCTGAACTTTAACAGCCACGACCTGCCCACTGTGAAGAACAGCTCTATGCACTTGACCGATCGACGCAGCCGCAAGAGGAGTATCCTCAAAGGAATTAAAGATTTCATCCATCCGTTGATCGAGTTCATGCTCCACAATCGTGCGCACGCGCTCCACAGGGAACGGGGGCACATTATCCTGTAGTTTTACCAATTCTTGAATAATAGAATCAGGCAGCAGATCCGAACGTGTACTGGCGAGTTGTCCAAGCTTAATAAAGGTTGGGCCCAAATCCTCCAATACGAGCCGAATCCGCTCCCCGAGCGTAAGGCTTGTATGAGCTTCTTGCGTTACAAGACGGCGTGGAAGGGATAATAAATGATAGAGCCCCAGCTCCTCCACCATATAGCCAAAACCATGGTGCATAAGCGCCATGGCAATGGACCGGTATCGTCCGGCATGTCTGATACGTACTGCCATTTAGTCCGTACGCGTTTCCGCCGATGTTCCTTCTAGATGGGAAATGCCCTCCAGCTCGGCCAATCGACGCTCCAACACAGCAATTCGGCCTTCCAGCTCGTCAATATCACTTTGTACAGGAACCTTCATTTCCTTCAACACGCGTTGTACTTGTTCTTGTACAACAGACTTGAGCATACCTCGCTCTTCCTCACCGCGTTCAATCAGACGGTCAACAAGGGCCTTAGACTCCGAAGGAGCAAGCTCCCCACGCTTCACTAGTTCCTCAACAACCTTTTCTACTTTTTCCTTACTAACAATGGTGAGGCCCACTCCTAAAGAGATCGCTTTTTTAAACAAATCACTCATAGTACTTCCTCCCAAAGATTCCGTTTCGTTACAAACGGAGTTGATGATTAAAGTATACCTCACTGTGTGCGTATTTCAAAAAAACGCAATATCCCTTAGTTACTTACCGGAATACGCGCAGCCCAAGTAGCTGCCTGCAAGATCAGTTTACGTAGTGCTGGATGGCGGAAGGATGGCTCATGATGCCCCGGCATAAGGAACACTACTCGTCCTAAACCATAGCTGTGGCACCATGCAGCTGGAAGCCATTGCCCCTCCGATTCATACTGAAGAAGAATAGTCCGATCTGTGAACGGATCAAATTCGAAATGATAAGGCTCCTCATCCAGCTGGAAGTCTTCAACACCCTCAGTAATGTCATGCTCTAGCACCTTAAAATTCATTGGCTCGTAAGCGGTGTGACCATTAAAGCGTCCACCGATCAGCTGAGCTAGTTCGTTACGCTTCGTCAATGAAGCACCTGTATGAAGAACAATCAGTCCTCCACCACCGCTCACATAGCTGAGTAGGCCAGCGGTTTGCTGAGGAGATACAGTTTCATTCCATAATTCGTTGTAGGCAATGCATAAGTCATAACTTCCTAAATGCTCAATGCGCATCATTTTTTTATTTTCTGAACACTGAACGGTTAATAAATCATTTAAGATCTCGCTAATTTGTTGGTCCACTCCTTGAAGTGGATGGAAACGGGGATGGGTATAATCACCAAGTAACAGACATTTTCTTTTGTCCATGGGGATCCTCCTCCTTATTCATTGTTATTATTCATCACATGTTGCCTATATTCTAAGGAAAACTGCTGCGAATGTCCATGCAGATGGCAGGTTTACTACTCTTAAGGCATCCTCTTCCGGGTAAAAAAGCATCCCCACCCATTGAATCCGGCGGGAATGCTTCTGAATAGTAACGTAAATCTTGTAAAGCTTCCGCACACTGTGGTCTAGCGATTCGCCGCCACATATTTGCCCAACTCTACAATCATGCTTCCCATCCGTTCATGCTCAGGCATGATGATACGTTGTAGGCCCTCTTCTTTTAGAGCCTCAGAGGTAATACGCCCTACAGAAACAGCAAGCACTTTATCCTCGAAAGACCTCAGCATCTCCTCCAGCTTGCCCTGTTCCCGAGCAAATTGAGAGAGGAAACGAAATTGTGGCGCACTTGTAAAAGCCACGGCATCAATCTTACCTTCTATGATTTCTGTAAGCAATCTTTCAAGCTCACCCGGTTCTGGTAGAGTATGACGATACGGCAGCACTTGGCGGGTATTCGCCCCAGCCTCCTGCAGCCATGTGAGCATACGAGGAGCTGGATCGCCGTGCAGCTGCAGTACGACCTCCTTGCCCTGCAAATCCAGAGATTGAAGCCCACGAATCAATCCGATCGTACTTCCGTCGTCGTCACGAACCTCCGGCGTAAGTCCTCTTTTTTTCAAAGCATTCACTGTCTTATAACCCCGTGCAGCAATAATAGAACCAGAAAGGACCTCTAAGAAACGCTCAGCGATATTAAGGCGTTCAGCCGTTTGGAAGAGAGCATCCAGTCCCATGCCTGTGGTAAGGATCACCAAATAAGGTGGATGGCTGATCCATGAATTCAATCCTTCCTCCAATGCCTCATCATCAAGAAAGACAGTACCTTGAGCAGGTCGACATAACGCCGTCCCCCCCATATTTTGCACCAACTTGGCCATCTCTTCCGATTTGCGCGGGCCCGCCAAGGCGACCGTGAACCCTTTCAGTTGCTCTGCCATGTACTATTATCTCTCCTCTCTCCGTTGCCTAACCCAACATTATTGTTTATCAGTATACTTGCAAAGGGCTGCAAAAGGGAAGATAAAAGCATCGTTTTCCTATATGAAATATATATTATTACTAGGAAGAGTGTATTTTAAAGCTACTCACAAGCTTTTGCAGTTCCTCCGCAAGACGGCTAAGGTCGGTAGACGAAGACGCCATCTCTTCAACAGAAGCGAGCTGCTCTTGCGCTGCCGTCGCGATGGTCTCTGTATTCACAGCCGCTTCTTCAGAGATGCCACGAATCTCTCCTATAGCCTTCTCCATGTGATCTGATTCCACCAATAAGGTCTGTACAGCCCCACCCATTGCCTCAATCTTCTCTGCGGCACTCTTGACCGCTCTACGGATACGGGAGAAGGAACGTCCGGAAGTATCCACGGCCTCTATCCCTTCGGTTACGCGCTGCTTTGTGTCCTCCATCGTATGAGTCACCAGCGTCATCTCACTATTAATGGCGGTAATCTGCTCTGCAATCAAATGCGCTGATCTCTCTGATTCCTCTGCCAGCTTACGCACTTCAGCAGCGACAACGGCAAATCCACGGCCATGCTCTCCAGCTCTGGCCGCCTCAATAGAAGCATTGAGAGCTAACAGATTGGTCTGACGGGCAATCCCTGTGATTACGCCGACAATGCCCTCAATTTGACCGGTTCTTTCGTTCAGCTTGTCGATTACACTGCCAAGCTCTCCCACCGTTCTATCGATACCATTGATCTTATCCACCACGCTGATGACGGAATCATTTCCTTCCGAAGCAGAGAGTGAAGTCTTGTCCATCATCGCAGACACCTGCTCCATATATACGGAAATATGATCCACTTCGCTTGTCGTCGCCGCTGTACTTTCCATTCCTTTGCGTACACCGATCACCTGCCGTTCCGTCCCTGCCGCTACCTCCTGAATCGCTATCGTCATTTGTTCGATCGTTTGGGCATTCTGCTCCGCACTGGCAGTCAGCTCTTCGGCTGAAGAGGAGACATTACTCGTCATCTCCTGCACACCTATGATCATCTCGCGCAGGCTGAGCACCATTAATTGAAAGTTCTCGGCTAGCATGCCAATTTCATCTTTGCGGAAAGCCCCCATGTCTTCGGACAGATCCCCTTTGGCTATCACGGCAGTTGCTTTCCGCAAACGGATCAGAGGCTTCAAGATAGATTGAATATTAAAATAGATTACGATCAATGCAAGCAGAACGGAAGCTACAATTACAAGCAGCGCTGTATTGCGGATTCCACTCGTTACTGAAGTCACTTCATCTATGCTTATCGTGCCTCCGATTCTCCAGCCCGTAAGCTCATTTACCATAAACGTCATCTTTTTGTGCGTACCCTTGTAGACATAATCAAAAGTACCTTGATCTTCCTCGAACATTTTCTTTATAAAGTCATCGGATGACTCCAGTCCAATAGCCTCTGTTGGATGAACAAGATATTTCTTGCTGTTATCCAGGATAATAATATATCCTTCCTTGCCCACCTTGGTCGCGGTCAATTCTCCTAATGCAGATAGATTGAGATTCAGGGTTATTACCCCGTCACCGCTCTTCAGGACCGTTGATATCGCGATCGCCGTTTCCTGATTCACAGTTTGAAAGGCCGGAGAAATCACAACACCTTTCCCGTGCTTCAGAGAATTAATATAGGCACTTTCCTGCCTGGGATCATAGCCTTCGGGCAGCTTGGCTTCCGAAGCATGGATCGATCGCCCTCTGCTTGTACTAACATAAATATCTAGCACATCAGGATGTAGCACAGCATATTCCTTTAATCTGTCCTTCATAGAAGCTACCGTCTCTCCATTTGCCTCACTGTTGGTCCCCTCAGCGGTGAACTCAGCAGCAAAATAAGAAATAGCATCTATTTTCGATTGAATATTCGAGTTGATGATTGCATCTACTGCCTCAACACTTTCGGTAGCATTGTTCACCAGTTGATCTTCCACTTCATGGCTAGCAGATTGATAGGTTCGCCAACCGATAATGATACTGGGCAACAGTAGAACTAATAGGTATGTCAGAATTAATTTGGCTCGGATACTCATACCTGCTTTTTTGTTCATAGATGTCATCACACTCTCTCTCTTCGAGTCTTAAAGAAGGACTTATTTACCAGACTTACTATATAATTATATATCCTCCTTTGGAACCGATTTTCCTCCTATCTTTCTTCATTTTTCTCATCATTCTTAAAAATTGTCATATAAACGCAACAAAAAGACCGCCTCAAAGAGAGCGATCTACTCAAATAAGCCTATTTCTTATCATTACCGTAGCAAAAGGCTCCGGTTCTTTCATCCTAGTTCACGTTCTTATTCTTGCAGTTCGGGCAGACGCCTCCGAATACCACATGAGCATGACCAATGGTATAACCTGTATCCTTGGCCACTGTGTTCATCCAGTCTCGTGGAACTTGGTTCATTACCTCATCAACCGCACCGCAAACCTCGCAAATGATATGCTGATGATCATCCATGCGGGCATCATATCTGCTGGCAGCCTCACCAAGCTTAAGCTCACGAATCATTTGTTTATCTGAAAGATAACGAAGAGAGTTATATACAGTACCGTATGCTAAGCTATGACCTTGTTCTACTAGCCGGTTCATTACTTCCGCAGCAGTGGGATGGTCATGTGAATTAAGGACGATATCGTAAACGGCTTGACGTTGGGAAGTCAAATTTAGACTTTTCATTGCTATCATCCTCTAACTTGTTTTTAGATCAAGTATAAATCGTGAAGGTAAGAACGTCAATCCCACTTTTATCCACTCATTACTTTCTCAGTTACTTAATCAATCCTGAATATTTGATGTTAACATCAGCTTTGACCTGAAAATCGAGCCCGGCATAGAGCCCCTTCCACACTTCCATTTCGGTATCATTATTAAAATGTCTAGCTCCATAGTGCAGCCCCCACCCAAAAGGATCCAAACCGCTCGTATGAATTTTTTTCAGTAATGCTAAGATATCATCTTCCAATTCTTTCTCGCCAGCTGCCTGAATTTTTTTCAACTTGCTATGTGTCACCAAATCCGGGCTGCTACTCTCTTCGAGGATCCCTTTAATCTTAATATGGTATCGAATAGTAGCTTTTCCGCTCTTCGTATTTAGTATCTTGTAGTCCGAGGATGATCTCTCTGTGTAATACTGATACATGACCCCCTCAATATGGGCTGGCAAATTGGTCCGTAAGTTGGAGCGCGACAGCAGATTGTATAGCCGGGTTTCGTTCGGTGTAAGCACCATCTTGATTTTCTCGCTATCCAGTAGGGCGATTTTATCAATTAAGAACTCGCTCTTCCCTTTGGCCTCGATAATCGGCAAAATCGGATCAATACCCTTCTCATAAATATTTCTCATCAGCTGAAAGGAATACACACTAGCAATAAATGGAGATTCCGTTCCCTGACCACTCATCGCCAGAATAAGAGAATTCGATGGGATACGCTCCGATTCGGGTCGTACCTGCAGCACTTGAAGTGCCTCCGGACGCCCGACTGCAAAATTTACAATAAGCTGGACATCTCTGCGCCGCACCGCCCAATCCATAACATGCTGAATATCTCTGCGTGCGATCCCTTCCCCCAAAATAATCGATTTACAATGGGAATAATCAAGCTCCTTCTCCACTCTGGATTTCATTCTACGCAGCGCTTCTGAAATACTTGGGGACTCTTCGGTTAATATCTGCATCTTCTCATCAATCTTGGTAACATCCCCCTGAGGGATAGCAAGTTTCAAACTGATCTTGAAAGCCCCTTCTTCTTCACCAGGGTCAACACCGATCGCAAGGACGAATATCCGTAAATCAATTTCTTTGAAGTCACAGCCGGCAAGGAGTAGCAGTAATACAATTCCTATTGCACTAAGTGCTTTTCTCACAACCTCTGCCTCCTTACTTTGCGATAACAATAAAACAGCAGAGCGATTAAGAACATCTCACCAAACCAGCGGATCTGTAGAAACCAAATGCCCAACACGTTGAGCTGATATTGATCCATCCAAATTAAGGAGAGGACCAGTCCGCTAAACAAGCACAGGATGAGCCACTCTTTCCACTGCTCTGCCTTCTGGGATTTTTTTTTCGTAGATGAAATAGCACCTTTGAATAACCCTAACCCTACATGCCAATGAACAATTACACTCACCAGAGATAAAGTCATGTAGGCAAAATAAAAAATAAACAACATCCGTTCAATAATAAAGGATTCTATCCGGATACTGTCTGCCGTCGAGAACCACGTATATACATGTCTCTCAATCGCAACAGTACCGAAATAACCGATAGGGACCAAAAAGGTTACGAGAAGTACGAGAAGTCCTTCCACCCCTAAAATCCAAACATGCTTTAGCTTTAGCCCATGAAATACCCGATTAAATATGGCTAGATTAATATAACCACTAAAAGAAAAGGTAGCTGCCGAAAGACTCATCAAATCCGGCTTATGCCAGATGTATGTAGTAATCTGCAGAACAGAATCCCAATTGAAGTCCGGATTGGTCAACGCCTTTACGATGCCATAGACAATTAACGGTAATGTAACGAAAAGAATGATTTCAAGACCATACAAAAGTGATAGTGAATCAAAGCGACAGCAGATGCAGACCAATATCAGAAAGCCGATCACGACAGTATATGGGCTTGAATTCGGACTGACATATCGCAGTGTAATATCTACAAAGGAAAGCAAGGTAACCCCCCCAGCCACACACCATAACCCCGCAAAAAACACTAGTAAGGGTTTGACTAGCAGCTTAGGAAGAAGAGGGGTAAATATTTCCGGAAACCCCTTTCCAGGAAATTTAGCAATCAATACAGTAAATATATAGACAAACAAAGTGCCAAGGACCGTTGCAATTAGTATGGAGAACAAAGCACCGTCAAAGCGTCTGTCTATTAGTTCCCTAGGAACAAAATTAATGATGTTGATCAAGCTGTTCATCAGAAAAAGACAGTAGAAATAACGGCTTTTGGCCATCAATGTTCCCCGCCCTTCTTCTTACCAAGGTTATCAAGAAAAAACAATCTGAAATAAGGTTGTCCAAAGCTACGCTGATTGCATAAATACATCGCGAATCCCACAACACAGACCACTACACCAACCATTCCTAGAACAGCGGCAGCTATAAGAAAAATGTACTTCAGCACGCGTATTGACAAGCTCATCATATTCAGAGGAATCAGAAAATTGGATATCGCAACGGCAGAGACCAATATAATCATAATATTACCTACAAGCCCTGCCGCCGTAGCTGCCTGACCTAAGATTAGACCTCCGACCGTCGTGGCCGTAGGACCAATCGCTTTGGGCAGCCGTAAACTCGCCTCGGTCAGAAATTCCATCATCATAAGCATTAAGAGCACTTCCACAAAAGATGGATAAGGCACGGTCGCGCGACTACCCGAAATGAGTAGTGCAACCTGCACACGAATAATCTCTGGGTTATACGAGGTAAGTGTTACATAGATCGCAGGCAGCCATAACGTCATGCACACACCGATAATTCGGAGTAGCTTTAAGAAACGGCCCACAATAGGAAATTGGATCTTATCATCCATGGATGTAAAAAAATCGTTAAATATGGAGGGCAACACTATCGCATATCCCGTTGTATCCAGGAGTATCGCTACTTTTCCTTCAGACAAATTAAACACAACTCTATCAGGTCTTTCAGTAATAATAGACTTAGGGAGTATTCTCAATTTATCACTGCTTATAAACTTCTCAAGTTCTCCCGTAGCCTGTAAAATATCAACCTTTAGGGTATTCATCTTCTCCCTTAATTCCGCTAATACATTATGATCAACACGACTGATGTCGTATAGGATGGCCACTTTTGTTTTGGAGACATCACCGATGATCATGGTTTCCATTTTGAGATTAGTGGATTGATAGCGACGGCGAATCATGTTCAGATTAACCGCAATATCCTCCGTTAGTGCATCTGAAGGTCCCTGTGAAATGCTTTCTGCAGACGTTTCACTAACACCACTGCTCTCTGTACTCATCGCGTCAAAAAAACAAATCACATCATTTATGCTAAGAAGAACGTAGCCACTAAGCAAAAGATCGATCGCCATTTCCTTCGTAGTCTCCTCTTCCGTGCCCGGATACGTCGTAATGTAATCAAGGTAAGCGTTAGTATCCCCCATCTCATAGAACGGCGTAATCACATGGCGACTGAGCGTCTGCGAATCTGTAACGCTTTTAATATAAATTAAGTTGATCTGCCCAAAAGGTGCAACGAGCGTTCTATCAATTAAATCGGCAAATCCGTCCAACTCACCCTTGATCCATTCCAGAGAAACATTGTGCTTATCCTGTTGAACTGACATGGATCATCCCTCCTATTTATCCTGCGCTTCCCGGATGCCACCTTATTTTGGCACTATTTCTCTGAATTCATGCACTGCACATATGAATACAGAGTTTCTTTTAACGGGACTGTGGTAATAAATGAAATGAGCATTGTACAGATGGAGGGATAATAAGATGGATCCACACCGTAAAATAACGCAAGGTCTTCCGCAATTTCCAGAATCAATATGGCGTGACACTACAGATTTACCGACCTTTCCAAAGCTGAATGAAGATATTTCGACAGATGTCGCTGTGGTGGGCGGCGGTATTACAGGGATTACAACAGCCTATCTCTTAAGCAAAGCCGGATACAAAGTCGCACTCTTGGAAGCAGGGGAAATCCTCAGCGGTACTACGGGTTTTACAAGCGCCAAGATCTCCACTCAGCACGGATTAATCTATCATCATTTGCTGAAACATTTTGGGGCGGAGAATGCGCGGCTCTATTATCAATCGAACAATGAGGCTATGAATTGGATCTTAAATACGGCTGAGGAACTGGAAGTGTCTTGTGGCATGAAACGTGAAGCGGCCTATTTATACGCAGATGCTGAAGATCATAAAACGCTTAAACAGTTGGAAGAAGAGTATCAAGCCTATGAACAATTAGGCCTGCCCGGTGAATGGCTGGATAACGTCTCTATCCCTCTGATGGCGAGCGGTGCGATTAAATTACCAGGACAAGCTCGCTTTCACCCCCTGCAATATCTGAAGGCCTTATTGAAGGTTATCGTGGAAAAAGGTGGCATGATCTATGAGCATACGATGATGGCGGACAAGGTGGAGAAGAACGATACGCTTACGCTTTTTACGGAAAAGAATGACTTCCGTATCACCTGCCGTTACGCTGTGTCAGCTTCTCATTTCCCCTTCTACGACGGAGGTGCGTTATATTTCTCGCGACTGCATGCTGAACGTTCCTACTGTCTGGCGATCCAGCCTGAAACGGATTTTGAGGGTGGAATGTATTTAAGCGCCAGCGAACCAACCCGTTCTCTGCGTGCAGTGGAGTGGGAAGGCCAGAATCTGGTTATCGTCGGGGGTGAGAATCATAAGACGGGCCAAGGCATTTGCACGATAGGTCATTATGAGAATCTGGAGCTGTTCGCAGGCCACTTGCTGGGCATCAAATCGATCCCTTACCGCTGGTCAGCACAGGATTTAATTACGCTGGACAAGGTCCCCTACATCGGCAAGATTTCGGAGAATAAAGAGATTTATATCGCTACCGGATTCGGAAAATGGGGCATGACAAGCGGTACCTTATCCGCTCAAATTATCTCCGATCAGATTCAGCGTAAGGATAATCCATACACAGAGCTATACGATCCATCCCGCTTCAAAGCTGGCGCCAGCCTAAAAAGCTTCTTCGTCCAAAATGCCAATGTGGCAAAAGAGCTTGTAGCGGGCAAAGTAGAAATCGTCCATAAAAAGACAAGTGATTTGAAGGCAGACGAAGGGGCTGTTGTCTTCCATGACGGTAAACGTGTGGGAGCTTATAAGGATCCGGAAGGGACGCTTCATCTGGTAGACAGAACCTGTACACATATGGGCTGTGAATGCGAATGGAACGACGGCGACCGTTCTTGGGATTGCCCTTGCCACGGCTCCCGTTTCTCCTATGATGGAGAAGTCTTAGAGGGACCCGCATCCGTGCCGCTGACGAAGCTTTACGAATAAATCATTTCATTCGAGGAAACAAATGATGGATTCATGGAAAATAACATCGCTATATATGGAAATTTTCAAATCGTTTCCTTCGGCGATTGTGAATGCTCTATAGCATTCAGGTATAATAGGACATGAACGAAGCATTAGCTTCAAAAATGTTTAAAGGAGCGTGACGTTAGAGATGGATTTGAGAGGAAAGAGTGTTGTGATTACTGGTGCAGGCAAAGGGATCGGCAAAGCCTTAGCCATGGCACTAGCTAAGGAAGGTGCTAATTTGGGCCTGATCTCCAGAACTTCAGGCGATCTCGAAGCGTTAAAATCAGCCTTAATGGAAGTATACGACGTGAAAGTCAGCGTCGCCGTAGCAGATATTGCTGTACGCGAAGAAGCTGAACGTGCGGTTGCTTACCTGCAAAACGAGCTAGGAACATTTGACGCATTAATCAACAATGCCGGAATTGCAAAATTCGGCACTTTAGTAGAAATGGACCCTGCCGATTGGGAAAGTCATATCCAAGTCAATCTTTACGGTACGTATTATGTAACTCGCGCTGCACTGCCAGCTATGATTGAGAAAAATGGTGGAAATATCATCAATATCTCTTCTACCGCTGGAGAACGCGGTTTCGCGACAGGCTCGGCTTACTGCGCATCCAAGTTCGCACTGATGGGCATGACCGAAGCTCTCGCACAAGAGGTACGTAAGCACAACATCCGCGTCGTAGCCTTGACTCCAAGCACTGTTAACACCGGATTAGCTTCAAACGCTGGACTTAAGATCGGTGACGAAGACCGCATGATGCAGCCTGAGGATGTAGCTGAATTGGCTTTAACAGCCTTGAAGCTGCCGGATCGTGTCTTCCTAAAAACAGCTGGACTCTGGACCACCAATCCGCAATAAAAACGAGCAGCTGGTTCTACGCCATGCTCTGATTGCACTTGTTCAGGAGAATGCGGCTGGATGTAGGAGGAAGAAGCTTGGATTGTTTTGTTGCAATTTGTGATCGATAATCCCTCAGGCTCTAACTCCTCTCGATGCTCTGATTGCACTTTGTGCAATAGAATGTCTCTGGTGGCGGCTAAAACTTGGTTTGATTGCACTTTGTGCAATCAAACTGGGGAAAAACACTACTTTAGGCGATTTAACCTTAATTCAATTGTACAGAGTGCAACAGAATACCTTTTGTAGACTAGTTCCTGGCTATTCTGTTGCACATTTTGCAATCAAACTTCACTTTCATCACCAGAGTAGGCAACTGGGGTTTAGGTACTTATTTAATTGTTAGTAATAATAATATTGTGGTGCTTATATTCTTCTTATAGTTGTGATTGGTACTTATAGTTACGATAAGTAATTGTAGTTAAGGGCCGTTACATCGAGCTCTAGTCACTACTAGGCGTTCGAGTAGCAATAGTTGCACTTTGTACATCTATTCAGCGTAATTAGAGGATCCTTCACACTTTAATTGCACTCTGTGCAACTAAAAGCAGGCAATTCTCGACCATTCGCCAGATTCATCTAATTTAGTTGCAGAGAATACACTTATCGTCTTCGTTTCTAACGAACCAGAACTTTTAAGTGTATAAAGTGCAATTATTTATTCAGCCTAATGTTTATGTATGGATATCACACTACTGAACGGAGGTTTACCTAATATGCTAGTAGTAACAAATACCATTAAAGTTAAAGAAGGTCATGGTGAAGCCATCGCTCAACGTTTCGGAGGAAATAATAGTGTACAGGATATGCCAGGATTCGTCCGCATGGAGGTTTGGCAAGGAAGTGCCAAAGAAGGTGTTGAGGAATTAAAAATCTGTACCATGTGGGAGAATGAGGAGGCATTTAAAGGCTGGACATCCAGTGAATCCTTCCGTCAATCACACCGCGGTGCTGGTGGAAATGAAGCCATTCTTGGTGCTTCGATCGACAAATATAAGCTGATGATCAGCCGAACACCCGGCACTAGCAATTAAGTGTAGAGATTGGACAACTAGTCCCGCAAGCTATTCGCATAACTTGCGTCTATGTGATATAGACCGGTCATACAATTAACAGAAGTACGACCGCCACGACAATAAAAACAGGGATGCCCTAAGCCAATATGGCTTTGAGACATCCCTGTTTATTTTACAGTGTGTCGCTTATTGCTCACTACCACGAGGCAGAGCTTCCTCCACCTCTTGATGTTTCCCCGGCCAGAATGCCCATCGACCAAAAAGTGTCGTAATAGCGGGCACAAGGAACGGACGTACTACGAAGGTATCAAGTAGAATACCTAGAGCGGTGATGATACCAAATTGCACAAGCACCTGAATCGGTAAGCTAGCTAATACAGCAAAAGTACCTGCCAGAATGAGGCCCGCAGAGGTAATTACCGAGCTGGTCTCATTCACGCCTTCCGCGATGGCCTGCTTAAGCGGCATGGTCTTACGTTTTTTCCAAATATTCGAGATCATAAAGATGTTGTAATCTTCTCCAAGCGCCACTAGGAATACAAAGGAATAGAGCGGAATCGCTCCCTGAATGGCATCTGCCCCCATCACATAGTGAATGATAATCCAGCCTAAGCCAAGTGCAGAGAAGAAGGAGAGAATGACCGTTCCGACCAGATAAATAGTCGCCACTATCGAACGCAGATATATCAACAACAGCAACGTGATCAATCCAATAACAACAGGAATAATCAGATCGGTGTCACGATCTCCGATTTTTTTGGTATCATACTGCGTCGCTGTCTGACCACTTACCCACACATGATCTGAAGGATTCTCTACCCCTACATCAATCAGCGCTTGCTCTGCTGTTGCTAGAAGGGCTGGAATATGCCCCATCGCTTCAAGTGAATAAGGATTGTTCTTAAATTCGATATCATAACCCAGAATATCCTTGTTCACAGCGCCCTGCTGCGGATCGGAAACCGTGTCTACATACGTGAGCCCTCCGAGAATGACTTTAAGATCCTCTCCACTCGCTTGCCCCTTAGTATCAATAATCAGTTTAGCGGGTGCTAGTTCTCCCGGAGAAAACTGCTTACCGATGAGGTCGAACCCTTCGCGGGACTCCATATTTTTAGGAAAAGAAGAGAGGATATCATACGTAAACTTGATTCCACTAGAGAATGAAGCCAGAATCCCCAGTCCGATGATAGTCACTCCTACGATAGCCCAAGGCCTGGAAACTACAAATCCGCCAATCCCTTTTTTATGGGAGACTTTGGGTTCTGGAGCTGGTTTTCCTTTAGCCTTAGCCCGTTCAACCTCCATTTGCGGCGTGCGCGGAATGAATGGGAAGAACGAGGTCCGTCCGAAGATCGCCAACAGTGCTGGTACAAGCGTTAAGCTAGCAATCCCCATAATGAAAATCGACACGCTGAATGGGATGGCAAACCGATGGTAAGCTCCATACTTGGCCAGTAATAACGCGAACAGTGCAAGCACAACGGTGAAACCACTCATAGCGATAGCTCCTGAAGAATCGGTAATGGAACGAAGCAGAGCACGACTTTTGCTTTGCTCTATCTTCAGAAGCTGACGGAATCGCGAAATCAGGAACAAACAATAGTCCGTACCCGCACCGAACAACAGGACCGTCATGATGGAAACTGCCTGCGAGTCTACGGTGATCCAGCCTTCTTGCGCCATTTTCCCAAGAATCGGGCTAGTTACACCATAAGCGAATCCAACAGCAATAAGCGGAATAAATGCCAAGATAGGCGAACGATAAATCACCAATAAAAACACCAGCACAAGCATAACCGTAGCAATTAGCAAGGAAACGTCTGCGTTCTGGAACAGGCCAGTAGCATCAATAGAGATACCCACCGGACCCGTAACACGTAAACTCAGCTCTTTGTCATCTACCTTAGCAGCGGAGGGGTCTCCACCCGTCTCCGTGTTTATGATCTTCTTCATTTCTGTCACAGCTTCGCCGAGCTGATCACTATCTGCCGTTTTATCAAAAAGCACTGGGGTTACCAGCGTACTAAGATCCTCAGATAACGAGGCTTGTAGTGCCTGTGGCGGCAGCTGTCCTAATGGAGGAACAAAATTCTGATGGGGTAACGGTTGCTGCTCCAACTTCTTGTACACAGCAGTGATATGTACTAAATCATCTTGTGAAAGCCCGCCTTCCCTATGCCATACGAGCAGCGCAGGCACTCCACTTCCACTAGGGAATTCTTGTTCTGCAATAGCTGCTGCCTGTACCGATTGTGCATCATCTGGGAGGTTAGGCGCATTGTTAGCAACCTGAGAATTCACTGCAGGCCATAACAGGGTAAGTGCACCTACCAGTACTATCCATACGAGAAGAGTAACCCACTTCGTCTTTTTTCCTGCCACCCATTTACCGTAGCCTGACATTCCCTTCATCCTCTCTTTTACCTTCCCGCCTTAAAAATGAGCCGCGGGTCATTTTTAATTCTATCATATATATGCTTTAATTTTTAATCAAACTTTTTTTATTTTTCTGAAAAATCAAAACACCTCATCACATATAAAATACCCCTCTCTTCACATATAAAATCAGCAACATGTGAAAAGAGGGGTTTATGGATTGCTATACTTTTTCTTTCACTTCAATTTAGCCTACGTCCAAATCTCCTTCGGAGAACTGACTGTTGTAAAGATCAGCATAGAATCCGCCTTGTGCAAGCAGTTCCTCATGGTTGCCCTTCTCGATTACACTACCTTGATTCATAACAAGGATAAGGTCGGCATCTCGAATCGTCGAAAGACGGTGAGCAATTACGAAGCTGGTTCTGTTTTGCATCAATGCTTTCATTGCTTTTTGAATCAACAATTCTGTCCGTGTATCGACACTGCTCGTTGCTTCATCAAGAATGAGGATCGATGGATCGGCCAGAATCGCACGCGCAATCGTAATCAGCTGCTTCTGTCCTTGAGAAATATTAGAAGCCTCTTCATTTAACACCGTATCATAGCCAAGCGGAAGTGTGCGGATAAAGTGATCGGCATGAGCAGCCTTGGCAGCACGTACCACATCAGCTTCTGAGGCACCTTCACGTCCATAAGCAATGTTATCGCGGATCGTACCATTGAACAGCCAGGTATCCTGAAGCACCATACCAAATTTGCTGCGCAGGTCACTCCGTCTCATGTTGGTAATATTGACGCCATCAATGATAATTTCCCCATCATTAAGCTCGTAGAAGCGCATCAACAGGTTAATCAGAGTGGTTTTACCAGCACCAGTAGGACCAACAATCGCTATGGTCTGACCTGGACTAACCTCAATATTCATGTCCTCAATCAGAATCGCATCTTCTTTATATCCGAATTTCACATGGCGGAACTCAACGGAACCTTCCGGAGTACCTTCATCAAGCTTCGCAAGTGTAGTATTAACTTCCTTAACTTCCTCTTCTTCATCCAGAAGTTCAAATACACGTTCTGCGGAAGCAATAGTGGATTGAATAATATTCGCAATATTAGCCGTTTGTGCAATCGGCTGGGTGAACTGACGGGAGTACTGAATAAAAGCTTGAATATCCCCGACATCGATCATTTTTTTAGTAACAAAGATACCGCCGACTACACAAATCATTACATAACCCAAGTTACCGATAAACATCATGAGCGGCATAATCATACCCGACATGAATTGGGCACGCCAGCCAGAATCGTAAAGCTTATCGTTAATTTCATCGAAATCCTTAAGGGACTGCGGTTCACGACCAAATGCTTTAATAATCCGGTGACCTGTATACATTTCTTCTACATGACCATTCAACTGACCGAGTGACTTCTGCTGTCCGACAAAATAAGTCTGCGAGCGCTTGGAGATAGCCATAATCACAACGAAGCTGAGTGGCAATGTAACAATCGTAATCAAAGTCAGCCATGGGCTGATGGTAAGCATCATTACGATGACACCGATAATGGTGACAATAGAAGTAATTAATTGAGTTAAGCTCTGCTGCAGTGTAGTACTGATGTTATCCACATCATTCGTAGCACGGCTTAGAATTTCCCCGTGGGTACGGGAATCAAAATATTTCAAAGGCAAACGTTCCAGCTTGCTGTTGATCTGCTCACGCATGTCGTAGACGACCTTCTGAGCTACGCCAGCCATTACGTACTGCTGAATATAGCTAAATAGAGCACTAAGCAAATACAGACCCGCAAGTATGATCAGGATATCATTAATATATCCAAAATCAATGGAAGCTCCCTCAACACCCATTAATTTACCGTAAGCACCTTCGAATAGTTTAGTTGTTGCTTTACCCATAACCTTAGGACTGAAGATACTGAATACAGTACTGGCAATTGCCATTACAAGAACGATAATCAATTGAACCATACGAGGTCTTAAATACTTAATCAGACGACGAAGTGTACCCTTGAAGTCTTTAGCCTTTTCTGCAGGCATCCGCATGCCAGGGCCGCCACCAGGTCCAGGACCTTTATGGGCGCGCGGAGCAGCAGGTTTATTGTTTTGTTCGCTCATGCTATTTCCTCCTCTGACAGCTGCGAGGATACGATCTCGCGGTACACATCACTGCTCGCGAGCAGTTCACGGTGAGTGCCCATTCCGGCGATTTCACCCTCATCAATAACAATAATCCGGTCGGCATCCATAACGGTACTAACCCGTTGAGCTACGATTAGAACAGTGGATTCCGTGGTTTCATCTTTGAGTGCCGCACGAAGCTTGGCATCTGTTTTGAAATCAAGTGCAGAGAAGCTGTCGTCGAACAGATAAACTTGAGGTTTTCTCACAAGCGCACGTGCAATGGACAGCCGCTGTTTCTGACCACCAGAGACATTACTACCGCCTTGAGCAATTTCCGAATCAAATCCATCTTTCATTGCTGACACGAAATCGTAGGCCTGAGCTACCTTGGCTGCATGAATGATTTCTTCATCGGTAGCATCCTCTTTACCGTAGCGAATGTTTTCGTTAATCGTACCTGAGAACAATACCGCTTTTTGAGGGATGTAACCAATTTTGCTCCGTAGCTCTTCCTGAGTCATCTCACGCACATCTACTCCGTTAACACGTACAGCACCTTCGTTAACATCATAGAACCTTGGAATCAAGCTAAGCAGCGTAGATTTACCTGAACCAGTACCCCCGATAATCGCAGTAACTTCACCTGGGCGAGCACTGAAGCTAATTTTCGAAAGTGCAGGTTGTTCCGCGCCAGGATAAGAAAAGGAGACATTATCGAATTCAACAAAACCACGCATATGATCACGGCCGTCTTTTTTAGTTGCTTGAGCCGTTGTTTGTAATTCACTCTCTGATGGATCTGTGAATTCCGGCCGCATATCAAGCACTTCATTGATACGCAAGGCTGAAGCTGAAGCACGAGGAATCAGCACGAACATCATCGACACCATAATCAGGGAGAACATGATTTGCATCGCATATTGAATAAATGCCATCAGTGAGCCGACTTGCAAATCGCCATCGCCAATTCGAATCCCACCAAAGTAAAGAATTGCGATCATGGAAAAGTTCATAACAATCATCATAAGCGGCATCAAACCGGCCATGATTTTATTTACTTTGATCGCCGTGTCTGTCAGATCACGGTTAGCCTCGGAGAAGCGTTTATTCTCATGATCAATCCGATTAAATGAACGGATAACACGGATACCCGTCAAATGTTCACGTAGAACCAGATTTAATTTATCCAGCTTGATCTGTATCGCTTTAAACAGTGGTAATCCCTTCATCCCGATAAAGAAAATTGCGCCAACGAGTACCGGAATAACTACTACAAAGATCAATGATAATTTCGCATCTTCAGATACCGCCATGATGATACCACCAATCATCATCATCGGTGCACCGATCATCATACGCAGCATCATAGTAAGTACAGTCTGTACCTGCGTAATATCATTCGTTGTACGGGTAATTAAAGAGGCGGTACCAAGCTTATCGAATTCATGCAGTGTAAAATTCTCTACATGATTAAATACACGAGCACGGGTAAGTTTACCGAATCCTGCTGCCACTTTTGCTGATAAATAGCTGGCAATGACTGAACATAAGGCCCCGCCCCCTGCTACTAAAAGCATGAAGCTACCTATTTTCCAAATATAAGTACGGTCTCCCTGAACAATACCTTTGTCGACAATGTCGGACATCAGCGTAGGGAGGTATAAGTCGCCCATGGACTGCAAGAACACAAGAATTAATACAGCACCAATAGCTACTCGAAATGGCTTCAGTTGTTTAAATAATTTAATCAAGCTTCTCATCTCCGTTCATTTGTAGCCTATCCCAATTAGGTGGTGGATTATCCTCAACGAATGCATGTACTTTCAGCAACAGTTCTGTGAGCTGCTTAGTCTCTTTTTCACCTAAGTAACGTACGAGCTCATCCAGCATTGCGTCTCTGTATTGCTCTGCTCTTCGTGTGAGTTTTTTTCCACTCTCCGTCAATTTCACGCGTACGACTCTTCGGTCCGAAGGATCTGCGTGTCTTTCCACCATCTGTTTCGCCTCAAGACTATTAATCAACTGCGTAATAGTTGGAGGTGTGAATCCGAGTAGTCGGCTGATTTCAGATATCTTTAGACCCTCATCATCAGAATGATTCCATTTTTCAATGCATATCATTAAAGTCATCTCACTCGGCTTATGGCCTTCAACACCCTTTTGCCATTGGCCTTTATGCAGCCGTTTCATCGCCGCAAAAAGCTCGTGTGCGACTGAATTTTCAGTATTTTCTGTATTTCCTCCGTTTATCCCAATTTCTTTCACCTCTAATTTAGTTAGGTCAGCTAATTATTAAACACTGTATTATTTAGGCTACCTAATTATATTTTCGGTGCAACGCTTTGTCAAATTTTGAATACGGTATCAATTATTACGAAAAAGAAAACTCCCCAGCACAATGGCAAGGGAGTCCAATTTCGTATATGTATTACTCTGTATTATAAGAATACTGAATAGATTTCTGTATTCTTAGAACCAAGCTCCATGCTCGTACGTTGTAATGCCTCCATTGCTTCCAGAGCCTACAGGTCCGATAATGATGAAGCTAAACAATGCTAACACGCTTACCATCATCAATAGTGATTTTTTCATTTTTTCTCACCCCCTTTACTAATTCTCTATATTTCTCCTGTTGAGCAGTATTAGCATAATCTCTACTCATTTCAAATAAAGTTATACAATTAATAAAGTCTTTTCCATTATTCTGCTTAATAGATAACTCGAGAGACTTCACAAGATAATCCACGCCTGTAACATAACGTTTCCTATTTATTTGATAGATCGCTACTTGATAGTACAAACGGAATACACGGTCCACGTTATTCGGCTCCTGAAACCCTTCAAATCTCAACATTTCTCGTGAGAATCGTGTAAGTATATTATCAGCAGAGAACCCATATCGATTAGCCGCATCCATAATGGTAATAAGTCCTGCCAAGATTTCGCCCGGGTGATCTGCCAAAAAATCCGTATAGTTAGACAAGACATCCACATTGCCCATCAACATCTCTATCGTGAATCCATTACCAATTGCGAATAACCGGAATTGCTCTACAGCCTGACGACCTTCTTCGTTAATCATTTCAAACCAACTAAGGTCTGCATAGCCTGCAGTATACTTCTTAGCTTCCTCATATTTACCCTGCTTGGTAAGTGAGATTGCTTTAAGTAGATATCCATGTCCATAATAAACAACAAGCGGACGTTCAGTATGAAGAACTTCCTTTCTTCTATCCTGACTTTTTCGTAATTGGTCACGATAAACAGCATTGGCCAACGTTCTTAGTTCATCAGCGAACGACTCCATTTTAATCCATCGACGAAGATCAAAGCTCAACTGCGTTAGAGTAAGTAGACCATCTAACTGCATATTTTCTGGCAGTCGATTCCTGAAAGGTTCAAATGTAATAACTGCATGCAACTTCTCATCTGAATCGACAATTGATAAGATTGCTCTAAAAATACGATAATGACTGATAGCCAATCTCTCTGAGTAACTGTCGGACTCATTCTCTGCTACAATTTTATAGAAAAACATGGATTCATCTATTTTACCTTTATTAAACAATTTTTCAGCTATCGAATAAACGATATCTAGCGATTTAGGATATTCCAATAACTTGCTTAATGTTTCATCAATACATTGCTGCTTGCCTAGTTCAGCGCAACGTATTAAAAAAGGCTCCACCCTGCGGCGTGAGACCTTCTCCTCATTAAAGCATTCATCAATATATAAAGGATACAACCAACCGTCAGGAAATCCAAAAGCTTTAATGATTGCATCTATTTGTCCCAGGGACATAGGCTTCGGCGGATTCCCGTGCAAAATTGCACTGAGACTTCCACGATTCAGGCCACATATTTTTGAAAATGAGGCGAGATTATGGCCGGAGCGGGACAGATTTTTCTCAATTTCTGAGCGTATAGTTGTTAACTTTCCCTCCACTCGGCACCCCCAAAGTTTGACTTGAAAAGATCCTATTAATTGACATTATAGGTGAAAGTTATGGATTGTACAACTTATAGATTGTACGACAAAAAGAGGAGCGTATTTCTCTCCTCTTTATCGGTTGGATCTTTGTAATAGTGTAATTCTATGGATGTATCGAGTTTAATTTATTGTAATAGCGGCTTTTGAGCTTCAGCAGCAAGCTGTTGCACTTGCCTTGCGACTGCGCAAGTTCTCCATCATCTTATGTTGTGCCAGCAAAATATAACCGTCCAATCGCTCGCTTAGCTCTAGGACAGCATGGTCACTAAGACTCCGTTGCTCCGCGACTTCCAGCAATTCGCATCTAAGGCTCTCTATAGTCACAAACAGCTCATCTTCTCTGTAGTCTCTTCTATAAGCTTTCTCGGAAGAACCTTGATATAGTGTCACAACTCTCTCCTTCTCTCTATCAACATCTCTTCCTATCATAATCCATGATACCAAAAAACATATTTTCAAAAAAAAAGAAAAATTTGCAGAACATCCACAAAAAATAAAATAGCTATTTATTCGGATGTTCTATAGGCTCATAGGGAAGCTCATTTGGATACTGTTCTCTCAATAGTCCCTTTGCAAAAGAAATCCATTCACGTGCTGCGAATGATAAATAACGGTCTCTACGCCAAGCCATAGCGATCTGCCAAGGAATTACCGGTTCTGTCAAGGGAATGACTACCAATCGTGAGCGATCCATGTCACGGCAAATGGTTTCCGGCAATAATGCGATTCCCATTCCTGCGGCTACCATCTTGCTGATTAAATCCCATTGTGAACTCTCATATATAACCTTCGGCTGAAATCCAGCTTTTACACATTCCGTAATAATCCGATCGTGCAGCGTGAAATCCTCTCGAAATAGCACGAACTCCTCTTCTGCCAGCTCACTTAGCGGAACAAGCTCTGCCTCGGCCAGCCGATGTCCCATAGGCAAAATAAGATTCAGCTTCTCTTCAACAAAGGTAAAACAATGAAGTTTGGCTGTATCTACAGGCAATACGACCATTCCAATGTCCAGCAGTCCCGTTTCTACATCTTCCTCCACTTTTTTGGCCCCATCCTCATGAAGACGAATCGTAACCTGCGGATAACGTTTATGAAATTGACCAATCACCGATGGAAAAAAGCTCGCTCCTACCATTGGAGGCAGGCCGATGCGGATGTGGCCCTGCTCCAGATTTCGTAAGTTATCCAGTTCGGAAGACAGGCTAGCGAAAGACTCCACGATATTTTGCGCTTTGGTGAACAAAATTTCCCCTGCGTCTGTAAGCCTTACACTCTTCCCTTCACGATAGAACAAGTCCGCCTCCAGTTCGACCTCCATATTCCGAATCATTTTACTGATCGTGGGCTGTGTTATATATAATGATTCAGCAGCTCTGGTAAAGCTTTTCATTCGTGCCGCTTGAACGAAATATTCTAATTGTCGGATATCCATTTATGCGCCCCCTAATCCATAGACAAAAGGAATGTCATTTATTCGATCTATTCATTTTACCTATGAAAACAATTGATGTAAACTTTCATTATCATGAAAGGAGCGAAGCCTTATGAAAAAGATTGTTATAGGCTTGCTGCAGGTAGCGGGACTTATGTTATTCTCTTTACTTATCAATGCTGTGACCCCATTATTGCATATCCCTATTCCCGGAAGCATACTCGGAATGATTATATTGTTTCTCCTGCTTGAGTTCGGTGTCATTCGTCTGAATTGGGTAGAAGTTGGTGCTTCTTGGCTACTCGCCGAGCTCCTGCTGTTCTTCATTCCATCTGCTATAGGTGTAATGAAATACGCTAATATTCTGGAAACGGATGGATTACGCATTCTTGCCGTTGTCGTCTTAGGCACATTTGTTGTGATGGCTAGTTCAGGATTACTTACCAGTAGAATTTATAAAGCGAAGGAGCGGAAAGGATCATGTTAAACGCTCTGTTATTCTTTGCTCTCACGGTCGCGGTGTATTTACTCGCGAAACGTATCTATGCTTCTACTGGTAAAGTCTACACCTCTCCATTAATCATCACACCAGTGATTATGATCATCTTTCTGCTTATAACAGGCATTACTTATGACTCATACAATGCGGGAGGAAAATGGCTGACGAATTTGCTGCAACCAGCAACCATGGCCTTTGCCATCCCTTTGCATAAGAACTTCAAGGTACTCAAAAAGCACGCCGCCGAAATTGCGGCAGGCGTGCTGTCAGGGACGATAGTTGCGGTGATCTCTTCCATTCTGCTCGCCAAATGGCTGCATGTTAGCGGCGATCTGGCAGCTAGTCTGGTCCCACGTTCGGTAACTACACCGATCGCTATGAGCATCTCGCAAAGTATCGGCGGTGTACCAAGTATTACGGCAGTCTTCGTCATTATTACCGGGATACTGGGTACAATGATGGGCCCTACTGTACTTCGCATCTTCCGCATTGAGAATGAAATTGCGCGCGGTGTATCGCTGGGAACCGCTGCACATGGTACAGGAACATCTAAAGCCTTCGAGCTTAGTTCACTGACCGGAACCATCTCCAGTATTGCGATGATTCTGTCCGCGCTGTTATCTATAGGTGTGGCGCCAGCTTTGCTCGCGATATTCCTCCACTAGGCTAACCCAGCTTGGGCCAAGGGCATGTCTCTTTAGTACATCTAAAGTAGCATGTCCTTTTTCTATGAATCAAACCCTAGAACTTAACGGGCAATCCGCTTTGCGCTGAATCGTAGGCTGCACAGGTGACTTTTAGGGTTTTGTATCCATCCTCATAGTCGCATAAAATGCGCGAGCGATCCCCCGTCCGTACAGCATGTATGAAGGCTTCACTTTCTACTAAATATGGGTTTCCTGTATTCTCAAATTCGGTACTATTGCCGCTTCGCACTTCCAAGAGACGATCCGGGTTCCAGTCCAAAAGTCCCCGATCATTATAGAAGCTAAGACCTACACTTCCCACCTCATCAGGTAAAACGCATGTATTTGAAATATTAGCAATAATTCCATTTTCAAGTTTCAGGGATACGGTGCCTACATCTGCAACGCTCACACCTTCATGCTGTTCATGCATAATCCGGTTTCCGAACATACCGTAGACTTCCTTTACTTCTCCCGCTAGATAGCGCACTAAATCGACGATATGTGTAGTCTGCTCTGTGAATTGTCCTCCGGATTGCTTCTGATCACGCCACCAAGCTACGCCTGGCATGCCGCCCATCCATTGCCCCATAATCATACCGACCTTGTCACCACGCAAAGTTTCTTTCAGACGTTTAATGTTCTCCTGATAGCGGAAATGATATCCTACCGAGGTTAACAAATTATGTTCTTTGATATCCTGAAGTAGGCTTGCGGGAATTTCAGTAGTCATACTAAGCGGTTTTTCTATAAAAAAGGGAATATCTCTCTTGATTAATGATCGTTCGATCGCACCATGAGATTGTGGAGGCACACAAATATAAACAGCATCGAGCTTCTCAGCATCCAGCATTTCCGTAATATCACCATATCCAGCAGCATCGTATGGACGTGCCATATCTTCGCCTTTAGCCTTACTGCTTCCGCAGACCGCCTGCAAACGGACATCATCCATCTCTGCCAGTAAATCAGCATGTACCTTAGAGAACCAACCCGTACCCACAATACCCACTTTTAATGTCATTCTTTTTCCTCCTGCCGATTGATTATGAATACCTTTTCATAGATTATACGCTCTTATGAGCGGATAAGATAATCTCTCCATTCTTCGGGAAGCAAATGCATATAAGGACTCTGCAAAAAGCGATCATCCGCAAGCACAATAATGCCTGTATCTGTTTCACTTCGAATCAGTCTGCCTCCAGCTTGCAATACCTTGCACATTCCCGGGTAGACATAAGCATAATCAAAGCCGTTTTTACCTCGGGCATTAAAATACTGACGCAGTAAATTACGCTCAAGACCAAGCTGCGGTAGGCCAACACCAACAACCATTACCCCGTTAAGACGGTCTCCTGGCAGATCTACACCTTCCGAAAAGATCCCTCCGAGTACAGCAAATCCTAACAGTGTCTCGTCATTATCTGGACTAAATGCTGCTAAAAAATTTTCTCTAGCCTGCTCACTCATGCCTGTATCCTGCATCAAAGTCCATACTTCGGGGTAATTCTCCGTAAAGGCCTGATATACGTTTTGTAAATAGAGATATGAAGGAAAAAAAACCAGATAATTGCCCTTCTTTGAAACCATTTGATTCAATGCCTGAGTTAACGGGATGAGAGAAGCTTCCCGGTCATGATAACGTGTGGAGACAGGCAGCACGGTCACCTCCCACTGCTCCTTCTGAAAAGGAGATGAGACCGTTAAACTGTAATCTTCCTCCACCGCACCAATCATATCCCGATAATACGATGATGGAGAAAGCGTAGCAGAGAACAGAATCTGACTTCGAAAGCTCTTAGACATTTGTCGGAGTAAATGCGATGGATCCAAATTAAATAACTTCAAGTACACATCGCCGCGCCGAACCTCAGCATAGGTTATGTAGCGTTCATCATAGGTCTTAAAGGTGCGAAGCATCCCTTGAACTGCAAAATAGGTATCCAGAAGAACATTCTCTCCTTCTCCATTCTGAGGAACAATGCTGGCACTCGGGTGAATAAGTTCCTGTTCTGCCTCCAAAGAAAATATCTCAAGCAAGGCTGGCAGCTCCTCCGGGAACGAAGCCCACTGCCCTTGCCCCTCTTCATTACAAATTTTGCGAAGGGAGATGAAAAAAGCATTCACCGATTTAGCTGCAGTACTCAAATTACGGTTTACTTCCTTGTACTGACGCTGGATTTCTAGAAAGGGGGCCTTCAGCAAAGAGGCAGAGAACATCTCTCGTCCCCGGTCTACCAGATTATGTGCTTCATCTACCAGAAGCACCGTTTCTCTCTTTCTCTCCTCTGTTAGCCGTTTCAGGCTGATCCGAGGATCATATATATAATTGTAATCGCAGATCACCGCATCACAGGCATAGGCTGCATCCAGCGAGAACTCAAACGGGCACACTTTATGTTTGTGAGCATACAGTGCTAGGGTGTCTCTGCTCATCAGTGTCTCATACTCTAACAGATCCATTACCGCATCATTAATCCGATCATAATAGCCTTCCGCATAGGGACAGGAATCCTTACCGCAAATCCCTTCATCATGAAAACAGGTCTTCTCTTTAGCAGTAAGTGTGATGACATGCAGCTGAAGTCCCTGCGTCAGCAGTAACGAGATTGCTTCCTGCGCGGCAAAACGGGTAACCGTCTTAGCCGTTAAATAGAACAATCCTTTAGCTTGTCCTTCGCCCATTGCTTTAAGGACCGGGAACAGCGTCGACATTGTTTTTCCGATGCCTGTGGGCGCCTGAGCGAACAGACTGACCTTTTCTACAATGGATTTGTACACCGCTCCGGCAAAATGCCGTTGTCCCTTTCGATAAGAAGGAAACGGGAATTGTAACTCTCGAAGGCTCTGCTCTTTCTTAGCATCATGACGAACCATCATCTCAGCGTACGGAGCATATCTGGCTACGGTATCATTAGCAAATGAGATCAGTTCATCTAAAGACAACGTTCGGTACAAGCTTTTTTGCTCATCAGTAGCCCGGTGGACATAGGTAAGCTTTACTTGAATAGAAGAAAGCTCCTGCTCCAGCGATACCATATATGCGTACATCAGCGCCTGAGCCCAATGAACCTCATGTCCCTCTTCCAGCATATCCAGCAGTCCGGAGGTTGATTTGATTTCTTCGACGATTAGGCTCCCATCCTCCGAAACAAGCAGTCCATCACAGCGCCCATCTACAATATAGAGTATGCTACCATAAGGGATCTCTGTTTTCAGATAGACCTCCTTGAGGTCACCTTCCTTATATTGCTTTTGGATTTTCTGATGAATTCGTGTTCCTTCAACCATAGAGGAAGTACCATGAAATCCAGGCTCAATACTACCGCTGCGAAAAACATACTCGACGAGAGTTCTAACGGATAGGGTTACAGTATGATCCAACTTTTCTCACCTCCTTTAATTATCCATATATCCTTTTTGTTCCCAATGTCTATTTCGGTCCTTTAATCACTGTATAACCCCATGGGATAGCATAAACATCATCTTTCACCTATGCGTGTTTAACTTTACGCACTCCACAAAGCTTATACTTACGCTTTCGGTTTTTGACTTTCTTCTGCTAGCCCTGCATAATAAATTTTATTACTATGGAGTCATTTTGTCTTGGTGCTGTTTCGTCCTGTTTGAGAAATGGCGTTTTATCATGTAGAAAGAGGGGGAAGCTGTGTCATCCTTTAATATTAAACGTTGGATCATTAAACCTTTTGTGTTTTTCACAATACTTTTTATCCTAAAAGCATTTCTGGCTTGGGGAGTCATTTTTGATGATGTGCTGCCTTGGAAATCATTACTGACAGAAATCCCTTTTGCCTGGGCGCTCTTCTGTATTATTGAGCGGTTCGCCTCCAAACGAAAGCTTGGATATTACATGACAGTCAATTTATTAGTAACAGCCATCTTTTTCGCAGCCATTATGTATTTTAAATATTATGGTGTCATTGTAACTTACCATGCCGCAGAACAGGTGAATCAAGTCACAGCTGTCAGCAACAGCGTATTCTCACTTATGGATCCTTACTACCTATTAATCTTTACAGATATAATTGTCCTAGGAGGCTATTTCTTCTTTAATAAGAAAGGCCGTGTCTATAAAAAAGAGAATATCAACCGTCGTAACGGAAAAATAAAATATAGTGTTCTATTCGCAGTCTCACTTGGTTTATGCTTGTTTAACATTTTGCCTAATAAGGCTAGTATGAACGAAATTAAGAAAGCTCAGGAGATGGGTATTCTTAACTACGAAGCCTATACGATCTTTGCAAAAGAAGAACCAGAGCTTGTGCAATCAAGTGACATTACACAAGATGCCATCAACAATGTGAAGGGGATTAATACTGCGGTTAGTTCTCCACTTCATGGCACGGCTAAAGGCAAAAATCTTATTATCATTCAATTGGAATCCTTCCAGAACTTCTTGCTGGGTCTTGAGCTAGACGGGCAAGAGATTACACCGAACCTGAACAAGGTAATGAAGGATAGTCTTTACTTCCCTAATTTCTATCAAATGGTAGGTCAAGGGAATACGTCGGATGCAGAATTCGTAGTGAACACATCCGCCTACATCCCTCCACGTGGTGCGGCAACGATGTCCTATGTGGATAAGGTGCTCCCAAGTCTGCCACGCTTGCTTAAAGACAATGGGTATCAGACCGCAACCTTCCACACCAATGTCGTAGAGTTCTGGAACCGTGGTGAGCTGTATGACTCACTGGGCTTCGATCATTATTATGATCGCTCATTCTTTGGTGAAGATGATGTTTTCTTCTTTGGTGCTTCTGATGATACGCTCTATAGTAAAACTGCTGACAAACTGAAAGAAATGAGCAACGAGGGTCAACCCTTCTACGCTCAGATCATTTCGATGTCAGCGCATCATCCATTCACAATTCCTGAGGAAAAATACCGCATGAAGCTACCAGAGCGTTACGAAGGTACTTTTGTGGGTGACTATATCCGTTCCCAGAACTATGCGGATGATGCCTTCGGACATTTCGTAGAAGAGCTTAAAGCGAATGGCGTATGGGATAACAGCGTGATCATGATTTATGGAGACCATATGGGACTGCCTATTTATTCTCTCGATCATGATGATAAGCAATTAATGACTGAAATTTATGGTCATGAATATTCCTATGCGGATATGTTAAACATTCCTCTGCTCATTCATGCAGGAGACAGCACAGCATCACAGACCTTAGAGCAAGTCGGTGGCGAAGTGGATATTATGCCAACTGCTGCTGGTCTTCTTGGAATTTCATTAGAGAATAACCTAGTTTTCGGTCAAGATCTACTCAGTCAGACTTATAATTTGCTGCCAGAAAGATATTATTTACCTTCTGGATCTTTCATTTCCAGCTCAGGACTGCTTATTCCGGGTAACAGCTTTGAAGATAATACCCAATACCCTATTTATAATGGAAAAGCACCGGCTGCTACTGAGGATGAATACAACCGAGCATTGAGACTTCTACAGCTTTCCCATAGTTACATTACGCAGCTGCCAGACAAACCAATTGAACCTTAGAACTTATCATTATTATATTTCAAAGAAGGCCACCTTCTCTCCGGAGAAGGTGGCCTTCTTTCTGTATCTATAAGCTAAAGCTAGAGATTTACCGTTCCTGATCCTCGATCATACGGTAGTACTCCGCAAACTTTTGCAGCTCATCCGGCTTCAGTATAGATAAATGCTCAGCAAGCAGCTGTTTTGAACGGAAATGTCCTTCTTCAAGTATTTGCTGACCTTGCTCGGTGATCGTCACCACAACCGCTCTCCGGTCCGATCCATCCGTCTCACGCTTAATAAAACCCAGCGCTTCCAGGCGATCGAGCATCACGGTAATGGCACTGGATTTGACCTCCATAGACTCCGCCAGTTGTACCACCCGCGACTTTTTCTCTTTCGCTACTATATTTAACAGACCCATCTGAGGTACGGTAAGTCCGAGTTCTTTATGCAAAGTCCTTTGAGACATGATCTTA
This sequence comes from Paenibacillus sp. FSL R5-0470, assembly GCF_037975205.1. Classification (NCBI taxonomy): domain Bacteria; kingdom Bacillati; phylum Bacillota; class Bacilli; order Caryophanales; family Paenibacillaceae; genus Paenibacillus; species Paenibacillus sp. FSL R5-0470. Next base: position 6,493,232 of record NZ_CP150238.1, read on the forward strand.
CGCTGTACTCTCCACATGGATAATCCAAGACGCTCTATTAACGGATCTAATTGATGCGGCATCCTTGTTTCAACTCCCAATCCGTTTTTAATAACACAAGCGTACCACTAGAACTGGTCAGGATTCAATGCTTTTGTCTACTAAAGATTTCATAATCACGTTTATTTCCATATTTTTTCCACCATTTTACAATATCCGACACAAAAATACTATATTCTATGTAAGGTCATAGGCTTAACGATACGCTATAATCGTAGCAGTGAGAGCGATTGTCTCCGAAAACATATTTTGTCAAGGTTGGTGCAAAGAATGAAATTGGCAACTAAATTAACTTGGATGATGTTCATCGTGTTACTTCTTGTTGGATCATCCATCGGGTTCTTCGGATACCGTACTGCGTATAAGCAAGTAGATGAAGCAGCAGGTATCGAATTGGTAGGATGTGCCAATATTACAACCGGGCTGATTGACCCATCAGATATTACCGCGTTAATTGCAGGAGATCAAAGCAAATTGGAGGCTGTCGAAGACCGGATCGGTTGGATTGTGGCACATAAGGCTATTTTTAAAGAGGCGTTCATTTTATCGCTAGACGGAAAGATCCTCGCCGCAGATTCAAGCTTCAAAGCAAGAGGTTATAAAGCAGGCGACACTTTTTATTTCTCAGATGAAGAGAAGCAATTGATCACTAAATCTAAGCATTCCGCTTACTCCAAGGTTTATACATACGAAGGTACCTCACTTAAGACGGGTTACGGCCCCATCTATCAGGATCATGATCCGTCCAAGCCTATAGTTGCTCTAATGGCTATTAACTTCGATGGCCCATTAATTCAAGAACGGACCCGAGACATCATTGTTCAGCCTTTTATTATCGGAACTTCCATTCTAGTTATTGCTATTGTGGCAGCATATCTCTTAATCCGCCGAATGGTAAGTCCACTAACAAAGCTATCCAGAGGCGTAAATCTTGTTGCACAGGGTGATCTTACTCATGATCCTATTTCATTCAACAGCAAGGATGAGATTGGTACACTAGCTCGAAATTTCAACGGCATGACGCAGAGCTTGCGCATGCTCATTACCGAAGTTAATGAAACCTCCATGCAGGTGGCGTCTTCATCCGAAGAGCTCTCTGCCAGTGCACAGGAAACTAACCGTGCTGGTGAGTACAGTGTCAACGTTTCGATTGAACTTGCCGATGGAGCTAATACACAATTGCAAAATTTGGAGGGTGGATATAGATCTGTACAAGACTTGTCACACTTCATTACAGAGATTGCAGGAAATGCTGATAATGCAATGAATAATGCTACCAGTAACGCCGAAAAGGCTCGCACAGGTCGAGAAGCAATGGACTCTACTACACAACAGATGAGCATCGTCAGTGACAGCATCACTGATTTAGCTGTCATTATTGAGACCTTGGGTGGCTACTCCAAGGAAATTGAGAATATTGTGGGCACGATTGCGAGCATCGCAGAAGAAACCAATTTGCTGTCGCTGAATGCAGCCATTGAAGCTGCAAGAGCCGGAGAAGAGGGAAGAGGCTTTGCGGTAGTTGCACAATCCGTACGCAAGCTTGCCGAGCGATCCGCCCAATCTGCTGCTCAAATCGGACAACTCGTAAGCATCATCGTAAATCAGATGGACCAAGCAGGAGAAACCATGAAGCGCTCTACAGAAGAGATGGATCAAGGCCGGGAATTAATCGTAACGGCAGGTCAATCCTTCTCCGAGATTGAGATGTCTGTCTCTGGGATGGCTTCACAAAGTCAGCAGATTTCCGGAACAGTCCGCGAGCTAGCCTCCATCTCCGATGGTCTCGTTACTACTCTACAGAATATTGTAGACGTCGCTAATCAGACAGCAAGCGGTGCGGAAACATTATCCGCCTCCTCACAAGAGCAGCTTGCAGCCATGGAAGAAGTGGAGTCAGCTGCAGGTTTCCTGTCCTCGCTAGCTGAGAAGCTACAGATTCTAATTGAACGTTTCAAAGTATAATTCTTCTTATTCATGTAAGTTCTTAAACTTAAAGGGGCTAGCGACCAAGCAGAGAAATTCTGCTTGGTCGCTAGCCCCTCTTCTATGTATTGAGATCACGACGCTGCCGTATTCGCTATAAACCACTCACCCAGCTCATGTACAGGCATCGGCCGACCGTAATAATAACCCTGCATGACTCTACAACCCAGTGATTTCAGCAATTCAATCTGCTCTGGTGTCTCCACACCTTCTGCCACGACTTCCATATTAAGATGAGTCGCAATCGCAATAATATTGCTGATAATAGCTTTCTTGGAGTGCATCTTGCTGTTACGAATAAATACTTGGTCAATCTTGAGTGTGTTCACTGGGATTTCATCCAAATTACCAAGGGAGGAGAAGCCTGTCCCAAAGTCATCCAGCGATACTCTTACCCCAAGCAATCGAAGTCTAGACAGCTGTGCAACCGTCTCTTTCATGTTATGCATCGCAATGGACTCTGTAATCTCCAGTTCGAGAAAGTGTGGCTCTAATTCTGCACATGTGAGTGCTTCCGCTACAACATCGTATAGACTCCCATCCTCAAACATCCGTGCGGACATATTAATAGAGACCGGTACGTTAGCTATCTCTTCCTTATGCCAGAACCTGTTCTGGCTACACACATCATGTAGCATCCAATAGGTAATCGGAACGATCAGTCCAGTCTCCTCTGCAATAGGAATGAATTCCGCTGGCGAAATGATCCCATGCTCTGGGTGTCTCCAGCGCAGCAGCGCTTCAAGACCCACCGTAACATTCATATATGAATCCCATTTCGGCTGATACACAACCATAAACTCAGAACGAGCCAAAGCTTTTCGAAGATCCTTCTCTAGCGACATCCGCCGTAACTGATGGCGATTTACTTCCTGGTCGAACACACTGCATTTATTCTTACCTGAATCCTTAGAGGTATAAAGAGCCGTATCCGCAGCCTTCATTAGCGCTGAGCGATCAGTCCCATGCATAGGAGTCATACTGATTCCAACACTTGCAGTAACATATAGCTCATTGCCCTGAATACGATAGAATTCCTTAAGTTCATGCATAATATGCCCTGCTTCTTCCTGCGCACCCTCCAGCGTGCAATCTGGAAGAGCAATCAGGAATTCGTCACCGCCTAAACGGAAGATCTTTCCTTTATCCCCTACAGAACGAATTAATCTAACAGCGACCTCCTGTAGTAACATATCACCTATATCATGTCCCAGCGTATCATTAATCGACTTAAAGCGATCTAGATCTACAATAAAAACAGCACCAGATCTGCTTTCAAAAAATTCATCTTTAAAATAGCGTTCTAGTCCATGTCGATTCGGCAGCTCTGTTAGCGGATCTTGATAAGCCATTCGTTCAAGCACATGGCGATCCAGAAATACGGCGCCAGCAGAAACTGCGAGCATAAGTAGCGCTGCCAGCGAAAATGCCATTAACAGTATAACATCAGTCTCTACAAAAAAAGGTTTGCTTCCAGGTAAGTTGTTATATTCAAAATGACAAGCCTTTACACTTGTGTAATGCAATCCGGTAACTGAAAATCCGATAAACAACGCCGAGTATAGCTTCCATCGCTGAAACCCTGCGCATTCTTTAAACTTTTGAAACATCAATAATCCGATATAAGACGAAACCAAAACCAGAATTACAGCAACGGCTTGAATCCATATATCATAATGAATCCTCGTCGCAATCTTCATAGAAGACATTCCGATATAATGCATAGCCGAAAAGCCGCTTCCCAAGAGAATACCACCTACTACTAAATTCCATATCTTTAACTGAGGAACAGATGTGATCCGGAATGCCAAATAGCAGAATAACACACCAACTAATAGTGATATTATAGATCTGCCTGGATAATAATTGACCTCCGCCGGAAAGCGATTCGCCATTATCCCAACATAATGTATTGCCCATATACCGCAGCCTAACACACAAGCTCCCGAGATCAACCACAGACGTCGGATTTTGCCAGTAGAACGCGAAACTTGCGAAATCAGATTTAGTGCAGAATAAGTAACTGTCGCCGCTAGCACAAATGATAGTAAAACAATCCAAACATTAAAGTGGATTCCCATTTTATCCATTAGTTAACCTCTTCACCGGTTTTGAATCCCGTAATCGCTCAGCGTATTTCTCAAGTAAAAAATCAGTACACGAATATCAGATATGGAAGAGTGCGTAAAGATTATAGGTTATCCATAAAAAGAAACTTTAGATGTATTCTACTCTGTATTCAGAAGATTGTCTAAGTAAATACTGGAATTTATACCCTTTTTTATTACGCGAAAAATGTCCATACTTGACACAATCACTCAACCCGGAAAACTTGAACCACGACCTGTTGATGATACATTTTTTGGAAAGGTAATTCGCCATATCCATAGATTCAAAACTACCAGAACCAACAGGTAGATATAAACTCCACCCGTAAACAAAGTGAAGAGATAATGAATACCTGCCATCCCCATCAGCAAAAATAACAACCCAAAGGAGTTTGCGGTGTAATCCTTCTGTTTAGCTGCCTCATATCGTTCTGAGAAAGGTAGTACCGGAGGATAAGAACGGAAACAAATGACCGCATAGATCAGCATTGCAAACAGCACGACTACCAAGTCTGGCACAATCCGCAGCCCAAACAACCAAAGATACACTATCGCTTCTATAGCGAATAAAGGTAATAGCAGGCGAACTATCGCTGCCTTAAGCATTCCACGATAGATGGGTGCGGTGTTTGGCAGAGGAATCAGCTTATAAATCCAAGAGCCTTTATAACCCGCAGAGTATCTTAGCATTAGAACAACCGTCTGAAGTAACGTCGCACCGAAATAAATCATCAGGTATGTGTTCGAATCCTTGATAGACGATGCATTACCATCCCAAAATATCCCAAATATAAAAATGAACGGGAAGACAATGGAATAACCGATTGCCGGATATACCTTTAACTTGAAGTCACGCTCATTCTTCATCATTGACCAGCTAAAACGAAAAAACATGCCCTCTACCGGGTTCTTACAAGTTACTTTCGACAACCAGTCCACCATTTGGGCGTTACTTTTGCCAACGTTCCCTTGCTCTGAAAGCTTCTGTAAGCTCTTTTCGAATAAAGGCATCAGCTTAATATAAGCCACAATCAGCAGAACCGGAATTACTAAAGCTAGCACTGAAAGCACCACGAAGTGTGTATCTCTCGCCCCGCCAATCAACATCTCAAATGGAGCCGCGAACCAAATCGGAGAAATCAAATACTGCCACCATGCCGGCTTAAAAGAGAGGCTCAATTCAGCAATATCGAACAGTCTAACAACGAGCTGATACCCTACTGTAATCCCTATAGTCAAAATGATCTGTACATAATTAATAATATCTTTGAGCTTCTCCCCGTCGAAAAACTTCATAATCAATAAATAAAGCAGCGCCGTAATGACGAGGATAAAGCAGTCCATCAGAATGATCTCAACAGCATATATTAGAAAAAATAGTACTCCCTGTTTGAACAGGCACAAAATCAGCGAAGGTCCGGTCAAGGTCAGCGTCACTGAAAATAAATAAATGAGAATGTGGATGCTCTTCGCCATGTTCAAGGTACGGCGGTTCACTGGCTTTGAAGCCAGTATGTTTTTGTCCCGAAGATCAAGCATCACGGAAGAGAAATCAGAGATCAGTGTGGTCGTAATCATAAACATCACTACACCAAACACTAGACTCATCTGCAGCATATAGTTCCCCGTTAACATCATAAGAGGAATTAACATGACGCCAAAAAGTAAATAAATCCATTGCACCCGCAGCGGCGAGCCCTCTTTCTTCTCCTCCTTCTTCTGCATTCCAGCGAGCACTGTCGGTGTTCTTCTTCCGTCCATCGTCAGTTTGACCTGCAGAATACTCCGCATCACATCATAATCAACTCCGATTCGGCTAAACCCACCTCGCAGCTTATCCAGAAGCTTCAGCACATAGAAATCAGTCATGAGAATATCCCTCTTGCATGACCGCAACAAATTCCCCAGCAATATCACGGTATTTATCAAATCCAGTTAGTTTATTAAAAATATCCTCAAGCGACCCTTCGCGGCCTTTCTCTCTTAGCTCAGCAAAGCTCCCATCCGCCACGATATCACCACCATCGATCAAAACAATCCGGCTACTGATCTTCTCAACTACATCCATGATGTGTGAAGAATAGAAAATGGTCTTGCCCCGTGCCGCCAAAGATGCAAAAATCTCCTTTACCACCATTACGCTATTGGCATCCAGACCGCTCAACGGTTCATCTAGGAACAGAATATCGGGATCATGAAGCATGCTGGAGATCAGCAGTACCTTTTGTTTCATCCCTTTGGAGAAGGTTGCGATTCGCGAATCATAAGCTTTCTCAAGACCTAGCAAGGCCATTAATTTTCCAGCTTTGGAATCCACATCACTACGCTTCATGCCATACAGCTCACCTACAAAAGTTAGATATTCCCTAGCGGTGAGGCTATCATATAATTCGGCTACCTCCGGCACATAACCTATTCTTTTTTTGTAAGAAACATCTCCATCAGCAATATCCCTACCGAAAATCTCTACTTTGCCGTTGTAGCCTTCTACCAGACCGAGCATAATCTTAACAGTTGTACTCTTTCCTGCCCCGTTAGGGCCGATATAGCCAATAATTTGTCCTCTGTATACCTTAAGGTCAATGCCCTTTAGCACCATTCGGTCCGTGTAGTTCATCCATAAACCAGAAATCGCAATGACTGGATCATCAGCAAGGCCCATATCCTAATCCCCTCTCTAGCGACTAATTGACGATGTTAAAAATTACTATTTCATAAAATTACAATAATTGTATCATTCAACTGAATCCCGCTCCATAATTTAACTCACTAATCTTATATCTATGAATGCTAATGCCCTGTTCAGCACAAAAGGGAGAACCATTGGTTCCCCCTTAGAGTGTAGAGATCTATCCCACACAAATTATTCTGTTTGATCCACTTGATCATATGAAGCTCTGGCCTTTTCAACCCATACATAATTTTGACTCGTCCACCGATTTAACGCTCTCATAGGCTCAAGTAAAGATACCCCTAGGGGTGTTAGAGAATACTCTACGATGGGTGGAACTGAAGGTGTAATCTCACGCTTTACCAACCCATCTCGTTCCAGTTGCCGCAAAGTTTGAGTTAGCATTTTTTTAGAGATGCCTTCGATTCGTCTTCTGATATCACTGTAACGAATGATTCCATCTTCCATGGCATAGATGACCAAAGCTGTCCATTTATTAGAGATAATATCAAGGACCTTACTGTACCCACAAATCGATAACGAGATATCAGGCTCTACGGCATTCGTCGAAAATGGATTGTTCATATAAAGTCCTCCCATGCACTTTTTGGTTCCCTGGACACTATAAAGTGCCTCCTTACTTAAGTGTAATTTATGGATTATTGTATGTCTATGCACTTCAAGAAGGAGAGATTGCTCATGAAAGTATACGAAATCCAAAGTGAATTTGGCCTCGATCAACTGAAGGTAGCCGAACGTCCAATTCCTAATCCTGGTTCTGGTGAAGTTCGTATAAAAATGCGGGCAGTTTCCCTTAACGCTAGAGATTTAGGTGTCATTGATGGTTTTTATAACCCGATTTTGAACGCTCCATTAATTCCAGTATCGGACGGTGTTGGTGAAGTTGTCGCCTTAGGTGAGCATACGTCCAGATTTAAGATTGGTGACCGGGTAAGCGGTATTTTTACTCAAAGTTGGGTTTCGGGAGAACCTACACAAGAAAATTGGGTGAGCTCACTTGGAAGTCCGCTTGATGGGTTGCTTGCAGAATATGTTGTGCTTCCCGAGGAGGGATTGGTTCGTGTTCCAGATCTATTAACTGATGAAGAAGCGGCAACACTTCCTTGTGCTGGTGTTACAGCCTGGCATGCTATTGTTGAAGAAGGAAAGGTGAAGGCTGGAGAGACTGTAGTGATACAAGGAACGGGTGGAGTTTCACTATTCGCGCTTCAATTTGCCAAGCTTCACGGTGCACAGGTGATCATCACATCAAGCAGCGATGAGAAGCTTAAGCGTGCAAAGGGATTGGGAGCGGATTTTGGTATCAATTATTTAAAGACTCCTGAATGGGATAAGGCTGTTCTTGAGCTGACAGGGGGACGCGGGGCAGACCATATTGTTGATCTCGGTGGATCATCCACATTAAATAAGTCAATCGTGGCGCTGCGGGTGGGTGGAAGGATCAGTCTGGTAGGCGGTCTGTCGGGCTTCCAAGTCGAGGGCTTTGAAATCATCCCTGCAATTCTGAGAAAAGCACGCCTTCAAGCCATCAATGTCGGAAGCCGTGACATGTTTGAGACGATGAACCGTGCGGTTGAACAAAATGGACTTCGCCCTATCATTGACGCTGTATTTCCATTTGAACAATCTGTTGAAGCATTGCAATACTTGGCTAAGGGTACACACTTCGGAAAAATCTGCATTAAGTTTTAACAGTAGAACCCCCCTGTAAAAAAGCAGGGGGGTTCTACTGTTATATTCAGCTACCGCCAATCATTTCGATAATAAATTATAAATGACCTGTGCCGCTTGCGCTCTTGTAGTAACTTCTTTAGGACTCAGCTTGCTATTCGCTCCGGTTACTACACCTCTTTCCACCAGCGCCTGAAGGGCTTCCTGTGCATAGCCAGCAATATCCCCTGCATCACCAAAATCAGAAAGAGCTACAGCCTTCTTCTCGGATGGCAGTTCACCTAGCGCTACAAGTGAGCGATACAAGAGTGTAAATAGCTCCTGTCTAGTGATCTGAACCTCTGGCTGGAATTGATTATCTCCAGAACCCGTGGCTACCCCAAGGCGCTTAGCAGTCGCGAGATAGTTCGTGTAATACGTATTGCCCGCATCCGCAAAATTATCAGTTGCGGTAGCGTCGGGTGTGATGCCATAAGCATTCAAGAGCAAGACTATGAATTGCCCTCTAGTTATTGCAGCATTCGGACTGTAATGCTCTGCATCCGTACCGGATGTGATACTGCGTGCCGCAAGATAACCTACTGCACTGCTATACCACGATGTCTCTGAAACATCCGCAAAGCTCACCTTGTTATATCCAATAATATATTGGGAGAAATGTGTGGTAACAAAATCTACGGTTCCCTTGGCAGCGTTATAATTGCCGCGTACATTCTCCAAGCTTCCGTTGGTATTGATATGGTATACGATGACCGCATCTTTCTGTTCTCCTGCTTGCAGTGTATATGGCACACTGATATGGACACTGCCCCCACCAAAGGTGGAAAGGGTACTCTGACCTGCTTTTACCGACAAATCATAAACCGGTCTATCCCCGAGAACGGCCTTACCTTCCGCCGTTAACGAAACCTTAGCGATGGTTATGACAATGTCCCCTGCATCCGAGGCTGCGCTAATACTTGCCAAAGATTTGGCATCAAGCGTAATCGTACCTACATTCTCATAATGAATGGTAATCTCGGCCTTTGTACCAGAGACCAACTCGTTGATTATGCTTCTCGGTAGCGTAAGCTCGGCTGTTTGGGTTTCAGAAGTAGCTGCTACTTTAATTTCAAGTACGGCTTTCTTCCCATCCGCTTCTGCCTTTTTAGCAAGATTCACAAGCTCGGTAGCCGCTTCCTTCGTGATTGTTGCTGTGGTTACTCCTGTGGTTTTATCCGTTTTGGTTGCTGCTGTTGATGATAAATTCACAGTGTTACCGGTTGTTGTTGTAGCAACCAGTTGAGGGCTTGCTGTTGGTGTTGGTGTGGTCGTGCTCGGCGCAGGATTGCTGCCGCCAGGCCCGCTTGTTCCTGGGTCTGAAATAGATACATAAGCAGGGACAATAATATTAGTTACTGGACTCGCCTTATAACCTTCTTTCGCTGCGTATCGAACTTGATACGTACCTGGTATTAGACCTGTAATCTCTTTATCTGGTGCATACACATAATTAGTCACACTGGACAGCTTATATTCTAAGGCTGTTGTGGTTCCTGTAATTTTCCCATCATTGTTCGCAGTAGAGGTAGGTGCTACCCCCTGTAAACCGGATGGCGCTGCTTGCTCTGCAGTGAATACTGGAACAATCACATCTGCTGCTCTGCCTGCATTAAATCCTTCTTTGGCTGCGTATCTTACCTGATACGTCCCCGGTACCAGTCCAACGATCTCTACATCTGTTGCGTAGACATAATCGGTAACTGTTGATAGCTTATACTCCAACGCTTTCGTAGTCCCTGTGATTTTGCCATCATTATTGGCTGCAGTAGTCGGTGCCACCCCCACTAGCCCTACAGGAGCTGCTTGCTCGCCATAGGCCGGAACTTCAACAGTAGCATCTTTACCTACGCTGTATCCTTCTTTTGCCGCAAATCTCACATTATAAAAGCCCGGAGTAAGACCTGTGATGGCTACGCCTGTTACAGGCTTATAATCAGCTTCTCCAACACCCTTATACTCCTGCCCTTCAGCTGAGCCCGTAATTTGCCCATCATCGTTAGCTTCAGAAGTAGGAGCTACCCCTAATAGACCTGTTGGAGCTGCTTGTTGATGGATATAAGCAGGCACCTCCACACTTACGTCTTCTCCAGCATTATAAGAAATGATCGTTGGTCCCGCTGCATTCGTTGGACCTTGATATCCTGATGTAGCCGCATATCTTACCTTATAAATACCAGGCGCAAGCCCTGTAATCGCTGATCCTGATATTGGCGTATATGCCGTATCTCCAGCCAGCTTATATTCCAAGGCTGAACTTGTGCCCAAGATTTGCCCATCCTTACTGTCTGCTGCGGTTGGTGCTACACCCGTAAGTCCAGTCGGTACAGCTTCCAGTTTAGAGAATAGCTTATCCAGAGCTGTGGTAGTGTTAGTGTATCTGGCTCCGACAGGGTAATTCGCCTGCACGTAATCCGGTTGGATGTTCGTCCAGCTGTACATAAGCTCAATATGCCCTAGAATAGGTGCATTAGTGCCGTCTGCACCTTTGTTATCCTTGTTGTACGTGAACAGATATGGAACCTGAAGTCTATCTCCAATCACAGTATCTCCAAGCTCATTCACATAACTAATCACAGATGGTTTGGCTGCTGTATTGTTCTCGGTCTTGATATTAGTCAGATAAGTACGGACCAGATCAACATACAACTTCGCATATGGGTGATTGGTTGTTCTAATCTGAAGCTCATTATTATTGTGCGGATTGGCATTGCCCTTGGTGCCGCTGTTATTGCTTGGTTCAGCAACCGTCACCCCAGAGTCGAGCTTCGTATCGAAGAAGTAGACCTTATCGAGGTTATGCTTTTTGGCATACTCATTAATATATTTGATAACCGCTTGCGTGTTAGGGCACCATGATCCACCTAACAAAATCACATAGTTGCCATCACTCGCCAAAATTTGCTTCAGCTGATGATAGGTCACATGTTCATACACGAGCGTACCGTCCGATTCGTTGAAGATCGTAGGTTTGCCCTCATTTTCGCCCTCGTAGTTCTTGTTAAACGCCGCCTTGATATAAGCAGATTCATCGATCGTGTTATACCCAGAAGCGGCACTAAGTACCTCTCTTACTGATGCTTTATACGTATTAACCTTCGTAGCATCAAGTGTTCCGTTCGTCAGGAACTCATTCCACGAGTAGCTTTTATCCAGATAGGATACAACAGGAGCGATATTTCCTTGTGCATCCTTGTGATCCTTGTTGTATACCAAGAGAAATGGAGATTCGATCTTATTAGCAGTTACGACATCCCCGTTTTTATTGGTATAGCTAACATTGCGTTCTGGAATATCCTTCGAGGACAGATTCAAATTCTTTAAATATTTGTTTACCAGGTCAACGTATTTGTAAGCAAATTTATTATTGCTGTCTGCAATCTGGAGCGTGTCACCGTCCAGCTTAGTATCAAAGTTATAAATCGTAGAGATGCCATATTCTTTAGCTACTTCATTGATAAAGCCGATATCGGCCTGTGTATTCTCGCTCCAAGCGCCGCCAACCAGAACAGCGTAAGTGCCCTCACTCTCAAAAAGGTGAACGATATCCTCATAGGTTGCCGTTTTAAATACATGATTAGGATCATTCAGACGGTCATAGACATGACTGAAATAATCAAAGTGGCTTACACCACTACTTGAGCCAGAAGAAGTTAGCGCCTCTGCGTTATCCGGATTTGCATAAGCTCTTCCTGCCTGAGTAGGCAGAATTAGCAGGGAGGCTGCCAACAGCAGCGTTAGAATTTTTTTAAAGGTTAATGGTCGTATCATTATGTGCACCTCGCCTTAAATAGGTTTATGTGATGTATGGGCTGAAAGGAATCCTGAATGAGCCTGCCGCTCATCAAGGACAAACCTCTTCCTCAGCGGCTGGTGCCGGTGCGGGTGCCTGAACCGTTTCCGCTGGAGCAGCTGCTGGTGCGCTGACCGTGGATGATGCAGGTGCAGAAGACGATGTCTTCGGTTGGGCAGACTCAACGACCGGAGCGGCTGTCGCTTTAACCACCTCAGTTGTGGAGAAAGTAATGGATTTCGATTTCGAAGGTGCTTCCGTTGCTGTTACTACAGGAGCCGCAGTGGCCTTAGGCTGAGCAGATACGACAGGAGCAGATGTCGGTTGAGCTGCTTTGGCAGTTACGATTGCTTTGGGAGCTGCCGTAGGCGCAGCCGTTGGAACCGGTGTAGCTGCTTGAGTTTGCGTTTTGACAGTCGCAGCTACCGTGGTTGTAGTTGTAGCTACCTTAGCGGTCTCCGCGGCTGGAGCTGCGGTCACCTTAGGCTGAGTTTCACCCACCGCTGGAGCTGCTGAGGCAACAGTTTTCTCCGCAGAATCAACGGTTGCGTCTGGGGCAGCAGTCGCTTTTGCGGAGACAGTCTCCACTGCTGGAGCTGAAGATTCCGGCTGAACCGTTACTGTAACAGGAGCCGGAGTGGCTTCTGCCTGAACAACGACTTCGGCTGCAGAAGTAGCTACAGGTGCCGCTGCTGCTGAAACGGATACTGCTGTATTACTGCTTGCTTCAATGGGTGCTGCCTCTGCTGTCTTTTTATTAGCGGATACTGCGGCATACGTCAGTGCGGAAAAGACAACAGTTGCAGCAACCAAAGATATCGTAAGTTTTTTCATAATGTGTACCATCCTTTTCAAATAAAATAAGACCCAACACGGCACGTATTACGTACCTGTTGAATCTCTGGCTGTCCAGTAGATCCATGCTTCTTAACTTCATCGTTGTACCTTTAACCCCTAAATTCTCCTTTCTCTAAAATAAAAAAAAGAGACTCAACGAGACGCAAAACACGCGTCTTTCGTTGAATCTCCGGCTGTCCAGTCGATTCCAATTGGCTTGTAATTAAGTTCCATATTATTCATGGCGATGCGCCTTGTCAATCAATTTTTATTTTTCACATGGTTTTTATCGGGATTGATTATTTTTAACATATTATTACATTGACTTTACTATAAATTCTATATAGATTGATCTCAATAGGATTAATCACATTAAAAAACTAGGTTTAAGGGGGTATAGGTAGTGAACATAGATAACAACTTGTTATCCGCCATCGAAACGAACTGGTATGGATTTGTAGCTTCCATATTTGTTTTTGCAATTTTGTTTCTACTGGCACGTAAACGCATTGGATTTGGTACTCGGGTACTCATCGGACTTGGCATCGGACTTATTGCCGGAATATTCTTTCAATACTTCGATTTAGAGACCAAAGCTATCAGTACATTCGGCAGCATTTATGTCAGCTTGATTCGCATGCTCGTCATCCCTTTAGTATTCATACTCGTATTAAACAGTATTTCTTCCTTAACTAATCTGGAGTATCTGCGCAAAATAGGGATCAAAACCTTCGCCTGGTTCCTCGGAACGACGGGTATCGCTTCTATTATCGGCCTATCGGTTGCGCTGCTGTTCAATCCTGGTCAAGGGATACAACAGGATGTACCTGCAGATTTCGCCGCCCGGGAAATTCCGACCTTCTCACAGGTTATTCTGGATCTTGTGCCATCTAACCCTGTGAATGAAGCAGCTACGGGTAAGGTTGTGCCTCTGCTCATTTTTGCTATCTTCCTAGCAGTAGCTATAATCAAAATTGGCTCCAAGAAACCGGAAGCCGTGAAACCTGTACGTGATCTTATTGAATCCCTGACACTGATACTGCATCAGGTCGTGAAATTCATTATTCGCTTGACGCCTTACGGTGTCTTCGCACTGATTGCAGGAATTACCGCACGTTATGGCTGGGAAACGTTGCAGGAACTGGGCAGCGTAATCATTACCTCATATGTCGCAATGATTATTCATTTTGTTCTTATCTTTGGCGGGTTGGTTCTATTAGTAGCGAAGGTGAATCCAATCCGTTTCTTCCGCAAAATCTATCCAACCATTACCGTTGCCTTCACGACTAGAAGCAGCTACGCAACACTTCCTGTCAATCTTGAAGTGATTACAAAGCGCCTTCATGTCTCCCCGCGGATCGCGAGCTTTATTGCGCCGTTAGGAGCATCGGTCAACTTTAATGCGTGCGGTGGCATTTGGCCGGCGATTGTGGCTGTGTTTACCGCCCAAGTATTCGGTATTGATCTGAACTGGACTGACTACATTACGCTGGTCTTAGTAAGTATTATCTCTTCGATTGGTGTAGCTGGCGTACCTGGACCAGCCGTAATCTCCACTACGGTAGTCTTAACCGCTCTTGGCCTGCCGCTTGAAGGAATCGCTATCGTTGCAGGTGTAGAAGCGCTCATCGATATGGGTCGTACTGCTGTAAATGCAACAGGAACAGCTGTAACCGCGTTGTTGGTCGCGAATTCAGAAGGTGAATTTGACCGCGAAGCCTTTAATAGCAATGATGACGAAGATGATATACTCTTGAGCACAGTTTAAGATCCGAACATGCAAGCAAAAAAAACCTCCGGCAGCTGCTTATAGCAGCAAGCCGGAGGTTTTTTTGTAGATTCATATTAGATTCAGCTATTACAGCATGCTAATTCTTTGCCGTTGTTTAGCTGAAGCAAGGCAGGTTTCAACCAGCCGCATACTTAGCACCGGATCCTCCGGTGCAATGAGTCTCTTACCTGTGAACACAGCGGCTGCAAAATCATCCACCTGCCGTATGTATGGATTAGCCCCTGTGGCATCGACCCGTCTCACCTCATCACCAGTGTACACAAAGAATTCCGCATCCTCGTCTCTAGCGTTGAAAGGCATAGGCACCTCAATTCGTCCCTCGGTCCCAAGAATCTCTAAGAGCTGGCGGTTATATGCCCACATTCCGCAATCAAAGATCAAACTTAAACCATTTGGAAACTCTACCAGCCCTGAAGCCATCATATCTACATTATCATGCTCAGGGGAGAACTTCGCATGCACGGTCACAGCTTCCGGCTCCGTCCCAAATAACAGTCGTGCCGCACTTAAAGGATAACAGCCAACATCATAAAGCGAGCCGCCACCCCAAGCCGATTTAAAACGAATATTTGAAGTGTCTGTAGCATCATTGTAAGTAAATGTACCTCGAATCGAGCGTAATTCTCCGATTTCACCGCTAGCGATAATGTCCTGGAGTTCAGCAATCCGTGGATGATGCCGATACATGTATGCTTCTGCTAAGTGGACGCCTGCATCGTTGCATGCTTTCACCATCTCTGCAGCCTCTGCACTGTTCAGTGCGATCGGTTTCTCACATAACACATGCTTACCTGCTTCTGCCGCACGGATCACCCATTCTCGATGAAGATGATTAGGGAGCGGAACATACACCGCATCGATTTCTTTATCCGCAAGTAACTCTTCATAACTGCCATATGCTTTCTCTATTCCGAACTCTGCGGCTACAGCGCTGCTTTTTTCCAAGCCACGACTCGCTACCGCTGTAATCACTCCCGAATCTGAATTCATGATAGCTGGCATCACTGAGCCGGTCGCAATCTGCGCACAGCCTATGATTCCCCACCGAAGTTTTTGTACCATAATGGCTACACCTCTTCCCTTGGATTAGTTACTATACTTTAAGACACCTTATCATAGAATGAAACTCATCACTAATAGAAAAGTACAGTCAGAGCGCAAAAAGCAGCACCCAAAGGAGATTCGACTCCGATAGATACTGCTTTTTAATCCAGTGGAAAAATTACATTATCATGTTTAACAGCACAGCCGCACCAAGCACAGCAATACGGGCCGCATTCATCAACACGAAATTTTTGACGGCAAGAATAAAGGTACTCGCCTTCTCCTGCTTCTGTTTGAACAAATCGATATTTCGGTGCAATGGGATCAGTGTAAGTAGAATCGCCAAGACAAGAATAGGGTTTATCCCCAAGATCAGCAGCACTACAAGATCCAGATAAGAGACATAGTATAGATATTTAAACAGCACAAGCGCATTACGTCGGCCAATGTAGACCGGAAGCGTGTACCTGCGGTTCTCCACATCTTCATCAATATCACAAATATTATTTGCGAGCATAATCCCTGCAATCCCTAGAATGGCAGGAACAGAGAACCAGAACAGGTACAGCACTTCCACAATATTGATATTCAAGCTGACCCAACCGTTCTGAAGCAACAGCGATACCACATGCTCGTCCGTATGAATATAGGCAGAAATAAAAATAATGACAAAGCCCATAAACAAACCCGAGAACAACTCACCTAACGGCATCCGCGAAATCGGGATCGGCCCGAACGAATAAAGGATCCCTATCAAGAACGACAGCCCACCCAGCAAAAAGACCAGTAAACCCGTCTGCGTAACAAGCGCAATCCCGCCCCCTGCAGCCAGAGCTAGCAAAATAACAATCGTCGCCACGACGGTGCTCTCTTTTAGCTTAAAATGCACAATCGCATTATGCGTCTCATAGCCATAGCCGTGAGTTTTGGAAGCTTTTTTGAAATCGTAATAGTTGTTAATCGCCGTCGTTGCCATATCAAAGCTAAGCAAGGAAACGAACATCAGACCAAAACGCAACACATAAAAATCCTCAAACCGATACAGGGCATACAGCGTTCCCATCAGAAAGGGGATCATACTGGCTACTTTTGTCGGCAGCTCCACAAATCTTAGAAAGCTTTTAATATTCACACTATACACCCTTATTTATCAATTGAGCCTGCAAGGTATTACTGTTCAGTCGTTGTAATCTTCACTGGGGACCATTCTGCAATAACTGTTTGTCCATGCACAGACACACTGCCTTCAGGACTCAGATCCTTCTCTGTCATAATTCCAAGCGCGACTGTAAAGTTGTTGAATTTAATCGGAATATTTTTCTCACGGCGCACTTCTTTGCCATTCAAATAGAATACAGCCTCATCGTTGCCACGGTGGTACGTTATGCGGTAGGTATTAAATTCACGTGGTTTGAAATCCGTATCTTCTTTAAAGATGCAGAAATATTTCGTTCCTTTGCTCTCTGGTACTTGTACCCCCGGGAACGGCAAAATACCATATACACTAGCATATTTATCATTTCCCGCAAAAAAGTCTAGCGCCGCACCTGTCGTAAAATCAAGCAAGTTCAGCGATACATAACCATCGTACAAATCTCCAGGTGCTGTTCCTTGTGTACGGCTACGAATTTGCAGCTCAAAGCTAATCTCTCCAGCCTCAGGAATTACCACTGGCTCCGCGGAGTAATACATATGCTTAGCATTGTCTAGAATTTGTACTTGATGGTTCTCGCGGGACAATTTCGCGCGCACATACAGCGTATCATTACGAACAATAACTACTGCTTCCGGTTCACGATAAGCCCAAAAGGACCCATCAGGCAGTGTAAATCCACCTGTCTTCCAGACCTTTCCTTCTTCTAAAATGGAGTGGAAATCTCCAAGCACCATTTGATTGCCTTTAACATTTTGTTCTTCCTTCAACAGTTCCTTGTCCTTCTTTTCCATGAAAGCTCACTCCTTCTGTATGGTAATTATTAGTACAAGCAAAAACGCCTTCAGCGTCCCTAATGGACGGTAAGCGTTTATGCGAGAAATATAAGGATAATGTATAGCGTGAAACCTATATATTCTTATATTTTCAGAATAATCCTTGAATTAGTAAGGTTGCTGCCATCACTACTCCGCAACGAACGGAGGCTTTTTGTGAAGCACCCATGAGCGGGATATAGGCTGGTGAAGCATTATGTGGCTTCAGTCCACGATAAATACGAATTGGCCAGAAGGCCGTAACCAAAGCCAATAGTGCATAAACTGGAAGTACGCCCATCAGCACACAGATCACCACAGAAGCATAACCGGTGAAGAGAAGCACACGCGAGAAGACAAGCGCCTTCTGTTCACCCCATACTACAACAAGCGTAAGTTTTCCAGCCTGCTCGTCCGCCTTCCAATGTAAGAAATGATGATTAAACAATAGCAATGTAGTCAAGAATCCAACCGGCAATGAAAGGATGACAGGCTTCATGCTAAAATGACCGGTTTGTACGAAAAAGGAACCTAACACAGGCATGATCCCAAAAGCTATAAAGATAGCCATCTCACTATATCCCTTACCGCGATAGCCATACCGCAGGGGTGGGGCTACATAGAAATAAGCGATTAAAGCACCTACAAGTACAAACCAGAGGATATTCCAACCGCTATATATACTTAGGACTCCACCACAGATGAGGGCAATCGCCAACATACTCCAGGTCATCTTTGCATAAAAAGACTCCGAGAGGATTCCACCTGTCAGTAGCCCGGAGTTTGTGCTGATTTCACCAGCGGAATTCTTCGCCTCTGTATCTGTTCCGTTGCGATAATCCCACAGATCATTCACCATATTGGAAAACAGATGCGCTGAAATCGCTCCTATTAAGGTTAGAATAAATAAGACCGGATGGAATGCCCTTTCCCATACATATGCCCCAACTGTACCTAAAACAATCGGGATAAGCATAACTGAAAAACTCCAAAACCGGGTCGCCTTCGTAAATAATGTCCATTTGCTCACTTCAAGCTTACCGCCTTTTCATTATGACTTGATAATAATTATCACTGACTATTATACATCAATTTTCAACAGATTGTGAAGATTATCACTGCATATAATGTCTAATCTTGACATAATACCTCGGTTTGTTTGGCTAAAAGGTTTCTTCGTTGAAGCTAAAAATGTAAATAACCTCTTATTGGACATAAGGCCACCCTTTTACAACAAAAAATGAGCGCTGTTTTATAGGCAAGCACATACCAATATGATATGATAGGCAAGCCTATGAACAGCGCTCCTTGAGTGCTGTTTTTAAGAGCGTAAAACTATATATAATAATGGAGGCTTTTACTGTCATGTCAGCGCAATCCCCTAACACCCAATCTGTCAAAATCGTCACCGCAGACCCTAGCGCCATCGGGCTATTCGGACTGGCTATTGTCACATTGGTTGCTTCTTCACAGAAGCTTGAGTTTACAACAGGACTTAGCTACGTCATTCCTTGGGCTATCTTCCTCGGAGCATTTGCTCAACTATTTGCCGCAATTCAAGATGCTAAGCACAACAACACCTTTGGTATGACCGCCTTTGGCGCCTACGCTTTCTTTTGGTTCGGCATGGCTAGCAGCTGGCTGATCAAGCTCGGCGTATTCGGCCCAACGCTTGCAGAGGCTGTAGATCCTAAGCAGCTCGGATTTGTATTTCTGGGTTACTTGATCTTTACAATCTTTATGACCATTGGCGCGGTTGAGGCTAGTAGAGTTTTGCTTATCATTTTTGTATTGATAGATTTCCTTTTTATTGGACTAACCTTCGATTCCTTTGGTATCGCTCCAGAATTCTTTCATAAGCTTGCTGCTTGTGCCGAACTTGGAATTGGTATCGTATCCTTATACGGATGTGGCGCTTCTGTGCTAAACGCTCATTTCGGACGCACTTTCTTACCGATCGGAGCTCCGCTAGGTATTTTCAAGAAATAGTAATTCACCTTTTTTGAATCCTAACTTTTGCAAGCCGAAAGGATGCCTGAGACCATGCATGTCCTATCCTCTTCTGAATTAGCCGTAACCGCTATATTTGCGCTTATTCTCGCAGTTATTGCCTATTGGATCATTCGGAATATCCCAAAGATGTCTGGAGATATTGCGGCTTTTCGCAAAAGAACACTGGTCTGGACCCAGGTTTCGCTTGTACTAACGGTACTTCAGCTGAACTTCAAAGCAGGCGACTGGCGATTTTCTATCGTTCTTGGACTCATCGTATTATTTACCGGAAGCATTTGGCTTTCCGCCCGTTACCATGACATCCGCAGCACCTTAGATCCAGAATCCAAAGATTCTGAAGTACATTAGTAGAAGCTAGGTAACAAAATAAAGGTGATGAAGCTCCCGTAAGGGGGCTTTTTTTTGTGAATTCGGAAGGTCCCTTCGCATACTTCTCCCCTCCATAACCATACTAATGACATTCCAAGCTAAAACGCCTTCGGCGTCCTCTTAAGGACGTTTAAGCGTTTATGCGAGAATTATAAGGATAACGTATACCGTGAAACTTATACTTTCTTATAATTCAATATAAGTAACGGGAGGACTATGCAGGTGAGTAAAAAAATAAATCTTCTGATGTTCAGCGGAGAATACGACAAAGCCATGGCGGGATTGATCCTAGCGAATGCCGCGAGAGATATTGATGTAGAGGTTACGATGTTTTTCTCTTTCTGGGGTTTGTTTCTGGTGCGTGATCCGGAGAAGATGACGCTAGAGGATAAAAGTATTTATGAGAAGCTGATGGATGTCATTACGCCAAAGGGCCCTGGGCAGCTGCCACTCTCCCATTTGAATTTCAGCGGGCTGGGCCGGATGATGCTAGAGGAGATGATGGAGGAGCAAGGCGCGCCGAAGCTGATTCATTTTCTTAAAGGAGCTCGTAAAAAAAACATCAAGTTCTATGCCTGTAAGCTCTCCGTCGAAATCATGGGCTTTAAAACAGAAGAACTGCTGCCAGAGGTCGAGATTATCGATGCTGCGGCGTATTTAAGAGATGCTTTGGAGAGTGATGTTCAGCTGTTCATTTAGCGGTTAAAATTAATTAATATAAGAAAACATAAAGCGACATGGGGAATTTCTCATGCCGCTTCGGATTTCAATTGAAAGGATATAAATTATACCGTGATGATTGTCTTGCCCATTGGAATCTTGAAGCTCTTCTCCATTACTTTGATATGAATCAGCTCTTGTGCATCCACGATTAATTGCGTCTTCAAATGGTTCACTTCCACGGTAATCGTCGCTTGACGGTAACGCATCGTGAAGGTGTATCCCTTCCATTGCTTCGGCAATGTCGGGTTCAATGCCAAATGATCATCCTTGATCCTTACACCCGAGAAGCCATAGACGATCGACATCCATGTACCACCCATGTTCGCCATATGCAATCCGTCTTTCGTGTTGCCATGAGTGTTATCCAAATCCATTCGTGCCGTTTCAATGAAATAATCGTACGCCTTGTCCGAGTAACCTAACTTCGAAGCCATGATGCTATAGATCGCGCAGGATAAGGACGAATCATGAGTTGTCAGCTTCTCGTAATAATCGTAGGAGTTCCGCAAGACATCGGTTGAAATGCCATCCTCGAGCAAGAAATGCGCCAGCACCGTATCGGCCTGCTTCAACACCTGATGACGATAGATGTGTAGCGGGTGATAGTGAAGCAGCAGTGGGTGTTTTTCTTCCGGTGTGTTCTCGAAATCCCACACCTTCTTCGCTAAGAAAGAATCATCTTGTGCATGAATGTTCAAATTCTCATCGAAAGGCAGATACATCTTCGCAGCTGCTTCTTCAAATGCTGCAATCTCATCTGCTGTTAAGCCAATGCGACTACGCAAAGCTTCCCATGCCGCAGGATGAGTTTCTGCCAGCTGTTTATACCACGATGCAGCCCACTCTAGATTATATTTTGCAAGTACATTCGTGTAATAGTTATTGTTTACGATGGCCGTATACTCATCCGGACCTGTTACATCATCAATCTTGAATAGACCTTCATGATAATGACCTAGCTCCATCCAAGTTCTTGCAGTTTCAAATACGACTTCCGCACCGAATTCCGCAATGAAATCTTTATCGCCTGTCGCGAGAAAATATTGAATATACGTATAAGCAATATCACCATTAATATGATACTGTGCCGTACCAGCTGGGAAGTACCCCGAGCACTCTTCCCCTGTAATGGTACGCCATGCGTAAGCGGCCCCCTTCTTGTGGCCTAGCTCTAGCGCACGCTTCTTCGCTTCGCCTAGAATCGTATAACGGTAACGAAGCAACTGCTTCGCCAGCTCTGGCTGACAGAGGATGAAGAACGGCAGGATATAGATTTCGGTATCCCAGAAATAATGTCCCTCGTAGCCCTCACCGCTTAAGCCTTTGGCTGCGATGTTACTGTATTTATCTTTGCCCACAGATTGCAGCAACTGATATACATTATATCGAAGACCTTGCTCAAGTACCTCATCACCTTGGATCTCGATATTTGCAATTTCCCAAAAATGTTGTAAATATACTTCTTGTGCCATGTAAGCCGCTTGAATCCCTTGCGTTAATACCAAAGCCATCAACTCACGTCCGTGAGCAGCTGGATCTTCGTGTCGACGTGTATCTGTAAATACGTTGAATTTTGTGAATTGAACAATATCCTTACCGGCTGGGAACGCATACCGCACCATTACACTTTTCTCACCCTTGATCAGTTCACCGTTCACCGCAGGCGTTGTCTGATGAACTGTTGTTGCCGCCACTTGTAGCTTCGATGTATTTGTCTCAAGCACGATTTGTAAGGAGGTCTCGTCGAACACCTCGATATTCTTCATATCCAATAGCTTGGCATGACCCGATGCAACACGAGGGTCCTTCGCATTCGTATAGTTACTCACATCGCCATTCACGCCAGAGGTAATCGTCACTTCATCCTGACAATTGATACGAGTTACCTCAATATCTATCGTGAACAATTCGAGTGTTGTCAATGACGCCATGCGTGTGAATGAAATTTCGACCTCTTTACCTTGTGGTGATATCCAGTGCACGAGCCGTACGTACTTACCTTCGCGCATATCGAGATAACGCCGCCCAGATACGACCGTTCCTGTGAAAAGACTGAACTTCTCCTCCCCGATATGAATGGTCACATCCTGTACATCCATCACATTCACAAGTTTCTGTTGTGTATCGGGAAAGCCATACGCGCTCTCCCCATATAGCATCGGTGTAATATCATAAAATGCATTTATATATGTTCCACGAACCGTTGGCTCGTCACCTTCGTAACCTTCTTCAAAATTACCTCGAACACCTACATAACCATTAGCCACATTAAAAATACTCTCACTAACGCCGAGGTCTTGCATATCCCTATGATTCTCAATAATCCAGCCCGACTTCATATGAAGGCCCCCTCATCCAATTTTATTTCACAGCACCTGCCATAACGCCTTTAATAATGTATTTCTGTGCGAACAGATAAAAGATAATAACCGGAATAATCGATACGACAAGTCCTGCCATTGCAAGGTTCCACTGAATTGTAAATTCTCCAAAGAAGAAGAAGGTTGACAATGGAATGGTACGAAGCGCTGGGCTTGTTAAGGTCAAGGATGGAAGTAAATAGTCATTCCAAATCCACAATAGATTCAAGATTCCTACAGTCATCGTAATTGGCGTAAGCATTGGGAATACAACCTTCCAGAATGTCTGCCACGTATTACAGCCCTCTATCATCGCCGCTTCTTCAAGAGCAATCGGTACCCCTTTAATAAAACCATGATAAAGGAAGACCGACATACTTAGCCCAAATCCGATATACATGAAAATTAGGCCATAATGTGTATTAATCATAGAGAAATTAAGTGATGGGATATCCCATTTGTTTAAATATTGCATTAGCGGAATCATCACCGATTGAAACGGGATGAGCATCGTACCTACGAATAAGAGGAGAATGCCATTGGACAATTTATTCTTCATGCGAACAAGCATCCAAGATGTCATCGCTGAGAAGATAATAATAAGCCCAATACTAATGACACTCACTAAGAGCGAGTTTTTAAATGCTGACAAAAAGTTCATTTTGTCCATTGCCGCAGCATAGTACTCGAAGGAAAAGGATTTCGGCAGGCCGAACGTATCGGTGAATATCTCGGCACGTCCTTTGAACGAATTCACAAACATAATATACATAGGCAACAGCATAAGAAGTCCACTAACCCAAGCTATAACTTCAAGCAATATTGAAGTTGATTTATTGCGACGTTTCATTATTGTTCAACCTCCCTTTTCTTCGAGATAACGACCTGCGTAACCGTCACAACTAAGATGACGAGGAAGAAAATAATCGCCTTGGATTGCGCGAGCGCATATTGATTCATACTAAACGCGGTTTTAAAGATATTCATTGCAACAAGCTCGGTTGTACCGTAAGGACCACCGTTCGTTAGTGAGATATTGGTATCATATTGTTTGAATGCGTTCGACAGCGTCAAGAACAAGCTGATCGTGAAGGCTGGCATAATGAGTGGGAACATAATTTTGCGGAATCGCATCCATCCGCCTGCGCCATCCATATCAGCTGCCTCCAGCACCTCATCCGAAACACCTTGAATAGCTGCGATGTAGATGATCATGACGTAGCCGGCCATTTGCCATGTTCCTACGAAGACCAGCGCCCAGAAGGAAGCCGTCGGATCATCCAACCAATTGAAGAAGATCGAGCTATTCCCCATTACTTCTCCAACCTGTACGAAGAATTTCGTGAATACGAACTTCCAGATGAAACCTAGGATCAGACCACCGATCAAGTTCGGCAGGAAGTATATTGAGCGTAAAAGATTACGCGACTTAATTTTGGAAGTCACCAGCATCGCGAGTGAAAGTCCGATAACGTTAACGAGAATAATCATGCATACGGCATATTTAAATGTCAGGCCGAAGGATGTAAGAAAATCTGAATCTTGAAACACCCGTACATAATTATCGAAGCCTACAAAGTTAGAACCTGCAAATTTAAACCCATCCCAATCTGTAAAAGAGTACACAATCCCCATAACGAATGGAATGATGACTACATTTATAAAGATGAATAATGATGGAACAATAAAAGCTGCGGCTATTAAATTTCTCTTTACACTTTTCTTCAATGGTTTCACCTCTTATCCATTTCTACAAAACAGGAAGAGGCCGCTTAACGAATATTCGAGAAGCAGCCTCCATAGCCATACGATTATTTTTTAACCGCAGTCATCCAAACATTCTGAAGTGCTTCTAACAAGCCCTCGCCCGTTAATTTTCCTGCATAGTATTTTTCCATTTGGTTCGCAAACTCTTGATCTGCTCCCGCTGGGAATTGATCGAATACCCATTTCACTGTCTTGCTTTCACTTGCATAACGGTTCACTTCTTGGGATAACGGATCCATTTTGCTAGTATCAAAACCGGAGTACACAGGGATAAAGTTAAACTCATCCGTTACATAGTGCTGACCCGCTGGATCTGTTAGCAACCAATCCAAGAACGCCTTCGCACCCGCTTGTTGATCTTCCGATGCATGCTTGTTCACGCGGAAGAAGTTACTGTTACCTACCGCAATACCTTGATTACCTTCGAAAGGTACTGGCAAGAAACCGTATTCAAATTTCACATCATAATCGTTCAAGAGACCTTGTGCCCAGTTTCCTTGGTGAATCATCGCATATTGTCCTGCCGCGAAGCCTGCAACTTGTTCATCATACGTATCTTTACTCAAGTTCGTATGGTCTTTGATCTTGTCCAGATCAGCAACGTACTCTTTCAATTCAGGAATATCTTGAAGCTTCAATTCGCCAGCATTAATCTTAGCAATCGTACCCGATGTATCTTTCATTAATGCAAATGGCCAGTTAAATGGATGCATGAAACGGAAGTAAGACTCTTGTGCATACGCTATGGCCTTCTTCACGCCTTTCACTTGCTCTAGCTTCGTGCTTGCTGCAACAAGGTCATCCCATGTCTTAATATCATCCGCATTCACGCCTGCTTCCTTGAACATATCCTTATTATAGATAAGTCCGAAGCCTTCAAGCGCAACTGGCAAGCCATATAATTTACCATCATTACGCGCTGCTGTATCTTGTCCTTCAACAATTTTGCTAGCCGCTTTCATATCATCCAAGGGTGCCATATATGGAAGATATTTTTGAAACTCTGAGCCAGATGCTGTTGTGAAAATGGTTGGTGCTTTTTCAGGTGCGGAGCTGAATTGTGTCTGGAGCACCGTCATCAGGTTGTCACCTGCTGCTCCTAATGCTTGTACTTCATATTTATCTTGAGTTTTATTGAATTCTTTCACTGCATCCTCTAGTGCACTTTGGATTTCTACTTTATTCTGAATGATTGTAATAACCGCTTTTTTACCAGTTCCTTTAGACGTTGTGTCTGCGCTATTTGCCTTGTTTGCCCCATCATCACTTTTTGCTCCACAAGCGACTAACGTGGATAACATAGCTACAGATAATAATGCTGCCCCTACTTTTTTCTTCATCTGCAATACCCCTCTTCTGAAGATTTCATAATTTTTATTTGTATTTCTAAAATTGAAAGCCTTTACAAAACTGATATTACACGATAATATAACACTTAATTATAAATTCTTAACATTAGTTTCGATTTATAAATACGGATTATATTGTAAAATCCTCCCTTAAACAGGTAGCCTAAAGGAGATTATCCATGCTAGACATTACTGCTGTCCTCGAACGCAATATGGCGAAGAATCGCTATCAAAACTATATGCACCCTTCCTATGAGCACGAAAAGAAGCTCGTCTATGCAATCCAACGCATTGATCGTGAAGGTGCCGTTAAAATATTGAATGAAATCAACTTGCTGGAACGAGCCAACCTGTCACCGAAGCCTTTGCAGTCGTTGAAATATTCTCTAGTCGCTAGCTGCACCATTTTTACGCGTGCGATCATTGAGGCGGGAGTCGATTCCGAGTCCGCGTTCATTCTCAGTGACCATTACATCAACTTAATTGATGAGAGCGACTCGATCGTGAAGACCGTTGAGATTGAATACCTCATGCTAAATAGCTTTATTAGTGTCATCTCAACCCATCGTTCGTATTCGTATGGACCCATCATTAATAAGACCATCGCCTATATTAAAAAGCACATTGAAGAGAAGCCTACGCTAGAGCGAGTTGCGGAAATCGTGCAGTTGCATCCGAATTACCTCGCAACGCTATTCAAACAAGAAACAGGGAGCACTGTCCTCAACTTCATCCATAAAGAAAGAATGGATGCGATCAAGAACTTCCTGATCCATACAAATATGGCGCTTCAGGATATTAGTGATATCTTCGGCTTCGCTTCCTCTGCCTACTTCTCTACCTACTGCAAGACGCATCTAGGCATGACCGCAAGGGAGTATCGAAAAGATCACATGAAATGACAAGCAAAAAGGCGAATTCTCATTCATAGCTGAATGGAATCTCGCCTTTTGGTCCCCCTAATGATTACTTTGCATAACTATCTCTTCGGTGGTTGCGGTGTAATCAGGAAGTTAACCGGCAAATTACTACCAGATGCTGCAGTGAACAATATCTCAACAGAGCCCCCTTCATCACCTGTACGATAAACCACACTATTCAAGTTTGCATTTGTAATACTGCCGGTACTTGGCATTTGAACAATTTGACCATTCACCATAACAGGTCCCATATAATTACCACCACGCGGGTTAAAGGTAATTAATGAATTTGGAGCAACATGTTCAAATTTGATTTTGTATAGTACTCCGAAGTTGCCTGCATTGGATGCACCAGTTCCTGACATAGGGTCGGTGCCCATCAAATTCAAATCACTTGAATTATCACCGATGAGAAGTCTCGCAGGTGTTCTCCCTACTTCATCCGTAACAGTCATGATACGTGTAGAATCAGCATAAGTCCCTCGGTTATGCACACCATCACGATCCAGTATTGGAAGCATAGGAAGTGTGGTTAACGGATCTTTATTCGCATCAATCATCATAACATTGTATTCAATAGGATAATCACTATATAAGTCCGCTTGGAGTGAAACGATTTCGCTCGGTTTTATTGCAATATTATTCAGATCAGACAGGATAGAGACGCTTTCACCAGGTTGCAGGACCGTTGTCTTGTAATCTTTTTTCGTTTGCATGGATTCCCAGTAACGTTGCACTGAGAGTTTACCCGTAGCTTCCGGAAAGGGATGTGGGCCTCCAACTCCTAAATATTCTGTTGTGATCGTCGTAGGGGATAGATTGTTGTTCTTAGCTATCACATATACCTTCATTTTAGTATTCATATTATTCTTGTGGTGAATCAAAAAGCGGGTTCCACCGAACGATGTTTCACGATAAGTAATCCCTTCCATATTTATGGTTTCTGGACTGTTAGCGCGAATAAGATTATAAGGCTCAGAAGTGAGCGTATAAGCTACCTTCTTCCAGTTTGTAACATTTGATCCGTCAATATCAAATACACTACCCGGAGAAGCGAACAATCTATAGAAATCTTCCTTACTGTACAAGACTTCACCCGTAATATTAATGACTTTTTCAAAAGTGCTGATTGCGCCATGTGAATCTTCTACTTGAATAGAAACTGTTGCAGGACCAGGCGTGAAGAAAGCTTCCGCTTTATTTGTCCAGGTCGTTGTTTTAATTGTATCTCCGTCTGGGTCGGTGCTCATATCCGTATAAGTGATCATCTCACCCATTTTGTAGGAATTCTTATCGGTCGTAAAATTTGCAACCGGCGGTGTATTCGGTTTTAGAATCGTGATCGTCGTGGAGTAAGGATCACTCCATTGTCCATTAGCATCCCTAACAGAGTAGGATACTACATATTGCCCAGGTGTATCATAGATATCCTGCTTCCCTTCCCACTTCTCTTCAACTATGGCTGAACCAATCGGTGAAGAGCTAGAAGTCAGGAAATTCACTGGATCACCAGCATAAATTATAGCCGGTACTGTAAAAGAAGCTTTAGGCTTCAAATTTAGCGAAAGAATGACTCGTTTTTGCACATTATCCACGGTATACGGAATGCCCAGCGCCCCAGTAATGGACGTCAATGGAATCATAAAGGTTCCTTTGAATTGATATGCTGGACCTTTCATTGTCACATTTTTACCATTTACGGAATAAATCTTACTGTCTGTCTTGAACCGCATAACGTCGCTGCCTTTAGTAACAATAGTCTCTTTCGTCTTATAATCGTAAATGTATTTCACACCTACACGTTCAACCATAGCTCTAATCGAAACGTAGGAAACGCCATTCTTCACTGCCATTGGCTGATTAGCCAAATATTCAATGCCATTCTGATACATTTTGTTACTATTCATCATAAGTACAAGCTGATTGCTAGCCCCTGCATTAACTACATCAGTTGTAATCGGTGGTGTAGTGGTCGCAGGTATAAGTGTAAGACTTGGACTCGGTGTGGGGGATGGTAACGTTGTTAAAGTAGAATCGGTTGTTACCCCTGTAATTGGCGTTACTGTCGCTGTTGGTGTTGGTGTTGGTGTTGCTGTTGCCCCTTCTGCTACCGGACGTGTCAATGATGGCAATGGATCAGTAGCTTCTGGAATTAATTCCGCAACAGATGTAGTAGCCACTCTTACTCCACTGGTGTTACTGGAGGTAATATTTCCAGCTTCAGCAAAAACGGGCACTGCCGCAGCAGTCTGAGATACGGCCAATAGTACAACTAATGATAGTTTTTTTAAATGCATGATTTGACTCCTCTGCTCCATTTGTGAATATAAGTGGCCCCTAACTTTACCTTCCTCTTATATAACGAGACAGTGCTTTTACTTCATGGTACATTCATTATTTCAAATCGTATTATTTGACGCAGTAGATCTCAAAAAGTTTCATTATAAGTAAATAAAAAACAATGTTGTATATTAATTACACCATTCACCTCTATCTCCTTTATTTGTTTTTCCTATAAACTCCACCTAGGCTTTAACCCAATTCTCCAAGCAAGCATATACTAATGCCATAGAAACTACTGGCACGCCGAAAATAAACTATGACCTTACCACTATCGGCGTACGGGCTGGAGGGAAATCCGTGCTAAACATCATCCACGCCTCTTCTGCAGAGACGCCCGCTTCACTACAAAACCATTTCGAGATTTTTCGTGAGCACACCATTGGAACTCGGCATCAGATCACCACACCCTATGGTAGACAGCCACTGCTGTATGCCGATTGGACCGCAAGCGGACGCTTATATGAACCGATTGAACGGAAGCTGCAGGAAGCCTTCGGTCCATATGTTAGTAATCCACATACAGACTCCAACACGACCGGTTTAACCATGACACTGGCTTATAATGAAGCGCGACAAATTATTAAAAAGCATGTAAATGCTGGCCCTCAGGACATCCTGCTCTTCTGCGGAAATGGAACAACAGGAGCCGTAAACAAGCTGCAGCGTATCATGGGCTTAAGACTCCCTGAGTGGATTCAGGACTATAGCTCCCATTCGATGGAGGAACGTCCTGTGATCTTCACCAGCCATATGGAGCATCATTCCAATATCCTTCCCTGGCAGGAGGGGATTGGTGATGTTGTGACTGTTCCTCCCGGAGAAAACGGAAATATAGATCTTCAGCAGCTTGAAGCCCAGTTGAAATTGTATCAGCATCGCCGCTGGAAAATCGGTTCATTTACGGCTTGCTCCAATGTGACCGGAATTCAGACTCCCTACCAGAAGCTTGCCGCGATTATGCACCGCCACGGAGGCCTATGTTTTGTAGATTTTGCCGCCAGTGCACCCTATGAGCCTATCGATATGCATCCTGTCTCACCGCTGGAGAAGCTGGATGCAATCTTTTTTTCTCCGCATAAATTTCTGGGTGGACCGGGCACGAATGGCGTTCTAATTTTTGATGAGGCTCTAAGTAATGGACGTATTCCTGACGAACCGGGTGGAGGTACAGTGGCTTGGGTCAATCCTTGGGGAGGACGGCGCTACACCAACGAAATAGAGATGCGGGAAGACGGGGGAACACCGGGGTTTCTGCAAGCTTTTCGGACGGCACTTTGCGTGAAGCTGAAGGAACAGATGAATGGAAACGGTCAATATATGGTGATTAGAGAGCACGAGCTATGCCAGCAATTAATGAACGGACTCCGTAGCATACCCGAATGCTCGCTGCTAGCTGGACATCATACAGAACGTCATGGCATTGTCTCTTTTACACTACGTGATATTCATTATAATCTTGCAGTTCAACTACTGAATGATCGCTTTGGTATACAAGCCCGGGGTGGTTGCTCTTGTGCAGGTCCTTATGGGCATTACTTACTTGAATTAGGGTGGGCGCAATCTGCTCAGATCGCTGAGGCAATTACTGTAGGAGACCAGTCGCTTAGACCGGGTTGGATCCGCATCTCTCTACACCCCATTATGAGGAATCAGGAGGTAGAGAGAATTGTATCCGCTGTACGAAATATCGTGATCCATTTCCAACAATGGAAACAGGACTATTTTTATGATGCTTCTACGAACAGTTGGACCCATATCTACAATGAGGATCCCGCAGAGGCGAAGGTCAAAGCGCTTTTTTCGGTGTAGTTCCCAGCTTATTGTGTAATGTCCTTCACCATGTCCAGATCGGCAGCACTAGCGTTGGAGATAACTTGTTCTACATTTTTACAACCTGGAATTACACTGGTTACTGCGGGATGCTGAAGGCACCACGCCAAAGCCCACTGCGCCATATCGAGTCCAGAAGGGACTTCATTGGCAGCAATTTCAGCTACAGCGCGCAGCTGTTTTTGCCTTACATCCTCTTTATGGTTAGCACGCACATCACCCTGACCAAATACCGCATCCGGCTTGTACTTGCCGCTTAAATAACCACTCGCTAACGGAACACGCGCCAACACACCTAATTTATGCTCGATGCAGAGTGGAAGAATCTCTTCCTCAGGTTGACGATCCAGCCGATTATATACTACTTGTATGGCCTCTGCTTGCACATCCGCTGCTGCAGAGGTCTGATGTACACCTGAGCCTGATGCACTTATCGAGACGCCTAAATGACGGATTTTCCCTGCCTGCTTCTGTCTGTCGAGCATGCTCCACAGCTTGTCATTATCGAATTGCTCATCCGTTCCGGAATGGAATTGATAGAGGTCGATGTACTCAGTCTGAAGTGCACGCAGGGAATCATCCAGTTGCTTCAGCACATCCTCAGCACGCCATAACTGTTCCCGCTGCAAATGTCCCTGAAAATGATGACCGAATTTCGTAGCTACAATCCAGTCCTCACGTTTCCGGCGAGCCAGATAACCCCCGATGAACTTCTCTGACAAGTGATCTCCATAACATTCTGCCGTATCAATCAGGTTAATACCGAGCTCTCCAGCCTCATCTAGCATGGCATCGACTTCTGCTTGAGTGAAATCCTTGCCCCACTCTCCACCGAACTGCCAAGTACCCAATCCGATCACCGATACATTCATCCCTGTACTGCCAAGTTTACGATATTTCATCATCATTTCCTCCTTTGTTCTATTAAAATAGTCCATTCACAGTACTAAGCGGCCTTGTTTCCATCTTCCACCGTTCTAGCGAACCGCGCCTCGATGGCTTTAACTCCCCATAGTGACAATCCAATAAACACCAAGACATAGATGATCTCCCACGGCTGGCGGATAAATCGTTCCAGATCATTTCCAATATATGAAACTGCGAATACCATGATCGCTTTGCCCACAGTGAGCGCAAGGAGGTATGAACGAAACCTCATACCAGCAAGACCAGCAGCCATATTAATTACAACGAAGGGGCCAACCGGGAATATACTAAGCAGAAATACATAACTGAATCCGCTTTGCCGCACCCATGTCATACTTTTGGCTACCTTTGGCCGTTCTGCCCATTTTCGCAGATACCGATGCGAAGCTACTTTGCGAATAATCCAAAATGTTGTCACACAGCCCGCAACCAAGCCGATCCAAGAATACAAAAAACCTAACCATAAACCATATACAGCCCCGTTTAATCCGACGATCGCAATAGTTGGTAGTGGTGGTATAAATGATTTCAAAAACGTTAACGCAATGCCCGGAAAGGGCCCAAACGAACGATATTGTTCAAGCAGATGCCGCAGATTATCCTCTGTCAGCCAAGACATAATATCAAGAAAGTACATAACCAGCTGATCTCCTCATCCGATTGGAATTCTTAACACCTGGTCTCAATTATACACGAAGTTGCGAGCATTCCTACAGCTGTTCCAATATAAAGAGAACAAGCTAGAACTACATGAATGACAGCGAGTAGACTGTCAGTTACCATAGATAGAAAATACATATGAGACAGGGGCGCATGGTTATGATCATCCATTCAGAAGCCTTGGATTTACAACGTACCACCGTACAGGATTTAGCGTTCGTTCTAGCCATCGAACAAAGTGAACTAAACCGCATCTATATTGGTCAATGGACTAAAGCGGAACACGCTGCAGCCCTCCAAGACCCAGATATTCTACATCTTACAATTTGGGATAGTTCAGGAAAAAGAGTCGGTTATATCATCATTACAGGACTTCAAGACACTCATCTTACCGTTTGTATTAAAAGAATCGTCATCCATTCCAAGGGGTTTGGGTATGGTAAGCTGTCGCTTTGTCTCGTGACCGACTGGATCTTTCGCCATACTGAATCACATCGCCTATGGTTAGATGTTAGAGACCATAACCACAGGGCGCGCCATGTCTATGAAAGCTGTGGCTTTACACTGGAAGGTACTCTACGTGACTGTATAAAAGTAGGAGAACACTTTGAATCTCTGCATATCATGTCCATATTACGGCATGAGTATATGGAGCGTGAGTAGCAGCGACAGCAATAGATTAGGGAAATCCTCCCTGATTTTTGGTCTTTCAGGTGCCTATAACTGCAAATCAGGGAAAACCTCCCTAATATTTAGCGAATTTGAGCAAAATCGGCGTATTTCAGGGATTTTTAGGGAGGATTTCCCTAAAACGTCTATTCGGGACCATTATCAGCTACTTTTTAGGGAGGATTTCCCTAAAAAGTGTATTCCGCGATGATAATCGGCTATTTTCAGGGAAGTTATCTCCACGCCCCTTTCATGCGCACAATAAAAAGCCGAGCAGTAGGCCCCCTATCCTGCGCAGGCTCACTACTCAGCTTCAAATCCCCTCACTTCAAACCTCTCCACTGTAACAACCCACCTGCTCACCTTCCGCCCTCAGCTCCGCAACCACAAGGGTTGTCACGTACTTACGGGCATCCGCTGTCAGCAGTAACAGCTCTACCGAGCTTTTAGCCGGCTCCCCTCTGACAAATTTTATTCGGGCACCGTCTAAACCCTCTTGGATGCTGGCAATCGTATATCCTTTAAAAAGCAGCCCATCAATCTCCTGCTGTTCTTTGGCATATTCCGCAAAAGCAGACATTAGACTACACCTCCGCTAATTTCCGTCTTGGAAGGAAGAGGAACCTCCGCTGCAAAACGCTTGCGCTTTAAATATTTTCCCGACCCCGGTTTACCAACAAATTGCTTGTCTCGAATCACAAACTCGCCTCGACTGAGGACGGAAACAGGCTCTCCCTTTACTTCAAAGCCCTCAAACGCATTATAATCGACGTTCATATGATGTGTTTCTGCGGAGAGTATTCTTTCTACAGCCGGATCAAAAATAACCAAGTCAGCGTCACTGCCTACCGCGACCGTGCCTTTTTGCGGATACAAGCCAAACAGCTTGGCGCTAGAGGTAGCAATAATGTCTACGAATTTGTTCAATGAGATCCGGCCTTTCTGCACACCTTCCGAATATAGAATTGTAAACCGGTCCTCAATGGTCGGCCCACCGTTCGGGATTTTGGAGAAATCGCCTAGCCCCAGATCCTTTTGTCCTTTGAAATCAAACGAGCACTGGTCAGAGCCAATCGTCTGCAAGCTGCCGCTCCATAGCGCATCCCACAAAACATCCTGATTCCACTGCTCACGCAGGGGCGGAGACCAAACGTATTTAGCACCTTCGAAATTAGGCTTTTCCAGCGCCGTTTGATCCAGCACTAAATACTGTGGACAAGTCTCGCCGTAGACGCGCAGTCCCTTTTTACGCGCTTCAGCAATCTTCCAAGCAGCTTCCGCACAGGTCACGTGTACAACATACAGCTGAGAATCTGTCAGTTCGGTTAGATAAGCTGCGCGTCCCGTAGCTTCACCCTCCAGCTCCGGTGGGCGGGTCAGCGCATGAAAGATCGGGTCGGTATTGCCTGCGGCCAAAGCCTGCTCTACAAGATATTCAATGACATCTCCATTCTCCGCATGCACCATAACGAGTGCACCTTCTTTTTTCGCAGCTTGGAGGGTCTTAAAAAGAGTGCCGTCATCCGCCTGAAAAGTATTCTTATAAGCCATAAATACTTTGAGCGAGGTAATGCCTTCATTCTCAATTATCTCCGGAAGCTCACCCAGTACTTTATCGTTTAATTCTGAGACCATAAGGTGGAAGCTGTAATCAATCACCGCTTTATCCTGCGACTTATGATGCCATGTATCTACGGCTTGCTGTAGCGGTTGCCCTTTGGTGGTTAAGCAAAAATCAATGACTGTGGTCGTTCCGCCATATGCAGCCGCAATGGTTCCCGTCTCGAAATCATCGGCTGTAACCGTGCCGCCAAAAGGCATATCCAGATGCGTATGAGGATCAATGCCTCCAGGAAAAACATAACACCCCGAGGCATCAATAATTTCCGCACCAGGGACATCCAAATGAAGGCCAATCTCCGTAATAACCCCGTTTTCAATCGCCACATCGCCTGTATAAGTATCTGCTGCGGTAACGATGATGCCATTTTTAATAATCTTTTTCATCCTTACACCACCTCCACTTCCGAATAGGTGCCATTCAAACTGCCGATCACTTTCTGCCGCTGGTTCCAAGTCAGTGGGGCTGCCCCGGTATCCACTGGAACCATATCAATCGCGCCGTCTGCTGGACAGACAATAGAACAAAGATTACAACCTACACAATCTTCCTCGCGGACCTGTAGAATAGCTTTCCCATCTGCATTAGTTAACATATCAATACATTGATGTGAAGCATCTTCGCAGGCAATATGGCATTTATTACAGTTGATGCAGTTGTTCTCATTAATACGGGCAACGACCTTATAGTTGAGATCCAGATCACCCCAGTTGGAGTATCTGGATACCGATTTGCCGATTAACTCTGTTACGGAAGCCAAACCTTTGTCATCCAAATAGTTGTTCAGGCCATCGATCATTTCCTCCACAATCCGGAAGCCATGATGCATGACCGCTGTACATACTTGAATGCCCGTAGCACCCATCAACATGAATTCAACAACATCCTGCCAGGTTGATATCCCTCCAATACCGGAGATAGGAATGCCAACTCCCCGGTCACGGGCACACTCGGCCACCATACTAAGCGCAATTGGTTTCACAGCCGGCCCGCAGTAACCGCCATGCGCACCCTGACCCCCAACATTCGGAATTGTGTTCCAGCTATGAATATCTACACCAGCAAGACTGTTGATCGTGTTGATCATACTAATCGCGTCCGCTCCACCCTTAACCGCATGGCGGGCAACGACGGTGATATCCGTAATGTTGGGCGTCAGCTTCACAATCACTGGGGTCGTCGCAACTTCTTTTACCCAGGTGGTCTGTGCCTGCACCAGATCAGGCTGCTGCCCGGAAGCAGCACCCATTCCACGCTCAGCCATCCCGTGCGGACAGCCAAAGTTAAGCTCCAGACCGTCTACACCCACATCCTCTACCCGCTTAACAATCTCATGCCATTTATGCTGCGTTGGTTCTACCATCAGGGAGGCTATAATCGCATGATTCGGAAATCTTTTCTTCGTTTCATAAATTTCCTTCAGATTAACTTCAAGCGGACGGTCGGTGATCAGTTCAATATTGTTAAAGCCCGCAACCCGTTGCCCATTGAAATTTACTGCCGCAAAACGCGATGAGGTATTAATGATCGGATCACCGAGCGTCTTCCACACCGCACCACCCCAACCTTCTTCAAAGGCCCGCTGCACTTGATAGCCTGTATTCGTAGGGGGCGCAGAGGCCAGCCAGAACGGATTCGGTGATTTGATTCCTGCGAGATTAATACTTAAATCTGCCATTGATGTTCCCTCCTGTCATGTAAAATCCAATTTGATCTCTACGCTCAACCCGCAGATCTAATAACGGCATCCTGCTGACCTGAGAATTGTTTAACAATCGCATGGGCCGCATCTTTTCCCTGCTGGGCCGCGGATACAACCATGGCCTCGCCTTTGCCTGAACCAAATATGATATCGCCAGCGGCATAAATTTGCGGATCGGAGGTTTGACAGGTGGCTTCATCCACCTTTACAACCCCACGGTCATGCACAAGGCCTAAGGAATCTATTAGATCTAGGCGACGCTTTTGACCAATAGCTATTACAACCGCATCTACAGGAATCAAGAACTCAGAACCCTCGATCGGCATAGGTACTGGACGTCCATCTTTGCCCAGCTCCTCTGTCAGCTTCATCTGCACACATTCCAGTCCGGTTACGTTCCCAAACTCATCACCCACGATACGTTTCGGTAAGATAAGCCAGTTGAACTCCACACCTTCCTGCTTCGCAAATTCATATTCAAACTCATAAGCCGTCATCTCTTCGCGGGTCCGGCGGTAGACCATTTTTACATTTGAGGCCCCCAGCCGCACTGAGCATGTAGCTGCATCAATAGCTGTATTACCCGCACCAATGACAGCGACCCGCTGACCCATCAGCTCTAGCAAAGGAATGCCAGTCTTAGTGGATTCTACGAGTGCAATGGCGTCGTATACGCCAGCCAATTTTTCACCTTCAATCCCTATCGGAGGCACATAACCCATACCCGCTGCCAAAACGATGGCATCATAGTTCGACTTCAGCTCATCTACAGAAACATCCACTCCGACTTTTACACCTGTACGTATTTCCACACCCAGCTTCTCTACCTGCTCTACTTCCCAAAGAGATACAGACTGCGGGAGCCGAAACGATACAATCCCATGTGTATCCAGCCCACCCGCTAACGCCTTTGCTTCGTAGATCACAACAGCAAAACCTTCACGGGCGAGCTCCCTAGCCGCAGACAATCCCGCAGGACCACCACCGATTACGGCTACCTTTTTCCCATTAAGGGTGCCAGCCTTAAATAATTGAACTCCGCTGTTCATCGCCCAATCTGTTGCATAACGCTGCAGCAGTCCGATTTGGATCGGCGCCGAGGCATCATTTAACACACAGGCTCCTTCACACAGCTCATCTGTAGGACAAACACGAGCACAGCTGGCACCTACAGGATTGGAATCCATAATCGTCTGTGCCGAGCCTTTCAAATTGTCAGTAGCGATCCGTTTGATAAAGGAGGGAATATTAATGCTGGTCGGACATGCTTTTATACAGGGGGCATCGTAGCAATATAGACAGCGATTGGACTCATCCAGGGCACCCTTATGGGTCAGAGGCGGCTCAGCCTCGGCGAAATTGCGCATGAACATATCAGGTGTAAATGCTGTTAACGGAGATGAATGCTCCATCACTAGTCCCTCCTTATGGGTAATTTTTCATATTTGTGTTATATAATATAACATTATTTCAAGTTTTGTCTGAATATTTTGCTTCCATCTTTAATTTATTGTAGTAATATAAGCATTAACAGAAATTATCTCTCAACGTTCTTCCTAATTAGGTTATATATACTGACATCCGTTAATCAAACTATAGTCATTTCGAATTTTCGTTGCATTAGACACTTTGTCTAATTTCAAAACTGTATTTTTTACGTGTGAGAATAGGCTGAGAATAACAGGGCGTTAGCCGAAGGCCAGAGCGCAGAAGATCGAGGGGGAGTAACTATGGACTGGGAGCTTGTATTAACCATTCGTGACGCTTTAAAAAGACCACTATTCGCAGAAGCCGAGGTGATCGGCGGGAAAAGCGGCCTAAGCCGTGCCATTCGCTGGGTGCATGTACTGGAAAGTGCCAACTTCGAGACTCTGATTCATGGCGAAGAAATGATTTTGACTACGGGGATTGGTGCAAGTGTCGATCTCCCTTCCTCCTTGGAGTTTATGCAGAACCTGATCGACAAAAATGCAGCTTGCCTATGTATTGAGTTAGGTACGTATTTCAGCACCATCCCGCAAGAGATGATCGACTTAGCCGACAGGCATGACTTTCCGCTAATCATCTTCACCCGCACGGTTCGTTTCGTAGATATCACGTTGGATCTTCACTCGATTATCATTAACCGGCATCACCGGATGCTCCAAGAACTTGAAAAAATCTCACGTGAATTCCACCGCCTGACCTTAACTTCACAAGGAACGCTGAAAGTGCTGCAATTATTGTGCAAAAGTACCCGCACACAAATAGTCTATATGCAGCTGCAAGGCAAACCCTTATTTTTCCCGGCACTTCCGCCGGAAGAGCAGGCTCCATTGCTGAATTTTTTCACCGCCTTCGGCGACGAGCTGGAAGGAATTCAACCTGACGTTGCCCCCTACACCCGAGAATATGGACAGAAGACGATTGCAATCAAGCCTGTAGGTGCGCTGGATCAGACCTGGGCTTACATTCTGATGGTATGCAATCACAAACCACAGGAGTTCGACTGTCTGCTGCTGGATTCCGCCTCTTTGTCCATTGCACAAGAGCTGCTGCGGACGCGGTATATGGAGGAGCGTAAGCTTTTTTCAGAAAATCTATGGGTCGACGAGCTGATCAATGGCCGCATCGAAGATGATAACCGCTTAAAGGGCCTGATCGGCTCCAATTTCAACGTGGTCAACGAGCTCCCTTACCGTGTATGCCTTATAGAGATCAAGAACCCCAGAGATGTAAAATGGAACAGCTCGGAGAACGAATGGGAGTCCATTACCT
Source organism: Paenibacillus sp. FSL R5-0470 (assembly GCF_037975205.1). NCBI lineage: Bacteria > Bacillati > Bacillota > Bacilli > Caryophanales > Paenibacillaceae > Paenibacillus > Paenibacillus sp. FSL R5-0470. Next base: position 6,533,211 of record NZ_CP150238.1, read on the forward strand.
TCCACCTTTCGCTCATCCTGCGTTCCATCTTTGAGAAATATTCTTTACGTCCGCTGATCACCCTTAAGAACAATCGCCTCACCGTCATCGCCCTCGATATCCAATCGAAAATGCCTGGAAAAATGCGACTTCAACAAGCACTTGAAGCCCTGCAGAACATCCGCTCCGATGAGAAGCTCAAGGATTTGCAGCTCGTCATTGGAGTCAGCAAATCGCATAAGCGCCTAAAACGAGCCTATTCCGGTTATCAGGAAGCCCTACAGGCATTGTCGTTATACTCCTGTTACCAGAAGTCACTGCTCTTCTATGAAGAGCTGGGTGTATTCCAGTTGCTGTTGAGCTTAAATGACGGAAAAACGTTGCAGAACTTCATTCGCAGTTATCTCGGCCCGCTAATCGACCACGACCAAACCAAAGGCAGCGAGCTGCTGCTTACCCTTCGCGTTTATCTGGATCATGATGGTTCCAAACAAATTGCCGCTCGAAACTTATTCATTGTCAGACAGTCCCTTTATTATCGTCTGGACAAAATAACAGAGCTACTGGGTGAAGACTTCATGCAGCCAGAGAATCGGATCTCCATTCAAGTCGCCCTGCGCGCTTACCAATTTCTATATCCAGACAAAATCACTTTGCCTATTCCCCGTTCAGCACAGATTTAAAAGTATCGATAATAAATTCTATATCTTCATCCGTGGAGGATAACGGCGGGGCGAAGGTAAGCACATTGTTGAACCCAGCTACGGTATCGCCATTTTTGCCGATGATAAGCCCCTTGGACTTACATTCGGCAATAATCCCTTTCACAATACTCAGATCAACTGGCTTTTTGCTAACCTTATCATCAACCAGCTCGATGCCTGTCACTAAACCAAAGCTGCGAACATCACCCACAAGCTTGTGATCAAGCAGCTCAGTAAATTCTGTATTTATTCTTTTACCTAAAAGATCCGCACGTTCCACCAGCTTCTCCTGCTCGATAATCTCCAGATTACGCAGCGCCAGCGCACAAGAAGCAGGATTGCCACCAAAAGTATTCACATGGCGGAAATAGCCATAATCATCGCTATTGTCCTTAAATACCTTATAGATATCCTTACGAACAGCAGTCGCGGATAAAGGAAGATAAGCGCTAGTCAGTCCCTTAGCCATCGTTACGATGTCAGGCTTCACATTAAAGTTGTGATGACCAAACTTACGTCCAGAACGTCCGAATCCACAAATCACCTCATCCATAATGAGCAACACACCGTGCTTACGGCAGATTTCCTGCACCCGATCTAAATAAACCTGATGCGGTACAATGACCCCACCACCCGTAATTACAGGCTCCATAATCACCGCAGCTACCGTCTCCACGCCTTCCCAGATGATCATATCCTCTATGGACTGTGCACACTGGAGGTTGAATTCTTCCACAGTCATCCCGACCGGGCGGCGATAGCTGTCCGGGGGAGCTACATGCAGAAAACCACCCGCCAACGGTTCATATTTATATTTGCGCTGGGCCTGGCCCGTTGCAGATAATGCCCCAAGTGAACTGCCATGGTACCCACGATAACGGGCAATGAATTTATGGCGATAATGCTGGCCGATTTGCTGCTGGTACTGGCGGGCCATTTTGAAAGCAGCCTCATTGGCTTCCGATCCACTATTGGAAAAAAAGATCACATAATCGTCTCCGAGCCACTCATTCAGCTTCTCCGCCAGCGCAATCGCCGGGAGATGACTTTGTGTCAGAGGAAAATATGGCAGGGTCAGCAATTGATTGTAAGCAGCTTCCGCCAGCTCCTTGCGCCCGTATCCCACATTTACACACCACAGGCCAGACATCCCGTCCAAAAATCGATTGCCCTGTATATCTGTAATCCACGACCCACTTGCCGAGGCGGCAATCATAGGCGGATTCTTTTCACTATAAGGTGTAATGTTGTGCCATAAATATTTCTGATCCTTCTTCACCGCAAGCTCACTATCATTCCCCAGACTCTGCATAACATTTTCTCCTCTCAGCAGCTCATTTTCTCTAATAACGGGCAGTGATCATCTTTTTACGCGTATAGAACTCCACCCCATCACGCCCATTGGCATGCAGGTCTCCATAGAATGATTTCTTATAACCCGAGAAGGGGAAAAAGGCCATGGGCGCAGGCACACCCAGATTCACACCCAACATCCCTGCATCAATCTCTTCCCGGAACTCGCGGATCGCTTTAGCGCTATCTGTGTAAATGCACGCCCCATTCGCGAATGGAGACTGATTCGTTACCGCAATCGCTTCACTTAAACTCTTCACACGGATCACAGACAACACCGGTGCAAAAATCTCATCCTTCCAGAGGGTCATTCCCGGCTGTACATGATCAAATATCGTCGGTCCGATAAAATAACCCACACCGCCCACAGCAGCATCTTTCCGCCCATCTCTCACTAACTCGGCTTGTTCAGCTTCACCAGTCTCAATGTAATAAAGAGTCCGATCCTTATTCGACTGGCGAATTACTGGACCCAAAAACACCCCGTCATCAGCACCATTACCAATCTTAAGCTCATCTGCAGCCGCAGCCAGACGACTCACTAGCTCGTCAGCAATATCCTCATGAACCACTACAACCGAGCAAGCCATACACCGCTCACCCGCTGAGCCAAACGCAGCGGCAATTATATTCTTCACCGCATTATCCAGCTCCGCATCAGGTAACACAATCGAGTGATTCTTAGCGCCTGCCAATGCCTGAACCCGCTTCCCCTGCGCCGTCCCCGCCTTATATACATATTCCGCAACCGGCTGCGAACCGACGAACGAAATCGCCTTCACTTCATCATGCTCCAGCAGCCCGTTCACCACCTCATGCGCTCCATGAACCACATTCAGCACACCTGGTGGAAAGCCCGCTTCAGCAAATAATTCAGCTAACCGATTGACCAGCAGAGGCGTACGCTCAGAAGGCTTCAGCACAAAGGTATTCCCGCAAGCAATGGCGAGCGGAAACATCCAGCAAGGAACCATCATCGGAAAATTAAACGGGGCAATCCCCCCGATAACCCCCAATGGATAGCGGTACATTCCGGATTCAATTCCGGTAGCAATATCCGGAAGCTGGCTGCCCATCATCAACGTGGGGATGCCTGCGGCAAACTCCACACACTCAATTCCACGCTGCACCTCACCTTGTGCCTCTTCCAGACTTTTTCCATTCTCCAGCGTAATCAGCAGGGCCAGCTCATGCCAATGCTTTACCAGCAGCTGTTGATATTGAAAAAAGTAGCGGGCGCGACGCGGCACAGCGACCCTTTTCCACGCTTGAAATGCCACAGCAGCCGCTTCTACCGCCGCACTCAGCTCTTCCTTACTGGAAATGGGCACATAAGCAATCACTTCACCCGTCGCCGGATTATATACCTCTTCATCTCGCCCAGACGACGATTCTACCCAAGCTCCATTCACATAATTCTTAACTCTTTCACCCTGCGTTACTAGGAGAGACATAGCTCGCACCTCTTTCTCTGTTTCAGATGCACTGATGGACTGCTGATTATAATAGATGACCGCCAGATCAGGCGGCCATCCACTATAACATTAAGCTCAGTTGGTTATTTTGCTGCCATTTCTACGATTTCGTTCGTATAAGCCTCATCTACCTTAGCAGGCTCTTTAATAACACCGAACTTTTGCGAAATATCAGCCGTTTGCTGGAACGCCGCTGCATCGGTATATCCCATCTTCGCACTATCAAAGCCCTCAGGCAGAATCAGCTTGGCAACCTCGGTCATCATTGTCAGCTGATGTTCCTTCGTCGTACTGCCGTCTTCCGCTTGCTTCATCACACTGTCCACGGCAGCTGCAGGATCAGCAATTGCAGCTTTCCAGCCCTTCAGGGAGGCACGTACAAACTTTGCTGCAGTCTCTTTATTCTCCGCAAGCCATTCCTTATTCGCGAACAAGTTATCCTCAAGCATCGCAACGCCTTCTGTATTCATGTCGATGACGTTCAGATCCTCAGCCTTAATACCTGACTCCAACACCACTTGGTACTCGTTATAAGTCATCGCTGAGGCCGCATCGATCTGATCGCCCAAGAACTGATCCATCGTGAACCCTTGCTTCGTAAAACTTAGATCCTTATTCGGATCGAACTTATATTTATCGAATAACGCTAATAGTTCAAATTCGTTGCCACCCATCCAGTTGCCGACTTTTTTACCCTTAAGATCAGCGGCTGAGTTGATGCCCGCCGATTTTTTGGAGACCAGGACCAATCCGCTCTTTTGATAGATTTGCGCGATCTGCACCAGCGGCATTCCCTCTTCAAGACTCGGCAGCAAGCTGGCTACCCAACCCACACCGATATCTGCGGAGCCACCTGCTACTTGCTGTTCCGGAACAATATCCGGACCTCCCGGCAAAATCTCTACATTCAATCCTTCTTCCTTGTAATATCCTTTATCCTGCGCTACAAAATATCCAGCAAATTGTGCCTGTGGCACCCATTTTAATTGCAGCTTCACTGTAACTGGATCAGCCGCTGGTTCAGCCGTAGCACTTGCCTCAGGAGCTGTAGAAGCTTCAGGGGCAGTCGTAGCTTCGGCTGCCGAGTTATTATTGTTGCCCCCGCAACCCGCCATTAAAGAAACACTTAACATCATCACGATCGCCAACAAACCACCACGAAATTTGCGTTTTTTCCCATTCATCAATCGAACTCCCCCTATCGTAATTTTGTTTGTAACAAGCGTAAACGCCTTCGTCGTCCTTATAAGGACGATAAGCATTTAAGCGAGAAATATAAGGATGATGTATAGTGTGAAACTTATAAATCCTTATATTTCAAGCAGCACAGTATGGACAATCATCGTGGTGCGTTGTATGCATACAGCCGTGGGCGGTTTCTCTTTTCCCTTCCCACTAGGACCGGATGTAATGATGTTATAGAGCTCATTTACGTTGCGAAGGATGCCACTTGATGAACACTTTCTCAAGCCGCTCAACCACTAGGTAGAAGAGCACGCCGGCAATTGCAGCCAGCACAATACAGGACCAGCCCAGTGGCATTTTGGCAACTTTAATGGAATTGGAGAGCAGGTACCCAAGCCCTTTTGAGGAAAAGAAGAATTCGCCGACAATCGCGCCAATCATACTCGCCGTCGCGTTGATCTTCAGTGCTGTAAATACATAGGGCAGGCTATTGCGAATCCGCAGATAACGAAACACTGCCGGCTTACCTGCCGCGTAGGAATGCATCAGAGCCAGCGCCAATGGATCAATCGTCGCCATGCCTTTATAGGCGTTGATCGCCATCGCTGCCATTGTAGTTGCTGTTACTATGGTAATTCGTGAGCCTATCCCATCTCCAAACCACAGATTCATAATGGGCGCGAGGGCGACGATGGGCACAGCATTTAGAGCAGCAACCAAAGTTAAACTTCCACTTCCCCAACGCGGCCACGCCGTAGCAGCTAAAGCGATCAGAAATCCGATAGCAGAACCAACCAACATTCCCAGCACAGCCTCAGTAAGGGTGTATCCGGTATAGGATAGCAACATGCTGAAATTATCCCTCATGGTCGTGGCAATTGCTGTGGGCAACGGCAGCTGATATTTCTTCAGATCAAAGATCTTATGAAAGAATTCGAACTCCCATAGCCCAAGAAACAACACCCCCGCCAATACAGGTAGCAGCACCCCTGCGCTAAATATCCTCTTCAGCATTCGTGAGCCGCCTCGACTCGCGGTAGCTTCCGCAGGTTTCGGAACGGCTACAGCATTCTTTTGTGTAGCCGTTAGCGCCGGCTGAGCCATTTCTTTACCACTAGAGCCTATAAATGAAGCCTCCCGAACGGAGTTGGTTTCCATTAGCGGCTACCTCCTTTCGGTCGAAATTCAGGCTGCCACGGCGCCACCAAACGTTCTATCAGACTGATCAACCAGTAACTTACAATCCCCAACAAAGCGCCGACAATCACCGTAGACCAGAACATGTAGGTATGAGAGCTGCCGTAGTAGAGATTACGCAGCATGATTACGCCAATCCCGTGCTGCGCACCCATGAGCTCTACCAGGATAGCACCAGTCACTGCGAGCGGAGCAGCAATCTTAAGCCCTCCGAACAAACCCGGCAGGGCCGCTGGAAATCTGAGTTTCCAATAGACTGCCCACGGCTTCGCTGCGTAAGAATACATTAATTCCAGCGCGGAAGGATCTACACTTCGCAAGCCACGCAGCATATTGAGAGCCACTGGGAAGAATGTAATATAACCCGAAATAATAATCCGTGAAGTCTGCTCATCTCTCACAATCCCATAAATGATCGGCGCCAGCCCCAGGATCGGAATCATCTGCGAGGCGATAGCGTAAGGAAAAGTTAACCGTTCTATCGTCTTCGACAAGCTCATTAGCACCGCCAGCGAAGCACCAGCCACCGCACCAATCAGGAAGCCAACACCAGCATTGCCAAAGGTGGCAGCCCCCTCCTTCAGAAGCGTGCCACTATACTTCCACAGCGTGGATAGCACCTCATGAACGTAGGGCAACTTGGACTGAGCTAACGGTGTCTCCACTACATGGAGCAGCATCCAGGAGGTTCCTTCCCAAACTAGCAGCAAACCAAATATCCAGACAAACAACGGCAGCAGGCGACCCCGTACAAAGATACTGCCCCCTTTCATCCCTACACCCCTTCAAAGCTGTCGCGAATACTTGCGATCAGTTCGAAAAACTCTGGGCTGTTTCTCATTTCCGCCGTTCGCGGACGTGGCAGAGGAATTTCAACCACAGCGGATAAGCGACCTGGATGCGGGGAAAGAACAAACACCCGGTCAGAGAGGAATATCGACTCAGGAATACTATGTGTTACGAAGACAATCGTGTTCTGCACCTTGCTCCAGACAGATAACAGTTCTTCGTTCAGACGCTCACGTGTAAACTCATCCAGTGCAGAGAACGGTTCATCCATCAGTAGAATTTCCGGCTCCATCGATAGCGCTCTGGCAATCGCTACTCTTTGCTGCATCCCCCCACTAAGTTGCCAAGGGTATTTATCCGCGAAGCTCTGCAAGCCCACTAGATCAAGAAGCTCCAGCGCCCTCTCTTCACGGATCGACTTTTTAACTCCCATCAGTTCCAGCGGCAATGTGATGTTATGCTTCACCTTCCGCCAGTCATACAGCACAGGACTTTGAAAAACAATGCCATATTTCTGCGCCAGCCTTGCCTCTTTAGCACTTTTTCCAGCGACTACAATGTTCCCGCCCGTTGGCGCGATGAGATCGGCCATCAGTCTCAAAAGCGTTGTTTTGCCACATCCTGAAGGTCCGAGCAGTGAGACGAACTCCCCCTTTGCAATATCAAGACTCACCTGATGCAGTGCAAGCACTTCCGCAGCTTCTGCCCTATAGCGCATTTCAACATTTTCCAGCTGAATTTCAGGAATATTTGTCGCGAGTAATGACATCCTCAGTCCCCCCTTATCAAAATAAGCTATGCAATTAATGTTAATTAATCTGACTCATTAGAGAGTGTGTCGAGTTAAAATCTTCTGTTGTGTAGTATTAACTAACATGTTACACGCTGCTCGCTGGACTCTCATTAGACAATTAGTAAAATAGCTCCCGCTAAATCACGTCATTTTGTCTAGGGGGACATTTATTCAAGTTTCAAATGAAGTGATTTTTAAATATTTGTAGATTTGTGGTAATATTTATCCATATCTTTCCTCATTAGGAGACAATAGACCCATGGGATCTGTAATTTCGAATTATATTGTTATTGTGGCTATATCTGGTGTCCTGAGCGTTTTACTAGCCCTTTTCGCCTACTATAAAAAAACGGATTTCTTAGGAATTAGAGCCTTTGTTATAAGCTCCTTCACTTCCGCGATTTATACCTTCGGCTTTGCACTAGAACTGTCGGGGAAAACACTGGAGGAAATGAGTTTTTGGATTAAAGTAGAGTACCTGGGGATGCCTTTTATAGCGCCCGCCAGCCTTATTATGGTGATGCATTTCGTAGGGCTGGAGAGTCTAATTAAAAAGGGCATGCGAGCAGCGCTATATATAATACCGTTCATCACAACACTGATGGTGTGGACCAATGATTACCACCACCTCTTCTATAAATCCATTTATTTGCGAGACAATACGCCCTCCCCACTCGTTGATGTAGTGATGGGACCTTGGTATATCGTTCACGGCAGCTTTACTTTTGGTTGTCTACTGGCAGCTATCTGCCTTATGTTATGGCAGTGGAACCGGATGAAACGGGTATACCGGAGACAAATCGTTACCATTCTAATTGGACTAAGCCTTCCAACGTTAGGCTCTTTTTTATATTTAATGGGCCTGACTCCCTACGGGATGGATCCCGTTCCCATCATTATGAGTATCACTTCCACCCTATATATCTGGGCTATCCTATCAAGAGGTATGCTAACAGCTGCGCCTATCGCCCGTGAGAATCTGTTCGAAAGCATGCGAGATGGGGTGCTTGTCACCGATCGTTCGGACATGCTCGTCGATTACAATCGCGCAGCCGCGGATATGATAGAAGGACTTAATTCCTCGGCGATTGGTAAACCGCTGGCTCAACTGTTTCTTAATGCCGGCAAAGATGCCTTGTCCTATGTTATGGATACAGAGCCACTGCTACGCGAAGAACGGGAAGTTGCTTGGATCAAAGGAGACGAGATTTGTTACTACCAAATTCGGTCCTCTCCCGTACAGAAACAAGGGGGATACTTAGCAGGACAAATGATCATGCTGATTGACGTAACTGAACGAATACTGCTTCAAGATAAGCTGCGTCAGTTGGCTACGATGGATAGTCTGACGGGGATTTATAACCGTACCTATTTTTTGGAGCTGAGCCGAGGGCTTCTTGTTCAGGCCGCGAGCAATCGGAGTTCACTATCGATTATTTTGCTGGATGTGGACTTCTTCAAAAGCATTAATGATCGATTCGGACATCAATATGGAGATCAAGCCCTTCAGCACATTGTCGAGGTATGCAACAGACATATCCGGGAGGGTGACATCTTCGGACGTTATGGCGGTGAGGAATTTGTGATCTGTTTGCCAGATACGTCGCTGAAGCAAGCCGCACAACTCTGCGAAACTATCCGCGCAGATATTGAACAAAGTATCTTGTATACGCTCATCGGGTCCATTAACGTGACTGCCAGCTTCGGAGTAGTAGAAGCCCTAAGTCCTAAAGCCACTCTAGAAGAGCTACTGTCAGAGGCTGACCATGCTCTGTACAGTTCCAAACGAAACGGACGCAATGCTGTCCACCTCTCCCAGAGATCAGAAATTACACTTTTCAAGCCTATATAAATCGCATCTTTGTCCCTCCCAGCGCATTCATCAGCCTGCCTTATTTTTCATAGTCTGTTTTTACGTTTAATAAGAGTTATCTGAAAATCTAATCAGAGTGTAGAAAAAATTCGCTTTATGGATATGGAGGCGCAAGAAATAATGAGGAACCATACAATGATGCAATTTTTTGAATGGCATGTCGCTGCGGATGGGAAACACTGGGATCGCCTGAAAGAAACAGCTTCCGCACTAAAAGCCGTAGGCATTGATTCTGTTTGGGTACCTCCTGTGACAAAGGCCGTCTCCGCCGACGATACAGGCTATGGCGTGTATGATCTATACGATCTGGGCGAATATGACCAAAAAGGTACGGTACGCACCAAATATGGCACCAAACAAGCACTGATTGAAGCCATTTCGGAATGTCAAAAAAACGGCATTGCCGTGTACGTTGATTTGGTCATGAATCACAAAGCAGGAGCGGATGAAAAGGAAGTCTTCCAGGTGATCGAGGTCGACCCTAATGACCGGATGAAAGAAATCTCCAAGCCTTTCGAGATTGAGGGCTGGACTAAATTCACCTTCCCCGGCCGCGGTGATGAACACTCTTCCTTTAAATGGAATCACAATCATTTTAACGGCACTGACTTTGACGCCAAATCGGGGCGAACAGGTGTATTCCGTATCACAGGCGAGAATAAAACATGGAACCAGAATGTTGACGACGAGTTCGGCAACTACGATTATCTAATGTTCGCAAATATTGATTACAGTCATCCAGAAGTCAAAAAAGAAATGATCCAATGGGGAAAATGGCTGGTGGACACGCTCCACTGCAGCGGCTTTCGCTTAGATGCCATCAAGCATATCAACCATGAGTTTGTGAAACAATTCGCGGTAGAAATGTTTAATAAATGTGAGAAGGATTTCTATATCGTGGGCGAGTTCTGGAATTCGGATTTAGAATCCTGCCGACAATTTCTAAATACCGTCGATTATAAGATCGACCTCTTCGATGTCTCCCTTCACTACAAGCTGCATTCAGCTTCCTTGGGGGGTAGAAACTTTGATTTAACCAAAATCCTCGACGACACACTGGTGCAGACCCATCCTACCAATGCTGTAACGTTCGTTGACAATCATGATTCTCAACCCCATGAAGCTCTGGAATCTTGGGTAGATGATTGGTTTAAGCAAAGTGCTTATGCACTTATCCTACTGCGACGCGACGGATATCCTGTGGTCTTTTATGGAGATTATTATGGGATCGAGGGACCTACACCTGTCGCAGGCAAAAAAGAGGCGATTGACCCGCTGCTATATACCCGCTATCACAAAGCCTATGGTGAGCAGAAGGATTATTTCGATCATCCTAACACGATTGGCTGGACACGACTCGGCGTGAAAGACATCGAACGCTCCGGCTGTGCGGTTGTGATTAGTAATGGTGAGAACGGTCAGAAAAGAATGTTCGTAGGGGAACAACGCGCGGGTGAAGCATGGGTAGATTTCACTCATAATCACAAGGCGACTATAACGATTGAAAAAGATGGCTGGGCGACCTTCCCGGTCAACGGTGGCAGCGTATCTGTCTGGGCTCTGCCTGATGAAAAAGCCGACGAAAAATAAGGGTTATGTTACTCAAAATAGATGAGGCTGCTCTCGAAAGTAGTGAATGCTGCTTACGGGGCAGCTTCATCTATTTTATGGAATAGTCCAAGTAAAGATCTCACTTAACCATTAAACCTTTTCAGATGGGTAATGATGGCAGACGATGATGAGGATATGCAGCGGGGATGGGCGGTGGACGGAGTGAGTTTAACAGTAATTAGGGAAAAGCTCCCTAAAAATATTCGATATTCGCTTATAATCAACGAAATTAGGGAATTCCTCCCTAAAAATTAGGGTAATGCCTTGATTTCCCACCAAATCAGATGAATTTTAGGGATATTTTCCCTAATTATAAATCTAATTACCAGTAATCTTAGAATTTCAGGGAGAAATTCCCTAATTGTTGTATTGGTGTTTTACTCAAACCATCATTTGAAACTTCAATTAACCTTCAACGCAAAAAAGGGTCGTACCCAAGTAGCTAAAACTACTTTGAGACGGCACCCTCTTCTTTAGTTAGGCCAATGTACATAGAGACTCCACGCACGTCTCACTCTATTCCTCCGCCCTTGGATGGCGGGATACTAACCTCACCAGATCAAGTGTTAAGATCGGCAATGCTATAGAAGCCGGATAAGCCAAGTAACGTGGTTCCCACTCCGGGCTGAATTTTTCTTTATAGCGGCGAAGTCCGACAAAGCCGTACCAATGCCCCCCTCTTTTAAATACGAGATGGGCCAGCTTCTCCTCTTTCAAGGCCCCAGCATTCTCACCCACACTGGACAGCGGGGCATTACCTAGATTGAATCGATGATATCTCTTAGATTTCGCCCATTCTAGCAAACGAACAAATAAATAATCCATCGTTCCGTTTGGCACATTCTTTCGATGGCGCATCAAATCAATCGATAAGGTCATACCCTGATCATACCCATTTGCAATAGAAGCAAATGCCAGTATCGTCCCTTGGGCATTCCGCAGGAGCACGATTGGAGCCAGCTGTAGATAGACCTCGTTAAACCAACCCAGCGAATACCCTTTTTCGGTGCGCCCATTCAACCATTCGTTTGAAACGGATCGCAGCTCTCGTAGCAATTCTTCAGCGTGCGGTGCTTCTACAACTTCGAAGGCATAGCCTTCCCGTTCAAAACGGTTGCATACGCTTCGCAAATCACTGTTCTTTTTGCCACTGAGCGTAAAGGTATCGAGCGTTACTAGTGCCTCTTCCCCTAGCTTAAAAAAGCGATATCCCTGCTCATGATAGATCGATAAGAAATCAGGTGTGGCCTGATAAAAAACTACGACCAGACCGTACTTATCTGCAGCTTGTCTAAATTCACTGATTGCCTCATTCATGAGACTTCTCTCTCCCAATGGATCACCAAGGACTACAAGCTTATCCCTAACCCTAGCGAAAGCGAGCAACACCTTGCCTTCTTGCGCCCAGAAGAAGCTTTTATCACCCAAAAACAACATATGAGTTAAGGCGTTGCCTTGAACTTCACCTAGGAAGTTTTTCAGCCTTGCCATATCAAAATTTCCGAATAACTCCTCCGGTTTACGATGGGGTCTAAGGGTGATCAGCAAAGTAAGAATGATCCAAGAGAAAGCTAGTCCCCCTACGGCTGTAAAAGCAACATGACTATGCCGCTGTAGCCACTCTGGCTCTACACCGGGCGGGAGATGCTTTAGAAATCCACGATGAACATGGCTGCCCAATAGATAATAGCTTAGGGCAATTACTGAAGTAAGCGCAAGCCACCAAATCGTACTCTGTCTGCTTACGGGAGCACTGATCCGGTAGAACCGAGATCTGGAGATCCACAGAATGAGTGCAACGAAGAGCAGAAACAGCGCCTCTTCATAATCAAAGCCTTTAGCCACCGCAAACACAGACCCGGAAAATAATAAAATGCTGGTCCAGATGTACGCGCTACGAACCCGTAATGTAATGCCTCTCGACAACAAAATGAGCATAAAGCCAATAAGTACAGATAAATGATGTGAGAGCTGCATGATCGAGAATGACAATATTTCCTCTGTAATCTTCAGTCTGTACAACAATCCGGGCGTAGCTGTTGATAGTAAGAGAATAAGCCCGCTAGCTAGTACAAGCTTGCCTAGAGCCCACACACCAAGATCGCTCAGAAAGGTATACTGACCCGGCCAACCCCAAATCCTCTGCCAAATGTTAAGAGCGGGTTCGAACCCTGGAGCTGAACGATCTTGACCCTTTTTTCCCTGTAGACCAAATTCCAGTGCCGCCAGCACCAATCCGATCAGCCATGGAATGAGATAATAGAACAATCTAAAAATAACAAGCACTGCCATGGCCTGATCACTTTTAAATCCAAGCTGCGTAAGACCCAGCAATGCAATAAGGTCAAAAGCACCGATACCACCAGGCGCCATACTCAAGATGCCTGCGATAGCAGCAATCGTAAAGATGCCGAATATAACTGGAAAATGCACCTCGTGCAAGAGATGACTACTGATTGTCCAAAACGTTACGCCAGCAAAACTCCATTCTAGAAAGGAGGCACCCACAGAGGAAACTACTGTAAGCCAGGGTGTTCTACCTTGTCCCCGGTTAATCCACTTTGCATAAAGAGCAGAGCGCTGTACAAACACAAAAAACGGCAAATAAAGCGCCATCCCCCATACCGCAAATACTAACCAATGATGCTCTTCCAGCAATGCCGTTGCCGGGAGTAAACCAAAAATATTAGCCCAAGAAAGTAAAGATAACCCGGTAATCATGAGCGGTGACAGAAATACGATTGCCGGCGTTAGGACGGAAGTTGACACTCCGCTTTTTTTGTACATCAACGTCCTTAAACCCACTCCAGCCAGACCTGCAAAACCAATTAAATTATTAAATGTATTAGCTATCCAAGCATAACGGAAGGTGTCCCACAGCCCTACTTTTAAACGAAAATGTGCTCGTATCAAATAATCATAAGCACTCATTACAGCTACTGCGAGAAGTGCAAATCCGATCATTTGCAAAACGGCAGATGTAGGCACTCTTCTTAGCTCACGCATAATAAGTCCTAAATGAACCTGCTTCAGCTCATGCTGCCCCTCCCAATACACCAGCGCTATGATAGCTACTGGAAAGAGAGCTCTCACCGCCCGAATCCGATAGATGGATAAGAACAGCCTTACAATTTTGAATCTTTCTAATGTTTGTTGTTTTGATTGCATTAGGCCACCTACCCTTACCGCCGACACACGTTGTGCTAGACAATTTTTACAACCATTTCATTATAACAATTATTGGAATAAAAAACCCATGATAATCAACACCTACTACATTAGACTGCCAGCACAGCCCTAATCCCTGCAATAGTTAAAGAATGTTAATGAAATTCTATTTAGCTAAAGAACATTGAGACTGTAGTTTACACATAAAATTGCACAACAAAAAGGACATCCCTCACGGCAAAGGATGTCCTCTCTGTTATGTAGCACGGGTTTAACTAGCGTTTATACTCGAATATCAAATCCGCCTTTACTATCCGTTGTTGCGGTAGCTATCTCTTGCGGACTTGCTGCAGCAAGCGTATTGTTCGCAGGTTTGGCAGGTGCCTCTACAACACTGCTAGCGGAGGAAGCACTGCTCTGAGACTTCTGTGAGATTTGTGCCTCGATAGTCTTAATCTGTTGCTCAATTTGCTTCGTTTTCGTTTCCTTGGTCTTGTCATCGTCTGAGCTGGCATTAATCTTGTCCAGTTCTGCTTCCAGTTTCGCTTTTTGTTTCTCAAGCGTACTGGTATCTGTAGTGCTAGATGTCGAGGTAGTATACGATGTGGAACCTGAGACTGCCGATATACTCATGGTTATCCCTCCCTTCCTTACCTCCAATATAATCCTTTTGCAAGTAAGGAACGTTAAGACCCGCTGAAAGTTTGCTGAAAGTACTACTGCCAGGTTACAATGATAGACTGCTAGGAGCTTGCTTTTCCTCGTCTAACAAGCAGCACATAAGATAGAATCGAGAGAATTCCCGTACATGCCATCACAATCGCCATCGGAAGTGCAGACTCAACGCCCCCAAGACCCACAAGTGGCGCTACACAGCTACCTAGCAATAGGGGGATTAATCCGATTAATGCCGAGGCACTGCCTGCAGTTTCACCTTGATCTTGCATCGCCAGTGAGAAGCTGGTCGCTCCGACAATCCCTACACTGGAGACAACCGCAAATAGACAGATTAGAATAGGAATCAATCCTCCTCCTACTAGAACCGTCAGCAGTAGCAAGATGCCCCCCATCGTACATAGCAATAGTCCACTAAGTAACAACTTAGTCTCACTTACCTTTCCAGCAAGTCTACCGGCAATTTGGCCAGTAATAATAATCCCAATCCCATTCACTGCAAAGATCAGACTATATACCTGCGGGGTAACCGCAAAAATATTTTGCAATACAAATGAAGAACCTGAGATATACGCGAACATAGATGCCGTAACGAAACCTTGAGACAAGGCATAACCCATAAACTTACGGTTGCCCAGCAATACCCGGAAGGTAAGCAGTGTACCCTTCAGTCCACTCTTAGAGCGTCGCTCCTTCGGCAGCGTCTCCGGCAAGCGCAATAAAATAGTTAAACAAAAAATAATTCCGGCAGCAAATAATACGAGGAATATCCCTTGCCATGTAGTCACCCTTAACAGCTGGCCCCCAATAACTGGAGCTAATATCGGTCCGAGACCATTCACAATCATCAATAGTGAGAAGAACTTCGTGAGTTCAGAGCCACTATATAAATCACGAACAGCCGCTCTAGAGACAACCACCCCCACTGAACCAGCAAGACCTTGAATAAACCGCAAAACGATCAGCAGTCCAATCGAAGGACTAAAAGCACATAGCACTGAGGAAACGGCGTAGATGAACATACCTATAAGCAGCGGACGACGGCGGCCATATACATCACTCAGCGGTCCAGCGACCAACTGACCTGAAGCAAGCCCCAGCAAAAAGAAGGTCAGACTAAGCTGCACTAAAGCAGCGGTCGTACCGAAATCCGCGACAAGCGTAGGCAGTGCCGGCAAATACATATCAATCGACAACGGGCCGATTGTTGTAATGGAGCCGAGAATCACAGCCAGCTGTAATCTCTGCTTCCGAGAGGGTCCATCTGCGGCAAGCTTATTACCATTTTGAATTCCAATCATAATCCTTACTTCAACCTTTCTAAAGCAACCCTTGGGCCTTTTTTTGTATTCTTCATACTAACGTAAAGGAAGTGAATTGATCAATCCTTTTATGGAGGGTTATAGGTGCCTGTATAACAAGAATAACCGCCATTCGGCGGTTATTCTGATTGTTTTATGCATTTGTAGATGTGCTGCGCATTTGCAACCAATCTCTAGCGGCTTCAGCCTCAGCAACACTCAGACGATGACCTTGGTTCCCCCAGTGTGTTGTAACCTCTGCGCCTGCATTCTGTAAAATAATCTCCAAATCCTCAGTCTCCGAAGAAGTGATAAGCGGATCGTTTGTGCCTGCTCCAATGAAGATAGATACTCCTTCCAGCGAAGGAAGCGTAATATTCCGAAACGGTACCATCGGATGAAGTAGAATTGCAGCGCGGAAAACATCCTTATAATGGAACAGCAGGCTACCCGCAATGTTCGCACCATTAGAGTAACCCACGGCTACCAGATTGTTGGCATCGAAGCCGTATTGCGCTGCGGCTTCATCCAGAAACTGCTTGATCTCGTGAGTACGGAAGATTAGATCTGCTTCATCGAATACCCCTTCAGCTAACCGTCGGAAGAACCGCGGCATACCATTCTCCAGCACATTCCCTCTGATGCCTAGCACCGATGAATCAGGAGATAACAACCCGGCAAGCGGCAGCAAGTCCTGCTCATTGCCTCCAGTACCGTGAAATAATACAAGCGTGGGTTTCGTTACATCTTTACCTTTATGGAATACATGAATCATCCCTGCTTCACCTCAATTTCTCTTATTTGAAAAGGACTTAAATTTTCTTCGATAGCCGCACGATGCGGTTCATACCAAGATGGCAGCATCAGCTTTTCACCCAGCGCATCCACCGCTTCATCACGAGCAAAGCCCGGAGGGTCCGTAGCAATCTCGAACAGGATTCCACCTCTTTCACGGAAATAAATCGCATTAAAGTATTGGCGGTCTTGAACCGGTGTCGGATGATGTCCATGACTCTGCACATGAATCCCCCATTCCTGCTGCTCAGCGTCATCTTGTGCACGCCAAGCGATATGGTGAACGGTGCCTGTACCTCCTGCTCCTTGCGGAACCGGTGTTGTCTTCAGATCAATAATATTACCCAAATCACCAGTAGTTCTATAACGGCTATACCCGTCTCCATCAGCGATATGCTTCATTCCCATTGTATGGACAAGCGTTTCTGCAGTTTGCGACGGATTGTTACTGTAGAGCACAGCACCGCCGAACCCTTTGATAGCATGCCCCGTGGGAACTCCACCGAAAGACCACTTGCTAAGCGGCCCTTCCTCACGTTCCACAAGTTCAATGCGCAAACCATCATAATCAGCAAAGGATAGATAAGATTCCGAGATTCTCTGCTTAAGAGTAACCGGAATTTGATATGCCGTAAGACGCTGTTCCCAGAATGTCAGAGAGCCCACTGGCACTGCGTAAGTCGTTACGCCAACTTGCCCACTGCCAATTCTGCCTTTACGCCCGGTAGGTGAAGGAAAAAAGGTAATAATCGTTCCCGGAGCACCTACTTCATTCCCAAAATATAAATGATAAACTTCCGGAGCGTCAAAATTAATCGTCTTCTTCACAAGCCGTAGTCCTAGAATACCGGCGTAGAAGTCAACGTTACGCTGAGCATCTCCAACAAAAGCGGTAATATGATGGATTCCTGCAGTTTGAAGTGTCATAATGATAAACCCCCTTCTTAGTTAAAAATCAATGCATCCAGAGAAATCGAACCTGGCCCTGTAAGTGCTATACCTGCAGCGACTACCAGTACCGTAAGCGGAAACTCAATTCCGTTCGAAGTAGACCAGAAGCCATTTGGAGCGTGAACCTTAATGATAGCCCCCAGCATTGTCGCAACAATCAACACCGCTGCAACAGGCGTCAGAAGGCCTGCCGCGAACATGAATCCGCCTACCAGCTCCATTAGTCCTGCTAATACCGCCATAGTAACCCCCGGTTTAATACCGATGGATTCCATCCAGCCACCTGTACCCTTCGGGCCGTAACCACCAAACCATCCAAACAACTTTTGGGCACCATGCCCTATAAACGCAATCCCGATCACTAATCTCATCAATAATATTCCTACACTTATCATTGTTAATCCACTCCAATTTTCTTTGATTTAATTATCTTAACATTAAGATATATGATAAAAATTTTTATCTTTCAGTGGCAAGAAGCAGCGAACTGCTTCCGACCTTATAAAAACGCCCTTGATGCGATATTTCAGCGCTCCTACACACCTTTGCCTAGCTTCTTCAGTAATTCAATCGCCTGACCCTTCTCATCCTTATCCAGTCCACGCATCAAATCATGAATCGAAGCCACATGACGCGGGAAAATCTTATCGAACAGCTCACGCCCTGCATCCGTAATCTCCGCATAGGTCACGCGTCTGTCCTCACTACACGGCACACGTTTCAGCAGACCTTTCTTCTCCAGCTTGTCGATATTATAGGTAATGCTTCCACTCGTAACGAGAATCTTCTCCCCGATCTGTTGTAGTGGAATACGGGTCCGGTGATACAGCACCTCAAGCACCATGAACTCGGCAGATGCCAGCCCATAACTCTTCATATCCTTCACAGCTTGATCCATCAAGCTTCTGTAAGCCTTAGATAATACAACAAATAACTTTAAAGAAGACGCCTGATCCATCTCCGTAGTATTCTCTGTATTACGAACATTCTCTTCGGTATTACTCATCATTCCCACCTCCAGTTTGACAGCGATGTTGTTCAATATAAAGTATATGTCTTTACATTAAATATCTTTAAGTTAAGATAACTATACTTCCTCACGCTACCTTTGTCAACCTCGCCACTCCAAAAAGATAACATAAGGTGCTTAACGAGCTGTTAATGTTCTTTCTACGACTTTTTAAGAGCGTGATGAAAATCACTCTAAGTTTGACCTGACCCTTAAAACGGCGTATTCTTGTCTTTACGAATGACTATTTAGTAAGCGATTTCACATCTCTCAAAGGAGGCAACCTGATGGTGGAGGAACAAGCTGGTGCGCGGCGCGTGCTGATCGTAACAGCCGTAGCTGCTGAGCGAGACGCGGTCCTGCGCGGCCTACAAGGCAGCGACAGGTTCCATGTGATTGCTGCCGGCGCAGGTACGGCAGCAGCGGCGGCGGGAACCGCCGCAGCACTCGCAGCCGGATCTTACGGCTGCGTAATCAGCGCCGGGATCGGCGGCGGATTCCCGGGGGTGGCACCTTTAGGCTCGCTGGTCGTTGCCAGCGAGATGATTGCCGCCGACCTCGGGGCCGAGACGCCGGAAGGCTTTCGCAGCGCTGCCGAGCTTGGCTTCGGCAGCGTGTCCGTGCCGGCTGACCGCGGCACGGTACAGGCAGTTTCGGCCGCGCTGGCAGCGGCCGGACTGACCGTAAGCACGGGGACCGTGCTTACGGTCTCGACGGCGACCGGCACCGCGGAGACGGCCGCCGCCCTCATCGCGCGGCATCCCGGTGCCGTCGCGGAAGCGATGGAAGGCCACGGAGTTGCCGTGGCCGCTGAGGCGCTGGGGCTCCCGGTACTGGAGCTCCGCGCCATCTCGAACCCGGTCGGTCCCCGCGACCGGGCCGCCTGGAAGATCGGCGATGCAATGGAAGCATTAACGGCGGCAGCCGCTATACTATTGGAGGTGCTGTAATGACAACTGAGCTTAATATCGCTTTTTCCCCTTGCCCTAACGATACCTTTGTATTCCATGCCTGGGCACACGGGCTTGTCCCGAATGCACCACAACTTAATGTAACCTATGCCGACATTGATATTACCAACACGCTTGCTGCTAATGGAGAGGGACCTGAAGTCCTTAAAATCTCCTATGCCGCTCTACCTTGGGTTCTTGAGCGCTACAAATTGCTGCCATGCGGCGGCGCACTGGGTCGTGGCTGCGGGCCGTTGCTTCTTACAGCAAGTGGCCCAACCGCGATTAAACGTCCCGAGAAGCTAGCTGGACGCCGAATTGCCGTACCTAGCGAACGTTCTACCGCTTATCTGCTCTTCAGATTATGGGCAGCACAGCATATAACGGGAGGGATTGGCGAAATCGTCGTCATGCCTTTCGATGAGATCATGCCTGCCGTACGCGATGGACATATCGACGCTGGACTGGTAATTCACGAAGCCCGTTTTACTTACGCATCATATGGTCTTAATATGCTGACTGACCTGGGCAGCTGGTGGGAAAGCGATACCGGACTGCCGATTCCACTCGGCGCGATCATTGCTCGCCGCGATCTGGATGCCGATGCCATCACTGGCTGGATTCGCAGCTCTCTACAATATGCGTGGGATCATCCTACCGATTCTAGAGATTATGTGCTTAGCCACGCTCAAGAGCTGGCTCCAGAAGTGGCTAAATCACACATTGATCTCTATGTGAACGACTTCTCGATGAATCTAGGCGATGACGGCTACGCTGCAATCACCTCCTTACTAAATCGTGCTGCAGCAGAAGGACTTGTACCTGCCATCGATCCTGCATTACTTCGGTAGCATTTGCTAGACGTTCTTAGCGCACTTTAAAACTAGACATAACCCACAATCCCCGGTACACCATAAGGTGTTCTCCGGGGATTTTTGTTTAAAATATAAGAAAGTATAAGTTTCACACCATACTTTATGTCTTATATTTCTCGCTTAAACACTTGCCGTCCTTATAAGGACGCCGAAGGCATTTATGCTTGTTCTGAGTAACATTCCCCGCGATTGCTTCGATCCATTATTTGGCATGGCGAAGCGATGGCTATACAATAGATCTATAAATAGGTTCTATGAAGGAGGATCACATGATACCTGAAAACAATAGCAAACAAAACATCGATCGATTTCTCGGCTTTCAAGAGGACTATGACCGCTACCGTCCTGAAGCTCCTGCCATGATCATCAAGCTGCTGACCGACTACTTAGGCAGCACACCTTCAGTCGTCGCAGATATAGGCTGCGGCACGGGCTTGTCTACTTTTCTGTGGAAGGATGTCGCGGACAACATAATTGGCATTGAACCGAATCCAGATATGCTGGGAAAAGCAATCGATAAATTAAGCCGGATAGAAGATCCTCAATCCATCACTTTTGTACAAGGTTATTCTAACCAGCTTCCACTTGCAGCGGACAGCGTAGACATAGTGACCTGCTCACAGTCATTCCACTGGATGGATCCTGAAAGCACACTTCGAGAAATCTCCCGGGTCTTGAGAACAGGTGGTGTCTTCGCCGCCTACGATTGCGACTGGCCTTTAGCCCTTCAACAGAATGTTGAAGAACGTTACAATCAACTGATTTCCAAAACAGAAGAATTGCTTGCTTCACTCTTACCTGATACGGAGAGAGCACATAAATGGGATAAAGAAGGGCATTTGTCACGGATGAAGGCTAGTGGGGCCTTCTCTTTTGCAAGAGAAATCGTATTTCATAATCTAGAGCTCTGCGATGCGCAGCGTTATATTGGCTTAACCCTAAGTCAGGGAGGCGTACAAACGATAATGAAACTCGACGCCACCTTGCTTGAGCAAGATATTGCCGACTACACCTCAGTGGTTGAACACCATTTTCAAGGACGCACCTTAGAGGTACTGATCAGCTACCGAATGAGAATCGGCATCAAATAATCTCCACCCCTTAAGCGCAAAGAACGCCCCGATTTCCTTATTTAGAAGGAAGGTCGGAGCGTTTTCTTATTTTATTTGACTTCTTCCATGAACAAATTTAGGTTCTCAACGATTTCCTTAGATCTGGAATGGTGTAAATAATGTCCGCCTTCGAATGTCATCACTTTTCCATGCACAGATTCCTTAACTTGCCCTTCATGCAGAGGAATCCAATCTTTCACGGTTGTATTATTCGCTTGTATAAAGAATATAATGGGAAGGTTCTTGTCGAACTTCAACCCTCTGGCTGCGACAAAGTTAGGATATATATGTTCCATTTCATTTAAGGTAGTGGAATTATTCATATTTTTGAGCGATATCAATTTCATTTGTTTTTTGGTCTCATCATCAAATGGCAGTCCATCATAAGGGTCACCGCTTAATTGCAATCCCAATCTAATGATACCTGAGTCTTTGAGCAGCTTTAATTTTTTTATCGGGAATTTAACATCCATACCGCCTTGCTCAGGAACACTACTATCAACCCCTACAAATGCACTCACTTCGTTTGGATATTTCTTCGCATATTCCAATCCGTAAATACCTCCAATGGAGTGACCCATTAGAATATATTGGTCAATGTTTAGATTCTGTACGGCTTCATGAACCTCACTTATGATATTCGCTGTAGTTCGTTCCTTATCGGTCTCATCACTTAATCCATAACCAAACGGCTCAACCGCGACCACTTTGTAAAATGGTGATAACTCATCAATCAACGGCTTAAAATCAAGTGCTGGCGCTCCAGTTCCAAAGCCCGGGATAAGCACAATAGTCTGCTCCCCTTGTCCTTGGATCAAAACATTCATACTTTTTCCGTCAACAGGAACTAACTGACCATATTGATGTATTTTTTTCTGATCTGTTTTGTTGCTAATCACATTAACTGTATAAACAACGGCTAGAAAAAGCACGATCAAAATTACTATTGCTCCTAATATTTTTAGCAACAAGTTACGTACTTTATGTTTCTTCTTTACATTCTCCGTTTTTATTACATCTGTTTGTGTCACCCTCATCTTCTCCTGTTCTAATCTGTTTCTAAAGTCGCCCTAACGTTTGCGCTAATGAGAGCTTAACCAAAGAAGATGTACTCCTAATGACGACAACATGAACGGAATATGAACAGGTGAAAAAAAACTCCGGTATCACACGCAAGGAGGTTTGCATGTAACGCCGGAGCATGAAGAATAGCCCTTGCCCTTGCAATCAACTTTAAGCTGTCGGTGTTGTGATAGGTAAAGTCACGATGAAAGTCGTTCCGGTTCCAGGTTCACTTTCCACTCGAATGTCACCTTGATGAAGCGAGACGATCTGTTTGACAATCGCCAGTCCCATTCCGCTACCGCCATACTTGCGACTGTGGGAACGATCTGCCTTGAAGAATCGTTCAAATATACGTTCTTGGTCCTCGGGAGAAATACCAATGCCAGTGTCGGATATTCGGACGATTACATTGTCCAAATCTTGTTTGATGCTGACGTTAATCACACTGTCATCCTTGGAGAACTTGATGCTATTTCCAAGGAGATTCGTCCACACCTGACTTAACAGATCATGGTCTGCCCATACGATTACTGATTTCAAATCAAGTTCAAAACTAATGTTGCGTGCCGACCATTGGGGCTGTATCGCCACGATTACACGTCTGATCTGTTCGTCAAGACTGAACGTGATAAGCCGCAGTTGTTGGGATTGCGATTCAAGCAAGCTCAGCTTTAACAAACTATCGCTCATCTTGGACATCCGCTCCGCTTCAGCAATAATAATGTCGAGATAACGATTCCGTTCATCCTCTGTGAGGGCTACTTTCTTGAGCGCAATAGCATAACCAGATATCGAGGTAAGCGGAGACTGAACCTCGTGAGACACATTCGTTACGAACTCCCTGCGCATTTGCTCAAGGTGCTGCAGATCGTGCATCATTTCCTCGAAGCTATTAGCCAAGGTACCTAGCTCACCCATCTGCTTAATATTCAATTCGACATTAAAATCCCCAGTTGCTATACGCCTAGTTGCCTTTGTAAGCCTTTTGATCGGTCTCACTAAGAACATAGAAGCGACCAGTATCAATACGCTTCCCGTTATTAACGAATACGCCAAAAAATTAAATAGCAGATTCCTCGTAGAAGACAAAGTTGGAGGCACAATCGGCTCCACAAACATCGCCTTCGTTCCCATTTCAGTTTTCAAAGGTAGTCCTAAGAGGTTGGAAGAACCTATACTCGGTTTAACTTGAACAGCTTCACCAGCCAATACTTTCTTCAGTTGCTCCCTAGTCACGGTAACAGGGCTCTCTCCATTAAGCACTCCGTAAGACTCAAACTGACCATTCTCATCGTAAATTCGAATATGGTAGGAATCAAGCTGCTTCATTCCACTTATAAGAACATCCGCTTCACGTGATGGTAAGGTTTCGTATATCCGGGCGATGTCCTGACCAAAGCGAAGTAAGGGAATTCGCAGGTTTTCGTTTAATTTATCTTGAAATACCCAGGTTGTCACAAATAGAGAAATCAGTGTGCCTCCGATCACGGAGACTAGAAAGGTCAGAACAACACGTGTATATAACGATTTGATCATTCATATACCTCAAGCCGGTAGCCAAGTCCACGGACCGTCTCAATGCGAAAATCAGGTGTAGACGCGAACCGTTCGCGCAGACGTTTGATATGCACATCTATCGTTCGATCGTCTCCAGCGTAATCAATCCCCCAAATCTGATCGATTAACTGCTCCCGCGTATAGACTTGTCCGGGTGTTCCAGCGAGCTTATACAGCAATTCGAACTCCTTGAGTGGCAACGTGAATGACTCTGTTCCTCTCATCACCTTGTAGGTTTGCCGATCAAGGACGACGTTGCCGAACTGGATCGTCTGAGTGGAACCAATCTTGTATCGCTTCAATAAGGATCTAACACGAACCGTCAACTCCAGCGGATCGAATGGCTTCGTCAAATAATCGTCTGTCCCCAGTTCGAAGCCCTTCACCTTCTCCCAGGTTTCACCTCTCGCAGTTAGCATAAGTAAGGGAAGATCCGGATTGGCTTTTCGGAGCTCTTTACATAACGTCCACCCATCCATAACCGGCATCATGATATCGAGTACAACAAGATCAACCTGCTTTGAGGCATAAACGGCTAACGCTTCTTTACCGTCTGCAGCTTCGGCTGTGTCAAATCCGTCGTTACGTAGAAATAAACAGACGAGTTCGCGAATGTTCGCGTCGTCGTCAGCAACTAGTATAGTAGGCATTCGTACCCTCTTTTCCTGTTATCCATCCTAGCCATTATACTACAATATACTTCCAGCCAAGAAGGAACGCCTTCGGCATCATTTAAAGGGTGATGATCGTTTCACGAAAGCGCAAAACTTATACTTTCTTATCTTTCAAAAAAGAGCGTCTAACACGGTAATCCGCATGTAGACGCTCTTGAAGTCGTTTGACTTTACCTCCAAACGACTTACTTTTTATTCATCTTAAACTTCAGGAAGAGCTCATTGTAATGAGCAAGCATCCGTTTGCCAAGATTATCATATACCTCAAGCCGATCCGTAATCTCAGCAGGCGGGTAGAAACGGGTATCCTCGGAAGTTTCCTTCGGAAGTAGCTCCAGCGCAGGGATGTTAGGTGTGGAATAACCTACGTATTCTGCATTCTTAGCCGCTACATCTGGGCGAAGCATGAAGTTAATGAACTTATGCGCTCCATCCACATTATCCGCAGTTCGTGGAATGACCATGTTATCAAACCACTTGTTCGAGCCTTCCTCAGGCACTACATAATCCAGTTTATCATTCTCATCCATGATCTCAGAAGCATCACCGGACCACACAATCCCGACCGCAGCCTCTTCATTGGCAAGCAGCATCTTGATCTCATCTCCGACAATCGCCTTAACGTTAGGAGACAGCCTATTCAGCTTGGTCAGCGCTTCTTGCAGGTGAGCCTCATCCCGGTCATTAACGGAATAGTGCAGGCTGTTCAAAGCCATACCCATCACTTCCCGTGCTCCATCCACCAAGAAAATGTTGTTCTTCAGCCTGCTGTCCCAGAGGGAATCCCAGCTGGTAAAGTCCATCCCTTTGGTCATCTCCGGATTGAAGATAATCCCGACGGTTCCCCAGAAGTAAGGCACGGAATACTTGTTGCCAGGATCGAAGGAAAGGTCCATAAACCGCGGATCAATATTCTTTAGATTCGGAACCTTGCTATGATCCAGCGGTATGAGCAAATTTTCTTCTTTCATCTTAGCAATGGCGTAATCCGAAGGAATTACGACATCAAAAGTAGTTCCACCCTGCTCCACTTTGGTTAGCATAGCTTCATTAGAGTCAAAGGTTTGGTAAATGACCGTTAATCCGGTCTCTTTTTCAAATTCCTTCAACAGATCAGGATCGACATAGTCGCCCCAGTTATAGATAGTCAGTGTATTCCCTCCGGAATAGCCCTCTCTCGAGTTCATCCAGGAGCCCAAGTACATTAGAGCAAATGCCGTGATCATGATCGCCAAAAAAGCATTTACCAGCTGTTTCATCTAGGCACCCCCGCTTCCGCCACTGGCTCCGCCACAGCTTCCGAGGTATTCTGCCGGTTCTTCTTAAGAGTCAGGAAGTAATAACCGACAACGAGCAGTATCGTGAACAGGAAGATCAGTGTCGATAGCGCATTAATGGATAACGACACCCCTTGCCGAGCTCTGGAATAAATCTCAACCGATAGCGTCGAATAACCATTACCCGTTACGAAGAACGTAACTGCAAAGTCATCCAGTGAATACGTAAGTGCCATGAAGAATCCACTAAAGATCCCCGGTTTGATAATCGGCAGAATAACCTTAGTTAGAACATCCTTGCGGCTTGCGCCGAGGTCACGTGCGGCATCCGTCAGTGAAGGACTCATATCCTGTAAATGCGGCAGAATCATCAACACGGCAATCGGTACACTGAACGCGACATGCGAAAGCAGGACGGACACGAAGCCAAGCTTGATGCCTGCAATGGTGAACAGGATCAGGAACGATGCACCGATAATGACATCCGGACTAACGATCAACACGTTGTTCAAAGATAACAAGGTGTTTTTAGCACGGCGGTTCTGTACACTCTTAATGGCCAATGCACCAATAATAGCGATAAGCGTGGCGATAGCCGAGGACAGAAGCGCGATTACAAGCGTGTTAATCATGATGATAATCAGACGTGTATCCTGAAGGACCTCACGGTAGTAATCCAGCGTAAAGCCCTCGAACTTGTGCATCGTCCCCCCGCTGTTGAACGAATAGTACATCAGATAGAAGATTGGCGCATACAGAACAGCAAACACTAGCACTAGGTACAGATTGGAGAAACCGTTTTTATTTCTCATTCCGCACCCCTTTCCGCGATCCGCCGGTAATAATCATAAACAGCGCCATAATAGCAATCAGAAACACTGCGACCGTGGAGCCCATGCCCCAGTCCTGTGTGACCAGAAAATGCTGCTCAATCGCAGTGCCGAGTGTAATGACCCTGTTGCCTGCAATCAGACGAGTAATCATAAACAGGGACAGCGCTGGTATGAATACCGCCATACATCCGGAACGTACACCCGAAATGGTCAATGGAAAAATAACGCGCCGGAACGTCGTCCAGCCTGAAGCACCCAGATCACGTGCCGCATCCAGCAAGGATAAATTAAGATCCTCCAAAGCGCTGTAGATCGGCAAGATCATGAATGGGATAAAGATATACACAGATACAAATACAAAGCTGAAGCCCGTAAACAAAATTTGCTGTTCTCCGATTCCAAGCAGATCAAAGAAATTGTTGATTGGTCCGAACGTACCAAATATGCCGATAAAAGCGTAAGTTTTCAGCAGTAAATTAATCCATGTCGGTAAAATAATCAGCAATAACCATAGCTGCTTATGCTTCGTTCTCGTCAACAGATATGCCGCCGGATAAGCGACCAGCAAAGAGAATGCTGTAATCAAAAACGCATACCAGAATGAGGTCAGCGTCATTTTTAAGTACACAGGTGTAAAGAAGTTCACGTAGTTATCTAGCGTAAGATGCCCATCCAGATCAAATAGAGAATAATAGATGACAAGCAGCACTGGTGCGATTACAAACAAGGCGATCCACAGGTAATAAGGGATGAGATAATACGATCTGCCCTTATTCTTCATGACTCTCCACCTCGCCGTAAGCTTCCAGACGTTTGTCGAACTCTTCCTCCGTTTCACCAAAACGCATAACATGAATCGCTTCCGGATCAAAATAAAGGCCAATTTCACTACCTACAGTCGCCTTACGTGTAGAATGCACAAGCCATTCATGTCCGGATTCATCATAACAACTGATTTCATAATGGACACCCCGGAACAACTGGGAATCCACTCGCACACGTAGCTTACCCTGTTCCAGCGTTGAAATTTCCAAATCCTCGGGGCGTATAACAATCTCCACAGATTCGTTTGGTTTAAGACCAGCATCAAAACATTCAAAGCGGCGCCCATTAAACTCCACCAGATAGTCTTCAATCATAACACCCGGAACAATGTTGGACTCGCCAATAAAATCAGCCACGAAACGGTTAATTGGCTCATCATAGATATCATTAGGTGTTCCGCTTTGTTCGATTTTTCCTTTGTTCATGACAAAAATCCAGTCGGACATCGCGAGTGCCTCTTCCTGGTCATGTGTAACAAAAATAAAGGTAATGCCAAGTCGTTGCTGCATTTCACGCAGTATGTACTGCATCTCTGTTCGCAGCTTCAGATCGAGCGCAGATAGCGGCTCGTCCAGCAAAAGAACCTGCGGCTCATTCACAATCGCACGAGCAATAGCCACGCGCTGACGTTGACCACCGGACATTTCGTTAATGGCACGCTGCTCGTAGCCCACAAGGTTAACGAAACTTAGCGCTTCCTGCACCTTCTTCGTGATGACGTCTTTCTTAAGCTTCTTAATGCGCAGTCCGAAAGCCACATTCTCGAATACGTTCAGGTGTGGAAACAATGCGTAATCCTGAAAGACCGTATTGACCTGCCGCTCATTGGCTGGAATGTGGTTGATCACTTTACCATTTAAATAGATAGAACCGCTTGTTGGCTCTGCGAACCCAGCGATCAATCGTAGAATAGTCGTTTTACCACAGCCTGATGGACCAAGTAGTGTATAGAATTTGCCGCGCTCTATCTCAAAGCTGACTCCTTTTAACACCGGATCTTCGTCGTCATATTGCTTGGTAACCTCTTCAAATGAAATAATGGTGCCTTCCTGAATAGCTATAGCTAACAACCTCCCTGCCTAAAGTATCACAATACTATTTTACCCGCATCTCGCGGAGAACAATCGAATGGGCATGCTCAGCGCTAATAAGCGACAATTCCTCCTCTCATTCGACACTCCAATAGATATAGCATATTAGATTGTACCATTATATGCGATAGCTTACATGGATAAGGAATGCGTAAACTTAACAACTTTGTAAAATATCCAGTCCTCCAGGCCTTTTTTAAGGTGTTATAATGAAAACGAACTGAAAGACCAGACAGTTTTTTCATTTTTTTCCGAAAGAAGATGAATGATAATGAACGAGGGGTTACAAGACCGCCTTGAAAAATATGGTTTCTCACTTTACATGATACGAATTACGCTGGCCGCTTCACTTTCATGGGTCGCCGTACACAGCATATATGGTAGCCAATATTTATACTTTGCACCCCTTGCGGCTATCCTCATCACCCAAGCCAGTGTTAAAGCATCGCTAGAAAAAGGAATCTACCGCCTGATCGGCATTATTCTTGGCGGGATCGTTAGCCTAATTGTTGGCCAGTTTTTTGATGTAGGTGGGCTTTCTATCCTGCTCATTCTACTCATCGGGATTGGCATCGCTACGGCCTGTAAGATGAACATTCAAGCTGTCTCACAGGTGGGTGTTACTTCCGTTCTAGCTCTTACCTTTTACCAGAATGACTACGTGCTTTGGAGAATAGGGGAAACGTTCATTGGTGTGCTGATCGCTCTGGCCATCAATATGATTATCGTGCCGCCGAACAGGTTCGTCAAGGTAAAAGCATTGGCATTCGAAGGAAGTCTTCTACTTGCGGATGCATTAAAAGATCTCGTAGGCGTAAGACGTGATTCTCCGAAAGACGATTTGCTGGAGGAAGCAGGTAAACTCCTGTCGAATAGCAGCCGGGAACAAAAAGAAATGTTCTATACCCTCACACATTATCAGTGCCGTGGTGAACTGAAGGGACTCATACAGGCTACCTCACATCTAAAAAGCATTCATTCCTACGTCAAAGAAATCGCCGACGATATTCGTCTTCTGCCAGCGCATCACGCCTCTTCGGACTGGATGAAGGATGTGCTGGAATCAACCGCAGATTGCATTGCTCTTTATGGAACCAGAACGTTATCAGACGCGGAATGCCAACGTTCTCTTGCCGATTGCATACAACGCGCTCGAGACCTGCAACTGGCAAGTTTCTCTGAACTACAAGGGAATTGTTCGCTATCAAGCATTCGTGATCTTGGTGCGGTCTTCAGTCACTTAAACCGGGTGTTGGAGGAAGTAGAGCGGGCTAAATCTGCTACTTATGTTGTAGCCACTCGGCCCTCAACAGCTGAAGTCGCACGCGCTTTACGTTTTATTAAAAAGGGACTCTCCCAGAAGCTATAAGCTTCGGGAGTGTCCCTTTTGTTCAAATATAAGGATGCCGAAGGCGTTTATGCTTGCCTATTCATCAATATGCCCTCTTACAACCTTGATTACTACAATCACCACATAAATTAACTAAACCGACTGCTTCGCGGCACGTCCTATCCTCACATTCACCAGAACAATGCTGCTAACAATAAGCAATAGACCAATCACAAGATTCAAAGTAATCTGCTCATTTAAAAAGACTACGCTAGTACCTATCGAGATCAGTGGAATCAAAAAAGTGAATGATCCGACCTTCCCTGCCTCTCCCTCGTTAATCAGCTTGAAATAGATCAGCCAGCCTAAAGCAATCACAAAGACTGCAATAAACAGTGTATCGGCTATAAACGTTCCACTCCAGGTGATATCCGACCACTTCTCTGTAGCAGATCCCGAAAGCAGCAAAATGATACCACCGATCGTTATTTGCATAGCGGTCATCCATAGCATATCCACGCGCACAGCATTTCGTTTCATATATACCGTTCCTAATGCCCAGCTCAAAGCACTGGCTAAAGCAAGCACAATTCCCCATATAGAGATGCTTCCGTTAAGTCCTCCAATACTGAGGGAGCCTACTCCGATGAACCCTAGCAACAGACCTGCCATTTTGAGCCCGTACATACTCTCTCCTAACCACAGCCATGAAAAAATGCCCAGCAATACCGGCTGCAGAAATACAATGGACGAGAATAATCCTGCGGGTACATACTGCAAGCCAATTGTCTGAAATCCATAATAAAACACGATACTTAATATAGCCGAGGTCAGATAGATCGGCCATAGCTGCTTGAAGCGAAGCTCCTTCATCTTAGGAAGTGCAATTAGAATCAGAATGAATCCGCCGATGACGGTTCGGATACCTGCAAATAATAAGGGCGGAGCGTAGTCTAAGGCGATTTTGGATATAGGCCAATTTATGCCCCATACAATCACCAAAAATATAAGAAGGATGATGCTTTTCTTCTGCTGATTCATGTATTCACTCCTTGGTGTAGATTCATCACAAATGATACAATAATTAAGAATATAAATGAAATGAATAATACTCATAAGGGGCATATCATATTTGTTATGAACAATACTCAGATTCGTTTGTTCGTCAAAATCGCGGAGAGCGGTAGTTTTACCAAGGCTGGTGTAGAACTGAATATGACTCAACCTGCTGTCAGTCGAGCAATTTCCTCTCTAGAAGCCGAACTGGATGTAAAGCTATTACTTCGAGATCGACGGAACGGTCTAATGCTTACTGACATCGGCAAGCGTATCCTTGTTATTTTTCGTGAAATTCTAATGGGCTTTGATAAGGTCAATCAGGAGATTTCCGCCGAGAGGGGACTTGAGAAGGGAAGCATTCGAATTGGGGCTTTTCCTGTGGCTTCTGCCTATTTTTTACCGAAGATTATTAGCTCTATCACTGAAAGATATCCGAATATCACGATTAGCCTGCAGGAGGGCTCTATCGCCGAAGTCAGAGAATGGCTGGAATCCAAAGAAATTGATGTTGGCTTATTACTCGCTCCTTGCGAGGCGTTCGAAACCATCCCACTATATAGAGAAAAGCTGTATGCCGTAATTAGAGATGACCATCCTTTGCGTAAACGGTCTGTCATAGGTGTGAGAGAGTTAGCGGGTGAGCCTATGCTGATCTGTAAAGCAGGTTATGAACCACCGGTGGTAGATTTATTCCGCAGAAGCAGCAGCTATCTGAATGTGAAATATGTGGTTAATAACTATGCAACAGCTCTTAATATGGTTCAAGAGGGGCTGGCTGTGGGTGTGATGTCTGAGTTATCTTTGTTATCTTTACCTCCAAATGTAGTAACCCGTGAACTGCAGCCTGACGCCTACAGAGATATACATATCGCAGTCAGCTCGCTTACCGACACTTCCATTGCTGTAAAGATGTTCATCGACACAGCTCTGGATCTTTTTACTAAGCCTAAAAAAATGGATGATGAGGAGTGCTGAAGATGAACTTTAAAAGACTTGGAAATAGCGGACTACAAGTATCCGCATTGGGACTGGGCACAAACGCTTTTGGTAAAAGGGCAGATCAAGATACCTCCATTCAGATCGTACATACTGCGCTGGATCATGGCATTAACTTTATCGATACCGCTAATATTTACGCCGGCTCCGAATCTGAGCGAATCATCGGTTTGGCCTTGGAAAGTAGAAGACATGAGGCCGTTCTCGCCACTAAAGCAGGCTTAGTTAAGCATGACGGACCTAACGGAAGCGGCTCCTCGAGGCACCATTTGATGCAGGAATTAGAAGATAGTCTTCGCCGCCTAAAAACGGACTATGTCGATCTATACCAGATTCACACCTTCGATCCCAATACGCCACTCGAAGAGACGTTACGGACCCTGGACGATATGGTATCTTCGGGCAAAGTACGCTATATCGGGGCTTCCAACTATACAGCATGGCAATTAATGAAGGCGATTGGAATTAGTGAGGCACGGAGCTTCGCCAAATATATTTCAATTCAGTGTAGCTATTCCTTAGCAGATCGGACCCCGGAGAATGAGCTTCTCTCCCTTTGTCTTGATCAAGGTGTAGGGATTATTCCTTATTTTCCACTGGCGGGCGGAATTCTCACAGGCAAATATAATTCAAACAGTTCCGCACCTTCAGGGTCCAGAGCAGATACCGATCCTAATTTCAAAAGATTCCTGAATCATGAACGGATCGAACTGGGGAACAAAGTGGGGCAGATCGCTGAAGAACTGGGAGCCTCTTCTACTGCACTTTCCTTAGCTTGGCTCATGAATCATCCTGCCGTCTCGACAGTTATTGTTGGGGCTACACGCGTGGAGCAGCTGGAACAGAATTTGCATAGTACCTCCATTCAGCTTAACGAAGAAACAGTGAGCAAGCTGGATGAGGCAAGTGATTCCTTCCGCTTTGGCGAGCCTTTCGCTTTTTATCGGCTCCCATAATCTAGCTATTACAATGAAGGAGGGGAGTATTATGACAACACATACAACGGCTAGCATTCAAGCGATGCTTGAAGAGCATAAGGACTTTTTTAATCGTGGCGCAACTAAAGAGGTTGCCTTTCGGCTTAGTCAGCTTCAGAAACTTAAAGACAGTATTAAACGATACGAGAGTCGTATTATCACTGCCTTACAACAGGATTTAGGAAAAAGTGAGTTCGAGGCTTATGCCACAGAGATTGGCTTCACCTTGGACAGCCTAGGTTACATGATGAAGCATCTCAAACGTTGGGCGAAGCCCGTAAAGGTTAGATCACCGCTGCATTTATTTCCTGCGAAGAGTTATATCTTAAGTGAACCTTACGGTACCGCGCTCATTATAGGTCCTTTTAATTATCCATTTCAGTTGCTGATCGAACCGCTTATAGGCGCCATTGCCGCTGGAAACTGCGCTGTCCTCAAGCCATCGGAGAGCACACCAGCCATTACGGCTGTTATAGAGCAGCTCATTCAGGAGACCTTCGAACCCCAGTATATTCGCGTAGTTCAGGGGGAGAAAGAGACCACCAATCTGCTGATCCATGCCAGGTTTGATTATATTTTCTTCACGGGCAGTGTTCCGGTCGGCAAAATCGTGATGGAAGCCGCTGCGAAGAATCTAGTGCCTGTAACCTTAGAGCTTGGCGGGAAAAGTCCGGTCATTGTCGACACATCAGCCAATCTTGATGTTGCAGCGAAGCGAATCGTATGGGGAAAATTATTAAATGCCGGTCAAACCTGTATCGCCCCCGATTATTTGCTCGTTCATAAGGACATTGCTAATGAATTGATCACCAAAATCAAACATCAGATTACTGAATTCTACGGTCAAAATGCGCAGCCGAATACAGATTATGGCCGGATCGTAAATGAGCGCCAGCTGCAAAGACTCGCCAGTCTCATTGAACGAGATCGAGAAAAGGTGGTTATGGGCGGAACCGTCATTTCAGAAGAACGTTATATTGAACCTACACTAATCTATCCTGCGGCTTGGACTGACGCTTCTATGGAAGATGAGATCTTCGGTCCGATCCTACCCATATTGGAATATCATCAATTGGATGAAGCTATCCGGAGTATTAACGAGCATCCAAAACCACTTGCGCTTTACCTGTTCACAGGGGATAAAAATGTTGAACAAGAGGTGCTTTCCCAAGTCTCTTTCGGAGGAGGCTGCATCAATGATACGATCTCGCATGTGGCGAACGCTAGCTTGCCGTTTGGTGGGGTAGGCAACTCTGGAATCGGCGGCTATCACGGGAAGCACAGCTTTGAAGTCTTTTCCCACCGCAAAAGCATCGTTAAGAGAGGCACACGAATCGACCTCGGGATTGTGTACCCACCCTATGGGAATAAGATCAAGCTAGTACGAAAAGTATTAAAATAGACAAAGCAGCAAGCCTCCCATGACCGGGAGGCTTGATACTTTTCAGAGGAACCACTTTTCATTATTTGAACAGCTGTACCAATTCCTCTACATGTAACTCCGCGGTAGAAGGGAACCATAGCTCAGCACTCTCTTTCAAGGATGGACTTCCGGCTCCAACGGACCTCATACCAGCGGCTTTGATGGCAGCTATCCCCTCCGCTGTATCTTCGATAGCTACGCAGCAGTCAGGTGATATGCCCAGCATCTCGGTAACCTGTAAATAAATTTCCGGATCTGGCTTGCCCATACGGATGTTTTTAGGGTCAGCAATCGCCTGAAACAAGCGCCCGATCTTCAATCGTTCAAGAATCAGCATTGCATTCTCATTAACGGAAGCCAGTCCGACAGGGATTCGCTTTTTCTTCAAATCGGTCAGAAGACTATGGATACCCGGGTGCAAATCATCCGGTGTCATTTGTTGAATCAGCTGTTTATACTTTTCGTTCTTTTTGTTGCAGAGCATTCCTTTTACCGGTTGGGGTAAATTCAGACCGCTTCCCTCCAGTAGAATCTCTAAACATTCCATTCGACTATGGCCCTTCAGACGTACATGCTTCTCTCTATCAAAAGAAATCGCCAGCTCATCGGCTAAGGCTTTCCAGGCCAGATAATGATACTCACTAGAATCGGTAATAATCCCGTCCAGCTCGAAAATAACAGCTTCAAGCTGCTTCACATTTGAAAGGGTCACCGGCTTCTTTACAGTTAACTGCACAAGGCTCCCTTTATGTAGAATTTCAATCTCTTCACCTGTCAGTAGTGTATAAATCACTACCTTACTATCAACATAAATATCCAATAAGTGCCCACCGCTTGTTATTTTAAACCGATAGCTGTCCCATTGTGCTGGCAAGGCAGGATTAAAGGACAGCATACCGCCACATAAGCGCATCCCACCAAACCCATTCACAATCGACAGCCAAGATCCTGCCATAGCAGCAGTATGCAGCCCGTCCTTCACATTGCGGTTAATATCATCTAAATCCATCCGTACCGTGCGGTCAAAATAGGCGTACGCCCCCGCTAAATCACCAATCTCAGCAGAAATAATACTGTGAATGCACGGTGACAAAGAAGAATCATGTGTCGTTAGCGGCTCATAATAATTGTAATTGCGGATCTTGTCCGCCAAGCTGAACTGATCACCTAACAGAAACATGGCCATCACCAGATCTGCCTGTTTGAGCACCTGATGACGGTAAATCACCAACGGATGGTAATGAAGCAGAAGTGGATATTTATCCGCTGGCGTATGTTCAAAGTCCCACTTCTTCTTAGTCAGAAACGTATCATCCTGAGCATAGATGCCAAGCTCCTCATCAAAAGGGACATACATTTTTTCTGCGGCGACCAGCCAATCACCAGGCTCTTCCTCAGTCAGACCAATCTTGCCCTTCAGACGTTCAAAATCCTCCGGATACTGCTTTCCTAACAGTCTGGCTATCTCATATGCATAATAGAGTTGATCCCGTACCATAAGATTAGTGTATGCATTATTGTTAACGATAGCTGTATACTCATCGGGACCTGTTACTGCGTCAATACAGAACGCACCCTCTCTGGCCGGATTAAAATGACCCAGATCCACCCAAAAGCGGGAGGTCTCGAATATCATTTCCGCCCCCTCCAGGACCAGAAACTCATAATCGCCAGTTGCCCGGACATACTGTTTAATGGCATAGGAAATATCCGCGTTAATATGCATTTGTGCTGTTCCTGCCGGAAAATAGGAAGAGTTCTCAGCCCCGTCTATGGTGCGCCAAGGATACAGTGCTCCCTTCTGAGACATGACTGCTGCCCGTTCCCGTGCCTTATCTAACGTAGCATAACGAAACTCGAGTAGCTTCCGGCTAATCTCCGGCTGTGTAAATGTAAAGAAGGGTATCATATACATCTCAGTATCCCAGAAATAGTGACCTTCGTATCCTTCACCCGTCAGGCCCTTGGCCCCGATGTTCGTAACCCCGTCACGTCCTACGGATTGCAGCAATTGAAAAGCATTAAAACGGATACCCTGTTGAAGCGCAAGATCGCCCTGAATCTCCACATCGGTATGTGCCCAGAATTGATCCAGAAAAGCCCGTTGTTCATGAACTAGCGCTTCAAACCCACAGTTCTCCGCCAAGTGTTGCACTTCTAAGCACCTGCCTAACAGCTCGTCTTCTGCATAATCCTTAGAAGTGTGATACGAAATGTACTTGGTCAGGGAGATCCTTTCCCCCATTATCACTGGAACAACCCATTGCATGGACAATCGCTGATCTTCTAGCTGCACGAGCCTTTCATATCTAGAGCTACAATTCAGACTGTGACTTATCCCTGTTAAAAGAGCAAACCCAGTATGCCGCGTCCTCTGCTTCATCCACAAAAAGGACTGCTCGAGCTCATGACCGGTTTCGACTAGCAGTAAATTGGGTTCCTTACTCCCTGATCCCAGCCGGGGGTCATCCGTGACCTCCGGCCTTTGGATCCCACCATCGATGGATGAAGTAAACGTTAGGGTTCCCTCAAAATTCAATGCCTTGACCTCGTAATCTATGGCCGCTAAATGTTTATGCTGCATGGCCACCATCCGACGAATGTTCAGCTGTACCCTGTGTCCGGCAGGAGATTCCCATTCTACCTGCCGATGCAAGATCCCATTTCGCATATCCAGCTTCCGTTCATAACGGTGCACTTGCCCACTGTTCAACTGAAAGGTATGACCTTCAATGCTGAGTTTAATAATCTTGGCGTCCGTCA
The DNA here is from genome assembly GCF_037975205.1 of Paenibacillus sp. FSL R5-0470. Taxonomy (NCBI): domain Bacteria; kingdom Bacillati; phylum Bacillota; class Bacilli; order Caryophanales; family Paenibacillaceae; genus Paenibacillus; species Paenibacillus sp. FSL R5-0470. The sequence continues at coordinate 6,570,876 of NZ_CP150238.1, forward strand.
CGTTCAGCATAGCTTGGTTGCGGGAAGGATACCCATAAGCTCCCTCTGGATACACAATAGGCTCGGAATCAAAAAATCCATTCAAGTAGTTCCCTATTACAGATGAGCCCGAGTGGCCATGGTAGCCTTCCTCGAAATTACCGCGCATGCCAATGTATCCATTACCCAGAGCAAATACACTTTCGCTTCTTTGATTGTTCTCTTCATCATAAGTCTCCTCATCAAGACTCCACTCCCGGTAAGGATACACCGCAGCCGGATGTACGTATGGTTTCATCTTCATCTCTCTATGCTCCTCCTGACACAGTTTTATTCAATTAGCTATACTTTATCCTTATAATTCCTGCAATGTTCAAATCAACCTTTTATTGATCCACCCATAAGCCCTCTGACGAAATACTTTTGCAGCAGGAAAAAAATCGCGAGCGGCATCAGCATGGAGATAAATGCAGCCGAGGTGAGTAAATGCCAGTCGTTGCCTCGTGAGCCTACTAAGTCGGCGATCTTCATCGACATGACCTGCACTGACGGTTGATTGCCGATAAAAATCAGCGAGACTAAATAGTCATTCCACACCCATAGGAATTGAAAGATTCCGATAGAAGCCAGTGCGGGCACAGATAACGGTAGAATCAGCCTACTGAAAATAGTAAAATGGCTCGCCCCATCCATAAAAGCTGACTCAAACAAATCCTTAGGAAGCTGACTGATAAAGTTATACATAAAGTAGGTAACCAGCGGTAATCCAAAGGCCGTATGCGCCAGCCAAATGCCCAAGTAACTTCCGTTCAGTCCAAGAGCCGTATAATCTTTAAGCACTGGAATAAGTGCCACTTGTATTGGAATAACGAGCATTGCGATAATGATGACAAAAAGCGTGCGGCGTCCAGGAAAACGTAGCCAAGCAAAAGCATAGGCGGCAAAAGAAGCGATCAACACCGGAATGACCGTCGCCGGAACAGCAATCGTCAGTGTATTCCAGAAGGCCTGCGACAATCCGGTACCCTTTTGCACCGTTTCACTGCCATCAGCTTGTTTGAGCTTGTATTCCTTGCCCGAGAGCACGTTATTGTAGTTATCCAATGTGAGATCCGGTGTCATTTTCCAGCCTTGTTCCTGTTGATTTATGGTACGCGCTCTGCGGTTCTCCCACATCAAACGACTGCCATCGGCCTTCACGCCTGCCTTCAGCTGCTCATCGGTATAGGTTTTACCGTTTACCTCGATCGGCTCCCGCAGATCCACATCCTTCGATAGCTGAAGGGTCTCTCCAGCCTTCCACTCCTGATGGGGGAAAGCTTTCCACCATCCAGTCTGCAGAATATCGGCAGCCGGACGGAAGGAGGAAATGAACAGCCCAAGGGTCGGAAGCAACCAAATGAAACAAATCACACCCAGCACGATATTAACAATCGTCTTGCTGCCTTTTCTCTTCTTTTTCCCGGCCATTAGAATCCCCCTTGCTTACGGAACTGACGTAGATTGATTATGATCACAGGCAACACCGCGATCAGCAGAACAATAGCCAGCGTGGAGCCGTAACCGAAATTCCGGTACATAAAGAATTGGCGGTAAAACTGTGTAGCCACTACCTCTGTATCGTATTGACCTCCTGTCATCACCATGACGACGTCAAATATTTTCAATGTAAAGACGATAATGGTCGTTGTCACAGTCAGAATGGTTGCTGAAATGTAGGGGATCATGATTCCAAAGAAGATCTTCACCTCATTAGCACCATCCACTCGTGCAGCTTCCAATATGTCGTCAGGAACTCCCTTAATAGCTGCCGAGAATATCACCATCGCAAATCCGGTCTGCATCCAGATCAGAATGATGATGAGGAAAAAGTTATTCCACGGCTGAAGCATACTCGTCCATGCCTGTGGTTCTCCCCCAAAATAAGTAACGATGGCGTTCAAAAGTCCAATTTGTTCATCGCCGGGTTGATAGTAATATACAAACTTCCAAATAACGCCTGCGGCTACAAAAGAAATAGCCATCGGCATAAAAATGATCGATTTAGCTAGCTTCTCATAGCTGCTTCTGTCGGCAAGAATTGCAATCAAGAGCCCAAAAGCTACACATGCCAGTGTACCAACGAATACCCAAAGTAAGTTGTTACGCAGTGCCGTCGCCATTAGATGGTCGCTAAAGATCGCTGCATAGTTGCTGAGACCTACAAATTTCTCTGAAGAAGCATTGAAAAAGCTTAAATACAGCGTCCGCAGCGCAGGCAGCACCAATAGCCACCCCAATATAATCACTGCCGGACCAATAAAAATATAAGGCAATACCTTTCGGCGTACGTAATCAGGATATTGCTCGACTGCCCAGGTAAGTGTGTAATAGATCAGATAAACACCCAGAACCCCCCATAGAACAGCCAGAACCGCCGTTAGTAGCGGGTTTAGCGTTGAATCCCGAAAGAATAAAAAGATCGAGCCATTAACAACAACATTGGCTATTAATACTAAAAGAGACAGCAATACCGCCCTAAGGCTTACCGTCTGCTTGGCTTTTAATTGTGGCTTCATTTGTGGTTGTAGTTGTGATTGTCCACCCATATTAGCTCCAGCTCCTCCTATACTCACGCTTTGGAAAACAAAAAGAGGGGCAGAGAACCTTCAAATCTCGCTGCCCCTCTTTTAACTGTGTGCTTTCAATATTAGGTTAGTTGTTCCAGCCAGACTGGATTTGTTCCAACGCCTGATCCAGCGTCGCAGTACCACTTACGTAGTCGGTCATCCCCTTCCAGAAGGTACCTGCGCCCACTTTGCCCGGCATCAGGTCAGAGCCATCAAAGCGCAGCGTGGAAGCATCCTGAACCAGCTTCGCCATCCGGCGATCGGATTCTGAGGTATACCAATCCAGGGAAGCATCATTCATTGGAGCAATTACGCCGCCCGATTGCACCCAGGTCTTAATGGATTCTCCTGTAGTAAAGAATTCCATAACTGCACGAACTTCAGGACGATCGTTGAACATCGCGTAAATATCGCCAGCAACTAGCACTGGTTTACCATATTGAGGATCAATAGGCGGCAGGTAGAACCAATCATAATCTACATCAACCTTTGCGGTTTCAGGGAAGAAGCTTGTAATAAAGTTGCCGAGCATATTAAACCATGCTTTAGGAGGATTATTGAACATTGGTGCTGGGGCATCCCCGAACGATGTCGTCACGATGGATTTTGCACCACCATAGACATAATCCTTGTTGAGCCAAATTTTCGACATGGTTTCAACTGCATTCTTCACTTCTGGAGAGGTAAATGGCAGCTCACCTTTTACCCATTTATCGTAGTTCTCAGGTGTAGTTGTGCGCAGCATTATGTTTTCTACCCAGTCTGTTGCCGGCCAGCCTGTTGCAGCACCACTCTCGATTCCAATAGCCCAAGCAGGATCACCATCTTTCGCAATTTGTTCCGTCAGAGCCATCATCTCATCCCATGTCTCAGGAACCTTGTAGCCCGCTTCATCAAATTGCTTTTTTGGATACCAGACCAAGCTCTTTACGTTACTGCGGTTCCAGATCCCCGCCATGATCTTGCCGTCTTTCCCGTCCATATTAGACATATCAAGCCAGCTCTTGTTGTAATTAGCCGTCAATTTGGCTTGATCCAGCACGTTAGTTAAATCGATAACCTTGCCAGTCTTAGCAATCGAGGCTAGCAGTCCCGGCTGCGGGAAATCAGCGATATCCGGAGCATTTCCACCGTCTACTCGAATGTTTATCGTAGCTTCGAACTCTTTTGAGCCCTCGTATTGAATATCAATTCCTGTCTTCTCTTCAAACTCTTTAATACTATTCTCAAATTTCACTTGGTCAGCATCTACGAAGGGGCCGAACATCGTTACTTTAGTTCCTTTATAGTCGCCCTTCATGGCTAGCTCTAGCGGAGATCCCGATGGCTCGGTGCTAGGAGCAGTTGTAGCTTTCTCAGTGTTATCTGCTGTTGGGCTGGTAGTCGCTGCAGGTGGATCTGTAGGCGCTGCATTGTTGTTATTGCCTCCGCCGCATGCACTCAGCATCATAGTGAAGGATAAACACAGTACTAAAGCCAATGACTTTTTACGTCCTGAGGTTTTCTTCATCTTTTGTACATCCCCTTTAATGGTTTTAGAGATTGCTTCTGACTCAATCATCCGGTACCCTGGCATGTATAAGCAGCTTGTAGCAGATCACCTCCTTGCAAAGCTTTTCAGAATCTAAGGATCTATACTAAAAAAGAATCCAATCACAAATTCCAATTAATTGTAGCGCTTACATTTGTTATAGTATCACATGAAGTAAGCGTTTCCAATCTGTATTTGAAATGTTTTGGTAAAAATTATTTTTATTGTCTAAGCAAATATTCAAATGTTGCTTAAGACGAGCGCTGAATTCTGAAAAGCTTTTCAGAGGGTGGTACAAAAGTGAACTACCCCTATTTTTCTCGTGTAGATTCCCGCACAATCAGCTTATGCTCCATCTTCTCATTCAATACCTGCACTTCACCAGTTGTAAGCAATTCATGCAGCTTCTCGGCCGCACGATACCCTAACTCGTAAATTGGCTGTGCAATCGTAGTTAGCTTCGGGATGAACATACCCGACATCCTTAGATTATCAAACCCAATCACGGATACCTGACCCGGAACAAGAATATTACGATCCTTCAGATAAGAAATCGTCCCCATCGCGAATTCATCAGCCACACAGAAAATAGCAGTTAGTTCAGGGTAATCTGTAAATAGTTCATGCGCAGCTTGATAAGCATGTTCAAACCGGTGACTGGCATATTTACTCTTCACAATATTCTGCTGTAACCCTGACTCTGTTAGTGCTCTTACAAACCCTTCATAGCGTGGTGGTCCTGATACCGAATTATCATGGTTAAAACCAATCATACCAATATCTTTATGACCTAAATCAATCAGGAACTTTACCGCATCATAGGCAGCCGCTTCATCATCCACCTCCACACTTGGAATGTCGAACTCATCGGAATGTGACGACACTAGCACAAATGGAATTCTACAACCGACCAATTTGTCATGATACTCAGGGTAAAGAAAATCACTGGCGAATACAATCCCATCCACCTGCTTCTCATGGAAGTTATCAATATAGGACAGTAGTCGTTCTTTGTCGCGGTCCGTATTGCAGATCATTAGACTATACCCAAGCTTGATGCAAGCATCCTGCATCCCCCGAATCACCCCTGCGAAATACAGGTTCTCAATATCCGGAATAAGCAGGCCCAGTGTAAAGGACTTCTTGTAAATCAAACCACGTGCAAATGAATTAGGTTGATACCGCAATCGTTCTACAGCCTCCATCACTCGATTCCGTTTGCTCTCCACTACCGAATTCGGTGCATTCATAACACGTGACACTGTGCTAATCGACACCTCGGCCATTCTGGCAACATCTCTTATGGTTGGCTTCATAATGATAACTTCCTTTTTTAGGGAACTTTTCGATGTGATTATAGCAAGCCCGATTGGAAATAACAATATAATTTTTGAAGCGCTTACATTATTTTAAAAAATTCATCTTCTCCTCCTCTTTCTTCACTTGGAAGATAAACAACTTACTTAAAGTGTGTATATAGTTTTATTACATGGTATACTATCCGAGTAGCGATATTCGTAGCTACAAATACTGCTCTATGAGCATAGAGCATTTATTATAGGAGGGATAACATTGAAACAACCTCGTGACATTCGATTCTCCGTACTGGACCTGGCTTCTATTGTGGAAGGAGGGACCGCGGCAGACTCTTTTCATAACTCTCTAGATTTAGCTCGGAACGCTGAGAAGTGGGGCTATCATCGGTATTGGTTCGCTGAACATCATAATATGATCGGAGTTGCCAGCTCTGCTACCTCACTCTTGATCGGACATATTGCTGGTGGCACCCAAAGCATACGTGTTGGCTCTGGTGGCATTATGCTATCCAACCACGCACCACTTGTTATTGCCGAACAGTTCGGGACTCTCGAATCTCTATATCCGGGACGGATCGATCTTGGACTGGGCAGAGCACCCGGATCTGATCAACCAGCTTCCCGTGCGCTGCGTCGCGGGCTCGGAAGCGATGGCAGTGAATTCCCTGAGCAGCTAAGTGAGCTAAGAGCTTACTTCGACCCTGCAGGAGCAGGATCGCGCCCAGCTGGAGTACGCGCGGTTCCTGGGGAAGGCTTAAATGTTCCCATCTGGCTCTTAGGCTCCAGCGGCTTTAGTGCTGAGCTAGCAGCCAAGCTAGGGTTGCCTTTTGCCTTTGCCAGCCATTTTGCACCTGAGTATTTACTTCAGGCGCTGCACATATACCACAGTAATTTCCGTCCATCAGAAGTACTAGACAAACCTTATGTTATGGTCGGACTAGGGGTTACAGCAGCCGATACCGTAGATGAGGCAAGAAAGCTAGCTACCTCGCAGCAGCAGCAGTTCCTCAATATCATCCGCGGGCGTACAGGCAAGTTACAACCACCCGTTGAGAGTATGGATGGGCTATGGACGGTACAAGAAAAAGCAATCATGCTCGATAAGCAGCGTTATTCTTTCTCTGGCGATAAAGCAGCGATTAAAGAACGACTTCAAGACATTCTGAAAGAGACACAAGCAGATGAATTGATTATCTCCGCAGGGATTTATGATCATGAAGCTCGTCTTCGTTCCTATGAAATTGTAGCTGAGGCTATGAAAGAACTGTAAGATTGCAGTCTTAACAAGGCAGGACGTTATCTGAGTATCGGGAATTCTCCCGTTTCAGATATGCGTCTTGCCTTTTTTGTTTTGTTTTCGAAACCGTTCTTAATAAAACACTACTAAGATATTAAAAAACATAAAAATAAAGAGATATAGAGAGAAATCAACAGATAAATAGACCATATACTTATTATTTAAGCAAATATGATCTAATTAGTTGTAATACATCATTTTTCTTTGGATATCATTTTGATTATACTTTATATATTCGCTATAACGAACGATTTGTATTTTGGCTATGCCCTCTTTCTCCGTTCATTCAGTAAGATTCCGCCCACAAATGAAAGAGTGGTACTTTACAATACCACTTATTTCGACAATGTAGAATGGAATAATCGTTTAAAACGGAGGATTTTGCCGGAAGCCCGCAGATTTTGTTTTTCAACAGCTACAATGGGCTCAGGAGAAAGGAGCAAAGAAAGTGAAGAAGAAATACCATTCAGTCTTCATAGCTGCTTACGTTCTGATTATTCTGGTAGGAGTAATATGGCACGCTGGAGGGGTAAGCGCTCAGGATACCATTAAGCTTACTGTGAATTCTCATACCACGAGCACAGCCACCATGAACAATATGAAGCCCGGTGACGAAATGAGCTCAGAGTACACGATTATTAATGATGGCACAGAAGGCTTTGATTACTTTGTGGACTTTAAATTCATCTCTGGAGACGTAGAGTTGTACAATATTCTCCAAATGACACTCGAAAAAGAGGGAGTAATCATCTATTCGGGAGTGATGAGTGAGGCTGCTGGCAGAGTAACCATCGGTTCACTTGCTGGAGGAGAGAAGAGTGTAATTCAAATGGATGTAACCTTCCCATGGGAAGCCGGCAACGAATATCAAGGGAAGGCCACAACCGTAGCTTTTGAATTCTCCGCTTCCGGAGAACCAGGTCCAACCACCGAGCCTACTTCAACGCCTACGCCAACAGCGACGGTTGCACCTACACCTGATCCATCACCTACAGCAACGGCAACAGCAACAACTGAACCTACTGAAACACCTACAGAAACACCAGCAGCTACACCTGAAGCTTCACCGACACCTACGGTTGCACCAACCACAACACCTACAGATTCACCAACGACTACAGCTTCACCTACAGCTGTCGTAACACCAGGTCAGTCAGTGCCACCAACAGCAACAGCAACACCATCGCTTTCACCTACGGCTTCACCGCCTGCAGTCGATGAAATAAGCGTTACTGAAGAACCGATTCCAATGGGCGGAAGCAGTAATGAGCCTACACCTGCAGCGTCACCAGGTGCTGGTAGTCAAACCACCAGTGCAACACCTCAGCCAAGCGATGAGGTAGCCTTACCTGACGGCGACATTCCTTTGGGAGCACCAGAGGCAGGCAACGAGCTTCCAAATACCGCCGAGCCTTGGTATAACTTAATTCTTGCCAGCTTAGCTATTGCGGTACTCAGCGTGATCATCATGCGCAGATTGAAATCGAAGAAAGAATAACGTTTAGTAATTTAAGTCTGGAGGAGAGAGTATGAAGAAGCGTAATGGTGTCTTATTAACCGTGAAGCTAATCTTCATACTCTCTTTAGTTGTGCTGATTTATTCGATCGTTCAAGTCGTCAAAGCACCCATCGAGGCCAAGCAGGCCCTGAATGATTGGGCAAAAAAGAGGGAGGAAGCCATCGCCCGCCCCCTTTCAAATGAAGAGAACCCTCTCCCCAAGGGAATGGTCAGTTCTCCAAAAGAACCACCATCTTCTTCCCCCTCCTATAAAGAGGGTGAATTGATTGGAGAAATCCGCTTCCCCACCTTAAATAAGAAGGTGGCTATTCTGGAGGGTACGGAAAGCCCTGAATTAAAAAAAGGAGCTGGACACTATATAGGTAGCGCAGCCATCGGCGCCATCGGTAATAGCGTGCTTGCTGGACACCGTGATACCGTATTCCGCAATCTAGGAGAACTTGTCGCAGGAGATCTAATCGAACTGGAAAGCATGGACGGTACGTTCACCTATGAAGTGACAGGCAGCACGATTGTAGACGGGACTGAACGCGGCGCAATAAAACCAAGCGATAAGGCTATTCTAACCTTGATCACCTGTTATCCTTTTTCATACGTGGGGTCAGCACCGGACCGGTATTTACTTTCAGCGAAGCTAGTGAAGCAAGAAATATTGCCTCATTAAAGCTAATCTTAACTCTTAATCTTCCTCCTCAGGGATGAGACCGGATATGGAAAGTGATACTATATAGATACAACAGTAATGAGGAGATGACCCACAGTGAAAAAAGAGGTTGTAGAACGGTTTATTTCGTATGCTCAAATGGATACCCAATCGAACGAGGATAATGAAACTTGTCCGTCCACTCCGGGGCAGATGGTGCTGGCCCACAAGCTGGTCGATGAGCTCAAGGAGATCGGCATGGATGAAGTGCAGGTGGACGAGCATGGGTATGTCATGGCTACACTCCCAGCCAATACGGAGAAGGATGTTCCGACCATTGGTTTTTTGGCACATCTCGATACAGCAACTGATTTCACAGGAACAAATGTAAAGCCACAGATCTTGGAGAACTACGATGGCAAAGATATTCTTCTGAACAAAGAATTAAATGTTGTATTGTCTAAAGCGAGCTTCCCAGAGCTGGCAGAATATAAAGGCCATACATTAATTACAACCGATGGTACCACCCTGCTTGGCGCAGACAATAAAGCCGGTATTGCCGAGATTATGACAGCTATGAATTACCTTCTTCAGCATCCAGAAATCAAACATGGCAAGATTAGAGTTGCCTTCACACCGGACGAAGAAATCGGCCGCGGACCTCATAAATTTGATGTAGCTGCTTTTAATGCTTCCTATGCTTACACTGTGGACGGAGGCCCACTCGGTGAACTAGAGTATGAAAGCTTTAATGCTGCATCAGCCAAAATCTCGGTTTACGGCGTCAATGTACATCCTGGTACTGCCAAAGGAAAAATGATTCATTCCGCAAAAATCGCTATGGCGCTCCACCTTAGACTCCCTGCTGAGGAAGCTCCAGAATTCACAGACGGTTATGATGGCTTCTACCACCTTAGCTCCATAGAAGGCACACCGGAATTCAGCAAGCTTCAATATATCATTCGTGACTTCGACCGTGAGAAATTCGAGGCACGTAAAGCCTTTCTTTCTGCCATCGTAGATGAATTCAAGAGCATCCATGGTGAAGAGAACATCGTGCTTGAAATGAAAGACCAATATTACAACATGCGCGAAAAAATCGAACCGGTGCGTCATATTGTCGATATTGCCCATGAGGCGATGGAGAATCTGAACATCACACCGATCATCCGCCCGATTCGCGGGGGAACAGATGGCTCACAGCTTTCCTACATGGGTTTACCTACACCTAATATTTTCACGGGGGGCGAAAATTTCCACGGTAAATTCGAATACGCCTCTACTGACAACATGGAAAAAGCGGTAAACGTAATCGTCGAGATCGCCAAGCTGTTCGAACAAAAAGCCTAAATCGTAATTCACGTCACTCCATATTGAATACAAAAAATCCCTGAAAAGGTCGATTCAGACCTCTCAGGGATTATTAATGTTCAAAGTCTATTCGATTAGCATCTTTCTTCCGGCGGCGTGTCTTTCCAGATCACGTTTTCCCCGTAATTCTTACCCCAATCATACATCAATCGAAGGACGGGAAGCAGACTCTGTCCATATGAAGTCAGAGAATACTCAACTTTTGGAGGAACCTCGGCATACACTTTCCGAAGAACCAACTGATCTTCTTCAAGCTCTCGAAGCTGATTGGTCAACATTTTTTGCGTGATATGAGGAATTAACTTCTTCAGCTCACTGAACCGCTTTGTCCCTTCAAGCCCAAGATGCCACAGGATTATCAGCTTCCATTTGCCTCCAATCACCGCAAGCGTCAGTTCCTTCTCGCAGTTAATTTCCTTCAAGTTGATGCGATCTTTAATCTCGGTTGCCATAACTAAAGCGCCTCCTCTCTCCTGTTGTCATACTAACACAAAAACGAATAACCTCCTTACTAGGAAGGCATTCGTTTCTGTACTCTCACTCTAAATTAGCATGCTTGCCGAACATCTGCTTAGTCGTCTGCCCCGTCTTCTCCATCATCCGCAGAATCACTGCATCGTAAAAGACTAACATCGTCTGTTCGAATAAAGAAGCCATTGGCTGAATCGTGCTGTAGCCTCCGCTGGTCTGATCTTTTGTAGATCCCGGCAGCTTCACTACATAGCTCGCTAAACGTCCGACGGTCGAGTCCGGCGCAATCGTAACGGCAATAACCTCTGCACCTACTCCTTTGGCCTTCTCTGCCATAGAGATCAGCCCCTTCGTCTCTCCTGAACCCGAACCGAGCACAAGCACATCACCAGGCTCAATACCCGGAGTTACCGTTTCTCCCACGACGTACGCTTCTTTACCGACATGCATGAGTCGCATTGCAAAAGCACGCCCCATCAATCCTGATCTACCAGCCCCGGCCACAAATACCTTATTCGACTGAAGAAGCAGTTCAGCCATTCGTTCAGCCTCTTGCTGATCAAGCTGAGAAATGGAGCGCTGAAGCTCCTCTATAATTTGCTGCGCATATTTCAATGTGTCCATTGTAATCTTAAGCCTGGTTAACTAGACGTTTCATCTCTGCCGCTGCGGCCTTTTGATCAGCCTCACCCGTAATGCCTCCGCCAACGATAACAAGATCAGGATTCGCTGCGATAACTTCCGGAAGCGTACTTAGCTTGATCCCCCCAGCGATAGCGGTTTTAGCCTGTTTAACTACACTTTTAATTGCATTCAAATCTGCAAAAGAATTTTTCCCTTCCGCCTGATGGTCATATCCAGAGTGTACGCAGACATAGTCTACGCCAAGTGCGTCTACTTCAGCCGCTCTTGACTTAATATCTTTTACATTGATCAGGTCAACCAGAATCTGTCTATTCGTCTTCTTAGCTTCCTCCACCGCACCCCGAATGGTAGCATCATCAGATACCCCAAGCACAGTAACGATATCAGCACCAGCCTCTACCGCCTTCATCACTTCATATCCGCCAGCATCCATGATTTTCAAATCAGCCAATACTGTCAAAGCAGGAAAAGCTTCCTTTATTGCTTTCACCGCATGCAAGCCTTCATTAATAACGATAGGTGTTCCAATTTCAACGATATCTATATATTCAGCAACCTCTGAGACAATCTCTTTCGCTCCCGCAATATCCACTAGATCCAATGCTAATTGCAATTTCATATTTATTTGCACTCCTTGTTAATATATTTTAGTAAGTCATGTACAAATTGTAGATCCTTACATCCTTTAAGGGAAGTAGGCACTTTATTGTGATGTAGTTACCTGGAGGATACTAATGTACTGCTGCCAGCTTTATCTTTGCAGACATTAACAACCTTTTGTCATATTTTTGTAAAAGTACTGCATTTTCATGAAAGCTGTGCTAACATTACAGTTTGTTTATGGAATAACAGCAATTTAATCATGATGTAAGAAGGTGTACAATGAAGCACAATAATCACCAAGAATTTAACCTTGTAAAACTAACTTGGCCGATATTCCTGGAACTGTTCCTATTTATGCTCATGGGCAGTGTGGATACTTTTATGATCAGCTCCGTATCGGACGATGCCGTATCGGGTGTTGGCGCAGCGAATCAGATTATCGCGATGGCTATTTTAGTTCTCAGTGTAATTGGTAACGGCGCAGCGATTGTAGTCTCCCAATACCTCGGTTCCAAAAAACCTCTGGAAGCCGCTCAAGTGACCGGCAATGCCATTACTCTAAACCTGTTAGTAGGAGTTATCCTAAGTACGTTTTTACTGATATTCGGAGGAACTTTACTAACTGCCCTGAATGTAAAAGGGGATATTCTCGTTTACGCTAAATCCTATATTCATATTGTCGGGGGCGGTATTTTTCTCCAAGCATTAATCAATGCTCTGGCGACCACAATCCGTACGCACGGTTTCACTAAACAGACGATGGTCGTATCCTTGCTGATGAACATCATTCACGTGGTGGGTAACTACTTACTCATCTATGGTCATTTTGGACTTCCAGCGTTAGGTGTCGAAGGTGCAGCTATCTCAACGGTTGTCAGTCGGTTTATCTGTCTTATTATTTTCTTCTTACTGCTCTACAGAGTGATGGAGGTACGGGTGAAGTTAACCTACTACATTCATCTTTCCAAAAAATATGTGCAGCAAATTCTCAAAATCGGCATCCCGTCCGCGTTTGAATCGATTATTTATCAATCTTGTCAGCTCGTATTCACGCTGTATATTACCTACCTGGGCGCCGAGGCTATGGCCACTCGTCAATACGCGCTCAACATTTCCAATTATATTTATTTATTCAGTGTAGCCGTCTCCATGGGAACCTCCATTATCGTAGGACATCTGGTGGGAGCTAGGCGCCCCAAGGAGGCCTATACGCGTGTATTCACCAGTGTGAAGTGGGCACTTCTGGTCACAGTAGTAATAGATGCTCTTGTGATCGTCTTCCGGGTACCACTATTCGGCCTCTTCACAGACAACGAGAACATTATTCTGATGGGTGCTCAGGTTATACTGCTTAGTTTCTTCCTAGAGACCGGGCGCACAACTAATTTGGTCATCATTAACTCACTACGCGCCTCGGGCGATGCGAAGTTCCCAGTATATATGGGACTGATCTCCATGGTCTGCATGAGCTTACCCCTTGGCTATTTTCTGGTATTCCAGCTTAACCTAGGATTAGCCGGTGTGTGGATTGCCACTGCGGCTGATGAGTGGACAAGAGCTGTCATTATGTATTTCCGCTGGAAGAGTCGAGCTTGGGAGAAACATGGACTGATTCAGCACGATGATGTAGAATACAGCGTGCCTTCCACTACCCCTGCAGCTGTAAATTAACGAATTTATTTAGGTGGTTCTCTAAGGTCATACCAGATCTTAAGGGTCCACCTTTTTTGTCGCTTCATGATTACATAAATATTAGAATGAATGAAGCATTCTACGTTACAATAGATAGAACCTAATTAATCTAAAGGGGAGAACCTCATGCCGGAAGAAACCGGAATCCACGAGTTATTGACGCTCAAGACGATTGCGGAGACCTTAAACAGTTCCAATGAGCTCAAACCGATGCTCGATACAGTTATGGGTAAGCTGTTAGATCTAACAGGAAATACGGCAGGCTGGATCTTCCTGAGCGAAGAGAATATGGAGTATGAATTCGCCGCAGATCAAGGTTTACCGCCAGCGCTGCAACGGAACAATAAACAGCCGATGCAGTGTGGAAGCTGCTGGTGCTTAGACCGCCTATGGGACGGACGGCTAGAGCATGCCGTTAACATTCTAAACTGCAAGCGGCTGAGTAATGCCAGGCAATATAACTGGGGCGATACGTTGGGGATCACCCACCACGCCACTATCCCATTGCATTCAGGCGAACGCTACTTAGGGCTTATGAATGTAGCTGCACCAGGCAAAGCACATTACCCCAACAGTGAGCTGGCTCTGCTACAATCCGTGGCCCTGCAAATTGGCAGTGCCATTGAACGCATGCAGTTATATAGCACCGAGCAGCGTCGTGCCAATCTGTACGCCAAATTAGGGGAGTTCAGCGCTGCTTTGAATATAACGGCTAGTGAATGCATCTCCCCAAGCATTCTGGTGGAGAAAACCACCGCCCTGATTGGTCAATATTTCGATTGGCCTTTTGCAGCGATCATTGGACAACACGCGGGCAAATTCGAAGTACATGCAGCCGCTCATGCAGCTAATATAACACCTGAATTAGCTCCTTTTGAGCTCTCGGATTCCTTTAAGAATCGTCTAAGGGATATTGCAAAAGGACAGCGCTTCGCAACATTAACCTCTGACGAAGAACAGGAAATTACGAACTCATGCTGTTCGGAACAGCCTGTTATAGAGCGAGTTGTAATGCTTGCCGTCCCCTTTCGGCAGATTACTGCACATGGTTCAGCCATTCTACTCATCACCTCGCCTAAAGCACTCGCCTCCGCAACCGCAGACGGAGAAGTACTCGAAGCGATTGCCGAGCATATTTCAGCTACACTGGAAAGTGTACAGCTCGGAGAGAAGCGCCGCGAAATCGCGCGTCTGGACGAGCGGAATCGACTGGCCCGTGACCTCCACGACTCGGTGAACCAGATTCTGTTCTCCCTCTCGATGACGGCCAAAGGTGTAGAAAGCATGCTGCAGCAAGAGCATACCTCCCATCCGGCTGCTGAGGCTGTCCGCGATATTCAAGAGCTCTCTCAATCTGCACTCAAAGAAATGCGTGCTTTAATCATGCAGCTTCGTCCTGCAGGACTGGAAGCCGGGTTATTGACCGCGCTGCAGGCTCATGGTCAGCAACTAGGGCTGTTGATACAGACAGAGCGCAGCGGTGTACTCGAACTTCCCCGCAATGTGGAAGAAGGACTGCTGCGCATTGGTCAAGAAGCACTTAATAATGTACGTAAGCACTCCGGAGCTTCTAAAGCTAAAGTATCTCTACTTTTGAACGCTACCGAGGTGATACTTAGCATTGCCGATCAGGGCAAGGGCGGTGCCAAACGACGCTGTAACACAGACACCAATGAATCTCTCGGCCTGCATATTATGAAGGAAAGAGCTGAGGCGCTCTACGGCCATATTCAGATCCACAGTGAGGAGCACCAAGGCACAACGGTTGAAGTAACCATCCCTTTGCCCCTCCAATCCACATGAAGTCGGGTGATCACAAATGACAATAGGTTTATTACTGGTTGACGATCATGCAATGGTTCGTCGAGGTCTACAAGTGTTTCTCTCGACACAACCGGACATCAAGGTTATCGGAGAAGCGTCGAACGGCCGCGAGGCACTAGAGAGAACGGCTGAGCTCCAGCCGGATATCATATTAATGGATTTGCACATGCCCGTTATGGACGGCATCGAGACGGCTAAACAGCTACGGATCTCCCATCCACAGGTCAAAATCATTGTGTTGACCTCCTTTTCAGATCAGGATCATGTACTCCCTGCTATCCGCGTAGGGATCAAAGGATATTTGCTAAAAGACATAGAACCAGAAGCGCTGGTAGTCGCCATCCGCAAGGTACACAGTGGTCAAGTTGAGCTGCATTCCGCAGCTGCCAGTCAACTGATGGATCTAATGGCAGCTTCTACACCAGAACAACTGAATGTTAGCAACTCAGATCTGAATGGATCCAGTACTACATCGGTTACAATCACCGGATCTGAGCTTCTTACTCCACGAGAGCAGGAAGTGTTAGACCTCATTGCACTAGGTATGAGCAACAAAGAGATTGCCAGTAAGCTGGTCATCACCGAGAAGACTGTTAAGACACATGTCAGTCATGTACTGGGAAAGCTGAACTTATCGGATCGGACTCAAGCTGCCATTTTTGCATTGAAAAGCGGCTACAACTCATAGTGCCACAGCTCATCTACAACTATAGTCTTAGACGCTCAGCACAATTGCTGAGCGTTTTTATTATGCAGGTTCATTCCATGTGCTGACGTCAACAAATGTCGATTCAGCTATCATTGGTTTATAGCAATCGACCTTATAGGAGTGGATACAGATGAAAGTCATGATCCTGACAGGCAGCAATCGAAAAGAAGCGACCAGCACAAAGTTGGCAGAGCATGCCGCACATTTTATTAATCAGCAAGGCGAACAAGTCACCCTGTTTAATCTCCATAAACGCCCACTGCCCTTTTATTCACCAGATGAGTCTTACGCGGAGCATGAGCATCTAAGCGCCCTCCATCAAGAGATGCTAACTGCGAACGCAATCATCCTGATTACCCCGGAATACCACGGTTCCATGAGCGGCGTGATGAAAAATGCTCTCGACCATCTAGGCCAGACGCACTTCAACGGCAAAGCGGTATTGTCCGCTAGCTCTGCAGGTGGAGCTGTAGGTGTAAGCTCATTACTTCAATTGCAGGCGGTTGTACGCAATCTACATGGGATTAATACGCCAGACTGGATCTCCATCGGCGGGATGCAGCGCAAGCGGTTCGAGGTCGAATACGACGGGTACGAGGGCGGTCAAGAAATTGAAGATCGAATTCGCCTAGTCTTAGAATCATTCCTAAATTTAGCTCGCAAAATCAATAGCCCGGCAGGTGCCGCCCTATGATCAAAGGACTGTTTGAAACCCATCTGAACGTGACTAACCTTGAACAATCTGCTCATTTCTATGAACATGCTCTGGGACTACCCTTAGCACATTCGGAGAATACTGAAGGCCGCAAGCGGCGATTTTACTGGATTGGAGAAGATCGTAATCAGGCCATGCTGGGGATTTGGGAGAAGGCACCTTCCGAGGTTGTGCATCAGCACTTTGCTTTCCAAGTAACGCTTGAGGATTTGAAGCAGTCAGTATCCTACCTGAAGGCCAAGGGGATTGAAGCCTCCAACTTCCTCGATGATGATAAGGGACAATTGTATGTATTTGGCTGGATGCCAGCCGTATCCGTGTATTTCAGTGATCCAGATGGTCATTCCTTAGAGTTCCTATCTGTACTGCCTGATCCGCCCAGGCCTGAGCTAGGAATGATACCTTGGAAAGAATGGGAACTAATACATGGAAGAACCTGGTAGTTATTGAAAGAATTCAGGCTAAGCCTGCACGAGGAGACGAGAATATGATAAAAGGACTATACGAAGCACATTTACCTGTAAGTAATCTTGAGGTATCTATCGAATTTTATGAGAAATTGGGATTAAAAATGGCCTGGCGGGATGAGGAAACTGCATTCTTCTGGATGGAGGAAGGTCGGAGTTGGATCGGCATTTGGGAAGGAAAGGAAGTAGCAACGCCATACCACCCATCTTTACGGCATATTGCCTTCCGCGTAACTTATGAGGATCTGAAGCAATCATTGCAATGGCTGCAATCCATTGGGGTAGAGGCTGTTCCGTTCCGTAATCGAGCTTCCGTTGAGCCTTTTATTCGAGCTTATCAAGGGAATGCTTCTGTGTACTTCAACGACCCGGACGGCAACAGCCTGGAATTGATGTGCCATGTAGAGGTTCCTGAGCATTTGAAGCATCTCTCAGAGAACATTATCTTAACCGAGTGGGAGAAATTGCTCGACCATAAATAAAAATACTCAAACAAAAAACAGCCGCCCACCATCAAGGGTCCAGCTGTTTGAGTATGTTAGCTGCTTCTATTTAACCATCTCTTGCATGGTTTTAGTAAAGGCTGTTACTTAATCGTGATGCCTTTCTTCATAGCCTTCATATCTGAATTCGTGTTCACAAGCATTGGCAGTATCTTCATACTTCTCGTCATGGGAGAGTTACATTGCCAGCAGGTAGGTACGTACTGAAATGCAAAGTTATCGCGCATCCAACCGGTGCAACCTTCCTTGGTACAAGACCAAATGGCTGTGTCTTCCTGCGGAAGATCCTCCAGTGCTTTTTTACGAAAATACATAAGTACCCCTCCTTGGATCGAATCGAGACGATTTCGCCACCCTATTAGGGGCAGATTCATAAGATGAAAAATAAAAAAGCTGCCCTCAACTTGTGTTAAGGGCAGCCTAATTTTCGAATTACAGTTTTACAACGTTTTCGGCTTGTGGTCCACGAGCGCCTTGAGTTACGTTGAACTCAACGCGTTGGCCTTCGTCCAAAGATTTAAATCCGTCGCCTGTGATTGCGGAGAAGTGTACGAATACGTCGCTTCCACCTTCAACCTCGATAAAACCAAATCCTTTGTCTGCATTAAACCATTTAACTGTACCTGTTTGCATGATATTACCTCCAATATTTTATTTAACACATGTCCTTTTATTCCTACGTAGTGTACGAACAAATAAAAATTCACACATTGGAAAAGGACTCATACGCACAAATGATAACCTTTTACAATATGTGAATTAAGGGTTAAATTTATGATTAACTTCATTGTACCACACTAAATCATTGAATGCAATGTAAATGCCTACTTTTTTCATTCCGGCTCTATATCCTTTTATATTAAAGGCTTTAGAACCGGAAATGCACAAGGGTTAATCGATGTATCCTGCCAGCCCTTTATCCATTAAGTAATCCATCTCCGCATCAAGAATCGTCTCCACTGTGATTTCATCCAGCTTCACATCACGCTGGGCAACAACATAGTCAACCAGATCATCATTGTCGATGTCTACCTCGCCTTTGGCATTGGCCTTGGCATTATTGATAAAGGTCTGTTCATGCTTCAATACTAAACGAATTAATTTAGGATCTACTTTGGTTTTGGCAGATAATACGGTTACTAATTCCTGCTCGTTTAATTTGTCACTCATTTTTCAAATTTCATCTCCCTACAATTATTACATCTCCATTGTAGCATATTTCACGCTTTAACGCGTCATTACGCGAAGTATACCGCGGTTTGTTCACACTTTTCTTGCTATCACAGGCTCTACAACATTCCACTTCAGGTAAGTTATTTAATAAAAACAGTTGTGAGGAACATTGACTTGTGCCAAAATATAAAAAAAGTGTTGGACCAAATTGAATACTAGAAAAGGCGGTTGAATTCATGAGCTCTGTATCTTCCCAGCAATTAGACACAAACAGCAACAAGGCACATCGTTATATCGAAGACGTATACGCACAGGTTGTTGCGCGTAATCCTTTCGAGCCCGAATTCCATCAGGCTGTAAAGGAAATCCTTGAATCTTTGCTTCCAATCCTGGCTGCTGAACCTAAGTATCAGGAAAATGCCATTCTGGAAAGATTGGTTGAGCCAGAACGTTTGATTATGTTCCGTGTTCCTTGGACAGATGATCAAGGCAAGGTCAGAGTTAACCGTGGATATCGTGTACAGTTCAGCAGTGCCATTGGACCTTACAAAGGTGGACTTCGTTTTCACCCTTCCGTTAATGCTAGTATTATCAAATTCCTCGGCTTCGAGCAAATCTTCAAAAACGCTCTTACCGGCCAACACATCGGCGGAGGTAAAGGCGGATCCGACTTTGATCCTAAAGGAAAATCCGAAGGCGAAATCATGCGTTTTGCACAAAGCTTCATGACTGAATTGCAAAATTACATCGGTCCTGACCAAGACGTTCCTGCAGGAGATATCGGTGTAGGTGGTCGTGAGATCGGCTACATGTACGGACAATACAAGCGGATCCGCGGAGGATATCCGGCTGGCGTATTGACTGGTAAAGGTATTGGTTACGGCGGTAGTCAGGCTCGGACAGAAGCTACTGGTTACGGTACAGTTTATTTCGTAAACGAGATGCTGAAAGCAAAAGGCCTTTCCTTTGAAGGAAGTCGCGTTGTTGTTTCCGGTTCTGGTAACGTAGCGATCTATGCGATTGAAAAAGCTGTACAGCTAGGTGCAACAGTCGTAGCTTGTAGTGACTCCGCTGGATATATCTATGACGAAAACGGCATTAACCTCGAAACTGTCCGCCGCCTGAAAGAAGTCGAAAGAAAACGGATAAGTGAATATGTGAATGAACACCCTAACGCTGTGTATACCGAAGATTCCACGCAAATTTGGACTATTCCTTGTGATATCGCCCTTCCGAGTGCTACTCAGAATGAGATTGATGAAGCCATGGCATTGAAACTGATTGAGAATGGTGTTAAAGCAGTAGGCGAAGGCGCCAACATGCCATCCACCCTTGAAGCTATTCACCAGTTCCAAGAAGCTGGCGTGTTATTCGCACCTGCCAAAGCTGCTAATGCTGGCGGCGTAGCTGTATCTGCGCTTGAAATGGCCCAAAACAGCATGCGTATGTCCTGGAGCTTTGAAGAAGTTGATACGAAGCTGCATGAGATCATGGTTTCCATCTATCAACAGTCTGTAGATGCATCCGAGCAGTATGGACAGTCCGGCAACCTCGTTGCAGGAGCGAACATCGCTGGATTCAAGAAAGTAGCCGATGCTATGTTGGCTGAAGGCGTAATCTAATCAAGCATAAACAAACGACGTTGTGATCATACGAAGTCCCCGTAACCGGTGAGTAAGAAGCCGGGGACGGGGACTTTTTAATTCAACTATGAGTTCCAACCTGGGATTTGCCGCAAACCACCATCCCATATAGAATACGTACTCTTCACAACCATATCGGACGGTGAAGAAGCCGTGTGAATGTAACAGGAATCAATCCCTGCCTTCAGAGCCCCCTCAATATCCGTACGAGGATCATTTCCAATCATAATGGCTGAGCTCAAATCCGCTCCATACCTTTCAACTAAATAGCGATAAAATAGCGGATCAGGCTTGCTCACCCCTGCTTCCGAAGAGATCGCAATGCCATCAAATAGATGTATGATTCCGAGCATAGTTAACTCTGCCTCAATAAATGTCTTCTGCCCGTTGGAGAGCAAGAATACTTTTTTGCCACGTTCTCTTAACGTTTGTAGAATTTCAGTCACACCCTCATATAGAGAGATATGGACCATTGATAACGTCCGTAGCCACCTCACGGTTTCATATAACCACGCTTGATCCGGTTCTCCACCTAATTGACGGACCACAGACCGAAACACTTCCTCCATTACGAAATCCGGATACTCGCAGTTCCGTGCGGCTTCACCAAGTTGAAGATCCCGATCCCGCAAAAACCGTTCTTGCAGTTCACCACCTGATATAGAGAGTCCCAGATATCCGAAATGGAGAGCTAACCTTTCCCATACCTGAGATTGCTCCTCATCTGTCTCAATATCAATCAGTGTACCGTACAGATCGAAAATATAAGTCTGATACATCCCCGTCTTCCTTCCCATGAATCACATTGTAAGTTACCCCTTAGTCACATTCTCCGTCGCTGCCTGCCCCTCCTCCATTTTGTTTGACACCTTTTGATAGAGATAGGAGATCCCGAGCAGGCAAATCCCAAAGCTGGCATAAGCGATAATTTTACTTCCGGTATTCAGTAGTCCCAGATCGTATAGCAGCAGCTTACCTGTCGCCAGAAGCGTTAATCCAAGGCCGAAGCGCCGGATATACACATATCTTTTACGGAAGCCGTACATGATGAACAGAACTGCTATCAACAGATACACAAGACTAAATATTAATCCCGCATCGCTTAATTGCAGCTGTACCCCTAGAAAAGCGGTGATGATTCCGAGTAGATACACTCCCATGAAAACAGGATAGATCTCCATACTTTTATACTCACGTTTGAGCAAGGTGATCAGCAGATCACGTCCACTAAACCACACAAAAATATTGAAGATAATGAGTATACCCAGTACGATATAATCAGCCCCGGTATTACGTGCAAGCTCATTCTGCAGGCTTGGCAAGCCTACTGTAATCACAAAACAAATAGCGTAGCCGATCCCAAAGAGAAGTCTTACAAAATACTTAACAATCGTGTCATAAAGCACCTTCACCTTTGGTAAAACATAGGCCAGAACAATAGTTAACAGAGCGGACAGCAGCAAATTATAGAAGGTTCTATGCGAGAAATCCTCCGGTACAGCCAGACGATACAGTCTTCTCGATTCATACAAACCATAGATCCAGAAATTCAATAATGCCGCGTATTTAAACCACAGGGCTAAGGTAATTTCGTAAGGCTCACTGCGCTGCAGGGCATCCTTGCGGTTATGCTGAACGGCGTACCATACGGCGATAATCAGCATTCCTGCGGTAATAAAGACATATTTTAACGGAAAATAGACGTCAGCGGAATTCAACCATTCATTGGCTATACTGAGCTGCATTGGTACATTTAATCCGAAGAACACCGCAAGGCAAAGCGTTAAAATCCCCCAGCCTGCCCTTTCCATCCCTTTAAACCGATTCAGATTACCAAACAAGGTAAGCACAACGCCTTCAACCAACCAGCCAATGGACCACCAAGCCGCTCCAAATTGGAACGGAATCATCAGAATACCAAAGGTCAGCGAAGTAGCGTAGAACAGCAGCATGCTTTCTTTTTCTTGTGGCATCAGTTTTTCAAGCCCTCGTCCAAGCCCTAGATACAGCAGACAGAAGAGCAGCGCCAGCGCACCATTGTAATCCTTGAGCCCTGCATCCAGAAATAGAAGATACAAGGTAAGACAGCTAATAAACGTGTTGCATCCCAGTAGAGAGAAATCCCACCAAGACAACTTGGAGCGATACTTGAACGGGTACCATAACGTAATGCCCAAATACATCGCAAAAGTCAGCACCGCATAAATCATATTCATTCCGTTGCTATCCGATAACGCTATTAATATCAGCATGGAGGGTGTATTAAATAAGTAGCTGATGTAATTGACCACGTTCCAGCGTTTGCGGAAGGAAATTAGTAGAATGAATAAATTCAGAAGAAATAAGTAGCCCATTGCCACATAAACTGCGTTGCCTGAAAGCCCGAAAGCCCCAAGATAAGAATATAGCGGTAGGTACCCTCCGATTAAACCCAACGCACAAATACTTCGTGATTCATACCTTAAAGACAGGAGCACCGCAGTCAATGTGACGAGCACGGATAAGGACAGCCCTACATAAATACTGATAATATCCAGTAAAAAATAGCTATAGAAAATAGAGCCGTACAGCACTGAAATCCCGCCGCCAAGTAGCCCTAAAGCGAACGTCCCTTTTCCTTTCCGGTATAGCCACTCCCCGCCCCCTAACATCAGTAAACCCAGTAGGAAAAAGGCTCCTCCCTTCATATAACCGGTGAACCAATTGGAATAGGAGTATCTGAATGCCGCTCCCACGGCCAAGATCAGCAACAAGATCCCAAGCTTGTTAATCCAGCCTAGTCCAATTTTCATTTCGATCTGATTTTGTTTTCTTCGACGCTCCAATACTTCTTCACTGATCTCTTCTGAGGCAAAATCATGTAATCCGTTATCCATTCTGGAGTTCAGAGCAATTTCGGATTCCCTCAGTCTTTGTCGCTGCGCTAGTACACGCTCATTTAACTCCACCGATAATGCTCCAAGTCGACTGGATAACTCCGCTTTATCCTCACCGAGCTGCCTCGCGGCTGTTTGGTACAACCGCTGAATATGACGCTTTGTGTCCATCTCAAAATCCGTCAGCCGGTCCGTATGGGCAAGGCTTTTAGAGGCAAAATAAGTCTGCAGCTTCTGTCTGGACAGACTAAGAATGCCAAGCTTCTCATCTAAAATTTGTTCCGTTAGCGTAACTTTTAGCTCTGTATTCTCTTCTTGAAGCTTCCCCACCTGAGTCTTTAACTCCACTAAAGCAAGCTTATGTTTCTCATATTGCTTCTTTAAGTGTTCATTCTCGTTGACCAGATCGTGACTTTCATATTCCGCGATCAGAGCTTCATATTCCTTAATAAGCCCGTCCTGCTGGACCTTCATGAATCTAAGTCGATCTTTGAATGACTCCATAGCGCCTCCTAATGTGAGCGATTGTTAATATTTCCATTTTACTACAAACGGAAGGATCTCTTACTCTTTTTTATGCAAAAAACTGCAACATATTTGAGGGATGTCCCGTCTAGATAATAACAACACTAACAAATGAACTTAAAAAGGAGCTCACAACTATGAACAACATTTTAAAAACAAGTACAGTTCTTTTAACTTTGTCCCTAGCACTATCAACAGGAGCAGCCTATGCCGCACCAACAACAACTTCTGCCAAAAATGATGCTGCTCAAACTACCGTTAGCGCTAACCAAAAAACATTTGCGATTGAAATCAACGGTTCCGCTCTGAAAGAAACAGGCTTCCAAACTACAAATGGCAAAGAGCCTATGGTGCCACTTCGTTCGGTTACTGAAGCACTTGGCTTTGAATTAACTTGGAATGGACAAACTAAATCCGTTGATCTTATCAATGGTGCTGTCTTCACTACAGTGAAAGCCGGAGAAGATCGCTATAGCATTAACAAAATGAATACTACGCTTGGAACTGCACCACAATTGGTTGACTCCATTTTGTACGTTCCAGCTTCCTTTGTAAGTGAAATCATCCATCACAACATGACAGTGAAGGGAGATTCCATCGTGATCACTGCTGCTAATCAGGAAGAGCATATGACCAAGACTGGCGTGATTACAGCTGTCAATAATGAGGGCAAATACCAATCCGTTCAGATCCAGGGTGTAGGCACAGATGGCATCGTACTGAATGTAGGTGAAGATACGACTATCGAAATGGCAGACGGTACTAAGCTTGCTCTAAAAGATCTTCATATCGGTATGACCGTAAAAGCAGAGCATTCCATGATCATGACCATGAGCCTGCCGCCGCAAACTCCAACTTACAAGATCACTGTTCTAGATGAGCAGAAACAAAATGATCTTTTGGGTACTGCAGGTACCATTGAAGAAGTTAAAAAAGACGATGAAGGAAACATCAGCATCACCGTTAAAGGCAGTGGCCTGAACGAACAGTCACAACAAGAAGTAGTACTTCGTATTAGTAAAGATACCGCGCTAATTAATACCGATGGCAAAGCTGTAAACAGCAGCGAGCTTGTAAAAGGCGCAAAAGTTATAGGATTCTACAGCCCTATGCTGACTAAGAGCCTGCCACCAATCGGCACAGCTGCTAAAGTCGTAGTAGATTCCGTTCAACAATAACATTATCAACAACCCTAGAGCTGTCCAATCGACAGCTCGTACAAACTAAACAGCGCGCGCCAGTACTCCATTGGCGCGCGCTGTTTGATTTTTCTAGAATCTATCACCTTATGAATCACTATTTAGGATTAATTGCATCAATGCTAATAAACGTTCTAAGTTAATTGGCTTACTAAGATAATCTGTTGCACCCGCTTGTAAGATTTTCGCCTTATCTTCCTTCATCGCCTTCGCGGTCAGCGCTATAATTGGAATTTTATTCCTTGCCGGCATTTCTCTGATTCGAGCGATAGCTTCAAATCCGTTCATTACCGGCATCATAATATCCATAAGAACGATGTCTATGGATGCAGATTGCTCCAGCGCATGTATGCCTCTCTCTCCATCCGCAGCTGTAGTTACTTGCAGTCCACGCTTCCTTAGCGTGTTAGATAACGCGAACAGATTCCGCTCATCATCATCCACAATTAGAACATGCTTATGATTTAAAGAGGTGAAGTCGCTGCTTATGTTCTCACTGGTTGCTGCGGGAAGAGCAACCGAACTTTCTTCCTCATGATTAAGATCTGCTATCCCAGCGGTTTCTTCAAGGCTAGGGTCCTGAAGCTTCATTGGCAAATACACCGTAAAGACACTACCTATTCCTTCTTGACTCTCCACTGTAATCCTACCGCCGAGCAGTGTTGCCAGTTCTCTGGATATGGATAACCCAAGCCCAGTTCCACCGTATTGACGTTCTGTATTTCCATTCGCCTGTTGAAAAGCTTCGAAAATAATAGCCTGCTTCTCAAAAGGAATCCCAATTCCAGTATCTTTGATGGTGAAAGCAATAAATAACCCTGGTTCCAAATGTGCCAAACTCCGTAGTTCGTCTGTAGTCGCCAAACGTATTTCAAGAGTTACTGAACCATTAGCTGTAAACTTAAACGCATTGGACAGCAGATTTATAATAATTTGCCGTACCCTTTGAGCATCCGAATAAAATAGCGGAGGTAAGTCCTCCCCCAGTTGTATATGCAAAGGAATCTCTTTTTTTCGAGACAGGTGACTGAAGCTCTGAAGCATTGCCTCCGGGATCTCCGTTAGATTTATCGCTTCAACTTCAATATTCAGCTTCCCTGCCTCAACCTTGGACAAATCTAAAATATCGTTAATCAGCGCCAGCAGATCTTGCCCAGAAGAATGAATGGCTTGGGAGAATTCAATATCCTCCTCACTTAAGGACCCTGACTGATTCTCCATGAGAAATTCGGAGAGTAACAATATGCCGTTAAGCGGAGTTCGGAGTTCATGAGACATATTCGCCAAGAACTCCGATTTATACTGCGAGCTTTGCCGCAATAATTCTGCAGATTGAGCAAGCTCTATTCGAGCTTTTTCAGCCTCAAATGACTTTTGTTCAGCTAAGAGATTCTTATCTTCCAGCTTTCTATTCGTCGCATGTAGCGACTCTGTCTGGATTTGCAGCTCCTCAGACTGGGTTTGTAGTTCTTCAGTATACACTTGAAGTTCTTCGTTTAAGCGTTGGGATTGCTCCAAAAGTTGATCAATTCTCATACTGCTGATGGTACTGTTAATTGCAGCACCAAATGCATTTGAAATAGACTCCAAGAATTTAATCTGCGGCTCAGTAAGTGGAGAAAAGGAGGCAATTTCCACCACAGCAACTACCTCACCCGAAAAACAAACTGGAAGTAATATAAGGAATTTCGGTGCGGAAACGCCCAGCCCGGACTGAATGTTGATATACTCATCTGGAAGATCCTGTATGTGAATCAAACGTGCCTCTTTAGCACATTGACCAACCAAACCTTCTCCAATTTGGAATGTCCCATGATCTGTTATGTCGCTGTTTCCAGCAAAAGTAGAAGTTCTATTTAACATGTCTCGATCATGATCTTGCGTCCGTATATATAAGGCACCATATGGATAATCAATAACTTCTGCAGTTTTACCTAAAAAGATATCGCCCAGTTGTGAGACTCGTGTGATGCCCTGATACCTTGACAGCAAATCATTAGCATGATCCTGAATCCATATTCGCTCTTGTTGCGTGTCTATCAGATGATTCGTAGCGACACTGAGATCCCTGATTTCATCATTCGTGGTAATCTCCACTCTTCTCTTCATATCATTAGCGGAATCTAATCCAGTAATCGTATGAGTAACCTTACGAATCGTACTAACGATGGCATGTGAAATGATCCACGAGGCGATCACTGAGGTAACAGCAATAATCGCCCAAACAATATAAAGGAGCTCCAGCAGCAATTTATTCTGATCTGCCTGTCCAGCTATCAAATCATTAGTATTCTCATTCATCGTCTCGCGGTAAGTACTGATCTGGCTACGAATTCGGTCCATTTGATCTTTGCCATCATCCGAATGGAAATATCGTAAGATTTCAGCTTCCTGTCCCTCTTTTTTCAACTCTATCACATAATCCCCGGACTGCTTGATCCACTGCTGGATATTATTTTCAATGCCCATCAGACGCTGAAGTTGCATGGAATCATTAGCAGTAAGCACGGAGAGCTCATCATAATTCGCCTTCCATTGAGTTTTCCCCAAATTATAGGGCTCCAGATACTTATCATCGCCGGTGATAATATAACCTCGTTGTCCCGTTTCCATATCTAGAATGTTCTTCTCGATCTGATTAGCCAAACTAGTTATCTCTCGGTCCTGATGGGAAATAAAGCTACTTTCCCGCTGCAGCGCATTGATTCTATCATGCATAACCATCACGAATCCTAATAGACAGATCACGATAAAAATTGTTATAGATAGTATTTTATACTGCAAAGTAAATCGATGTTTTTTCACAAAGTGCCTCCGTCCTGTCTTCTAAGCCTAACTCCTTACCTAATTCCTTATAATAATGGCTCTTTGCTCCTTCTTCACTGCTCCACTAAGTTTTCTATGTGAATTTTTACTGCTGGTAACTTAAACATTTTTGAGCACCGTTGAAACACCTGTGTATTTGACCATAAAAAAACTCCAAGTTTACTCACTCCTCAATAGAATATGAGGGGGAAATAGAGTGACTAACTTGAAGGCGATGTTATACTGTCTCCATTAACAAATACAGGTCTTCTTCTTCACACCAAGCTTTCCTGCCTGCTCAACCTTGGCAATATAATCTACTGCCAGCGGTACTTTACATGCGGTTTGTCCCATTTGTACCTGAACCTTTCCAATGCTTGCAGCAATCTGCGTTGCCTCATCATGCAGTTCGGTTACGCTGCTGGCGGCGATAATTACAAACATATTCATCGTGTAACGAACTCGATTCCGTTCCTGATGAATGGTAGATTGTATTTGCTGTAGTAGCTTTCTGATCTCAGCGATGTCTAGCAGATCATCCGGCGTAACTGAAATGTAATTCCCATAAGTACTCCAGCCACAGGTGGCCACCATTTCATCTGAGGAACGAATCCACTCTCTGGCAAGCTCCAACGCGTGTGGGCTCTCTGCAGCGACAGACGCTACCGTATATTCCGCTAAAGCATAACAGTAAGCCTTTGACACCCAGCCCTGAAGCTCTTCTTTCGTAAGACTCTTAGGATCAACCGTGAGTCCTGCCAAATACATCGCATCATAATTACCCGTCTGATACAAAGCCCGAACTAGACTCTGGTCCTTCTTCACATTCTTAACCAGCTTCTTCAAATCGCCTACCTTTACTCCGAATAAAGGCTCCTTAGCACCATGTCGTACGAAGGTACGCTTCGTTTGCTCTGTCCCCATCTCTTCAAGCTTACTCATCACTTCATTAATTGTCAGATTCATTAGAACACCTCTTATCCCTTCATCACTTCTCTTAAAATGGGTTCACGACCTAGTGTTACTCTATTCTTGCCCGAATTCTTGGAACGATATAACGCTTCATCCGCTTCCCGATACAAATCTTCGAAAGTCACCTCTCTGCGCTCTGTAAAAGAAATTCCGATGCTAGCGGTAAGCTGAATGCTATTGTGTTCGTTCAAAATTATTTTATAATCACTCATCGTTGTGCGAAAATCCTCTGCTTCCATCAAGGCTGCACGTTTATCCTCAGCAAAAAAGCATACAGCAAACTCCTCGCCCCCGACTCTTCCGGCAATGCCTTTGTTTTGGTACACCTGAAGTATTTTATTCGAGAAATCAACTAATGCCTGATCTCCTGCTAAATGACCATAGGTATCATTAATTAACTTAAAATCATCGATATCAAATAACAGCAGTGCCAGTCCTAGTCCGTCCGGAATCGCTTGATTTTGCACCATTTGCATAAAATGTCTACGATTATATAGTCCCGTCAAATCATCTACCGTTGCTTGATAGACCAATTCACGTTCATACCGCTTCTTTTCACTATGGTCACTAAAAACAATTAGCATCCCCTTGTTCTCTGTTGCCTGATGTTCAGTCGCTATCAAGGAAACCCCATAACAAACCTCTCTTATTCCAGTACATACAATCTCAAACTGCCCTTCGGTCCTTTGACTATAATGAGCGCCAATGTTCTTGTGATGCCTCATAAAAAGATCAATATTTTTCCCCATCCAGGTCTCATTCGATATCCCGGTAATCTCAAACAAAATGGAGGTTGCAGCCTCATTTATACCAATAATACTATCATTCCGGTCTGTCAAAACTACGCCGTCTTTCATATGCTCCAGGATTTTAATTTTAGTTAAAGGATAGATCGTAGATTTGGTGTCAACGAATAAACACAAATAAGCCGCTATAATTGCGGGTAGATAAGTGAAGGCCGTAAAGCCTGTAAGCGTGATCTTCAACAAGGGAAGTAAAAAAACAGAAACGACCGGAACAAGTAACCCGACAAATAGTAAGAACGCACGTCGCAAAAAAGCTCTCGGTCTATTCATTAAGGAAACAGCTAGCAAGCAGACCGCATATAGACCAAATAGCTGATCATAAGCAATAAAAGCCATGCTAAGAAGCGTAGGCTTTACAGTAATTCCACTAACACCTGCAACAGTGGCCATGCCCACTTCACTACGCATTAGATGATGATAGGTATCCGTAAAAATAAGCAGTACGTCCAAAGCAATTGGAATCGAGAAAATAGCAAGTTTTACAGGTAGGCGTTCCGCGGAAGGAGACACATATTCTTTAACGACAGCATAAGTAAATAACGCACTTAAAAAAAGCGGAGCCTGCTGCATATTCTTCCACCACAGCTTAGCCTGAAAAGAGGATGACATGATCTCTCCCGCCGTTGCAATAAATATGAGGCTGACCAGCAGCATTAAGATCCATAAATAGCGTCTTCCTGCCGACTTTCGATGTCGATAGGAGCTGATGCCCATGTAAAAGCTTAGAACACTGCCCATTAATAAGTAATACGGATATCCTTGAATCCACGGCATGCCATATTTCTCCTATTTTTCAAGTCGCTCCTATCATTATATCCTAATCAATCCTACAAATGAATCAACAAATACCAGCACATCTGTACATCTTACGATTTGAACTTTACTCGATGGGAGAACATATACTTTCTGGCCAAGTCCTTAAATGCATCTTTATCTTGTACCGACTGAAAGTACCGTTTAGGAATAATCAGCGCTCGATTAGAAGACACAAAAAACACGAACAGGTTCATCGTTTCACCTATTTTATGTATCTCTTCCCATTTCACTTGCCCGGAACCTGCCTCAGATACGTACTTTATACCCTCATCTGATACGGAATAGCTCTGAGGCTGCTGGGCTAAACTGTCTGTTGCGAAGGCTTTTTTAGATTTTTTGGTCAAACTTGATTTGGTCATATACCATAAAACAGCGGCAAGAATCACAGCAGTCACAGCAAGGATTGAAATATTTTTAGTACTGTAATCCTTAGTAATTAACAGCAAAATCACAAAATAAGCAACCACACTGAAAGAGCTAAGTATAATTCGGCTGTTCAAGCTGAACCATAGGTTAAACTCCTGAACGTCCTCACTCTTAAGGACGGTATCTACTTTTATTTCATTTCCCACTACTAATCGCTCCCCTGCCACTATCGAAATTTGTCAATTCCATTTCATTCTAACATGTCTGAACACAAAAAAGGGACATCCCTGAAGCGATCGCTTCTAAATGGGTTGTCCCTTTTTAAACCGTATGAATGCTTATTTCTTTTGTGCAAGACGTTGTTTGAACTTGTCAACACGGCCGCCTTGTTCTGTATCTCTTTGTTTACCAGTGTAAAATGGGTGGGATGCGGAACTTGCGTCCACGCGGATAACAGGATAAGTGTTACCATCTTCCCATTCCATTGTTTCATTGGATGATTTTGTAGATGCACTCAAGAATTTGAAGCCTACGCTTGCATCCATGAAAATAACCTTGTTGTACTTTGGATGTATGCCTTCTCTCATTCTGATCGTCCTCCTTCTGAACAAATTAGTGGAGCCTTTATGGTAAATTAACCAAATGATCTGTAGGTTTATCTATAAGTATAACCTAATAAACGTAGGAAAATTCGTAAATCTTACGATTTAGACCACCACTCCATCATACGTGAAATCGACATGTAAAGTCAACTACTATCCGATATTCCTTATATTCCCTTACGTTCAACTGACTTATACATCATACTCCAGTTGTTTTTTAGCCTGAACAATAAAATCTAACGGGTTCTCAATAGTGCTGGATTGATATTCTACAGCACCTATTTTGAGACCGAGGCTAACTTTATACTTTTTGACAAATTCAGTGTCATTAAGCTCTTGAAGCTTCAATTTAATCCGCTCGATCACGATTTTTGCTCCATCGTTGTCGGTGAACAGCAGAAGGCCCCATGTTGCGTCATCTTTGTCCAGTAAATACAATGCATCATTGGTACGAATGCTGGCCTGACTGAGCTGAGATACGTCGTGAATGGCCTCAGCCAGCTTATCTTCGGGAATAATACGTCTAATCTCATTCCAGTATTTCACTTTCACTACAAGCAGTGTGAGTGGAATCTGATATCGAGTCGAAATGCCTGTAAATAAGGCAGCATCCTTCTGAAAAGAAATACTGTTACGCAGATCTGTGTTCTCGTCGATGATGGCCATATTGGCAGTCTTATTCTCCAAACGCTGATTCTCAGCCTGCAGCTCACGATTGCTTAGTGTAAATATCCACAGTACCACTGTTAACAATGGGGTCATAATTAGCCAGAAGTAAGTATTCAGTCCAATTGTCTCTCCCAAAGATATCGTCTGATACATCGTATAGAAGCCGTAAGCAAATATAAACACCAGGTTCAAGACCAACCCTGCAGTCACCGTTGTAAAATACGTAACAATCGCCAGAATAAAAGCCACATTTAAAATGATAATATTCTGGATATAATCATCGGGTGCCCCTGAAATGAAGACAATACAAATAAAAAGAAGCACCAGGAACGATAAGAGAGCGATATCTGAAACTAAACCGCTGCGATTACGTCTCACGCTTATCACCACGTTTCTTCATATGTTTACGAAGCAGCAGGATCAGCGATAGAATCACCAGTGTCAGCACCAGCACAATTACGATAATGAAACTCAGCACGTCCGTTCGTTCCGCTATTTTTTTAACCACGGAACCCTCTGCTGCTCCAGTAATGATCTTGAAACGGTGCGCATTGACATTACCGTCCTTATCAACGATTACCCCATCGCCAAACACCTTCCATTTGTCCCGCTCTGTTGCGATCAACTTCGACGCCAAATAGTACTCTTCAGAGTGGGCTCCCGTAACAGCAAGCAATCCCCGTCCCGCCTCAAATGGTGATTCAATCAGCTGCAGTGTTCCAATTTGAGATCCGTAATGATCTTCAATACTCATCTTCTCATTGGAGCGAATCGCTGTTCCGTTCCCGTTATATTGAAAATAGAGCTTATCATTATGATCTCGGATGATCTTATTATTCTTATACGTGCCTATGGCGATGACATTATTATTCTTCAAATGATCAGCGCTAATGTTATCCGTGTAGAACTGAATGTTGCCTATATTTCCGCTAGCGTATTTTCCCAGTAGATTAAATACATTAGCTAAACTCAAATATGAATAATCATCCATTTCTTGCGGCAAAACAACTGCTACTTGATTGTAAAGCCCGTCACGTATAAACGGATACGGATAGTTATTAAACAAAAGATCCGTACGATCCTTAGTATTAAGACGCATTACAGAATCTTTGCTGATATACGCCCAAGGCATTTGTTGCTTATCTAAAGTACATTCGGCTCCCTTCAGCTCCAAATCAAAGGCTACAGTTACCGTGAAATTACCAGAGATATTCAGGCTTTGGGGAACTGGAAGGTCCAGCTTATCGCCATTCGCCAGCTCTTTGGTCAGCTTCTTGCTGCCAATGGGTGTGTTGTTGATGCTGACAGTCACTAATGAACGGTCGAAATCTAAATTCTGTGCATAACGGAAATCCAATCTGATTCTGCCTGAATCTGCAATCGAGCGGTTAGAGGGCAGTGCAACAAAGTATGTCTGCTCCTGATGACGTGCGCCAGTGAGTTTATCACCCGTCTCTGTAAGCGTAATATTGGAGCTAATCGAAAGGGGGGGTGCAGATACTTCTGTAGCATCATCGACCACCTTTAAATCACTGCTGATTTGACCCAATAACTCTTCATTCGCAATAAAACGGCCTGCTTTAATCAGTAAGTTCTCATCCTTCGAGGTTACGACAAGTGTCGGCTGAGTATCCTTATTCACTAACTGCAGCAGTGCATGTGTACTTAAATCTTCAGAGGTGCTTAGCTGAGCCTTTAGCCCACTTGGTACTCGGTCATACATAGCTACCAGTACAACCGCAGCTTTATTCTTCACCGCATCTGACCGGTAAGGAAGCATTGGAATCGTTCTATTGTCCAATGTATTCCCCTTCACAAGCCCGGAGAGCGCATAAGTAGCCGACTCCAATTCAGCCCCTGTGCTTTTATCCGGTACGGTCAGCACACTATGATTCTTCGTTAAGGTATCAACGCCAGAGAAGCGCTCGCTAAAGTCACTAATCCCTCCAGTCAAGGGCTTCGGCGTATACATCACGCTAATACTGGATGTATTAAACAGATGCAGCCAATTATCAAAATCATAATCGACAGAACAAGATTGTTCATCTGTATAGTTCGACTGCAAATAGCCCTGAATTCCAAGCGTATTGGTTCCTTTTTTTAGAAACCCTTTAGGTGCCTGAAGAACCAGCTGTTGTTCGCCATTATCTTTTAGAGAGGGTCTAAATGTATAGAATGGGCTGCCATTTAGCGTTAAGGTAACGCTAGAAATCTGCTCCTTGGTAATTTGCGAAATTTGAAAGTGCAGGTTAATTCTGATCTCATCCACATTCCAATAATCCATGACCTCAAAATATTGCTGCTGGGCACTCGAACCCTTTAACGCAGTATCTGTTCCTGTGAAAGACGTTGTGTAGGTTAATCTAGTATCCTGAGGCGGAGCCTCGGCGGCTGCAACATTCAATTGAATTAGAAAAAGAGAGAGGCAGGTTAACAGTATAACCATTTGTTTTTTCATCATCATGTTCTGTTTCTCCTGTGATCACATATTTCTCACATTACTTCTTTGTTCTTTATTAATAGCGTTCAGTCTTATACCACTTTGCTTCTCTTTTGAAGATGAGGTCTTTGACATAAAGATATAGTCCGTAGGCGGCGACAACCATCCACAGCTGACAATAAGAGACGTACATCAACATTACGATCCATAAATTGGAGAAGCTCATCTCGCCCTTCTCTGTCGTCAACGTTATGAAAGTACCTACAACGAACAGAATGATGGCGAGCAGCCAGAGGAAATTGCTAAGCCCAGCAATGGTAGTATGTACATAGCCCAAAGCATGCAGGATGAGCAGCACATCCGAGGTGATTAACGACATCAGCAATAAGAAGTAAATGGCTAGAAAATAAAGAATATCGAATCGGACTTTTGCGGCGGACTTATCGAACAGCAGAGGGATATTTTTGACAATGACATAAATGTTGCCCTTAGCCCAGCGCGTTCGCTGCTTGAACCAGACTTTTAAGGTCTGTGGCTCTTGCTCCCATGTGACCGATTTCGGCTGGAACTTGATCCGATAACCCATCATATATATTCTGAAGCTGATTTCTGTATCTTCGGCTATCGCTTTAACATCCCAGCCACCGATACTTTCTACGATAGACCTGCGCATAATAAAATTAGTGCCGGGAATGGTGCATAACTTGAACAGTTTCCAGCGTCCCGCTTGCGCCATCCATTGAAAGGACAACGTCTCAATATTAATAAACCGGGTAAGTAGGCTTGCGTTACGGTTACGGGTTCTAAACTTACCGATTACTGCGCCTAGGCTAGAGTCATTCATGATCTCAGCGACCAGATAACGTAAAGCCGTTTTTTCAGGAGTGTTGTCTGCATCATAAATCGCAATTAACTGCCCTTTGCAATGGGTGAAGCCTATATTCAGCGCATTCGATTTCCCCTTGCCACCCGTAATCGCATCCGTATTAATGACGATCAGCTGCCGCCCCGGATTTCGGTTTTGGATACCGGCCAGCAGTTCAGCACTGTTATCAGAGGAATTATCATTAATCACAATAATCTCATATCGATCTTCCGGATAATCAAGCGCTAGCAGAGACTCTACCGTCTTACAGATTACTACCCCCTCATTGTGAGCAGGAACCATAATTGAAACCAAAGGATATTTGCCCTCTATCTCTGGTATGTCCTCATTTTCAGATTTAATGTAATATAAATAGCCTGCGATAATGAGGGTCACATTCACCAGCAATAGAGACCAGATACAGATCACTGCAATTACCATCAGTATGTCTGAAATCGTCATAGGATCCTCCAAATCACGATTAGTTGTCTCGTTTCAAATACTTTTTCCTATACAATCGGTATCCGATGATCATTAATCCGCCAAATAGCAACAGAGAAATCATTATCGCAACTATAAAGAACTGATTCTGTATATTAAAAAGCGTCGTAAAGCTCTTCTTCTGCTCTTCTATATACCGATAATCGCTATTCACTGTTTCTGGCGTATAATTCAGACTCAGGGGTTGTCCATTAATAGAAATCACTCCTTCTGATGAAGTGATCGTATTGACGTCTGTAACAACCTCATGCCTTTCTTGTTTATAATCTGCAAAAGAAACCCAGTATTGTTCCAGCATCTTCAGCATTCCCTCAAGTTCTTCCTTATCCTTAGGCATATCCACAGTGATTACCGTGTCCATCGGCAGTTCTGGCATCACATTATTGGATGTTTGCAGATCCTGCAAAAAATCAATCGGCACACTATATAAAGAGGATGGAAAGGACTTGGAGGTGTCGCTCTGCTCCATATAATCAACATTTTCATCCGGATACAGTATCACAGAATCGAAAAACCCCATCCCCGCCTCCGAATATTCCTTGTCATACGCCCAGTGCATTTGTGCTCCGATTCCAAGCGGCCCAATCTTGTTGTGCACCAGCAGATTAATGAACGCGTTCATCTTCACCTGAAGTGAATGATCCATATTACTAGTACTCGTTGAATGCATCGCAATAGGGGCATTGACCAGAATGCTGCCATTATTCGATTGCACTCTTTTGATGGCTACCAAATAACGCTGCATTGCCGGATAATCGGTATTGCTGAACACTGGCCGCACACTTGCAAGAAAAGGAATCCCCACTTGATACAGCCGCTCCGCAGTCTCTGTCAGCAATCCCAGATCAGAGAAGGGATAGATCTCTTTGATCGCAAGATACACTTTAGGCGTTGCGTTGATATGAAGCCAATCCTTCAGAACATACCCCATCGCCAGTGCACTGACATTCCCTTGTTCAAAATACGGAACATAAGCAGCATCCTCTTTACTCACAGCATAAGGTGCTTGCAGGCTATCCTCCTGGAAGATCAGCTTTCCAAGGGGCTGGGTTCCCTGACTTCCGGCTATATAGAGCATATCCTGTACCTGAAGTGAAATTCCCGAGAACTGTCCGATCTGGAGATCTGGATTCGCGTCATACATGACATCTGTGGTTAACTGTAGTTTCTTTTTCAGCGAGGCTGGAGGACTGTACCCGATGTGCAAATACTGTCCCTGATAATGCTCCCAATCCTCTACATAAAATTTATTAGTAATCAAAATATCCGCTGCATTACGGACCATAATCACTTTAGAGTAATGATTCAGCATCCCTTGTTCATATTGATCCAGACTTCTAAGTGTGACCTTCATGGAATAGGCCGCCAGCAGTCGCTGGAGTTCAGTCACGTTGCCTTCCTTCGTCGTCCCCTTAGCGAGGCTGTCGTAGAGTAGTAGGACCTGCTGTGGCGAAGCAGCAGATTGGACAGGTGTGACGGGAATCAGAAGGGCTGTTAGGGTCAACGTCAGCAGCAATATACCGTTTAAAACTCCTCTGATGCTCACACACTCACATCCTTTTGAGGCTTTGTATACGGGCTAGAAGGGATGCTCTTGTTAACCTGCTTAACCCGATTGCTGTTTTTAGAAACTCTACGCCCGATCACACTGGATAGGGTCAGAAAAGTGACTAAATCAAAGGATAATGTAAATAAGAACTCATGCTTGGAAATATCGGCATCGCCTGCCCCGATAATCGATACAAAAATACCTGAAAGCCCAATGCCAATCGAAGCGACAATCAATACCATTCGCTGCATACCTCTGAAATCACGGGACTTGATCGCTTTTACAAAGGAAGGCATATAGAGACCGATGACAAGCACCATCCAGAGGAAGATGAACCCGAATGTTCGCGGGGCCAGCGTTTGTTTCAGTTGGCTGTATCCGGTGAAAAAGTGACTCTGTGCTCGAAACTCCTTACCAACGGAATGCTCGAAATTCCCCATAGCCGC
The DNA here is from genome assembly GCF_037975205.1 of Paenibacillus sp. FSL R5-0470. Lineage (NCBI taxonomy): Bacteria > Bacillati > Bacillota > Bacilli > Caryophanales > Paenibacillaceae > Paenibacillus > Paenibacillus sp. FSL R5-0470. The sequence goes on from NZ_CP150238.1 coordinate 6,609,023, forward strand.
AGGCTTAATCGAGAATGCACTTTGAGCAGCTACATTAAGAATCGAATTAAGCTGGTCAGGGTTCGTTAAATAATATTTAAGGATGGATACAAATCCATAACGACTGTAGAAATTCTCCTCGAGAAGTGGTGAATTCACGTCTATGGTCACGTACTTCTCATAGTGAATGCTGTTCTTCAGAATGGCGAATTGCTCGTCCATCCCTAACGCTTTTAAAGCGGCTTCTGGATCAGGTGATTCCTTCAGCACCCCTCGGGTCATGGCATGGAACTGGTTAATGTTTACGAACTCATTTGAGATATTCAAATACGTGAACACACCTGCGAACAGCATCAGAGCAAGAGACGCCATTGTCAGGATCCGAAATATCTTGTCTCTACGAATCCAAAGCAGTGAACATGCCAGAACAGCAATGATCATACCCACTGGCGCATTCTGCTGCTTAGAAGTAGTCAGGATCAGCGTGCTAATTACGAATAAGGCCAGCATCGCGTAGTCATTGAATCTTTTTCGATATAACATCAGCCATGAAGCGAACATGAAGATCATCGTGATCATCACAACGCTTTCGCCGTAAAAGGAGTTAAAATAAGCCGTATAACCGGTATCTCCGAATATAAAAATAGCAATACCTGCAATGATGAATCCCTGTTTTCGGGACATCTTCCATGTAATAGCCTCTATTAATAAGTAAATTGCGATTACATATAGAATCGTATAAATCGCCGCTTGAAAGCGGATGTCGAATACCTCACTACTGAAGAACAACTTGTTAAGTCCTATAGCCAGCTTGATAAATAAGGACTGAGAGGAAAATAACATTGCACCATTCTCATTAAAATATTGAAAGATCCCATATTGCTTCACAAAATAACCAAAGTACTGACTATCATAATCCGGCAGATTGAAATAGAGTCCATTACTATAAATGCTACGGAAAAAGTCACCGTTATCCGCCACTCCGACATACGGAGCTGTGAACAGCGCGATGATGGTAATAAGCAGCACTCCAAATGCAGCAAGAAATGCAGGAGAAACCGATAAATTAGCAAGTGCTATCCCCTGCCTTAGAGGCGTTTTCACCGTGTTGTCCATCATGCAGGTTCACCTTCAATACAATAAGTTTAAGTTAATAGACATAGGCCAGTAATGCCATCAGGTTGTCAAAAGAATAAGCTTGGCCGCTAGCGACATCACCGAATCCTCCGTACAGTGGGCTATCCACATCTGTTACTCTGAACTCGTTCATTCTTTCAATGCTTTTATGGTGGAGAGATTCATCGCCGATTTCTGCGCCGATCATAGCCGTAATGGCATAAATGGCTGTGGAGCGGATATCGTTCAGCGGCTTACCTTCTCTCGAATATTGCCCATACAACGTTCCAGCTTCGACCTGTTGCTTGATAAAATCAATGCTGGTGGCTTTCTGCTGGCCCACCTCAGCTAAGGCTAGAATGGATAAAAGCGACTCTACTGTATTGATGTTTTCCGAACTATATTTTCCGCTCTCATAATTAAACCGTGTCTCATAAAAGGGGAATTCATCCGATAAATATCCGTTTTCCAATATTACGTTCAAATCATTCGTCAGTTTCTTACTAAATTGGCTAGGAATCGACATTTTTCGCAAAGTGCCCAAATTAATATAACACAAAGTGACGAATGTGTTTGTTGAAGAATATTCCATATCGTAGAAATCATAAAGTTTGCTGTCTTTTACATTATAATCATAAAATCTTTCGCCATATTTATCCGCTTCTGCTGTATAATGTTTATCGCCGAACTTCTCCCCCGCCTCATAAAGAGCTTGAATCATACGCAAATCATCAACGGCAGCATTCAAGGGGTATAGCTTCTGCTGTTTAGGACTGTAACGGTAGCTGAAACCACTTTTGATATCAAAAGTTTGCTTAGCCAGTTGCCATTGTTCTGCAAATCTCTCTTGTTGGCCGCTACGCACAGCTGCCAGCATCCGAAGAGATGCCGATTCACTCAGAACTTCGTGTCCACTCGCCGCTTCCGCCGACTGATCTGTTTCAATAAAATTAGTATATACACCGTACTCACCTGTGAGTTTCGAGGTAATAAACTGCTCTAAGTTAGTTACTTCCTGCGTCTGGATTACCTTAGTATCATTTTCCGAATCTACTGGAGCTGGAGAATTAGTATGAACACTATTGGACGGATTCGGTACTGCCGTTTTTTCGCATGCCGTTAACCCTATAATGCCTGCAAATATCGCTAGTGCAGCAATAATTATTTTCCTCAAGTGATCACCTCCTTTTAATATTCTCCTATTCTGCTTACTGCCTAGTATTATCTATAACGGTAATATACAACAAAATGTTAAATCAAACTGTGAGTGTTATGTATCTATCCTTGGACAAAAAAGAGATATCCTTACGCCTTTGGCGAGCGGGATATCCCCTCTGTATCAGTTATTTATTCATTCATACGTTCCCAAAAACGATGGGCAGTAATTGCCGCGACAAGGCTGGCAGCGAACACCTCTCCGCCATCTCCAATGATTACACCCGGACTGCTTCTATGCTCGGCCGTTTCAAGTAGTTTAGCATTTTCAGTAGTCACCGCTATGGGCTTAAAGTGAGAATAGGCTTGGTTCAGGAATTGCGCTGTATCTTTATGGAATTTCTTATGTTCCGAATTTCCACCAGCTGCATAAATTGCATCAAAGAGCACCGAATCTGTCGTGGATAAGGTATGAATGACTTCAAGCTCTGTCCCCTTCGAGCCTTTAATAAATCCAAGCTTATCACTGATTATTTCCGGCTGGATCCCGGCTCTCATAAGCGTATCCAGAACAGGCATCACTAAGTCTTCATCAAATCTGTCGCCTATAATCACACCTATTTTACGTGTGTTTGGGTGCTTCTTCGTATTTGCCTGACTTAGTGCCGGGGAGATTTGAGCTACCTCGGAATCGCCTGTTTTCGGTGGCGTCGCCCCAATAGCTTCTGCTACAGGCACAGCAAGCTCTAACGTAACGTTCGCGAGCATATCTACAACCTGCTGCCGGACAGACTTACTCTTTACCTTCCCGAGCTCGAATGAATAGGCTTCAATAATATGCGCTTTTTCTGGAGCACTCATGCTGTTCCAGAACAGCTTGGCTTGTGAAAAATGGTCTTCAAAGCTTTTGCTCCGGCTACGCACCTTACGGCCCTCAACCTTCTCCTGATAATGTACATAACCACCTTCAGCCTCTGTTGCAGGTGCAGGCGTATTGTTAGCAAGCGAATTATTATGATAGCTCACTGAACCCTGATTAATCGTCTGCCGTCCATACCCGTCACGCTGATTGTTATGGAAAGGACATACCGGTCTATTGATCGGCAACTCATGGAAGTTAGGACCGCCAAGCCGAATTAGCTGAGTATCCGTATAAGAGAACAATCTGCCCTGAAGCAGTGGATCATTGGTGAAATCGATGCCTGGAACCACATGTCCAGGGTGGAAAGCTACCTGCTCCGTTTCGGCGAAGACATTATCCACGTTGCGGTTCAAGGTCATTTTCCCAACAATCTGTACAGGTACATCTTCCTCTGGCCATAGCTTTGTAGGATCCAGCACGTCAAAATCAAACTTAAATTCATCTTCTTCACTTAGAAGCTGAATGCCCAACTCGTATTCCGGAAAGTTGCCGGCTTCAATCGATTCCCATAAATCACGGCGATGAAAGTCAGGGTCCGCACCTGATATTTTCTGAGCTTCGTCCCACACTAAAGAGTGTACACCAAGTACTGGTTTCCAATGGAATTTAACAAAATGCGCTTTCCCCTGTTCATTGATCAGACGGAAGGTGTGAACTCCAAACCCTTCCATCATCCGGAAGCTGCGCGGAATGGCGCGGTCGGACATCAGCCACATCGCCATATGGGCCGATTCCTGATTATTGGCGATGAAATCCCAGAAGGTATCATGGGCTGATGCCGCCTGAGGCATTTCATTGTGCGGCTCAGGCTTAAGCGCATGTACTAAATCCGGGAACTTGATCGCATCCTGGATAAAAAAGACGGGCATATTATTTCCGACTAAATCGTAATTCCCTTCCTCTGTATAGAATTTGGTAGAGAATCCGCGGGCATCCCGCACCGTCTCGGCTGATCCCCGTGATCCGGCTACCGTCGAGAATCGGACAAACACCGGTGTCTTCACGGAGGGATCTTGAAGGAATTTCGCCTTTGTAAATTCTTTCAGTGATTTATATACTTCAAACTCACCATGAGCAGCAAATCCACGTGCATGCACGATTCGCTCAGGGATTCGCTCATGATCGAAATGCGTCATTTTTTCCCGGAAATGAAAGTCTTCCAGTAAGGTTGGGCCCCGATCACCCGCTTTTAAGGAGAACTCGTCCTCTGATACTTTTAAACCCTGGTTCGTTGTTAAGGTGTGACCTTCATCCTTACTGCGAAACTGTTCCAGTTGCTCATTCTTGCTGTTTCCGTTCACTTTTTGATGTTCACTCATTAACAATGGCTCCTTCCAAAGGTAAAGTAAATATTATCATGTATCTCTTACCCTTTAGGAAAGTTTGGCAAACAAAAAAAGGCGGATTCCCGCGAAGCCTCAGCTCCCGAAAACCCGCCTGATCCAGCTAATTCTGATCTAATCTTTAATCTTACGATACGTCTCTTCATCGGAAACAACATACAATCTAGCATCCTTAGGAATAGCCTGATCCAGCTTTCGATTGATACTTAGATCGCTACGATCCGCCAATAAGGTTGCACCTTGTAGAAGCAGGCTCTGAAATGCATCCCCATAAGTCTTCCACGTAGTATTCACTGGAATCTCATAAATATCATCACCATATTTACGGCTCAGCAGCTGCGTTATCACCTCAGAGTTGCCCTCTTGCAGTGCAGAACGAACAGCCAGTCTGGAGATGGCATCATGCGAAAGAACGAACTCGTTTACTTGGACATGCCTGAAATTCTGTATATTCTTCTCTTGCATTATTTCTACAGTCGTATGTACTTGTGGCGCAATGCGCTCAATGCTAGAGGCAATTAACAAAGATTTGCCGTCGATCAGCGATGCTTCATCAATCCTTGTGTCCCCGAACACAATGGCTGCTCTTGCTTCATGGATGTTAGCCTTAAGAAGAATCTCATCACTGGAGGCATCACCACTTATAAAGTGAACTTGATCCATATGCTCCAGAGGATGACTTCCTGTCTCATCAATGATGACAATGTGGCATTTTGGCGAATAGCATAGAACCTCGTCTACGGCAGCTTGTGCTTTCTTACTCCAATTAATTAGAATCACATGGTCCTTTCCCCGAAAGCTCAACGTTCCCGCTCCTCTCCTTCTCTGCACCTCCGCAATGGAGTCAATGACCTTACCAATAACCAAGCTGAGGAGGCCGATACCAAAGATATATAGAAACATGGTAAACAGCTTTCCAACTACGGTCTCTGCAAAATAATCCCCATACCCCACTGTCGCCATCGTTGTCATAACCCAATAGAATGCATTAAACCAACTGTGAAACGTACCCGGCTCAATCAGGTAAGCAATCGACGCACTAAGAACTATAAAGATCAGAATAATTAACCCTATAGTCCGTTTACGCAACCGCATCATCTTGGTGGAAATTCTCAGAAACAGATGCATCTGCCCACCCCTTCTTCACATCAAGCTAAAAGTAAAACTTATACTTTCTTAGATTTTCAATAAGGCTGCCGCTCGATGGATGGATCGGGGCAACCTTTGTCTCAACCCTATTTCATACTCGAACTAAACAATCAAACTGCTAATCGCAAATGCAGTCCCAATAAACACCAAGCAAAGCATAGTGCCTACAGCCACATTCCCTTTCTCCAGATGCTCTGAAATCTTAAAGGTTGGGGTTGCCAATTCAAAGATCCAATAAGCCGCTATCAAGCACACATAACCTACCGCAAACCAAATGATCATGTGCAGAATGGAGGTATTCGTATATGCCGCTACGCCAATAATAATAGCCGTTGCCAGAAACTTGCCGCCTAAAGCCAAGGCTACAGCCACATTGCCTTTCTTCAGCTCCTCCATATCTTTAAACGGAGTCATCAAACCAAAGATCACCATGCCTAACACTTGCAAAAGAATAATCACAAACACACTCACTACCAAATTAACCACCATCGTCACTTCGCCCACCCCCGAAATTTCGCATAAGCCGAATCATAGTCGGCAAAATCATGTACTTCCTCAAGGACTACGGAAGCGGTTTTCTTTTTCTCTAATGCGGTATAGCGTTCATCATCAATCGGCTGCTTAATCCGATTACCTGAAGGGAGCTCAAGCACCGCAAAGTTTCTTGTCTTATCCTTATACTTAGTCTTGTATACTCCTACAAGATCAACATCAGTGGTTACCGATACTTTAAGATTGGTAAGATCCTCTGCTGCCGTTTTTTCATCTGCATAAGACTTAATCGTGCTCCATGAAGACAGGCGAACTTCATTCTTCTGATCAGCATCCGTGATTAACTCGGCGTCCATGAACTGAAGTGTCCAAATTTTATCGCCAGTAGCATAATTCCCATCATTCGGGAGCAGTTCATTATCCGGCAAAACCGTCATGTCACTCCCAATTAAATCCCCTACGGTACTCTCTACCACCCGGTAGTCCCACGGTACCCGTGCTACACTATCTGAAGTTTGAGCTGTTCCTGAATCAAATACACTGCCCTGATTACTGGAACATGCGCTTAGCAACAGTACCGTCAAAAGCATCATACATAAGACTCCGATTCGGGCTTTCTTGCTCTTATCCAATTATCTCACTCCCAACGCAATAAAATGACTGGCATTGCCTGTAATCAATCCGCCCGCTCGGCCGAGCATACCACAAGGCTTCCCGTTAATCACGAACATGCCTGTCAGCAGATGAAATTCACCCTCTGATGTCGTTATCCGTGCTAAATCTGCTCTTTTTTGATACACAGTGGGGAAGAGCTGACTACTGTCATAACCGTCTTCATCTTCAAGCTCTAGCGCACCGCTATCATCAAACATGCGCACCGAACCCCCTTCACGACCAAAAACAGATTTGGACACAAAGTTCCCTGAGAATACAGGCTTATTATAAGTAGGCAAAATATAGCGCGAGATCGTCTCTCGCTCTTCCTTGTCGAATAGCAGGCCCAGCTCATACATTCCCCACACCGCTGCAACCAGCCCCTTGGATTGGAGCAATATACTGTGAGGACCATTAAAGAGCTGAAGATTCCCTTGCTCTACCGCATAGGCGAGGGCATCACCGCCTTCATCCACAGCCATCCACTCTTTAGGATATAGAGCGAACATCCGCTCGATCACACGGTCCTCCCCATCCTTGAGAATTCCGTTGTCGACCCACAGATCAAGACAATCCACACACTGGATATCGAGACCACTGTGCTTCACTAATGCTTCTATCGTACCTGAATCTTCAAGATGAGATCCATAAGCCACACAAGCTGCGGTATCCGGACGTTCTACCTGCCAAGCTGCCGCAACTTGTGCCTTCATCCCTTGATTTGGACTCTGCATTCCAGCTTGCTCACAGATCCATGGTGTAGCTATCGAGGCTTCCACATAACCTGTTGGGGTATCCGCATTCAGTTCGAGCAGCTTAATCGTCCCATCATGGGCTATGGCAAAGTCAAATCTGGCATACCGACTAATGAATCCTTCTTCTGGCATAGGACACCCGTCAAGCATCTCCCAAAGTACAGGGGGAATCCCAAGCAGTTCATACAAATCGCGCTTTAGATGAACATAGCGAACCGCTTTATCGAGAATGGCCCAGAGTTTTGATGAGGCTTCTTCAAGCTCCTTATAAGTGTCCCTGTGCATTAGAGCAATTGCATCCAACCAGTACTCTTCATCCTCAAGATCAGCCCAAGTGAACCCGAGTTCATATAACGCTTTGACCCGTGGACCTCTTTCAAGCTCAGACTGATCTAGAATTTCAAATACACTCTGCTGCTCACTCATCCGCCAAAACCACTCTTACTTGAGCCTGATCTCGAAGAGGACTTCGAGCCTGAGCTAGATTTAGAGTTCTTCGAAGAATTTAATCCGCTGGAAGTGCCACCGATTCCATTTTTTGAGGAAGAACCTCTTCTCGTAATAGAGCCTGTGGAGGAAGTCGATGTTTTGGGCTTTACAACAGAACCGGGAACCTTCTTATTCTGGAATTTCTCACTGCTATAGGTAGGCGGCTTATAAGTTGTTCTCGTGCCTCCATAATAAGTTGGACGGTCCTTAGACCATCCTCTGGAAGAGTAATTGCCACCACTGTTAAACAGCATGTGATATAGCAGCAAGTCATCCCAACCAAAACCTGAATGATATCCACCATAGTTATTCACTACCGTCGTTCCATTATTGGTTACAACACCTTGGCCTTCCTGTTCTACCTCTTGTGTACCTTCCGGATATGGAATATTCCAATCCACATTTTTGTCAAAATAGGCTTTAACCTCTTCGGTAGACCAGGACACTAGCTGGGGTTCATCTCCAGAAGTATTTGCACTAGCCCCTGCGCCGCCAGGAATAAACATAGCATTCGCTAACAAAGCTATGCCTAGCGAAGTAGATAATACTCGAATGGGCTTACCATCAGAAGTGAATAATTTGGATACCGCTAATTCCTTATCCTTTTCATCTTTAGACATCGTAAGGTTCTCCTTCCCTTATCTCAATCATTCGTTGTGCATCGGAACAAGTAAAAGCTCCAGCTTGCCTTCATCTACATTCAGCCGTCCTTCAACCGTTTCATATTCAACACTGCCAACCACAATATAATTGACATGCTCTAACGCTGCGATCATATTCATGCTCCACGTGCGTTCCTCAATGACTCGCAGCCCGCCTTCCGGCATTTTTTCAAATAAGATTACATTCATCCCATTGTCCATTATTACCATTCCTTCCTTAGTTCTGCTATAGCATCTGATACGTCTTTATTACCTTTTCGTTTCAGTTCTAGGTGTGCATAGACTGCCCAACCTTACTCTTGGCGTTAGAACGTCTATATAAAAGAAGAATTCCTAACGAGCACAAGCAAACGAGGAGCAACACGCCGTATACATGCTGATATGCTTTTGCAGGGGAGATATCACGCTGAGCATGCAGTAAAAGCCCGCAGACTGCAACAGATAAAGAGCCTCCGAAGAATTGAACCAGTTGTAAAAGCCCCATACCAGAACCAATCCAAGTCCTTGGAAGAACTATAGAAGTTTCATTGTTTAAGGATGCCATCGTAGCTGAGAAAGCGGGAGAGAAGCATAGATAACCTAGCAGCAGTACTACAGGTGATACAGAAAGATTCAGGGCAAACACAGCCATAACGGCTGCAAGTATACAATGTCCAATCACTAAGAAGCGTATATTACCGTACCGATCAATAAAACGTCCCACATAACGGGTCAGAAATGCAGATAATAGCGCTCCCGGTGCGATATACAAACCAATCATCAGCGCTGATTTATCGAACAGATTAGCGAGCGCAAGCGGCATCAGGAACAAGTTCCCTAAGTTCAGCACCAGAATACAAAAGCCTACGGCAACCAGTTTCAAGTAACCCGGCATGGTAAGCAGCTGCGGATTAATGAATGATTCCTTGGCCTTCTTCAGATGTACGGCATGCACGATAATAGACACTACACCCACCGCTAGCCATACAAGCGACTGGGTAGTTACAGCTACCAGCAGACTTGCTGCATTTACCACGGTCAGCGCCGCCCCCAGGATGTCAAAGCTTGCAGGCTGTGGCTGTTCCTTAGACAATAACCGCAGCAATACCGGCAGCACGATAAGCACAAGGCAAGTTATGCCGAACAATCCATTCCAGCCAAAGTACTGGCTGATGACACCTCCGACAATAGGACCCAAACCAAAGGCCATTGCACTACCCGCCGAGATCATCGCAATAGCAGCACCGCGTCTTTCAATCGGAACATAGCGACTGGCGAGTACAAGCCCTAATCCAGCCATAGATCCGGCGCCCGCAGATTGTAGGATTCTTGTAATCAATAGAATATTAAAGTCATGTGCGAACAATCCAAACACTGATGCTGTCCCAAGCGTAATTAAGCCAATGGTCAAGAGCTTGCGAATCGGCACCAAGTCGGATAACCGGCTATAAATAACCGTCGACAACGCATATCCAATCGAATAGCTGGAAATGACCCATGAGCCTAGGTCAGCAGAAATTTGGAGATCCTGAATAATGGTTGGAAGCGATACATTAAACATCGTTGTGTTCATCACTACAATAAAGAGGCACATCGTCCATAATGGCATGACAATTTTATCATTCATTCCTACTTTCTCATTCATTCCTACTCCATCCCTGTCCTAATTTATCTATACATGCTCAACTAATTTTATGCCTATAAAAAGAGGTTGGCAATTAGAAGAGGGAATTACTTGCGCCACATCAATCCACATACCAGTTCGATTATGATCTCCATTCTCCGCAATATATACTTGTAGTGTTTCAATCAGACTCGGCTTGTGATAATGATAAGATCTTAGAGGTATATTATATCGCGCATGAACTAGGAAAAGAGTGTTCACAAGAGTTCGCATAGAGAATTTCTAAATAGGAGGTAGTAGCCATGAGGGGTTTGACAAAAGAAGTTGCAATGGAAATTGTTCGACGTACGATGCATGTGATTGGGTACAACGTCAATGTTATGGACAAGCGAGGACGAATTATTGGGTCTGGAGATGGTAAGCGGTTAGGGCAATCACATGAGGGTGCATTACTCGCGATAGAGCGTCGTGGCAGATTCGAGATTGATCAGGAGAGCGCCGCTAGATTGCAGGGGGTATTGCCCGGCACGAACCTTGTTATTGAGTTTGAGAATGAGATTGTTGGTGTTATTGGGATTACTGGTGATCCCAAGGAAGTGACGAAGTATGGTGAATTGGTGAAGATGACGGCGGAAATGTATCTTGAGCATATGAAGCTGTTAGAGCAGGCTCAATGGGACAAACGAATGAAGGAGAATTTCCTGCTCGCGGTGATGAATGGCGATGAGGGGAACGTACAAACATTGCGACATCAAGCACAGCAGATTCATTTTCAGGTGGATAAGCCTCATATCGCATGCATCATTGAATTAATTAATCGTAATGAAGAGGATCTAATGGCAACAATGAAGCGGGTAACTGATGTATTAGAAGGACGCCCGGCTGTTCAATTGATTACCATTCGTAATGCCAGACAAGTTGTTCTGGTCAAGGAGCATCTCCATGAGCGGAAGCCGCATACGGATATATGTGAAGGAATTCACCAGATAAGACGTTGGTTAGATGTAAAGGAGATTTCTCCACTACGTATCGCGGTAGGCAAACCTTTTACAGGGATTCAACGGATGATGAAGTCCATTCAATCCGCAGAAGATACGATGCGTGCAGGCTATGCAATATATCCGGATGAGCCGGTTTATTATGCAACGGATCTGCAACTGGAGACGATGGTCGTTCCGAGTGTACATAATTGGATGTCGGAGGAGTTGCTGCAGCTATGGGCGCATTTTGTGGAGGAGGATCGTAGTGGTGAGCTTCAGCAGACATTAGATCTATTTTACTTCGAAAGTGGGGAGCAACAGCATATCGCTGAACGACTGCGCATTCATCGGAATACGCTACGCTACCGACTCCAGCGTATAACCGAGCTCACAGGGAAAGATCCAAGAAATTATCAGGAGCTGTTCCTACTCATGAGTGCGCGTTGGTTATATTTGTTGGAGCATTCTGCTATGTCTTGTGATGAATAAGAGGATATATGTGCATATGCACAAAAAAAGACATCAATCGATGCGAAATATTTATTTCTCCGCCTAATGAAACGCTTACAAAAATTCGCTAAAGTATAGGTATGAGCTCAAACCACATATCGATATATACAACTCTGTGTAAAACTGGGGAGGAATAACTCATGACAGTGAGTGTAAGCGTTTTAGGTGCTTTAGCTGCTTTGGTTGTGGCAATCGTTCTAATATTGAAAAAAGTACCGCCAGCCTACGGCATGATGATTGGTGCATTAGTAGGTGGTTTAATCGGCGGCGTGAGTATGGTGGATACCATTACGCTGATGATGGATGGTGCTAAAGGGATGATTCCTGCCGTGCTTCGCATCTTGGCAGCAGGTGTGTTAGCAGGTGTATTGATTGAATCGGGCGCGGCGAAAAAGATTGCAGAGACGTTGGTTCAGAAGGCCGGCGAGACAAGGGCATTACTCGCATTAGCCTTAGCAACAATGGTGCTTACAGCGGTCGGCGTATTCGTGGATGTAGCTGTTATTACTGTAGCACCCATTGCATTAGCTATTGCACAACGTGCGAAGCTATCGAAATTGGCAATTCTGATCGCTATGATCGGCGGCGGTAAAGCCGGTAACATCATGTCACCTAACCCGAATGCGATTGCCGCATCAGATGCATTTCATATTCCATTAACTTCGTTGATGGCAGCAGGTATAATCCCAGCCGTATTCGGCATTATCGTAACGTACTTCATCGCAAAGCGTTTAAATAATAAAGGCAGTAAAGTAGAAGCTTCTGAGGTAACGAATAATCCGAATGAGCAGCTTCCAAGCTTTTTTACAGCCTTTCTAGCTCCACTTGTAGCCATTATCTTGTTATCCCTTCGTCCAATTGCAGGCATCGTAATCGATCCAGTTATCGCGCTTCCAGTAGGAGGTATCGTAGGCGCCATTGCAATGGGAAGATTTAAGAAGTTAAATGAGTTCGCTGTATTTGGTCTTGGTAAAATGACGGGTGTAGCCGTCATGTTAATCGGGACAGGTACACTAGCTGGTATCATTGCAAATTCGCAACTAAAGGATGTTATTATCGACGGCCTTACTGCATCTGGCCTACCGGCATACTTGCTTGCTCCAATCAGTGGTGCGTTAATGTCTCTTGCAACAGCATCGACAACAGCAGGCACAGCCGTAGCAAGCTCTGTGTTCGGCTCCACCATCATGGGACTTGGCGTAGCTTCGCTAGGAGCAGGGGCAATGATTCACTCTGGTGCGACTGTATTAGACCACATGCCTCACGGCAGCTTCTTCCACGCAACTGGTGGCAGTGTGAACATGCAGATGAAAGAGCGTCTGAAATTGATTCCTTATGAAACCGCAGTTGGTCTAACACTAGCGATCGTTTCGACATTAGTATTCGGTGTATTCCAATGGTTCCTATAACAACTGTCGAAGCATAAACAACACAAAAGGATGTGAAGAGCATGAAGTTTGTATTGGCACCAGATTCATTCAAAGAAAGTATGACAGCAATGGAAGCCTGTGAGGCCATAGAACGAGGACTTCGTTCCTCTTTTCCCGATGCAGAATATATTAAAGTTCCGATGGCAGATGGCGGCGAAGGTACAGTTCAGTCACTCGTCGATGCGACAGGCGGACGAATTGTACATTGTGACGTAACAGGGCCGCTCGGTCAGCCTGTGAATGCATTTTATGGCATTATGGGAGATGGAAAGACCGCGATTATTGAGATGGCAGCTGCTTCTGGACTTGGACTTGTGCCGAAGGAAGAGCGTAATCCGTTGATCACCACGACAAAGGGTACAGGAGAGCTTATCGTTCATGCGCTGAATGCAGGCGTACGTTCTATTATTATGGGTCTTGGTGGCAGTGCAACCAACGATGGCGGTGTAGGCATGGCACAAGCGCTTGGATTCCGCTTCCTGCGAGAAGATGGAACGGAGATTGGATACGGTGGAGGATCGCTAAGTGAAGTTACCCGTATTGATAGTGATCATGTAGATCCGAGACTCCAAGGTGTACAAGTGGTAGCCGCATGTGACGTAGACAATCCGTTAACTGGTGAGCGCGGGGCATCCGCCATCTTCGGTCCGCAAAAAGGTGCAACACCCGACATGGTGAAGCAATTGGATGCAAATCTTGCACGTTTAGCAAACATCATTGCGCGCGATCTCGGAAAAGAAGTGAATGATACAGCAGGTGCGGGTGCAGCAGGTGGACTTGGTGCTGGCGTAATGGCCTTCCTGGGAGCCAGGTTGAAGCGAGGCGTGAACATCGTCGTCGATGCCATGAAGCTTGCGGATAAAGTGAAAGATGCGGATTATGTCATCACAGGCGAAGGGGGTATGGATAGCCAAACCGTCTATGGTAAAACACCGATTGGTGTTGCCAAAGTAGCACAAGCCGCTGGTGTACCTGTTATTGCCTTAGCGGGTTCCCTCGGTACTGGCGTAGAAGCCGTGTACGAGCATGGTATCGATATGTTCTTCTCCATCGTGCCTGGAGTATGTACGTTAGATAAAGCGCTCACCGATGCTTCCTTCAACATGGAGCGTACCGCGCGTAATATAGGGATATTAATCAAACATAGTAACCGTTAATCATAAGAAGAAACGAAGTTGTCGTCCATGAAAGACGTTAATCGTTTCTAGAGAAAATATAAGGATTTTTTAAAGCGTGGAATAATATATTATTATATTTAAAAAAAGATCTGACCCGTGCATGAAGCCGAGTCAGATCTTTTATTTCGTCTTTGCAGGTAGTCTAGGTTTGTACTTCACCTAGTCTGAGCCTTTTCATCAATCCAATAAAGTTTAGGAGACTTGAGATTCCTTAGCAAGAACAGGTACGGTGTTATCCTCTACCTGCACATCATCCTTTGTCTTGGAGAGGACAATGTTCAGCACAATCGCTGTAAGCGAACCGGATACGATACCGTTCTGTAGCAGCATTCGGGCAAATTCAGGCAGCTCTGCGAACATTGCAGGAAGTGTCGCTGAACCTAAGCCAACAGCAATACTACAAGCAGCAATCAGTAGATTACCATCCTTACGGAGATCCACATCGGATAGAATGGATATCCCGGAAACGGCAACCGATCCGAACATGACAATCATGGCTCCACCAAGTACGGCATTCGGTACAATCGTCGTCAAGGCAGCCAGCTTAGGCAGGAGTCCTAGTACAATCATGATCCCGCCAGCGGCAAAAATAACATTACGGGTCTTAATGCGAGACAGCGAAATCAAACCCACATTTTGAGAAAAAGCAGTGTATGGGAAAGCATTAAAGATTCCGCCCAGCATAATTGCTACTCCCTCGGAACGCAGTCCGTTTACGATCTGCTTCTGTTCAACTTTCTGATCAATTACTTTACCAACTGCAAAATAAACCCCAGTAGACTCCACCATACTAACAATATTAACGATGATCATAGTGAAGATTGCAGTAAGACTGAACTCAGGCCATCCGAAGTAGAACGGTTGTGCGATGCTTACCCAAGAAGCGTCACCTACCGTAGAAAAGTTAACGATACCCATTCCATAAGCAATCGCTGTACCCACCACAAGACCTACCAGAACTGAGATCGAGCGCAGGAATCCAGTTGCGAAACGATTAACTGCTAAAATGACAAGTAATGTAATTAGTGCAAGCAGCAAATTGCGGGGTTGTCCAAAATCAGCGCTGCCTTCTCCGCCAGCAACGTTATTCATGGCTACTGGAATAAGAGATAACCCGATAATGGTCACGACAGAACCCGTTACAATGGTCGGGAAGAACTTCAGCAGCTTCCCATAAAGTGGGGCCGCAAGAACAACGAACAAACCGGAAATAATGATCGCACCGTACGCAGTCGCCAGATTATGTGTCGAGGCAATCGCAATAATCGGGCCAACGGCTGTAAAAGTACATCCAAGAATAACCGGGAGCCTGCTACCAAAATACTTGGTGCCCATTATTTGCAGCAGTGTAGCCAATCCGCAAGTGAACAAATCAGCTGCAATGAGGTAAGCCATTTGAGTCCCATTTAGTTTCAAGGCACCCCCAACAATCAGCGGTACAATTACTGCTCCTGCATACATGGCTAGGACATGCTGAAGACCTAACGTAAATACCTTTTGCTTGCTTAACATCCCGCACTCTCCTTGATTTTCTCTAATGAGCTTTCATTATCAATGAAGTGAATTTCACCTGGTGACATAGATGCAATACGGGCCAAGGCATGGACTTCTATGCCTCTGTTCTCCAGAAGGCTCCGGCCTTCCTGGAAGCTCTTTTCAATGACACAACCGACGCCAAGGAGCTCTGCTCCTGCCTCTTTTACGATATCAACCAGTCCCACAAGTGCAGCACCAGTAGCGAGGAAATCATCCACAATAAGCACTTTGTCATCCGGTCCAAGATATTTTTGGGAGACGCTGACCAGATAATCCTCTTGGCGAGTAAAGGAATGTACAGGCGCTGAGTAGACAGCCTCTGAGAGCGTTACTGCTTTCTTTTTCTTCGCATAAACAAACGGTACACCTAATGCAATCGCAGTAGCCATGGCGAACTGAATCCCACTAGCTTCAATCGTAATCACCTTAGTGATCGGTTGATGACCGAACAACTTTTTGAACTCTTGACCGATTTGCAGCGCTAGCTCCGTATCGACCTGATGATTCAGAAATGAATCTACCTTCAGTACCGTATCTGATAAAATAAGACCCTCTTGTCTAATGCGCTCTTGAAGTACTTTCATCGTGAACTAATCTCTCCTCTTCATTAAAAAAACAAAAAAAGGACAAATCCCTTGAGTCGTTTCTCTCAAGTGAATCTGTCCTTCTGGGCTTTTGTCCCTTAGTGGTGTAACACTACATAGTGTCCGCATCGCTCGGTCCAGACCTTTCCTCCAAAGAAGAAAGCGGAACCCTAGATGCGCTATTTCACTCATAGTCGGATAATTACGATGGTTATCCGGTAGAAACTTATGGGCCATATCCCCAAGATTATATGAGTTTTATTAATGTTCGATATGAATACCTTGTATATCTTACACGCTCTGTCTGGTGCTTACAAGCAAAATTTTTAGTGTTTTGCATACCATTTTCAGGTTATTTTCACGAAATTCAATTGTTTACATTTAGTAGGGGTTACTCCAAGATCTTCTGCGCCGTTTCTTCGGTCGTTACGAGCACATTCATATACCCGCCATTTAGAGCGCCCAAGATCCCCGAAACCTTCTCCAGCGATTCCGCTACACCAATAGCGTACCTCGCTCGTCTGATCTGCTCCAGCTCAATGGTCAACGTTCGGTCCGATATTGCTGTGCGTACAGGCAATCCATTGCCATCATAAAAACGCGAGCAAATATCACCAGCTACTTTCCCGTCCTCCAGCTCATCAATCACAGCATCGCCATAAAATCCGCACCATGCCTCTTCACCTTTAATTTCCGGTGATCCAATGCCGAATATAGCGATATCCAGCCGATCCCATGCCTTCGCAATGGTCTGATAATACTGCGAACGCATCAGTTGATCTCTGGTTTCCTTTTGCTCCGTGATCGCTGGCACGTCAATCATTAATGAGCGCGCACCCCACTTTAAGGCAGCTTGGTAGCAGATATTATTGACATGGTATCCGCTCTCCATCTTTCCAGATGGACCACCCACCGTAGGAACACAGGTTACAAAAGGCCTCTGTCCGAGGTTCAGATTGTCTACAACGGCAGCTAAGCTGCTTCCCCAAGAGAACCCAATCGTATCTTTCGGCTGAACCACTTGCTCCAGCCATCTTGCACAAGCCTGTCCAATGGCTTTACGCTTGATCACCCCGGACTGGGCTGGATCTACCTCTACAACAATGGCTTCCTTCAGCCCGAACCGTTCTTTCAATTCCTGCTCCAGTGTACAATGATCTCCAATATCGTAATTGATGGTGATTGTAACGATGCCCTCTTCACGGACTCTCTTCAGCATCCTACTTATGGTGGTGCGATATATGCCAAGTTCATTAGAAATTTCACTTTGCGTTAAATTCTGCTCATAGTACATTTGTGCAATCTTAATGAGCAGCTTCTTGTCTTCTTTTCGATCCATGATAGAACTCCTCGCTTTTTTCAAGGATTTGACGAATCCATAACCCCTAGCTATACTGTAGACGGTTATTTTGCACATTTTTTATTATATTGCACAAATGTGCAAATTATCAATTTTTTAATGGAGATGATCGGCTTTGAATATGGACTTTAGAAAGAAAAGTTGCGCCGTAGAAGCTCTAAAGTATATTGAGAACGACACAACCATTGGTTTAGGTGGGGGTAGTACGATTTCCTATTTAATCGGGAATATTAAAGAAGCAGATCTTCGGTTAAAGGTAGTGACCCCCTCCTTCACTACAGCTTCACTCTGTGTCCAAAATGGATTGCAGGTTGTACCCACTTGGTCCGTTAACCGAATAGCTGTTGCTTTTGACGGCTGTGATGAGGTGGATGAGCAACTGCATGCGCTTAAGAGTGGTGGCGGCATTCATACGAAAGAAAAACTGATTGCTAGTATGGCGGATCATTATATATTGCTGGTAGATGAAACTAAACTTGTGAACAAGCTAACCTTCAAGCATCCCGTAGCATTGGAAATTCTTATGGATGCTCTTAGTTATGTTCAACATTCCGTGAAATCGCTGGGTGGCAAGCCTGAGATTCGAACAAGCGCAAGTAAAGATGGGTATACGGTCAGTGATCACGGCAATGTGCTGCTGGATGTCTTTTTTGACAAGGTAGAGGATAGCACTGCTCTCCAAACTGAACTCAAAGCTATTAACGGGGTCATTGAGACCTCCCTATTCACGAAAGAAGTTACCTCAGCACTTGTGGCTGGTTCAAATGGAATCAAGGTAATCTCTAAGTAAGCTCAAACAATCAAAACAGGCGAGGTGCTAACCATGAACAATCTGAAGTGGGCAATCATCGGCCCGGGAAGTATCGCTACTGAATTTGCGGCTGCTCTAAATGACATCGGCGGAACTTTATATGCGGTAGGATCACGAACCTTAGAGAAAGCCCAGGCGTTCGCGAGCCAATATGGAGCGGAGAAGGCTTATGGCAATTACAGCGAAATGCTGCAAGATCCAGAAATTGATGTCGTCTACATCTCAACACCACATAGTAACCACTACGAATACATCATAGAAAGCTTGCAGAATAACAAACATGTCCTCTGTGAAAAGGCGATCACCGTAAATAGCAAACAACTGCAGGAAATCGCCGAGCTTGCTAAACAAAAAAGCTTAGTCGTCGCAGAGGCTATGACCATCTACCATATGCCACTGTACAAAAAGCTACGGAAAATCGTGGATGAAGGTAAGATCGGACGCCTCAAAATGGTGCAAGTCTCCTTTGGCAGCCATAAAGAATATGATGTGAACAACCGTTTCTTCAGCAAAGATTTGGCTGGAGGGGCGCTGCTGGATATTGGGACGTATGCCTTGTCCTTCACAAGATTCTTCCTGTCCAAACAGCCACAGGAAATTCTAACGACAGTGAAACGTTTTGAGACAGGCGTCGATGAACAATCCGGAATCATTCTGAACAACGATGCGGATGAAATGGCGATCATCTCCCTTACTATGCGCTCCAAAATGCCTAAACGCGGCGTCGTTGCTGGAGAACTTGGCTTTATTACTGTAGACAATTTCCCACGGGCCTCTACAGCTACAATTCAATATTTAGATGGCACCCTAGAAACGATCGAAGCCGGTGATACTTCCAAAGCGCTACAATACGAAATCGAGGATATGCAGCGCTATATCGCGGCAAAAGGCAACCAGGAAACCCTCAAGCTCTCCTTAGATGTCATGGACATTATGAGTAATGTTAGAGAACAATGGGGAATCAAATACAGCTTCGAATAACATACTGAACACAATAGATCAATCATCAAAGCGTTGGTATTCCCTTCAACTGAAGGAAGCCCAACGCTTTTTTGCGGATAATTTTCTAGGAATGGATGACAATATTCTTAGGTGATTTCTTATAGGTACTTTTTAGTACCTATAGCACTTTAAAGTACGTACTATACTTAAATGACTCATGCCTTCATAATTGCACTTACCGGCCGGTGATTATCAGAGTGTAGGAGTGAGAGACATGTTGTTAAACCAAAAAAGAAGTACCCTGGCACTCCTGGCTTTAGCCATTAGCGCCTTTGCGATCGGAACCACCGAGTTTATCAGTGTAGGGTTGCTGCCTTTAATCGCTGAT
Source organism: Paenibacillus sp. FSL R5-0470 (assembly GCF_037975205.1). Taxonomy (NCBI): domain Bacteria; kingdom Bacillati; phylum Bacillota; class Bacilli; order Caryophanales; family Paenibacillaceae; genus Paenibacillus; species Paenibacillus sp. FSL R5-0470. The sequence goes on from NZ_CP150238.1 coordinate 6,629,061, forward strand.
GACCTGAATATACCGCTGACCACAGCTGGATTAACTGTTACTTTGTACGCTTTAGGGGTAACCTTTGGCGCCCCAATCTTAACGTCGCTGACCACGGCGATATCGCGCAAAACATTATTGCTTATCATTATGATTGTATTTATTATCGGCAATAGCCTTGCCGCGGCTGCGGACAGTATTACAATTCTGCTAATAGCTAGAGTAATATCTGCCCTTTCGCATGGTCTGTTCATGTCGATTGCTTCGACCATTGCCGCCGACCTTGTGCCTGAGAATCGTAAAGCCAGCGCTATTGCGATCATGTTCACAGGACTAACCGTAGCTACTGTTACCGGTGTGCCACTGGGTACCTTTCTAGGGCAACAGTTAGGCTGGAGAGCTGCATTCATCGCCATTATTGCCATCGGGCTTATAGCGCTCATCGGTAATCTGATCTTGGTTCCTGCCACAGGGCTGCGCAAAGGAACCCGAACACCGCTTCGCGAACAAGTCAAACTCGTGAAGAACGGACTGTTACTGCTTGCCTTCGCAATCACTGCTTTAGGGTATGGAGGTACCTTTGTAGTCTTTACTTATTTATCTCCACTTCTTCATGAAATCAGCGGCTTCAAAGAGAGCACCGTTGCCATTATCCTTCTTGTATACGGCATAGCTATTGCCATTGGCAATGTCATTGGAGGCAAAGTAGCTAACCGTAAACCTATGAATGCCCTGTTCTACATGTTTGCTGTACAAGCTGTTGTACTGTTCGTCTTAACCTTTACTGCACCCTATAAAGTGGCTGCATTACTCACGATCTTCTTTATGGGATTGTTAGCCTTCATGAACGTACCCGGTCTACAGGTACATGTAGTTACACTTGCAGATCGATATGCTCCGAGTGCGAGAGACGTCGCTTCTGCGCTAAATATTGCTGCTTTTAACGCTGGGATCGCCATTGGCGCCTATCTTGGCGGTATTGTGACGGATCATATGGGACTGATTCATACCACTTGGGTGGGTGCTATAATGGTTCTATCCGCTGTATTCCTAACCGCTTGGAGTCGTGCGCTGGAGAAGAAAGATGAGACTCTTCTCCAGTCTGAGGCTGCTTAATCAGCCTTGCCTTAACATACCAATAAACTTTTAAATATCTCAGGAGGTAATTTTATTATGGCTCAACATCTACAGGATACAACTGCATTACACAACGGGGTAAACATGCCTTGGCTTGGACTTGGTGTATTTCAAGTCGAAGAAGGCTCTGAGCTGATCCAAGCGGTCAAATCTGCTATTGCACATGGCTACCGCAGCATCGATACAGCAGCGATCTATCAGAATGAGACTGGCGTAGGTCAAGCGATCAAAGAAGCTTTGCAGGACAACAACCTGTCCAGAGAAGATCTCTTCGTAACTTCAAAGGTCTGGACTGCAGATATGGGCTACGAAGAAACCATTGCCGCCTACGAAGCTAGCCTAGCTAAGCTTGGACTTGAATACCTTGATCTATATCTTATCCACTGGCCTGTAAAAGGAAAATATAAAGAGACTTGGAGAGCACTTGAAACCTTGTATAAAGAGGGACGCGTAAAAGCGATTGGGGTCAGCAATTTCCAGATCCATCATCTTGAAGATGTGATGAAGGATGCGGAAATTAAGCCGATGGTAAACCAAGTGGAGCTCCATCCTTATTTGAGTCAGCAAGCACTGCTTAGCTTCTGCCAGGAACAAGGAATTCAACTGGAGGCTTGGTCTCCATTAATGCAAGGGCAATTGTTGGATCAGCCTGTACTGAAACAAATTGCAGCTAAACACAGTAAATCCGTAGCTCAAGTGATTATCCGTTGGGACCTGCAGCGTGGAATTATTACCATTCCAAAGTCTACTAAAGAGCACCGGATCATCGAAAACGTAGATGTGTTTGATTTTCTGTTAACAGAAGAGGATATGAATCTAATCAACGCTCTGAACCAAGATCAACGGGTAGGTCCTGACCCTGATAATTTCGACTTCTAAGAGATTAACCGCTAGGTTAAGTAACAGTAAAAAAAGACCCTATCTTTCAGAAATGAAAGAGGGGTCCTTTTTGTCTTTACGCCCCTTGCACTAGCACAATAAGGATCGGCAACACAAGAAAGGAAGCAAGTGTCGTCCATAAAATACATTTGGATACCAGCTCTGGAGAGGCGTCAAATCGTTCCGCTAATACCACCGCGTTGACGGCAACTGGCATGGAGGCCAGAATCAGCAGCACAGAGAATAAAATACCATCAATATGCAGAATAGATAATCCGAGGTATGCTACTAGTGGAGCTAAGATTAATCGAATGATCATCCCTGTCCAAAAAGTAGACTGACCCTTACGTTCAGATGACATGGTTCGTACTTTGACCATCTGTGCACCCAGAATCGCCAGTACGACTGGTGAATAACCTCCGGCAACCATGGAGACCCCTGTAGCAAGCTCAGAAGGTAAATGCAGGTCAAATATTCTAAGAAAAAGTGCTAGCATAGCTGCATAGATGGCAGGGAGAGAGAACACGGACTTTACCGCATTTTTCACCGAGAACTGCGATCTAGCCGCAAAATAAACGCCCACAGTATTCACGATAATCATCTGCCCAATCACATACACAGAAGCCTTATCGAGCCCAAGCTGTCCGAAAGCCAGCAACACCAAGGGAAGTCCATAATTCACACTATTCGTAAATGTCGAGACCAGAGTCAATCCCGATACTTCAGAGGGGCCGAGCTTCAATAACTTTCCGATGATATTTGCAATCGCCCATAAAAAGCACAGATTTAGCAGCGAAAAAGCGAACGTCTTGTAAATATCATCCATAGAAATCTCGGCCGTAGCCAGTGTATTAAGAATAATAGCCGGCGTTAAAAAGTATAAATAGAGCGTCAATAACGGCTTGGTATCCAAATTCTTAAACCGTCCAAGCAGTGCACCGACGATCACCGGAATGGATAATGGCACGATGACTTGATACAACGTTGATAACACGCTCTGGATCATGAACAGTACTCCTCTGCTCTAAGTTACTCTAAACTATAAGCGCAACAGAGCAAGACGTCTAAGATATGAAATCAATATACACAATAGCCATTACCTATAATTAAAAAAGGTCTCAACCCCTATAACGGGGTTGAGACCTTTTTATCATGTGTTACATCATTTTGATTTCAAGCAATTCATATTTGATGATACCCATTGGTGCGTTTACACTAACGATATCCCCGACTTTTTTACCCAGCAATTCCTTGCCCAGCGGACTTTCATAGGAAATCTTGTTGTTTAGGACATCTGCTTCAGCAGCCCCTACAATTCTATATTCAATCTTCTCGGAGTATTCGATATCGTTCAGGGTAACGATACAACCCATACTAACCTTTGACAGATCCATCTGACTCTCATCTACGATCTTGGCTTTGGTCAGCATTTTCTCCAAAATCATAATACGAGTCTCCATGAACGATTGGTCGTCCTTGGCCGAATGGTACTCGCTATTTTCCTTCAAGTCTCCATAGCTGATCGCCAATTTGAGCCGTGCTGCCAATTCCTTGCGCCCTGGGCCCTTCAATTCCTTCAGTTCTTCCTCTAATTGAGCCAATCCTTCTTTGGTCAAGAACACTTCTTCATTAGACATGTATACAACTCCTATTTTGGATGCTTTTTAATATTTTAACCTATATTTCACATTCATGCGACAAGCATAAACGTCTTCGGCGTCCTTGTAAGGACGGTAAGCGTTTAAGCGAGAAATATAAAAATTAAAGTATAGGTGCAAAACCTATACTTTCTTATATTTAAATAAAAATCCCTGCCACAATTGAACATTGGGCAAGGATGTCAATGCTGCATCATTATTCTGGCAAATGCTCTTTACAGAAAAGGAGTAATGCTGCTTCCTCGTCCTCTTCCATATCAAAGTCAAGCAACTGACCTGTTGTTGTCTCCTGTAGATCATAACTCACGATGCTAACTTGATCTTCATCCACTTTAATAATCGCTCTAGCGGATACTCCGTTCTCTACATAGAGCTCATCATCTTCTGGAACATCCAGTTGAACCACGAATTCATACCGTTTACCGGTTAGTATACCAAAAGGATCTTTAACATTCTCCACGTTGTAGCTTGTAAATGTCAACATTGCTCAATCAACCTCTTTTCCTAATACCTGCCACGTCATTGTATCACAAAAAGCTGCATGAAGGGGTCGCCCGTCCCTCAAGCCAGAGCTTTCGACTTCTTGATCTGCTTGCTTCGCAATTGTCCGCAAGCTGCATCAATATCTACACCATGCTCCAGACGAGTGCTTACGCTGACGCCCTGCTTCTTCAAGGTATCAAAAAAGGCTCGTACGGTCTCCCGCTCGCTTCTTTGATATTGACTGTGCTCATCGACTGGATTATAAGGAATCAAGTTCACATTGACGAGCTGGCGCCGGTCGCCGATTAGCTCGGTCAGCTCAAGCGCATGCTCCTTGCCGTCATTTACATCCTTCATCAGAATGTATTCTAACGTAATTCTGCGATTTGTTTTTTCCAAATAATAATCTATGGACTCCATTAGCTTCTCAATTGGAATGGCCTTGTTAATCTTCATAATCTTCGTCCGCAGCTCATTATTAGGCGCGTGAAGCGATACTGCCAAGTTCACCTGTGTATTCGCATCGGCAAATTCTACGATTTTGTTAGCAAGCCCACTCGTCGATACAGTAATACCTCTTCCTGCGATGGCTAATCCCTTGTGGTCCTTAATAATCGATAAGAAATTGAGCAGGTTCTTAAAGTTGTCGAACGGTTCGCCAATTCCCATGACTACAACGTGACTAACCTTTTGTTCGAGGTTTGCTGCATCCAAATGCTGCTGAACCTTCATAATCTGCTCTACAATTTCACCGCTGGAAAGATCACGACTCTTCGCTAACAGTCCACTAGCGCAAAAGCTGCAGCCGACATTACATCCAACCTGAGTAGTGACACATACGGACAAACCGTATTTCTGTCTCATGAGCACCGTCTCTATCAGGTTGCCATCCTTCAAACGGAACAGGAACTTGATCGTCCCATCCGCAGACTCCTGCTTCACATGTTCTTCCAGCGTATGGATCACATAGTGCTGCTCCAATAATTCTACACAATCTTTATTTACATCGAGCATTTCTGAGAATTCTGTAATCCGCTTCCGATAAAGCCAATCCCAGACCTGCGTAGCTCGAAATTTTTTATGTCCACGTTCTAACAGCCATGCCGCCAGTTGATCAAAAGTTAATCCATAAATGGATTCCATATTCATTCGTTATCCTCTTTTCAAAACATTAAAGTTCAGTCCATCACTACTCATTGTCTCAAATTTTTTTTATTTAAACAAGGGGAGTTGTAGCGAAGCGTCGAAGTTTACACCATTAGAAGTCCGTTCTATGAAATTACATCTGAGGAGAGATCGAATCAAATGAGCTCAACCACAATAAAAATCATCGGTTTTGCCCTTCTAGCTGCCGTTCTAATCTTTGGTGGCTTTTTACTGTATATTACCATTGCCGATTATAAGCCGAAGGAGACTACTCCACTAACGGTAAACCATAATCAGGAACTAATGATGAAGCAGGGAGAACCTTTTGCAATAACAACCTTTAATATTGGCTATGCTGGGCTGGATAAGGATCAGGATTTCTTTATGGATGGCGGGACCAAATCACGTTCAAGCAGCGAGGAACAAACGAAGACAAATCTTGAGGCAATAGCCTCTCTAATGACTACTTCAGGCTCAGATTTATTTATGTTGCAGGAGGTAGATCTCGATTCTTCTCGTAGCAACCATATAGATGAGGTCTCCTTGTTATCGAATACCTTCTCTGATTACAGCAACGTATTCGCAACGAACTACAAGGTGCCTTGGGTACCGATTCCCGTTCTTGATCCGATGGGCTCAGTAAATAGCGGTTTATTAACCTTATCTAAATTCGGTAGCACAAGTAACGTTAGATATGATCTTCCGGGAAAAGAAAGCTGGCCTCGTCAACTGTTTGAACTTGACCGCGCCTTTATGGAGAGCAGATTCCCCGTCGATAACGGGAAAGAACTGATCCTGATCAACCTTCATTTATCAGCCTTTGACCAAGGGGGAACGATTCGCAAGCAGCAATTAGAATATCTTTCTACTTATATTCAGAGAGAGAATGATAAAGGCAATTACCTCATCTTAGGCGGAGACTGGAATCATTCTTTACCGGGCACAACCCCTGAGGCCTTTGAGACTACACAAGCTTGGCCAGAATGGCTGCAGCAGTTCCCTGAAGATTTCAAACCGGAGGGCTTTCAATGGGCTGTCGATGCTAAAGTGCCGTCCGTCCGGACACTTGATGTAGCTTATTCAGAAGGTGTAAATTTCCGGGCTGTAATTGATGGCTTCCTAGTTTCACCGAATATCACAATAAGTGGCGTACAGGGCCATGACCTATCTTTTGAACACAGCGATCATAACCCTGTAACAGCTACTCTTATTCTAAGATAAGACCCAATCATGGACCATTGATGTTATTTAAAAATGACGAATTTCATGTTTTTCCCTTTTAGATACTGAATGATGGCAGGCAATGCCTCTACGGTAATTTTCTTTTCGTGAAAAAGATATACAGCACCGGACGGATCAGTATGATGAACAAATTGAATGACGTCTTCTGAGGTCTTGCGTCTCCAATCCTCGGAATCACGATTCCATAACAATACTTTCATCTGCTGTTCTGTCACTTTGGCTGCTAACTTATCATTAATCGCACCATATGGCGGCCGAAAAACAGTAATCGGCGATTGAATGATTTGCTCCAATGCCCGGTTAGCCTTCGCCAAATTATTTTGATTCTCGTTAGCCCCATTGTCGGTCATCTTGCTATGATCCCACGAATGACTTCCGATCGACATCTGATGTTCATTCGCATACTTAACCGCTTCCACATTATGAGCGACCTTATTCCCAACAAATAAAAAGGTGGCTGCCACCTCATGTTCTACTAGAATATCTACGATTTCTTTCGTATACTTCGACGGACCATCATCAAATGACAAGGCCACGTAACCCTTCGGCAGGCTATAGGTGTATTTATTCCCGGTTAATTTAATCTCCTCATACCGCTGTGTTTGTTCTTGAGGAGGCTCTGTAGGTTCTGGTGTAGGTTTAGAAGGTTCTGGCGTAGGCTCAGACTCCTCTTGCTGGCTAGGGCTCGCTTCTATCTTACCAATAGGAGGAATGAATGGTAGAGAGACTATTTTCTCGATCCCCTCAGCGCTGGCGCCTAGTGAGGGACCTTCCAATCCTTCTGCACGGTCCATATCTTGACCACCCATTCGAAGAGACAACAATATAACGACTAAACAAGCGAACATGATACTCTGCAGTCTAAGTCTTCCAACCCGTTTTTTGCTCTTCTTTCTTAGCCTGCGTGCTGGAGGTATAGAGGGTGGCGTAGTTTCAACAGTAATCTCTTCCTGTACATGGGGATCGTTCACTTGCTTTAATTGAAGAAGCTGAGACACATAATATTCAGAGCAGGCAAAATACATGGTTTCGCTGAAGGTTTGGTTCATAATAATCAGTGTGCTGTAATAACTGTTGCGAAATGGATCCCACTTCGGATACAATGACAATCTCATTCTTTCCCCGAAAAAGGGAGCCAGCGCGTTTAGTTGTTCATATGTAAATTCGTCTATGTTTAGCATGCGTCTGGCATACCCAATATCACGGGTTAAACCTACTTCAATCTGGTAACCGGCCTGTTCATGCTCAAGCGACAGCAACTCAATCATTAGAACAGTGCTCGGTTCATTCATTGCCATGAATCTTATGTATCTCCGTTTTCGTCATTTCGTCCCGCCAGTGTGCTTCCATTCCCAAAAGGAACGGTCATACGATTGGTAAAATCGCTGATCATACCGGAGAGATATGCTTTTTCTTGGCGGATCGTATCGTATTTCTGTCTTAAATGCGCGTTCTCAGTTTCAATCCGTCCAAGCTTCTCTTCCAGATCATTCATCTTCTTGAGCTTCTCTGCATGAGCTTCGTTATGCTTTTGGATCAGATTTACATACTTTTGATGCTCCAGATCAATCGTACTCTTTAATTCTTCAATCTCTGCAGTGAGGGTAGTCTGAAGCTCCCGATAATCTTCCAGCACTTGATCGACTTTCAGATTCTTCTCAATCAATTTATGCTCAAGCTCTCGAACGTTCTTCTCTCTTTCCTCAATCACTTTATTGAGATTCTTCATGTCCCGGTTCAAACGTTCAACATGGCTGCTGGAATGAGTCAACCGATCCTGAAGTTCATTAATATTCGTCTCAGCATGCTGTCTGGCCTGAATGATCTGCTCCACGGAGAAGATCAAATCGAGTGATTTTTTATCAAGCGGCGCTTTCCCTGTAGTAACCACTCCTGCTAAAGTCTCGCCAGCAATCTGTTCCTCTACTTCCTCGCCCTGCTCTTCTGATAATTGCACCTTTTGAACCATACCCGGTTTGGACTGCTTATCCACTGAATCTTTCTTTTTAAAAAAGGGAGAAATCATTGATCTTATCACCTCAATTATAAAAAAATGTCAAAAAATGTCGAGTGCCCACGAGTCTATTATAGTTTACTTGTCTTGTCTGTAAGTGAGCCTTTATATCTAACTTTTTGAATTGGATCAAAAGACCTAAATTCTTGCCAATAACAAGAAAAAAGCACCCTTGCGGGTGCTCTGGTTTTAATTAAATTTATCGGGGAATTGTTTAACAATACCTTCGGTTAGTATATCTCCAAACATAATCATATGCTCAAGCCCTTTATCGAAAGCGACGATCTCGGCATCCCAATCCTTTTTAGCTCTAGCTGTCACATCATCCGTTATTAGCTCCAAATGTTCATGAAGCATCTCCTTCAATTGTTCATACGAATATTTGGGATTCTGTGCGCTAAGGAACTTAGCAATGTCGTCAGCGTTGTCATACCACTCTTTATTGTATTTTTCCAAATCCGACTGATTACCTGCTAGTGCAGCAGCAACTACCTTTCCGGCAATAAGGATATGCTCCCGCAATAATTGAGCTAGCTTATCACCTACTGCCTCACCGTAATACGGCTTATAAACATTCCCTATCTCCTGCTGATTCTGTAGCAACCTTGCCAGTACCTTCTCTTTGTCCTCGGAATTCGCAAAGGCGCTAACTATGTAGTTTTTCGTCCATATCACATGGTCGCTCCATAGTTTCCTAAGATTATCCTTAAGCTCTATTACAGAGGGCGTAAAGCATTGCTTGTGTGAACTCTTTTTCTCTTTGGCTGCAGCATCGGCAGTTACAGGCATTACACTAACAACAAGGAACATACACACAAAAACTAACTTCGCAATCAAAAACTTAGGCTTCAATATGACCTATCTCCTTTTAAGCATCTATTAACAATCTTGTATAGTGTGTACCGATACTCTTATTTCATTCCTATCTTCTTGTACATAAAAAAAAGCACCGTCATTAGACGGCGCCTCTTCCTTAAACTTATCTGAACATCACTTTATCTACATTGTATTTAGACTTCAACTCATTAATGATATACGTTTCGTAGATCTCTCTATGAACGGGGCTCTCGATTAAACTTACATCAATTCTGGTGACCTCGTCCCGATGCAGCTTAATATCAGATACGGTGTCTTCGAAATGTTTTTTGATTCTAGGTCTTAGCTTTCTCGCTTTACCTACAAACAACAACTCATCTTGGTCATTGTAGAACATAAAGATACCGCCGTAATCTCTTGGAATTAGGTGGAAATCAGTGAATCCGTAGATATTGCTTAGCTGCGGGTTGATTTGTTTAGTAATACTAACATCCACATTGGGCATAGTTATGTTGATCATTTTAGCTCACGTCCTCTTTCTATATAGGAGTAAATAGTATCATAAGTTAGCCTTTTATTCTATCTTTCACAATGAGCCTGGCTCTTTATTCTGCCTTGGACTGACGACTCATTAGAACTTGAACAGTCTCTGTTATCCCTTGCTCAAAAGGAGTAGCGGGAATTGGACCCACAACACGCTCGTATTTACCACCGCTTAGGACCACAGGCTCTTTGGTTAAATACAGCATCTCAACAATCTCTTTCATGACTGGAACGAATATACCGAGCAGCGATAGTCCAGTCTTTCCTAATGAGATAACAGGCTTTTTGGAGCCGCTTGCTGCTTGCGCTATTCTAACGATATCTCGTCCTGAGATTGTGCCTGCCCCGGGAATGTTCCAATTCTGACCATAAGCTTCATCTCTACTAGCGAGCTCAATAATCATGATAGCAGCATCCGGCAAATACACATACTCACGGGCAACGGTCATATTTCCGATGAACACTGCAGGTTTACCTGCAGCGATGGACTCCAGAGTCGATCCTAAATAGGAAGCCTCATTGGCAGTAGGTCCATAATAATCCGGTAAACGGACAATGAGCCGCTGTGCTTTACTCCAACGCTGGCTAAAAAACATTTGTTCAAACTCAAGTTTCACTTTACCTTTTTTTGTATGCGGATTCTTCGGATATTCCTCGTTGATCGGCTTGTCATTCTGTCTTCTTCCATAAGGATAAATGCCATCCACTGCGACAACCTTTATCCCCAGCTTATTAGCCGCCTCCATGACCGCCTCTCCCATAGGTAACAGTCGTGTGCTCATTTCATTATACGGAACAGATGCACTATGAAAAATAACATCCACATCCTGTGCAGCTGATAATACGTCCTTCGCATTAAATACGTCCCCTGCTATTAGCTTAAGAGCGGCGGGATTACCCAGCTTCGTTGCAAGCTTCTCCAACTTTGGAATCGATCGCCCAAAGGCCACCGTTTCTATCCCTCTCTTTAATAATTCAGCGATAATTACCGTCCCTGTTCCCCCGGTTGCACCAAGCACAAGCGCTTTTGTTAACATAAATGATCCCTCCTATTATTGTTATTGATTAATCACTAACTAACGATCATAAATCTAAGAGCCTGAGCTCTTAGATGTTAGAATGAATTTCATCTCTACTACTCTTTCCGGTGTTTCGGCTTCAACTCTGGCATTCCAAGAGCCATAGAAATATTACAGAGCATACCATTGGCCATAAAGGTACTTACCTCTACTTCAGGCTGCTCGATCCCAGCGGCGACAAACTTCTCGTGCACAAGGTTGGTGATCTCAAGCATTCCTTTTTGCATCGTTTCACGGATGACTTCATCGCGAATCCCTAACCCCTGAACTTGCAAAATAATCTCATTCGGATGTGTCTCCATCAACAACTCGTATACTTTAATGCTTTCCTTTAACACTTGATCTGCTGTGGCCTCTACTCCTTGAAACGAACGAATAATCCGTTCAAAAGCCCGCTCTAAGGAAGCAACAAACAATTCTTCTTTATTCTTGAACACCTTAAACACATAGGGCTGAGAAATACCTACCTTTTCCGCAACCTGTGCTGTCGTAGCTCGGTAGTAGCCATTCTCGGCGAATACAACAACCGCTGCCTCCAAGATTTGTTCTCGGCGGTTTACGGAAACCGATTCATCCGCTTTCTTGCGACCGGAACTAGATTCTGTTGTCATCATAATCTCCTTACGCAACCTAATCCATTAGGTTATTGATCAATCACTTTCTTGATTAGAGTATATGCTCATCTCCTAAATAATGCAACTTAAAATCAACTATAATTTTTAACAACTTTCATCCGTACAGAAAATACAGTAAAAGTTATTTCCCTATTTCCACTGGAAATATTACTAAAAAATATGACGTTATTCAGAACCTTCTCGCCAAAGGGTTGTGATTTTCCTCATGAGGGTATTATAAATATTAAGGTAGTGTAGAGTTGTGTTAACTTCATGAAAAGAGCAATTAGCTTCTAGGAGGATTTGATTCATGTCAGCAACAAACAGGCAAAAAATTGTAGATAGTGTCCCGCAAACCGGATTTTTCGGACATCCTAAGGGACTATTCACACTCTTCTTTACTGAATTTTGGGAACGTTTTTCCTATTATGGCATGAGAGCGATCCTTGTTTACTACATGTATTATGAAGTAAGCAAAGGCGGGCTCGGATTTCCAGAGGATATGGCCCTTTCGATTATGTCTATCTATGGATCACTCGTATATATGTCTGGAATTATAGGTGGATGGCTTGCGGATCGGATTTTCGGGACTTCGAAGGCTGTCTTTTACGGCGGCGTTCTAATTATGTTTGGGCATATTTTACTGGCGATACCGGGAAATGCCACGCTATTCTTTTCTTCGATGATTATGATCGTGCTTGGAACCGGACTTCTTAAGCCCAATGTATCAAGTATTGTAGGCGAAATCTACAGCGAACAAGATAACCGCCGCGACGCTGCTTTCAGCATTTTTTATATGGGTATTAATCTCGGCGGATTCATCTCTCCACTGATTGTAGGCGCTGTAGGTATGAATAATTTCCATCTCGGTTTCTCGATTGCCGCGGTGGGCATGTTTATTGGATTAGTTGTTTACGTAGTGACTCGCACCAAAAATCTAGGTCTGGCAGGTACGATTGTACGCAACCCGATTCCAGCCGAACAAAAGAAAAAATTATTTACTTGGATTGGCATTGGACTAGTTGTGCTTGCTGTATTAGTTACGGTCGGCATTCTTACTGGAGTACTCACCTTTGAGACATTCATTAAAATCGTAGGGGTGTTAGGGCTACTTATTCCTACAATGTACTTCATTGTGATGTACCGCAGTCCCAAAACAACAGCTGTAGAGCGATCACGGATTCTCGCGTACATCCCTTTATTTATTGCTTCGATTATGTTCTGGGCGATTCAGGAACAAACTTCAACAGTTCTAGCAAGCTTTGCTGATAAGCGTACCCAGTTGGACTTTGCAGGCATACACATTTCTCCAGCTTGGTTCCAATCGCTTAACCCGCTATTTATTATCGCCCTTGCACCTGCATTTGCATGGCTTTGGTTAAAGCTCGGTAACCGCCAACCAACGATTCCACAAAAGTTCTCACTTGGTTTATTGTTTGCCGGTCTGTCCTTCCTAGTGATTCTGGTACCGGCTTACTTCGGTGGAGCCAATTCACTGGTGAATCCATTATGGCTGGTTCTCAGCTACTTTATCGTCGTCATTGGGGAACTATGCTTGTCGCCTGTTGGCTTATCAGCAACAACCAAACTGGCACCAGCTGCCTTTACCGCTCAGATGATGAGTATGTGGTTCTTGTCCAATGCTGCTGCACAAGCTATTAATGCTCAAATTGTGAAATTCTATACCCCGGATACCGAAATGCTGTACTTCGGAGTCATAGGCGGAGTCGCCATTGTGCTCGCGTTAATTCTCTTCCTGTTCTCTTCTAAGATTCAAAATTTTATGAAGGGTATACGATAAATATATAAGGCTGCCGGGATATTCCCGGCAACCTTTTTTTGAATCAATATTCTAAGCTAAGTCTACACCAGAAACATAGCAACAATCGTTGTAACTATCAGCCCAATCAGCACCGGTTTCACATTGCGTCTAGCGAGCTCAAATGGACTTACGCCGCAGATAGCGGCGGCTGGAATCAATGCCCATGGGATTAGCGTCCCCCCGCCAACCCAAATGGCAGATACCTGACCGAGTGCAGTTAAAGTAGCTGCGTCGGAATGTGTGGCAACAGCGAACAATTTTCCGATGGACCCCGCAAGTGAGATTCCCGAGAACCCTGAACCATCAAGGCCCGTAATGGCCCCTGTTATGGTAGCGGTCACAGCACCTACAGCACCATTAAGAGGTACATTATGCGCCAGAGCAACCCCTAGATCATTAACAATTCCCTGAGAAGCAGCAGGTAAGACTTTGCCAAACAAGTCAGCAAAGGCCGAATCTCCCAAATAGAAGAATGCCGCAATTGGAATCACTGGACCAAATACTTTAAAGCCAAATGTGAGTCCATCAATTAGATATGAGGTGACTTGCTCCAGTCCCTTATTACGATGTGCGAGCAATGTTACTACAACCAAGATAAATACAGCAGTCCCGCCAACTAAGGCCGTTGCGTCTCCACCCTGTAAATCCAGCAGAAACATACCTGCTACATCAGCTAGAAACAGGAGTGGGATAACGATCGCCAGCCATTTCTTCAGTGTGGGAGGAATCACCGCTTGACCCTCGACCGCGTCACTGTCTGCAGCTAGCGCATTCGCGGCATTTTTCCCGGAAATAAGTCCGTCTCGCCAAGTACCATTCTTCTGATCTCGTCGCATCATCCAATAAGCTGTTACCGTAGTGACTACACCCATCACTATAACAAGCGGAATGCTCGCTTCCATGACACTGCTTACCGGAAGTCCTGCCGCATCTGCCGTCAATTTAGGTGCACCTTGAATAATATAATCACTCGACAGCGCAATCCCATGACCGAATAGATTCATCGCAATCGCTGCTCCAAGTGCAGGCAATCCTACGCGAATAGCAACGGGCAGCAGCACAACCCCTATCAGGGCCACTGCTGGCGAAGGCCAGAAGAACCATGATGTCACCATCATAATCAAGCCAATGCCCCAAAATGCCATAAACGGCGTACGTAAAAAACGGGTAAGCGGGGCAACCATCGTCTCGTTTATTCCGGTACGTGTTAATACTCTGCTCATGGCTACAATGATCGAAATAATCATAATCGTACCCATTAGCTCCTTAGTTGCATATACAAAAGAGTTGAATACGCCTGTGACAGAACCACTAACCGTTTCTGTCGCGAGCCAGCCTAATACAAAGATGCCTGCAATACAGATCATCGTTGTATCCCGCCGCTTAATCAAAAGTGCCATAATGAACACGATGAATGCCAAATATACATAATGGAGCGCTGTTAATTGGATGCCCATCTCTGAACCACACCCTTCTCCTGCTTACAAGTGCTATATGTTATGCAGGGGTGTAGGCTAATGTTCGGTAGAAATGGGCGCTTAAATATTTATGATTTAAATAGAAAGAGACGCTTTTGCTAATCCATCCATCACCTCGTCACTAATAAATGGTGCGATAGACATATCAAGTGCCGCTTGTTTACTCATATTCATCCATACCTTTCGTTGAACTAGAGAAAGCCTACAATAATACAGCTTTTTGTAGGGATATCCGCTTCACTATATGAGAAAGCTGCAAATATACAGCTTTATCCATACTTATGGCTCAAAGGCTTCATCTGGAGCAAGAAAAACTGCAGTTTTGCAGGAATTAATGTTTTTTGCCATCCTCTTATCATTAAAAAATGTATTTTTGCAGTTTTATTCCCTTGATCAATCCTTACATTTACGTAAAAAAAGCCGCCCCACGCATAGATAACATCTACGCATGAGACGGCTTTCTTAGTGTTGCCTATTTAGAAATTTATTATTTAGCCACGACTCCGCCATCAACTGGCAGCTCAACACCCGTAATATAAGAAGCTTCGTCAGAAGCTAGGAACAATACAGCTTCAGCTACTTCAGAAGCACGTCCAACGCGTGGCAATGCAGTCTGGGACATAAAGAAGCTATGCATTCTTTCATCATTTACAAATTCAGCACTCATTGGAGTTTCGATAAATCCTGGGTGAACAGAGTTCACGCGAATGTTATCTTTACCAAAGTCTACAGCTGCTGCTTTACTCAGCATACGAACGGCACCTTTAGAAGCTGTATAAGCGCCAGCACCGCTGCTGCCAGTCAAACCTGCGATGGAGGAGATATTGACGATGGAACCACCTTTATTGTTCTTCATTTGAGGAACAACATGTTTCATCCCAAGGAATACGCTGCTTACGTTAATGTTCATTACTTTGTTCCATTGATCAACAGTGGATTCAAGCAATTGAACTGGGAACGAGATCCCTGCGTTATTTACCAGGATGTCGATTTTCCCAAATTTGCTGATCACATCTTCTACAACTTTGATCCAGTCTTCTTCGGAAGCTACATTATGCGCATAAGCTGCTGCTTGTCCACCATTGGCTTCAATTTCTTTTACAACTGCTTGTACAGCAGCTTCGTTAATATCAGTTGCTACAACTGTAGCACCTTCTTTGGACAATAAAAGGGCTTCTTCACGACCCATGCCACTGCCTGCACCTGTAATAATTGCTACTTTATTAGTTAGACGATTCATAATTAAGTCTCCTCTATAATCGTATTGTGATATAATAATTCGAGTGATGATAGTCACACTATCACTGTGATATTTATCATATCATTTTTACGAAATAACTACAACCTCTCCTTGCTTAATCCAATAAACGGTGGATATAATACTAATAATTAAAGAACCTAATTAAAAAATGGAAGGGTCTATCCCTCATGAATCCTAAAGCACGCTATGAAAAAGAACGATCCGACGGTAAACAGCAGCGATTATATACGATTCTCGAATCCGCAGAACGAATATTTTCGCAAAAAGGAATTGAAAAGTCGACGATGCAGGATGTCGCAAGCGAAGCAAATATAGGGATTGCGACGCTGTTTCGATATTTTCCCAGAAAAGAAAAGCTCATCGTGGCGGTGGCCACCCGAATGCTAGAACCAATGCTCGATTACTTTAAGCATGTAGCCGACTTGCCACTTACCTGTCTCGAAAAGATCGAGATGTTATTTGACTTCTTTATTCAGGATCAAAATCATTTAAGCATTATTTTTATGGTCAATTTTGAAAGCTACGCCTCTCACTTAAATGAGCCTGTTGAGGACGTTCTGGATTTCAATGCATTAAACCGCAAGATTTGGCATGAGTACTCCAGGATCATTCAAAATGGGGTAGAAGACGGTTCTATTCGCGCCGATCTCCCTGTGAAAGAGACCTTAATCACGCTGATGAACAGCTTTGCTCTCTTTTCCAGAAAGCTAACGATGAAAGAAAACATCCTCCTGCTAGAATCGGATTTAGACTCCGACAAGCAGCTTGAGCTTCTTAAACAAATCTTTCTAGAGCATTTAAAAGCCTAAAAAGCGCCAGTTTCCTTATGAGGGGAACTTGGCGCTTTTTTGATCATAAATTGGATTGCTATTGAAAAGGACAGGTTGCCACAGGTGATCGCTGATAAAGGAAACGAGGGCTGTAATCATATTCTTTCAGTTTACTGTCATGCCAAATCGGTGTAGATGACGGAGACATAGGGGGGATCAGCCATGACCAGCGTCCCGAAACCTGACGTCCATGTCCCTGCTCCTGCTCTTGAAATCTCACAAATTGATCAGCTGCTGTATGGTGATCAACGATACTGACCCCAGCTTGCTTAAAGGAATGCAGTACTGCACGATTCAATTCAAGAAGCGCCCGATCCTTCCAAAGCGTTGTGTTACTGGAGCGGTCAAGTCCCATCAGATCAGCTACAGCTGGCAAAGTGTTATATCTTCCAGTATCCCCTAAGTTACGTGAGCCAATTTCGGTCTCCATGTACCAGCCGTTAAAAGGAGCCGCGGGGTATAGAATCCCGCCAATCTCCAACTGCATGTCCGAAATGATCGGCACAGAATACCAGCGAAGCTGAAGCTCTGCAAAACGTTCAATTTCAGGATGAGTTAACGGTACCTCTTGAATGAGGTGTTGAGGAATAGGAAATACATGGGGGTGCCCATTACCTATGCTGATCACTAGCGGCAATACATCATAATTGCCCCTTGTTCCCTGCCAGCCTAGTTGTTGGCACACTTTCGTAAATTCATCCGATGCCGGATCACCAGCGCGTTCATGTTCAGCATCACCAGGATATCCCGCGTAACGAATCAATTGATGGTTCCAAATCCGGATTCTCCGATCAGGAGCTTCCCCGCTGCGGAAGACCGTGATAAGTGGACGAATACGTCCTCCATTATTCGCCTTTTCCAGATGTCGCAGCAAAGCTTCAGCAATATCCTCCTCGGTCTCTGCCAGACGTTCATCCATCAGCTCAATGGATTGCCAAAAGAGGCGGCCAATGCAGCGGCTATTATTTCGCCAAGCCATTCTCGCCCCATGAGCCAGCTCTTCCCTTGTATGTGTGTAACTCCCGGATTGATTAATTTCTTCTCGTACGGCTTGGATGCGTTGATCCATCTCAGCTTCAGTCTTATCAAGTTCAGCGTAACATTGTCGAATGAAAGCCTCCGCCTGCCGGGTTAACTCTTCGATGTGCATGCCATTCATATCCTTTATCCTCCATCTAAGCCATGCTAGAACTCTCGTTCCAGTATACCACCCACACTCCTAAGCTACATCCTTAGGGGAATAGCACATGAGAACAACCCGTGAAGCTTATTCGCTTCACGGGTTGTAGCAGGAACATCTAGCGTTCTGAACGTTTCCCTTGCGTCTTCAATGCAGCAAGCCTGCTCTTATCCTCGGCCAGCAGTTCTTCAGCCAACTCCACACCTTGGGGACCTAACGAGGCACGAGCTTGCTCTACCGCCTGTTCGGTATGCGCCAAACGGTTCTCAGCCTGTGCCAAAGTCTGTTCTGTTGGATGACTAAGCGCCTGAGAGACAGAGAAATGAAGCTTGCCTAAAGCATTTTTGGCTTGAGTTACATTGTCGTTCGCTTGCAGACTGGAATCGGGTTGTTTCATAAATGAAATTCGCTCCCTTCTGAAATGCGCCTGTTCTCTTCTAGCATGGTTTAGGATAAGTAACTTTATGCATACACCCTACTGGATGATGGATTGCATGAAAGTAGTCATTTCTTTGCTGGCCTTATTCAAGCGCTCAATTACCCCGCTGAATTCAGTGACCAATTCTGCTTGTGCGTGTGAAGAAGCAGAGATCGCTTCAATTTCTTGCTCCATTTGCTTAATGGACTTTTGAACATCACTCAGTGATTTTTCAATATTATGGGTTGCTTCTTTAGTGTTAACGGACAGTTTGCGCACTTCAGTAGCAACCACCCCAAAACCTGCCCCTTGCTCTCCTACACGCGCGGCTTCGATTGCCGCATTCAGCCCAAGCAGGTTCGTCTGCTCAGAAATCTCACGAATGAAGCCGGCAACCTTATTCACTTCTTGTGATTCCGTTACGGCTCTACGCGTATTATCTAATATTTGCTGCGAAGTAGCTGATAATTCCTGAGATTGGGCAGCTACGCTCTGCACCATCTCCATTAGATGACTGCTTATCTCATTAATCTCATCTGTGAATCCTTCAAGCTTATTCTCGTTCTCTAGTGTATAGGCAATGGCAAAAACCCCGATTACATCATCATCCGTTCCGTAGATAGGTACACATGTTGAGATTACAGGAGCTCCATAAATTTCTGCTGGGATTCGGTTAGAGCTTGCTATACCTTTCAGTCCATTTGAAAGCGACAGATCTTCAGGAGGGATAGGGTTACCCTTAACCAATCCGAGATCAATAACTTTACTTGGTGCGTAATAATGGAAGATCTCCCTGTCCGTGATTCCAATCATAATATCCTGCGAGTGAATCTTTTTGAAATAAGGTGCTGCGAGGACTAAGGCATCGATAATACTCATCTCTTCATCTCCCATATAAAAAATGTATATGTAGTTTTATCGTCACAATGGGTTATTAAATGAATATTGTCATAGTAGAGTAACAATCCCCACGTATGATTTGTTTATGAATACTATTAGCAGACGCCAATTTCTGAAGAAAAGTGCTCAAGTGTCGCTCGGGCTGCTTGGAACCGCTAGTGCGACCGGCATTTATTCACACTGGGTTGAGCCCTACTGGCTTGAAGTTAAACATATAGATATAAAGCTTCCTCTACTCCCTCCAGCATTCGATAGATTTCGTATCGTTCATTTCAGTGATTTACACTTAGGCGTATATACGAAGTCCGAAGCCTTAACAGAGTTAGTGCAGCAAACTCAACATGTAAGTCCAGATCTGATCTGCTTCACAGGGGATCTGCTAGATCATTCTGTCGATTATATTTCTGAGGCTGTGGACATCTGTTCACAGTTGCGGGCACCGTTTGGACAATATGCTGTGTTAGGTAACCACGATGCTTTTGGCACTAGGAAAGCTGTGACGAAAGGGTTAACGCAATCTGGATTCCACGTACTTCATAATGAACATATTGTCTTAAAAAAAGATGCGGAGGCGCTTTATCTAGCTGGAGTGGATGATCCGTGGGTCGGCAAAGCAGATATTCATCAGGCGCTACGCCATATCCCTGATAAGGCATGTACTCTACTCCTTGCGCACGAGCCTGATTTTGCCGATGAATACAGTGATCTTCCCATAGATCTGCAATTGTCCGGCCATAGTCATGGAGGACAGGTGCGTCTCCCATTTGTAGGTGCCTTGTATACCCCGCCGCACGGCAGTAAATATTCAAGCGGATTATACCAGCTCCCAGATAGTCGACTCCAGGTCTACACCACACGCGGAATTGGAGTGACTCGTATGCCTATACGTTTTAATTGTCGTCCCGAGCTTACCGTAATTACTTTAAAGTCCTCATGATTGTGTCAAAAATTAATAAATGGTTAAAAAGTATATACCTTTTGCACGTCTATGCAACAACACTGTAACCGTGTTTGTAATCAAATCTATTTGGGGCCTAGGTATAATTGTAGGAGTGATAGATAACATCAAAAATCATAATGAACTACATAAGCCCATCATTGGAGAGGAGAAATTAAATCATGAACAAAACTATGAAATGGACGTCTGCTGTAATAGCTACTGGAGTATTATTTGGAGGTACTGGACTCATCGGAGGGAATTCTGTTCAAGCTGCAACTACCGGTACAAAAACAGTCAATCAAGCCGTTCAGCAGCCTTCTGTGGTGCTTAAATATAAAGGCCAAGTCTTAACGCAGCAAGGAAAAATCGTAGATGGAAATACCATGATCCCTTTAACCGTATTGCGTGATGCCTTCGGCCTTGCTATTCAATACAATTCAACCACAAAGACTTACAGTGTAGGTAGTGACTCGGTGAAGCTGAACATGGAGGTCTCTGACTATGGCGTCAGTACCGATTTAAACGGATATTACATTTATAGCATGACCGGAAATCATGAAGTGAAGATGATCAATGACCGTTTATATGTTCCATTCAAACTGTTAAATGATTATTTAGGTGTTCAAGGCGTATATAATCCAGCTCAGAAATCACTTGAACTTAGCAAGAAGGTGATGAATGACATCAAGATCACCTCTGTTAACTTAGACAAGAGCAATAAGAATGCTAATATTAAAGTACAATATCCACAGATCAGCGGTCTGACGGATGAAGTACAAAACACGATTAATACCACCTTCAAAAAAGAGGCTGAACTATTCGTGTCAGAGGCTGAGAAAGAGTCTAGCCGTAGGGATGGCACGATAGAGAATAAATATGATTACTCTCAAAATTATGTTGTCACCTTTAACCGTGAAGGCGTGCTTAGTATTGTAGTTGATCAATATGGTTACAGCGGTGGAGCACACGGCGGTACCATGCGCGAGGGACATACCTTCTCGCTGAAGGATGGTAAGAAGATAGAGCTTAAAGACCTGCTAAAGGCAGAACCAAACTACAAACAAAAACTAGATAAAATGTTGAAGGAAAGCACCAAGGATATTGCTTTTCCGGAGTCAACTGGTGGACTCACAGATAAACCAGCCTTCTACGTCAGTGAAAGTGGCTTAGCTATCTTCTATCAACAATATGAAATCGCACCTTATGCAGCTGGAATTCCTACCTACACCTTTAATTTCAGCTCAATACTGCCTAAAGGCACCGATCCATTTGCTTCTTTCAAATAAACACTAACGCAAAACAAAAAGCGCTTCAGCCAATCGGCTAAGGCGCTTTTTGTTATCTATATTATTCTTCTAAACTGCCGGCAGGTCCAAAAAATTCAAAATGAATTCTGTCATCAGGTACCCGCCATTCCTTGAGCGCCTTATATATGACCTTCATAAATGGGGTCGGCCCACAGGAATAGAATTCAGAGTTCACATCTGCTATTTCTTGAAGCCAAGAAAGATCAATATAACCAGATCTATTGTACTTGTCGCCTTCTCCTGGAGATTCATAACATACATAGGACCGAAGAGAAGAATGAGATTGTGCTAAATCTGCCACCCTATCTTTCATAGCATGCAAACTTCCATTGATGGCTGCATGAATATAAGTTACCTCGCGTTCTGGCTGTGCAGCAATTATTGTCTCCAGCATACTTACCATTGGGGTTAAGCCCACACCCCCACTGATTAGAACCACCGGAGTGTCACTACGCTGATCCAGTACGAAATCGCCCGCTGGAGAGCCCACTTCTAATATAGAGCCCACTTGGACGAAATCATGCAGATAAGTGGATACGACGCCCGCAGGTCTATCTATCCCTTCACCTTCCCGTTTAACAGTGATACGGTAATACGCCTGTCCCGGAGCACTGGACAAACTGTAGTGGCGAATATGGGAATATTCTTCCCCCTCGGGCTGAATACGAACCGTGATGTACTGACCCGGGAAATAAGAAGAGATCGCCCCTCCATCCTCAGGAGACAGGTAAAAGGAAGTAATAAGCTCACTTTCACTAACCTTCCGAGTGACGATAAAGTTTCTGAATCCACTCCAGCCCCCCGGAGCTTCCGCAGCTTCACGATACTTTTCTGCTTCCACACCAATGAAAGCATCTGCGATCACACCATAGGCTTTGGCCCATGCATCTATAATTTCCGGTGTTGCCGCATCGCCAAGTACTTGTCCAATCGCAGCTAACAAGGTCTCACCCACGATCGGATAATGCTCAGGTAATACACCCAGTGCTCGATGCTTCTCTGCAATCTGTTTTACCACCGGTAAGATATTCCCTAGTTGATCAATATTCATCGCCGCTGCTAGGACTGCGTTAGCAAGCGCTGTCTGCTGTCTGCCTTGCCGCTGATTGGCATGATTAAATATATTTAATAGCTCTGGATGGTTTTCAAATAACATGCCATAGAACGTCGTAGTAATGGTTGTTCCATGAACCTGTAATACAGGAACTGTTGATTTTATAATAGCAATCGTTTGTTGATCTAACATATGAATACCCTCTCTCCTGCAATTAGATAATACCTCTATAAAAAGCATATAGAAGCTGCAAATGAGCGAGTGTGCGCTGAATCACTTTAAAATTTAATAAAATGTGAATAAACAGAAAATGCAATGATATCCATCACATTCGAATGCCCAATCCAAAAAAAAGCTGTCCAAGCAGCTCAGGTAGCTACCGGACAGCACTTTCACTCTTATTTTGCCAGCTCCACAAAGCCTTCTCCGAACACATCTCTTACATCGTGAATGGCAATAAAAGCCTCTTTATCAATCGATCTTACGATTTTCTTAAGCATGGTTACTTCCTGTTTGCTAATGACAATATAGAGCAGCTCTTTGGGTTCTTTAGTATAATACCCTCGGCCATAAATGACTGTGACCCCTCTATCCATGATTCCATTAACTTGTTCAGCAATTTTGTCCTGCTCCTTGGATACAATCGTAACGGCCTTCTTAGGATTCACTCCCTCAATAATGAAGTCCATCACCTTAGTCGCTACATAGAGCATCACAATCGTAAACATCAGACTTTGAACACCAATGATGAAATACGAAGCAAATACCACAACTAAATCGACTAGAAGAAGAGCGTAGCTAACGTTCCAATCCAAAAATTTATGCAGGATTCTGGCGATAATGGTTGACCCTGCGGTCGTTCCACCCACACGTATGATCATTCCGATACCCACACCAGACAAGATGCCTCCAAATATTGCATTGATGATCAACTCATCGCTGGCGATATGCCAATTCTTCGTAAGAATCAGGAATAACGAGTTAAAAAACACCGCAATAATCGTGTATACTGTCGTCGTTTTGTCCAGAAATTTATAACCCACAATCAATAATAAAGCATTAAGAATTAAGCTAACAATACCTGGTGACCACTGATACAAATAGTATGTAATCATAGTCAGTCCCGTTACCCCGCCTTCACCGAACTCGTTCGGAATCACAAACAAGTTAACGGCCAAGGAAAACAGCAATGCTCCTACAATGATGGAAACAATATCCGAAATACGCTTTTTCATACCATGCCCCTTCTATCCTCTGTCTATATCTACCATCCACAAATACTAACACCGCTTCGATATAGTTGTAAACAATCCAGAAGAAACCAGCATTCTATATATGGCGTAACCGACTACCCCACCGCAAGTGTTTAAGATCAGATCATCCACGTCAAAGGTGCCGATATACAATACTAATTGTGTAACTTCAAAGCTCAGACTCAGCGCAAAAGAGAGCATGAAGACCTTTTGAAATAACCTTACTTTTTGCGACAACAGCATTGGAACAAAGACTCCAAACGGAATAAACGCCAGAAGATTGCCCACTAAATTAAGTGATGAAAAAGGATCTGAAAGTGACAGATGCTCTATCCCCCGCGAGATCTCTTTAAAGGGTACATAGTTGCCCTGTCGCTTAAAAATTCTGTCGGGATGCTCGAGCATACGCCCTGCCTGTTCCCAAAGTGATTGCAAGCTAAAAGGTGCGCCTTTAAATACGATAATTCGGATCAAAAAATACATATAGACAATAAATACGGCTGCCAGCAATAATGTCATAGTAGACTCGCTCTTAGGCTTCGTACTCATCAAAATGTAGTGACAATTACGCCATCCATATTATCGCCCGACGTTTTATATTGCCCTTCCTTTGGAATCTTAATACTTGTATATCCTGATACTGGATAATAGTTCACCGTATATGTTTTGCCGTCTACAACCGTTGAAATTTCACTATTTTCCTTCAAAAGATCTAAATATTGTTCCAGCACGATCCCCTTCTCCTGAATGATCGCACTGTGCGGCAAGCCGACATAACGGAAGTGCCAAGGTTCATATTTAATCCCCGTAATCTCCGTTTTGTCTTTCGGATAGCGTAGAATAAAGCCGTATTTCCACGCATTCTTTTCCAGCCATTTACCTTCAGGTGCTTTGCTCATTTCCGATTGAGACGATCCGATGTCCAGCGATAATCCTAAATTATGTTCGCTATATTGCGCTGGAAGAGCATAATCTGAACCTTTTTCCGCATACAATTGCTCTTGCTCCTCAAAGTCCCTGTACCCACTGCTAATTAAAAAATGATTCACGCCATCCTTCTCAGCGGCCTTGATCATCTTATTGAATTTATGTGCTACACTTTCAGACAACCGAATCGAGGTATCTAGTAATCCATAGCCCTGAACCAGATCCTTCTGATCAAATAAGGTCACAATATCAGACTTCACGCTGTCCTCATGTACCGGATATTGTTTGTTCACCAGCAATAAATCCCCTTGATATACCTGATCTTGCGTAACCACCTTTAAACTATCGCTATCTCTAATCGATCCCTTCTGGATCTTATCATTCTTATCAGCTAAATTACCCGTATCCGGTAAATAACGAGCGGCTGCGTAACCAAGAAATAACACAACGATCACCAAAAAAACCCACTTTTTCATCTGTATTGTCCTCCCATTTCCTTAAGGCGTTTATGCTTGATAGGAATAGAATAACGAAGACACTTTAAAGAAAAAGCAGGACAAATATAAAGTTTTTCTTAAAATGTATAAGAGCTCAGTGGCCTTACCCAGTAAAGGTATATCCTACTCCCCAGATTGTCTTAATAAATTTGTTCTTATTGATGTCTTCACCAAGCTTTTTGCGCAAGGTACGGATATGCACCATGACCGTGTTGCCACTCTCATAATAAGCTTCTCCCCATACCTGTTGGAAGATACTCTCCGCGCTAAACACCTGCTTAGGATGGCTCGCCAATAAATGCAAAATATCAAACTCTTTCGGAGTTAGGTCTATTACCTCGCCGTAAAGAGTGACGGTATGTTCATCTGGTGAAATCGTCAACCCACCAACTTCGAGGACCGACTTAAGAACGGCTGCGGGCTGACTGAATTGTATAGAGCGCCGTAGTTGAGAATTAACGCGGGCGACTAACTCCATTGGATTGAACGGTTTGGTCATATAATCATCTGCGCCCATGACAAGTCCTGTGATCTTGTCCAGATCAGAAGTCTTCGCACTTAAAAAAATAATCGGCAGATGATGCTGCTCCCGAATGTGACGGGTTACCTCATAGCCATCCAGCCCTGGCATCATAATATCCAGAATCGCCAAATCTATCGTTTGTGACTCAATAGCTTGCACCGCTGCACGCCCATCGGATACTTTAATGATATGATACCCTTCTTTTTGCAAATGCAAAGCCACCAGATCCGCAATCTCCGCCTCATCATCCGCAATTAAAATCGTAATGCGCTTCATCTATATTTCACCCCTGTAGGTTTATGCTATATGATCTACATCCATTATACCCCAAACTTAAAAACCACTCCTAGGATGAAGTGGTTTCGATGAAATCTATGATGAATAAATAGAACTGTTGTAATATTATTTATTTTTATGATAACTCTCTAGCAGGGCCTCAAATGAAATGCCATTAACTGTGACGCCTGAAAGATTGCAGTCTTTTATCTCTACATTCGAAAGATCACACTCTACAAAAGATGTGCCATTAAGCTGGCATCGTTCAAACTTATTGCCTTTACCATACAAGTGAATATCATGGAAATAGGCTTCTCCTAATTCACTATTGCTAATCTCAATTTCCCACAATCCGACTTCATTAAACTTAACAAGATGCATATTGATATCGTTAAAAGTAGTACTGCTCATATTAATATTGTCAAACTTGGTACCCGCCATATTTACATTAGAAAAGTTCGTCTTAGGCATATCAATATCATCGAATTCACTTTGGCCCATGGCCACACGACGAAAGTTGGTTTCAGGCATTCTTTCATCCTGAAAAACTCTCTTTTTAAATTCGTCCTGCAATTTGTTTTCACTTAGATTGTTATTCACTGTACTCAACATCTCCCTTTTTAAGATCGTTCTTGATCTGCGGAGTCTACTCTCGACAGCTTCAATAGATAAATCAAGGAAATCAGCGATCTCCCTAACCTTGTAGTTGTCGATATAGAATAGAATGGTGACTATACGGTTAGCTTCGGATAAGGTGTTTAATGCCTTCCACACATCTTGCTGGAGTTCTCTTCGGAGGAGCTGATCTTCAGTGGTCTCCAACTGAGAAACCTCGATTTGCTCCATGAATTCATATGCAGCTTTCTTCTTATTCGCCCTAAACCAATCCATACATTCCCGTGTAGTAACTGCATATAACCAACTGGCGAGTTTCTCTGGCTCCTTTAAGTTGGGTAAATAACGATAGGTCTTAACAAAAACCTCTTGTGTAATGTCTTGCGCGGTGTGGAAATCACCCAATTTACCGTAAGCTACTCCGTATACTGCGTTGGAATATTTGCCGATAAGCCCACTGAATGCATCCATATCCCCTTTACACACCTTATCTACCAGTTCTGCATCCGTACAAGTCACTATCTGCCTCCTTAACAATCAAGTTCATAACATAGACGGAAAAGGAGTTCAAAAACCGTCTTTATGTCTTTAAATAATCTTTTTAATGAAGTAAGGTCTAGTTAGAGTTCAGTACTACTGGCTTGCCGATACAGCTCACGACTCTTATAACCAGCCTGTAGAATCTTCTTCATTTCCTCTTTACGCTTAGCTCTTGTTGCCTCTTGTTTGGCACTATAGACATATCGAGCCCAGTCTTTGCGGTATCCCGGGGTAAGCGATTGATAGATGGCTAGAAGCTCCGGTGTATCTTTCAGATCTTCTTCCACATTTGGAATGAAAGAAATATAGTCATCCACAGATTGACTTTGGGTATTGGAAAGCTGACCTTTCCCCTTAGCGTCCTCTTTCAACCCCACAACTGTAAAGACATCATCCAAACCTACCATGCGTGCAAATTTAATATTGCTTGTTCCGATGTAGCCATTCTCATCACTGCCCAGACCCTCTAGTAAGTCGTCACGATGAATAAAGGTCGGATACACTTTGTTTCCCTTTTTAGGATACGCCACAAAGAGATAGCCATTCTTATGAAGATGCTGTTGCTCAATCACACGGTTCACTAGTTCCTGTAACGACGCCATGTCTAGTACAAAGGCAAATATAAGATCATACGCCCCATTTAGCGAAGTATCATAATCCGTCAATTCCGCTAAATAATCGGAGCCTTCTGGTTTACTCAATATCGCTACTTGGTTGTATTTTTGTAAGTTCAGCTTTTCTACGATGGTTTTAGTCACCATGCTTCATCCCCCAAATGTATTCGGATGCTTCTTCATCGTGATCATTATAGCCTAATCGCTACCCAATCTAAAACATTCTACGGGCCGTCACAAAACGCTTCTTCCATTTCTCACTCAGGGCTTCATAATGGACGCCTTGCTCCTTAGAATACGTATGCAATATCTGATTATTTCCCGCATACATGGCAACATGACCAATGTCGAGACCACGTGCACTAAAGAACAGTAGGTCTCCTTTACGCAGTTCGTTGATCCCAACTTCCTTCCCTTCTTTGGCTTGATTATAAGAGGCGCGAGGCAGATCCACCGACAACACGTTCTCAAATAAATGCCCTACGAAAGAAGAACAGTCAAAGGTAGACGTCTGGTTCGTTGCAGCACCGAATTCATAAGGGGTTCCCAGATACTTTTCTCCGTAAGCAAGCAACGCGCTTCCCTGCTTCTCAGCGAGCGACTCACTAGTATAATCGCTATATTTCGGTTTAGCAGATATGTACCCCGTCTTGTTGTCTTGCGTTCGCACTTCTAACCACAAAGCATCCACTTCTCTAACGATATGGACTTTATCGCCTACGGACAACATTTGCTGGACACCTGATTGATCCGATGAATTCGGCGAACTGCGCAGGTTAACCCCATAACGAATCGTTGTATCGTAATTCAGCGCTGAATAGATGCGGACGGTCCGAGTGTTAGCCTCCCACTTCACGGTGCTGCCTAGAGCCTCGCTGACAAAACGCAGCGGCATCATCGTATTACCACCGACAACCTGACCCGGAACGGTTAAGCTTAAGGCTTGTCCATTTTTGTTCGCGGTTAAATCTCCTATTTGATAAGTCAGCACCAGCGTTCCCTTAGTGGCCTTCACTGTTTTGGTACTGTTGTTCCATGAAATCTTTGCTCCCTGTTCTTCAAACAGCTTGCGCATGGGAATAAGCGTTGTACCGTTTATGAGCAAGGGCTGAACCTCTAATTCAAGCTGCCGATCATCCAGAAAAACGCCTGTAACCTGATTCTGAGGCATCACCGCCGCATGGGCTGGAGCTGTATAGAGTATAGATGTAAGTAGTACAAGTAGTGTGGCTTTCTTATGAATCCTCATGATGTCGTCACCTCGTTGATTAATATGTTCAATTGTTATTACTAAAAAAAGGGTAATTAGTTTTGTTACAATTATTGGGGTTGCTGTCTAACTACTTCTCAAACCATGTAAAAAAGAGGACTGCGGTCACCTTTCGGTGCCACAGCCCTCTTTTTAATCCACTTCAAAAATAGAATCGATAATGATCGGAAGATTATCCCTTACAGAAACAGCGCCCAATACCGAACGAGCATGACTGCCCTTGTCTCCGAATACCTCCAGCATTAAATCCGAACAGCCATTGAGCACTTTATGATGTTCTTCGAATAAGGGATCTGCATTCACAAATCCTTGAATTTTGACCACTCTCTTCACTTTATCCAAGGAACCTAAAGCTGACTCAAGGACGGCAAGGATCTCTATACCAGCCTGACGTGCAAAATGATAGCCTTCTTCGGTGGTGAAGTCTTGTCCCAGCTTGCCTTTGGGATGCCCGGCGGGTCCTTTTCCCGATACAAAACATAATCCATTAACAATAACGTAGTTAGCATATTTTGCCGCCGGTTCACTAGCACTAGGTAGGACAATACCTAATTCCTCAAGTCTATCCGCTATGATTCGATCCGCCACTTCAGTTCCCTCCTCCAATCAGTACAACCTCAATAAATTGGTAAGATTATACTGATTAATCCAGAAAGGGTCAATCCTATTTTGCTTCGACCTCTGCTTCCCATCTCGATATCTCAGCTCGAACAATTGGCGCTACTTCAGTACCCAATAGCTCAATGGCTCTCATTACATCCTTATGAGGCATCGTACCTAGCGGTACATGCAGCATAAAGCGTGTAATTCCTACGTGTTTACGTAGGTGAATAATCTTCTCAGCAACAGTGTCTGGATCTCCTACATACAAGGCACCTTCAAATCTACGTGCCGCATCAAAGCTCGCACGACTATAATGACCCCAGCCACGCTCACGACCAATCACATTCATACTAGCCTGCGTAGAGGGGAAGAACATATCGGCCGCAAGCTGATTATCCTCTGCAATAAAGCCGTGCGAGTGTGAGGCAACCGGAAGCTTCGACACATCATGTCCTGCTTGGGCCGCCGCTTTCTTATAGAGCTTCACCAGTGGAGCAAATTGCAACGGACTTCCGCCAATAATCGCGAGCACAAGTGGTAGCCCGAGCAGGCCAGCACGAATCACAGATTCCGTATTGCCTCCACTGCCAATCCATACGGGCAAAGGATTCTGAACGGGGCGCGGATAAATCCCCAAATTATTAATGGCTGGTCGGTGATTTCCACTCCAGGTTACTTTTTCGGATGCCGTTATTTTTAACAACAGGTCCAGCTTCTCATCGAATAACTCATCGTAGTCATTTAAATCGTATCCAAAGAGCGGGAAAGATTCGATAAAAGAACCCCGCCCTGCCATGATTTCTGCCCGTCCATTTGAGATTCCATCAAGTGTTGCAAAATCCTGAAATACACGTACTGGATCAGCAGAGGACAGCACGGTTACCGCACTGGTCAGCCGAATTCGTGTCGTCTGTGAGGCAGCCGCAGCCAGCAAAACTGCTGGAGAAGATGCGGCATAATCCTTTCGATGATGCTCACCCACACCGAATATATCTAAGCCCACCTTATCTGCAAGAACAATCTCCTCTACTACCTCGCGCAATCGCTGTGCATGACTTATTAACTCCCCCGATTGAACATCCGGTGTTGTTTCTACGAACGTACTGATACCTATTTCCACTTACGATTCCCCCTTAACTATAATTTTCTCTTAGAGTTGTTTGTTTGATTATAACATAAGTTAAGTTCAAGCATAGCTAGGCATTAATGCCTAGCTCCAGCTTGTCAAAAAACTCATTCTTAAAATTTGCAGAACATCACTGACAAATAGAGGATTTTGATGAAATATGTTGAAATGATCTAAAACAAGTAGCTCTCATGCATCTCATGCTTGATATAGGAGGGACATATGCTTCAAAGAAATAAACACAAAAATTCCATATCCAAACAAACCTTCAATCCTGTTCGGGGCTCCTTAAAAATCGCCGTAATATATTTTATTGTTGGGTGCTTATGGATCCCTTTAACAGATAAGGCCGTTTCCACTTTTACGCGAGATCCGGAGTGGATAAGACTTATTAATATAATTAAAGGCTGGTTCTTTATCCTCATAACAGCTTTACTTATCTTTGCATTAATTCTAGGTACTCTGAAACGGATTAAAAGGATCGAGAAGAAACTGGATCTTGCCTATAGGGATAGGGTGAGCGCCCACGAAAATCTAGAGGCGGCCTATGAGGAAATCACAGCTACGGAAGAAGAACTCAGACAGCAATATGATCAGCTCATTGAGAATCAAGAGAAGCTAGCCATGAATGAAGAAAGGATGCATTACCTGGCGTATCATGATCTATTAACCGGCTTGCCCAACAAATTAGCTTTTTATGAGAATGGGCCTCACATTTTGGAACTGAATAACATTGCAGCCTTAATGTTCATCGACATTGATTACTTCAAATATGTAAATGATACGATGGGCCATGAATTTGGTGACCGCCTAATTGTTAAGGTTAGTGAGAGATTGGTGTCCCTGGTTGGGAGTAGTGGGGAAGTGTATCGTTTCGCCGGGGATGAGTTCATCGTTCTTTTATATTCTATTGAGAACAGTCAGTGTATAACTAGTGTAGCCTCTCACATTATTGCCGGTTTTAAAGATGCGATTGAGATGGATGACAGTCTGCTACATGTTAGCCTAAGCATCGGAATCAGTGCTCACCCCGAACATGGAAGTAATATTATGGAACTCCTTAAATGCGCAGACATCGCTATGTATAAAGCCAAAGACGCTGGCAAGGGTCAAATTATTGTCTTTGATCAACCGCTCAATGATACCTTTACTGAGCGAATGAACATTGAGAAGCAGTTGTATAATGCTTTAGAGAAAAATGAGCTAGAGGTATTCTATCAACCCCAGATTGATCTGACTCAGAACAGAGTGACGGGACTAGAGGCTCTTATGCGCTGGAACAACCCCATACTAGGCATGGTCCCTCCGGATAAGTTTATCAAAATAGCAGAAGATTCCCACCTCATTATTCCTCTCGGGGCGTGGGTGCTCAGAACAGCCTGTGCCTTTTTAAAAAGTCTTCATGAGCAAGGATTATCACATCTGACGATGTCTGTTAATATTTCAATGCTGCAGCTACTGCAAAGCGACTTCAATGAGTTAGTTCTAGACACCTTGCAAGCCTCCGGACTAGATCCTGAATACTTAGAGCTAGAGATTACAGAGAGTGTTCTGGTTGAATCTTACGAATATGTGAGTAGTAAACTGACTGAACTCAGAGCTCACAACATCAAAATTGCCTTGGATGACTTTGGTACCGGTTATTCCTCCTTAAGCTATCTTACTCATATGCCGATCTCGACTTTAAAAATAGACAAGTCCTTCATTGATTCCATTCGAACAGGGACACATCAAGCCGTTCTTGTCGAACAAATTATTATGATTGGTAAACGCATGAATATGTGTGTTATTGCAGAAGGTGTGGAGCGAACTGTACAACTCGATTACCTGCAGGAGCAAGGCTGCGATAAAATTCAAGGTTACTTGTTCAGTAAGCCACAGTCCGCACAGAGCGTAAAAGAGCTGCTAACCGAGTGGGAGAAGGTTTCGAGCTTAAATGAATAAAGATGAACCTATTTTTTTATATAAGAAGGTGTTACCGAATTGAATGTCATGACATGGATTGACTTATCATTATTCTTCGTTCTTTTCGTTCTATTCATCTACATATTTGTTACTGTAACAATCACTAACTTACATAAGGTTTACTTGACTTTCCATTTCACGATGATGTTATGGCCCTTCTGTCAATTTGCTCTCAAAACTACAGCGGATCCCGATGTTCAATTGTTTTATGTGAAGCTAGCTTTTATTGACTCGATACTGTTAACGATTGGATGGCTTCTTTTTACGATATTTCTCACTGGAAAATCATATCTCCTCCGAAAAAAGAAAACGCTGATCCTATACATTGTCGCAGCATTGATCTTAATTGGAGTGATCGTCAATCCAAAGCAAAGCTTTGTACTGCCAATGCATGGTGGATATGTTGAAAGATCTTATGGTCCGCTTTTTTGGCTGTTTATTCTCTTCTTGATCTGCACTATTATTATTTCTCTGTATATCATCTATTCAGCGCTTTTATCGAACGCCACACAGCGGATCAAAAAACAGGTTACTCATGTACTCAAAGGTGTGCTGGTGCTGACTGTATTTGTATTACTGGATGTCTTTCTTAATGTGGTACTGTTTAAATCTCAGCCGGTGATTCCGGGGATGACCTCTCTGGGGATACTAATCTCTGCCATCTTTTTCGTCATTGCCATCCATCGTGATAAAATATTTGATCTCGTAACCATCGCTCATCAGGATATCATTGACACAATTACACTAGGTATTCTTGTACTGGATGATAACGAGACTGTGGTAGAGATCAATCGATCGCTTTTGCCAAAAATCAACCTACAGATCGGTGATCGCTTCGACTTATCGGCGCTAACCCCCCTGGAGCAGACTGCCAGCGCTTTCCGATTGTTTCAACATACATATCTTAAACAGCCCATGGAGAGAAGCGAAGTTGAAGTATTCTACACCTCGCTCCAAGCGTACATCAATATTACAGCGGAACCCATTGTCGTAGGCGAGATCATGGTTGGACGGATTCTCACCTTTCAGGATAGAAGCGAGCTGCATCGCCTCATTGCTGAGACTAATCAGCAGAACGAGATCCTGCAAGAGCGTAATCTGGCATTAATTGAAATCCAGAATGAGCTTTCTCAGACCAACCAAAAACTCAAGCAGATGGCCATAACCGACAGCTTAACAGGTTGTTATAACCGTCATTACTTAACACAGTACTTAGAACAAGAGATCATAGAAAATATGATATTGAAGCAGCCTTTTGCCATCATTCTACTGGATATCGACTTTTTCAAAACGGTGAATGACAATTACGGCCACTTAGTCGGCGATGTTGTAATTTGCAGCACGGTAGAGGTCATTAAGCAATCGCTAAGGGAGACGGATATTCTGGCACGCTATGGCGGGGAAGAGTTTATCGTCTATTTACCAAATACGAACCACACACAAGCAAACCTCTGGGCAGAGCATATCAAATTCATGATAGAGGCCAATAAAGTACATGTGGATGAGGTTGCTCATTCTGTATCCATCACTGTAAGCATGGGACTACTGTCCATTAATAATTTTGCAGAGCAGTATGCAGAAAGCCCGACCAATCAACTAAATGATTTATTCGAATCTGTGGACAAAGCTTTATATCAAGCCAAAAATGCAGGACGAAACCAAATTGTTGAAATCATAAGATGACACGCCTTTAAATATTACCTAAAAAAAGAAAGAATCAGCCCTACTTCTATCGAAGGTAAGCTGATTCTTTCTTTTATATCTTTTTAACAAATTCGGATTTTAATTTCATAGCCCCAAACCCATCAATTTTGCAATCAATATCATGATCTCCGTCCACTAAACGGATGTTTTTGACTTTGGTACCTATCTTCAGAACAGATGAGCTTCCTTTTACCTTAAGGTCTTTGATTACAGTTACTGAGTCGCCGTCGTTTAATACATTGCCATTGGCATCTTTGATAACCTTTTGATCTTCACTATTCTCAGACTCTGATTCTAATGTCCACTCGTGTGCACATTCCGGGCAGACTAGTAGACTTCCATCTTCATAAGTGTACTCAGAATTACATTTCGGGCAGTTCGGTAAATTAGACATTGTTTCATTTTCTCCAATCGTAGTTCAAATTCTAGCTGTCTTGCGGCTAATCTTTAAAAGTATATTTCATATTCATGAAGGAATCCACTATATCCAGATAGTAAGCTTGTTCCACGTTTCTTAAAAAACAAACCACTAAATATTATCTTGTATATATTTTCACAATTGTCTATGATAATAATGTAAAATTTTCATATAAATACATAGGAGAGTGAACAATGATTAGTCAAAGGAGTGTCGCATTTTCCATTATACTGTCATTAATTACATGTGGAATATACGGAATATTTTGGTTTATTGTTCTAACGAATGACGTTGGAAAGCTAAGTGGAGACTACACATTCACAGGAGGAAAGCATTTTCTTCTAACATTGATTACTTGCGGGATATGGAGCCTGGTTTGGGCCTACCAGATCGGTAAACATGTTGCAGAAGCTCAAAGACAACGCGGCTATCTCGTATCCGATAATTCAGCTCTGTACGTGATCCTCACAATCTTTAGTTTTGGTATTGTCACATACGCTTTGGTGCAATCTGATGTTAACAAATTGGTATAATTTTACGATTCATAGAAGGACACACCCTAAACTATTTTGGAGTGTGTCCTTAAGTCTCCTTGGCTTACTGTATTTCACTGTATGGATGCCTTTAACCAATCTAGGTATACCTTGTCTATTTCATGAATGGACTGGATTTTATTGTCCGGGATGTGGAGTCACAAGAGTTATTCTATCCTTGTTAAAGTTCGACTTCGTTCAGGCGTTTAGATTTAACCCGTTGCTATTTATTCTAGCGCCTCTGTATATGTTGTACTTAATTACTGAAAAGAAACGTATCCAACCACTTAGCCATGGAATTATGGCTGTGATGTTGATCCTAACCGTTACATTTGGAGTACTGAGAAATTTTCCAATGTTTGATTACTTGGCCCCTACAGTAATTCGTTAGCATCAACTACGGTTACATAATAGCTTGAAGGCGCACAATCGCTTGAGCCCGGTCAACCACCTCTAATTTGCTATAAAGATTACTAATATAGTTACGGGCTGTCCCCTCCGCAATATGCAGTGTATCGGCAATTTCGCGATTGTTAAGTCCCCGGATAATGAGCTGCGCCAGCTCCTCTTCCCGTTCTGTCAGACTCATACGATCTACATTGGATCTTTGCCAATGTTCGTACTCCTCCGTCAATCTGTTCATCCTCGTCGCCAATTTGGCTGCTACCGGAGCTGGCAGAATAAATTGCCCGGATATCGTATCACGGATCGAAGAAATCATTTTATCAGCATCCATATCCTTCAGCATATAGCCGCTTGCTCCAAATGCCATACCCTCAACAATATAATCGGTCTCTATAAAAGTGGTTAAAATCAGAATGAATATATCCGGACGAATCTGCTTGATTCGTTTTAGTGCACTGATCCCATTCATGATCGGCATTTGAACATCAAGCAGTACCAGATCGGGTTGGAATGCTTCCACCATCTCGCAGGCCTCTTCCCCGTTCTTGGCAGCGCCAACCACTTCCATATCATCCTCCAGATCCAGAATGGTACGAAGTCCTTCACGCGTCAACAATTGATCATCGGCAATTACAATCTTTATCTTACTCATTTTCTATTCCCAACCCTTCGCATTGGCAGATCGATTTCCAGTAGACAGCCCTCATTCATTTCTGAATCGATGGATAAGCTACCTCCCAGTTGCTCCACCCGTTCTTTCATCGTCCTGAGTCCAAAACCCATCACTATATGACTATCTCCTGACCCACGATCTTTGAGCCTAAACTGTAAATTTGCTCCGACAGACTCCAGACTAAAATGAAACTCCGTACTCTTACCGTGTCTGATTCCGTTCGTTAGGCCCTCCTGCAAAGCATGATAGATGGCCTTTTTATAGGCTGTTGACATGGCCTCCGGCAGATCATAAATAATGGCATGGACGACAACGCCCGCATTACGTTCAGTATCGCGTATCAGTTGCTTCAACATGACCGTGAGGTCCGAATACTTGTCCTCCTTCAGCATATGGACAGAGCCGCGGATTTCATTCAAGCTATGCCGAACAAGATCCTGTGCTTCAACCAGTCGCTGAAAACCACTATCTATATCTTTTTTCTGAAGCAGCCGCTTGCCAGCTTCAATCTGCAGAATCGTCGATGTAAGTGTATGCCCAACAATATCATGAATCTCTTGGGCAATACGATTGCGTTCTTCAAAGACGGTAGCTTCGGCCAAAGCCGCAGATGTTTCTCGCATCGAACGCTCCAGACTACGAGTTCTTTCTACAACTTGGTCCTCTAGATTTTTTTTAAGATATTGGATTCCCGAATACAGCTTGGCGTTAGCGATTGAGATTGCGCATTGTGAACCAAGCAGCTTGAGCACATCGAGCCTACTTGGCGTAAATACACCTGGGGATAGGTTATTCTCCAAATAGAGCAAGCAAACCAATTTATTCTGATTCATGATAGGAAGACAAAGAACTGATTTCAGTCTATTATTCCTAACGTAAACGTTACGCGTAAATATCCCCTCACTGAGCGCATCATGTAATACAACCTGCTCCTGTGTTCTTGCTGCATAGGCTATAATCGCTGCCGGAACAAGATCTGACTCTTCCCCGAGAGGAACAGATTCGATATGCTGAGCTTCTGAGGTACCATAAGCTTCAACCATCCATTTGCCATCATGATCAAAAATAACTGCCCCATATTCGGCCCCAGCATTGTGGAGCATGATCCGCATCAGCGTGGCCAATAATCGACTCATCTCCATCTCGCCCGATAAAGCTTGAGCAGACATAACTACAGAAAGGGAATCGACTCGATCGAGCCCGGGCTCCCGTTTAATATGCAGCAAATGGCTATGCTGCTGCTCAAGGTCAGCCGCTTTAGCCTTTGCGCCCCATTGCAGATAAGCCTCGTAGGCCTCAGTCATATAGATTCTTGCTAGATGTAATTTGCCATGACGAAGTCCATATTTGCCATAGCATTCCGCCGCCATCGCTAAATCGTGAATATGGCCATTGATACGAGCAGCCTCAATAGACTGCTCATACAAGGCTTCAGCTTGTCGTGGATCTCGCGATAGGCGAGTCAGCTCAGCCTTCATCAACAAATATTTATGCTCATAATTTTCCGGGCAACGCTTAGCAAACTTTTTCATTTTCTTCAGCCGACTGTGCATTTTTACCCGGTATACACGCTGCTCTTCAGCGTTATATTCCTCATACAACTGAGCCCAGACTAAACATTCATACACGGTCTGCATAGGACTGTCTAAGCCATCTTCACGTGATTTTATAATGGCAGCTGATTTCGCTAATGCCTCACTGGCTTCGCGGTACTCCCCAAATACATAACCTGTCAAATATCGGTGTATCCAGACCATTTCTTGTATAAAATCAAAGGTATCTCCATGAACCGACTGTGCAAAATCAGGTTCGCTAATCTCTGCGATGTTAAATGGATCATCTAGTGAGCGATAACCTGTCAATCGAACTAGAGTAGCTGCAGCTATGATAGCCTGCTTACAGTGAAGACTGTTGTTATGGCGCAGCAAATCACCGGAATGAGCAATTAACCGATCATAGATATCGCCTAACGGATGGCCAAATTGCAAAAGGGAGGCACAGTTGATTAGCACACTCTGGTTGCCTTTCCATAAGTCACCTGATTCCAGTCCCACTTTACCTGCTTTCTCGGTAAACATACGGAGCATAGTTGGATCATAATGCCGCCAGCTATCGTAGCACATTGCGAACGCAGCTAAGGTTGTCATATGCACTTTCGGATAGGGTTCCGATAAGCTGCACGCCAGCATGGCCCATTTAAATGTTTCTTCATCATTACGGAAGTAATAGTATTGAAACATTGCATAGCCTATGAATCCAATGGAAGCCTCCGGAGTCATCCCATAATCGAGCGTCAATTCAATCATGGTGAAGGAAGAAGCGAGCCACCCATCTCGGTTGACATAGAAGCAGGCATTGCTCGTATGATCTAAAGTGGTCATTGCGACTCTACGAGCCTCGTCGGTCATCGGCGGTAAAAGATTAAGCGATTCGAGTGAAACCTTCTGTAGTCTGCGCCGCAATCTTAACCATTGAAGCGTCAATTGAACATAGCTAGGATCAAATTGATGGCTCACTTTCAATAGCGATAATGTATGCCGACCTAAGGAGATAACCTCTTCATGGTTATCATTACTTGCTTCCAATTGAACCTTCATCGCGTAGATGTAAGCCTTATCCGTATTTGTCGCAGCTTTATGGATTAACAGATGAAATAATTCATTAGCCTTATCAAAATGTGAACATAAGTATTCGAGCTCGGCCCTCTCACGAAATACCCGGAAGGTTAGCCCATAATGCTCCTCCCAGCTCTGCTCCTCTAGTATCGCTGTTGCCTGAAGCATATATTGTAAGGCTGTCTCATGTGCAGTCGTTTGCTTCGCTTTTATCCCTGCCTGTAAGTTCAGCTCTACCAGTTGAAGCCTCTGTTCGGGGCGATCTATCCATGTAAGCGCCTGATTGAAATGATGGACCGCTTCAAATAGAATCGTTCCTTCACTAAGAGAGCTGCGGCCTAGCAATAGCATGCCAATCCTCCAATGTAGCTCTGGGCGCACCTCTTCGGGAACAAGAGCATAAGCCGCCCGATGAATGCGGTTATGCTGGAATTTAAAATGCGTATATTCCTCCCCGTTAACAGGTTGTAGCACACGTCCATTTACAGCGACTTCCAACGCTTCGGTCAATGTCTCTACCGGAATCTCCATAATTTCGGCAAGCGTACCCACATCAAATATGCTGCCCATTAATGCAGCTCTACTAAGTGCATACACCGTCTGATCAGGAAATTGCTGTAATTTACTTGAAAGATAGGCTGCTGCATTATCAGGAACATTCAATTCAGTAATGCGCTGGAGGTCCCATTTCCAGCTTCGAAGATCCTCGTCAAATTCCACTCGCTGATCATCAATCAAATCCTGAAGGAATTGCTTAATAAATAGTGGATTCCCATCTGTCTTATGCAGAAGTACCCGCGCTAACTCGTCCAAGTCAGCAGCCTCGTAACGCATAACATCCAGTAGCAGTTGTTTTAAATCGGTGAGTTCAAGCGCTTGTAGAGATATTCTACTCATCACTACGTTGCGGTCTATCAAATGCTTTTCCAGCTTACTGAGTGGGTGCAGCCTCGTGATTTCCCGATCACGATAGGAAAGAACGATTAGCAGATGACTCGTGGCCGTGTCCTCTATAAGCGAAGTAAGATATTGCAGCGATGTTTCATCCGCCCATTGCAGATTGTCCAATATCAAGATCAAGGGATGATCTTCATGAGGAAAGAGTTGAATAAATCGGCTCATAATTAATTGAAATCGATGCTGAGCTTCCAGCGGCGGCAACGAAGGCACGGAAGGTTGGGGACCAATCAAGAGCTCAAGCTTAGGGACAAGTTCGATCAATAATTGCCCGTAACTGTCCACTGCCTGTAAAATACGCAGCTTCCAAACCTCCACCTGCAGCTTCGTTTCCATCAGCAGTTGACTGACCAATTCTTCTATAACTTGATGCCAGATGCCATAAGGGAGTGAGGTATGTAGAGATTCGAATTTGCCTCTGGCGAAAAAACCATCCAAAGAAATCGAATTTCTAAGCGTTTCTTTTAGAAAGGTTGTTTTACCGATACCACTCTCACCACTAAGCCAGACCGTCTTTACAGCACCTTGTGATGCTCGTTTCAGTGCTTCTCGTAAGCTTAGTTTCTCAAAATGTCTTCCGTAGAATCGTTCCGATACCATCCAGCGTTCCGGAATATCCCAGCTTCCTAATAGGAAGGGCTCGATGTACCCGTATTGTTGTAGGTGGGTTAGACATTCCTCAAGATCCGACTTGATTCCAAAGGCGCTGGCATATCTCGCATCGGGCATCTTCTCCATGCATTTAGCAACAATGTCAGAGACAGATAGAGGGATAGTGGGAAACCTGCGATGTAAAGGCTCAGGTGTATCTGCAAGATGACGATATACAATATCAACAACATCATGAAGCTCAAAGGGGCGACTGCCTGAAAGACATTCATACATAATGACTCCAAGCGAATAAAAGTCAGAACGATAGTCCGGGTTCAACCCAGTTCGACCCGTTTGCTCTGGCGATATATAAGGAAGCAAGGCATCCGGCCGCCCGCTTAAAGGTGACAATGGACTGGTATCATTTTCAGCGGAGCACATTCGTATATCAATAAATTTCACTTCAAAAGTAATTGGATTGACGATTAGATGAGCGGGGGTCAGTTCATTTAGTGTTATTTTTTCTCGATGAATTTGCATAAGACAATCAGCAACAGCGATGGCGATCCGAAGCAGCACTGGAAGCTCCAGTGAATCAGGTGTACGCAGTATCTGATCCAGCGTACTCCCCTCTATATCTTTTAGGAGAAGGACTGGCCGATCCGGTGTGATTTCCAGGCTATATGCCTCGATTGCTCCACGACCGCTAAGTCGCTTAAGCATGTCATACTCATGACGAAAAGCATCAACCATAGTAGATCCCGGGTACTCGCCTGTAGTTGTCTTGGCAATAACCCTAAGGCCATCTTCTTGACGTAGGAGTCTGTACAGCCTGATATCTGAGGTAGTCTCTATCAGATCTAAAGTTTGGTATCCTTGCAACTCAAACATGAACAGCACTCCCTAGTTACAATTAGGTAGACAGAATAAGCAATCTCGCAAAGCAATTATACTCATTATATCATCTGATCTCGCCATAGAATCCTATGTTGTAATTAACTTTGTCATCTATTTTGTCATATGACATCTATAAAATTCCATTGTGATAATATAGGAAAAAATACTCAATCATCCCCACATAAGGAGGATTCAAATTGCATCTTTCCTACATAGACTACCCTATGCTTGAGCACCTGTCCGATGAAGAATTACAGCAGTTAGCTCCAGAAATGCAAGAAGAGCATTATGAACCCGGCAAGCTTATCATGCAAAAGGGCGAGGTCAGCCAGCGGGTTTATATTTTGGTATCCGGTCAGGTACAAGTATTTATTAGTACGGAAATAAAGGTAGAATTGGCTATACTCACGAAAGGCCAGTTCTTCGGGGAAATGTCCTGTCTTACCGGAGACCCCATCAGTGCACATGTAGAAGCGATCGATAACGTTCATGTAATATCCGTATCCAGAAGTGGCATGCTGCTGTTAATGGACAAAAATCGCGAGTTCCGCAGCCAGATCATCGAATCCATGATCAAGAGAATCCAAAATTCCAACGAACGTGTACTGGAGGAGCATTCGAAAAGTCAGATCTTCATGAAGCTTCATGAATCCGAGGAACAAGAGCGCTATGGTGAACTGATCGGAGAAAGTGCCGAAATGCGCACACTTCTCAGATCGATTGAACATCTGTCGACGGAGCGGGTCCATGTTGTCGTGATAGGTGAATCCGGTACAGGGAAGGTAAATGTAGCAAGAGCACTTCATTACCGAGCAACGAACGGTCAATACCCGCTACTGGTGTTAAATGTAGCAGACATGAGCCTTGTTGATTGGGAGACCAAGGTTATTGCGGCAAAAGGAGGAACCATTGTCATCGAGGAAGCAGAATCCTGTCCTTCTGAGAAGCTACTACAGCTGCTGGAGGCAGCTGCACAGATTCGAATCATCCTGACTAGCACTTGTCCCTTGAAGATTGTTTCCCACTTAGCGGTCTTGCCTGTGCCTCCTCTTCGTGAGCGAACTGAAGATATACCGCTGCTTGCGCAATACTTTCTAGAAAAAGAAGGAGCGGGCAATGCGCAAGAAATCCTCTCTCAAGATGCCCTGAGCATGCTGTCCCTGTTCCCTTACCTAGACAATAATGTAGAGGAATTACGAAATATCGTGAGAGAAGCCTATATTCGTAGCGAAGGACGTATGATCTACAGTCACCATCTCCGCTTCGGCCGAGTC
Source organism: Paenibacillus sp. FSL R5-0470 (assembly GCF_037975205.1). Lineage (NCBI taxonomy): Bacteria > Bacillati > Bacillota > Bacilli > Caryophanales > Paenibacillaceae > Paenibacillus > Paenibacillus sp. FSL R5-0470. The sequence goes on from NZ_CP150238.1 coordinate 6,672,117, forward strand.
CGTAAAGTAGGAGACCGCCCAGTTATTGGTCTGGCGTTAGGAAGCGGCGCAGCCAGAGGCATGGCTCACCTTGGGGTGTTAAACATTCTGGAGCAGGAGGGCATTCCCATAGACATGATCGCAGGAACAAGCGTTGGATCTATGGTCGGAGGAGCCTATGCAGCCGGAATGTCTGTAAAAGAATGTATGAAGGTTCTTTCTACGATCAGTTGGGGACAACTGGTGCGTCCAACCTTCCCTATGCGGTCCCTTGTTCATAACGCGCCCATTATCAGCTTTATCGAAAAGCATGTCGGTAAGCGTCTAATTGAGGAGCTGCCTATACCCTTTGGCGCGATAGCTTCAGACGTCTCCACCGGTGAGGCTCATATCATGAGGACGGGTTCGCTTGCACATACCATTGCCGCAAGTACAGCCGTTCCCGTAGCCATGCGACCTGTCAACTATCAAGGAAAGCACTTAGCCGATGGAGCCATTGTTCATCCTGTGCCAGCTGCGCTAGTAAGGAGCATGGGAGCTGATATTGTAATAGCAGTTAACGTTTGCCCTGAATCCTTCACGAAGGGAGCAGCCAGACATCTAATAGATTCCTTAATGAATACGATTGACATCATGAGCGCAAAGCTGATAAAGGAAGAGCTGCAATTAGCGGATGTAATCTTGCGTCCCGATCTTGGCTTCAATCAAATCAGCTTTAAGGATGCGGACGACTACATAGCCGCCGGAGAAGTGGTAACAAGAGAAGCGATTGCCCAAATCCGCCAAAAAATAGCCGCTTCCTAAATACATTGCATACAAAAAAGAAAAATTCAGGAGGTGTCCCAAGAGCTATGAACTGCTACTGAGACACCTCCTCGTATTTAATGCTAATGTTATATTTTTACTCATAACACATTTCATATTTCGTTAGCCCTATCGCGTTTGCGTACAATGCTGCCTGTGTCCGATCATTAACCCGCAGCTTCGCTAAAATCTGGCTGACATGCTTCTTCACCGTAAATTCACTGATATATAGACGTGTAGCAATCGTTCTGTTGCAAGCACCTTGTCCAAGTTCAATCAGTACTTCCTTCTCTTTCGGTGTTAATTCATCCGTCGGACTGCTGCCGCTAATACGCATCTTTTCTTCCATTAGACCAGGATCATAGTACTTTCTCCCTTTATGCACCAAATGGATAGCAAAGAGTAACTCCTCCGGCAGTGCCTCTTTTAGGACATATCCATCTACTAGTACTTCTTCAGCCCTCAAAAAATCCTCCCTGCTCGCAGAGGAAGTCAACAGAATGAACTTACTAACCATGCCGCGAGCACGTGCTGTCTTAATGATATCCAAGCCCGATTCATTAACAAGCTTAAGATCAATGAGAACAATATCTGGATTTGTCGCTTCAATCACATCAAATGCTTCTTGACCATTCGTAGCTTCACCAGCGAATTGCACACCTGGCTGCATTGAAATGACAGATGCCAGCCCTCTTCTAACTAAAGGATGATCATCCACAATAACGATTTTCATAGAAAAGCCTCCCTCTAAATCTCATGGCAATCTTAATTCTCTATATCAAGTCCACTTAGGATATCGTCCAATTAACGTCTGCCCGTTTGGCCCCTTCCATCTTGAGCAGGAATTCCGACTTAAATCCAATAGCCCCTGCAAATAAAAAATTAGGAAAAGTACTTATCATCGAATTATAGCTTGTCACATTTTCGTTATAGATACGTCTACACGATTACTCATGCTGAACATTCGTAGGCTGGAAGAGTTGAACCATCTGATTCATTATAATTAATAGACTTGTCTGGTTATAGTGAGCGTTGTCATCACTTCTGTCATATTACAAAATGGATGTTTTTTACATAATACGAGTCTCATATTACGTAAGCCCAATATAAAAACAGGCGAATCATGGTTGAATACACCACAATTCGCCTGTTTTCTTCTGCCTATGGGATTTAATTGTTATCAATAAAAGAAATTAATTGTACGAGATTACCTGCGACTTGGTAAGTTAACCCCAGCATGTAAGTTCCCTTCTCCTCGTTCGATAGGTCTATAGTGAACACATCAGGATTAGCTGCCCATTCATTCATATCAAACATGATTTCTTTAGATGTTCCAGTGTTTCTGACCCCTGCCGAACTAGGGATCACTTTACTGCCATCAAGCCCTTTCACCGGATTGGTCCATTCAACCACAGGTCCCTTTAATCCTCCCACCTCTACCACTTGAGGGTCAGCCAATAAGCTCGTTAGTTTAGTTAACCCTTGTAATGGGGAGAAGTCAGTGATTTCATTTCCAGTAATATCAAGTGTCTCTAGGTTCTTAGCATACTGTAGACCTTCCAAGGATCTAGCTCTTCCTGTCTCGCTCGTTAACGTTGTAAGGTTATACATATCCCCTAGCGTTAGTTCTCCAGTTACGCCTAACGTAGTCTTGATCGAAGCACTTATATATTTGTCCGCAATGGTAATGACTTGCGTAAGGTCTATTTCGGTCAGACCTTCTATTGCTTGTTGTAACGCTGCCGAGGCTGCATCTATTTCACTTTGTGTGACAGAAGGATTAGTCAAAGCCGCTTCTGCACTCGAAAGCCTTGCCGTAAATGCCGCAATACTCTCAGCCGTGAAGCCTTCTAGAGAAATTGCTTTTGCCGCTGCAATGGCTTGCTCTAGGTCTCCAGTGAATAGGTGATCTCCATTCGCAAAATGTAGTTTGGTTCCTCCCCATGTAGCATGGTCAGATCCGTTGCCATTTCCGCCGTCTGTAACGACTAATTTCAGCTCTTTAGCTCCGTTAATATCCAATTCGATGAACTTCTGCGGATCTCTGGAGCCCATAACCCCACTATCGAATTTCTTCTCTCCATCGACAAACACTTCAAAGCTCACCGAACCGACCGTACCATACATTTGTCGATCTACACCCACATAGGAAGTGAAGTAGTCCGCGTTCTTATCGCTTAGATCGTATACAATCGTCGAGTTAGAGTGTGCTCCAATCCCTCTCTCGTAGGACACTACTTGATTGCTCTCATCGGTTAATCTCAGCGTATTGGCACTAATAGATTTATCCTTCAAAGGCGCAGTATAGCTGTTCTGAGTAGAATTCCAGTCGTAATCCGTTAGATACGTAAAGTCTGTCATATCGACCACGGCAATGGTTCTAGTCTTTGTCGTCATATTCCCATCACTATCGGTTACAGTGTACGTGATCGGATACTTTCCAGCTCTGTTAAATTTAACTTGATCTTCACCCGTAACCCTTACTTGTGCCGTCAAGTCACCATCTTCTGAATCTGTTGCCGAATAGTCTGCACCTACTGCTATTGCTTGGCCCACTTTGGTAGATACTGATTTAGCTATGGTAAGCTCCGGGGTACTGTTCAGAATTATAAACTTCGCATCAGCGAAATCACCGTGATCTGATGCATTTCCGTTGCCTGCATTGTCTAATACCAATTTCAATTCACTTACACCCTTCACAGGGATTCGAGCTAGTTTGGCTTCCGTGCCAAATTTCATCAGTCCGCTGTTATACACTTCTACCCCGTCGGCGAAAATTTTGAAGATCACACTAGAGTTGTTTTGCTCCGGGATATTTCTATCAACCCCTACAAACGTTTCAAAATATTCATAGTTTGCGCCCGCTAGATTATATACAATCTCAGAGTTAGCATGCGTTCCTAAACCCTTAGCGAACTCTTTGGTTACGCCATTTACAAGTAGTTTAATCGGATTGTTAGAACTTGCCTTATCCTTACGAACAACATTATAATCCGTTCTTGCCGACTGCCAAGCTGTATCACTCAAGTATTTACTAGCGCTATACACAACGATTGTTCTGGTCTGCACAGCTGTATTCCCATCCCGGTCTGTAACTGACAGTTCGACGTTGTAAGTGCCTGTTTTGCTTGAAGTGAAACCATTCGGACTTACCTCAACGGCTCCAATCAAGTTACCATCTTCCTTATCAACGGCTGTAACACCGGTCAAAACATCAAAGTCACTGTTCAGCTCAATAAACGTTGTCTCTTCAGGCACTGTGATAGTAGGCTTGCTTGAAGTATTCGTAAACTTCGCATCCGCCCATACCGTATGATCTGAAGCATTGCCGTCTGTAGCATCTGTGGTAACCAGCTTCACTTCTCGCGCGCCTGTCACAGGTATTTTCACAAATTCATGCTCTGTCCCTGCCCGGAAAACCTCACTCGCGAATTTCTTCTCTCCATCTACATACACTTCAAAGGTTGCAGAGGATGGCTTTCCTTTCATCGCTTGATCGATCCCGATGTAGCTTTCAAAGAAGTCATAACCTTTACCCTCAATATCATAAACAACTTCAGAGTTGGCATGTACACCGATTCCCTTGGTATAGGTCGCAGCTAACCCTTGTCGAACAAGGGTGATGATTCCACCAGAAACGGCTTTGTCTTTCTTTAATTCACCCCAACCAACAACGACTGACTTGGCAGTAAGATCCGAAAGATAAGCATAGTCACTCGTTACCGTAACCAGTGTAGTTTTGGTTTCTGTAACCCCTTCGTTCTTCACTTCATATACCACTTCGTAGTCGCCTTTTTGCGTTACATCAACGGTATTTGCTTTCAGGGTGACATTAGCAGTAATATCGTTCCCTTGGTAGTTAGTCGCTTTTACATAGTTCATCGGATCAAAAGTTTGATTAAGCTTTAACGTAATTTGATCTTCAACAGACAGCGCTGGCTTGAAGGCTTTAACCTGTACCGGCTTCAGTGGGCTCAGCTTCTTATCATAACCAACGATCTTGTACGTATAATTGATGCTGCTATCTACATTCGTGTCCACGAACTGGTCAGTCCCAGTAAACCCTACTAACTTATCGTCTCTATACACCTCATAACCTAAGAAATCTTTTTTAAGATCCTTATCTATACTGAAGCTTAATGTGTTCGATTTAGCAGTAGTGTTAGGCGTGATATTAACCTTTATCGCAACATTCTTATCTGCTATTCCTGTTCCCTCATAATGAACCACTGAATTGTTTAAATACCAGAGCTTTTTCGGTGCTGGGTATTTAGCTAACTTCTCTTTCGTTTCAGGATTCACAGTGAAGCCATGTCTGGCAAAATAGCTACTTAGGTCTAACCCCAGCACTTCAGAGGAGAACTCCACCAAATACTGCTGCTTGGAATTGTCGCCGTTCGGAAGGGAGACCTTCCGCTCGCGGTACAGCTTGGTCAGTTCTGTCCAGTAACCCGGATGCGCCAATTCTAACTGCCAATAGGCACCGAGCTGTGCAAATAAGCCCTGCTGATTCATAACCACTTTATTTTCTTCGATTACATATTTATAAATATCACTTTCAAAAGGAATACGAGTATCCATCGAGTCCGCATAGACTGACATCAGCATAGACACCATATTATTGGTTACTTCACCATATTCTCGTTCACCCATCGCCAAGCGATGCCCTATTTCATGATTCAATCCCCATCCTGGATAGACTTTGTTAAAATCACCTAACATCGTCCCTACGGTCCCAATTTGTATCCCTGTATGATCTCCCGCTGCATACATCGCACCATAAGGCTGCATCAATCGGATGTTCTCACGAATTAGCTTCGCATCATGAATCACACTACTGCCATCCAAGCCATAGAAGTCAAAGATCGTCTTCATCCAAGTATCATAGCCGGTTACGGTACCCAGCGGATCATTTTCTTGCGTAATAAACTTGTTATAAGCTTCTGTCGCAGTTCCTGTGAAAATAACATGATCGCTGACCATTTCCACCACATCGATGAGCTCGCGATCTTGAACATTCGGATGCGCTGCCTTATCTTCATCTAATTTTTGTTTATAGGTGGTTAAGAAGGCTTTAAATTGTTCAGGATCTGTAGTCTTGGTCATCATAGGGATCTTGGTAAGCCCCTCGAACCGGATCATAGGTGCTTTACCTTGTTCCTCTGCTGTATATGGATTGACGATATACACTGTACCGCCTTTAGTCACTTCATGTGCATAATAACTATTCGTAGCAAATTCAGGAACGGTTATAATATTCTTACCTGGACGCAATTGCACACCTCTAGCCCAAACATTCCAAGCCGCCTCTTGTTGAGAAAAGACTAAAGAAGGTAGTTTATCGCTCGAAGCTGCGTCCACATAAACGTTGATTGTATCTCCAGGCATTGCAACGAGACCTGTAGGCTGGTTGTTCGTCCCGAAACCAATTCTCAGGTTTTCCTGCGCATGCTTTTTCATATCTCCACGTTGTTCCGCCTCAATGAGGGTGCCTTCAGTTTGAACTTCACCATTCACTAGCTTCTTAGCTAAATCCAAAGAATCTTTCAGGATTGGATAGAGCGGATGTACTTTTGCCGCTTCTTCTAATTCATTGATTGCTTCGACGCTATTATAAGCAGGAACAACCGCACTCATCGTGCCATCTGTGAAAATACCATTTACAGCTTCGCTTACTTTATCTTCTGTATAAAATCTAAATTCAGCCGCAAAAGGTCTGTTGATATTGGCTTTTGTGAACTTGAATTTCAATCTTTTAAACTTCGTAGGTTCGAATTTAAACTCCAGAAAATCATTCGTACTAGTCGCGGTTCCGCTAGATACGAGTTGGAAGGTCTCTCCCTTACTTGTTTCTGATGCATAAATTTCAAAAGCCTCTGGGAAGCCTTTGCGGTTATCTCTAGCCAGGAAAGCCAATCTATCTAGTACTTTCGCTTGCGCTAATTCAAACACGACTTCATTCGTGAAGCTGTCATCATTGTTTTTGTTCGTTTCCCAGTGTGTATTCGGCTGGTCATCGAGCATGTATTCCGGTTTCGTACCTGGATAGCTCCCACCGTTCACCGTTACTTTTGATACATTAGAGTTGGGCATTCTATAAGCTTCGCTATAGGCATTTTCGTATGCTGTACCATAGCCTTTTAGCTTCGAAACCTTAGCCGCTGTTGCCTCTATTTGATGATTCTCCAGAAGTACTTTTGCATTCTCTATATCTGCTTGAAACTGCGCGTACAGTGGATGTGTCTGTACTTCTTGTTCTAAAGCCGTTAATTTCTCCACCGTATTAAATGCTGTGCTAACTTGACTCAAGGTATCATCTGTAAATAAATTTTTCATTTTAGCGGATACGGTATCTTCTTTGTAAAAAGAAAACTCAGCTGCACTCGCCCAATCTTGGTTAGCTTTTTTGAAGACAAATTTAAGTCTCTTGAAAGCTGTGGGTGCAAACTGAATCTCTACTACGTCACCTGCTCCGCCTTTATATTCTCCAGAGGATACTAGCGTATAATCGCCTGCATCCGTAGTTGAGCCATAAATATCAAATTCCTGAGCAAACCCCTTCCCCTTTGCACTGGATTGTCTTGCAGCGTATACGATTCTATTTAATTCAGTGGACTCATTGAAAACAAAGACAACCTCATTCGTGAACGTTGAACTGTTCGGTTTGCCCGTTTCCCAATGCGTACTCATATCGCCATCAATAGCCTTAGCTATAGGTGAACCTGAGTAGTTGCCACCGTTATTGGTAATGGATTTAATATTCGCAGGATTCATTCTAAAAACATCATTATAAGCGCTTAGGATAGCCTTGCCGTAGAGATCAAACGGAATAACTGACGCATTGCTGAATAGGTCAGCCTTGCTTTGTACTACAGTGTTCACTACACTTACCTTGCTTACATCACTTGCTAAAGCATAACCTGCCTCACTCGAAAAACTAGCTAACATGGCTGCTGATGTAGCGATCGCAATCATTTTTTTCATCTTTTCTACCCCCCAGATGTAATATGAATCTCTTCCGTGCCTAAAAATAGGCACAAAAAAAACTACCCCAAAAGAGTAGCTTGATTGCGTATAAAGTCGCATAAAAACTAAGACTTAATTTTTATTAAACTTTAACAAAAAGCGTAATACACTCTTTGGCAGCTGGCTGACAATAGTTATGATAACCTTAGTCCCTATAGCTTTGCGTCCCTACATTTCCATAGGTTTGCCTATGAAGTTTCGAATACATTACAAAGAGTAACATAACGCTACATCTGATCGCATGATTAATTGGTATGAAATCCGAATAGGTAATTGCAATTACTTTTTCTATCGTGATAGATATTCTTTATCGAGTATCCCGGAAGAGAGAGGACACTTTAGGACTGGAGGTCTACTTAACTCCCCGCACCAAACAAACGCCGGAACCAATTCCACACATCGCCCGTGATGGGAATTAACCCGAAGCCATGCTCGCCAACTGCGATTAGGCCATATGCCCATTGGCCAATAGCTACTGCTCCCCCAGCAATCCGTCCTATGGCTACCGCCCCAAATGCCGTATCACCTATGGCGACAGCTCCCAACGCTTTTTCGGCTATCGCGATCGCGCCTACAGCCACTCCTGCAATGGCAATCGCTCCAGCTGCGAAGCCAAGCCAGCTAATTGCTATCGCTCCAAGGGCTAACCACATTCCTAGTGATATTGCACCCACGGATAGAACCCCTACGCTTATCGCACCTATGGAAATCAAGCCTACAGCCACATCTCCAATAGCAATTAATCCAACAGCTGTCTTCACTTGTGGCTTGCTTCCGTGACCATACCCCTGACCTGAGTAGCGACCCAAATTGCTGCGAATACTTACCACCGGAAATGATGGAGACGGCCATTGATAATCAATTTCTCGTCCACCTAACCCTCTAGAATCCGCCCAGTGTGTGATGTACTTATGCCATTTCATATCCATCCCGTCCCCCTTCTCAATTACCTTAATTATACAACCCCGGGGGTTGGCTGTACTCAGACTCTGACCTGAAATTCATCTCATCCTCTAGACGGAGTTATACTCATTAGGATCACTGTTTGGGAATAGGATCAGGCTTTCCAAATAAATATCCCTGAAACAACTGATAACCACTCTGCTTAAGCCATTCAAAGTCCTCTCTAAACTCCACACCTTCTGCTAAAGGAACGGATTGTATTTCTAAAGCTTTTTGTAAAAATTGTTTAGCTATTTTCTGTTTGTTCAGATCGCTGGACACACCCTGCACATATTTCATATCCAGCTTCATGTAATGGGGTTTAAGCTCCAATAACATCTCGATCGTGCTGAAGCCCTCGCCAACATCATCTAAAGCGTATTCAAATCCCCGATCCTTGTAATATATCAAAATAGCTTTCAAATGAGCGAGATCATCCACTTTCTCCGTCTCAACAACTTCAAAGACAAAAAGAGAGGGATCGACGCCTAATTGATTGGCCAGTTCAACGGTTGATCTTAAGCAGAACTCTGGCGCGTAGATCGACGTTGGGATAAAATTAATAAACGTTTTTTTATTTAAGGGTGCAGCATATTTTACAGCAGTCATTCTACATAACCGGTCTAAAGCATATAAACGCCCACGATTCCGTGCCGCCGCAAAAATCTCATTAGGATAGATAAGGGACCCATCTTCTTTTTTAAATCTGGATAGGAGCTCGTATGCAAAAATCTCTTCCCGTACGTTCACAATCGGTTGGAAGTGACAAGTAACTAAGCCCTTAGTTATAACCTCATCAATCCACTCCATATCAAGTACAGTAGGTAATTCGGATAGAGGTCTCCATGTTTGGTCATCTATACGGAATTCAAACTGCTCCGACTCCATATGGTCATTACAGAAATCTAGAAAATCCCGCACCCCAGCCTCCTTTATCGTAATCACATTTTCTTCTACCTTATGTATCGTATTACTTCTACTCAAGTGATGAATAACCTCAGGTAAAACCCTAAGATTAAGCTCACCATGAACCTTGATTTGAAAATCCAGCTCTCTTACTGCACAATGATTACAAGCCATATTGGTAACCCCTCTAATTAACGATTCTCTGAAAAAGATCCCGGAACTACTAGTCACAATCAAAATCCGTATACTCCAGTAAATACGCCGGGTCTAACACGGTGATCTGCTGATGTTGAATATCAAAAAACATTCCATAGTTTTGTATGCCAACATACTGATAATAAATCATCATCCTGTTATATTCTATCGTAACGTTGTCACATAGGCTTGATGCCAATACGAATTATAAAGGAGATCCATTCATGAGATATAATTTTGACGGAAAAGGACTTACCGAAACGCCAGAGATCATTTTTGAGAGTAATCCTCTACTAGAACTCAGCATGTACAACAACCACATTAAAGAGATTCCCGATCAGCTCTTCCTTCATGATGAATTAGAAGTACTAAATTATGCGGGTAATGAAATCGAACGGTTACCCGACAACATCAGTCGTTTAGTTCACTTGCAAATGCTGGATTTAGGCCATAATCGACTAAAAGTACTGCCGGAGAGCATTGGCGGACTGCAAGGGTTGAATTCCTTTCTATATCTAAGCAATAATCAGTTCGAACAGCTGCCGGAGCAGCTTTGTAATCTCCAGAAGCTCAAGTATCTGAACGTAACAGATAATCACCTCAAGCAATTGCCTGTCCGTATAGGCGAAATGAGCAGTCTAATTGAATTGCGGCTATATTACAATCAGCTAGAAGGTCTACCTGATTCGATCACACAAATAAAAGGGTTAAGAGAGCTCCATCTGTATGGCAATCAACTGACCGTTTTACCCGAGCATTTGGGTGCTATAGAAGAGCTTCGGATTCTTGATTTAAGTGATAATCGAATTGCTGCGCTGCCTTTATCCATTGGTAAACTAAGCAAGCTAAGAAGACTGAACCTTAGAAAAAATAAACTGAATCAGCTGCCTGAGGAAATAGGTCAACTAAGCAGCCTCATAGAGCTTGACCTAAGAGATAATCATCTGCAGGAGATTCCAGATTCCCTGCTACAGCTGGATCGATTAGAGAAGCTGGATCTCAGATGGAATCACAGCTTGAGGGGAACAGACATTGTAGAGCAATTAGAGCAAAGAGGATGTATCGTTTATAAATAGTCACACTGATAAAAAAAAGGGAACAGACTTGGACCTTTCGCCCAATCTGTTCCCTTTTGTTCAAGCTTAAACTGTATCTCTTAATCGTTCCACAACACTTTGCTTACTTATACTCCGAAAGGCAACATACGGAATAATAACAGACAGGACAAGTAGCGCAGGATATGCCATCAGTAAAGGGATAATGGTGAACTTATAACTGAAGAACCACAAGTTCCCGACCACACCTCCAATAACTCCATAGGAAAAGAGTATACCGAGAACAAGCGAAACAATGATCGTCGCAGCTGCATAATATAGTCCTTCAAAAACTACCATCTTACGTAATTGTTTATCCGTCATACCTATACTTTGCATAATCGCAAACTCTTGTCGACGGGATAGTAGGCTAGTCAGCATGGAATTAATGAAATTCAAAATACCTATCAAACCAATGATCAGGCATAACATTCCACCGACATTGATAAGCATGCTTTGTAGTCCTTTAAAGCTATCTAGTAAGGTCAGCTTAGAGTCATAATTCATAAGAGGCTCAGTATCTTTCGTATAACTCTTCAGAAAGGTATCCATAGCTTGCTCATAGTTTTTCTCAACGTTAAATGCATAAGTCATAACTATAGGCCGTTCAACAATCTTAGTAAATTCATCTGCAGGCAGGTACATCGTAAAGCTGCTTCCCCTGCGATTGGTATTCGTATAATAGTCTGTTTTTGCTTTCGCTAGAACTTCATATTCATGCATTTGACCATCTACAGTGATCTGTACCTTCTCCCCAATTTTGTAGCGGTCGACATCCCATTGAACATTATCATGATCATCAGCAGGTAATCCTTCAATGATATATTTTCCCGTCGCAAGCTTGTCTAAATCCAGTTCTCCTTCCACAATGTCAAGCCTTGAGAAAGGCAAATCCTCTAACCCATATAAATCAAGCTGTTGATCATCGCCTTCAGGAAGAAGAAGACTATGACCGGTATAAGCGATTCGATTATCGCCAGTATAGTGAATCTTACTATCACTCAAATTGTAATATAATTTACCGCCCTCTTCGAATCCTGGCTGAGACTTTACGGCATGAATAAAGCTTTCAGATAACTCATCTTCTTCAGAACGAAACATATTCAGATTAAAATAATTGGCATGACCGATCAGGAAGTCCGTATCTGCGAATTTCGAAAGATACTTATCCATATCCATTCCCTTGGAGAGCGTAAATACAGTATTAAGCACTACTAGACTAAGCGAGAGTGACAATACTACTAACAGCGTACGCTTTTTGTTGCGGCTGAGATTAGAGCGTGCCATTTTATGCAGTTTACCACCATCGGTACCCTTCTTACTGGTTTTATGGATATGATCGGTAACCTCACTGTAACGTACCGCCTCCACAGGGGAAACACTACCTGCTATCTTGCCAGGCTTACGAGTACTAATAAATATAGTGATTAGCGCAAATAATGCCGCTCCAATAAATATAATTGGATTCAGAGACACTTCGGCTACTGTGGCCCCAATTTCACTGACTCCTACAATCATTGGTAAACAAGCTTTACCTATGACGAATCCAATTACTAATCCAAAGGGAATACCGATTACAGAAAGCAGTAGTGCTTGCTTAGTAAGCATGCTTTTAATCTGTTTAGACGTTGTTCCAATCGTTTTCAGCAATCCATAAAATTTAATATCCTTAATGACGGAGATTTGAAAGATATTAAAAATGATCAAATATCCTGTGATAATAATCAGTATCGCTGCTGCAGCGGCAGATATGAGGGTTGATGGATCGAAATTAAAACTTGATGATAGATATGCCCAGTTCGGATTACCCTCAATATCGGTGGAGCTCGCGGGACCTACACTATCGTCTGAACGATAGGTATAGCCGCTTTCTGTAACTACTTGTTCAAGCTTCTGCTGGATATTTCGGCTATTGCTGAACAGAATATCTGCACTGATTGTACCTGTCATATCATAATCCGTTTTATAGGTGAGCGGTATATCAGCCAAAACCGTATCTACAAATGCTTTGGACACTACCGCAGTTCCCACATTTTGGGAAGCTGTGTCACTTTCCCAAAAACCGCTTAACACGAAATCCTTATGGTAAATCTTTTCTTTAATCGTATAGGACAGCGTTACTTTCTCACCTACCAGATGAGGAATTCCGAGCAGATCCAAGGTCATGCTATCTGTAATAATCTCATCTTCTTGCTGTGGTATACGCCCTGTCGTTGGTGCAGTGAATCGTAGCTTAGTATCCGCTTCATCCTCATACCGCATCTCCACGGGACGCTTCAAGAACTCTGGATTATCAGCATACGTAATGAATTTGTTATAACCAATTTCTTTAATCAGCGGATGATCTTTGATCGCGTTGAACTGCTCTTCTGTAATGTACTTAAGTGCCCCATGAGCACTCCCCCCACTTTGTCGCATCGTTTGGTTCTGAAAGCTCTTTCCCATCCCTATACCGATCGTAAACAGCGTGGTAAATAAAACAGTAGTTAATGAAATCGCAATAATCGCCATCAGATTTCTAGTCTTGTTAGCTTTAAAGCTGGCAAAGGCAAGCCGAGATACAATCTTCCGATTGGAAACCTTCATCATGTTACTCACCACCTACAATTTTGCCGTCCTCGATGCGAATCACACGGTCCGCCAATTGAGCGATCTCTTCGTTATGAGTAATCATGACGATCGTTTGATTGAATTGCTTACTTGTTACCTTAAGTAATCCCAGCACATCCATACTTGTCTTGCTGTCCAAATTACCTGTAGGTTCATCAGCCAGAATGATTGCTGGTTTAGTGGCAAGGGCTCTCGCAATGGCTACCCGTTGCTGCTGTCCACCGGAAAGGTTATTAGGCAGGCTATACAGCTTGCTCTCTAGTCCTAGCGTTGTCACAATTTGTCCAACAAAATCTTGATCTACCTTATTCCCATCTAGTTCAATGGGCAAAACGATATTCTCAAATACATTCAATATCGGTACTAAGTTATAGTTTTGAAAAATAAACCCGATCTTGCGGCGACGAAAAATCGTCAATTCATCATCTTTTAGATCAAAGATGTTCTTCCCTTCGACTAATACCTCACCGCTAGTAGGACGATCCAGACCTCCTAGCATATGTAGCAATGTAGATTTACCACTGCCCGAGGTTCCTACAATGGCAACGAACTCTCCATTCTCTATAGCTAAATTAATACCATCTAAAGCGCGTACTTTATTCAGTTCATTTCCATAATGTTTCATCAGATCACAGGTCTCTAATATTTTCATTCGAAATCATCCTCCATAAGAAAAAATCTATACCGTAAATGCCTTTAGCATCCTACGATATAGACTATAACAGCCACTTCTTTCATGCTTCTTTCGGAAATCTATCAGTATTGAAAGATTTGGAGGGAGAAGGCTCTCTCGGTAGGAAGATTGAAAAGGTGGAACCTTTTTGAACAGCAGAGCTCACTTTGATATAGCCCTTTTGCATCGTTATAATCTCTCTTGTCAAGTAAAGTCCTATACCTACACCTTCTACCTGACTCACCTGAGGCGAGCGATAGAAGCGTTTAAAAATCAGATTAATCTCATGTTCCTCCATACCGATACCCGTATCTGTAATATCCATACGTATGAATAACTCATATGCTGTGGTAGAGATCGTAATCATACCCTGTTCAGGTGTGTATTTGATGCTATTATCTACAATATTAAAGAGGGCCTCCTCGGTCCACTTGGGATCAAATATGGCAGTTAACTCCTCTTCACATTCTATATTGAGACTTATATGCTTGAGTTGTGCTTGCTCTTCTACCTGGGCAACTGTACATTGGATTAAATCCTTGATTCGATTGGGCTGCGGATTGACATAGATAATTCCTGCCTCCATTCGTGACGTCTTAATCAACGCTTGGATCAGGAAATTCAATTTCTCCGATTGCTGTGCGATCTGGCTACTCAGATCTGCTGTAGGACTGCCTGTTTGCTCTTGCTCTTGTAATAGCTGGACATACAGTAGAATATTAGCAATGGGTGTCTTCGTCTGATGCGATATATCCGAGATTAGCATCTTAATACGATCTTTCTCCCTACTAATATCCCGCTCACCTGTGGTGGACGCAATTAGAAATCGATTCAGCTTCGTCTCCATTTGAGACAGCATTGTTTCATCATAGCTGGATTCCGCAAACGTATTATTAATGGCCTTATCCAACATCGAATTTATTTGATTAAACATAGCTTTGTTATTGCGATTATAAATGAACGCGGTCAAGCTACTAGCAATAGCAGCAACGACTACCGCCACGATCACATACATATAAACATTTGGCATGTTATTTCACCGCCCACGTATATCCAATTCCATACACCGTTTGAATATACCGAGGCGCTGCTGGTACTTCCTCCAACTTATTGCGCAGGCGGCTAATCGTAACGGACAATGCGTTCTCATCCACGTATTCTGTACCATCCGTCCAGATCTTATCAATTAATGTAGCACGTGAAACTGTAATCCCCTTATTTAAGACAAGCAGACGCAACAGCTTCTGCTCCGTCTTACTTAGAACGACTTGCTGTCCTTTATTCGTGAATTCCATCTCATCAAAGTTAAAGCTGAAATCATCAATCCGCAGGACGGATGTGACGCCCTTGTCCGAAGCCGCTCTGCGCAAAAGTGCCGCTACTCGCGCCCGTAGAATCATGAGGCTAAAAGGCTTGGTCATATAATCATCCGCACCTAGCTCAAACCCCGTCACTACGTCAATCTCCATATCATTAGCAGTTAACATTAAGATGGGAACAGCGGAAGTCTTGCGAATTTCTCCGCACCATTCAGCACCATTACCATCAGGAAGATTAATATCCAAAATAATCAAATCAATTTCATGGCTGACAAGAAATTGATCGGCTTGTTTAATTGTGAAGGCTTGTAGAAAGCTAAAAGACTCCTGCCTTAAAGAGAGGACAATACCGTTATTCAATGCGATGTCGTCTTCTACGATTAAGATATTGGGCATGGTTCATACCCCCTTTCATAACTTCAATATTACACAGCATAACTATTATTGTATTAAAAAAAAGCCCCCTGTTAAAGAAGCTTTTCATTCAAATCTATGCTATGCGTGACGCGGTTTCTCCCCTGTTCTTTAGAGGCATAGAGCGCTTGATCAGCTTTTTGCAGAAGGGTGGTTTCTGAATCGGCTGGAATAAATGTAGCTATACCAATACTCACCGTAATCCGGCCCATTTCCCAAGTTGAATACGCGATAGATTTCCGTAAATTCTCAGCTATAGTCTTTGACTCCGAGATGTCTGTATTAGGTAAAAGAAGTATGAATTCCTCACCGCCATATCTAACCGCCATATCCTCTTTACGAGATTGCAGTTTCAAGATACTCGCCATTTTCTCCAGTACATAGTCACCTGTCTGATGCCCATAGGTGTCGTTCACTTTTTTAAAATGATCAATATCTATAATACACAGCGAAAATGCTGCTTGAACTTGGCCATACCCTACAATCTGCTCTTCCAGCTTCTCTTGAAGAAACCTTCTATTCTTCAGCCCAGTCAGCTTATCTGTATTAGATAATTCTACTAAAACGGCATTCATCTCCATCAATTCAGCTTGCTTTTGCTCGATTTCCAGGTGAATTTGTTTGAGCTTTGCCAGCGCCTGATCTTTTTCCCAATAAGCCTCTTCTATTTGCTTCTTCGCAGATCGTAACTCTAGCTCATAATCAATACGTTTGCCCATCTGTACTAAAATACAATCAATGACCTCTACACCTTCACACTCAAGGCGTCTGCCATTTAACAAGTAAGGGACGGCTTGTCCCTTGCTGTCCTTCAAATTGATAAATAACTCTTCCACCTGTCCATTCAGATTGATAAAAGGATAGAAGTATGAATGAAAAATAAGCTTGTTTGCCGTAGACATGATAGATTCAAAATGCTTATGCACCAAATCAACCTGCTTATACCCCATACGGTCCAAGAACGTCTGATTTACATCCTTGATTATTCCTTCATGGGTAATAGAAACATAGCCACAAGGCGCAAATCTTAATCGGTCATCCATGATCTAAATATCCTTTCAACACAGCATAATCTCATCTAGCTTACGTAAGATATTCATTAATTAAAGTGATGGTCTCCTCAGGATGGCTTATATGCGGGTAATGCCCTTTAGCCTCCATTAACCGGAAGGTGCTATTATTCAAGTGTTTATGTAGATATTCTCCAGCCGCTATAGGTACGATACTGTCATCCGAGCATTGTAGAATAAGTGTAGGGATTGTAGCCTTAGGTAGATCTTCCCTATGATCTGAAAAGAACGTAACTTCTGCAAATTCCCTTGCAATAACAGGATCTGCCGAGATAAAGCTGCGCTCCAGCTCTTTCGTTAACATTGGGTCAGGGTTGTTCATAGCAAGAGGTGCCATAAAGCTAGCCCAGCCAGCAAAATTCATCTCCATCATCTCCAGAAGCTCGGTAATATCGCTCTTCTCGAAGCCTCCGAAATAAGTATCCCCCTCATTTAAATAACATGAAGAAGGACCAATCATAATCATTTTATCAAAATAATCCGGCCGCTCAATCGAAGCAAGCATCCCGATCATAGAGCTAATCGAATGACCTATAAAAATAATATCTTTGAGTTCCAACGTTTCGATGACATCCAATACATCCTGTACATAGCCGTGGAGCGTATGATATTTATCTGTTGTATATGCACTTAAATCTGAGTTACCTGAACCTACATAATCAAATAGAACGATTCGATATTTCTTCTCAAAAGAAGGCGTGATAAACTGCCACATGCTCTGGTCACACCCAAATCCATGTGCAAAAAGGATGGTTCTTTCTCCTTCTCCAATCACTTTCACATGATTCCGCGCCCTAACATCGTTCATTTCATATAACTCCCTCTATAGTTAGCATTCTCTCTATTTTGAAGGGTTCACCTGGAAATATCAAGAGCATAAAAAACTCCGCTAGAGTAATCTCTAGCGGAGTTTTTATGATATCTAATTTTAGAATGCTGAAGTCCATCCCGCATCGGCAGCGAGGACTGCTCCGTTTACAAAACTGGAATCATCTGAAGCCAGGAATAACGCAACTTGTGCGATTTCTTCAGGTGAACCTACACGAGGAATTACAGCCTGTGTTAGTTGAGTGCGGCTCATGCCGAACTCATTAATATTTTTCATAGAAGCACTAATGTTAGTGGCAGTAGCTCCTGGTGCGATGGCATTACAACGAATGCCTTTGTTGGCATACATAAAAGCTGTATTTTTCGTCAAGCCTACTACTGCATGTTTGGAGGCAGTATAAGTTGCTCCAGCATGAGCACCACTTACGCCACCGGTAGAAGCGGTATTCACAATAACGCCCTTTCCTTTTTCGAGGAAAATAGGTAGCGCTTTACGTGTGGACCGCATTACACTTTTGGTATTGATGTCAAAGATAAGATCCCATCTCTCATCATTAATATCACCAACTGGCTCAAAGCCGTCCATAATACCCGCATTATTCACTAGTATATCTAGCGTTCCATATTCCTTTACTGCGGTATCAATCATGTTATTGATATCTTCGACTAGAGCAACATTTACTTTCAACGCCTTAGCTACTCCACCATTACTAACGATTCCTGCTGCGACTTGTTCCGCACCTTCGAGGTTAAGATCGGCTACTATTACTTTAGCACCTTCTTTAGCGTACAACTCTGCGATAGATTTCCCCATACCCGAGGCTGCTCCGGTAACAACTGCAACTCTGTCTTGAAGTTTCATGTTGGAAGTCTCCTTTACGTTTATCTATAATGTAAGTATCAATACAAGCAAAAACGCCTTCGGCGTCCTTAATGGGACGGTAAGCGTATATGCGAGAAATATAAGGATAAAGTATAGCGTGAAACTTATACTTCCTTATATTTTATAAAATCTCTAAATCACTTAAAATTTATTCTACTCAAGTTTAATCTTCTGCAATTTAACTATCAATATACAAATGAGACATCAAATGTTCATAAATATATATAACTTGGAATTGTGTTGAAATAGGAATAGAAAATAGACAGTTAGGTGGTCTTCTGTTGCTTAAAAATCGAAGAACGAGTAAATCGAAGAAAGAACTAAAAAATGCATTGATATTACTCATGGAAAAAAAGAATTTCCGCACCATTACGATAACCGATATTGTTACCCTAGCCGATTTAAACCGTGGAACCTTCTATAAGCATTATCAAACCAAAGAAGAACTTCTGAATGAGCTGATTGATGATGTGCTGGAGGATTTAGTTAAGGCTTATAAAGATCCCTATCTCCATACAGATAAATTCATGTTGAGTGAGCTTACTACCTCTAGCATCAAAATTTTTGAGCATGTCGTTTCCTACTCTAATTTTTATACCATCATTGTAAATTCCAATGTTCTGCCCGGGTTTCAAAATAAGATTTGTGACATCTTAAAGGAGCTAACCAAGCAGGACTTAGTCGCGGTTAATAATACTAATAACAATATAAATATCGAATTATTTTCTAGCTATACGGCCTATGCTCTATTTGGATTAATCATGGAATGGGTAAAGGGAGGGTTCAAATATACTGCGAACCATATGGCAGAGCAGCTGATTCAAATTCTGTCTTTTAATTCACACAATGTAGTTATCAACACTTCTAATAAACCGATTGAGTTGGGTTCCACCCCAGTGAATAGAAACTAGATTACTTCTAACAACCTCCAGAACGGTCAGTCTCATTTATGCTGAAGATAGATACAGCGTTGAACCTCATAAAGGAAAAATTTACGCCAAAAGCACGGTCGGCGAATCCACCACCTTTTACGTTCATCTTTCGTAACTAAAAGTAAAAAAAGACTCAATCCCTGTTATCACTAGGATTTGAGTCTTTTTAATATGCTGATTTCATTTATTATACTTGGCCCCAATAGACCTCGGTCTCATATTCAAAAAACACTTTATCATCCTGTTTATTTCGTTCAAATAGGTTCCTCAGCTCCGTCATCATATTCTCGTAACGTGGATCTCCGGGGGCCGGAATGTAGGAAGATGATCTCGCCCGTCCGCTTAATCCCTCGAAATCAAACACCTGCTGATTGCTAAAGTGCGCTACTTGCATCTGCCCTGCCTTAAAAAAGGAGCTAAGGATTTCAGGGGTAATATTCTTATGATTAACTTGAATGTAGTCGGTGCCGAAGGTTTGCACGAGCTGCTCATATTCCTCCAGAAATGGGGTACCGTAAGTACGCCGAGAATTCCATATCAGAACTGCCTTTCCACCCGGTTTAAGAATCCGCTTGAATTCCAATTGCGCTGCATCCCTATCAAACCAGTGAAACGCCTGGGCACACACGATAAAGTCTACAGACTGGTCTGGCAATTCTGTCTTCTCGGCAGACCCAGGCAATGCGCGGAAATGGTTATCCTTTGCGAACTTCTCCTCCGCAGCTGTACGCATTTCCGGATTTGGTTCAACGGCAGTCACGCGACACCCGCGCTCCAGAAGCAGTGCTGAGAATATTCCTGTTCCTGCGCCAATATCCGCAATATCACAATTCGATTTTAGCCCAATCGTATTGTATAAATAATCAATGGCTTCTTTAGGATAACTCGGGCGGTATTTCACATACGAATCTACCCGATTTGAGAACCGTTCTTTGTTATTCATCCCAATACTCTCCCTTAGCTTTTAGGTTCGTACTCACTTAATTTGCCTTGATAGATTAGCTTCAGCCGATCGCTTTGCCGAAAATCATCCGGCGTTACGAGCGCAGGCAGCTTGTTCCATAGCTTAATGCCGGACCTCTCCAGAATTTCCGCTACAAATTGTGAGCAGAAATAAGAGTTGCTGAATTCAACAGGTTCCTTCAAAGCGATACCAATCACGCCGAGAATATTATAGAGATACTTTTGCCGGCTTCGGATAAAGACTTTGAGTACCCGCTCCATCTTCTCCACTTCACGGGCTGTAACTTGAAGTTCATATAGAACACACGTCGTATTTGGATATTTGCTGAACGTGCCTGTCTTAATATCCTCCTTCACGAATCCTCCGTTTAGAGGGTTGCTCGGGTGCTTTCTGCCAAAGCTATATAACTCGGAAAGCTCCCGATTAAAGGAGATCGAGGCATGATTATAAGGAGCTCTCGTGTAGCCTTGAATAAGCTTCGTAAAGAGCGTTCCGGTATTCGTAAGCAAGATAAAGATCGATGGATCATCTGCCATTTACAATTTTCCCCTTATCAAGATTGAACGTTTCCTTCATAATAACATATGAACCCATTAATGGAATCTACTCTACGACAAGTTGGTGATTAGCTATCGACCGCTCTCTATTAACGGTAATCCTGATTTTTGCGGCCTTATCGGCCATTCACTTGATGTATGTAGTTATAGGCAAATTACAGCCCAGTAAAGACTATACAGGGATCGGCTTCCGCATCAAAACCTGGTGGGGAATGCTTTTTATCTTTTGTTTGGCTACTCTCTTTAATCCAGTCGTCTCACTATTGGCACTCATGGTGCTGACCTTCTTCGCACTCAAAGAATATTTTTCCATGATAAAGTCACGAAAATCCGACCGCAGACTATTTCTGTGGGCGTACTTATCCATTCCTCTACAGTTCTACTGGATTTATATCGAATGGTACGGGATGTTCATTGTGTTTATTCCAGTCTATGTATTCTTACTCCTACCGCTACCTAGGCTCATTAATAAAGGGACAGTTGGCTTCCTGCGTAGTGTTAGTTCAACCCAGTGGGGATTAATGCTGATGGTCTTCGGACTTAGTCACTTAGCTTATTTTCAATTTGCTACACCGGAGTATGGAGCGGGGCTTGTATTATTCCTAGTAGTGCTGACACAGCTGAATGATGTGGTCCACTATCTCGCATCCCTTTATATGGGAAAGCGCAAAGTGGTCCCAACCGCCAACCCGTATTTGACCTGGGAAGGTTTTGCCTGTGCGTTTGTCGTAACAACCGGGGTCTCCTATTTGATCTATCCCTACCTGACGCCGCTCAACCCGATCTTCGGTTTCCTGTCAGGCATGCTAATCAGTTTGAGCGGCTTCTTGGGTAGCTTAACGGTTTCCGTGCTGAAGCGAGATTTGCTCATCGGTGATGGCGATAAATTTGTAGCTTTAAAAGAAAGCTATTTAAGCCGTGTGGATAGCTTGACCTACACCTCGCCGGTCTTTTTCCATGTCATCCGTTATTTCTTCGATTTCATGTAAATTAGTTTTCTACAACGATTTTGATCGCTTGGCCGATAGGTTCTCCACTGCCTTGCTCCTTAGAATTAATCGTTGCGATAAGATCAATCACTCAGACGTTCCATAAATGATCTTGGAGCGTCTTTGTCATGTCCTCTTGCTGGCTGGCAAACTGCTTAAATCTATGTCCGTTCGCTCCAGAAGGATGAGGAAATCCCCATAAACAGCGGTGATCATCGAGCTTACCCTCAGATACCAAAAGCTGGAGCATTCCCTCCACCGTTTTTCCTAGAGGAATAATTAAAGCTTGGCTCAGGATGCCCAGCTCCTGCTCTAACGACAATAGCGCACATTCTCTAAGGAACGGATCTGAACGTAGCTTAGGATGTGCCCCATTATAATTTTTCTTCTCTACGAACACAGGAAACCTCAATAAAGAGGTGGTATGCAAGTTCGTTTGCTGCTTCTGAAACAATTGGTCACAAGAGGTAAGGTTCAAGTACTGATGAAGCCCAAGTGTATCTAGCATGTGAATTAACGTACTCCTCATGGAGCCTGCGAATCTCGCCGCTTCTTTTGCTTTTCTGCATACCTCTTCATCTGAAAGCCCGGCTTTCAACCCAATGACTGCTTCTTGTATGGCTATTCTCATTTGTGTAAAACCGGGTGTTAGTCCGATAATGATCACCTTTGCAGATGGATTAATGTATTCATTGTGCGGTGCATAGTACATTTCAAGCTTCCCGCTTCGCTTCATTAGAAGCTTATCCACCTGCAGATCATCTTTCGATAGCACGGTCCCCTTCGGAAGAGAGAGCATCGCTGATTTATACTGTTGTAAATGGTTAGAGATGAGCATGTCATCCACCTCTCATGTCCCTATAATGATCCACTCACGAGACGCCCTTCGAACCATACCGCTTGACGGTCCGCTCTTCTTGCTACTGCTTCGGCCGAGCAGCTGGCATGCAGCAGCACAAAGCTTGCCGTGTCTCCTACTTTTGGCCATACCTGTTCACCTTTTAGATTAAGAGGCGTTATCCCTCCTGTTATGAATCTAAGGGATTGCGATAATGACCCTTCATCACTACACCCATATAACTCTGCGTACCGTCCCGCCTTCTCCAATTGATCTCCATTTCCAAAAGGAGACCAGTGATCCGTAAGGCTGTCTGTTGCCAGTTTCACTTGTACACCTTGGCTGTGCAGCATCGGTAGTGGCATCATCATTCTTCCAATAGGTACTGTGGATGCAATACCCATACTAAGTGATGCCATCCGTGCAGCCATTTCCTCTGCTTCCTGCTGCGATGCACCTGCGAACCAGAATGCGTGACTAACGGTCACCTTGCCCTGTAAGCCAGCTTCTTCTGTGAGATCAGCCAAACGCGATAGCGTCTGCTTTCCTGCTTCTTTTCCATCATGTAAGTGAAGATCAATGCCAGCATTATTCATTACCGCTAGCTCGACCATGGTCTGGAGTGACTTCTCGATATCTCCATCCACTGAGTATGGATCGACACCACCTACATAGGTTGCCCCCTCTGCCAGGGATTGCTTTACTAATTCAACAGAATTAGAGCGAAGCAGACCATGCTGCGGAAAGGCTACAATTTCAGATGAAATTTTGCCGGAGAAGGTATCCAATGCTTGCAGGGTTGCCTCTAAACGCTTCAGACCGCTGACAGGCTCAATATTACAATGACTACGCACATATGTGGCACCGAAACGCTGTATAAGCGTCAAGATGCTCTCCGCTTGTTGTCTCGCCATAGGCAGCAGCTTAGGCAATAATACCTTCTCTTCCTCAATGCGTTCGAAGACACCGGCTGCAGGCTTTACCGCTTTCCATGGTCCAGCGAAATATGTTTTATCTAAATGGATATGTGCCTCCTCAAAGGAAGGAAGCATCAATAACCCTTTGCAGTCATATTTAGGTAGATGACTCTGAAGCTCTACGTCCGCTCCAACCACTTCCGAAATGTTATCCCCGTCAATTCGGATATGACAAACCCTCGTATCTGTACCAACCACTTGTCCATCCTCAATAACATAACCCTGCTCTAATCTTATATTGGTTAACCAGTAAGAAGCATTCAACATGCTACCCCATCCTTTTCTCAACGATTTAATATAGGTGCGAACCACTTTATCCTAAATGGTACCATAGCCCTTCCTATATAAAAAATGTTTGAAAGGTTTTTAGCATAAGACTATATCGTAAATATCCCAACTTCTAACTTTAAAAATACAGATAACTCGCTGAGTTCTCTAAGTTTGGTCGTCATCTCATCGATAGTCGCAAGTTGCTCCTCCGTGGAAGCCGCTACTTCCTGTGAGGACGATGCCGACTGATCAATGAGTTGCGAAGATTGCACTAGAGCCTTCAATGATTGATGTGACATTGTAGACAGCTCACCAAATATGCCTTGAATTCGCAGCGTGCTTTGGGTTGTTAGATCAACCTTCTGAACGATTTCCTCCAGAGATTGTTGCCCTTGTAATACTAAATCATTCTGTTGATTGACCACTTGTTGACTCGATTCCATCGTTTTGACCGCTGCATTCGTATCCGCTTGAATTGCGCCAACAAGCTCGGCAATCTGCTCGGCTGCTCTTTCGGAACCTTCAGCAAGCTTACGGATCTCTCCTGCAACTACTGCAAAACCTTTCCCTTGCTCTCCAGCGCGGGCCGCTTCAATGGCTGCATTTAGCGCGAGTAGATTCGTCTGACTAGCCAATTCGGAAATCACGTTAATGATCTCACCGATTTGGCTGGATCGGCTGTTCAGCTGTGCAATGGTTTCTGTTGAACGCTCAATGGAACTAACCATAGTTTCCAAGTGATCTACAGATGCCCGGTTTGCACTCTGGCCAGTTTGCACCGCTTTTATTAAATGATTGGAATCGTGAACTGTCTTTACCGTTTCCTGAATAATTTCCTCAGAGATTTCCCCTGTCCGTTCCATCATCGTGAGTACTTGCCGCACATGTTCTGCTTGCTCCGTCGACCTCACAGCCATATCCGTAATAATCGTGGTAATTTGCTTGGATGTCTCATTTGTCTGCTCTGCTGAAACTTGAAGTATTTCTGCATTTTCATTCAGATGATTGGCCTGTGAAGTGACATTCCCGACGATGGCCCGAATGTTATCCAGAAACTGATTCATGGAATACGCCAACATCCCAATCTCATCATTACGCTTCATGTCCAGCTTCTTAGTCAGATCGCCTCCGTGTTCAACAAGCTCCATTACATGCTCATTGATTCTTCGCAGCGGTCGTACAATAAGTCGGGTTAAGATAATGAAGAGTAAGACAATAAAAATAATCAAAGCGATAACAAAACCGCCAATAATTAAATATTGGTTGTTCATCATTGGCTCCAAGATCTGTTCTACAGGCATCACCAGCACTAGCTTGTAATCTGTATCGCCGATCCTTGTAAAAGCATAAACATTCTTCGAGTCCTCCGTACCACTAGTTCCCGTAGATTGTGCTATGACCTGACCAACCTTCTGCAACTGTATGTCCGGTTCATCAAATATAGCTTTACCTATATCGTGCTTAGGGTTCTGGCTTGCTACATATCGACCAGCTTTATCTATGACAAAATAATAACCTGCATCCTCCTCACTCATTTCAGCCAAGCTCTTCTGAAAATCATTCGACAATCGACTATTCAGTTTAGTAGAAGTAAGCTCCACCTTATAGTTAAGCTTTTGTTCAACTTCATGACTGAGAATTTCATTAAACTTAGAAAATGTGTACATACATAGACCTGCAAAAATCAACACCATGTATACTACAGAAACGGTCATAACGATGGTTCGAACGGTTTTCTTCTTCAATGTCTGAATTCCCTTCCAATCTAGTGACATCATGTCATCCATAGCTAAAGATTAATCTGACCGTGATGTTTGACGCAGGACCTAGCTTCTCCAATGCGACTAGCTTCCTTGTTCAGTAGCTCATCCACTCGCTGGCTCTTCAGCCCCCTTCTAGAAATCTCCTTTAAGACCTCTTCCAGTCCGGTAATCATGTTCAGCGGTGCTTCTCGATCTGCCCCCGGTGTATCACCATTGTCGTGCAGAACGATGATAGAACCGGGTTTTATCTTTTTCAATAAGTCATGCTTTATTTGGGCTGCGCTAACAGACGCCTTCCAGTCTCCCACCATTACAGACCACAACACTACCCGATAAGAACGTCTAAGAAAGACAAGATCGCCTAAATTAAGGAGCCCCCATGGTGGTCGATACAAGATAGGCCGCTCTCCTGTAATCCGCTCGACAATATCAGCTGTTCGATCTACTTGCTTCCGTCTATTCGTCCATGGAGAGTAAATCCAGTTAGGCGTATGTGTATAATTATGAATGCCGATCTGATGTCCTTCACGGTGCATTCGCTGGATTAAATCCGGGAATTGCTCAGCCCTTTTGCCTAATACGAAAAAAGTTGCTTTAACGTCATGTTCATGCAGCAAGTCCAATAATTCAGGGGTATAGCATGGATCTGGTCCGTCATCGAAAGTAAAGGCAACTTCCTTCGCGGCATTTCCTCTGGATACAACACCCCATCCCAATATTCGAGTAATCACAAACGGAACAATCATATAAAGAATAATCGCATCTATAGCTAAAATAAGGAGCGTCCACATTAGGAAACCGCCTCTTTCCTTCGAGGAGCAAACCGCGCTTTCAAAGACTGCTTACTAAGCACGAGCATCTTAGGAGACAACTTCTCCGTGCTGTCCTCAACGCGATGTTTCCCCTCCGGATGCAGCATCCGAAGTAAGAACCGAAGATAGATTCCGAACCATCGCCGCTGCCATTTGGACTTGATAGGATGCTGCTCAAACCCTATTCCATGAATGATCCCCCGGTGAAGTAGCGTAATCCCCGTTAGCGCCTGCACTTTGCTTAGTTCTGGATTGCTATCTAGTTCACGACTAATCTCCTTCATGGCCTCGCGAAGCATACGTGCAGTTCGAATTCCAGCCCGATCAGCGCCTAGGGTACGCGTAAGCTGCACTACCTGACGATTATCCAGATGAAGTTCACCCACCCAATCTCCGGGATGAATCTGATGTCCATCTTGGCAGACTACACTTTCACCGTGATACTTTAACACGACCAATTTACATATCCCGTATCTCCACACAGACTGGCTGCGGAATTTGGTGACAATAGCAAATAGATTCTCCCACATCATCCAAAGAGATTGCGAGAATAATTTTATAAATGAAACTGAGGCTACCATTAATCTTCCTTCTTTCGTGTAAAAGTTTATCTTCTAGCAAAATCTTTCACTAAACGCCGCGTATACCTGCCGATCATCTTTACTAAACTGTTGCCAAGATAAGCACCTATCCAAAGAGATACCGCGCCTAACAGCATGAACAGAAGTGAGGTGTTGAGTGTTTTATTTTCAATCCCGAATAACGATATAGAAGAGATATCGATGAAATACAAGATAGGTGACAACAAGAGAATAACAGGGGACAAATAAAAAAGAGTTGCACATATGAGACTGAGCATTCCAATTCCAAATTGCAGCATCAACCCTATAATTGCTCTCCAGTTATGCTCATCGGACAACTCCGCCTTAACCTTTTCCCATATGTTTCCTTGTTCTTGAGATCGAGTTGGAAGCGTCCGAACGGAGATATCCGTATAGACTTTCGTTCGAATTCGCTCATGTTGTAAAAAGGTTTCGGTAGAACGCAAAACATAATAAAGGATCGGAATCCCTACTATGGTGAAGGACATTGCGACCCCAAAAGTGATGCCTACCAAATAAAAGCAAAAGTAAAATAGCCCTGTGGCAAAAGTAATTAATAAGAAACAGAAATTCCTCACATGCTTCCGGATCATTTGACTCATATTCTCCTCTTCCTCTCTGCACTAAAAATTTGTTCATCTTTGTAAATCCTATGTTAGAGCTCCTGATGTAAAATCGACCAGTGCCATAATGTCATATGACAGTTATTTCATACAAAAAAGCACCTTTCGCCTACTCCCACAAGGGAAAATAGACAACAAGGTGCTCGCTCTACAATTTCAGATCATTCGGTTTTAGTTATTCCAATGTGCCAAAGGCTTTCTCAACAGCCTCTTCGCGATTCCGTACACCCAGCTTAGCATAGATGGTAGAAGCGTAATTTCTCACCGTTCCATCAGACAAATACAATTTAGCTGCAATGGATTTATAACGCATGCCCTTTGACAGGCATTCTAGAATTTCCAGCTCGCGCGGGGTCAGCCCATACTCATTACTCTGCTCAGTCTGCGCTTCAGAAGTTGGATGCATCTCATAATGATCAATTAATACATTCGTAATAGCTGGTGTTATCATCTTCACACCCCGATGTACGAGACGTATCCCTTCGAATAGCTCCTGCGGTTCAGTAGACTTTAACAAGTAGCCATCTGCCCCGTTTTGCAGTGCTTCGACTGCCAAATCCGTTTCTTGAAAAGTAGTCAGGATCAGCACTCGTACCCCTGGCCACTTTTGCTTAATAAGCTTCGTTGCTTCCGCACCGTCCATGTCAGGCATATTTAAGTCCATCAGCACCACATGAGGCTGTTCCTGCTCACAGAAGCCTACTGCTTGTTCACCATTCTCAGCTAACCCAATGATCTCAAAATCGGGCTGCTGCTCTAAAATAATTCGCAGACTATCCCGAATATAAGGTTGATCATCGACCAGCAATAAGCGAATCATTTCCTCCTGTATCTCTTCAAGCCTTGGTAAACTACAGGTCACTAAGGTTCCTTCCCCTGGCTTAGAGTAGAGATACACTTGGCCTTGCAGGTTGGAAGCACGTTCCTTCATCGCGTTCACACCAAATCCTGCTTTTAAATCTTCAGTGCCTAATCCATTATCCTGCACTTCCAGTCGAATTAACTTCTCCTCGTAATGCAGGGTGATGACAATTTCACTGGCTTGACCATGACGAACAGCGTTGGTTATCGACTCTTGCAAACATCTATATAAGGTCATTTTAGCCTGCTTGGATATTGTATAAGCCTCTCCGAACGTTCTTAGACGAACCTTAACCTTCGAAAAGGTCTGGAAATCATCCACTAATTTCTGCAGGGACTGCATAAGCGTCAATGAATCCTGCGAAGAGCCCACATGGTGCAAATATTTACGCACATCATCCAAGCCATTGCGAGTTAGCTTTAATAAGGAATCTATCTTTTGCTCTCCTTCAGAGGTATTCACCTCCGTACGTAAAGTCTCCAGCCCCATAAGAATTGAAGTATAAGAATGCCCTACAGTGTCATGCAAATCTTTGGATAATCGATCTCTTTCCTCCAGAAGGGTCATACGCTCGACTTGTGAGATATACTGCTCCAGGACAGCATTCTGGTTCTTAATAATCCCGTTTTGCTTATGATTCACCACCAGCAAGTGAAAAGCGAAGCCAATCGTATACACCAAGCCAAAGTTCACAATCATCGATATAGCATCCATTTGTTGTGACAATTTAGATAACATTATTGGAATCAAGATCACCGTGATCGGAGCTGACCAACGATAGGACTTCTGTGCACTATTGCTGGCAATCATAAAAGCAATTGGCAGAAAAGTTACATACGAATCAGGAAACAGAGCAGCCAAATATAAGCATAGACCACCTGAAAGAAGGATCTCCGCCATCAGATAATACTTATAATGCAGCTGCAAACAAAACCAAGGCACTGAAAAAGAGATCACACCCCAAACAAACACGATCCAGAAAGGAATCGTAAAGTCCTCCGAGAGGTAACACATCGTAACTATAAAAGAAGTAGAAAAACAAATCCGAAACAGGAGGACGAGCCAATCGTACCAGAACCACTGTTTGACCAGATTAAACAAGACATTGCCCCCTATAAATTCTGCTGACTAGACCCTTATTATAGTGTAACCCCCTGAGGCCTTACTAGTTACAAAAGGTCATGAGATGGGATGACATTTATGCTAGGGGTGTAATTACAGAATAGAAAAAAAGATACCATCCCTTTAGGGGCAGCATCCCTTGATCAATCCTAATCGATTTCTGGAATTAAAACTTAATTCGTGAAAATCCATTGTCTGTCATTACATACCCCACGCCATTGCCTACATAGTTGAAATTAAAATCATCCTTCAGCTTAAAAGTATAATCTACTGCGAGCGTTTTAGGATTTAAAACATATGTGGCGGAACCCGGGAAGCCAAGCTCAATATTACCATCCTGTAATCGGTCCAACGATACAAAAAATTCCGTCTCATCTTTAAGCGCTACCGACTTAACCAATCCTTTGACATTATATAGAGACAGCTTGCCATTGGCATAAACCCCATAAACTTCACCAAGTGAGGATACGACAGCATCACCTGCGATATCTCTTCCCCACAGTAGATTACCTTTAGAGTTGAACCCGAATAACCGATTCCCTGTCTTTGGTATATTAGTACGGATTAGTACTGTTCCATCGGAAAGCACCTGATTGTAAGACACTTCAGTGTACGAATCGGCTGGCATTTGATATGTAAACACTGAATTTAAGGAAGAATCGAGTGCCTGGATACGTGAGCCTTTCCCACCACCGTAATTCGTTTGAATTAAGACACGATTTCCTTGCGCCAATACCGTTCCTTTATAAGAAATATTTTTTACTTTGGTACCACTTTTATTAATTAAAGTTAGTGACCCGTTATAATTCCCATTGTTATCAAAATTACCTTGGGATGCAAAGACTAAACTCCCGTTATCAAGTCTATATAAGTATCCCTCTGTCTGAGACAAATTCACTTTCCATTTCCGTTTTCCGTCTGGTCCCACCGCATAGATCTGAGTTGCGTCAGATGAAAGATTATCTGTAAAGGTTATGTATACCGTTCCATCTGGCGCCACTAAATAATCTTTCGATTCACGAAACATCGCTGTGCCCGGGTCTGCAAAATTAACTGACCACTTTAGCTTCCCTGTCTGTGTATCATAAGATTTCAGCGTATCAACCAACCATACCTTAGTTTGGGTAGCATGCTCTTCCTTAGTGTGGAGATACACTGTATTTAATGATGGAACCTCCACGGGACCCCCTTCTATACTTTCTAATGCTCCCACAACATTCAGCTGACTCCATTGGGGGCTAGGTAATTTCGTTACTGTTCCAGCGGCCTCTACAACATTAAAAGATAGCGTACTGGCGGTAATCAGCAAGAGCGCAAGAAGACCTGTAAATATTCCTTTTTTCAAAAAATATCAACCTTTCTTTCCATAAATAGTATGTATCATGTTACTTTACTACCTTTTTTTAGGGACAACAAGATTATATTAATCATCTTTTTTTATAAAGGCATAAATTGTATGATAGTACATATTGTTTAGCCAGAAATTATGGATGAAGGGGTCGATAACCAATGGGCGAGAATATCCAGATACAAAATGTAATGGATCAATTAAACAAATGGCTCATTAAATTACCTCAAGAAATCAGACTTATGTCAGAAACAGAAGTGACAGAGCGCCCCCAGCCGCATAAATGGTCACGAAAAGAAATATTAGGACATCTATGTGACTCCGCGATCAATAATCTTGAACGATTCATCAAAATTCAATATGAGGAGCATCCATACGTCCTGAATGGTTGATTCAAGACTATCTAGAACATATGGAGCACCATATTCAAAAGCAAATTTTATAACGCATTACTCATCACCGGAGGACACAACTATGTTAGCCGCACTACTTCACGGGATCGCCTTAGCCTTTGGATTAATTCTTCCACTTGGCGCACAAAATGTTTTTGTATTTAACCAAGGTGCCTCACAGCCACAGTTTAAAAAAGCCATCCCAGTTATTATTACGGCCGCTTTATGTGACACCCTTCTTATTTTATTAGCCGTGTTAGGTGTTTCCGTTCTTGTGTTTGCCATCCCTGTTCTGCAGACCGCTTTATTTGCTGTGGGACTTGTATTCCTTTTGTATATGGGATGGTCCATCTGGAGAAGCACACCTACCTCTTCATCCCAAGACGCAGCACCTCTATCTTCAAAAAAACAGATCTTATTTGCGATGTCCGTTTCTTTATTAAATCCACACGCGATCATGGATACAATTGGGGTTATCGGCACCAGCTCCCTTAGTTACACTGGCATAGACAAAGTTACATTCGCCGTTTCGACTATCCTTGTTTCTTGGATTTGG
The DNA here is from genome assembly GCF_037975205.1 of Paenibacillus sp. FSL R5-0470. Classification (NCBI taxonomy): domain Bacteria; kingdom Bacillati; phylum Bacillota; class Bacilli; order Caryophanales; family Paenibacillaceae; genus Paenibacillus; species Paenibacillus sp. FSL R5-0470. The sequence goes on from NZ_CP150238.1 coordinate 6,704,467, forward strand.
TTCTTTGGGCTTGCTGTAGCAGGAAAGACCGTAGGACAAATAGATTCAAGCGGCAAAATCATGCTGATCATTAATAAGATCTCTGCGATTATCATTTGGGTCGTTGCAGCGTATATTGCTTACAAGCTTTTTCAAATGTAATTAAGAAAGGTCATCCCTTATAGGGATGGCCTTTTGTTAATATCTATACATACTCTTGTCCCTACATTCAGTTCACTATATGAGAGTCATAAGCCGTACACCAAATCGTCGTATAATTAAGTCCAATTTACACCATAATGTACTAGAATTTTGACTTCTTGTTCGGAATGCTGTACATTACAAAGTGGACGAACAATAATCAAACCAAAATACTATAATGTTCGCATTTAGAGGTGTATATAATGAAAAAAGTATTCGATTATGAAGATATTCAGTTAATTCCTGCAAAATGTATCGTAAATAGCCGTTCTGAGTGTGATACAACAGTCACCTTAGGTGGTCATACTTTTAAATTACCTGTGGTACCTGCAAATATGCAAACCATCATAGATGAGAAGATCGCCAGCTTCTTAGCCCAAAATGGCTACTTCTACATTATGCATCGTTTTGAGCCGGAGAAGCGTACGTCTTTCATCAAGGACATGCACACCCGCGGATTAATCGCATCCATTAGTGTCGGAGTCAAAGAAGAAGAATACGATTTCGTTGAACAATTAGCTAACGAACAGTTGATTCCGGAATTCATTACGATCGATATTGCACATGGTCATTCCGAGGCTGTCATTCGAATGATCAAACATATTAAACAATATCTACCTGCTAGTTTCGTTATTGCTGGAAACGTGGGAACTCCTGAAGGCGTTAGAGAATTAGAGAACGCTGGGGCCGACGCTACTAAAGTGGGAATTGGACCAGGGAAAGTATGTATCACGAAGATTAAGACAGGATTCGGAACAGGTGGCTGGCAATTAGCCGCACTACGCTTGTGTGCCAAGGCTGCAAGTAAGCCTATTATCGCTGACGGAGGCATTCGGACACATGGAGATATCGCCAAGTCCATTAGATTTGGTGCTTCCATGGTCATGATCGGTTCCCTATTTGCTGGGCATGAAGAATCTCCTGGTGATACCATCGAGATCGATGGAAAGCTGTATAAAGAGTACTTCGGCTCCGCTTCTGAATACCAAAAAGGTGAAAAGAAGAATGTTGAGGGCAAAAAAATTGTTGTCGAGCACAAAGGCGCTTTAGCAGAAACGTTGAGAGAGATGGAGCAAGATCTTCAGTCCTCGATTTCTTATGCTGGAGGCAATAAATTAGAAGCTATTCGTAAAGTCGACTATGTTATCGTTAAGAATTCCATTTTTAATGGTGACAAGGTCTATTAACAAACATAAAAGAGGTGAGTAAGACGACTTAGGTCGTTCTTGCTCACCTTTTTTTAGGTTGTTATGATTTCTGCTATACCACTTTGGGGTAATCATCTAATAGGCTATTAGATTGAACAAGAGAGGATAATCCCTATGCGGCAAGCTATGATTATTATTAACCCCTCATCTGGTAAAGAAGAAGCTGGCGAATATGTCAGATATGCAGAAAGAGTTCTAGCTGATCAAGGCTACTTGGTTACGATTAAGGAGACGGCAAAAGAACTAGATGCAACTCGTTATTGTATCACTGCCTGTGAGGAGTGTTACGATCTAGTCGTCTCCATTGGCGGAGATGGCACGCTTCACGAGACCATTAATGGTCTTATGAATCAGAAACAACACCCAAAGTTAGGTGTAGTCCCTTTAGGAACGGTTAATGATTTTGCCCGCGCGTTACAGATTCCATTGAATCCCGAAATAGCCATTCAAACCCTTGCTTCCTCTAACGTAAAGACAGTAGATATTGGTTGCTTGAATGACCGCTTATTCGGAAATGTTGTTGCTGTAGGTTCAATCGCCGGATCTTTATCCTCCGTTTCAATCGAAGAGAAAACCAAGCTCGGCTCTTTGGCATATTTGAAAGAAGGCCTAAAACAACTTACAAGCACTTCCCCCCACCCTCTTGTCATTCATTATGACGAGAAGACATGGCAAGGCGATTCCCCGCTTTTTCTCGCCGTGTTAACCAACTCCGTTGGCGGATTCGAGAATCTGATACCTGATGCTGCGGTTGACGATGGTCTGCTTCACTGTTTTATTATTCAAGACCTCAGTATACTCAATACCATTACAGCCAGTATTTCTTTACTACTTGGCAGCCTTAAGGATCATAAAGACGTTGTCTATTTCACTGCCCAAAATGTGACTGTGAGCTCTCCAGAAGCCGTAAAAACCAATGTGGATGGTGAAGAAGGTCCGATTTTACCAATTACGCTAAGTGTTCTCCCTCGTCATATCCAAGTCATTGTGCCGGAAGTAGACTAACAAATAAAAAGCAGTCCGGAACTCAAAAAGTTCCAGACTGCCATTCATTTATGGATACCCCGTTCCATATCTCCTTCTAATCAAATAACTAAGAAGTAAATTCTATTCCGATACAATAAACTTTTTACTTAATAACCACATTCCGCCGCTAATCCCTAAGAAATAGATGGGCATCGTCAGTAATGAACCATTATGCAGGGCGCTCATTCCCCATGTCGCCAAACTAACTAATAAGTAATATCCCAAACTGAAGATCGCACCTGCTGTTCCCACAACATCCTGAAAATTGACAAGCGCAAGACTTAGACAATTAGGTAAAGCGATACCGGCCCCCATTAACATGACAAAAAGGGTTATTAGAATGCATACCATCAACATCATATTCGGCAACGAGACAAGGCTGCTTACGATTGTTAATAGCAAAGCCCCACTGGTCATCACTAAACAGCCGATGTGAATTATTTTTTCTGCGGCATAGAGACTCAATAATCTCTTGGACATCATTGCTCCCACTATCGATGCCAAAGCCACAACAATGCCTAGAAAACCATATACTCCCGGTGAAATGTTAAAGTGTTCAATAAATATAAAGGGTGCTTCCGCATAGTAGCTAAATAAAACTCCATTGATGCCCCCGATCAGTAACCCAAACACTAGTACACGTGGCAATGAGAGCATTCTTTTAACGATAGGTAGAATAGCCACCTTTTTTCTCACGGAAACATCAGTCGTTTCTGGCAGCTTCCAAAAAGCATACACAAATAACAACACACTCATCATCACTAATGTAAAGAAAACCGCTCGAAAACCAAAAGCTTGATCCACCCATCCGCCAATAAGCGGCCCTACTGCTGGAGTAAAAGCGATCACCGCCGAGATTTGGGCAAACATGGCATGCCGCTTATTCCCGGATACACTCTCCCGAAGAATGGTTTGCGTAATGATAGAGCCAGTTGCTGCTCCAAATGCTTGAATGAAACGGCTGACCAGAAGTAGAGTAATGGATTCCGAGTAAAAACACATCAAGCTTCCAATACCATATACAATGAGGCCACCTAGCATGGCAGGTCTCCGTCCGATGAAATCAGAGAGCCAACCCCAACACAAAACACCTAAAGCAAATCCGATAAAATATATACTTAATGTTAACTGTACAGAACTATTAGAGACCCCAAGTGCTACCGCAATATCCGGCAACGATGGAGTGTAGATCGTCTCACTAATTTGCGGAAAAGCCACAAGAACAATCATTAGCAGTAAAGATGGTGCTGCATATTTTTTCATATTAAATTCGCCCTCCTACAAGCTTATATCCTCGAACAGCAACAAGAATATGAGCCTAGCTAGGGAAATGGGGGCATCATTATGGCAAGACGACTATAGATCATCATGTTCAATATTACCTTTCATTGTTAAGTTTTCTTTGTTATATAGGAGGGTTTCAATGATTCAACTAAAATATCATTATATACGGTAATAGAAAAGCTCTCAAACGAAACGCTTCGCCTGAGAGCATAGTTATGTTATGAGTTTTGTTCCGATAATCCATTTACAGTTATACCAGCGGCGCTGGAATTCTTTTTATCCTGAGAAGCATGTAGCTTTACCATCACAAATCGTGCAAAAGGTTGGATCACTATACTTTCAGCGATCAGTACGATTAGGAAATTTCTTGGCCAATTCGCTAAGAAGTGATTGAACGTTTCAGAACTTAATCCGTTTCCGATAATGTCTCCAATAAAGGTCATCACAAATGACATTCCTAGTACGGTGAAAAGAATGCGAAACAGAATTTTGGCGTTGAAGCTATCGCTAGGTTGTGTGAATTTAGCTGTCAGCTTTTCTGCGATACGCCCAATAACAACAGGCTCTAAAATCATAACAATGACCCAAATGATCGGAAACACCTTAAGGATCGATAAGGCAACTTCCCCATTGAATTCTCCATCCGCTAAAATGATATTTAATGAAGACATAAACAGAACGGTTAGTGTACAAATAATTGCACCGTATAATGCGCCCTCTTTACCGTTTCTCGGTAATCTTGTTTCTAGATTCATGATGTTCTTCCTTTCAAAATTGTCGGTAATAGTTTCGCAATAGTCTTTAAAGGTGCGGTAGATCGCTGCGTTTGACACAGCATGATCGCACCCTCAATCGAGGTTGTCATTAATAAAGCAATATCAGAAGCTAGTTCATTCGAGAAGCCTTCAGTTGCAAGCTTCGTGTAGTAAATAGCCTGAATGTTCTCATAAAGTGAGTTACATGCTTGGCGGACAGGCTCACTGACCGTAGCCATTTCACTGACAATACTGCTAAATGTATAGCCTGTAAGCTTGCCCTCGGTTTCCAAGTTGTGAATTAACTTATTAAGCATGAATTGCGTGGCCTCTTGCGTAGAAGAATGCTTTTTGAAAATGTCCTCCATATCTATTGTGATTGCTTCCTTTAGGCTCTTTAGACAAGCAATTAATAGCTCTTCTTTTCCATTTGGAAAATGATGATAGAGTGCTCCTTTGGTAACATCACAAGCTTTTAAAATTTCACTAACGCCTACACTCTTGTAACCTTTTTGTTGAAAAAGGAGTGTCGCCTTCTCAATCATTAGTGATTTTGTATCCATAATTACGTATCCCCCCTAACATACCAACCGGTCTGTTTGTAATTATAACAACATAATATCCGTTAATGTAAGTGTTTTTTGCTTTTTTCAAAAAAAGCATTGAAGTTTTCATAAAATACAGTAAAAAAGACCCTAGTCATGTTGTGCCGGAGGAGGCAAAGTTGCCGTCACACATGGATTAATGTTATCATTCTGATGAAGTTATCTTACTTTAAATATGAAGGAGGAATACCTGATGAAAAAGAGATCCCTAAAATATTTATCTTTTGGTATTGGGTATTCTACTGCTGTTTTTTTCTAGAATTAATGATTGATAGGATAAGTCTGTCAAAAATTAAAACTAAAAAACAGTGGAGATATATAACCTAGCTATCGTTATGTATCTTCTATTTAAAGGAGACTTCATAAAAATGAATTTAAATAATCATGTGATCACAAGATATAATCCAGAAAATATTGCGAAACCCGTTGGTAACTACAGTCATGTAACAAAAATAAGCAGAAACGCTGAAATGTATGTATTTTCTGGTCAAATTGGAATCGATCAAAACAGTAATATCCCTACAGATTTTAATCAACAAGTAACAAATACGATGAGTAATATTGTAGAAGTCCTCTCTTCTCAAAAGTTGACTCCCGATAACGTAATCAAAATCAACATTTGGGCCACAGAAGAAATTGATTGGGATCATTTCTATGGAATTTGGAATAAAGTATTCGGGATGACGCCTCCTTCAATGACCATTGCTTATGTTAAAGGATTAGGTTTACCTGAATTGAAAATCGAATTAGATGTTTGGGCTGCAGGATAAACTATATTAAGCAGGACTAATTTAAAATACTGTACGCAAAACGAGCCTTAGAAGCGATTCTAAAGGCTCGTTTTTCTAATTTGACAGCAAAAAGAGCTCAGTCTCCTGAGCCCTTCAAATACATTTCTATCTTTTTATATCTGAAGAATTGTCCCAACCATCAACGTTCTCGAGCCCCGGAATGCTGTCTTTATAGAAAACAGGATCCTTCCCTTCACGTTTCTGCTTTTTATAATCCTTCAAGGCGGCAAAGGCCACTTTAGATAATAGCAGGATGGCAATCAAATTCACGATAACCATGAAGCCCATAAATAAGTCGGCCAAATCCCATACCAATTGAACCTTTGCTACGGAACCAAAAATAATCATCGCCAAAACACTGTATCTATAGAATAGTAATACCTTTTTGTTGGAATTCAAAAATTCTATATTGGTTTCACCGTAATAATAATTTCCAATTAACGTGCTGAAAGCAAACAAAAAAATCATAATCGCTAGTGATCCGGATGCCCACGAACCAATATGCTCGCTTAATGCGGCTTGTGTCAGCTTGATTCCGTCCAGCCCTGGCTGCTTATAGGCATCAGACAACAAGATAATGAACGCCGTACTCGAACAAATAAGTAACGTATCTGTGAGTACGCCTAGCGCTTGCATTAGCCCTTGTTTCACCGGATGACTCGTAGTTGCCGTTGCCGCAGCATTAGGCGCACTACCCATACCCGCTTCGTTAGAGAACAAACCACGCTTCACACCCTGTAGAATTACTGCACCAAGAGAGCCACCAGCGACTTGTTCAAATCCGAAGGCACTTTTCACAATGAGTGCGAAAACTCCTGGGAGTTCTGTAATATTAATCAGCATAATAATAAGAGCAGCCCCAATGTAGATTCCTGCCATTACCACTACAATATATTCGGACATTCTTGCGATACGCTTAACACCGCCAAAGATAACCAGTGCAAAGGCAGCAGCCATTACAAGCCCAAGAATGGCCCGATTGGTGCCAAATGAATTCTCAAAGGCCACTGTGACCGTATTCGATTGGACCGCGTTAAATACAAGCCCGAAGGATAATGTAATCAGAACCGCGAATATCGCACCCATCCAGCGCTTGTTCAGGCCTTTCTCCATATAATAGGCAGGCCCACCGCGAAATCCGGTCTTATCCTTCACTTTATATACCTGTGCCAAAGTGCTTTCTATAAAACCGGACGCTGATCCAATAATGGCAATCACCCACATCCAGAAAATAGCCCCTGGGCCACCTATGGCAATAGCAATTGCGATTCCCGTTATATTACCTGTCCCTACCCTCGCCGCCATACTAATGCAGAAGGCCTGGAAGGATGAAATACTATCTTTTGACCTTTCATTGGATCCTTTAAGAACCCGAAACATTTCTTTGAACATACCAAACTGTACAAATTTCGATCTTACGGTGAAATAAAGTCCACAAGCAATAAGAAGGATCACCAATATTTTCGACCACAAAAAATCATTTGTTACGCTAATCATACTATCTAAAAATTGTTGCATGTAATTCCGCCTCTCCATTCTGTCGATACCAAGTTGCTAAGCTTATAACACATAGTATTTTCAAATATAACAGTCATTATTTCAAATGCCAATAAAAATTGTAACTTTCATAACATCTCTTGTCAGTGGGTTTCGCATACTTTTCAGAATTCTGGTAGAAAATACTATTCATATCTGAAAAGAGGTGGAGCTTTGCCATATGGATAAGGAAAAAGAAGATATGATTTTAACGGATCGACAAGGTCATCCAATTACAGATAATCAAAATATACGAACGGTAGGAAATCGGGGGCCCTCGACGCTCGAAAACTACCACTTTATCGAGAAAATATCTCATTTTGATCGAGAGCGTATTCCGGAACGTGTGGTGCATGCTAGGGGTGCAGGAGCCCACGGGTATTTTGAAGCTTATGGAAAAGTAGGCGATGAACCCGTCTCGAAGTATACGCGTGCTAAGCTTTTTCAAGAAGCAGGCAAAAAAACACCTGTATTCGTAAGGTTTTCAACAGTGGTTCATGGCGTGTACTCTCCGGAGACCTTTCGTGATCCACGTGGCTTCGCCACAAAGTTCTATACAGAGGATGGCAACTGGGACTTGGTCGGCAACAATCTGAAGATTTTCTTTATCCGTGATCCGCTGAAATTTCCTGACATGGTTCATGCTTTCAAGCCAGATCCCGTGACCAATCTGCAAAACCCGGAGCGGATGTTTGATTTTGTATCGAACTCTCCTGAAGCTACTCATATGATTACATTCCTGTTCTCTCCTTGGGGGATTCCAGCCAACTATCGGCAGATGCAGGGGTCTGGTGTTAATACCTATAAATGGGTGAATGAAAACGGCGAAGCCGTCTTAATCAAATACCATTGGGAGCCGCTGAAACATGGCATCAAGAATCTAACTCAGCAAGCCGCTGAGGATATACAAGCCAAAAACGTCAGCCATGCTACGCAGGATCTATATGAGGCTATTGCGCGTAAGGATTACCCTGAATGGGAGCTTTGTGTGCAAATCCTAAGTGACGATGAGCATCCTGAGCTCGATTTTGATCCACTCGATCCTACTAAGCTTTGGGATCATGAACGTTTTCCATTTTTACCTGTAGGGAAGATGGTTCTAGATCGAAACCCAGACAATTATTTTGTCGAGGTCGAACAGGTCGCTTTCGGGACTGGAGTTCTAGTAGACGGTCTGGATTTCTCGGATGACAAGCTGCTGCAAGGCCGGACGTTCTCCTATTCGGATACTCAGCGGCACCGGGTGGGCGCCAACTACATTCAATTACCGATCAATGCTCCAAAGACAAGGGTAGCGACGAATCAGCGGGATGGGCAAATGACTTATCATGTGGATAAGGCTCCTGAGCAAAACCCACATGTGAATTACGAACCTTCCTCGCTTGGCGGGTTAAAGGAGGCCGCTCCCTCTGGCAAAGAACATCAACCGATGTATAATGATCGACTAGTTCGCGACAAAATTAGTCGGACAAATGACTTCGGGCAAGCTGGTGATACCTATCGCAAGTTCGAGGATTGGGAACGGGATGAATTGATTCATAACCTGGTCGATGCCCTAAAAATATGTGCGCCTGTGATTCAAACCAATATGATTGAACATTTTACAAAAGCTGATCCAGACTACGGTCGCCGAGTGGCTGAAGGTCTTGCTCAAGCCAAAGCCGACCACAAGCATCTAGGTACTTCAGAGAATCGAGAGGGCGCGGAAATTGCGGAGCAATCCGGTAAACAAACCGATGGCTATTAGAAGTTAAATGAAGGGTTAAGGGACCTGTTATAAGGGTTCTTTAACCTTTTTTTGATTTTGAGAGCTTTCGCTTTGCCATATTCACGTAACATATGAACACTATGATTATTGTGTAGCTAAGATCATAGGAGGAACAAACCGTGCAAAATACAACCATATTAATTACCGGTGGAACCGGATCTTGGGGACGACAACTCGTGAAACGGTTATTGGAAAGAGACCCTAAAGAAATTAGAATATTTTCCCGCAATGAGTCACTGCAAGTAGAACTACAACAGGAATATCATCATAATCCAAAGCTAACGTTCATCATCGGTGATATACGTGATAAGCAAGAACTGATGCAAGCTTGCCATCAGGTAGATTATATCTATCATTTAGCGGCCTTGAAGCATGTCCCGATCTGTGAACAACAACCGGACAGTGCGATGAAGACTAACGTACTCGGAACTCAGCATGTGATTCAAGCCGCTATTAAACATGGCGTAAAAAAAGTAGTCTATGTCTCAACCGATAAAGCAGCTCAACCATCGAGCACCTACGGAATGACAAAATCACTCGGTGAAAAGCTAATGGTCCATGCCAATCTCAGACAAACCAAAACTCAGTTTGTATGTGTGAGAAGTGGCAATGTACTTGGCTCAACGGGTAGCGTGGTGCCTATTTTCAAACAAAATATTGTGGATGGAGTAGACATTTCCCTTACAGATGCTAGAATGACTCGTTTTTTCTTAACCATAGATGATGCAATTACCCTACTCCTTAAAGCAACAGAAGAAAGCAGAGGCGGAGAAGTCTTTGTGACCAAAATGCCTGCTTGCAGCATTAAGGATCTTGCCCAAGTCTTAATTGACGACTTATCAACTAGCACGATCCAAATCAAAGAAACGGGGATACGTCCTGGTGAAAGCTTAAGTGAGGCCCTAATTTCGGAATTCGAGAGTGCTTCTTCTATTCATCTGGATGATCACTATTATGTGATTCTCCCTCCTTTTCCTATAGAAGGTTTACAAGAAGCCTATGCCTCTTCCCCGCCTGTGGACTTCCAGAGCTATGATTCCAATCATGTGTTGATGAGCAAACCTGCGATAAAAGAAATGTTACAACAAGGTGGGTTTCTAGCATGAGTACCTCGATCGTATTTACAGGTGGAGGCTCCGCAGGCCATGTATCAGGGAACCTGGTGTTGATTCCTAACTGTCTAGCAGAGGATTGGGACGTTCATTATATAGGCTCCGAACACGGGATTGAGCGCAAGCTTTTGTCTGACTACAAGGAGGAGGTAACCTATCATCCCATTTCCACAGGGAAATTGAGACGCTACTTCGATTGGAAGAATGTGACCGATATATTCAAAATCATGAAGGGCATCTCTCAATCTTACCGACTCCTACGAACCATCAAGCCAAGTGTGATTTTTTCAAAAGGCGGATTTGTTTCTGTACCGGTTGTGATTGGGGCTAAACTGAACAAGGTACCTATCATTATTTATGAACCAGACCTAAATCTTGGACTAGCAAATAAAATCTCGCTTCCGTTTGCCACACATCTATGTACAAATTTTCTGGATACTGTAACCAAATCTGCTTCCCTCAAAGCCGTTCATGTCGGTCCGATCTTGAAGGAGCAATTCAAATTAGCTGATAAACAACGCGGTTTTGCCTTTTGCGGATTTACCTCTGTTAAGCCTGTTCTTCTCATTATGGGAGGAAGCCAAGGGGCACATAGCATTAACCAAATGGTGAAAAATGTACTCTCCGAGTTGATAGATAAATTTCAAGTGGTTCATATTTGCGGGGAGGGAAAGGTTAATTATCACCTCTCTATGTCAGGCTACAAATCGTATGAATTCGTTACAAGCTGCGAATTGCCGCATTTATTAGCTATGGCTGATGTTGTCGTATCTCGTGCAGGCTCAAACTCTATGATGGAGCTCCTTACTATGCAAAGGCCAATGTTATTAATTCCTCACACGAATGGTGGGAGCCGCTCTGGTCAACTTGCCCAAGCGCAGTATTTTCAACAAACTGGACTCGCTGAAATGTTACTTGAAGAAGAGATGACTAATCAAACCTTTGTTCATTCGATTATGACGCTATACGAGAACCGCTCTACTTACAAAGATAAGATGAAGCCTTATGAGAACGGCAGAGGAGCCTTTAAGGTAATGAACTTAATCAAACAAGTAAGCGGCGAGGATTTAACAATGATCAAGGCAGGTACGGTTTAGATGGGAATGAAGCTAGCGAATTGGTTACTCCTCTGCTTTATCGCTGTCGTCTGTATTTTGGTTTACTTTGGACAAAGGATCCTATAATAAACATCTCTAAATTGTACCGAACATTTTTGGAATGGGTATAATTAAAGCATCTATAATCTTAGGGGGAGAAACTCATGGAGAAACATCCGACGTTAGAAATGTATGACTACAATGTATGGGCCAATCAAACGATCATCCATCGCTTAAAGGAGTTGCCTAAAGACATATACCATAAGGATATTCAGAGCGGTTTTTCTTCGGTAGCGAAGGTTGTGACGCATATTTATGTCGTGGAGAATATTTGGTTTGACTTGATTTCAGGGCGAACTAGGAATGAAGCTAAAGCATCAGCTGCCCAATTAGAGACCTTGTTAGCAATAAAAGATATTGAAGAAATGGATGTCCTCTATCGTGAGCTAACCAGCAAAAATAAAATGGTGTTGGCTAGTCAAATAGATAAGGACCCCACCGTTGTGTTAGATCATCCAACGATGGGATCACTTGAGACATCCATTTCCGGTGCTATCTTCCACGTAGTAAACCATGGCAGCTATCACCGTGGGAATATCGGGACTATGCTGCGACAAATGGACCATACCTCAGTGCTGCAGGATTATGTTGCCTATCTTTATAACGAGTCCAAATAATCATCGATCCGTTATCTTTGAGAATTAATTAGCCACAGCTTTGAAATATTGATAGACCTGATTTAGCTTTTTGTCATGTTTACCTTTTGGACTCTCCATATTCCCAAACTCGAAAAACTTCACTTTTTTCATACCGCAATATTGAAATAATGCTTTTCTCATCAGCACCTTATGGGAATTGTTTAACCAATATAAAGGATAAAGGGTTGGCCCCTTCATGCTGGAAATACAAACCACGGACTTCCCTTTCAGCAGCCCTTCGGGGATAAGGCCGCCCTTTTCTCTATAAGCAAAATTAGAGGCAAACATTTGATCAATATACCCGAGCAGCATGGCTGGAGGCCGGCCCCACCAGATCGGATACACAAACACAATTTTGTCGGCCTGACGAATCTGCTCACGATACTTCTCAAACTTGGGATCGATATGCATGTCTCTTCTACGTTTATTTTCGTTAAAGACCAGCACCGGATCAAATTGCTCCTCATATAGATCAAGCACCTCGATGTTCGTGATCTTTCGATTTTCATTACTTCCTTGAATGACCTTATTGAGAAAAGCATAACTTAAACTTTTATGATTCGGATGAGTATAGATGACTAAAACGTTCATTGGTCCACCTCTTTAATTATCATTTGATAACAAAATCGTATCATAACCTTTATTTAGTTGTCAAATGATAATTGTATTATGATAATTATTTTGTTAAAGTTTACACTAAGAGGTGATCGTTATGGACAAAGAAGCGTTTTTTCATAAATTAGTGACCTTTACGACGGCAGTCCATGAAGTAACATTCGACTTAACCAAAGATGTTAGACCGGAAGGTATTACGCCCGTTCAATATAGTATTCTGGAGTATATTGCGGTCAGCCAGCCTGTTACTCTCAGTCAAATTAGTGATTGTAAGAATATCTCTATGCCGAACACGAGCCGTGAGCTCAAGAAATTAACAGAAAAGAATCTTTGCGAAAAGCTGGATGTCGCAGAAGATCGGCGTAAGCAAATGATTCGGTTGTCTGACGCTGGACAAGCGATGATGAACAAAGCTTTTGGGCAGATCGGCGAACGTTTCCTGGACCGGATCAAGGATTCTTCTACTGAAGAACTGGAAGAAATCAACCGAGCACTCGATGTGCTTCAGTCCAAGGTGTTTAATAGCGACAATTGAGCAGATTAAAAAACAGAGCAGCTGCCTCCATTATAGGAGAACCGCTGCTCTGTTTTTTTCGATCGTTTATTTGGCTGATTTATCAGCTCCACATTCAGCTAAATCGCCGAATCCACTATTTCACCAGTCCACCGATAAAGGACTCAAAATTGTCAGCCAAGCGTGTGATCTTGTATTTGTTATCTCGATCTACATGGATAACCTCGGGTTCGCCATCATTTCCAAACTCGCGGTAATCCAGCATGATTACTTCATTCTCAGAAGGACAATCACAAATCACCACACCAACCTCAGGATAACGTCCATTTTCAATCACAGTCCGGCTGCCTGAAGCTCCACACAGCGACTTATTCTTATCTCGTCCAATTCCAAGGATCCCTGAAATCGTAATAAATTCTTCTGTTCCCGGAATTGGGTACCGAGTGTTATGAGGAATTCCCCCATTATGTAGCTTCATCATTTCAACGTAGTATTTTGGCAGCTTAAAAACCAGCTCTTCTTCTACTGAAGCAATCAATGCATCTGTAGGCGATTCAGAGATATATTCTGAGAACGCATACTCGCTGTCATCCCAAAAGTTGGTGGTGTCGATCGCTACTACAGGCTTCTTTGCAGGTTTATTCACAGGCTTTTTCGTAGCTTTCTTAGCCAATTTTCGTTTGATCCATCCCAAAAACTCCAAGGTGTCCTCATCATCAGGCTCTAGCTCGTCTGCAATTGTAAATGCTTTTAAAGCTTCGTCGTACCGCTTCAGATAATAATAGGAAACTCCGATACGGTAATGCCAAAGCGGGTCACCTTCACCCTCTTCTTCAATGCTCAAATACTGCTCTAAAGCTTCTTCATATTGCCCGAGATTATTAAGCGCTCTGCCCAAATGACTAGTTAGAACATAATCTCTTTCCTCTTCAGGAATTTCCGTTATTGCATCCACGATTTCTTGAAATTCATCCTCTTCATGCCAAGTATCCAATTTTCCCAATAGCTCATCACTCATCATTAATACCTCCTAGTAACGATCACTCAAAATACCTATTAGAAATTATACCATTTATAGCCTATGCCCAGCCAATCACGCATTAAAGGTGAAATTTAGTTAAAAAAACAGACCACATAGCTCTTCTGCGGTCTGTTACGTATACACAAATTCATAAGCACCCCTCATTGCTTGTTTTCAATCCTCTGCATAAACTCTTCTACGGCGCTATAGCCAAGCTGCTTCAGATACCAGTTGTTGGCGGCAGCCTCGATCAGGCCGGCTACGTCGCGGCCGGGCTGAAGCTGGATTTCAATATGCGGAATTTGGACGCCAAGATAGTCTGTGAACTTCGGTTCAAGTTCGAGCTCATTATTCAAGGAATTCTCTCGCCAAGGAGACAACTCGATATCGAGCACAATTCGCGTCTCATCCTGAAAGGCTCTACGCCCGTACTGGCGCACAACGTTAATCAGACCGATACTGCGCAGCGCTAGGAACTCGCGGGTCGTCTCGTTATGTGTGCCGAGAAGAGTTGCTGGTCCCAGCTTCTTCAGCACCACGATATCATCTGCTACAAACCGATGGCCTCTTCTAATGAGCGTATGCGCGGTTTCGCTTTTACCAATCCCCGACTTGCCCCTGAGTAGAACGCCTATGCCGGACACGTTTACACATACCCCATGAATTGAAAGCTCTGGCGCCAGCGCCTTCATCAGATAAGTGTCAATCTTTGCGATAATCTCTGTCGTCGTTTCCTGCGTCCGAAGCAGCGGGATACCTTCTTCTTCGCAGAAAAGAGTTAAATAGGGAATCTCCTGCTGACCTGTCGTCACAATAAAACATGGTGGATGATATTTGACGATATTACCAATATGTAACTTACGCTCTTCAACGCTTAGGGTTAACAGATAGTTGATTTCCTTGCAGCCCAATATTTGTACCCGCTTCGTTGGGAAAAAATCAAAGTAACCCACGAACTCCAGTCCAGGTCTATGCGTCTTTGAACGAGTAATTTCACGATCCATGCAGCTAGCACCTGCGAGCACTTCCAGCTTAAACGTTTCCGTAAGGCTTTGAACGGTAGTCGATTTCAAGGTTGTTCTCCTCCTGTGGCTGCGTATCTTGAATACGCAATACGGTTACCGGGATATATTCAACGACAAATGGGATGATTCCTGCAAAATAAACAAAAGACGTTCAATCACCGTTAAATGATTAAACGCCTTACGAATAGGACCTATTTACTCGTTAATGTAAGTGTTGACTCGGTTTTGAATCAGCTTGCTGACGTCTTCAGCGGATTTCTGACCACTCATATATGAATCAAACTCTTCAATTGCAATTGAAACGACCTTATGATCACTAGATAAATTCCTGCTTGCACCATCTAGAAGCTGATGTAATTCTTGGATTTTGCTTTCTACAGTCTCAGTATCAAACTTCTGTTCTAGAAGAGGTAGTGTTCCCGCTACTGCCTGCTGCTTAGCATCATTAAGCTGTTTCTCCACAGCTCCCTTATGCATCGCAAACCCTTGTACGACTGATGAAGATTGCATTTCCTCGGAAAGCATGAACTTAATAAAGTTCCAAGCTTCATCTTGAACCTTAGATTTGCTGTTAATACCTAAAGTGAAATATGACTTAAATGACGTCCCGCTATATTTTCCATTTACTGTTGGCTTTTGATATATTTTAAGCTTTGGATCAAGGACTTGGGACAGACCTCCTATTGGATCGAAAAGGTTAGCATTGTTGAACAAGGTTTTGGTATAGTCGTACGTAAAATCATTACTAAGTACGCCCTCATCATACATCGATTTGATTTGCTTCATCATATCTCGAAACAGATCGGAATCGAAATTCGCTTGACCTTGATCAATGAGCTTATCATAATTAGCTTCTATATACTCCGCTAACATTTGAATCGGGAATAGATTAACAAATGCGAAATAATCCTCACCAACTTTTCCCTTAAGCTTCTTGGAAATATCTTTAAACTCATCCCATGTCCATGTCTGATCATCGATTTTAATGTTAGCTTGTTCTAACAACTCTGTATTCCCAGTTAGCGCGTCGATGACAAATGAGAATGGCATTGCATACAAACCATTACCATCTTGGGAGCCCTCAAAAATATTCTGATAGTACTGATTTCGATCAAAGTCAGCATCCTTATCCATCAGATCATAGAAATTAGTCAGCATGTTCTTGGCGACATATTTGTCCTGTGGTAGATCGTTCATTACGATCATGTCCGCCCCTTTGCCAGACATCATCTGTGTGCTCACTGTTTGTATATACTTCTCAACATCGCCCTTTGAGAATGCTTCTCCTGATTGACTCATTCCATCTTCATTCGTTTGGGGTCTAGCTAGATACTCTTTGATATCAATTTGTATATCTGGACGAATTTTTTTGTATTGCTTAACCGCCTCCTCTAAATAAGGAGTTACCGCCATAGTCGCAATCTCAATCTTCTTGCCATCCTGACCTGATTGTTCATTAGATGTTCCTTCTGTACCTGATCCCACGCTGCTGCTAGAGCATCCCGATAATACGACTATCATTGCTAATAAGGCCAATACCCATCTTCTATTCAAATTCATTCATCCCCTTCAATATACTCGGATTCTATTACCTTCTTGTAATGGTTCACTTGATTCAATAATGATCTCATCATCAGGACTTAAGCCGCTCACAGCTACAATCTCATCTTCGGTTGAATCACCCGTTACAATATAAGCCTTGCGTGCAATAAACGTATTGCCGAGTGAGCTTTTCTTCTTCTCAACTACAAAGACATAGCTCCCTGTTGTATCTTTGTGAACCCATTTCTTTGGTAACACATAACCTTTTTCATTTGACTCCTTCTTTATATCCAGACTGACTTGTTCGCCACCTTTAATACCATCATCGGAGACAGAAACGACAACCTGATAACTCGATTTATCGGATGAATCTTCTTCACTGCTCTCTTGGGATGCAGCTTTAATCTCTTCAATTACACCGTTAACCAGTGTATTGTCTTTCTGCAATCGAACAGAAACCTTAGATCCAATCTCGAATAATGCCGTATTATCCGACTCGACAGCAAATGAAAATTCGAAGCCCTTACCACTATCCATTAAGGTCAGGATTGTCCCCCCTTGTGAAGCATTCATACTATCCTCTGCTGTAATCTTTGTGACTTTTCCATCAAAAGGGGCTGTCAGCGTTTGTTTATCCGCTTTTTCTTTACGCAGCTTATTTAATTTTTTTTGCGCCAGTTCAAGATCCATATTATCCAGCTCAAGAGCTCGCTCAGCCTTGGCAATCACTTGCTCATCACCACCTATCAATGCATTGAGCATATCCTCCTCAAGAATCTCCCGATTTAGCTTTTGTTTCTTAAGCGCCGTTTCCTCTTGGTATATCTGATCATCCTGATCTGAGCTGTCGAATGTCACGAGCTTTTGACCCTTCTTAACCTCAGCATTCTCTTTTACATGAACCTTCACAATTTTAGAGCCAGCCTCATTCAATAAATCCACCTGCTTTAGAGGTGTTAAGACTCCACTCCCTTTAACCTGATGAACTAATGATTTCGAGGTAAGTTTCTCCGTAACTACTTTGGGCAGCGTCATCGTTTCGAGTGTGCTGCTAAAGAAAGTCAAACCAGCCAATATCGCAAAAAACAATACAAACAAAGCAGCCGTTAATCGTTGTCGCTTAGATGTGCTTGTCATCTCATTTCCCCTATCCTTTAATTCCAGAAAGCTCTATGCCCTCAATAAAATACCGTTCCGCCAAAAGAAACAAGAGAATCATAGGCGTCATATACAAGACCGCAGCCGCAAAGGATACCCCAAGCGCATCTTCCTGTAGACGAGATAGAAAAATGGACAAGGGCTGCAAATTGGCATCCTGCAGAAAGATCAGGGGCTGCTCCACCATATTCCAGTAATCTGCAAACAGCAGAACAACAAGCGCTGCCATTCCAGGTTTAACCATAGGCAGGACAATCCTGATAAAGGATCGAAAATAACCCGCCCCATCCATTTGGGCTGCTTCCATATATGCCGTTGGAATTTGGAGCATAAATTGTCTGAGCAGGAACACACCAAACGCCGCAAATATCCCTGGTAAAATAATGGAGCTTGGACTATTAATCAGCCCTAGCCGATCGGACATGATATAGTTCGGCACAAGCGTGACCTGAAACGGCATGAGCATGGTTATCAAATACACAATAAATAAGGGCTCTCTGCCAGGAAATCGCAGCTTAGCAAATGCAAATGCCGCTAATGTTGCCACCACGACCTGGCCTATAATGATTGGAAACACCATAAATACAGAGTTCCAGAACATACGAAGAAATTGCGAGGTTGAAATAAGCACCTTATAAAATTGCTCCAGCGAAACCCAATCTGGAATCAGCTTCAAATTCACAAAATCGTTCATCTGTGTATTACCTAACATGCCGTAATTCATCATAATTTCCTTCTCCGTCATCAAGGAGCTTACCATTGTGAGCACAACCGGAAATAGCATTACCAGCGCGATTACGGCTAAGATAATAGTAAGTAGCAGTGTTCTTATCTGTTTCTTGTTCATCTACACCCCTCCCTTTACTCCATAAATGAACGGAACTTATGTTCAACTCGGAAGAGCATCAACACAATGACTAAAATACAGAGCACCATTAAGAAAGCTGCAGCCGACAGCTTCTGAATATCGAGTGATAAGAACATATTGTTCATATAGTGCTGAAGCATATAGATACTGTCATGAGGATAGTCACCCGCAACTAAATAAATTTCCCGAAATACCTTGAATGAGTTCAGAATCGACATCAGCATCACTAAAAATCCTGTCGGTATTAAATAAATCAAGGTGATCTGGTGCTTACGAGCCCAGCTTGCACCTTCCAGGTTTGCTATCTCATAATATTGATCTGGGATATTTTGCAGTCCAGCCAAGAATAGAACCACATTATAGCCAATGTTTTTCCATACATAGATAAAAATAATGACCCCTTGCGCCCACTCTGATTTCATCCAATCGATCCGCTCAATTCCAATCCACTCTAATGCATGATTGAAAAAACCATTCCAGTCGAATAGGATCTGCCATACGAGCACAATTGACGCTACTGGAACAACCAGTGGCAATACATATGAGGTACGCAGCCAATTCCGAAGATAGACTCGTTTGTTAAGCAGCATGGCAAGAGCAAGTGACAACAGAATAAGGATCGGAACACCAATTATTGTGAACCAGAATGTATTCCCTGCCGCCTTTTGAAAGGACGAGCTAGCTAATAGGCTCTGATAATTGGCAAACGATAACCCTGCCTCACCACTTGGATTCTCAAATGAAAATACAACACTTTGACCAAACGGAATCAAATAAAATAGCGCAAACCCGATCAAACTCGGAGCAAGAAAGCAGAACGCCACAAGAATCTCCTTGCGAGCCAAATATGAAATTCTCACAGCCTCAACCTCCTTTCGAGCTTGTTCCATACAAGCAACATGTTTACCGTACAAATAACTATTCTATAGATCAGCTTCGGTATTAATTTGGAGCAATTGTGGAAAAAGTATGGAAAAGCCCGCTTGAAAGGACAACTTTGTTAGAATAAAAGATGTATTGGTCAGGAGGTCTGTTGATGAAGAACTATCAAATCGCAATCGTTGAAGATGATTGTCATATAAGAGATATCGTTGAGAATTATTTACAGAAGGAAGGCTATAGCACCCTATCGTTAGGTTCAGCAGAAGAAGCGCTCATGTTATGGAACACAGAGCGCCCGGATATGTGGATTCTAGACATCATGCTTCCAGGTATGAATGGCTATGAATTCTGCAAACAAATTCGTAAGGAAGCCGAAGTTCCTATTATTATGATCTCTGCTCGTGATGAGGAAGTAGATAAGATACTTGGACTTGAGCTTGGAAGCGATGATTATTTAACTAAGCCTTTCAGCCCACGTGAGCTGGTCGCACGAGTAAATCGTTTATTCCATCGGCTTAACTCCCTTACAGAAAGATCAGAACAGAGTATAGTCTCTTCTAAATCAAACGACCTCATCATCGATGAGCTTCGTCTAGTATTAGATAGTCGTCTGGTTTACTGGAGGTCTAAAGAAATTGAAATGACGGTGAAGGAATTTTCATTGCTTCATACCTTAGCAGCGCAACCGAATCGTGCTTTTTCTCGCAATGAGTTGTTAACATTAGTGTGGGGGGATGACTATTTCGGTAGCGATCGGGCAATTGACGATTTAGTCAAAAGACTTCGTCGTAAAATGGAAGACCTGCCTCTTGAAACCGTTTGGGGCTATGGTTATCGAATGCGCGTGGATGGAGTGAAGACATAACATGAAACTAATCTATAAGCTTCATTTATCATTTGGAATATTACTGGTATGCGTACTCGTGCTTACAGCTACATTCGTTTATCCTCTACTAATGGACACACTAATCAATAATCAAAGAGAAGAGCTAAGATCACAAGGCAGTGCAATGATGGAGTTGGTCAATTCGTTACCTGTTCAAGACCTAACACCTTCTCAGTCAGCAGCAGCTATCGTACAGCCGGCTCAAGAAATTAATAGATCCGTCGATGCGTTACTCATAGAGCCGAATCGTAATATATTATTTAGTACAATGACTGAAGCGCAGACACAGACATGGCTACCGCTCATTGAACAGCACTCAAGTCACAATCAGCAGGATTTATGGGAAAATGGACAGGAGAAATATATTGTTGAGACCTTAACTTCTAATCCACAGAATCTTGATCCAACTAGTGCTGTAACCGCAGCCACCCTTGTCTTGTCTACACCGCTAAGCAAAGTAAAATCATATCAATCAGAGCTTTTTACAAGAATGATGTTCATTATGGTGATTGGGGGCATTATTGCCTTTGGCCTAAGTTTATTTATTACCAAACGTCTCGTTACTCCTCTTGAGAAATTAAAGCTTGAGCTCAAAAAAGTTGAAAAACGCCAATTCGATGAGGTGCAGCTCATTCAAACTGGCGGGGAAATTGGTGAGGTAGCCCAAAGTGTCCATCATCTCGCAGGAGAACTTAAACAATACCATCATGCTCAAAGACAATTTTTCCAGAATGCTTCTCATGAACTTAAGACCCCACTAATGACGATTCAAGGTTATGCAGAGGGAATACGAGATGGTATTTTCACCGGGGATCGTGCTGACAATGGTCTCGATGTAATCTCGAGCGAATGTGAACGGCTTAAGGGCATTGTCACAGAGATGATCTTGTTAGCCAAGCTTGAAAGTGAAGATGGTATTTTTGATCAAGAAGAAGTGTCGGTTAAACAATTAATCGATAAAACCGTCGATCGAATACGTCCATTAGCTATAAATGAGGAAGTTGACATCAAGGTAAGGTATGAAGTGGATAACCCGAGTAAACTTCATATTCATGGAGATTCGGAAAAACTATTACAAGCGGTACTAAATATTATGAGTAATGCGATCAGGCATGCATCACAAGCCGTGGATATAGAAATTTCAGAGCAGGATGGACAAGTGCAGATCGATGTCATAGATGATGGTCAAGGTATTCCTGATCAATTACTGCCTCAGCTATTTCAGCGTTTTATTAAAGGTAAGAATGGAGAAACGGGACTTGGACTCGCCATTTCACGTGCAATTGTTGAACGGTGCGACGGTACTATATCCGCTCATAACGGAGAGCATGGTGGAGCGATCTTTCGAATGAGTTTTCCTTCAAAATAAATGTCATTCTGATCCTCAAAGACTGTCATCGAATCGAATACGAACTCTTTCTATGATGCCGCCAGACAGCTCTATACTTTGTATGACTTTTTTGGCAAAGAGCCATACTAACCCTCACAGACTATGACTATCCCGAAGGAGAGTACTGATGAGCGAACAACAATGGCTGATTCCAGCAACCAAGGGATTGGGCTTCAAGTTGGACAAAGGACAGATTGTCCGGGTAACCGATGTAGAAGGAGAGCAGGTAGCCGATTTCGCTGCTTATAACGCCGTTCGCCCTAATGAACGGATTGACCCCGGTGTAACGATAGATGCTCTAGGCAAGATGAATGTTCTTCCGGGGGACATCCTCTATTCCAACCAATACAGACCACTGTTTACTATTATTAAGGATACTGTGGGCCGCCATGATTTCATTAACTCTGCCTGTCGTCCCGAGATGTATGAGGTGCTGTATAACAAAAAGAATCACGCCAGCTGCTACAATAACCTGAATGAGGCGCTGGAGGAGTTTGGCCTGCCCGCTCCCGATCAGCATTATCCGTTTAATCTTTTTATGAATACTGTCATTGATCCTTCTGGAAAAGTCAGCGTGGAGCGACCGCTTTCTAAAGCTGGGGATTATATTGAGTTGCGGGCTGAGATGGATCTGATCATTGCCATATCGGCTTGTCCCTGCTCCGAAAGTGTCTGCAACGGGTATAAATGTACACCGATTGCCGTGGAGATCCTTTAGAGTATGTCGCAAAGAGGTTCGTCTTCTAACTTACCTACTTCTTGAATAGAATGACTTGTACAAGTTAACATCTCATTCAAGGAGCGATGACCATGAATAGCTTTTTAACCTATATCGTACTCGGAATATCGTTATCTGCACCGATTGGTCCCATCAATGCAGCCCAGCTCGACCGGGGAGCGCGGATGGGATTTTTCCAATCCTGGATGATCGGACTGGGGGCTATGTGTGCGGATTTAGTGTATATGCTACTCATTTACTTTGGACTAGCCCACTTTCTGAATACCCCGTTTATGAAAACCTTCCTGTGGACATTCGGCAGCTTCGTTCTCCTTTATACCGGAATTGACACCTTAAAAAATATCAATGCCGTACCTGGATCCGCCTCACGAGGTGCACAGACCGGCACTAGCGCCTTCCGTTCAGGCTTTTTGATGGCACTAATGAACCCACTCAGCATTCTGTTCTGGTTAGGTATCTACGGCTCCATTCTGGCCAAAAGCATAGAAAATCAACATTTCGATCAGGTGCTGTGGAACAGCATGGGTATTTTTGTCGGCATCCTACTCTGGGATGTGGTGATGGCGATGCTGTCTAGCTTCTTTCATCGGTTCACCGGCCCTTCTATGCTCCGGTTCATTTCCCTTGCCGCGGGGATTTGCCTTCTTGGTTTTGGCATCTACTTCGGTTCTCAGGCATTTATACAGTTGTTTGGCTAATAGGTTCAACCAGCAAGAGCTTTCCTAGGCCTTCACCCATCTCCCTCCCTTCGCATAGGATGTTTTGAACCTAACGAGGAGGGTGTTTTTGGATGGCCCATTTGAACACAAAGGTCTGGCTGGATGAACATCTGGCTGAGCTGCCGTACTGGCAGCAGGATGCTTTTCGTCAATTTACATCTATGATTGCAGATCCCGAAGGCAAATATCCCTGTATTCCGGGACGTCAGGGGTTTCTGTCCAATCATTTGCGTTTTGGCTTCGTAGCTGATCCACGAAGTGAAGAGTCTGCAATAGAGGTCGCTCAATTACTTCGTCAATATGGGGAATGCTCGCGGGATACCGGCAAATATGCTTCCCTTGTTCTATTTTTTGAAACTCCGGAAGATTTGGCGGAAGGTTTCTCCATTGAGGAATATGAGAATTTGTTCTGGTCCATTCTGGGCCGCGTCAGCGCGGTAGACACGGTGCCTTGGCCGAATGAAATTTCTACAGATCCCTCCCATCCTTCGTGGGAGTTCTGCTTTGATGGGCACCCGTATTTCGCGTTCTGCGCAACCCCGGCACATGAGCTGCGGAGAAGCCGCCATACCCCTTATTTTGTCATTGCCTTTCAGCCGCGTTGGGTATTTGAGAATATTAACAATTCTACCGCATTTGGCCGCAATATGAAGAAGCAGATCCGTAAGAAGCTTGCTGACTACGATAGTGTTCCCGCACATCCTTCCCTTCAATGGTATGGGCAGGAGGATAGTCTGGAATGGAAGCAATATTTTCTGCGAGATGACGAAAGTGCGCCGTCTAAATGTCCATATACTTATATGAAGAACAAGTTCAAAGCAATAGGAATTAAATTTCACTCTTAAGCGCTTATGAGGTTTGTGCGCGTTTTTTCAAGAGGTGCTCCCTAAACCAGGTAATCAACGCAATGACACAGATGATCAGAAGGCTGGACCAGAAGCCGGGACGGCCCCCTTTTTCAAAAAGTGTACCTGCCACGGCAGTAATGATCAGTGCCATAGCGACCATGGATCTAATCCAACCGCCCATCTTTGGTCTCAATAACTTAAGGAAAGAGGCAAGGATAAATAGCCATGTGTACAAAATAACTAGACCGGCCGCCGTGGTGATATGCTCAAAAATTTGCTTTGGCAGAAACAAGCTCAGTACAATTGTCACGCACAGGCCCAGCATATTGATACCAAGCGCGTAGAGCGGCATCTTTCTTTTTCCTTTGGTCACCGCCAGCCAAGAAGGAGCATCTTTATCCTCGGCCAAGGTTACCAGCATAGTCGAGACCGCATACAATGAAGCCACTAAAATAGAGAACCCGGCCACGATCATTACCCCGTTCAGTACATATACAAGAATAGGTAGTCCCATCGCTTCAAGTGCAGCAATAATTGAGCTTTGATCAGGTCTCACTTTCTCAGGGCTCACGAATAATAATGCAAGTCCTATCGACAGTACATAGAGCAGGGTCACGCCCAGCAGCATAAACCTGCCTGCTTTCGGAGCTTCTTTTGAGTCGCGTAGGTCCATCGCCATAAAGCCCATTACCTCAATACCCCCAAAAGCATAGAACGCATAAAGTAACCCTTTCCAAGCACCCATCCATCCTTTATTCAACCATGCTGTCGAACTGTGAACCGTATCCCAATTCCCCCTTCCCCTCAAAAGGGCAACTACGGCGACCACGATGAACATCAGTACCGCGGCGATTTTGATCATGGCGAATAGATTTTCCGCTTTGTTAATCCCCTGGCTACCTAGAATAATGACCAGCAGACCCAGTACAGCATAAATTGCGGTAAAAACCCAAAGCGGCCAACTCGGAAACCAGACCCGCGAAAACAGGCCCAAAGCAGTCAAGGTACTGCCGAGTATTAGAATTTCTGAGCACCAATAGATCCAGCCCATGCCAAACCCGGCCCAGCGGCCAAAAGCCTCTTTGGCATAACTACGAAAAGAGCCCTTTTGAGGATTCTGTATAGTCATTTGGGCCAGCGCCTCATAGACGAACAGAGTTGCCACAGCCGCCAACACAAAAATAACCAACACCAATAATCCGCTCTTACGGATAGCGATGCTGGAACCAAGAAAGAATCCCGTGCCAATCGTGCAGCCTACACCAAATAAAGTAAGCTGCCACCAAGGTAGCTTGCCAGTTGGAGTACCCATATGTATATCCCTCCGTCTGGTGTTACTATGCGTTATCGGGTGTTATTTTATTCTGGTATAGGCTTAGGCAGGCAAAAGAAGACCCGACTTCCTGTTCAACAACAAGCGAGTCGGGTCTTCTACAGTTAGAATGGTCAGCGCCCTAATTATTTACGGGCATCTGAGGAGATCCGGCAGCGGGAACATAGGCATCCAGCATCTGCTGTATTACTGAAACCTGAAGCTGCGGAACCTGATAATAGGCATGTTTGTTCTGATAAAGGAACAACTCATATCCCATTTCAATAAAATGCTGCACCTGTGAAGCCAGCACCCGACGTAGCGCTGGGTTCGTCACTTCCGGTGAAGACATAGCCAGCAGTGAGGCATGGGATTTGATTAGACCCAGCATATACCCGCTGACGCCCGCATCTTTCACATCCGCCAGTGACGAGTTAGGCTTCTTGGGCGGGGCCGGTTGGAGGCCGTAAACCGGCTGTGTCATATTCGGGATAAGATAGGTAGCCGTTTCCTGGCTTGGCTTTTGCCCTGTTTTAAAGCATTGGCAGGTCAAGTTGTACTGATCCAGCATGAAATTGTACTGCCGATCCAAGATAGACAATAGCTCTTGATCCTGTACAAAGGTTCTGAACATCATGAACTGGTCCAGTAAATTGATCTGGCAGGACAATACCTCGTGCACATCGAACATTTCGTGGGCGCCGTGGCCTAGCTGCTGTCCACCCATCTTCATGCTTCCTGACTGTAATTGCTGCTGCAAAGTATATTCTCCTTTGTTCTTAGATGAGTACCCTCTATAATATGAAGGATCAGGTAGCCAATTATGCACGCAGTTATATTTTCATCCCTCCATATCTAAGTCAAAGTGCCTCACTTACTGCAACCTTCTTATTTTGAATCCGAAGATTCCTTCTATGTGTCGTGAATAATCCGAAGTACCCTAGCGTTACGAGGATACAGATTATAACATCAACTACAATTAAGTTCTGATAATTCCCAAAATAATCGAAGGACAGGCCTCCGATTAATGCACCTACTATACCGCCGCCCTGGTGCATGAGAAGTAGAACACCGGTATGTTTTCCTTTACCCTTTGCAAACTCATTAATGACAAGCATTCCACCTGGTAATGCACTTAAGTAGGTAATTCCGAACGCTATAGCAAAAAGAATAGGTGAACTTCCCAAGTGCATAAAGAGGAAAGAAAAACCTATAATACGTATGCCATACAATAGAGACATCATCATTAATTTATTGTATCGGTCCAGAAAATAGCCGCAAATGAGTGCCCCCGTGATTTCCATAATACCAAGGATGCTCATAGATAAGGCGATCATGCTTGGTGATACACCTGCCAACTGATGTATGGCTACCAAATTCATCTCGACGGATCCCATATTGATACCGCAGGTGAACAGCGCAATCGCGACTACGACAAAGATAGGAATAGAAATAAATTTTTTGGACGGTGGAGTTACTCTAGGTGATGTATCTTGACCTTCGACTTCTATTGAACGCTCCGAAGGAGCTCTCTCCGTATTTTTCTGTTGTGAACTCTTAATTCCTAACCAAATTACGGGAAGTGTTACACAAACACCTAGGATAAAAGAAGCCACAAAGGCGTTTTTCCAAGTCAGCCAGTCCATGGATACGAAAATGGGTGTAATAATCGCTAATCCTACAGAAGAGGCACTCGCCAGCAAGGCCATTGCTTTAGCCCGATGATGCCGAAACCATTCAAACATCAATATATAATTTGTCGTCGCCCCAATACCTGCCAAACCAGAGATAACACCGTATCCAATAAAAAAGACAATAGGATGGTGGCCTAACACGACAATACCAGTACCCAAAGTACTCATGATTGCACTTAACATTAGTATCTTCTTTGTGCCATAACGATCCACGAGCCAGCCCCCCAAAGGCGCGCATACGGCTACGATAAATAAATTGGTGGACCATGCCATTGAGATGAATCCCCTGCTAATCTGTAAATCCGTCGATATTTGCACCTGAAAAAAAGACAAGCTGAAGCGAGTCAATGCACCAATAAATCCAATAACCCAGAGAGATCCTAATCCAATCCATGCATACCTGGATTCCTTAAACCATGTCGTTTCCATTATGGTTTCCACCCCTGTCTATTATAAAAGATACCGATCGGTATCTTTTATAATAGCATAGATGCTTTTCTTTGCAACAGAATTATTTCATTTGATATACTACGTGTACATATACAATCAAGAACGGAGGATGACAATGGAAAAGGGTGAGAAGACTCGCACTTACATCATAGCTAAAGCCGCTGAACTGTTTAACCAGAAAGGATATTCGGGCTCATCCTTATCTGATATAACAGAATTGACAGGCATTAAGAAAGGTGGCATTTATCGTCATTTTTCCAGTAAGGATGAGATTGCATATGAAGCCTTTAGCTATGCGGGTAGTATTGTGGGGGCCCAACTAGCTCATGCCATTAGTCAGCAAGAAACGGCCTCTGGCAAGCTATTAGCTTATTTACATGTGTACGAGAAAGTAGTTGAAGCGCCACCCTTTATTGGGGGGTGCCCGCTGCTCAACACGGCTATTGAAAGCGACGACAGTCATCCAGGCTTACGTGAAAAAGCCCAGCAAGCCCTAATAGGCACACTGGAATTCAAAAAGAAAATCATTTCTGAAGGTGTACAAAGTGGTGAATTCAAACCTGATCTCGATATTGAGGCACTAGCTACCTTCTCCCTTTCCATCATGGAAGGCGGCATCATGATGAGTAAGCTCGAGGGAAATAATCGGCATATACGGATGAATATCAAGAGCTTTGCTGCTTATTTAAAAAAAGAGTGTCTACGCGAGCCTAGTTAGTTCACTCAAAACTTTTTTAACATACAAAGATTTCAAAATAAAAAGGAGCTTCGTCATTACTCACGAGGCTCCTTTAGCTTAATCTTAGTTCCTTAACTTTATTTATGTTCCAACCACTGACATTCTGTGATTTCTATTTCTGTAAATGTTGCTTTAAATGACGAATCCTCTGGGCTACAAGCATATAAACCAAAGTTGATATGATCACTCCCTTCAAACAAATGAAAAATACGCATCTGCTTAAAGGTAATCCCATCTAAAGAGTTTTCAACGCAGAAGTCACTCCCACGTCGACTTAATCTGTAATACATTGTTTTTATTGTTGCGTCGAGATCTGTTGTTGCCCAGTCTGAATATCCATGATTCGTAACCACACTACCCAATCTTTGATATTCTTCATTCTCATATTCAATCGATGCCTTGAACCAATTGTCACTGTCCTGATAGACAATTACTCCACACTGGTCAAATCTATGAGCGCTGTCAAAATCAGTTTTCACTATAAAAGAAAAGTATTTCTCATCCGTCTTCATTAGCAACGCAGGTGCATTATCGTTCCTGAACCCATAATAGGTGCGTTGCCAAAAATCCGTATTAGGCTCAGTTATAATTTCAATCTTCTCATCTGTAATAGAAAAAGTGTTTACTGGATACTGCCAAAAAAGATTTTCTTTTAAAAAGTTCATCTCACTGCTCCTTATCTAGGTCCCTCTTTACCCTTGAATGTCCCTTCTGGCATCTTGCTCGGCGAGAATCTCTTTGTCCTCCGCGTTATCTCTCGTCACTTTCTGAACGCCAACGGCGCTATATGAAATCAACAGAATAACAGCTATATAATACCCCTTTACATTCAATTGAAATGGAGCATTGTACAGACCAATAAAGAACATTACATACCCAATAACCAAGCCTGCAAAAGCCATAATTGTGAAAGCCCCTGTATTTCTCATCCTGTGTTTCGGATTTTCTAGCTTAATTTCTTTATCCTCTGAATTGTCTCTAACGACCTTTTGCACAACGATACAGCTAATCGTAATTAACACCATGCAAAGCAAATAATACCCTTTCACGTTCAATTCCCAATCGTCGTTGTACACCCCCAAACAGAATAGAAAAAGACCTGCAGCCAATGCAAAATACGATACCCCTGTGAAAGCAGCTGTGTTGCGTTTACGATACCTCTGATTCATCAGACGATTCCTCTCCCAATACAGAATTGAATGGTGTTATAGCCTTCTTCACTATACCGTGGAACATCGGTAAAATTCTACCATTAATTAGGTTGTTTTGGGAAACACAAAGAAAACGGTCTCAGTCCCAGGCAATTCAGGACTAAAGCCGCCTCCTATATTTTCTGCAACTTTATGATTTAGAAAAAATGCTACTCCCTTTCCTGATCCACCAATTGCTGCTGTGCGAGACGAACCATCTCGCGGACCATCGATCCACCAATTTTTCCACCAATCTGACCCACTGATTCTGTGCTCAAATGTCCATTCTCACCGTGTTCCAATGGGATACCAAGTTCTTTTGCGACTTCATATTTCACATCATCAGGCCGCTCCGGATCTACATCATAACCCTCGCGACGCATCACCTCGGCCTTAAACGTTTGCATCCCGCGATTGACTCCCGGCACTACATATTTCCTGTTTCTTCTGGACATCCCTTATCCCCTCCTAACATGTTTTAAGTAACATGCCCGGAAAACGAAATCTCCACCCTTGTTGATTTGCTCCGATTATTTCCAAGAGGGCTCTGAAAGGCCATCTGCTGTCAGGGTGCTTGCCCTCTGTTTCTTATACATAAATTTTGCTTGAAGGTGACGTTACGTCACCTGCTATACTAACTGAGAACAACACGCTGGAGCAATCGATTGGATGTGAGGAAAGGATGTACAAAGAGAACTATTTAACGACAGGGCAGCTTGCAAAGCGTACAGGAATAACGGTCAGGACATTGCGATATTACGATCAGATTGGGCTTCTAATTCCAGAAAATCATCATGCGGGATCGATAAGATCTTATAACATGAAAGACCTAGAAAAATTGCAGCAA
The DNA here is from genome assembly GCF_037975205.1 of Paenibacillus sp. FSL R5-0470. Taxonomy (NCBI): domain Bacteria; kingdom Bacillati; phylum Bacillota; class Bacilli; order Caryophanales; family Paenibacillaceae; genus Paenibacillus; species Paenibacillus sp. FSL R5-0470. The sequence goes on from NZ_CP150238.1 coordinate 6,734,966, forward strand.
ATTCAAACGTTGAAATATTTAGGGCTATCACTTCAAGAAATAAAAGACATCTTAGAAGCAGAGTCGCTATCCATAGGGGAGATCAGACATTCGTTACAAGCACAGCTCGATGTTCTACAAAGAAAAATCACTCATACGGAGCATGTAGTTCATGCAATACGAGATGCTATGCAAATGTCGGTCAATCGGTCTGATTGGAACCACTTAGCAAATGTTATTCAAACCTTGCAGAGTAAGCAAGATTGGGGGGAACAGTATCGGACGGCAAGCCGCTTACAAACGCGGATACATCTTTATGACAAGTTCAGTACAAATCCGCAAGGCTGGCATAATTGGGTCTTTGAACAACTGGAGGTGCACCCTGGAGCCCACATCCTAGAGTTAGGCGGCGGCGATGGGACCTTTTGGATAAGAAACGCCGAACGAATTCCAAGCAGCTGGCGCATCACACTTACTGATATTTCGAGCGGGATGGTAGAAGAAGCACGTTGCCGCTTAGGAAGTAAAAGTTCACAGTTTAAGCTCTTATCTGTTGACGCGCAACAAATCCCCTTCCACGATGAGCATTTCGATGTGGTTATCGCTAACAACATGCTGTATCACGTGCCGGACATCCCTAAAGCGATCCACGAGATACACCGCGTACTAAAGCGAGGGGGTATAATATGCACCTCTACAATGAGCACTCAACACCTACAAGAGATTGAACACTTGGCGGTCTCGTTCGACCCCGACCTTCATGTATTGGATCAAGCTATTAAACGATTTAATCTGGGTAACGGAGGAGACCTGCTGTCTTCTTGCTTCTCCGATCTTCGGTTACTACGTTACGACGACCGTCTGTTAGTCGACGAAGCTGAACCCCTGATTGAATATATGATATCGACCCCGATGAACGCAAAGGAGCGGCTTGTCGGTGCGGCTATAGACAAATTTCGAAACCACGTCAATCGTCTTCTACAGGAGAATGGAGCCCTCGAAATGACTAAAGAAAACGGGATTTTTCTAGGGAGGAAATGAGATGAAGGCACAGTATTACAACCCAAGAGTACGGATCGTAAAAGAGGAACTTCTATCGGATAACTGGTACACCTTAAAGAAGATCACATTCAAGTATGAAAAAGAAAATGGACAATGGGAGACACAATCCCGTGAAGTGTATGACCGAGGCAACGGAGCGACCATTCTACTCTATAATCGACACAAACAAACCATCGTACTTACGAGACAATTCCGAATGCCTACTTATCTAAACGGCAATGTGACTGGAATGCTTATCGAAACCTGCGCGGGGCTACTCGATAAAGAAACACCAGAAGAAAGTATTCTGAGGGAAACGGAGGAAGAGACGGGGTACCGTATCGACCGAGTGCAGAAAGTTGGCGAGGTCTATATGTCACCAGGATCCGTTACCGAAACCCTGCACTTCTTTGTAGCTGAGTATAGTGACGTCATGACAACTGGTCCTGGTGGGGGACTTGAGGAGGAACAGGAAAATATTGAAGTAGTGGAACTTCCGTTTGCTCAAGCGCTTGACATGGTCCAAAGCGGCGAGATTCGTGATGCTAAGACGGTAATGCTGCTCCAATACGCTCAGATCCAAGGTCTCTTGAAGGTAAAATCAAAACCGCTGCATATCCTTATCGCTGGCCCGTATCGTTCTGGAACCAATGATGATCCAGTATTAATCGAGGAAAATGTCAAATACATGAATAAAATTGCTCTTCAAGTTTACGAGGCTGGGCATATGCCAGTGCTGGGGGAGTGGTATGCTTTGCCTCTTATTGCTACAGCCGGTTCCACTAATCTAGGAGACGACGTTTTCAACCGGATTTTTCATCCGTCTTCCATTCGCCTGCTTAATTACTGTGATGCCGTGCTTCGAGTTGGAGGATCATCTCAGGGTGCCGATGAAATGGTACAGGTTGCGCAAGAGAAAGGATTGTTGATTTACGAACGGCTGGATGAACTTCCGTTATTGTGATAATAAGCATTTTTTTCTGTCTGATGATGCACTCTTGATTTAAGTCAATGCCCGCCATACTACTCCTAATTACAATAAAAATAAAAAGTCCTTTAGGAGGCTATCTATGGCTATCTCAGAAAAAGATCTATCGAATCAGCGAAAGTCCGCTTTAACTGCTGGAATCTCACTTATTATCATGACCCTTGCCTCATTTTTTTCGTATGGCTTTGTCCATGGGAATCTTGTTGTTCAGGGCGATGCCAGCGTCACATTCAATAACCTTGTGTCATCCACTAACCTTTTCAAAGGTGAAATTTTGGGTTGGATCATCATTATGATTACTGACATCCTGGTCGCCTGGGCGTTTTATGTGTTTCTAGAACCGATTAACCAAAAGCTATCATTACTCGGCGCCTGGCTTCGTCTAACCTATTCCGCTATATTGGGAGTCTCTATACTTAACTTGATAGTTGTGCTGCTGCTCACGGGAAATACAATCGACTTTTCCTCATTAAAAATCGAACAGACTCAAGCATTTATGATGTTATTTCTGGATGCATTTCAATGGATTTGGTCTATGGGATTGGTCGTTTTTGGCGGGCATCTGTTAATTGTGGGCTATGTGGCTTTAAAATCTGGCATCATCCCTAAAGTAATCGGCATCTTATTGCTGCTTGCTTCAATAGGTTATATGATCATTCATCTAAGCAAAATATTTCTCCCACAATACGAAGGGGTCATTACAATATTAAATTACGTTTTCACTATTCCTATGATTGTAGGAGAACTAGGCTTTGGGATATGGCTGCTGCTTAGAGGAGGAAAACTCCACAAAACTGTATGACTTTCTTTTTAGTTATCACTGGAATGAACCCGCTTCTTAATTCTACTTAATGACTCTGGTGTCATCCCCAGATAGCTGGCCAATTGATGCTGAGGTACGCGAGTGAGTAAGTGAGGTCTTTTTCGCAACAAAGCTTTGTAACGTTCTCCAGGATTGGAAGCGATAAATGAAGTTAATTCATCCTGTACCTCACCTAAGTTTTCCTCTACCATTTTGCGGATCATCGTTTCCAATTGCGAGTGTTTGTGAAGCATGTCTTGTTCCGCATTAAGTTCACCAACCACCAATGTGCTATCTTCCAGACAGGTTAAGGTGTACGCAGAAGGCTTACTTTCTTGATGCCGATTAAAAATCGAAGCCGCTTGCTCTTCTGTGTAGAAATTAGATGTAACTTCTTTTCCCGATTCATCTATCGAGTACTGCCTAACACAACCTTTTAGCACGAAAAAACATTTTGTGGGAACATCTCCTTGTCTAAGAAGCACTGTCCCCTTTTTAAATTCCTCTATAAGGATACCTTCAACAATATCCTGCTGATCCTCTTCGTTAAGAGATGTAAATTTACTCATATACTTATACAATATGTTTTTCATATCTCTCTCCAATCTTCCGAAGCTAATGGCCCGCTTATGATGCGCTTGAAGCTATTTATGCTCCCGTGAGGGAGTCTCTTTCCTAATTATACTAGCTAATACTAAAACAAATGCAACCTCTCAACTCTTCATACGCCGCATAGCTGTGTCCACTAGTGAGCCTCATATTCGGACGATCCCCAAAACAAGGAGGCCCAACAGCCATTTCATGACTGTTGGGCCTCCCTTATCCTGTAACTTACTTGTTCGCTAAGAAAGCATCGATTTGCGCTTGCAGCTCAGCTTGGATTTTATCAATGCCAGCTGATTTCAGCTGTTTGTTCAAATCTGCAAGGCCTTTGTCGATATCTTTAATTACGCCGTACTCAAGCGGAATGGCATAGCGGAGCATTACATTGCCCACATTGGCAATTTCCGTCTTCACTTTGCTATTGTCGAATACAAAGGTTTCAAGGGCATAGTGGTAGACGTTAGCTTCCCAGCCCTTAGCCAGATCGTTAGCTTCTTGCGGGAATGCTTCATTGTCAAGGTTGAGTGGCGAGTTGAAGTTCCAATTAGAGAAGCCGGTAAAGTTCGGATTTTTGTCGAGTGCTTTATATTTGGTGTCGCCAACCGGTTCATAGTGCACGCCACTAATGCCGTACATCATCAGGTCGTGCAGTTCTTTATCGTTTTGCATCAGATCGATCAGCATCAAGGAACGTTCTACATTTTTGGAAGTCGCATGAATCGACGTACCGTTTTGTGTAGAAATCGCCACTGATTTTTTCTTCCCCTGGTTAATATCAGCCAACGCTACTTCATAAGGAGAATTTTCTTGGCGCATTAAAGCCATGAGTGCTCCAAGTGTTCCGTTATTGTGCGTAATCGAGGCGGTTTTACCTGCTTTAAAATCCGCCTGATGATCATTTTTACTGTTCAGAACGTTTTTCGACCAAGCATTGTTATCAGCGAGATCTTTGTAATACACGAGTAGATCTTTGAACTCTTGCGTTTCATAGACGTTAAAGACTTTACCTGTTTCATCGGTCAATTTGAAGGCAAATGGAAGATCTAGATCAAACATATTCCATTCGTTTTGCTGCTTCAGTAATACACGGTCCAAATTATGATACTTCCAGTCTCCCGTTTCCGGAGTGAAAGGTGTAATTCCTTTTTCCTTCTCAGCTATCGTCTTCAAATAGGTAGCATATGCTTCCGGGCTGTTGATTTCAGGAAGATTGTATTTCTTACGCAAATCTTCACGATAGAGAATCAGCTTTTCAACAGATTCCCCTCTGTTTTGTGGAACCATGTACAGTTTGCCGTTTACTTTTGCCTGATCCCAGCTCACATCTGACATAGCTTCCTTAGTTTTTGGCATATATTTAGTAATTAGCTCATCGGTTAATTCTAGAAATCCGCCTTTCAGTGCCTGGTCATTATAACCGGCCCAGTTTGCCGAATAGATGAGGTCAAAATCTTCATTAGCTGCCAGCTTCAGTGGATATTTTTGAGCCCAGTCAGACCAGTCCAAGAACTCGCCCTCAAGGGTCGCATTAATTTTTTCTTTCAGTTTCTTGTTAATTTCAGCAAAAACACTATCATAGTCTATCGGTTTAGGCCCAACGAAGATCATTTTCAACTTTACTTCTTTAGAGGTGTCTATGGTATCTGAAGTTTCGGCTGCATTCGTTGCACTCGCTGTTTCTGTAGGCTCACTTGTTACCTCAGCGGCATTATTGGTAGCCTTAGCGGGTGTATTGGCGTTGTTGTTGCCACCACCACATGCGCTCAAAATCATTACGAAGGTTAAAACGAGTGCGAGCATAATGAATCTATTTTTTCTCAGCATTTCAAGCCTTCCCCCTTGTATTAATTATATTGATAAACCGGATTTCCCCGGGTTCATCCTTTCACAGCGCCAATCGTCAAGCCTTGAACGAAATATCTCTGAACGAATGGATAAGCGAGCAGAATCGGACCTGTAGCTACAACCGTCATTGCCATCTTCAAGCTCTCGCTTGGGATCGATGTGGTTACGACTGCTCCTGCACCCATCATGGCTTTTCGCATGCCATCCATATTGCCAAGCATTTTGTACAAATAATATTGAAGCGGCATCAGCTTCTCATCGGAAATAAATAGAAGGGCATTGTACCAGTCGTTCCAATAGGCAAGAGCCAGAAACAAACCAATAGTCGCTAGCGCCGGCTTGGAGAGAGGCAGGATTAGACGAGCGTAGATCTTAAAATCGCCTGCACCGTCAATTTTAGCCGATTCTACGATTGCTTCCGGAATGCTGCCCATAAACGACTTCATAACAATGATGTAGAAGACGTTGAGCATCATCGGAATCACTAAAGCCAGCAATGTATCTTTGATATGGAGGTAATTGACCATAAGCAGATACCAAGGAACCAGACCGCCGTTAAATAAAGTTGTAAAGAAAAAGAAGAACGAAAATTTATTACGCCATTTAAAATCTTTTCTGGATAGCGCATAAGCCGTCATCGAAGTCAGAAACAAACCAAACAGTGTGCCTATTATAGTAACGCCTATAGTCACCATATAGGCTTGAATCATCTGGTCGGGATACTTAAACAAAATGCTGTAGGCTTCTGTTGAGAAGGCCGTAGGTATAAATTGATAGCCATCTGTTAATATTTTTGACTCTTCCGTCAGCGACGAAGATACGACAAGTATAAACGGGAATATACATAAAATTGCGAGAAAGATTAGGGATACATATCCAATACCCGAGAATATTTTACGATCGAGCTGCTTCATATCGTTACCTCCATTATGAAAACTGTACCTCTGATGCGGTTAGAATAAGGCGCGGTCTTTATCGTATTTACGAACAGCATAGTTCACAGTCATGATCGTTGCGAAGCCAAGAACGGACTGGAAAACGCCAGCCGCAGCCGACATGCCGATATCATTCGAAGTAATCAGCGATCTGAACACGAAAGTATCGATAACGTCCGTCGAAGAGAACAACAAACCGTTATTGCCGATCATGTTATAAAACATCCCGAAATCACCGCGGAAAATATTCCCGACCGCCAGCAGCACCAAAATAATAATCGTCGGGTAAAGATTTGGAATCGTCACTTTCCGGATCCGCTGAAAAATATTGGCACCATCGATTTCAGCTGCCTCATACTGTTCAGTATCTATGCCCGTAATCGCGGCCAAGTACATTACCGTTCCGTATCCAAGGCCTTTCCAGGCGGAAACGAGAACTAGGATATACGGCCAGTAGGCAGGCGTATTGTAAATATCAATAGGTTCTAGCCCGAGTCCTCTAAGGAGTGCGTTCACAGTACCAATATCATAATTGAGCAGGTTATAGGCAATCGCGCCGACAACTACCCATGAAATAAAGTAGGGAAGAAACAACGCCGATTGCGTAATTTTGCGGAACCATTTGCCACCGACCTCAAACAACATAATGGCTGCAAAAATTTGCAAAGAGTTATTTACAACGATGAATGCAATATTGTACAATGCTGTATTCCGTGTTACCCGCCAGGCATCTCCTGATTCAAAGAAAAAGCGGAAGTTATCGAGCCCGTTCCAGGCACTTCCAAAAATACCGCCCGCGTAATCATAATGCTTGAAGGCAATAATAATGCCCGCCATTGGGACATAGGCAAACAAAAGAAAAAAAGCAACCGCCGGAGCCAGCATCAGCAACAGAACCCTATAGTTTTTTAAATCGCTCCAAAATGTATGCCCTTTCATCTTTGCACCCCTTTCTTCTCTATATCTCTCATTATAAAAGGACGGCGGCGGTGAGATAATTCAGCGAAACAACTAAACATAATACTAATTCAACGATTCATAAACAATTTCGATAAAAAAGAAGACCCTGTTCCATATAGAACATGAGCCTCCCCAATAAGTAATCGATTCAGATTTTATTTTTCTTCCGGTACTCGCCGGGCGACATGCCCATATATTGCTTGAACTGCCTATTGAAATAAATAATATTTTTATATCCGGCTTGTTCCGCAATCTCATATACTTTTTTCGTTGGATCCTCGAGTAGCTCGCATACCCGCTTCATACGCAATTCACTTAGAAAATCGCTGAAGAGACTATTGGTTTCGACCTTGAACAGATGCCCCAGATAGTTAGGGGTAAAGTCGAAATGTGCGGCGACCTCGTTTAGCGTTATTTTTTGATCTAATCTTTCTTTCACATACTCCGTGATTTCATCAATTAACTTGCGCTTTTGCCTTTGGCGTTTCAAATAAAGCAGCTCCGACAGTTCAAAGAATCTTCTTCTCAGCCACGAAAGGATATCATGCACCGTTTCGAACTGAAACAGCACAAAAGGATGATGAGAATCCCAATTCAAAATCTCGTACAAATGCTCATTCATTTGCTGCAGATCAGCATGAAGCTTAGAGGTAATCCGGATAATGATATCGTAGATGTCGTTTTTCTGGGAGATTGGGCTGTCTCCGGCAAATAGCTGAAGCAAGCAATCATCAATAGTAGTAAGGTCGTAGTCGAGCATAGCTTTAAGCATACGATCCACAATAACCTCTAAGTCCGAAGCCATCTTTTCCTTTGGAGACCATTCCGAGGCATCTTGGATCAACCTATTCTTCCCTACGATCCATTTAATGCTTAGAGCGGCCTGCGCCTGCCGATAGGAATCATGTAGCTTGACCGGGTCGGTTGTGTACATTCCTCTTCCAATCGTAATCGAACAGGAGAACTCCTGATAGAACACCCGAATCAACTCTTCCAGCAAAGCTGTAAAATATTGTTCCTGAACCGCAGCAAGGATCACAAAGTGATAGTCATAAGTCGTAATCACCATGCCCAAATTTTGATCCTGAGCAAACTTTCGGATAAACTGATTGGCAGTGCTGCTCCATAAACTCCGCTCTTCTTCCGTCCAGGTTTGGATTTTTCGCGCCATGTCGTCGATCTCAATGATGGCAACCGCTGATGCACCTTGTAAGTATGGCGTGAGAACGTTATGAATGTGCGTTTCAACCTGTCCCGGTGCAGCCTCGTTAAACCAACGCAGCAGTAGCTCCTGATTAACAAGCGTCAGCGTTTCCGACAAGGAAGTACGCTGCGTCCTCTCTTTCTCAATCTTTGTGCAGAGTTCGGTCAGCGTCTCGTTCAGCTCGTCATCATCCACAGGCTTAAGCAAATAACTGTATGCGTTCAATTGAATCGCTTCCTTGGCATAATTGAAATCCTGATGTCCGCTAATAAATAGAATATGGACCTCTGGGTTAATCTCCTTCGCTTTCCGTGCAAATTCCACGCCTGACATAATCGGCATACCGATATCAGAGAGAATGATATCAACAGGGTGCTGCTCCATCATTTTTAGAGCGGCAAACCCGCTTGTTGCCGTTCTCACGCTATGCAAAGGCAAATGATCACTGCCGGCTACACGCCGTCTAAGCCATTCCAAATCGATTACTTCATCATCCACCAGCAGAACATTGATTTCCATCGCCATACTCCTCACTCCCCCATCACTTCCCTGATCTCTGCATTTTCCACCGGTAAAATAATTTGAACTGTCGTTCCCGCTCCAAAATAGCTACCGATTTGAATGCCGAAATCGCTCCCGTATCGCAGTTTAATTCGTTCCTCCACGTTTCTCAGACCGTAGCTGCCTGGTTGATATGCGCTTGATCGCATGTTTTGAAGTGTCTCCGGCCGCATGCCGATCCCGTTATCAATGACCTTGAGTTCGATGCGGTCACCCAGCCGCTTTCCAGTAATACGAATCGCAATAGTCTCCCCGAACCAGGCGTGCTTGAATATATTCTCCACAAACGGCTGTAAGATCAGCTTAATAATAGGCACCTGTAAAATTTCCGGATCGACATCATAATAAACCTCAAAGGCGTCCGCATACTTTACTCTTTGGATTTCAAGATACATCCTCACCTGCTCCAGCTCATTTTCAAGTGAGATATATACATGCCCATCGTTCAAAGTGAGCCGATAAAATTTAGAGAGGCCTTGTACCATCTGCGTAACCTTCTCCACTTCCCCCAAATTGGCCAAACTGCCGATGGTCGACAGCGTATTGTACAAGAAATGCGGACTGATCTGGGCTTGAAGCACATCCAGCTCCGCTTGCTTTTTCTGAATGCCCTGCACATAAACGTTCCGGATAAGTCCCTGAATGCTGGTCGCCATTTGGTTGAAGCTATTAGCGATATAGACAAATTCATCGTTCCCTGGAAATCCGATTCTTTTATAAAAATTACCCTCCTGAAAAGATCGAACCAAATACACAATCCGCTTGATCTTCTTGCCAGATATACGTGCAACTAGAAAACCGATAATAGCCATCACCAAAAAACTGATGGAACAAACGGTACTAATCACCTTCCGCATTCTACTAGCATCTTTGTTCAAATAAGAGTGAGGTACGCGCGCCTCAATGACATAGCTTGATACCGGAATATCTTCACTAATAATTAAATAATCATCTTGTTTCGTATCTTCAGCAGCAACACCTTGTTCATACAAAGTCATTCCTGTAGCCCTATCCAACAGACGAAGTTCAATCCCCTGTTCAATCGGAAAAGTATCAAAATTACCAAATAGCTCATCAATCCTCGCCGTAACGCGAATATATCCGATAATCGCAGGTGCTGCCTTGGAAGAAACAAGCTTGCGAAAATATGAAATATTACCTAGCTCACGGTCGGTATCCGCTTGAAGCCACAAACTGTCTTGATTATTCGCAACAATCGACTTAAACCACTCCGTATTCTCGATCACCTGATCAGAAAGAACATAATAATCACTTCGACCGATAGGTGTCGACATATCATCACCAGTAATTTCAAGCATCGTCTCATTGACCGTAAAAAGCGCAAGTCTCAGCTTGTTCCCATACAGTTGCAGAGGGGCCTTCATATAAGGAACGATATCATCTCTCATTTTGAGCATATTTTCCAAGGGATCTCCCCTGAACTGAAGGGCATTTTGAAAATTCGTATTTAGAAACAGCGAGTTGGTCATACGTTTGATTTCATCTGTCTGGTATTCGATGTTGTTCCTCGTCTGCTTTAATGCGGTCCGGACATTCGTTTCCGCCATTTCAGTCCTGGACTCTACGAGCATTGTATAGGCTATATAGCCAACCAGCACATCTGTCAGCAATACAAGAATGAGATACGGAATCATCATCTTGTATGTGAATGGAATATACTTTTTACTAGACAGTTTCCTCTCCATGCGCATGCTCCCTTATATACGTATCAATACGACTGCTATTTTGACCCATTTTACAATGAAAAGAAAGCGGTTACTATATCTTGTATTTGGAAACTTCGCTTTAGAGTAGCACTCTGTTCTCCAAAATATTTTTCAAGCTGATATGCGATTTGGAAGGTCCGAACTTTATAAGATGATCTTGAAATTCAGCAAGCGCCTCAATCGTTGAGGTCTGTACCTTAATGAGATAATTATATTCTCCACTAATGCGGAACAAATCGGTAACTTCCATAGCATCGTTGCAAAAATCGGTGAGCTCTTGGCAATGTTCTGTTTTGATTAGAATAAAAGTAGTCGTACCCCGGTTCAGATCCCGCAAATTAAAAGCTGTATGATACCCCGATATGATGTTCCTTTCCTCCAACTTAATGATTCTTTCTTTAACGGATGGTTGTGACATCGAAACCTCTTTGCTGATTTGTGAAATGGGCATTCGAGCATTGTACTGCAATAATTGCATAATCTTTTTATCAATATCATCCATAAGATGTTCCATATCAAGCGCCTCCTAGCTCTTTTTAATAAATAAACCCATTCAACTAAAATACCTTATATTCAATAACCATGTCAGGATAAAACACTTATCTTATATATGTATCTCCTATTTTAATCCAACTATAATAAATAGTACATTAGATATAGGAGTGATTAATAATGAGCGTAAAAGGTCTTGCACATATAGCGATTCAAGCCAAAGATTATAAAGCAACAATTTCATTTTACATTGACGCCTTAGGATTTAAGTTAGGTCATCATTGGAGTCTGCCCTCCTTTCAAATCAAAGAAGCTTCAATGCTTATTTCACCTGATCAAAGAACTTGCATAGAGATTTTTGATAACGATGCAGTCATTGCCGCCCAAGGGAAAAAAGCCTTGTCTGAAGAGGATATAGCTCACGGAGCACTCTTACATTTCGCCTTCTATGTGGATAATGTAGATGAAATGTACCAAAAAGCCCTTGCTCATGGAGCAAAGGCTTTTATAGCACCAGATTCGCTTTCTCTTGGTGAACCGCCTCTTCTGATCAAGAACGCGATCGTTCACAGCCCCAATGGGGAAGTTATCGAATTTCTTGAAGAGGTTGATTTTGATATGTCTAATTACACTACTTCATACAAAGATGCATCCAAGGCTTGAATAAAGTGAGACCAATCGCTTGTCGTGTACAGCAGAAGCCGATGCATCGCGCGTGTACAAGCTGTATAAAAGAGTTTACGTTCGCTCTCCCGATGATAAGTCTGTGTAGAAGCATCGTAGATTAGCACGGCGTCGAACTCTACGCCCTTAGCAAGATACGCAGGAATAATTAGCGTTCCCTTCTCAAAGGTGAGTGTCTCCTTCGTAATAAGCCGCAGATTCTCCCCACCCTGAGCAAGCAGTGCTTCATAGGCTTCGCGGCTTTCCGCAGCAGTCTTAGTAATAACGGCGATGGAGTCGAGACCCTCGGCCATAAGCGCCGCAAGATCCTCTTTTATCCGCACCGCCCGCTCCACATCATTACTAGCCTTCAATAGGTGCGGCTTCTTGCCGCCCCTGTCAAAAGGCACGATCTCTTCATTAGGTAGCAGCGCCTTCGTAAACTCCACAATCTCGCGAGTCGAACGATAGCTTCGGATTAAACGAAATAGATTCGTTTCCTCTTCACCATAAAGCCGGATCAAAGGAGAATCTACCTCTTGCAGATTCGTCGCTTGCGGGAATATCGCTTGACTGAAATCGCCGAGTACTGTCATGCTGGCGCGGGGAAACAATTGCTTGAGAAACGCGAATTGGAACGGCGAATAATCCTGTCCTTCATCAATAAATAAATGCCGCACCATTGTATTCGTACGAGAACCCTCGATAAGCTCTTTTAAATACAAGAATGGGGTCTCATCTTCATAAAACAGTTCGATAAGGCTCAACTTTTCCTTCGTCTGCTTACAAATTTCTGACCATTGGTCAGGCACTTCGGTCTCACCCGTCATTTTCTGATAAGTGGCTTCATCCCTAAATAACTGCTCGTATAATCCAATCGTATCTATGAATTTCAACCGTTTGGCATCCCGTCTTAGCGGTTTGAAGTGCTCCTTCACGATCATACGACGCAGTAACTCATCTTCCTGTGAGCTAAAGTCAAAGACATTCTCTTCCCCGTCCTTCTGAGTACGAAAATCGCCATAGATTTCAAGATACTGCTCTGTAAAATCGAAGACAGCTTCCTCTCGCCGGTACTTCTTAAGCACCTCACTGTAAGCTTCGGCATATTGATCGTTGTCGAGGTAATCGACTTCATCTTGAACCCAGGGCGCTTCCATTTCCTGACGCTCTAGCTTAGTCAGCTCACGCAGCAGCCATTCACGTAGTAAAGCAACGCGATTAGCCAATCGTATAGAGCTGTCGTAGCTGTAAAATTGCGACTTCATTTGCTCCGCAGTAATCAACTCGCGGTCCCGGAAACGGATACTGTGGAACAGCATACCTTCTTTGCCTAACCATAACGCGTAGCTTTGAAGAGCATGCAGGAAAGCCTCAGAAGCCTTATATTGCATCCCCGTTAACCGTGCTTCATACCCCTGCGAGGATTGTGACGTCAGTACATATTCAATCTGCTCGAAGGGGTCCTCCAAATTCATCGTGGATCCGAGCCAATAGGCAAGGTACTCCTGAAAGGTCGTTTGCTGCATATTCTCTTCGCCGAGCTCAGGGAGCACCGTCGATACATAACTGTTAAACATCGGATTTGGCGAAAAAAGAACGATCTGATCTGCCTTGAGCCTATCGCGGTGTTTATATAATAAATACGCTACCCGTTGCAGCGCTGCGGACGTTTTTCCGCTGCCAGCCGCTCCTTGCACAATAAGCATACGGCTTTTGTCATTGCGGATGATGGCGTTCTGTTCCTTCTGGATGGTCGCCACAATGCTCTTCATTTGTGAATCTGCGCCTTTGCCAAGCACCTGCTGAAGCAATTCGTCCCCGATCGTTAAGCTCGTATCGAACACGTTCTGGAGCTGACTGTAACGGATCTGATATTGCCGCTTCAGCATCATCTCACCTGTAATCTGTCCTCCCGGCGTTTCGTAAGTAGATGGCCCTGGGGAATGATCATAATACATGCTTGCAATAGGCGTTCGCCAGTCATACACCAGAAAGTCCACACCGTCTGCATCAACGAAAGAAGCCACTCCGATATAAATTTTCTCACTCAAGCCCAAACCATCTTCTTGAAAATCCATTCGCCCAAAATAGGGAGATGGCAGTAGCCGTTTCATATTCTTAAAACGCTGCACCCGCTGCCGGTGGCTGCGCTCCCGCTCCGACAACAACGCTTCTTGCTGCTTTATACTGTAGAAGGTCTCTTCGAAATCTTCGTCTGTGCTCGTATTGACCGTGACTTCTTCCCAAAACCGCTTCCGAATGTCCACCACTTGATCACGTAGCCCAGTCACTTCTGGCTCTAGTTCTGCGATTCTTGATTGCAGCTTTTCCGTAACCAAATCAAGCCGATCTTGTTCTTGCTGCCAATCCATTACATTTACCATCTTCACGAACACGCTCCTTTTCATTCTTGTTATAAAGAAGCAAAAATTAAAATTTGACAAACTGTTAATCCACATGGTATTATAATAGTGTAGATAAGATGTTACACTTATGTGTAAATTCGTGAAATCAACAGTGATTATTTTATAATATCACGATCTTTCTTTGCATGCAAATTATTTATATAAGTAAGAAGAACCAGCAGACTCTGCTGGTTCTTCTTTTTTTGAATGCCAAGCTTGGGCGCACATAGAGAATAGACAAAAAGACCGTCCTAAGGACGGTCTTTTTTCTTACTACAGTAGGTTTACTATTTAGTTTGCAGCAGATTCATAATGATGGTTACTGCCTCTGCTCTTGTTGCGGTCTCATTTGGTGCAAATACATTGCCGTTACGTCCGCTCACAATGCCTGATTTCTTCACGGCTGCAACCGCATCCTTTGCCCATGCAGGAATTTGGCTATCATCAGCAAAGCCTGTTGATGCCGCCGTTGTTAAATCTACCCCTGCTGCTCTAGCGATCATAACTGCTAGCTCCGAACGTGTTATGCTCGCTGCCGGACGGAAGGTAACATCCTCATAGCCGCGTATAATCTTCGCCTCTAAGGCTTGTGCAATGGACTTCTCAGCCCAAGCAGGGATTGTATCTGTGAAGCCCAATTCCACACCGTTTCCAGTTGGCTTCAGCGCATTCATCAGCATCACCGCAAATTCAGCGCGTGTCACCGCACCATTCGGTTTGAACGTTCCGTCGGCATAACCCTTGACGATCCCTTCGCTCACCGCTTTCTTAATATTAGCCTGTGCCCAATGTCCCGAGATATCGCTAAATTGAACCTCTGTCGTCGGTTCAGTAGATACATTGGTTACCGGTAATCCAGTCGCTTGATCCACTACGAGTACAGCAAACTTCGTAAAGTGATCCACATCTGCAGCAATGCGATTTCCATCTATTTTGCCGCCATTAACTTTCACCCAGCTCTTCTTCACTTCATCATAATAAAAGATCGCTACAGTTTGGCCGCTCTTCACTTGTCCTGAATCGAACACAAAGGTTAGCGCGACTGGTTTACTAAAGTTCTCCGCGAAGTTTTTTAGAACTTCATAGATCGGGCTTACGAAAATCTCATGATTGCTGAGAAGATTCTGCGAATCAAGCACTTTCTCAATCGTTAATACCAACTGCTTGCCTGAAGCATTAGCTGGAATTGAAATCACAAGCCCATTATCCAATCTGACTTCACCCGCTTGACCTGCAGGAAGCGTCAGTTTCCCATTGGAGGAGATAACCGGAAGTACGACATTAGAGGTACTACCACCATCATTACCACCGTTTCCATTACCATCAGAACCGTTATCTTGCGCAGCTCTCGTTATTGTTGCTGTGTATCTCGTACCTGTGCCATCTTGGGCAATTACGAATAACTCCAATCGGTTACTACCTACTTCAAGGGGAAGCTCTATGCTTGTTGCCCCACTTGCCAAACTTATCGGACCGGCCACAAGTGTATTGGCACTATTGTACGTACTCACTGTCAAGGTACCATAGACAGCATCGCTGGCCGTTGCCGTCACTGTGAAGTTAGATAAAGAATACGGTACACTCGCTGTATAGTCGTATACACTTCCGCTCACTGTTTGATCCAATGTTATCCCGCTCAAATCCAAGCTATTCAAGCTTGCACTAGAGCTTAATGTTGTAAACGTAATCTCTTGTCCATAGCTTACTCCGGTTGCATTCACTGCGTAGGCACGTACATGATAGGTAGCTCCAGATTGAAGTCCTGCAAGACTTACTGAAAAGGCTCCTATTCCACCTGATTCAGCTATAACTTTACCATCCTCAATTGTCGGATTGGCACTAGTAGAATATACGATTCCTCGCTCTGTAACCTTAGCGCCACCGTCCGAAGTGATATTTCCTCCAACCGTAGCTGTCATAGAAGTGATATTTTGTACTTCTGCATCCGTATCAACAATAGCAGGTTCCTCAATACCTTTGACAAAGCTTAGATAGAAATCATCAATCGATCCCCATGCGCCGCCGTCTGCTTTGATATTAGCTCCGATTGTAAGGGATCCATCGGTAACGAGAATATCCTGGATCTCAGGATTATTCCACTGTGCCCATCCTTTCACACCGGTGTTTACTTTTACTTCCTTACCATCCGTTACAGCAAACAGATTCATATTGGGGTTGGCAGCATCTCCCCCTTGAATAAACATCGAAAGATTATAATATCCCGGCTTCAGACCAGAAATAGTCTGCTCTACTCTAAAATCCACTGCTTTCGCAGAGTAGAAATGTAGTGAATAGTTGCCTGTTTTGGCATCTGTAACTTTATTTTGGTAGTCTGTATGTGGAGCATTAACGTCAGCATAGGTGATTTTCCACATGCTTCTATCGCTATTTTCAAAGCCTGCGTTGACGATAAAGTTCTCTTTTTTAATAACTAGAAGAGCCTTTACCACCTGACCGCCTTCCACCGTTCCACCGATCACATAGCTGCCCGCGCCCTTGCTAATGGCTTGCTCAAGCGCAACTTGATCCCAAACCACTGACATCTTGCCGGAACTTCCATCATTGTAAGTAACACTTACGTCTGTTGGCAGATGGATTGGCTCCCCAGCAATCGCCGTTATCGAAACATCCTTAATTTCATCTACAGCAATAGGGGCCACTGCGCCTGTATTCACATATTTGAACACATTCAGCGAGGCAAGCGGATGTCCGTTAAAATCAAACAAAGCCTGGTTATCAACGGCACTTCCGCCATACCATTCCCCTGCATCATCAGGGTCATATTCCTTCGCATAGCTGGATGCCCAACCGGAACCGTACTGTTCCCATATCAACTTATTCTGCTCCAGATTGTCTTTCGGACCTACCGGAAGCCAAGCAGGCTCCCAATAAAACACGCCAATTCCCGCGTTACCCACATTCGCAACCGCTTCGATCACGTCTCTAACTGAGTTAGCCTGACCTTGAACGCTGATAGGGTAGTTTAAAGTTTGACCTGAGCTTTGCGGCGCTGTATTTCCGTGTCCATCCCCGTCTTCTGCGGTATACGCGTAAGAGGTTTCAGCTACCATTACTTTTTTCCCATAAGTATCAGCGACTTGCTTCAACACGGATGTCAAATTGCTTAATGTACCGTGCCAGAATGGATAATAAGAACTTGCAAACACATCATAGTCTACATTGTTATCTTGCAAATTCTTAGCTATAGTGGCATATCTGCCTGCCGACTCCGGATTTGTAAAATGCAGAGCAACCA
The DNA here is from genome assembly GCF_037975205.1 of Paenibacillus sp. FSL R5-0470. Taxonomy (NCBI): domain Bacteria; kingdom Bacillati; phylum Bacillota; class Bacilli; order Caryophanales; family Paenibacillaceae; genus Paenibacillus; species Paenibacillus sp. FSL R5-0470. Next base: position 6,752,430 of record NZ_CP150238.1, read on the forward strand.
GAATATTAGGATCGATCTCCCGAATGGCTTTGCTTCCCTCATTGAACAATTGGCTCATCTTCGTCCAATTAGATTCACCAACGAATTGTCCATTCGTTTCATTGCCTACCTGAACCATACCAATATCAATACCTGCATCAAGCAGGGCTTGCAGGCTTACTTTGGTATATTCGTAAAGTGCAGTCTTCTTATCTTCGAAACTCAGATTGGCCCATGCCTTAGGCGTATGCTGCTTGGCCGGATCGGCCCAAAAGTCGGAATAATGAAAATCCACTAGCAGCTTCATGCCGTTTGCGGTCGCCCTTTTCCCAATTTCAATCGCGGTGGCCAGATCATTATTGCCACCACCATAACCTTTTCCAGCTGTATCAAAAGGATCATTCCATATCCGTACCCGAACGTAATTAACCCCGGCTTCATGTACGGTTGTAAAAATATCCTGCACTTCTCCGTTTTCATTGTAAAACTCGACTCCGCTATTCTCTAAAGAAATAATACTGGAGATATCCACGCCTTTAATAAAATCAGGCTGGAGTCCTTCCACCTTCTTTACAAAAATATCCGCCGGCACCGGCTGGGTCGTATCCGTACTCAACTGTTTCAACTCAAAGCTGTCCAGAAATCCATATGCGCTTGGAGCGCCGCTTATGTTCGCACCAACCTCAAGACTCGGGGTATCCTGCTTCAAGATAAATTTCAGGGTGAGCGTTCCCCAAGCATTATAGCCAGTGGTAGCAACAGCGGATGCCTTCTCGTCTCCCGCAAACAATTCAACATTCCCCGTTTCATTGTCAGTACCGCCCATCGACTTGACTGAGAGCTCATAACTTCCCGCAGGGAGGTTCGTTATAGTCTGCTTAAGCGAGATGGTCTGGTTTCCAGTAGCGACTTTGTTAATCCAATATTTGAAAGCATGAGCTCCTTCATCTGGATTTAGCCAAGTATCATCGGCATATGCAAAATGCTTAATTTCTACTTGATTCCAATCTGACGTATCGACACTCCATGATCCATCTTCCCAGAAATTGTCCTCGAAACCGCCATTTACTATTAAAGAACTGTTCGAATCTGCAGCCAAAGCACTCCTCATGTTGAATGAGAATGAACTTAGCAGCAACAACACTGCTAAAAATGCAGAGATACCCTTTTGATTAACTCTCACGTTCTGATCACCTTCCATTCTAAATTTTCAGATGCATATGTGTGCGTCCTAAGATATGTAAGCACTTACAAATCAATATACCAATAGTTAAAATATTTAGTAACGGATGAAAAGATAACATTTTGTATGCTTAAGCAAGCTTTATAGGCTTTAATCTTCATTTTCCATTATTCTGGAATAGATGATATTAAATAGATTTCAGATTTTTTTATCCAAATATAACTTTTTGTATGCCTTCTCCATCTAATCATACAGAGGGCCCTCAAGGAGGAACAATCATTTGCTGGAAAACGAACTGGATATCAAAAAAGCGCAGAAAGGCGACCACGAGGCGTTTACCCGTCTTTTTAGGCAACTGGAATCCCAGTTGTACAGATTAGCCAAAACCATTCTGCTAAAAGATGAAGATTGCGCGGATGCTCTTCAGGAGACGACACTGAAGGTGTATAAAGGGTTGGCCAACCTTAAGCAGCCTAAGTTTTTTAAAACCTGGGTTATACGCATCCTGATTAATGAATGCAATCAGTTACTTCGTATGCGAGAGCGAACTATAGCTGTGGCGGAAATTCCCGAAGAACCGGTCGATTCCTATGTGCATTTTGAAGATTCAGGCAACGTAGACCTGCAAAGCTTCATTAATCAGTTGGACGAATCCCTGCGGCTTGCTATCGTGCTTTTTTATTTTGACGATTTATCCATTAAGCAGATTGCAGATGTGCTCGACATCTCCGAAGGAGCGGTCAGGGCACGACTTCATCGCGCACGGAGATTGTTGTCCAAACAGATACATCCTGTGCGGGAGGAGGGTCTTGCTAATGAATAATAACAATTTAGAAAAGCAGATCAGGGAGCTAGGAAAGGCTAATATACAGGAGCTTCCACCTTTACTGCGGTCGCGGCAGGATTCGATTTATGCATCACTCGCCACAATCGTTCAGGATCCTGTGGAAAAGGAAAAGAAAAAACGGATATATCCAAAAATCGCAGCTGCTGTATCTGCAGCGATAGTGCTAAGTGTTATGCTAACGGCCGTCTATCCGCCAACGTTGGCCAATGCGCTCAAGCAGCTTCCATGGATAGGCGGAATTTTTGAACGGGCAGATGATATAGGATTGCAAGCTGCTCAGCGTCTGGGTCTGATTACCCGACCGAATAGCAGTGATACGCATGATGGAATCACCTTGTCTGCCGAAGAGGCTGTATTTGATGGCAACCGATTGGCATTCTCAGTGAAGCGCGAGGGAGAAGGGCTGGACGGGAAGCTCACCGGCGTGACGATTGGAGCGGATGGGAAGCCTTTTCTAGGCAAAGGTTCAATAATGTCCGCAGAAGTTTTGATCGATGGGGTTTCAATGGAGGAATTCTCAGATGGTCATTGGGAAGCTGTTCCTTTTCTAACCTGGATGGAAGGCAAGGAGCAGAGTACAGCTATTTTTCAACTGGTGGATTCTTCGAATTTGGGGATCACCAAGCCTTTCCCTGATCAATTTGAACTGACTGTAACCCTTCTTTTAAACGGTATAGATACACCATACATTCTGGAGATTCCTGCACGTAAGGTTACAGAAAATAGTATTGTCGTACCTGATATGCGCGCCCAAGCAGAGGGATGGAGTCTGACGCTGCAAAAGCTGGAATATAGCCCATTAACCACGCGCCTGTTACTCAACATTGAACAAGAGACTGACGGGGATTACGCAGATTTTAATACATTGGGCTTTGAAGTGACGGATGAACAGGGACTGGTATTGGAAAATATATCGCAAAAAGCACTCCTTTCATCCAATAGATCACAGGATCTGAATCTGCTTGTAGAGCCTTTCGAGAAACATCCCAATATGCTCACAATCCGTGGCTATCTTTATGAGTTCGAGGATCCAAAAAGTAAGAGTGGCGCATTCAAAACAGACAGCTCCGGAAATCCTGTGAAGCATTATATCGATGGTCTGGAAATAAATGTGCTAGTTAAATAAACACTAAGGAGAATGATATCATGAAGAAAATGACAACAAAATTGTCTGTAATTTTAAGTGCTGCTGTATGCCTTGGAGCGTTGGGAATGCCGGCTTTAACCCAAGCAGCCAGTGTTCAAACCGCCGCTGAAGCTTCCCTGAATACAACAAAAGTCGCCGATTCACACGATCAGCTTACTTTAAAGGGCAGTGCACAGTTTGACGGTAATTATATTAAGATCGATCTGAGCCGTGAGGGATCCCTGTTCTCAGGAATGCTCGCAGGTGTAACCTTGAACGATAAAGGTGAGCCTTACCTTGCAGAAGGAACCATTATGGCAGTAGACGCCAAGCTCACTAATTCAGGTGGAATTGATTTTAAATCACCACGCTGGATCAGTGATGGTGACGCCAACAAGGCGGTTGTTGTATTGCAGACCGGATGGCTAACTGAGCAGCAAAAGGCAAGCCTGGCTTCCTCTGAATTGAGCATCCATGTGAAGCTTAACGGAATCGAAGATCCGTATGTACTAAAGTTTTCTCTTAAGCAAGCAGGAGTAGCGCGTAACATTCAGCTACCAGCTTTAAAGAAAGACAACCAATTTGAAATCAAAACTAATCGTGTTGCTGTGGGAGAGACTTCTGTGCGCATTGCTTTAGCAGTTAAAGGGGTTGCTACCCAAGCACAGGCTTTAGGATATGATATTTATGATAATCTGGGAAACGAATTAGAATATATTGCACGGGAATCTGTTGCAACAACCCATAATACTGTTTCTGAAGATTTATTGTTCGAGGCGCTTCGCCCGGCCGCAGAATATCTCATTATCAGACCTTATCAAGCGGTGTTTGAAAAAGGCACTGCAGGGGCTTATAAAGTAGATGCCAAAGGTAATGTAGTTAAAAATTACAACAAGCAACTAGTGATCAAAATTCCTCTGAAATAATAAACGCTGCAACAGATCCATATGTATGAGGAAAAGGGGATTACCTGTTGGCCGTGAGGCCTGAGGTAATCTCCTTTTTCATGGATGAAGCGTAATTTTACAACTAATCATCCATAGACAAATCCAGTGTATTCCCTTTACTAATGAAGACCTTGTAATTAGCAATTTTGTCGTTCAGCATCTTCTCTGTCTCTGTTAAATGTCTGATTTGATCTTGAACTGAGCTTCTATGATCTTCCAGAAGATTCAAGCGGGCTTGGCTTGTATGTTCTCCTTCTAAATATAACTGGGCATATTGCCGGATTTGTGAGATGGGCATTTGGGTTTGTTTCAACCTCAGTACAAATCGCAGCCAAGCAAGATGAGTATCATCATATACCCTTTCTCCATTGGCATTGCGTATCGGAGCAACGATCCCTTCTTTTTCATAATATCTCAGTGTATATGTGGTTATCTCCAATAAGTTGGATACCTCGCTAATCGTGTACATGCAAATCCTCTAATCTATTTTATTTTGAAAGTCACCCTGATTATAAAAAACATTTGCCTTAGAGTAAACTCTAACCTATATAATCAAATCGCTGTAAGATCGAATTACATTCTCGTAGAAGAAATAGGAGGAAATCACATGAAGTATACTGTAATTACCGGGGCTAGTTCAGGGATAGGTTATGAAGCTGCCCTAGCTTTTGCTTCTCGTGGAAAAAACTTAATCCTTGTGGCCCGCAGAAAGGAACAGCTAGAGGAATTACAGTCTAAAATCGCTCGTATTCATCCTAATGTAGAGGTTGTCATTCAAACGATTGACTTATCCGTTATCGAGAATGCTTATACATTGTATGAAAGCCTGCAAGGATATTCCATCGAAACCTGGATCAACAATGCCGGATTTGGGAACTTTGCTTCAGTGGCCGAGCAAGATTTAAATAAAATAACTACAATGCTACATCTGAACATAGAAGCGTTGACTATACTCTCCTCTTTATTCGTTCGAGACTACTCCACTATTGATGGCACGCAATTAATTAACGTTTCATCTGGTGGCGGTTATACGATTGTGGGCAATGCTATAACGTACTGTGCGACGAAGTTTTATGTAAGTGCATTTACTGAAGGACTATCTCATGAGTTGAAGAGTCAAGGTGCACCTATGCAGGCTAAAGTGTTGGCACCTGCCGCAACAGAAACAGAATTCGCGAAACGTGCTTTCGATGTCACGAATTTCGAATATCACGGCGCTGTGCGGAAATTCCATACCGCAAAGGAAATGGCTGGCTTCATGCTCGATCTGTATGACAGCAATCATGTGGTGGGACTTGTGAATGGTTTGACGTACGAGTTTGAGTTGAGAGATGCTATTTTTAATTATGTGGAGAGTACGCGATAGGCTTGTCTCGAAAGTTAAACAAATATGGCCATCCTTCAACGGATGGCCATGCACACTAACCAAGATATTGACACTTCCATTCGAAAATCTCATCAACAGCTTGATGAGGTCCACCGGATGTCCGAAAGGAATCTTTAGTCGTTGCAACAGCTTTTTGGAATGACGGAAGGGTGAGCACACGCTCTACAGCTTCACGCAGTTGGGTTGCAGTTAATCCTTGCATTTGTAATTTAATGCCCGCTCCAATATTGACCACTTGCTCCGCAATGATCGGCTGATCCGCACTTTGTGGGATTACAATTAGCGGAACCCCATAGTAGAGTCCTTCATGCGCACTATTCATTCCACCATGTGTAATGAATATTTTTGTGTACTGTAATATATCCGTCTGTGGAACATAGTTTTTAACTATGAAGTTGGGAGGAATTTCTCCTAAATCATAGATTTGCACTTTGTTCCCAATGGACATAACAATCGTATGCTCCGTATTCCCGAATGCCTCAAAACAAAGCTTATAGAAATCACTTGCTTGGTTGAAGACCGTACCCATTGAAATGTAAATTAGGTCCTTCCCCTTGATTGCAGAAAAATCAAAATGATCTGGCGTTAATCGTGAAGAGATGGAAGGACCAACGAATTTATACGATGGGTCGAAGGCTTCTCCATAAGGTTGAAACTCCCTTGTCGTATATACGATTGTAAGTGGTGCAGGATTACAGAACACTTCGTAAGGAGAGTGAATCTGCACACCATATTGTTCCTTTATTTTTATGGTCAGACTTTGAAATCTATCGTCTACAGCTTTTACTATTTCTGCAGGGGCTTCTGTGTAGAATCGTCCCATGACTTGATCAAATGATTCCTTTGTCTGTGCAAAAGAAGTACAAGAGTTGATTGCAGGAAGATTAAGAATTTGAGCCAGTAAACGTCCACAACCAAACATCGAATCATGGATGATGTAATCGAAATGCTCCCCCTTAATCTGTTCAAGAACGCTTGGTATAACGATATCCGCCGTAAGTAAAAGCCCATTGACTCTTTCAAGCAGATAATCTCTCCCACCTGAAATAAAGGCTTTTATAAATTGTTGAGCGTCCAATGTCCGTACTATAGCACCTGTCTCCTCCATATGCTCCCGAAAAGCTTCTATAGTGAAGTACACTACCTCTTCTCCGAGAGAAATGAGCTCCTGCACAACGCCAATCGTTGGATTGATATGTCCCTCTGATCCAGCATTAATAAATAAGACACGTGCCATGCCTACCACTCCTCAGTTATGACCTAAGTTACGATGTATGTAGCTCCCTCTTTTGTCCTTTTCAATGTACCCATTATAAGTTTATCTAAGAAACTTCTACTTATCAAAATCCCCAGTCGATATTCCGATCCTAATTTTACCTAATTTTGCTATAATAATGAAATCATAGTTAACAAAAAATGGAGAGTGATGAAAACATGGACCGGATTCTGATCGTCGATGATGAACCCGACATTCGTGAGCTTATTCGCTTACATCTGGAACGCGCCGGATGGGACATCGCCGAAGCGGAGTCTGGGCGGCAGGCGATCTTACAGCTACAAGCGCAGCCTTTCTCACTGATCGTTCTGGACATCATGATGGACGACGGTAACGGTTTCGAAGTTCTACGCTACTTGCGGGAACATCGTCCGGAAACGCTGGTCATTGCGCTTAGTGCGAGAAGAGAAGTGGAAGACAGAATCGACGCACTTGGACTGGGAGCCGACGATTACATGACCAAGCCCTTCAGTCCAATGGAGCTGCTAGCACGGATACAGGCCCATTTCCGCAGGCGCCATCCTGAGACCTCCAACCGGCCCCATGTGATTCAATTGAATAAACTTATTCTGGATATCGACAATTATGTACTACATAATGATGGACAACAACATGGACTGACTCCAGTCGAATGCCATCTACTGCAAGTGTTCATGCTCAATCCTGATCGCGTACTAACAAAAGGAGAAATCTACAAACAAGTCTGGCAGCATGAAAACTATGACGCCAACAACCTCAGCGTCTTCATCAGCCGCATCCGAAAAATACTTGAAAGCGCACCCGGGTCCCAATCTAATCTTCATACCATTCGCGGCATCGGCTATCGCCTCTCAGGTGACGGACGATGAAGAGACGAACTAAGCTATGGCTGATGATGCTATCCAGTGCCGCAGGAAGCATCGTCTTGTTTATTACGATTACCCTAATGACCGGGAAGACTTGGACCCCGGGATATGATCTGAAGACGTTAAACGCCATCTCACAAGAAGCACTTACGACTATAGAACGGCAAGACGCCTACTCGGGACCAGAGGTTCAACCCATTCTGGAAGAAGTACTACGTCCGCATTCCAAGATCCGCCTAGAGTGGCTGGCTGAGGACGGTTCGACGCTGTATGATTCCGCCGGCGAGAATAATTCCTACGACTTCCGCAAATTAGCCGACCGTGTTGACCATATGCCAAATAATCTTTGGGGTGAAAATACTCCGATCACTCTTACTTATTCCGTTGCCCATGATTATCGATCCTATTACATGTTATTGAGTTTATCCAGCGAAGACATGACATCTGGACAAATATATTTTTTTCTCCGAACGTATAAGGCTTTACTAACATTTATTTTACCTCTGTTACTGGCGTTGTTGCTTCCCTATCTCCTTTCCTTATGGTTCTTCTCTTCCACCGATCGTCGCATTACAAAACTGAACAACGCGCTGAACCAAGTCGGAATCCGAAGCGATGTCATCGTGCTGGAAGATACGTCGAGGGACGAGATCGCTCAGCTGACCCAACACTACAATTCAATGGCAATGCGTATCCAGAGCCAGTCTGCCCAAATCGAACAGTTAGAACATCGGCGAAGACTGCTCTTATCGGACCTGTCCCACGATTTGCGAACGCCGTTAACTATGATTTTGGGTTATGCCGAGATGATCCGTACCGGTGCGTACAAGAATGAGAACGAGCTTCAGTCCGGGGCCAAAATCATCCTGCAGCGCTCTCGCTACATGGATAAGCTGCTTGATCAGTTACTCGACCTTACCCGTCAAGAAGAGCATCTACTTCGGCTTCAGCTCGCTCCACATAACCTGTCGGAATTAATGCGAAAGATTGCAGCCGAGTACCTCTTATTCCTGGACGATAAGAACATCGTGTTGGAGGCAGACATCCAAGATACGGATATCGAGGTTATGATCGACGCACCGCTGATCGAACGTGCTTTGCGCAACTTGCTGGACAATGCCGTTCGTTACGGTGAAGAAGGACACTATCTGGGAATTGGATTGACGGAGGAACAAGAGGAAGTGGTTCTCACGGTCAAAAACCGGGGTAAAGGGATCGCACGAGAGGATCGCGAGCGTATCTTCGAGCGTTTCTACCGCGCCGACGGTGGAAGAAAAGGCGAGGGACTTGGCATCGGGCTCTCGATCGTCAAGGAAATCGCGGAATTGCACCATGGCAACGTGCGTTTGCTGGACGAAGCTGTGACGGAAACCATTTTTCAGATTAGAATTCCTAAGAAGTCTCCTAGTGAACATGAAAATTAACGTCGATCAAAGCTACGTTTTTCTGCGTGCTTCTACGAATAAATAGAAGAAGGCGACGAGAGCGCCCAATGTTCCGCAAATCATATCCATCATCGTGTCGGTCAAACTACCATTTTGCGAATGAAGCTCAAAGAGATGATCCACCGTAAACTCATAAATCTCCCACATTCCAGCCATTGCAACAGCAAACAGGAACGCGAAACAAATGATGATGTTGGAAGGCAGACCGCCCAGCCCTTTACGCTTAGCCATCTTGATCAAGATGAATCGTCCTACGAAGAATAAAATAATTCCAGACAGCAGATGTTCAATCTTATCTAAATAAGGGATGACACCATACAAATTGAATAAATTGGCGAGCATCATCGTGATTGTGATAAAGACCAGCACCGAAAACTGAAGTGCGGGAGGCAGTTCGCTGTTGGTCCTTGTGATTAAGCCCTTAAAGAGTAACAGGACTAGAATGATAAGGGCTGCTTGAAATGTTTTATCATCATTTCCATTCAGGCCAAAATAAACAATTGATACTCCGCAAATGAGGTGAAGAATCATTTCAAAAAAATAATTGAACCTATGGTTTCTAGAAGTCTCTTGCATAGCAGTTCCTTTCTGGCTAGACTCGTTTAATTAATTATCACCCGTTCAAAGTCACCCCATACGACAATCATATCATTAGTTACAAAAAGACTCCCGTGACTTTCCCTTAGTCGGGAATACACGGGAGCCTTGAGCGATCCAATCAGCCCTTACATCGCTTTTTCAGCCAAATCGTTCACTAAATTTCTCATCCACTTCCGGGAGTAAATCCGGGCGTAACCGAAGCCAAAACGGACAACCTCCTCAAGTGATATGACGAGATATACAAGGTAGACAGGCTGCTTCCAGACGTATGATAGCAATAGCCCGGAGGGGACACCTATCAGCCATGTCGCGGTCGATTCCATGCTGAACACGAACTTGCTGTCTCCCCCACTGTTTAGAATGCCGCCTGCTATAATCATATTGGAAACTTTGGCCCAAAGAAATCCAGCGAATACGATAACGATATATATGCTCATCTGTTTAGCATCCTCGGAGATATTGAATGCGGAGACATACAGCTTCGAGCCTGCCGCAATGATAACCCCGACAATTAGAGAGATGATAATGCCAAGACGAATGAACTTTTTCGCATGATCGAGTGCGATATCCGTTTCGTTCGCGCCCAAACGGTTGCCAACCAAAACCCCAGCTGCACTAGCCAGACCGGACAATAAGCCGATGCAAAGCCCTTGCAATGGGAAGGTAATGGTCATCGCCGTCATCTCCATCGTCCCCATGCGGCTATAGATGATCGCATATGCCGTTTCACCCAATACCCAGATCAATTCAGTCAGCAGCAGCGGATACGTCGTTCCAAAAAACTTGCGGATGAGCGGTCTAGGAATGATGAACAAGTTCTTTAACCCAACAGCGCCTGGTAAACGATATCGGTACACGGCACCAATGATCAACAAACATTCTATTACCCTGGAAATAAGGGTTGCAATAGCTGCGCCCTTCAGACCAAGCGCTGGAGCGCCGAAGTTCCCGTAAATAAGTACGTAATTCAGTATAATATTCAACACAACAGCAATTAAGCTTACATACATCGGCCATTTGGCATGGCCCGTACTACGCAAAATCGCGGAATACATCATCGTGAGCATGACAGGTACAAAGCCGATCGACATGATCTGCAGAAAAATATACCCATTATCTATTACATTCGCATCTGTCGTGAACATGCTCAGGAAAAGCGGCGAATCGATGAAGACAGCCGCAGAAAATAAGAACGAGAACGCGAAGCCGACGATTAGTCCAAGGCCCAGCACCTGGGAGACGCTTTTGGAATCTTTGTTCCCCCAAAACTGGGCTGCATAAATAGACACACCCGTCGATAGACCAGCCAAGACAACCGCGATGATCCCATATATTTTGGTGGACATTCCCACCGAGGCAATCGCCACATCTCCAAGCTGCCCGACCATCAACTGATCCGTCAAATTGAGCAATGCCATCAGTAAGCTTTGAAGCGTAACGGGTACAGCGATTTTATACACACTTTTGTAGAAGTTCTCTTTCTCTGACATGGATCATTCACAACCCCCATTTTCTCGATTTTACCGCGTCCATAGCCATTCGCAGTCTATGACTTCGTGTGAGGTTATATCACTTTTTTGTAGCGCATGAGCGTATAATTATCTTTTGGCTGAATTTCTACAACCTTGAACTTTTTCGCAAAGCACAATTGCTGATACCCGTCTCCATCCACTAAAGTAATGTTCGTGGAACCGCCTATGATGATCGGAAGCTGCATCAGAATAATTTCATCGACGATGTCCTGATCGAAGATATGCCAGTTCAAAAAGCCGCCGCCCTCGACCATCAAGCTGGTAATCCCGAAGTTGTCTTCCAACTGACGTTCAAGCTCCACGAAATCGACTTTATCCTCACCGCAGATGAGGCACTCCTTCCCTCTTTCCCGGATCTGCTTGATTTTATATTCATCCCGTCCTTTCTCGGTTGTGACAATAATCGTCCTCCCCTCATCCGAGAGCACATTGCTATCCAGCGGAATATCCAAGGTGGTCGTCGGAATGATCCGAATTGGATTTTTGTTCTCCTCATACCGATTAGTAAGAAAGGGATTGTCCGTCAGGATTGTATTTTTGCCGACCATAATGCCCTGCACATTCCCCCGGAATAGATGAATGAATTCCATATCCTCACTGGAAAACAAAGAAAAAAGCTCCTTACTCGAATTACCAGCTCCCATAGTGAGCTTACCGTCAATCGAAATTTGGCTGAATATCGTTGTTTTCATGTTTCTTCTCCCCGTCTCTTTTTAGCTTTTATATGCGCCCCAGAATGCTTGGATAGTCTGTTCTATTTTTTTTAATGCTTGTTCAGAATTGCTTAAGGGCAGCTCGGTTAGACCCGCATTTAGCGCCTCCCATACATGAATCATGAAGGGGTAAGTCGGCATCGGCCGTGCGTGCTCCAACAGCGATATAATCATCTTTTTGTTAGGCGTAGCAGAGGCAGCTAGACGGTTCAGCACCTCTTCCTGAGCTGGAATCCGCTGTACACCCAGCGTCCACATGGTTTGGCACTCATCACTCAGCATAAAATGCGTGAACGACAAGATATCTTCCCGCTCCTCCGATGTTAACGAATGATTCGGGTAAATCAGGCCGATAGAAGAAGACATGGATAGCGATTGCTGGCCTTCTATGACCGGAAGCTGGCAGACCGCAAGTCTATTGTTCATCTGCTTGTCCAGATGGTTATAAATCCACTCTCCACAAATAATGGCGCCAATCTTACCGTCAATAAACTGCTCTAGCAGTCCTGTGGAACCGTCGAGACTGACGAGCACGCCTTGATCCATCTTGTCATGGATGAACTCAAGTGCTCGCTTCATTTCAGGGGTTACGATATTTGGCTTTCCATCCTGAACAGGCCAACCACCGAAAGCTGTAAGAAACGGAATAAACCAATAACCCTGCTGTAAATCTGCTCCAATCGGTATGATGCCTTGAGCGGACAACCTCTCTGCTGCCTCTTCGAACACTTCCCATGTCGTCGGCGCACTGGCGTAAATCTCCGGATTGTAATACACAACCAGATGATTGCCCCGTAATACCGGGATACCATACTGAACACCATCCAGTTGCATCGTTGAAAGTGCCCCTTCAGTGAGTGCATCATCGAATAGCCAGCCCGGTACTTCAGAGTAAAGGCCATTCTCAACGTAGGAGGACATATCCGCAGGAACCATCGCCAGATGCGGACCTTGATGGGTGTCCTTAATTTGGTTCAGGCGCGCAGTCAACTCCGTAATGTTCATCACTTGTGGCGTAATTTGTACGCCGAAGCGCTCTGTATACAGCTTGCAAATTCCCTCCAACACCTCAATCGAGGTATCTCCCGGACCGTCAAACTCATGCCATAACACAATTTCTTTGTTCTTCTTTTCCATCGCTGCCTCTCTCCCTTAACTAACTTGTCTATAATTGTTTACGAGCACTAAAGCCTGATTTGGTGCAAGCAGTAAGCTGTCAAACGTCTGACCTGCGATGCTGCCCGTTAAGGAACTATCCAGTGTCACGGTCATTGGGCACCGCCCAGGTACCGCAGCCTTCAAATCAACTTGGCAGGAAACATCAGCACTCAAGTTAAAGCAGCAGAGCAGCGTCTGTTCGCCATGCATATACCCGTACAGAACTGTACCTTCCGGTGATTGAGCCACGAAAAAGTTTTCTGGCTTCACTAGCTGAGGCCAATCTTTCTTGAATTCACTCAGCTCCGTAAGCAGCGGCAGCATCGGTGCAGGATTAGTCCAATTAATTTGCATGACGTTAAAAAAAGCGCGGGAAATCTCCTCTCCGTTCGTGTTGTCGCCAAGACCACAGTTGAGTGGCTGCTCCTCATTCATTTCATAGCCAGTCGTCACGTATGGAATTGCATTCGGAAGAAATTGATTAAATACCGCAATCATCCGAGCCACCTCAACACCGCCACGGCTCGTGATCCGAGGCGTATCTGCTGTTTCTGCACAGGCGAACACATGAATGTTTAACTCAGGCAGCTCCTCTAAGAATGAAACGAGATTGTCCTTAGTGATTTGCGTCATGACATTCCATCCGCTGCCAAGCATAATGTTGTAGCCGGTGCGCGCCGCCTTCTTGTGATTACGATTGAACAAATCTTCGCTGATCAAGATTGCATTCGGATTCAACTCTTTAATCGTGTCAAAAATACGAGGCAACAGCGGAATAGGAAGTACATGTCCGATATCGATGCGGAAGCCATCAATCCCATACTTTTCGAGATTAAACCGTACGGCCTCCTCCAGCACATCCCACAGCTCCAGATTCGGCTCCTCACCCGGGTAGTCATTGCATTTAATCGTATCAAAAAGAACATATGGTGCCTGATCCGAACTTATAAGATGTCTCACTTGCGGAGAAAAGTCCTTGTAGAGGCGCAAGAACGTAATGTCTGTCCAAATCGGCTGTACATCGTTAATCCAATCCGAATGTGCGGGAGCAGTCGTTATCCCCATCTCTTGCTCCACCAAAGTTAATAGCTCATCTCCAGTTTTAGCAGCCCTCTCTTTTAACTGCTGCCAAAGGATTGGATGAAGTTCATTGGGCGGCGGCGAGAACTTCCGCAGAAATGCTGCGGTTTCCTGGCTGTGGTAGACCGTCTCCAATTTGTCAGGCGTACACTCCTCAAAGAATCCAAGCTCAGGAATCGATGGCGGTGCAAAGCCTTCTAATTCCTGCATTTTGATCCAATACACCCATTCAGGATGTTCGGTAATGAACGCACTGTTTTTCGCCGTTACACGGGGAATGAAATCAACAACAGTCTTAATATCAAGCAAATGACAAGCTTCTACCAAAGCGCTGAGCTCATCGTGGATCGTAAACTCCTCCATACCATCCAGCAAGCTGTCGTGAAGGTTCTGATCCAAGTGGAATAACGATTGCACAGCGTAAGGTGACCCGATATCTCCTTTCAGATTCAACTTGCTGTACTGGTTCACTGGAAGCATATACAGAATATTGATGCCCATTTTTTTTAACAGCGGCAGAAGAATAAGGAATCTTAAAAAAGTGCCGGATTCAATTGTTCCATCATGGTTGTAATCCCAAGCCGTCGAATAACGAATTAATGAAGAATAGATCGCGCTGTCGTCTAAATTCGTGCGTTCCTTGAGCGAATATCTCCACGAAAGCTTGTCTACATACTTCAAATGCTCTGTCAAAAAATCATACGGATGTACACAAATTTCACCGTCTTTTTCGAAAAGAACACGCTCATATTTGCACTCATTCCACACAGCAGGAATCCAAATTGGCGCAACGTCTTTATCTTTGTGTGTAGACAAGTAATCCTGAACAAGTCTAAATTTGCTTTCTTTGCTCATTAACAGATCCACCTCTCATTGATTGCAGTTCTACGTTTAGGGAACAAAAACCGTCTTTACGGTGTCACTCCCAACCACCTTCAAAGAGTTCAATTCATAGCCGATCAACTCGTTTATTGCTGCCTCGTGCTGATTGAGCTTAACTTTTCTGGTCACCAATTTCTCCAGTTCAGGTGTCTCAGCGGCAAACCGCAAAGCTTCCTCGAACATGTAGCGGTATTCGCCTGCTGCGATAATTTTGATTGCATGCTGTACGAATCTGGTAGGGGAAAAGGTGTACCGATACTTCGCATTAATTCCAAAAGGAACAATGCGCCCCCCTCGCTCAATCCATTCCTCCGCTACTTCGAGCTGAGTGCCCACCGTATCGATAATCACATCAAACTTATGTCCCGCGCAGATTTCATCTACGGTAGCTTGATTTAATTGGGATGGTGTTAGAGCAAAATCCGAGATCTCTCTAGCAAATGCCAACCGATAGGGATTAATTTCCGTCGCTACCGTGAGCGCAGCTTTTGATTTACTCACCATTTGACTTAACAGCCCCATTGGACCCGATCCAAGAATGAGCACCTTATCGTCAGCCGTGACATTAGCTTCTTTGAAATTGTGCAGCACACAGGCAAGCGGCTCGATTAATACCCCCGTCTCCCAGCTCATATGATCAGGTAAAGGGTGTGCAAACGTTTGTACAGTTGAGAAAAAAAAAGTAAATGTCCCATTTCGATTCAAACCAGCAATAGGCATCCCATTTCCATCGGAACCTATACATAAGTGCGGCTGTTCTTTCAAGCAAAAATAACATTCATTGCAGCTTTGATTCGGATCGATAACTACTCGGTCCCCCACCTTAACACGGTCAACATTACTGCCAATTTCAATTACGGTCCCCACAGCCTCATGACCGCGAATGATTCCTGGAACTCCTTCCTCTTTACCGGTTATGACCGCTAGATCTGTTCCACAAATGCCTGTCATCTCAATCCGAATCTTAACTTCATCCGGGGTTACAATCTGTGGCTCTTCCCATTCGCAGAGCTCTAGCTTATCATTGGATGTCCACACCAGCGCTTCCATACGCATTCTTCCTTTCATTTTTCCTATTATCCATTTTCAACCAGAATATATCATACCCCCCATGTAAAAGTAAGGTGAATATTGTCGTAAAATGTTATTGTTTACATTTTTATAAAGCTTTCAGATAAATAAACGCTTTAAATAAAAAAAACACCTCCCCCGTAAATCAGGAAAGGTGTGCCTTTACTAGGCTTATTTTGCAGGCTCCTGTTTAAAAATGATTTTAAAAATAGGGTAGAATATCAAGAACGAAATTGTACTATTGATAATCATTGTAATAATATCCGCGGTTGTCTCCCCCATTGAACCCATTCCCCATGTGTTAATTAATAAGTTATAGATAGGAGCCTTGTAAAATCCTTGCGCCGCGGCAGCACCAACGGTTATAAGAATATACGCTAATACATACCAGAAAGCAGCCTTCCAAACGTTACTGTTTGATTTAAATGTAATGCTTCTCTGTGCGAAAAAGTTAATGATCTGTGCAATGCCGAGCGTGATTTGAACGGCAAGAAAATAGCCAAGTCCTCCTCCACCTCCTGATGTAAGCGAACCAGCCGCATAATCGAATATATAATAAGCACTTCCATCAAAGTTATGTCCCAACTGAAAAACTTGAAAGCTTGTAGATAGTAATGATGTCTGTGCAAATATGAGTTTAAATAAAGGCATTAGAACAAGTTGTAATACCGTCATTCCAGCACTCAGTATAAAAAATACTATGAATTGTGCAATATTCGGATGTTGTCCCTTGAATTTATTCCAAACACCCATCATTCCTGTGTTTTTCTCGAAATTCACTTCGCTCATACGCCTTCTATTTCTCCTTTGAAGCTTAGAAAAAGGAGATACCGTAGTATCCCCTTTCCTCGCTACTATTTTCCTATCGGTTTATCCATTTCAATACCTTCAAGATTTGCTTTCGACTAATTTTCCCGCCAGTAAAACGGTCAATTTGACGAAAAGGCATATTCAGAACAAAGTAGACATTATTCGCTAGCAGAGGTTTATTGACTGCTTCAAAAAACTTGTTAAAGAAAAGGACAATATGATAGATTGTTTTTCCAAGTGCGTTCTTATATTTAGCTTGAGCAATGGTGTCGTTTAACCCCAAGTCCTGCTTTGGATCCCAATAAGGAGAAGGAGGTTCATAACCCAAGAGCCCCTTATATTCCGCTGCCGTTACTTCATGAACATGTCCGCTAAAATAATGTGGGAATTGCTCCTTTGTATGTTCACAAGAAACGGAATCGCCCGTAAGCATAACACGTTCCTGCAAAAGAATAGACTGGATTGAACTTCCGATTTGAATGTCGTAAGCGCCAGGCTCGACCGCCCAATCGTGAATCGTCGGATTATAATACGAAAAATCACGTTCCTCCAGAATCATTGTGACACATTTGCTTTCACCCGGCTCTAAGCTCACCTTTTCAAAACCTTTTAATTCTCGTTTGGCTCTAAATATCGATGAATCTTGTTTCTGGATGTAGAGCTGCGCAACTTCTTCCCCTGCGACTGCCCCTGTATTGGTGATGGTAAATGAAACCTGATGCTGATCAACCGTTAAATCCGTATATGCAAAGGTTGTATAGGACAGCCCATAACCAAACGGAAATAACACAGGTTTATTTACGGTATCAAAATAACGGTAACCGATAAAAATGCCTTCGATATGCTCTGCGGTTGCCTCCTTACCTGGATAATAAGGAGCAGAAGAGACATCACTATACTTGATCGGGAATGTCTCGCTGAGCTTACCACTTGGGTTGTACTCTCCAAGTAAAACACTCTTTAACGCTTCAGCACTTCCTTGTCCAGATAAATAGGTATGAACGATAGCTTTGACATTCTTTATAAACGGCATTTCAATGGCACCACCGCCAGCGAGAATCACCACAATATTGGAATTGACTTCTGTTAATGAACGAAGCAGTTCGAGCTGGTTATCACGTAAGCTAAGGTTTACGCGGTCAACACCTTCGGCTTCGCTGCCTTCGTCCAGCCCCAAGAACAGCAAAATGGTATCTGCTTTCTGAGCTAACGTAACAGATTCCTTTAGCAGACGGTCATTTTTCCCACCCATTCGCTTGAAGCCTTTCGCATATCCCACAATCGATAAGCCAGATTGACCGAGCACATTGCAGGCATTGGATAGCTTGGCAGGATTAATAAGCGAACTTCCAGCACCCTGGTAGCGAGGATTACTGGCGAAATCACCAATAATCGCAACTTTATTGCCGTGTTTAAGCGGTAATATCTTGTCGTCATTTTTCAATAACACAATCGAACGTTTGGCAGCTTCTATCGCTTTATTGTGGTGCTCCTCATAATCAATGCTCGGTGTGTCTTGATCATTGAGCTGGGTAGTAAAGACTAATCCGAGCAGACGATCGACGGCGTCATCCAGCACTTCTTCGTCTAGCTCATTGTTTTTAATGGCTTGCACGATTTCTTGATCCGTAATTCCATTGGTTGAAGGCATTTCCAATTGATTGCCTGCTTTCAATCCTGCAACACGGTCATTATTACCGCCCCAATCCGTAACGACTACGCCATTAAAATCCCATTCACCGTACAGAATATCCTGTAACAAATCGTTATTTTCATTGGCGAACGTGCCGTTGACTTTGTTGTAAGAGGTCATGATGGTTTTCGGTTGACCCTTCTCAACTACACGTCTAAATCCTTCTAAATACAATTCTCTTAACGAGCGTTCATCCACGACTTCGTCAATCGTCATTCGCATATGTTCTTGGCTATTGACCGCAAAGTGTTTAGGACATGCAGAAATGCCGTTCACCTGAATGCCTTTGACCATCTCACTCGCTAATTCTCCCGTTAAATAAGGGTCCTCGGAAAAATACTCAAAATTTCGTCCGCATAACGGATTCCGCTTGATGTTCAATCCAGGACCAAGCAACACACTCACTTTTTCGCTAGCTGCTTCTTTTCCAATCGTTTGACCAACCTCATAGATCAATTGTCTGTCCCAGCTATTAGCCAAGGTTGCCGCCGTCGGAAAACAAGTGGCAGGCAGACTTTTATTTAAGCCTAAGTGGTCTGCCTTTCCGCCTTGCTTCCTCAAACCATGCGGTCCATCTGTCAGCATAATGCTGGGAATCTTCACCCGGTCGATTGCTTTTGTATTCCAAAAGTTTGCGCCAGACATTAAAGATGCCTTTTCTTCTACGGTCATACTTTCGATTAATGCTCTATACTTCAATCTCTTCACCCCGCATGCTTACGCCTATTTTTCGAATAAGTAGGTTTGCAGGATCGTGTACAACACATGCTGAACACTTGTGCGAACCCCGTTTGTGATTCCTGCAGGATCCTTCTTGTATGCTTGTTTTAATAATTTCTCGTTTTTACTTGGTGTCATAATATCAAGCATGAGGTCATTGCCAGCTACAACCGCATCCGGCGCTTTCATAAACCCAAAGACTGCATCGCTGGAAACAAATCCATCAAAGCCCCATTCCTTACGCAGAACATCATTTAACAAGACGGAATTCGCTCCTGCCCACTTTGTCCCGATGATCGAAAAGCTGGACATTGCGCCTAGAGGGCTGCTTTCTTTAACCGTAATCTCAAACGGCTTCAAGTAGATTTCGCGAATCGCTTGCTCGTTAGCCCAGATCAGATTTCCTGAACGAGCATTGGTTTCTTGATCGTTCAGCGCGAAGTGCTTCATAAAGGCAATAATGCCTTGGTCTTCTGCGCCGTTTATCATAGATGCCGCCATTTTTCCTGAAAGCACAGGATCTTCTGAGAAGTATTCAAAGTTACGGCCGCCTTGTGCTGTACGGTGAATATTCATCCCCGGTGCATACCAGCCTTGAATGCCATACGCACGCGCTTCTTTACCAACCGCTTCTCCCATTTGATAGGCTAGATCATTGTTCCATGTTGCTGCAATGACGATTTCAGACGGATATGACGCGGCTTCGATTGGCTTAAAGAAGTAACTAAATCCAGCCGGTCCGTCCATCAACAACGTTTTAGGAACACCCAAACGCTCTACTGCCATCGTTCTATAGGCGCCGTTTGCTACATAATCAATCATTTCGTCCAATGTAAACTGATCCATGAATTCATTCCATTTCGGATCATCAAAGGCTAAACCTTTCAAATCCTCCAGTACTAAGCCATTATTAGCGCCAACCGTTGGCATTTCCATCGTTGAAGCTTCCGGCTCTTTTGAGAATGCATCGACCACATTTTGCGGTGCTTTATGACTAATATTTTCATCTGAAGGGTAAGTCTTCTCCCAATCATTCCGGGACAAATACGTAACTTCACCTTTTGCTAATTCAAAGCGATTCTCGTAAGGTGTTCCGGTATCCTTATCTTGTTTGAAAACCTTCTTGTCAGCCAACTCAAGGTCATAGCTTGCCACGATATCATGGACATTGCGAGCCACTTTAATTGAATAGGTGCCCTGGTCTAGTACATACGCTTCTTCTACGTTCATATCATAAGAAGCCATCTCTTCGGTAGCAAACGAAAGGGTAAGCACCTCGGATTGACCTGCTTCCAGCAGAGACGTCTTTGCATAAGTGGCCAGTTCGATCGCCGATTTTTCAATGCCGCCTGCAATATACGGAGCTGAATAATATACTTGAACAACATCTTTTCCGGCTCTGTCGCCAACATTTTTCACTTCGACTTGTAGTTCAATCTTGTCTACCGACAATGACTGATTCAGAACCTTCCACTCGAAATCCGTGTAGCTTAATCCATGTCCGTAAGGATATAACACGGTATCTCGATAGCCTGCTTCATCATTTAAAAAGAAGGTTTCATAGAAACGGTAGCCGACATAGATACCTTCTTGATAATTGAGGAATGAATACTTCAAATTATCGTATTTGTAGTCTCCAAAGTTCTCACTTGCTGGAGCCGATGAATTGTCATAAACATACGTATCCGTAATACGGCCTGATGGATTGATATTTCCTGCAAGAATATTTCCTAATGCGTTGGCTCCATAAGGGCCAGGTGTTCCTATCCACAAGACAGATTTAATAGATTTAAATTCATTTACGAAACCAAGCTCTAAGGCATTCCCCGCATTTATAACGATTGTGACATTTTCAAATGACTGTGCAACCTTTTCAATCAAAGCGCGTTTATTAGCTGTCAATTTCAACTGCTCAGCGGTCGCATCACTAGCTTCTGTACTCTCACTAGCAATGACAATAATTGCATTTTCCGAATAGGATTCCGCTTGTGCTATGGCTTCGTCCGATAAATAATCGATTTTAGGTTCATCGCTAGAGTTTCCGCCTAACATGCCTTTTACAACTTGAATGACTCCAGTACTCGCCTTGCTGCCCACTCCTGCTTTTGCACCAACCTCTTGATACAAGTCATGAAGCTCGGTATTGTATGAAATACCTGCATTTTCTAGACCTTTAAATAAATTAACCGCACGGGAAGTATCCCCCGCACCCGATCCTCCGCCGCCATAACGTAGCTCTAATGCAGCTAATCCGAAGACGTTAACCTTTTTATCTTTCAAAGGCAGCTGTTTATCATCATTCTTCAATAGAACAATGCCTTCATTCGCAATTTCTTCAGCTATTTTCCCACCTTGTTCACGTGCTGCAAGCGCCTCAGGTGAATCGGTTACGGCTGTAATGTGTTTTCCTGTCAGCGCATCGATGATGCTGGAAGCCGTTGCACCGAATTGTACGAACAACAATATGACAACAAGCGCTACGATCGACCAGCCGGTGAAACGTCTTGGTCTATTTTTAATTTTCTTGTAGCGTTTCGCTTCTTTTTTCATCGCTCTACGATCTTTGCGACTTAGAGCTTTCAACTCCATTTTTGTTTGTTGCTTTTGCTCTTTTCTTAATTGTTTGTCCTGTTCAATCGCTGCTGTTCGTTCTGCTTCCGGTAGCGCTTTAATTTCTTGCTTTCGCGCTCGCAGCTTAGCTTTATCTTCCTTCACCTTTTGCACGATTTCACTTTTTTTAACGCGTTTAGTATTAAAATTGTCCACCACGGCGACCCCCTCCGGTATCGTCTTTCTTTTTCACAATCATAATATAGCGCTTACATTTTAACTATCAGGATCTTGTCGAAAAAAAAGCTAAATATTGCGTTCATTCGATTTATCAAGAAATCGAGTGAGCAATATTTAGCATTAATCGTTGGTTTTTTCTAAGTCGATCATAACAATCCCAAATAGCGGAACTTCGAACTCAAGTGTATGATTTCCCTTTATTTTCAGTTGCTCTACGCTTCTCGAAGGTCGATTAATTGCATTCCAATACGCAATATCTTCGAAAGACAACTTTTTGCATTTCCTTAAATCAGCAAGGTCTAATCGCTGATCTACTTGCTCAGTAGTTAATCGTTGCTTGATCAATCGGTATGTCCCTTCAAGGTTTGTAAGTTCCATCTTTATAAAAACATAGGGACTTTTTGCCTTATGCCAAGCTAATTCTAGTTTTTCCTTATTTTCATTGATAAACAGATGTTGCTCTTCTTCTGGATAAACAGTTAAAATGCGGTAATTATCTTGCTGTTTTGTCACGATACATGAGTTGTTTTTGAACACAATCTCATCAAACAAGCGACTCACAAACTCTGTCGCATACCAATTGTCCTTGTAACGACCATCCGGTGTAAGTAATGAAAGCTTACTTGCCAGCTCATCTGGAAAATACTCAAACAGCTTCGCTGAATCGAGTGATAATGGGGGGAAATAGTGACCTGCAATTTCGTTTTGATTCATTAGGTTTATATATTGCCAAATGCTTGCATTTGCTTGCGCTAGATCCGAATAGGCGTGTAGATAATCATCCTGATCGTAAATCAGCATTCGATCCAAAATACGGTTCTGATCTTGTATGTTTGTATTCTCACTAATGACCCGAATGTAGTCTTCGTCAAATAGATAATTAAGTGCAGTTTCAAGTGGAATTTTGCGCATACGGGTCCAGTCATCAATGCAATAAACGGCATTATGGCAAGTCATATCGAGCAACACCGCATCTTCTGGCGGGATGGGAAAATGAATAACCACGTTCTTATAGTTTTTAAAAATTGAAATGGCATTCACTAGCGACAGACGCAATTGCCTGCTATTTTTCATTTCATAGAAGCAGCGGAACTCGTACATCCAATCCTGACTTGTCATATAATTTTGCTGCAGATGGAGATTCAATTCAGTCATTACCGTTTGAAACCATTCATTGTTATGAAATCCCCGCTCCTCCCAATCATCCAAATCTATAGATTGAAATTGAAGGTAGGGAATCATGCCAACAGACACGATCTGCTGCAATATTCGATCCAACTCACTAAATGAACAGACCAGCTTCCCTTCACTCAACCGTATATCCACTTTTTTAAAAATACGATTGACCGCTACCCACTTCACCCCTAGACGCTGACGCACTTCGAGCAAACGGCTATCCATAAGTTTACCTTTTATTTTAAGAACATGATTGACCTTTGAGTACTGGCCGATCGTTTTATGCAAATCTAATTGAACCTCGATGCGATTGGGGGCAATAGATGGGCCAGCCGGTAATTCACCTAACGGTACATACGGCGATAGTAAGGCTAATACATCTTGGGACAGCTCCGCATCGACACGATTCTGCACCGCTCTTATTTGACGCTGTTCACGAAATTCAGCAGGTGAAAGCTCATACCTTATTTTAAATGCCTCGTTAAATGAGCGTACATTGGGAAAGCCGTTAGCTAAAGCAATCGTGACAATCTTCTCGTTCGTATTTTCCAGCATACGTAAGCTATGAAACAATCGCACTTCTTTGATGTAATTTCCGATTGAAATCCCTAGCTGATTTTTAAAGGAATGTGCCAGGTAGTATTTGCTACTATAAGACTTTTCAGCAATCTCATCCAGGCTGAGTTTGTCCGCATAATTAACATTGATATATGATACAATTTCTTTTACCTTATCCGAAGCAGTATGAACTTGCTTCTTTTCATCTTCTGGCCCAAGATATCGGTACAGCAATCCGATTAAACGTTTCGAATACCCTTCGATGATATAATCAGAACCGGCTCCCGGATATATCCTTTCGACGTACAAGTACGCCATACAATTCTTCACAAGCTCATATCCATCTTTTTTGTACACCATCGATAGTGGAATGTTAAGCTTAAATGCCGGAAACTCCTCTTGATACTCATTGGTTAGAAACTTTACCGAGAGCGTCGCATTCTCTTCACTGCCAATTACACGAACAATATCACCTTTATTAAAAACGAAAATATCGCCTGTCCGAATCAAAATATCCGAACCGTTTCGCATAATTTCCAGATAACCAGAAAGAACAAACCATGCCGTTAACTCCGTCATAAGTAGAAAATCCACTTCCTCAATCGTTTCGATTGCGGCTAGTACGATTTGATCTGATCCATTTCTCTTCTTATTCAAAATCAACAATCTCCTCTTCCAACATGAAAAAATATGTTACTGTTACTGAGTACCTGACCATTTGCTCATAATTATTGATTATAAACGATTGCTCTCTGAAATCTAAAAAAATAGGACGGTGCATCATATGGTATTCGCATTTCTGTTTATATTCGCTATGTACGCGGCAAGTAACTATTACATCGCAAGAAAAATTTTTAAATGGTTACAACATGTATTTTCAAATATTAATGGGATTATATACGGAGTCATCTACAGCTTGTGTGCGGTAACAATCATTATTAATTTACTATTGTCCTCTTCAGCTATGACGACCGATTCAAGTATTGTTAATTTTATTGGTCAATTCGGGGACTATTGGATGGGGATCTACTTCTATTTGTTCTTGCTGTTACTCCTTTCCGATGTAATCTTACTTATTAGTAAATGGATCAAAATCATCCCCTCCCCTGCGCCAAAACGTGTTATTTTTCATACAAGGTCAGTAGTATTAATTCTAGTCATAGGGTTGGTGTCCTATGGGATTTATAATGCGAATCAAATAAAAGAAGTTACTTATCCGATCCAAATACATAAAAGCACGTCG
Organism: Paenibacillus sp. FSL R5-0470; assembly: GCF_037975205.1. Taxonomy (NCBI): domain Bacteria; kingdom Bacillati; phylum Bacillota; class Bacilli; order Caryophanales; family Paenibacillaceae; genus Paenibacillus; species Paenibacillus sp. FSL R5-0470. The sequence goes on from NZ_CP150238.1 coordinate 6,777,491, forward strand.
TTAGATCATTTAAATATTGTTCTGATCAGCGACTTACATTTAGGCTACGTAAATGATGTAAAGTTTATTGAAGACGTTGTTGATCGTATTAATAACATGCAGCCAGATATTGTGTTGATGTCAGGAGATATATTTAATGGTAACTACTATGCGCTCTCTAATCCTTCCAAAGGAATAGAGTTATTAAATACTATTCAGTCCACCTATGGGGTTTATGCTTGTTTAGGTAATCATGATGCAGGACGATCATACGATGAGATTGTGAACTTTATAGATAAGAGTAATATTAAACTTCTAAATGATGAGCATGTCGTTATTGATAATCAATTCGTTGTAGTTGGCAGGAGAGATTCATCACCGATTGGTGATCAAGGACATGCTAGAGCAGTTACTTCTGAAGTGATGGGTAACATTGATACAACTATGCCTGTTATCGTAATGGATCATCAACCCACGAATATGATTCAGTACGGAGATGATGTCGATTTGATACTTAGTGGACATACGCATCAAGGACAAGTATTCCCTGCAAATCTAATCACCAATGCTATGTTCACAGTAGATTACGGATACTATCAGAAGAATTTAGACAGTCCTCAAGTTATTGTTACATCAGGTGCAGGGACTTGGGGACCGCCATTACGCATTGGAACGAATAGTGAGATAGCACTAATTAAAGTTGATTTTAAATAGAATGATTTATAAAAAAAAGCGGACAGCCTTTGGACGAGAATTACCGACCTAGACTACCGCTTTTTATAGTTTTACCTAAGGTTGGTGCGGAGAATATCCGTTATCTTGAAATTTGTCTCTCTACATCATACAACGGTTTTTACCCATATCCTCCTGTAGCATAGTCTAGCGATTATAAATACCTTCTTTTATACATCAAGGTAATTTGGCCTGCTATGTATTCCGCACTATATTGGCTGCCATCCTTAATCCACCACATAATAATCCCTAATAGTGATGCTGCAATAATATCAAGGGAGACAACCTCCTTAGTGGAATCTATGTTTCTCACGTTTCTTCGCTTTTCGATCGTATTTTTTAATAGGTTGGTTAATTGGTTTTTGAAGCCTTTGTGCTCTACCAATACAGCAAAGATCTGCCGGTATTCATAAAAATAACTTAAAAATGTGACCAACTGCTCCTGCTCGATACTGCTCTTCACTTGTAATAACGGTTCCACCTTCATGGACAGGTCATCAAAGATTTCATGTACGATCTGGCGCAATAAATCGTTAATATCCTCATAATGCAAATAAAACGTTGCACGATTCAGCTCAGCACGGTTGGCGATTTTTTGGACAGTCAATTGAGAAATCTCCACATTCTCGGCTAATAATGAAAAAACAGCATTTTTCAGCATCTTTTTTGAGCGAATGGCTCGTGGATCAACTCTTTTATGTTCGGACATTTCATCCCTCTATTATCGTTTATATAGTATTTCATCAACTAATTTACCCATTCTGTCGATTAGTCGACATTTTCAATAAAATTGCAAATAGGAATACCGTTTAAATGCTGATATGATTTATTTTATCGACACTATGTCGAAAAAGCAATGAAGAGAGGCCTGCACCATGCAAGAAGATATTAAGAAAATAAATAAAGCAATCCTACTAACCATTCTAATTTTTGGTTGTTTCTTATCTACACTCAATCAGACGCTTTTAAATGTCGCCTTAAGTAGTCTGATGGATGTATTTGATGTCACGGCAACAACTGTACAATGGATTTCAACAGGTTTTATGCTGGTCAACGGGATATTGATTCCGATTACAGCCTATTTAATGAAACGTTTTACAACACGTCAATTATTTCTAAGTGCCATGTCATTTTTATTAATTGGCTCAATCATTTGTGCAGCAGCGCCGAGCTTTAGTCTACTCTTAGTCGGACGGATGATCCAAGCTGCAGGTGCCGGTATTATAATGCCGCTCATGATGAGCGTTGTGCTCGCTATTTTCCCTGTTGAAAAACGCGGCAGTGCTATGGGACTGCTTGGACTGGCGATGATATTTGCTCCTGCTATTGGGCCGACGCTTGCGGGATTTATTGTTGAATATCACTCTTGGCGCTGGTTATTTATCGGCCTCATTCCACTCGTCATCATTGTTATAGCGTTGGCATTCAAGTATTTAGTGAATGTATCCGAGACGTCTAAGTCTAAGCTTGATGTAGTAAGTGTTCTTTTATCAACCGTTGGATTTGGCTTAATTTTATACGGCTTCAGTAGTGCAGGCAGTAAAGGCTGGGACGATGTAATAGTAATTCTGACCTTAGGGATCGGGATCGCTGTTACGGCCGTATTCTGTCTTCGACAAATCAAGTCTGATGATCCACTGCTGAACCTGTCTGTCTTCAAAAATAAAGTTTTTACGATGACTTCTCTTATTAACGTATTAATCACGATGATGATGTACGCAGATATGATTTTATTGCCTATTTATCTGCAGAATGGCCGTGGTTTTACAGCATTTGATGCAGGACTACTATTGCTGCCAGGGGCGCTCGTAAATGCGTTCATGTCACCCGTCACCGGTAAATTATACGACCGTTTTGGTGCTAAACCACTGTTCATTATTGGTTTACTATTTATTATTCCATCCATGTGGGCGGTAACTGATCTATCTGAATCTACAACGTATACGTATCTAATGATTCGTACCATTGGCCTGCGAATTGGATTAAGCTTCATCACTATGCCACTCAATACGGCTGGACTAAATGCACTGCCCAAACAACTCGGCACCCATGGTACAGCAGTGAACAATACCGTTCGCCAAATTGCCGGAGCCATCGGAACTGCTGTCGTAATTACGATTTATACTGTGCAGGCAACAAGTCATGCGGCCACAGTGATGCAGAGCAATCCCTCTACTACTCCTGAGATCCTTAAATCCCTTGCATCCATTCTTGGGGCAAGTGACGCCTATTACTTTATGATGATTTTATCCGTGGCCGCGTTTGTTATAACATTATTTATGCCGATGAAGAGCAAGATCATGGTTGAAAAGAAAGCAAACCTAGTTAACAAGGAATAACCTTATAACGTGGAATGTAAAAAGGACAGCGATCAGCTGTCCTTTTACATTATTAATAGCTATTCCCGGCTCACCGGCTTACTCTTGTTTATATTTTTCTTTCAGAATGCTGGAGCCGATTCCCCCGACAACCATTAAAATCAAAGAACCGAAGTTCCAAAAAAATGACCCGCCATTCAAGGTAATCCCTAGCGCCGTTACTTTGTTCAGAAAGAGAACACAGAGTTTAATCACTAACAGCACAATGCCTGCTATTACGAAGACATCAAATAGAAACTTTAATTTCGGGTGAGCCAATTTCTTGCCTTCTTCTATCACCTTTTTGGTCAACTCCTCGTCACTCCTTAGTAACTCATCGATAGTTACCCCAAAAAGATCGCTTATTTTAATAATGATTTCAATGCTTGGGTAGTTTTGACCATTCTCCCATTTCGAAACCGACTGTCGGCTTACAAACAGCTTCTCGGCCAGTTCTTCTTGTGACCAACTTTTTTTATTTCTTTCCGCTTTTAACTTCTCCCCAAAGATCATAGCAGCAACTACCTTTCTGCAATTCATAAGCCTATATTGGATTAATCGTATGCAGAAGTAAAGAACGCTTTAGTTGCAGCCCCGCAACCCTAAGTTGCGATCAACACTAGGCATACCACTAGTTGATGTTGACCTCACTCAGGCTTGATTACTTCTCCCCTTTTTACTTCTAATCGAATACAAGATGAATAATAAAATAAACCAGATCGGAGTACACAATAAAGCCGGCCGTGTCTCTCCAGCGAACAGCATAATGATCAGTATTCCAGCGAACAAGCTTAAGACAATATAATTAATAGCCGGTGTGAACGGTGCTTTGAATTTGGATTTCGCCTGTAAGTCTGGCCGGGTTTTCTTATACTTAATATGGCAGATAAGAACAATGCCCCACACCCATATAAAACAAATGGCGCTAATCGTTGTCACGATTCCAAAAGCCTGCTCCGGAATAAGTTTACTCAAAAGTGCACCCACAGATATAACAATTGTAGAAATGAATAACGAGTTACCTGGAACATGGTTTTTATTCAGTTTGCCCAAACGAGGTGCCGCTTGGTTATTTCTACTCAAATTATAGAGAATTCGGCTGGTCGAGAACATCCCACTATTACAAGCGGAAGCCGCTGAAGTTAGTACAACAAAATTAATAATCCCTGCGGCAATTGGAATCCCTACTAAAGTAAAGGTTTTTACAAAAGGACTCTCTGCCGGGCTGAGCTCCGTCCAAGGGTTAATGCATAGCAGGACGAAAAGCGCACCGACATAGAAAAATAGAATCCGTAAAGGAATTTTATTAATTGCAGACGGAATATTTTTCTCCGGATCCGCTGTTTCCGCTGCCGATACCCCCACCAACTCCACGCCGACATAAGCAAATACAACCATTTGAAAAGAAAATAAGAAGCCTGATATACCGTTCGGAAAAAAGCCCCCATGCTCCCATAGGTTTCGTATCGTCACCGATCCTGCATCCGTCTTAAACCCAATGATCAGTAAAATGACCCCAAGACCAATCAAGGCGAGAATCGTAATTACCTTAATTAAAGCGAACCAAAATTCGAGTTCCCCAAAGCTCTTTACAGTTAATAGATTAAGTCCTAATAACACGACTAGACAGGCGATGGCAGGAACCCACTGCGGGATATCAAACCAGTACTGTACATATACGCCAACAGCAATGACATCAGCCATAGCCGTCATGATCCAGCAAAACCAATAGGTCCAACCAGTAATGAACGCGACCCGTGATCCAAGGTAGTCTTCAGCAATATCCGTAAACGATTGATAGCCCGCTTTAGATAATAGGAGTTCTCCCAGTGCTCTCATTACAAAAAACACAGCAATACCCACGATTAAATACGTGATCATAATGGATGGGCCTGCCTTCTCTATCGCCTTGCCTGATCCCAAGAATAATCCTGTACCAATGGTGCCGCCAATTGCAATAAGTTGAACATGCCGATTAGCCAGCTCTCTCTTTAATTCTGGTTGTGCCATACCTAGTTCCCCCTTGTGAGTACAATAAATTGGAATAAAAAAAAGAGAGATTGGATGTCATCCAATCTCCCAGATCGTAAGAATATCAAATAATATTCGCCCTACTGATGGCGATCAGCATGACAAATACATATTCAGTACTCTTCTGTCCTTTTGCCTGAGATTGTGAACCCTTCGGCGCCGCGGAATTTCCGCAGTCTCTCCAGAAGCTGCTCCAGCTAAAGTGTAATCCTTAGCCATCATAGCTCGTGAATTATGAAGTTGATAAAGCGGTAACGCAGTAAAGCTGTTCTGATATTCTAACATATTACTTGTGATGTGAGTGTTAATCAGTGATAAAAGTCTCAAGAATTTAAAGTTAGCCTCATGAACATACTACTTTTTGAAAAGCAAAAAACTAAAGGAGTATGCTGATGAAAGCCGCTGTAGTTAAGAAATTCAAAGAAAAGTTAGAGCTACAAGACGTTCCTAAACCAAAACCCGGACACAAAGAAATCCTTGTTCACATTCAGGCGTGCGGAGTGTGTCATACTGATTTGCATGCTGCTCATGGCGATTGGCCCGTCAAACCGAAACTCCCTCTTATTCCAGGACATGAAGGCGTTGGAATTATTGAAGAAATAGGTGAAGGAGTTACACACTTAAAGGTAGGAGACCGAGTAGGAATTCCATGGCTATACTCAGCCTGCGGTCATTGTGAGTATTGTCTTACAGGAAGAGAGACTCTTTGTCTCGATCAGCAAAATTCCGGATATTCCGTAGATGGTGGATATGCAGAATATTGTATGGCAGCTGCCGATTATGTAGTGAAGGTACCTGATAATTTAAGCTTCATCGAAGCGGCACCTTTATTTTGCGCTGGCGTTACGACCTATAAAGCTTTGAAAGTATCAGGTGTAAAGCCAGGTGAATGGGTAGCCATTTTCGGCGTCGGAGGATTGGGTCATCTTGGTGTACAATATGCAAAGGTGATGGGAATGAACGTAGTGGCCATCGACACGTCGGATGAAAAGATGGAGCTTGCCAAACAGCTTGGCGCAGACAAAACCGTAAACGCATTAAAAGAAGATGCCGCAGACTGGATTCAAAAAGAAATCGGTGGAGTGCATGGTGTAGTTTGTACAGCAGTTGCGAAAAAAGCATTCGACCAAGCCTACCGGGCCATTCGTCGCGGCGGTACCTGCGTGATGGTTGGGCTGCCTCCTGAATCCATGGATGTCCCAATCTTTGATACAGTATTAAATGGAACAAAGGTGGTCGGTTCGATTGTCGGCACTCGCAAAGATTTACAAGAAACATTACAATTCGCTGCAGAAGGAAAAATAAAAACCATTATTGAGACACGTAAACTAGAAGATATTAATGAGATCTACGATCTTATGTTAGAAGGCAAAATCAATGGTCGAATCGTCCTTGATATGACGAAATGATCAATAATAAAAAGTATGCTACCATAATATTTATTGCAAGCCACAAAATTTGAGGTGATCGGAATGTTAGAGCGTTCTATGGAGAATGTAATGGAATCCGTGAAGGGAAGGAGTGATGTGTAAAATAAAAATGAAAAAAGGATGATTATGAAAATGAATAAGTACCAAACTATAAATAGCGATGGATTTGAACTGAATTATTGTGTAAAAGGAACTGGGAAATCTATTTTGGTGATAGGCAGCAGTGTTTATTATCCTCAACTATTCTCAGAAGATTTATATGATACATTTCAGTTTATTTTCCTTGATCATAGAGGATTTGTGAAGCCGGATGGGAGCCCAAAGCTTTTATGATTATACATTTGACGCAGCTTACATGTGGGAAGATGTATATACGAATATGCCAATTATCGATCATCTGTGGAGGGAAGTATTCGGAGAATTGAATCTTATACAATCACTCACTAACTTCAACAAACCAGTATTTATCGGTTTAGGCAGGTATGATTATTTGGTAGCGCCTGTTTCACTTTGGAATTCTGTTAATGAAACCTATAAGCACGTCAAAAAAGTGATCTTTGAGCATAGTGGTCACAACCCGATGTTTGAAGAACCTCGAACCTTTGACAAAGAGCTAAGCAAGTGGATCCTCGAGGACAATTGAGGCTTTCCTTTCTATAACGAAAAACACTAAGTTGATTCTTAGTGTTTTTTTATTTCTTGCTCTTTTCAGTTAAACCATACCTAAGTCGAACAGAGGATTATGATAACGATTTAATATTTATCGTATTATTCCTCACATGCACTAAGATTTCACAATGATAAGCTTAATATTGTATGCCTTATGACACTTTAGGAGGTAATATAATGAGCAAGTACGACGAAGCCATGAAGCTGCTGGAAGAACAAGTGGGTAACAAGGATGGCCTGATCTCTCTGTCCACTATCGCGCTGGAACCAGGGGCCGATGGCAAAAGCCGTCCCGCCTCCCGCATTGTGGACGCCTATTATGAGGACGGCGCGTTCTACACCGTCACCTACGCAACCTCAGGCAAGATGCAGCAGATCGCCCAAAACCCCGAAGTCGCCGTTTGTATCATCGTCGAAAACTTTACGGCCGATGGTATCGGTGAAAACCTGGGCTGGGTATGTGACGAGAAAAACGCTGAGATGATGACAAAGCTGCGCACAATATTCGCCGATTGGTATAACGAAGCCAATAACGACGAAGACCCTAACACATGCCTGCTGCGCATTCGCCTGACAAAGGGCCTGTGGAATGACGCCCATAAAGGGATCAGAAATGAGATTGATTTTGTCAATAAGACGGCAAGTTAAGGGGTCTATGTGGTTTCAATATTTTGAGGATATAAAAAGAGTTATGAGAAGGGCGAATGAAGTTTTGAAAGACTTGTACTGGAGAATGGAGATTTAGAAATGATCTATCGATAATGTACCTAAGCTTCTTAACTTGGAAGTTCGATATTTTGGACCTAGTCTATCGTCTACTTCGATCCTAAGATTTCTACAACTAACCAATGTAGAAACCAATGTAGATTCAACGATAAAGGGATTTCTGCTGAAAAGGGTCGGTCTCTCAAAAAGACTTTTCCTTACTTCTGACACGTTCCACTGTAATGGTTGAAGCGGCAAGTTTTAGAGCCGCCCAGTACTGGGCGGCTCTTTCTTATTCTTTTATGTTAAGCTGAACGATTAGCAAGGAAGACAGTGATATACTGGTCAGCAATACAAAAATAATTTCCACTATTAACCAACATGCAAAACTCTATACGCGGAATACCCAATCGCAGAGTCTGCCGTCCGGGCATTTATGTACAACATAATCTGACCGCTGACGCTGTTGGATTCGCTCCCGCCATGATATCAGCAGAACCATCCCTTTGACTACCTACAAAATCTCTTTATTAAAATGTCCTCTTGTTTCTGTTTCCTGATTAAAGACAGCATTATTCATTGAGCCATTTAATTTACCTGAAGCCATATTAATGACTTTCATAACCTGCTCTTTTGATTCAACTGTGAAGTTTAATCTGAGCGCCTCGATTCCTTTGATGTTTTGTAGCTCATCTAAAAGATTAAGCGTCTTCCCATTAAGGAGAGTCGTTGTACAATCATTATGGGAAATTATAGGGAACGTTCCGTGCTCATCTTTTAACTCATAGCTCTTCGTTTTGCAAATTCTGCATTGATTCATTTTTTTCATCGGACAATATTTTGTAAACATCAAAGGAACCTTACCATATACAATCATTTCCAGTGCAGGATAGCCGTCATTTTCTTCATAATAGGCATTCATTAAATCTTCAATTTGGCTCTTATTCAATTCATAAGATAAAGTGACTCGTTTTGCACCTAATTTATATAATTCATAGCAACTAGTAGCATTAACAACATTTAGAGAATAGTCCGTAACAAACGGATTAGTTTCTCTGTAGTGATAAATTCCACCATATCCTCCGATCAGTAGCTGCCCTTCTTTTTCCTTATAATCATTCTGATTTCTTCTAACAACGTTTTTAAAATAGATTTCCTTAATTCCACAGCTCACGCAAGCATCGTACTGCTCCCTAGTCGTTACAGAGGCCGTAAGGTATGGTTTTTCAGAGGCAAAGCTTATTTTTTCTTTTGCTTTCAAAGCCTTGGTTCTTTTCTTTTGGCTGTTAAGCTTTAAGTCATATAAGCCCAGTACAATATCTCTTCTTGCTGCATTTAACAGTTTAGCTGGTATAAATGCATTACATTCCTCAAAATCCACATGATTAAGTTCGAATATCGTATCATTTAATCTTGAAAATTGCTTTATTACCTGGTCTTTTGTTGTTGGATTATTAATGGCTTCGCCTAGTATTTCCTCGCTTTCATATGAATAATTAAAGCCTAAGCCCTCCGCATCTATGAAAAGCTTTGAATCTGGACATGCATATACTCTAATATCGAGGTTAAACCGCTTAAATTCTTTTTCCAGTGATGATTCTAATTCTTTGCTATAGAAATAATCCTTCGTTTTATATACTAAATCTCCCTTAGACACCTTTTCTTTGATTTTGATATAGCAGACATCATCTGCTTTGTTGATTAATTCGCCATCTTTATCGTACAGTTTTACAACAGTTAAATTAACATCTTCATTGATGTGACTTATTCGGATGGTATCGTTTTGATTTAAAGTACGTGTAAGTGTTATTTCATACATGTCTTTAACAATCTTGCTAATTGTTCCAATTTCATAACCAAAGTTATTAGGTCTTAAGATGTTTGTAATATTCCTCTTATCTTCGCGAAATAAATATCCTTTAGTAAATGTTCGATTGAATGTTTTTTTCAAATTTTCTTTATCTTCTTCGGTTATTTTATTATCTAAGGCCATGCGATATTTGGATACAACATTAGCAACATACGTAGGCACTTTCATTCGACCCTCTATTTTTAAAGAATCGATTTCTTTTAAATCATGGATATAATCGATTGTGTTTAAGTCCTTAGTAGATAGAATATGGTTTTTCCCTAAAGATGTATCTGATGTCTTGTCCATTAGTTCATACTCCTTACGGCACGAACCAACACATCTTCCGCGATTTGCGCATCGATAGCCGATTAATCCTGACATTAGACAGTTTCCCGAGTAAGATACACATAAAGCACCGTGAACGAAAATTTCTAAAGGTATCTCAGCTATCCTTTTGATCTCTTTTACTTTTTCAATCTCAACCTCACGGGACAGAACAACTCTTTTAGCACCAAGTTCTTTAAATAATAAAGTTCCGTCTAAATCGTCTATTCCCATTTGAGTTGAACAATGTGCTTCCATATCAAGAAAGTTATTAACGATATAATCGAAAGCAGCCAGGTCCTGAACGATAATGCCATCAACACCGATATTATTTAATTCGTGTATCTGCTCTTTCATCTCTTCAACTTCGTTTTCAAAAACGATGGTATTCATTGCAACATAGATTTTAACATTCCTCAGGTGCGCATACGCAACAGCCTCTTTTAACGATTCTAAATCAAAATTAGATGAGTATGCACGCGCACCAAATTTTTGCATTCCTAAGTATACTGCATCACAACCATTAGATATTGCAGCTTTTAAAGCTTCCATATTTCCTGCTGGAGCTAGTAATTCAGTCATTTTTTCCTCCTTATGACCCATAAAATAAAAAAATTGTAGTTCTTGTGATACGTTCTCCGTAACATGGAGCTGCTGAAGGAGATTATCCAGAAGGGCTTCATGACGCTTGGACTGATGGAAGTGATCAGTCCCGCCACCGCAATCAAGGCGATTGAGATGAAGCACAAGCTATTCAACGGGGGCACAGGTGGCTATACGCTCTACGGCCTGGAAAGAGATCAAGGTGCATGAGGCAGCGCGCGAACAGGCCATCACCATAGCTATTCTTGAGTTTATCCCGATGGAGCAGTATGATGCTGTGACCCAGCGCATGGAGGATGTGACGCGGGCTTACTATGATTCAATTGGCCTAGAGGTGAAGCATGCCGGCAGATGGAGGCCATGAATTGATTGAGCATGCCAATAGACCAATACAATTTAAAAAACGGTGGTGAAAATAAGATGGAACAAATTTATGTGCGTCAGACTGTAAAGCGAATACAGAAGCGGTTGAGCCATAGTGATAACGGAGCAGCTTTCAAAGAATCGATTAAGGAAGCCTTCACCGTTGGCGTTGGACAGCATGATGTAGTGATCGAGCTTATTGATACTTTGATGCGCGGCGTATTACCAATCTATCGGCTCGGGTAAAGCCTATGCACAGCAAGTAGCAAGAGAGGCAATAGAATATCATGCGTAATGAAAAAGAGAACACCTACGATGGACTTTCTCCTTTGTGTGGCTTGTTAAAGTGTGGGGTAAGGTGGTGTGTGAATATGGTCAGGTGTCGATACATCGCCCATCTCACATGTTTTTCTAGATTCGCCAGGGGATCCAGGTCAAGCTGAGGCACTTCAGTTGTTAGACTTTGATTTAAAAGGTTGTATTTTTTCCATATTAAACCATTTTACAAATTTTTGTTGTTTTTTCTATGTATTTTTAATAGCGTGAAATCAAGAAGCACCCTCTTAGGGTGCCCTTATTGTCCTTCTATGTTTCGCTTGCTAAGCGACTCTATTCAGCATCATCGCGGCTTGCACTGTGTCAGCCGGTAGATTGCTAAGAATGTTGTTATACAAGTATTGTACCGCCGTGCACCGCGTGCGGCGGGATCGAGCCCACTTCTATCCAAGAGACGAAGTACTCGGAGATCAGACCCATGACCTGATCATGCCCCTTGCCCTCCTTCAACACGCTGACCACACCGAACGCCACCCGCATGGCTCACGACCGCCACACCATTGAAGACACGTACTAGCCCAACCGGGGTTGCGGTGCCCAATCAGTCACCTCAAAGACGGTGGCCGCGTCTCATTCCACCCTCCGGTCAAGCCGTAGGGCAGGCTCAGCCTTGAAACGCTCTTGGGACTAGATGGCATTCTGCTTTTCCAGCCATCTCAAAATCGCTTGGTTTGTTTCTTCCGGCTTTTCTTCCTGGATCCAATGACCGCAATCCAGATTGACCACTTCCACATTTGGTACGAACTTTGTCAGGTTTTCAGACTTCGCAACCACATCCCGGTCGCCGTAGATCATGAGGGTCGGCTGCTGGATGATTGGGTTCACTTTCGCCAATAATCGCCAGTTGCGGTCAAGGTTCCTGTACCAATTTATGCTGCCCGTGAATCCTGATGTTTCAAAAGCGGAGACGTAAACGGCCAGCTCGCTTTCGCTCATTACGGGCTCACCGAGTGGTGTTTCTGCTCTGGCGAGATTGATCAACGCCATACCTGACTCAGGTGCTCTGAGAGGCTCGTTCTTCCGGTACAGGTTGCGAAGGAACCTGTATGTATTGTCTTCGAATACGGCGTCCGCGACGCCTGGTTGTCGATTGAAGTGGACGAAATAGAAATCGCCGCCAAGTATTTCTTCCATGAACTCGATCCAGGGTTTTTCTCCGCGCTCTTGGTAAGGCAAGCTTAGATTTATCACTTTATTGACGCGGTTTGGATGCAACAAGGTCAGTCCCCAAACGACAAATGCACCCCAGTCATGACCGACAAAGGTAGCGTCCTCGTATCCATAGTGATCGAGAAGCGCGATGAGATCACCTGACAAGTGTTCAATGTCATAGTCTGTTACTTCGGTCGGACGGGATGAGTTGCTGTAACCCCGCTGGTTGGGGACGATGACATGGTAGCCCGCTGCGGCAAGGGCGGCCATCTGATGGCGCCAAGAAAAGGCATGCTCTGGCCAGCCATGGCAGAGTACAATAGGTTTTCCTACGTTTTCTTGGCCTGCTTCAAACACTTCGAGTTCCACACCATTGACTGAAATAAGGGTGGGCTTGGGAAAATCGGTTGGATTAAACATTAAATCAAAACCTCCTTCTTGTGATACATGTAGTATAATGGATAAACGGTGACATCTTATTGTCACCGTTCTGAATTCATGTAGAAAAAAGAGGGCAATTATGAACAAAGTGGAGAGACTCATTTCGATTATCATGATATTGCTGAGGAAAGAGATTGTTTCTACAACGGAATTCTCACAACTATTCCATGTTTCCAAAAGAACGATCCTTCGCGATATGGAAACATTGAGCTTATGTAACATCCCGATCTACTCTGTCAATGGCGTCAAAGGCGGCTACGGCATAATGGACGAATACAAGGTCGATAAACGCCTTCTAAGCAGCTCCGATTTACAGAATATATTGGCTGCGCTCGGCGGATTGGAACAACTCCTCCTTACTGAAGAAGTGGAAAGAACGATAAAAAAAATAGAGGCAATGGTTAGTCCATTGTCTCTGAATCGTTCCATTCAACTGTCGTTTTATGATTGGGAAGGTCGGTCCGAGATTCTTGAAACCTTAAAGACATGTCAAGAATCCATATCAAAGAAAAGGCTGGTTTCGTTTGATTATACAGATAAAGACGGGGCTGTAACGGATAGAATGGTTGAGCCCTATGAGCTGCATTTTAGCGAATCGAGTTGGTACTTGAAAGGATTCTGTTTACATCGACAGGGATCTCGAACATTCAAGTTATCCCGGATCGATCATATTACTATGGATGAACGCGCGTTTCATCCTAGAGACAATTGGTCTGAGCAAGGACACGAAGCAAGTTATCTACCGCAATTCGTCACGATTAAGGCATGGATATCGCCTAGCATAAAAGATCAAATTATCGAAAGGTATGGTCGACGAAGTATTGAAGACCATGGTTCTGGACTTTTATTAGCAACCATATATGTCCCTCAAAATTATATGGGATTTCAACTTTTAGCAAGCTTTGGCACTCATCTAAAAGTTGTAGAGCCCAAAACCTATGTTGAAGACTTTCGAAATTATTTATATCAAATGGTGGAGAACTATTCCTGATAAAAGTCTCGTCTCGACATATATGACCAATTCCACATGAGTTAGGTCTTAACGCGCTTCTTAATAGATTTAGCATTGAAGCTTCAACCCTCAACTCAACTTTTCGCCGTCACTTATGATACGGTTCACCGTATCACTCTAATAGCGAAGCTTAAGGTCACCCACTTGGATGACCTTATCTAATATAATTTCAACTAACAATTAACATGTAACCTGCTTTAAATATTTTTTCCTAAAAGCAGCATCAAATACTAACTCTTTAAACTTCTCCATAAGTATTAGAATCTCATGATATAGATTTTCAAATTCTTCTTTCGCTCGCTTTTCTTCATCCCTTTTATCTTTTCTTGGGTCTACGATCAACACGTATTCACCATGAGCAATTTTGTTTCGCTCTAGCACTAAATTATCCTTTATAAAGTTATCCTTCATCTCAAAATCCTCACTGTCCAAACCCAAACTGAATAATATATCTTCTAATATTTCATAGGTTAAGTTTGAATTAGTATCTACAATAAGTTTGTCCATCTCATCAACATTAAATATTCTATCGGATTCATATAATAGCTCACTAATTATTTCAGAATGTGATAAACATTTATTAGATTGCCTTGAGTTAACTATTGTTTTCTTCATTGATAGAGTAATAAAATTATCATTCATATCAATACATCTTATATTTTGACTGTTTAAATATTTTAAATATTCTCGAGCAGTTGTTTTAATAAATCCTTCCCAATGACCATATAATAATGTTATTCCTGACCTTATTGAGGTAACCAATAAATTTCCCTCTGCTGCATCGACATTATTTTTAAGTATCGTAAGCTCACGTTTTCTCCAAGAAATGTTTTTATCGAGTTTTGACTGGAACTTCTCAAGTGAGTACTCAGCCATTCATAAATACTCCCTTGCTTAAAATAGCTAGTTCTTTCAACCTCGTGATAGGGCGGGGCCCCCCTCTAGTTGTAAGACTTAGATATTGCGGGGATTTATATATGTCTTTAATTATTTGAATCGTATGCTCTTGGGCCTTTGTATTAATTTCATCTATATTTTCACTTATACCTGTAGTTATCACTTCAAATGCTGGCATCAAAAAGGCACCCCTAAATTTACCCTTTTCATGATCAAACTTTCGAAAAATATCATCTGAGAGAATCCTATCAAGGTAATCAAAGGTCTTGCGAAATATATCTTCTTCTTTCTGTAGATCTAATGATCTGTTTTCAGCTATATTAATAATTTCCTCCGAAATATATTCTCCCATATCTTCGTTACCTTTGATTTTGCTTAAATCTGCATGCCTAATAACTAAATAACGCATGAAAATTTCCATATTGAACTGTTCTAATTGTTGTTTTTCTGAGAGTGGAATGCAATTAACAAAAGACTGATATTTCACTAGTTCTGCTGCCCACAAATAAAAATCCCTATTAACCATTATTAATAGACAATTTCTAATTTCTTGGTCCGATAGTTTTGAACCGCCTGTGTTAATTCTTTGAAAAAGTTCGTACTTTGCATCTTTATCACTGGTTTTTTTAATAATTTTAATATCAAGTTTAGATCTTTTAAAATCAATTCTTAACTCTTGAGTAAATGAATTTTCAAGATCATCAGAATTATCCCATACTTTATTCTCTAGAGACGGTAAAAACTTAGTGCCTAATAATTTACTAGGCGGCTTCAATGTATCATCAGGAGATTTTAATAATCCCATAAATTCAAATATTGTAGATAGTCTCTGAAGCCCATCAATAACGTCCCATATTCCCTTCTCACCATGAGAAACAAATATTGGTGGTATTGGTATTCCTAACAGTATTGATTCAATTAATTTAGTTTTCTGAGAGTCCGACCATCTAAAAAACCTTTGAAATTCAGGATTAACTTTTAATTCGCCATCCTTATACATATTCGCCAATTCCCCAATTGACATTGGATATCCATCAGCTTGAATTTCTTTTGCTTTATTATCTATCTCTTCTTGTAATGACACTTCCTATCCCTCCCAATTGTTTATGGTTACAATATTTCAGAATAATTCGTTTATCATTGAGTCAATTTCATCTTGTTCTGGTAATTTAGTACCTATTCTTTTACCTATGTCCTCTAACTGTTCTATACGAGGATATTTCAAATTTCTTAAATCAGTTGCATTTACTTGTGTATGACCATTGAATTGACGTAAATATGAGTCAATTAATGAAGAATTTAAAAAGACAGTTAATCCTTTAGCTATTCTCTCAGTCAGGCCTTTTCCGTTAAGATGAAAGTAATTCACATGATTTTCAAATCCTATTTTTGAAAGCATTACTCTTCCGGGATCATAGATAGCTGCAACTACTCTTCTTCGTTCTTCTTTTGAAGAAAACCTCTTAACTAATACATAATAACCAGAAGGTAGTAGAAGGCTTTCAGTAACACAATTCTGAAAAATAGAGTCTGGTTTCTTGCTGTTTAGTTTAGGCCACTTTACAAATCCATCCTCAAAATGAAAAGGGTAAATTAATGGCACTGTTCCATGTAGTGACTGATTACGCAGGTAATCTTTAGATCTAAAATCTACTACTCTACCCGTAGATACTGAAATCCCCAGATCTTCCAGGGTGTTTCCTAATTTATCTATTTGATCCGATATTTGATAACCTGCATCATTTTTTAATATTCTTATAAACAACTGTTTGTCATTGGGATGTACAAATTGATCATAACGTATACTATACTTAGCAATTTCATTTGTATTTTCAGAACTAGACGTAATCGATACTTTACTACTATTTTTTGGTTCTCTTTTTATTAATTTAAAAATTATATTTTCCTGTTGTACTCCATCATCACTGAACGTACTCCTTCTTGAATCAAATGTATGAATCCGGCAAAATGTTGATTCTTTCAACATTTCTAGTCGAAAAGACTTAAAATATGGACCGTTACAAAAGCTTCTAGGTGTAATTGCTACCAACTCACCATCACTCTTTAAAAGACGTAATGTTAAAATTACAAAGGCAGAGTATAGATTAGATGTTTCTACTGAGATTCTTTTCAAAAATTTTCTTTCTAAGGAACTACTATGAATTTTACGATAAGGCGGATTCAAAATCGCACAATCAAAACGTTGAATTTCTAGGTCTTCCACCTTACTATTCTCTAAAAGGTTTATGCTTTCCTTAATGAAATCTCTATTCAAAATTTCCCAATCCAGCTTTATTCCTAAACGATTACAAACATCGTAGCAAATTTCTCTGGTTTTAAATAAATAAGGTAAAAGTACTGGGTCTTTTTCATATGCAACAATTGAGATCTCTTTAGGTCCATCTTCACAACAACACATTTCTGCAATAAATGCTGCGCTTAAGGAGCCTACTCCAGCTCCTGCATCGAGTAATCTAATTTTACTTCTACCTTCATCAAACATAGATGCCATAAGACAAGCAATTTTAGAATTGGTGAAGTACTGTCCTAGCTCTATTTGTTTATCATTTTCAATCGAAGTACTGGAATCTCTACGAATTTTATCAACTAATTGAAGAAATTTTTTCTTATCAAAAACACTATTTTTGAAGTGCATAATTTACCTTCTCCTTACAAACAAAGAACCAACTTTATTATACACTAATCATTTCAGTCTTTGTAAATTCAACTTCACAAAGTACAATTTCGCTCTACTTATGATACGGTTCCCCCCGATTTATCTTCACCGCGCGATAAATCTGCTCCACCAGCACCAGGCGCATGAGCTGATGGGGCAGCGTCATGCGCCCGAAGCTCATGCGCTGCTGCGCGCGGCGCATGACCTCGTCGGAGAGCCCATGGCTCCCTCCGATGACGAACACGACATGGCTCGTCCCATAGGTGCCGAGCCGGTCAATTTCTGCGGCAAGCTCTTCCGAGCTCCACAGCTTGCCGTCAATCGCGAGCGCAATGACATGCGCCTCGCTCTTTATGTGCGCGAGGATGCGTTCCCCCTCGCGTGCCTTAACAATACCGACCTCTGCTTCGCTTAGAGAGTCGGGTGCTTTTTCATCTGCCACCTCAATCACCTGAAATTTCAGGTAGGGTGTCAGCCGTTTAGCATACTCCGCGATGCCATTAATCAAGTACTTTTCCTTCAATTTTCCTACGCCAATAATTTGAATAAGCATAAGTGCCTCCTGTTATAGTCCTCTATTGAAATAGCAAAAGGACGCGCACTGGGCGTCCCCTGTAGTTTTAGTAAGTACCTTTTCGCATTCCTTAAATGTCCTATTCTTCAGACAATCCATCCCCTACTTACTCTCCTCCCGCTCCTCCATTGCAAAATCCGGCTTTTCCCCAGCTTCATAAGCACTCAATATAGAATCCAGCAATCCTGGGAAACGTGCGCTCAGATCCTCTGTCCGTAGCGACAGTATACGCTGGGTTCCTTGCACCCGCGTAAACACAACCCCTGACTCGCGCAGCGTACGGGCATGGTGAGACATGGTGGATTTGGCGATCGGAACGTTGAAGCCGTTGCAAGCCTGTTCTCCATTTCTATGAATATCCGATACGATATGGAGGCGAATCGGATCGCTGAGCGCATACAATACGGAAGCAAGCTGAATGTCCTTGCGGTCCGGATGAAATAGTATTTTCATGGATGATTATCCCCTTTGTCCTACTTTTAATGCGAAAAAATATTGGTGTTCCTAATTGCATTTTATATCAACGCATGCTATATTTCAATTGTTCGTAAGTAATCGAACTATTAAACAATAATAAAAGGAGTGCTTCGCACATGACTTCTGTAAATAACCTTTCCGCGAATGCGGATCATGAAGCCTCCGCTCCGGAAGCGACTCTTCCACGGGAAGGCCTGCTGACACTGCTGTTCAGCATCGCTGTGGTTCTTGTCATCATGAATACAGCCATGTTCAATCTGGCACTGCCTGATGTAACCGAAGCCTTCGGCATTACAGCTGCATCTGCTTCTTGGATTGTTACCGGGTATTCCATTATGTTTTCGATTGCCTCAATCACGTACAGCCGGCTCTCTGATTTTCTGCCGATCCGCCGCCTGCTGGTGATAGGCTTGTTGACGCTAGGCTTTGCGGCTGTGGCCGGCTTCTTCAGCACCAACTTTATCTTTCTGCTTATCGTGCGCATTCTACAGGCGTCGGGCGCGGGCGCAGTAATGTCCTTATCTCTTGTTCTATTTACCCGCTATGTCCCGCAAGCCCGTCGCGGCAAAGCGATGGCGACGATTATGTCAGCCGTTTCACTCGGCCTAGGCCTTGGTCCGGTCGCGGGCGGAGCCATCGTAGAATATCTCGGCTGGATCTGGTTATTCGCTGTAACGGCAGCTATTTTGCTTCTCGTGCCATTGTTCCTTATCCTGTTGCCTAAAGAGGTGCCCACCCGCGGCTCCTTTGATGTGCTTGGTGGGCTGCTCTTGGGCGTGGGTACCACCGGTCTGCTGCTGTTCCTGACTAGTGGGCTGTGGGTGGCCTTGGTCGCCGGACTTGTCGCCATCGCTTTATTTGTTGGCCGCATCCGCAGCACGCCCGACCCATTTGTAATGCCCGCGCTATTCCTTAACCGCTCATATCTCGTGCTGGCGGTGGTCGGAATAGCCTCCTATCTGTGCAGCTTCGCCACCTTGTTCCTGCTGCCGCAGATTTTAACTCATCGCTTTGGCTTCAGTGCAAGTCATGCCGGGCTTGTGATCTTTCCGGGATCGCTGCTCGCAATCTTCGTTTCCCGTTCCGTCGGACGAATCATCGACCGTTATGGCAATGCGGGGATATTGCGTTTCGCTCCACTGCTTGTGCTGACTGCTACCGTCCTGTTCGCTGTTTTTGCGGGACGATCCTGGATTGCCGTCATGCTCATCTATATGATTATGAGTCTTGCCTTCACGACGTTGTCCAGTAGTGTATCCAATGAAATCTCACGGATTCTTCCTTCCTCACAAATCGGCTCCGGGATGGGACTGTTCCAGTTACTGCAATTCTTTAGTGGCGCCTTCAGCGTAGCTATGGCCGCAAGTGCATTGGAATGGCAGCGTGGACTGCCGCTCCGGGCCGCTTACTCAAACATCTACTGGGGACTCTCTATTGCAGCAATGCTTGCCATCATCTCAGCCATTGTCTACCGCAAGAACAACCGAGGTAGCTCCCTGACCAATATGGCAGATGCAGCAGATGCATAAAATTAATCCTCCAATGCACCTATAATTATTCCACGCAAAAACACCTTGCGGCCCATTTCCGGGACTGCAAGGTGTTTTTTTATAAGTCTTAAAGGTCCTTTAGACCACCAAATATTCAGCGTTCTTCTCACATTGGGTGCACTTTGCCGGCGGGTCCCAGTCAGAGAATTCCGTTTCCTTCAAATCCACTACATCTGGTGCATCTTCATACTCGTCCACAAACAAATCAATAGCTAATTCTACATGTTCTTTACATACTACATACATTCAACCAAGCATCCCTTTCTGTGCCGCTACGGCCTAATACTCCTTCTATTGTTCTACCATACTTCCCACGAAAATGGAACTCCTATCTATCCATTCCAGCGATCTGTTCATCCCTTGTCTATATTCTTGCCCTTCACCAAAAAAAGATTCCTCCCACCCCGAAAGGCAAAAGGAATCTCATCACTTATCTCTCTCTATTTTCTATAAATATTATTTCAAACTCTCCATCCTACCCTAGAAACTCCACCGGACGATCCAGCTCATATAATCTGCGATAACGTGGTTCTTTTTTCATCAGCTCCGCATGGGTTCCACGCATTTCTACCGAGCCATTTTCCATAAAAATCACTTCATCCATCTGCTCCGCACCGACCAAATGATGCGTTACCCAAATTAGTGACTTACCCTTCATGGCTTCGAACATTGTCTTCAAAAGATCACGTTCCGTCCGCGGGTCCAACCCTACAGTCGGTTCGTCGAGTATGACAACAGGGGTATTTTGCAGCAAAATACGAGCTAACGCTATCCGCTGACGCTCTCCACCAGAGAATCGTTGCCCTGCTTCACGGACAAAGGTATCATATCCATCTGGCAACGAGGAGATCAACGTATCCATTTTGGCTAAGGCGCCAGCTTCTTTAATGGCTTGTTCGGAAGCCTTCGGATCACCCATACGAATATTGTTAGCTACCGTAGTATCGAATAAATGTGGACTCTGATTAAGCACCGCTATAATAGAAGGAATATGCTCGCCATAGGCATCTGCAGCGATTCCATTAATCATAACCGAGCCCTCAGAAGGTTCAATAACACCTTGAATAGCCTTTAATAACGTCGATTTACCCGCACCACTTCGGCCGATGATCGCAATCTTTTTACCTTGTGGAATATCGAGGCTGAGATCGCGAACCGACCAGTTAGCCTCTGAACCATAGTGGTAACCTACATTTTCGAGCTTGATGTGAGCACTCTTCATGGCCTGAGGTAGAGCATCGACTACAGTTGCTTTTTCAGAGACGATGTTCTGCTCAGTTCCATTTACACCAGACAATCGCTCTAAGGAGTTACGGTACTGCGGGATTTTCTCCACCGCTTCAGACACTGGCAGAAAGGCATCTGCTACAGGAAAAACAACCAATACGAACGCCGCAATCAATGTACCCGCAATAGCACCATCTGCAAACTCTCCAGCGGCCCAATATAGCATAGAAAGCACACCAATCCCAATTACCGCTTGCCCAATGAACGTACGAATACGTGCCCAGCTGCGCAGCGCTGCATCGGTTTTGGCTACTTTTCTCTCATCTGCTTCATAAGTGTCTACGAACTGGCTTTGTCGTCCACTAATGACCCAGTCACCCATACCAAGTACGGCGTCAGTCAGCTTTTGATAGAGACGATTACGCTCTACTTTCACTTCACGTTGGCGTTTCTGTGTGAACAATAGAGATAAGAACGGCAACACCACTACTAACACCAATATATACAGAGCCATCAATAGCGCAAAGGCGATATCAAAAGTACCCAGTGCAATCACAGCTGCTCCATAAATCAGCAAAGCAATAATGCTTGGAAACACGGTGCGCAGATATACATTTTGCAAATATTCAATGTCATCTGCAAGCATCCCGAGAATATCCCCAGTGCGGAAGCGTGACGACAGGAACAAAGCCTGTGGCTCCAAAATATTGTACAGACGCACACGCATCTTAGATAGAATTCGCAAAATCGTGTCATGCCCAACTAAACGTTCTACATAATGAATGACAGCCCTACTCGTTCCGAACGTACGCACACCTACAATCGGTACATAAATCATTAGAATATTTTCGACGGGTGTAGACGCTTTTGAGATCAGAAATCCTGAAGTATACATTAATGATGAGGCTGTAAAAATCGTCAACGCCCCAAGCACGATAATAAGCACAAAACGCCAAAAATACGACGATACATACGGAGCAAACCATCCTTCACGTTTCAATGGATTCCCTCCAATTGCGACCCAATCAACTCATAATACGCACCCTTGCGGGCAAGCAATTCCTGATGGGTACCGATTTCTGCCACTTTTCCTTGTTTCATTACTACAATAATGTCCATATCAAGCATCCAGTGCAGGCGATGTGTAGCCAGAAAGACCAGCTTTCCTTCAAAAAGAGGCACCATCGTCTCCTTAAGCTCATATTCCGTCTCAATATCCAGATGTGCCGTCGGCTCATCCAATAACATAATCGGACGACTGCTGAGTAAAGCTCGAGCCAGCGCAACCCGCTGCTCCTGCCCGCCACTGAACGAACGACCTCCGCCGCCGATCATCTCATCCAAGCCATTCGGAAGGGTTGCCGCCAGCTCTGATAATCCAGTAGCTTTCACAGCTGCAGCCACAGCTTCCATAGAAGCTTCAGGGTAATAGAAGCGAATATTATCAGCCAATGTACCACTAAAAATATAAGGGCGCTGCGGGATATACGAGGTCTGCTTTCGCCAAGCCTCATCCGTTAATGCGCTAACCGTTGTACCGTTTACTGTGATACTTCCTGAAGTAGGGTGTAAGAAACCACCCAAGATATCGACTAGTGTAGATTTACCGGCCCCACTCTCTCCGATAATCCCAATTTTGCTTGCTCCTTTAAATTGTAGGTTCACCGCTTCCAGCGAAGAAAGACCAGCTTCCTCGTATTTCACACTGACATCATTTAATGTAAGTACGCTATTTTTATGCCAAGTGAATATCTCTTCTGGTGTTTTCGATGCTGATCTCAATGCTTGGTCACCATTAGAACCTACTACTTCAGCTTTCACTTCATCCTGATCTATAATGCTTTTCATTGCCTCAGCGGCTTCCTTACCATCGAGAGTAGCATGGAAATCGGAACCTACCAATCGTACAGGCAAAAAATATTCCGGTGCCAAGATCAGAATGGTTAAGCCCGTAACCAGTGTCATCTGATCGTTGACCAGACGCAGGCCGAGACTTACCGCGACGGAAGCAACGGATAACATCGTAAAGAAGTCCAGCGCGAACGAAGACAAAAAGGCTACTCGCAGTGTACGCATCGTCGCCGAGCGATACCGATCGCTGACGGTAGCAATACTCGTGCTATGACTACGACTGCGGCCCAGAAATTTCAGCGTTTCTAGCCCACGGAGGGAGTCTACGAAATGATTAGATAAGGTACGATAAGATTTCAGCTGACGGTCCATCTGCTTGCGAGCCGTCATCCCGATCAAGATCATAAAAACAATAATAATCGGCATAGTGATCGTTAGAATTATCCCACTCGCGGTATCCATCTTGTAGATATAAATAAGCACCAAAATCGGTGTAATTGACATCCCTACCATTCTAGGGATAATCGCTTCTAAATATGTGCGGAACTTTGTTACGCCTTCCAGCACAAGTGTGACAAGATCCCCGGTTCCACGCCCGCCCACCATTCTGGGTCCAAGCTGGAAGAGCTTATCCATCATTTCCCTCCGCATATTGCTGCCCGTTGCTTCCGCAAAGCGGTAAGAGATACGGCTCATCAGCATGGCGCAAGCATGGCGCACTAGAAATGCAAGAAGGAACAATAGCGAAGTAGCCCATTGTTCCTTCAGAGGTTCTCCTGCAAATAGCGCAGAGATGACTTCTGCCAGCCATTTGGCCAGCAGAAGTATGGACATGCTTTGCACCAGGGTAAGGAGGCCAACGATCAGAAATACCGGCTTAACTCCTTTATACCCAAGCAAATTTTTATCCATTAGTATTCAAGATGCTCCTTCTCGTGAACGCGTTTATGAAAGACAAAGTAACTCCAAATTTGATATCCCAATACGAATGGAAGGATGGTCAGCGCCACAATCGTCATTACCTTTAAAGAGTAATGTCCCGAAGCCGCATTGGTAATTGTCAAATTGAAGGCTTGATCGATTGAACTAATCATAACACGTGGGAACAATCCTACAAAGATGGAAGTTACGGACAATGCTATTACCGCTCCTGTCATACCAAAAGCATAGCCATCCTTCTTCTTCGTCATGAAATAACCCGATAATATGAACGCGATAATTCCCAGCGCTACTATAATCATAAGAACTAAACCACGTTGTTCGAAAATATCAGTCATATAATAAGTCATTACCACGAAAGCGAGCAATAGAGCCCCAAGTGGCAAAAGCAATCTTTGCGCCATTTTTCGAGCGCGAGCCTGTAGATCACCCACTGTACGCAACGTTGTGAACATGAGACCATGTACCAAACAAAGAAGGACAACAGTCACACCAGCTACTACGGTATACACATTTACGATATCTGTAAAACCTGCGTACATTTGCATATCCCCATCAATCGGCAAACCTTTGATGAAGCTGGCGAACACCACAGCAAGGAGGAACGGTGGGAGGAAGCTGCCGAAAAAGATACAAACATCCCAAGTTTTTTTCCAAGCTACGGAATCCCGTTTACCTCTAAATTCAAAAGCAACACCACGTGCAATCAAAGCTAATAAAGCAAAGACAAAGGGAATGTAAAATCCGCTAAACAACGTTGCATACCACTCAGGGAAAGCCGCAAACATTGCACCCGCAGCAGTAATTAACCATACCTCGTTTCCATCCCAGAAGGGTCCGATCGAGTTAATCAATATTCGGCGCTCTGTATCATTCTTAGCGAGAATTTGTGTTTCCATCCCTACGCCGAAATCGAAACCCTCCAGGAAGAAGAACCCTATAAACAGAACTGCAATGAGCACAAACCACAATTCATTAAGAGACATCATTGGGCGCCCTCCTCGTTATATGGATCATGCGAATCCCCGTGATCGTTATCCATCGCATAAGGACCTTTTTTAATCACTTTCATAAACAAACCAATAAGAACTAATCCGAGAATGGCGTAAATCGCTGTAAAAGAAATAACAGAGAATAGAACCTGACCACTCGTAATATTAGGCGACACACTGTCTTCCGTTGTCATCAGTCCGAATACCGTCCATGGCTGACGCCCGAATTCGGTCATGACCCAACCCGCTGTATTCGCGATTGGAGGAAGCAATAGTCCCCATAACATAAACCGCATAAACCAAGTGTTTGGACGGTCCATCTTTTTGCGCCACATTAAATACATTGCGTACATACCCAGTACAATCATCAATGTTCCTGCTAGAACCATGATCCGGAAACTCCAGAATGTCGTACGTACTGGCGGGATATAGTCACCGGGGCCATAGGTTTGCTCATACTCAGCTTGCAGCTCAAGCATACCTTTAACTTCACCGGAAAATTTACTGTATGAAAGGAAGCTTAGCATATACGGAATTTGAAATTCTCCAGAACTTTCCTGCTTGTCAGGATCAATGTTAGCCCATACGGTCCAAGGCGCTGGGTCACCACTCTTACCCCACAGTCCTTCAGAAGCCGCCATCTTCATAGGTTGAGTTTCAACCAAATACTGTGCTTGCGCATGGCCTGCCACGGCTACACCAATAGAAGAAATGATACCTACGATTGCTGCAATTTGAAAAGATTTCTTAAAGAAAGATACATCTTGTTTCTTCAATATCTTATACGCACTAATACCCGTTACGAGGAAGGCGCCTGTTGCATACGCAGCAAGAACCGTGTGCGGGAATTCAACCAGCAATTGTCCGTTCGTAATGAGCGCGAAGAAATCATTCATTTCTGCCCGTCCATTATTTATCGCAAAGCCCACAGGATGCTGCATAAAGGAGTTCGCTGCTAGAATCCAGAAAGCGGATAACATCGTACCGAATGCTACCAGCCAGATGGATAACAAGTGCACTCTTTTGGACACTTTGTCCCAGCCGAATATCCAGATCCCAATAAAAGTAGACTCCAGAAAAAAGGCTGCCAATGCTTCAACTGCAAGCGGAGCCCCGAAGACATCACCCACAAAACGTGAATAATCAGACCAGTTCATCCCGAACTGAAATTCCTGCAAAATACCTGTAACTACCCCTACTGCAAAGTTGATGAGAAACAGCTTTCCCCAGAACTGTGCCATTCTTTTGTACTCTTCATTGCCTTTTCTAACGTACATGGTCTCCATGATCGCAATCAAGAGCGCTAGTCCGATTGATACCGGTACAAAGAAATAGTGGAATATTGTCGTCGACGCAAATTGTATACGCGACAGCATTACTGTATCCATATTTTTCCCTTCCTTCTCCCCTTTTCGTTAATTATATTGTGTCAAAAATTTAGACGTCATTTTGTGATAAATGTCACACAAAGGGGTGCTTTTAACGGTGAAATTCAAATGATTTGTGACAAAAATCACAATTTACCTTAAAAAAAGCAAAAAAAATAAGACGGTTTGACCGTCTTGAAGTTGTTCACTGTTCTATAACAAGCTTGACTCATAAAGGCATTGGTTAGGTAATGGAAATACCCTTCTTCAGCGATTTGAGATCGCCATTCGAATTAAGCAATTGTGGTAGCATCTTCGTGCTGCGAACCATTGGAGAGTCACATAGACGGCAAGAAGGCGCATGTTCAAATGCGAAATTATCCCTCATCCATCCGTTGCATCCATCATTGGTACACGCCCAAATCGCGGTATTTTCTTCCGGTATTTCTTCCAAAGGTTTCTTCCGGTAGTTCATTGCCGTTCCTCCCATCCTGTAAGTCAATAGTGACTAACTAGATATAAAAAGACCGTCCCAACTTTCACAAGCTGGGACGGTTTCTTCTATTATTACAGTTTTACAACGTTTTCGGCTTGTGGTCCACGGTTGCCTTGAACAACGTTGAATTCAACGCGTTGGCCTTCGTCCAAAGTTTTGAAGCCGTCGCCAGTGATTGCGCTGAAGTGAACGAATACGTCGCTTCCGCCTTCAACTTCGATAAATCCGAATCCTTTTTCTGCGTTGAACCATTTAACTGTACCTGTTTGCATGTGTGTTACCTCCACAAATTTAAATTAATATGTTCTTTTTATCTTCAAACAAAGAAAAAATTCACACATTGAAAAAGGTTGTATTACCGAATATAACAGCCCTTTTCAATGCGAAAATTAGGGACTAAATGTATGATTGATATCATATTACCACACCTGATTAGCAAAGGCAAGCTGGCATCCGTATATATCCGTTTCTACCCTAATAAGTATTACCTTCCAATGTAAGGGTTGCCAGTCAGCCCAAAATTGATTAAATGAGCTTATAATTGCCATATTTATCAAAACTTTAGAAGAAATAGATCCCCGATAGCGATACAGAGTATCGCTATTTCAGGAAGCTCTACCTTCTCAACCGAAGGGGTAGTCCGCTCTACTTGTCATTACTGCTATATCATTATATGCCGACTTCCAGCATATTATTCCTCTGGTTTTTCAAGAAGTTTTACTGTAGTCTGATTGACTTTCCCATTTCGATAATAGGTAATCTTCAGATCCTCACCAATCTTCGTCTGATTATATAAATACTTGCGAAGGGAAAGCGTGGATGTAATAGGTTCATCATTAAATTTCGTAATTACATCATTGAACTGTATTCCCGCTTCTTGTGCAGGTCCAACAGCATCCAGAACGACAACCCCATCCTTAACATTGTTCGGTAGGTTCAATTCCTTGCGTTGGTCCTCTGCGAGAGGAATGTAAGGATTGTTTAAATCTACCGAATATACGCCTAAGTAGGAACGGGCAATTCGCCCTTTCTCAGCCAGTTCATTAGCGGTATCTATCACATGGTTAGCTGGAATAGCAAAACCCAGCCCTTCTACACCTGCATCGGAGATTTTCATCGTGTTAATACCGATGACTTTACCATCCAGATCTACAAGCGCCCCGCCGCTATTGCCTTCATTAATTGCTGCATCGGTCTGAATGACCTCTTGCTCCCAATCATATACGCCGTCCTGATTCAAGGATACGGGAACCTTCCGTTCAGTATAGCTGACAATACCTGAAGTCAATGTGTCACCAAGTCCCAACGGGTTTCCGATGGCAATGACCGTTTCACCTAAACGAAGCTTCGAGGAATCCCCGAGCTCTGCGATTGTATTGATACCCTTGGCATCAATAGAAAGCACCGCAATGTCACTCACTTTATCCGTTCCAACGAGTGTAGCTTTACGTGTCTCGCCATCTACTGTTACGACCTCAAGATTGCTAGAGTCTTCGATGACATGGTTATTAGTAATGATAAATGCTTTATTATCTACCTTTTTATAAATCACTCCAGAGCCTAATGCTGACTCATCCAGAATGTTCAATTCTTTATTATCTTCTTTATGATTGATAATACTTACTACTGCAGGACGAACCGTAGCAGCGGCTTGAATGATACGGTCAAACGGATCTCTGCTTGGGGCAACCTCCCCAGTTGTTACTACCGACTTCGGGGCAGTTTCGTGACTCATTTGTCCAGTAAGCATACTGAATAAAAACACTGCCACCACAGCACTGATTAAGGAGCAGACGGCGGATATTTGCCAAGTGGATAAGCCCTTGCGCGATCTTCGCACAGAATGCTTGCGGTTAGCAAATGATCCCTTTGATGCTTCATCCCCTCTGGACCGTGATACTTTAGTTGAATAGAAATCGTCATCAAACAATCCCACCGAAAATCTCCCCCTTCTATTGCCAACCGTTCACAGTATCTAAAACCTGAACCTCTAGCAATCACGTTCCAAGCATATACCTCTGCATCCTTTAGACTCCAACAATCACTAAAAAGTTTCACTTTATCCATTAACCACACAATAGTTTCAGTTAATCGAAAGAATTTTAGAATCTTTCAATATATCTTCTCTACTAGGAATATTTTGTAACTTAAAAGACTACACTAATAGAAAGGTTCCATAAATTTAGAGTTTGCTTATCACGTCTATAATTGTATCACAGGCAACCCTCAATTCGTGATTTTCCTGAGGTAAAAAGCCTGCGAATTTTTTACAACTCCAGTTCTGTTTTTACTACATAAGGAGGTATAATTATGAATTCTTTTTCCACAAGTATGGATCTGGTGGAGTTTATCGGTAAGCTTGGCGATTTGAAGGATGAACACTACCATATGACCCTTGCCTTCAGTGCTATGATCGAATTGATGATCGATAAAGGCCTGATCTCCCGCCAAGAATTAGAACGAAAGACTGCTGAGCTTGATCAGCTTATGACAACTGGCTCAACTTATCCCATGGCGTAGGTTGGTCATAATACGTATCGCAAAGCTTAAACTCACTATCTTTAAAGAAACAGCCCCGATCCTCCATTGCGCAACGTACCGACATTTTAGCCAAATCCATCATATTATGATCCCGGCTTAAATGCGCTAAATAGGTACGTTTAGTCCGTCCTGTGAGAATTTCACTTAGTGCTGCTCCGGCTGCTTCATTAGAAAGGTGACCCATGTCGCCAAGTATGCGTCGTTTCGTATTCCACGGATAACGTCCCATCCTCAGCATTTCAATATCATGATTCGCCTCCAGCACCAATACGTCGGCCTCTGAAATTGCATCTCTTACCTTGTCGCTAACATACCCCAGGTCTGTAGCTACACACAGTTTTTCTTTTCCATCATAAAAATTGTAACCCACCGGCTCCGCCGCATCATGAGAAATTGCAAACGATTCTACACGCAGACTACCAAAATCCCTATGCTGTCCCGACTCCATAATGATTCGGTTATAGTCGGGTATTTTTCCAATGCCTTTTTCGATGGCTCCCCAGGTATTGGTGTTCGCATAAATCGGAAGATCGTATTTACGGGCCATTGCCCCGAGTCCTTTAATATGATCGGAATGCTCGTGTGTGACTAGAATCCCGTCTATATCATTACCCGTTAGCTCGCGCATGGCCAACAGCTCATCGATCCGCTTGGCACTTAGTCCCGCGTCAATCATAAGTGTTGTCTCCCCGTTCCGAACCACCGTTACATTTCCGGTAGAACCACTGGACAGTACTGTAAATGAAATCCCCATTTTCCTTACTCCTTCTAATCTGTTGTCTTCGGACTAATGATATCCGCACTTATAGCATCCACATAATAGGCATTGCCGTTCTCCAGCATGAACCGCCACATTGGCGACGCTACCTGACTTTCGGAGTTGAACAACTCACCATAATAACCAAGCTCAATCTCCTTTACTACGGAGTCTGCCGGAAAATATTTTTCAATCAAACTGCTAAGCGCTTGCGATGCCGGCAGTACCTTCTGTTCCTTATCGCTACTGCTTGCCCCTATCTCAATCTTAGGTGAGCGGAAAGCTACAATCTTCTGATCACTATTAATCAACTCTAACCTAACTCGGAATAGCGACCACTGATTCTGAACTAGCGGGTGAAGCACGAACTTCCCAACTTCACTTTCTTGAGAATCAAAACGATAATTTGCGATATCCGGTATTTGACTCTCAAGCGCCTTGCTAAGGTCAGTGAAGGAAGAATAGATCAGCTTGCTGTCTATAGGAACATCTAATTTAATGGGTGGTTCATTCTGCTCTTCAGCAGAATATCGATAAGTTATATTAGGAAGCTGCGGGGTAGAAGCCGGAATGGGACACAACACACGAATCCCTTTCTGCTCCATGACCGCCTGGGTTTCTTCGGACAGGGAAGTGAAATCGAGATTGGCACTAACCTGATCGCGCAAATCAATCCACAGCTGATAACATAGCAGCAGATTTAGACCTAAAAAGGCGCAAATTAGTACATTTTTGGCTCTTCCCCAATCCATACCCTTACCTCCTAAATGTTATATGAACAACTTGTACATTAATTTAATGTAAGAACGCTGCCGTCAATAAGCGTAACCTTCCAGACTGGAAGTAGTTGCAGCTTCTCTTCTTTCACTACAGGTACATACGCAGGCGTTAAATCCTTCACTGCCGAAGTTTTGCTAACCGCAGACAATTGATTCTCTAGCTCCACGCCTCCAGATAGCTCTACGATTTTCTTCTCTGCCTTACTCTCATCAATATAGATTAACGAGCGTTCATAAGAGGATACGGTGCCTTGCTGCAATTCCAGATTAATTACACCATACTGCAGCTGCGAGTTACTCATGATCGGATAGGAGCCATATGGATAGGAACCATAATATTGTTGAAAAGAGACCTTTCTCTCCTGTCTCCCCTCCTCGGTGGCTTCAAGACGATAGGTTCCATTCCATCCACCATGTTGGTTCACAAATTCTACAGCTTCAAGCGCATCCTTGGCAGGTGTACTGTCTCCGGCTGGAAGTGCGGCAGGATCGCTATAGCTCATCCAATTCCGTTCCTTATCGACCTGAAGACTCCGTTTGCTATCCGTATAAATCTCCGAGCCATTTTTCTCGCGAATATATCTAGTGCTTCCAACATCGAAGAAAAGATTGTTCTGCATTTGTTCTATGGTATACATGCCTGAAGGCATCTCAACCTGAACCAGAGAAATCTTGCTGTCTGGCACATAATAATCACCATCTACGGACTTGTAAGGCGTCCAGTTCTTGCCGAAATCCACATGCTGCTGCACGTCTTGCACAGTTAAATCCGCTTTTGCCGCTTCATATATAATGTCGCCTCTCGTACTGAAGAAAATGGCATGCGCTTTGGAGTCATTCTTAATGTTATAGATCCAAATGCGATCAATGCTTTCTCCTTCAAATAGGGAATCAGGTGAGAGCTGCATAACCCGCTGAAGTAACGTTACCGGAATGCCGGATCCGAACGAAAGCTCAATCCCCGGATTCTCATTTCGAATCTTATCCCAATCATAATCCTGTACCGAGTGCCGCTGGAAGCTTTCAAATCCACGCCCTTTTAACCGATTCATAATCAAGCTATAGAACGTTGAGTCTGGATAAAAAAGCGTATGCTTGTTATCGCCCATATGGATGATCATTTTATCAGGGTACAGCAGGTTCTCAACCTTTTCCTCCGGTCCCATATTGTCTGTCTTCACATATAGATTCTCGGAGAGTACCGCTGAGTCTGCACCAGGCAAGCGATAAATCAAATAGTAACTCTCAACAAGACTTCCCAGCACGAGCAAGGCTAGAATCCATGACTTCAATCTCTCCTTCATGCCTCACTCCCCCTTTGCGCATTCAGAGGTAGTGTAAAGGTTACCTTAGAGCCTTCATTAAGCTCGGATTGCAGGGAAATAGAGCCTCCATGGGCTTTCACAATTTCCCGGGCAATGGAAAGGCCAAGTCCGGTGCCTCCCATATTCCGTGAACGCGCCTTATCCACCCGATAAAAACGTTCAAAGATCCGCTCGATGTCTTTCTTCGGTATACCAATCCCGGAATCACGTACAGAAATGGAGAGCATTCCATCCTCACTTTTCAAGGCTTCCAATTCAATCGTACCGCCTTCTGGCGTATATTTTAATGCATTGGAGACCAAATTCCCCAAGACCTGATCGATTTGATCACGATCGAGCCATGCTGTGCTGACATCCCTACGGACCCTTGTACTAATGTCGATCCGCTTCTGCCGAATCTGAAAAGAAAAGCGGTCTGCTACATCCTCTAGCATTTCAGTAATATCCGTCTGCTGAATTCTGAGAAGTGCCTCCTTGGAATCCAGACGCGACAGATGCAGTAGATCCGTAACCAGACGAATCATACGCTCGGTTTCGTTACGAATAACCCCAACAAAACGAACCGCTAACTGCGGGTCCTCAAGCGCTCCATCATCAAGTGCCTCCACATAGCTTTTAATCGTTGTAAGTGGTGTTCTTAGCTCATGCGAAACGTTCGCGACGAACTCTCGGCGTGATTCCTCCAGGTTCTCTTGCTCAGTTACATCTTGCAGCACGGCAATAGTACCGGCAATCCCACCTTCACGGCGATGAATCGGAGTAAACGTAACTCTCACGATATTAGAATCTTCTCCACCCATATGTGTCAGATGAAGCATTGCAGACTGGGCATTTCCTTTAGCCAAGGAACCACTCTGCTCATAATCAAGACCTAGCAATTTATCCAGTGGCGCACCTTCCGGCAACGGACCTTCTGTTCCCAGCATAAGTGCTGCTCGAAGGTTCATAAGAATGACTACACCATTCTCATCCGTGGCTACCACACCGTCACTCATATTCGTCAGAATAGAGGTAAGCTTCTCTTTCTCTTCCTCATTCTGAGAGAGCGCCTCACGCAATCTGCCGGTCATATAATTGAATGCCTGACTGAGTTGTCCAATTTCATCGTTGCCGAGCACGGGCATTTTTCGATTGAACCGCCCCTCAGCAACAGCTGTTGCATGCCTAGTCATTTCTTTAATCGGCTGCGTAATGGTGTGTGCAAGAATAACACATAGGACAACTGTCAGTCCCAAGGCTAACAGCAAACCAGAGATGAATACACTGTTGATCCTCCCCATGGTCGCATATAAATCTTTCATGTCAGCAGCAATATAGATTGCACCTACTACCTTGTCACCGGAAAGTACCGGCTTGGCCACAACCTTTTTTCGCACATTATCATCAGCAATAATATATTCTTCATTATCGCTGATCCCCTGCAAGGCGCGATTGACTACGGTCTGAGTGTTGCGCTGTCCGACATAGTCATTCTGAGAGGGCACGGAGGTGGTGATGATTTTGCCGCTGGCATCAAGCACCTGAATCTCGGCCCCGTTAATGTAAAGATTATTAACCATACCACGCAGACTTTCTACAGCCGTTTCCTCGTCAACGGTACCAGCCTCACTACCGAATTTATCAGCAGTCAGGATGGACAGCATCTCCGCACGTGCTTTAAGATCCTTCGTGAAGTTATCCGTTAACGAGTTCTTCATCGAGCTGACAAAATAGACTCCAATTAACTGCATAGCTATCAGAATCAGCAGCACATAAATAATAATAAGCTTGGCCTGAATTGTCCGGAAAAAGGACCACCACTTCATCACAGTCCTCCGCTTTTAGGGCTATGCATCAAATAGCCAAGTCCGCGCCGAGTATAAATATATTCCGGCTTGCTGGGATTCTCCTCAATTTTCTCTCTTAGACGACGGATCGTCACGTCTACGGTCCGCACATCGCCGAAATACTCGAATCCCCACACAGCCTGCAGTAAATGCTCCCGGGTCATCACCTTACCCGCATGTTTAATCATATAGTAGAGCAGCTCATATTCACGATGGGTCAAATCAAGCGGCTCCCCACCCTTATAAACCAGATACATATCTGTATCAATAAATAGATCAAAATGGTATATACCCTGTCTGGTCTCTGCAGGTTCATTCGCCATTCCCGGCGGTGACGGTTTGTGCTGTCTCCGCATTTGGGCCTTCACTCTGGCGAGTAGCTCACGTGTACTAAAAGGTTTGGTCACATAGTCATCCGCACCAAGCTCTAGACCAAGCACCTTATCAATCTCTCCGTCTTTAGCAGTAAGCATAATGATAGGAATGTCCAAATGTGCAGAACGAACCTCACGACAAACATCCATCCCGTCCTTACCAGGCAGCATAAGATCAAGCAGCATAAGATCAGGCTTTTTGGACAATGCCAATTCTACTGCACTGTTACCATCAAAAGCACAAATAACCTCGTAGCCTTCTTTTTCTAGATTAAACTTCAATATATCAGCAATAGGCTGTTCATCGTCTACTACCAGAATCGTTCCCATCTGCATGTCTCAGCTTCACCTTCCTATCCCTACTTAAAGATCATTCCTTTATTTTAACATACCTGTCTTACCGTCACATCCTACGAAATAAGGAATCGGCTTCCCCAACAAAAAGAAACAGCTATATCGTCATCCCTTTATTAAAAAAAATAAAACCGCTCGAGTTTAATCGAGCAGTTGAGGTTAAAGTATGAATTATCGCAAATACTTCATTGGATTTACTGCAGTGCCATTCTTCCGAATCTCAAAATGCAGATGTGTTCCCGTAGAGCGTCCAGTATTGCCCATTACGCCAATTTTGGCGCCTTGCTCCAAACGCTGTCCCGTAGAAACGGAGATGCTGTTTAAGTGGCCATAATAGGTTTCGTATCCGTTACGGTGATCCACGATAACCACATTTCCATATCCACTCTTCACACCAGCAAAGATTACAGTTCCGGCATCAGAGGCTTTAATGCTCCGGTTGCCAGATACCATATCTAGACCCTTATGAGCACGGCTCCAGCGCTCACCGAAACTACTAGTAAGGGTTGCTCCGCTTACTGGCCAACTGAACATGCCTGTTCCTTCACCAACTACCTTCGTACCCCGATAAACCACTTCAGGGAGAGAAGATTTAATAACGGTCTGACCCAACCACTCTTCTTGTACGACCATTCCGTTTTTCTTTGTTAACCGATACTGCATTTCTTTAAGGCCCGTTTGTCCTGGACGAACGACCTTACTTTTGCCTGCTGGTAACTGGTCACTTTTCCGCACGATCACTTCAGGCTCAGTAACCACCTGCTCTGACACTTGCTCTACAGTAACAACTGTAACATCTGGCTGTGGTACCTTCAGCTTCAGTGTATCTCCAATCTTCAACGTTAGCTCTTTCACATCCGGGTTGTTACTATAGATCTCTTTTTGTGTAATTTCAAACCGTTTGGCAATCCCCGAAATCGTATCGCCCTCTTGAACGGTATAAAGAAGTGGTGCTTCTTTACCCTCGGTAAGAGTTTTGACCGCTTCCTTCACATCCAACACTTTGTTAGGATCTGTCTTCACTGGAACAATAGCAACTTCTTCACTAATTTTGACTGACTCCACTTGGTTAGGAGCTTTTGCTTTCGCAGCACTTGAACTTGAGGCTGCTGTTCTTGTGAGCTTACTAGCCGTTGCTACTTTAGTTTGCGGAACATAATGATTCTTTACCCCTTCAAGCACCGCATTTGCGGTCTCTTGATCCTTAACAATGCCAACCACCTTGCCATCTACCAATAATTGTACACCTACGGCATAGGCCTTCAGCATTCCATCTAGTTTATTAAGCGTTGCTTCACTATCAACTTCCGGCTTGTACGCTTTCTCCTGTTTAATTGTAATGCCTTCTGTCTGAAGCACCATCGTTGAATCTGGATACTTGTCCTGATATTCCTGTTGCTTCTTATCATACAGCTGATTAAGCTGTGCCTGATCGTTAAGCTTCCCGATCTCCTTACCCTTCACCAACACTTGATAGAAGGTTTCAGTATTGGCTGCTACATACTTTTTCTCTGCACCAATCAACACAGTGGTTAGAAGTACTAAACCAACAGCTCCCAAAATCCAAGAGTGCCGGAATCTACGAGTTCCTTTTTCTTGATGAAAGTGTGTGGAGTCGTGATCTAAATTGTGGCTCTGCTGAACATCTGCTCCGGATTCTGCTGTGTCGCTATCCTGCAGTTTCCCCATCCGGCGCATGAACTTAAATCCCTTCATGAAACTCTCCCTTTCAGTCCGCTCGGTCATCCGAGACGAGCGGCCAAGCTAGTTATACGATCTCGAGTATATAGATTACGACCATGAATATTTCCACTTATCCTAGTTCTAATTTCCTGCTTCTAATGGACCCTCAAAAAGGTTACAATTGGTTACAAAAAATTAACCCTTTGAACATCCTTGTCTAATGTACCATAGCTGAGCGGAAAATTTCAACTTTGTACACATAAAAAAACCCACGAAATACGCGGGTTTTTTGCGCAAATATGAAAATTTAGCCTTTTTCTTGTGTCTAGAAATTGACAATTACTATGGTTGCTGTAGAGTTTCTGTAGTTGGTGTAAGCATTTTCATTATACTCTCGTATTCATCGGGATCAACATATTTGGCAATGACTTGTTGCAGCTCCTTAACCTCATCCTCCGTTAGACCATCCTCCATCGCCGTGGAGATTTTCTGCATCTCATCCTGCGGTAGTTTGGACATCAAGATATTGAATATATTTACCTTCTCCGCTGAAGGGAGATTATCTTTTAAGTCACCTATTGCCTCAGGTGTCATTACCAATTTCTGGTCCTCTGAAATTCCACTCTGGCTTTCGTTAGTAGAAGACTCATTTGAGGCTTGGCCCATAACCGGTAAAGCATCCTCGGGTACTTTTTCCTCCACCGGCTCCCCTTTTTCAGGTGTATCCTTACTGTTATCTTTATCCTTGTTTACCGCGCTGCCTGTTGTCGTCGCTTCTTTATTCGCTTTATTGGAGTCCGATTGGCTATCCATGCCAATAATGCTCTTGACCATCCCACCTAAACCTGGGCCTGGACTATCCACTTTAATATCGAAGCTCGCCAGCACCGACTGAATATAAGCATTTACAACCACGCCCGTAGTTAGAATTGAAAGTGTACTTGCGAGTACTACAATTAGACATACTCCCAGTGCACGCTTCACGATCTTCATTTCTTCTCTCCTCTCACCTATGTTCAAGTCTATCTGGTATATTTTTTCCATGTTTTTCTATACTCCCAGTATTGACTAGAACCGGCTTCGGGAAACATACACATAAAAGTAAACATAAAAAAGAGACCTCTCGCGAGGTCCCTTATAAATGACTAAATATATTTAGATATAAATTGGCATTACTTGATTCGTCTGCTCACGGTTACGGCCTACTGAGAAGATGGCGATCGGAATCCCTGTAAGCTCAGATACACGTTCAACATATCTACGTGTGTTCGCTGGTAGATCATCCAATGTTTTTGCAGAAGTAATATCTTCGCTCCAACCTGGAAGCTCCTCATATACCGCTTCGCACTCTGCCAGCATCTTAAGGCTAGCTGGGTAATGCGTGATTACTTCACCACGGTATTTGTAGCCTGTGCAGATCTTCACAGTCTCAAGTCCACTCAGCACATCCAGCGAGTTAAGAGACAAGCCTGTGATTCCACTTACACGACGAGCGTGACTTACAACAACACTGTCAAACCAACCTACACGGCGAGCACGTCCTGTAACTGTTCCATATTCATGACCTGTTTCACGGATATAATCACCAGTTTTATCGTTCAGTTCTGTAGGGAACGGGCCATCTCCAACACGAGTAGTGTAGGCTTTAGCAACCCCGATAACCTGTTTAATCTTAGAAGGTCCAACACCAGAACCTATGCATACGCCACCTGCAGAAGGGTTAGAAGAAGTAACAAACGGATACGTACCTTGATCGATATCAAGCATTACCCCTTGTGCACCCTCAAACAATACTTTGCGATCTGCATCAATAGCTTCATTAAGAATGACCGACGTATCTGTCACATAATTACGTAGCACTTCCGCATATTCCAGGTACTGAGTCAGAATCTCTTCAACATCAAGAGCTTCCGCGCCATATACTTGAGTAATCACTTGGTTCTTCTCTTCCATCAAGTGACGAAGTCTCAATTCGAATTCCTCAGCGTCCATCAGGTCAGCAATACGGATACCGTTACGTGCAGCCTTATCCATGTAACATGGACCGATGCCTTTGCGTGTTGTACCAATCTTGTTCGGACCCTTGCGGTCTTCTTCCAGAGCATCCAGTACCATGTGATAAGGCATAATAACATGAGCCCGGTCGCTGATCACTAAGTTTTTAGTGTCAAAGCCGTTCTCGTGAATATAATTAATTTCTTGGATCAAGGCAGCTGGATTAATAACCATCCCGTTACCAATTACACAAGTCTTTTCTTTATAAAATACACCAGAAGGGATTAAGCTGAGCTTAAACTTCTCACCGTCAATCAGAATCGTGTGACCGGCATTATTGCCCCCTTGATAACGGGCAACCACATCTGCACTTTCCGCTAGAAAGTCAGTGATTTTCCCTTTACCTTCGTCTCCCCATTGTGTTCCCACGACGACTACCGTTGACATGTTCATTCCTCCGTAGGTGCTAGCAAGCACCATTATTTTTCATAATATGGGCCCTGTACGTCATTCTTATGTACGTAGCCCTCCGGACTCCAAGCGGATTTACCCACTAAAGGACAATACTCAGTGTAACAGCCGTTTTTTTCAAAGTCAAATAAAACGAACGATTACACAAAGAAATGTGCAATCGTTCGGATATCATACATGACAGGTTACCCAGCAAATGGTTCTGCATGTGCTCGCTCGTAGTTAACGAACTTGTTGAAGTTTTTGAGGAATACAAGCTCTACTGTCCCAACGGGACCATTACGCTGTTTAGCTATAATAATTTCAATAATATTTTTCTTCTCAGTGTCCTGATTGTAATAGTCGTCACGATACAAGAACGCAACAATGTCGGCATCCTGCTCGATAGAACCGGATTCACGCAAGTCACTCATCATCGGTCGTTTATCCTGACGTTGTTCCACACCCCGGCTAAGCTGCGACAGGGCGATAACCGGCACGTCCAATTCACGAGCGATCTGCTTCAATGTACGGGATATATCCGATACTTCCTGTTGACGGTTTTCCCCGCCTTTACCGCGGCCCTGAATGAGCTGCAAGTAGTCAATGACGATCATCCCCAGGCCCTTTTCCTTCTTGAGCCTCCGGCATTTCGCACGAATATCCGTTACAGTAATCCCTGCTGTATCATCGATATAAATCTCCGCCTCCGATAGGGACTGAATGCCCATAGTCAGCTTCGACCAATCATCATCACTCTTAAAGTCACCGGTACGCATAGTATTCGCATCCAGATTAGCTTCGGCACAAATCATCCGCTGTACTAGCTGCGGCGCAGACATTTCCAGACTAAATATGGCAACCGTCTCTTTGGCACGTACGGCCACATTCTGAGCAATATTTAGCGCGAATGCTGTCTTACCTACAGAAGGACGGGCTGCAACAATAATCAAATCATTGCGCTGGAATCCATTAGTCATATGGTCTAAATCCACAAATCCCGTTGGAATACCTGACATGCCGCCCTTATCTTTATTCTGATGGAGGAGTTCAACCTTATCAAATACTTCCATCAAAACATCACGGATTGCGATAAATCCACTGCCGCTGCGCCGGTTAGAGATTTCAAGAATTCGCCGTTCTGCATCACTCAGCATATCGGCTACATCTTCGCCGCCGGTGTAACCCTCGCTTACGATTTGCGTCGCTGTACGAATCAAACGCCGTAACATAGCCTTTTCTTCAATAATCTGCGCGTAGTATTCTACGTTAGCCGCAGTAGGCACAGCATGCGCCAGCTTAGCTAGGTAGCTAACACCACCAATATCTTCGAGCTCTCCCTTGTCCTGCAGTCTAGAAGTAAGCGTAACAAGATCAATCGGCTGGCTCTCTTCTCCGAGCTGCACCATCGCCTCAAAAATCATTTGATGCGCCTTATCGTAGAAGTCTTCGGTATTCACCCGTTCCATTGCAGTAATGAGCGCTTCATCCTGCAACAGAACAGCACCAATTACCGCTTGCTCCGCCTCAAGATTCTGCGGGGGAACCCGATCGAAAAAGAGATCTCCACCCATGTTACTCCTCCGTTACCTGAACCTTAAGGGTAGCCTTTACTTCAGTGTGTAGTTTTATACTTACTTGAAACACTCCCAAATGACGAATCGGCTCTCCTAGCTCAATCTTGCGCTTATCGATGGAAATGCTTTGAGTGGAAGCTAGCGTTTCAGCAATTTGTTTGCTCGTGATTGCGCCGAATAGACGGCCGCCTTCACCTGCTTTTGCTTTCATAGTCAGGGTAAGCTCATCTATCTTCTTGCCCAGTTGCTGAGCTTCTTCTTTTTCGTTATCTTTACGGCGTTGTTCAGCAGCTGCTTGATTCTCAAGCGTCTTCACATTGCCTTCCGTTGCCGGACGAACTAATCCACGTGGTAATAGGAAGTTCGAAGCATAACCTTCGGATACCTCTTTAACCTGACCTTTTTTACCTTGACCCTTAACATCTTTTATGAAAATGACCTTCATTCGAATAAACCCTCTTTCGATTCG
Organism: Paenibacillus sp. FSL R5-0470; assembly: GCF_037975205.1. Classification (NCBI taxonomy): domain Bacteria; kingdom Bacillati; phylum Bacillota; class Bacilli; order Caryophanales; family Paenibacillaceae; genus Paenibacillus; species Paenibacillus sp. FSL R5-0470. Next base: position 6,818,654 of record NZ_CP150238.1, read on the forward strand.
ATTTCAGCCAGCACTTGCAGCAGTCTGGCTTCTGCTTCTTTACATGTTCCTTCTAGCTGTACCGCGGCGTTCGATAGATGCCCACCACCACCCATTTTTTCCATCACGACCTGTACATTCATACGCCCAAGTGATCGAGCACTAATGCTTATCAGGCCGTCTGGTCGCTCACTAATGACAAATGAAGCGACTACGTTCGTCATCCCAAGTAATGTATCCGCAGTCTGAGCGATAAGTAGCTGTGGAATCTTCATACCTGGTGCCGTAACGACCAATGCGATTTGATCATAAATCATACGCGCATGTTTGATAATTTCGGCTTTTGAAATATACTCCTGTAAATCCTCCTTCAGCATACGCTGAATAAGAACGGTATCCGCACCATTTCGGCGCAGAAACCCTGCAGCTTCAAATGTACGTGAGCCTGTATGCAGTGCAAAGTGCTTCGTATCTACAGTAATTCCCGCTAAAAGCATTGTAGCATCCAATGGACTAATCTTTACCTTCTCATGGATATATTGAAGCAACTCTGTCACCAGCTCACAGGTCGATGAAGCATAAGGCTCTAAATAGACAAGTACAGCATCGTTGATGAACTCTTCACCTCTACGGTGATGATCCACCACCACAATTCTACTCGCATATTGCACAAGCCGCGGTTCCATTGTCATAGATGCCTTATGGGTATCTACAACAATAAGCAGTGTATGCTCCGTCATCACTTGTAAAGACTGCTCCGTTGTGATGAACGACTTAAACAATTCATCATCTTTCCGAATCTGCTCCATCATGTTCGTTATGGAAGGATTAGGAGTCTCCATCACAATGCTAGCCTCTACATTATACATCTGTGCGGCTCTCAGAAGGCCAATCGCAGCACCAACAGCATCGATATCCGGTGTGCGGTGGCCGAGGATCAGCACACGGTCGCTCTCCTGCATTAAATCACGCAGCGCATGCGCAATGACTCGTGCCCGCACTCGTGTACGCTTCTCCGCAGCATTACTCTTTCCACCGTAGAAAGACAACCTCTGACCTGCTTTTACAGCAGCCTGATCTCCACCTCGGCCGAGCGCCATGTCCAAACTTGATTGTGCTAAGGCACCTAGCTCGCTTGCAGAGTCCGCTCCAAATGCCATACCAATACTCAGTGTCATAGGCACTTTAAGGTCGGCCGTCATTTCCCTAATCTCATCGAGAATAACGAATCGACTTTCTTCCAGTGCTTGCAGACTACGATGATTAAGTAGCATTAGATAACGCTCAGACGACAGACGACGCAGATAAACATCAAACTGTTTACTCCATTCGGTGATCTCACTCGCTACCTTAGCGATCAGAGAAGTACGCTGTTGATCATCCATTCCTTGAGCAGATTCATCTAGATTATCCATCATCACTATGCCAATCGCCAGCTTCTCATCCTCATAACGTTCACGTAGCACCACAAGCTCAGTGATATCATACATGTAAAGAATACGTTCACTTGGAATAATGACAGCTTGATAAAATCGTTCATCCACAGTGAGCTCAAGGCGAGTGTCATGCAATACGCCATCTTTGTGAACATCCCTTTTTCCCGATACATTCGTCGTAAAAAAAGACTGCATATCCGGCAGCAATTCCAGTAGCGGTTCCCCAACTAAAGACTTGCGCGCAAAAATATCACCAGCATAGCGGTTATTCCATTCTACTGTTCGATCTTCGCTAAACAGAATGATTCCGAGGGGCAGCATACTCACTGCTTCTCCCTCCACTCGCTTAATACGAAAAGTTAATCCATTAATATATTCCACCAGATTACGGCGGAACGAAATTTCCGTCTTCAGCATATAGAAGCATAATGTACCTGCCAGAAACAGGCTAACGACCCCAAGAGCCCAGTTATAAATACTAACAATTATAATAAGGGCCAACAGCAGCATGAACGCCCATACGGTATGATAGCCGTGCCAGCGTCTTTGCAGAAATTTAGGCATGAACTCTCACCCTATCGTTTCGATTTCGTCACATACTCCCGCAGTGGGAAAGCAAGATCAATAATACCAATAATGCGTAGCGGCGGCAGCAAAATGACCGGTATTGCTAGCAGAATGGCAACCATCTTGTTCCATTTGCGTTCATGCGCCAGGAAGAAGAAAAATCCAATCGCCTGAATCATAAAGCCAATTCGTAGCAACGGCAGTAGATTGGCAGAAATCATGAGGATGTAATTATTCTCTGATCCTGAGAAGAAGAGCTGAAGAACCACACCAATCAAATAATACCAAATAAACGATCTCGAAAGTCTCCATTCACGAGCAGGCTTCATCTTAGGCACTGCATAATTCATACTGTTCAGAATCGGACGAACAATAGAATGCGTAATGACAGCTATCATAAAAGAGCTTACGATTAGAGTCATTGGGATCATTTGAACCGTCATATGACTTAGCTTGTTTACATCCTCAGTCGTAAATCCAAGATCAGTAAACAGTGGATTAGCAGTACCAAGATCAGACAGAGGCGAGTTAACCATCTGCAGCACATCGTTCACATAGTTAGACAAATCAAAGTTAAATAACGCCGTACCGAGTAATAAGAGTAACAGGAATTCTCCAAGAATCGTAACCGTACCTGCAATCACGGTAGATACTGCTGAAGCATGTCTTTTATACCAACGTCCCATAACCAGAGCAGGTATTAAGAAATACGCCGCGATCAGCACATAAATAGGTGTAATCAGACCAACAATCAGCAACACCGGCAATACGTGTAGAACGAATTGTTTGGTGTTCAGCGTAGTGAATAACACTACTGCCGGAACAATCATAAATAGGGTAGTGATGATGAGCAGTGGAGTCGTTAAACTAAGCAGCAAAAGTAAATATACTACGCTCCAAGCCACAGATGACCAGCGAAATTTCAACAGTATTCACCTCTTACGCATATGTTCTTCTAAAGCAGATATATCTTGATACCATTCTTCCAGTTGATGCCCTTCCTGCTTATGCTTTCTGAGCTTCTCGAGTAGCAAGTCATCTAATTGACGATAGGGAATCCCTAGTCTGCGGCCCAAAATATAAGAGCTCATAATCAAACTAGCCAGGCTGTCGCCCACACGGGTAGTACTGCCTTCCCATAACGCTTTAAATAACCGTGAAACTTGGTCAATCACTTCTGTTTTTAACCATTCAATTACCTTGGCGCGTTTAGCGACATCCAGATCCTTCGGCACATTGGACACGTCTCTCTACCTCCGGCAAAAAGCTTTATTCTCCATTATAGCATAAAAAATTCCGTGTCACACAAGGCGCCCCGCGCACCTTAAGTATGCTTAAACAAGGGATGAACTAGTACTTCTTTCATTTTTAAAAAAGACCTGCTTTCCGTTATCGCCGGAAATACAGGCCTTGTTCCGATTGCTTCTATTACCGCGAATAAATTGGGCTATAATGACTCTTGAGATTGTTTTGATACAAATTTCTCACAATATTCTATGACTTGACTCCGGCGAACGATGCCAATAAACCGGTTCATATCATCGACTACAGGAACAAAGTTCTGTACCTTAGCCAAATTAATCAGATCTTCCATATCCGCATCAATCGAGACAGGTCTGTTATTCATCCTCAACGGCAAATCTTTAAGCAAGAATTTTGAAGCGTTCTCGAAAGTAACCTTGCCCTCGGATTCCTTCATATACCAGAGCAGATCACCCTCTGTAACCGTACCAGCGTATTCTCCATTTCGGTTCAGAATAGGGACAGCAGTATAACGGTGATACTCCATCCTCTCCAACGTTTGGCGTAGCGTTGAATCGATCGTTACGCAAGCGACTTCCTGTTTCGGAAGTAAAAAAAATGCAATATTCATCTCTTGATCCTCCTCAAAGAGTTCCGAAGGAATTACGGTTCTTTAACTTCCTTTTACTACCATACAAAATTATTAATACGTGGCAGCTTAATAAGCGTTCCAATACATTATAGCATGAAGACAGTAAGCAGCAGCCATAAGAATGTGAATGGCTGCTGCAATTAATTATATGAGTTTGAACTCCACTTTAGAATTATTGCGTAACTGCTGTTGATTTAGGCTCCAGTGCATTACTTGCTTTTCCCGGCTCAATTAGTTGATCTACAGGTGTTGCTGCACTCATCCAGTTGTCGATCATCGCCTTAGCTTCACTCAAATCCTCTTCATCAACGATATCATAGTAAATACCATCCATACGTTTACCTTCACCCATAACTGTGAAGCTTGAGATATCCATGCCTTTTCCGCCCATGAATTTTTTGGCTAGACTAATGATCATCGAAGGCTCTATATCGGTTTTGAAATTATCTCCCATAATATCCAGCAACTTCGGAATGTTGCCAATTTGACTGATCGATAACATTTTATTCGCTACAACATCAATAAAAACCTGTTGGCGTTTGGTGCGGTTAAAGTCACTATCCTCACGATAACGCGTATAGTTCAGTGCTTCTTGTCCGTTATAAAGCGACTTTCCAGCTTCAATTGTAAACTTTTCATGATCCTTACCCTTGTTCACAATGTCTTTCTTAATCGGCAGCGGAACGCCTCCAATAGCATCTACAGCATCCTTGAGTCCTTGGAAATTTATTGTCGCATAATATTGAATATCATGACCAAGCAGAGCTTCTAGAGAATCCTTGGCCATCTGTTGCCCCCCAAAAGCATAGGCATGTGTAATCTTATCCTTTTTATTATCCTTATGACCTATAATTTCCGTATACGTATCACGCGGAATAGAAATGAGCAGGATCTTATAGTCCTCAGGCCGAACAACAGCGTACATCATGGTATCTGAACGTGCCGTTTCATTATCACGTTGATCGGTACCTAAGAGCATAATTGAGAACGGATCGCTCTTGTACACAACCGGTTCTGGCTTAACCTTATTATCATCCTTAAGCGGCTGGTAAGATTCTTCCTTTAGCTTAGTTTCAACCCGATCAGACAAAAAGAGGTCGAAGGCTAATACAGCCAGGGAATTACGAAACAGAAAGCCTCCCGCTATAATAACAACAAGAACAATGAGGGCGATATATCTTTTCTTTATTTTTTTCATCTTTGATTCCTTCATTTTTGATTCCTTCTTTATTGTAGAATAATTGCTTGCCATATATATAATGCTTCCTGAATCTTTATCAGGCAGTCATGACTTTATTTCTCACGGCGATCAACTGACCCTTATTCCATTATCTTATTGTCCCCCCTTTCAAGAAATTCAGGTCATTCAAAATTATAGAAAAAAAAGTTTTTTGCGGTTCTAAAATAATGTGGACTAAAACAATATTTCTATTGTAATCACTAAATGGATAAAAAGAAACCACAAATAACGACATGAATAGGGAAAAAGCACCAAACCAAGTAATAAATACTGGTATGGCGCTCCGACTTTAGTTCCTAATTCTGAGCGGATTCATCATATGTTTAACCCGATCTCCGGATTGTAAACCACGGAAAAATCCGTAATCAAATAATTTTGCTGCCCCTTCAAATCGGCTCTCATAAGTCTTTGCCCCCATAACGACTGCAATAAGCCTATGCCCATCCCGCTGAGCCGAGCCTGCAATACAGTATCCTGCCCGGTTATTATGTCCAGTCTTTAAACCATCTGTACCCTCATAAGCGTAAATGCCACCCATAGCTGGCAACATGAAATTGCTATTACTTACATATAGCCCCTTATTCTTCAAATGCATTTGTGTACGGCTGGAAATATTGAGAATATCCGGATGATGATAGATTAGTGCGGCAGCCAATTTAGCGGTATCACGAGCTGTCATCATAGTCTCACCGCTGATATGCATATTCGGATCAGTGAAACCAAGATCCTTACCTGATAGGCCCGTTGCATTAGTAAATATTGTACGAGAAGATAAGCCTAGACTATGTGCCTTGTCGTTCATCATGAGCACAAAAGAGGCTTCTGAACCAGCCATATACTCAGCCAATGCAACAGTAGCATCGTTGGCAGAATAAATAGTGACTCCTTCGAATAATTCTCTTATAGTATAGAATTCTCCCCGCTTCAATGAGAGACTTGTGCCGCCCATTTTACTTGCATAGGCACTAATTGGGACTCTATCCTCCCATCTAATCATTCCAGAGGAGATTTGATCCAGCACAATCATTTCTGTCATTAATTTAGATACACTGGCCGGTGGCATGGGTACATCACCATTAATATCCACCCATATATCTCCGGTATCCATATCTAGAAGCACTGCTGATTCCGCGTCAATATTCGGTTTAAAACCAAGCCCAGTTGGCCTCCATACCGCAATTAAGACAACGACTAATACAGCTGCGATTGCCCCTACTACTATCCGTCTCTTCATCGTCGTCATCCTCCATACTATATATGACGAATGAAACTACAATTTGATTTCACTTTTCACAAAAAATTATTATTTTATTTTTCGTCCTCTTCCTTAATCCACCATTTATAAGGGTCAATAATCGTACTCATTGAATTCACGCGAACGCCCTGTAGGCGCTTATTTACTGGAACTATCGCTTTTCGTTCGGCAAAAAAGATCATAGGCACCTCTTCATTAACCAGCTTCTGCCACTCATAGTATATTTCTTTACGATAATCCATATCGTATGCCTTCATACTTACGCCTTCACGAATCAGCTCTTCATTCCGCTCGGAAGACCAACGGGGATAGTTCCATAGATCATTTTCTCTCCATAGACCTGTTGGATCGGGATCACTCGCTAGCCCCCATACTCCATAAAATAGTTCGATAGACGGATCATCGGCTTCCACTGCGTCGTAGAAAGCATGGAATTCCTTTAAGGCTCCACCGTTCAGCTGTACATCGAGTCCAACATCACGCCAATTTCTTAAAATGGCATTAGTACGTAGCTCTGCTGTTTGACTGCCTAGCATAGAATCAAAATGGATCATCAGCTTCTGGCCCTTTGGGTCTTCCCGTAATCCATCACCGTCTAGATCCAAGAACCCAGCAGCATCCAGCAGTTCCTTGGCCTTTGTAGGATTATACAGATAAGCATTAATCTCAGTATCAGGGATCTTCGCCCAGCTAGTGCTAGATATTGGAGTCTCTACAGGCTCAGCTAAACCGTGGGAATATGCTTTGATGATCCCTTCACGATCTAAAGCATAATACATAGCTTGCCGTAATCTTTTGTCTTCAAATTTAGGGTTATCCATTACGATGGTCTCGGTTTCCGTATCCCAATGCCCGAATTTAAAACCTATATATTCATAGCCTAGCTCAGCAGTTTGCAGAATGTTAATATTATCCAGTTCTTTTAGATCATCATAAACATCCCGAGGGGCTGACTCTATGTCAATCTCTCCTGTTTTAAAGCGTTCAGCCACTTCCTTATCATCAAATGCCTTATACACTATCCCATCCAATAGCGCTTTGCCCTTGTAATATTGATCAAAACGTTTCATTTCTACCCTCTGGCCAGGCTGAATATGTTCAACCTCAAAAGGGCCAATACCTATAGGAGATTTTCGCATCTGGTCACTTTCAGGCATATCTTTAACAGCAATTCCAGTATAGTATTTTTTATTCATCGGATAGGGCCACAGACTATCGATGGTGTTTACCCGTGCAGCAGTTACAGTTATTTTCAAAGTATAAGGATCTATAACCTTCAATCCGGATATGCCCTTCGCTTCTCCCTCATGATAGGCTTCTGCACCCTGAATCATTTCAACACTATAATAATGCGAGCCCGTATAATCTGGACTAGCAATAGTTTCAATTGCGAATTTCCAATCCTCTACCGTTAATTCATCACCGTTATGCCAACGGATTCCCGGTTTAATTTTAAAGGTAAATACTTTATGATCATCAGATTCCTGCCAAGAGGCGATATTAGGAACCGTCACTAGTTCATCATTTACCTGAAACATCGGCTCAGTAATAAATTCCAGCACATGAAAATCATCTTCACCTTCATAAAAAGCAGGCTCAAACAAACCCGTAAATGGTGAGGAGAATCCGTAGGTAACTACTCCACCAGCTTGTGGCTTATCGTCTACTATATTATGGCGCGAAGATAATGGATTACTGCTAGAAGTTGTTCTACTACATGCTGACAATAGAGTTGCCATCACGAGCAGCGTTAACAACAACCTGCATATTTTCTTATTATTCATGTGTTTCTTCCCTTCTCTAGTTGAACGTATATCTACATTTAAGTTATGGAACATAAATATTTTTACTGTAACAAAGTTTTATGGTGGTTACAATAACTTCTAAGCCCTAGGCCTTTACTCCTGCTTGAAATTCACTTATTTCGTTATAACTATAAAAAAAGACCTGTCTCGTGGACAGATCTTCATTGAATCTATTCTTCATCTCTGTGCGTAATCGTTAAACCCTCAACATGTTTACGCTGCATCAACTTGCGCTTTTTACGTGTATCCTTACTCTCAAAAATAATATCAAAGTCATATTCCTCCGGGTATAGCTCTTCTTTTGAAAGATAGGGCTTCAACCGCTTATGGTTAATTTTCATTTTTTGCTTCTGGATCATCACCCCAACCATTCCTAAATGATCTCTCTTCTCATATACGATCCCTGTCCGGCCGAGTGACGTTACCACAACTGCATCTCCAATTTCAAATTGAATCAGCTTCTCCTTGCTGCGGTCAGATGGAGCAGCCTCTTCTTCTGCGTTGCCATGTTCCTTTTCTGGAAGTGCAGCATATTCTTGCTCTCCATCTTCTTTGCTCAAAAAACTTCCCCATGCCTCTCCGCTGCCTTTCTGTAGCCTTTGTTGCTGCGCCTCTACGATTTCCCATGATCTCTTAATAACGTTATCCTGTATCCCCAGCTTTTTAGCGATCTGCAGAGCGTAACTTTCCCCCGCTTCTCCAATCGTCAATCGATACAACGGCTGTAGCGTTTCTTTATCAAATTCCATTCGCGCATTTTGAAAGCCCGTCGTTGCGGCTGCAAAGGCTTTTAGCTCATTAAAATGTGTAGTAACAATAATATTCGCCCCTTTACGGCTCAGCTCTTCCAGAATCGCGATAGAGAGCGCAATGCCTTCCCCGGGATCCGTACCAGCCGCCAGCTCGTCAATGAGCAGCAGCACCCCTTTAGATGCATCTCTCAGCATTCCCTCAATACTCTTCATTTGCGCCGAGAATGTGCTGAGGGATTGTGCCAGACTTTGTCCGTCGCCAATTACACTGATTACATCCGTAAAAATAGTGAATTCGCTACCCTCCTCGACCGGAATCAACAGCCCCGATTGAGCCATGATCGTCAGCAGCCCTAGTGTCTTAAGGACCACAGTTTTACCACCTGTATTTGGGCCTGTAATGATAAGGGATTCATACCCCTTACCAACCTCCAGATTGATCGGAATCATCCCCTTCAGCATGGGATGCCTGCCTCCATTCATCTTTAGAAAGCCTTTCGCATTCAGCGTAACAGAAGATGCCCCCAGTGTTCGTGCATATTTAGCTTTAGCAAAAATAAAATCATACGTGCCCGTAGCCTCAATATTAAGGTGCAGGGCAGCCTGTTCCTGTTCTACCAAGCTAGTCAGCATGCTGAGGATTACGGCTTCTTCTCGCGCCTCTTCACCCAAAAGCAAATCAAGCTCAATTTGGAGAGCAGCGATCTCGTCTGGTTCAATAAATACCGTCTGTCCACTTGTGGATTGATCAAGCACCGATCCTTTTATTTGTTTATGATATTCCCGTTTTACGGGGATAACGTAACGTCCACCTCGCTGACTATAAATATTCTCCTGCAAAATCGATTGATGGCGTGACATAATTCCGTCGATTTTTTTATGAAGACGTTCTTTAGCCACTACAATCCGTTTACGAACTCGCTCTAACCCCTTACTTGCTCCATCATCAATCGCACCAAAACGGATACAGCGATCAATAGCCTCCCTCACGTGATTTAACTCCATTAACGAGGATGCATATGCAGCAATCCGTGGAGCGCTCTGTTCTTTAGAGGCCATATATTTGCGCAGTTGACTACAGCTCTTAAGAAATATAGCAACCGCAGTGAAATCTTGCTCACTGTACAAATATCCCGTCCCCATTAATGACATGATCCACTCAATGCCTTCTAATGAAGGAATGGGTACACTCGATCCTCGTTCCAGCAGTTCTTTAGCTTCTGAAGTTTCCTCCATTGCTCTTTGAATCGTCGGCAAGTAGGTCATTGGCATAAGCTCTTCTACAGCTTTTTTTCCTACATAAGATACTGCGTGGCGCCCAAGCTCGGTTTTAATGATTTCGTATTCCAGCGTGTTTAGACTTTGTAAATTCACAGCAAATCCTCCTTCAAGTATCTATTGGTTTGGACCTAATTCTCCATAACGCAAAGAAGGGCAAAGAATGCCACTATGGCAGTCCTTGCCCTTCTTTTTATACTGATGCCCTCTATCGTCCTAAGGCCCCGAAATGAGAACTGGTGCCGAAAAACAAAAAAACCGTGCAATAAGAGCACGGTTAATTACAAAGAGAACAACAGCCGTAAAGAGGCCATTTGACGCTTCGTGTGTTCTTAACTAAATCATCCACCCGTAAGGAACAACAGACTGCTGCGTAATACGAACTCAAATAGAGCACGTAATCGCCTCATGACGAGCCTGCTAAAGCCTTCCTAATCAAGTGTTATGAAATTGCTAGTTAAGAACGGTCACCAACATCAAAATTTCCCCTTTAGTTATAGGATAGCTGTAATTTAACATAATAAAGTGCCAACGTCAAACGATTCAACGCCCAAATAATTCGATTTCATGCTTACCCTACTATTAACGGTTCCTTTTCTGCATACAAAAAAAGCAGCCGGTTTCCCGACTGCTTTTATAAAACGTCCTATTCCGTTGTGTAAGGAAGCAACGCGATTTGACGCGAGCGTTTTACAGCAATGGTAAGAGCGCGTTGGTATTTTGCACTTGTACCTGTTACACGACGTGGCAAAATCTTTCCACGTTCGCTGATGAACTTCTTAAGAAGTTCGGTATCTTTATAATCAATGTGAGTAATCTTGTTCACAGTGAAAAAGCAAACTTTTTTACGCTTGTTGCGTCCACCACGACGTGCTGGTCTTTTGTCGTTGTCAGCGCCTTCTCTTGGTTTAAAAGCCATATTCTTTTCAGTCCTTCCTAATTAAAATGGCAAATCATCATCCGATATATCAATCGGTTTACCATCGCCCGAAAAAGGATCTTGAGTATTGTTGTTACGCGAGAAATTATTGTTGTTATTTCCGCGTCCAGCGTTACCACCGCCACCATATGCTGGCTCTTCAGGCATACTACTTGCACCACTTGAAGTATTTCCACCTTCACGGCTCTGTGAAGATTCCAGGAAACGAACATTATCAGCAATAACTTCAGTTACGTATACACGTTTGCCTTCGTTATTCTCATAATTCCGCACTTGGATGCGTCCTTCCACTGCTGTCAGACGACCTTTGCGCAAGTAATTGGCACAGGTTTCTGCTAGCTGTCTCCAGGTTACAACCGGGATGAAGTCTGCCTCACGTTCACCGTTCTGGCCCGTAAAGTTACGATCTACGGCTAGCGTAAATTGCGTTACGGCAACACCAGCGGGAGTATAACGAAGTTCCGGGTCACGGGTCAACCGTCCGATCAAAATGATACGGTTCAACAATTCTGGTCCCCTCCTTTAGAGCGATTCATTACAAAGCTTGTCAAGATCTTAAGCAACGTCGTTCGTAATGAGATAACGAATAACTTCGTCAGAAATCTTCATAAGACGTTCTAATTCAGTAACTACTGCAGGTTCTGCATTGAAGTTAACCAAAACATAAACGCCATCACGGAATTTCTTGATCTCATACGCAAGACGGCGTTTACCTTGCACTTCGTGCTTTGTAATTTCCCCGCCATTGGAGATGATGCCTTGGAATTTATCGACTGCTGCTTGAACGGCTTCTTGTTCAATGTCAGGACGAATAATGTACATCACTTCATATTTGCGCATAATTTTCACCTCCTTATGGTCTGAGGCCCCTAATCACGTCAGGAGCAAGGAACGAGCACAAACATAGACTCGCACCTGATTAATATACCAAAATGAACAGCAGAGTGCAAGCAATATTAATACAGGACAACTCCTCCCCCTCTTTTTACATGAAAAAATCACTACCTGCGCACAATAATTACGAATTCATCTACACTAAAAAAGGAGGAATAATGATGGGTGAGAAAACGGAATATGAAGAAGGCGACAAGGCCCCCAATCCAGGCATGTACACAGAGGTAGGCGAAGCGCGAAGCTTCCATACTGAGATTTCGAATCCACAGCACATTAAAATGGAAAAAGGGGACACCTTCCCTGAGACCACCAACAAAAATCGAAAGTGGAAAAAGGTTGAAAAAGCACGCGTACACTAGTTCGAGCATATTAAAAAAATAAATGTGTATAAAAAAAACGACATTACACATACTATACTCAGGCAGTACAAAAGAGAGGTGTGGTTCCGTTGGCCGTCGTAGACGAACACAATCACAGGAGATCTGATTCAGCATCTATTGTAAGCTGGGAAGAGTAGTGGGTTATTGCCTTAAAAAAGCATTAGCCTCAGCAACGCCTAAATCACTTTAGTCGCTATAAACAGAGAAATTCCAAACATCATTGATGTACTGCCTCCTGAAGAAGGACCCGAAAGGGCCCTTCTTTTTGAGTTGTATATTATCCTGTTTATCGGCTATTATAGACACAAAAAAACCTCCGTTACAGGAACGAAGGAATCATTAAATGTTATATATGCTGAAGTGGCGGAGAGGGTGGGATTCGAACCCACGCACGCTTTGACACGCCTAACTGATTTCGAGTCAGCCCCCTTGGGCCTCTTGGGTACCTCTCCGCAGCAAAAATAATTGTATCATGCAGACATGCCATTTGCAAGCTTAATTATTGTCTGTATTTTCCTCCGCAGAGCGCAGTACCTTCTTCATATTCTTCTCGAATTTAGCACGGGGAATCAGAACACTATGCTGACAGCCTGTACATTTAATTCGGATATCCATCCCCATGCGAATGATTTCCATCTCATTAGATCCACAAGGATGCTGCTTCTTCATTTGCACTATATCCCCAAGCTGAAAAACTTTACGTTCCACTATTCTTCCCCCTCTTCTCCTTCTTGTGTAGCTGCGATTTGCCGTCTTGATCCAGTGCTTGCCGACCCTGTAACTTCTAGTGCATGTTCTGTTTTTGCAAGATCTATTTGAGCCTTCGCCTCTGCCTCTGCCTTCTTACTTGCTTCTTCTTCAGCTTGAGCCAGTTCCAGCATGCTCTGTTTCTCTAATGCCTGCTTTATGTCGTTTTGAATTTGTCTCTCCGCTGCATCTCTTGCATTAGGAGCACAGCTGGCAGCTATACGAATCACATATTCCGAGGTACTCATGGACTGTATTCCGAGCACGTTAGGGTAAGCAAGCACATTGGAGTTACGTTCTTCTATTCCTTTTAGCGCCTCGCCAATTAATCCTAACGTGGCTTCCAAGCTTCGCTCCATTTTAACAGGAACATCAACTACAGCCAATGCATTGGAAAGAGAATAGTTCGTCACATTCGTAATTAGTCCATTAGGGATAATAAATACTTCTCCGGTTGCACTTAACAGTCTTGTTGTTCGCAATCCGATTAATTCTACAGTCCCTTTATAAGTACCTGTCTGAATTACATCACCAACCGCAAATTGGTCCTCCAAAATAATAAAGAACCCTGTAATAACATCCTTCACCAGGCTTTGCGCTCCAAAACCTACTGCAAGACCAAGCACACCCGCTCCGGCCAACAAGGGTGCCAAATCGAAGTGGAGCTCTGAAAGAACGAGCATGATCATCACAAAATTACAGATAACCGTTACTACATTTTTCATCAATTCCCCTACCGTAGTAAACCTTCGTGTGTTAGACAGAATTCTGCCGCCGGTTTTACGTTCAAGCGAACGATCAATAATATTAGAAACAATCTTAATAATAACCCTAGTTAAGAGATAAATAATAAGAATTCGTAGTCCTGAGAATAAGACATTGGCCCACATATCAGCATCGGTAAACCAATTCCATACCTTATCTTTAAAACGCAAGGCTTCTTTTACAGCATCACCGGGAGTAGTAGCCTCTAATATCCACCTATTCATATTGTATAGTCCTCCCTACCTCTCAATCAGTATGTAGTTCTCGTTGTGTTTTCCGTAGATACCGCGTATTTCGATATTCTGTTCCGTTACTATCCTTTGTACCTCTTCCAGTGCACTTTGATAAAACTGAATCGATATCGCGCATCCTGCCGTGATCTCTTTCGGGGTTGGAAATATATCAATTTCAATTTCCGAATACTCAAGCAGCATTTCAGCACGAAGCGCCTGCTGGGTAGAGTCAAACGCGATCAACATCTCTTCCTGCATATACGTTACGCCTCCCATAGGTTTATCGTCCTATCTCTTGCCGCTGTAGTATAAAACCCCTCTTCTATCCATATACTAGATACCATCAAATAGAATCAGCTTCAGAAAGGAAGATGGTATGAATTTTTCATCCAAAGCTACATCAGCGCAAGAAACGTCCTGTTTAAAAATATCACATACCGATCCCGATATCTATTCTGCTATTACTCACCGGCTACTGTTTCACTTTGCACGTACACGCCCGGAAACACAGATTGTCGTCATTTGTGTAGGTACGGACCGATCCACAGGAGACTCTCTTGGCCCTCTTGTTGGCACTGCATTGTCGCGTTTTCATAGTCCGTTGTTTCATTTATATGGAACTCTTGAGGAGCCTGTCCATGCCGTTAACCTTGAGGAAACTCTATCCCTAATCAACGAAAGATATAGTAACCCCTTTATCATCGGTATAGATGCTTGTTTAGGTCACTCTACTAGTGTGGGATGCATCCAAGTCGTTGAAGGGCCTTTGAGACCAGGTGCTGGCGTAAATAAACAATTGCCGCCGGTAGGTGATATCCATTTGACAGGAATCGTTAATGTCGGCGGCTTTATGGAGTATTTTGTATTACAGAACACGCGATTAAGTTTAGTTATGCGATTATCTGATATTATAGCTACGAGTCTATATTCTGCCTTAAAGCAATGGAATCTTCATGCTAGGTCCGCTGCAACGCGAGAGTAACTACTTCTTTTTCTTCAGGTGATAAGACATATTGTGATTCGCCATTCTGCATAGGTTTAGAGTAAATGTAAGAATTCTCACGATTATGAAGACTGGTTAATACAATACCACTACTGTTGTCATCCAGTATAGCGACTGAGAAACTCAGATCATTGCCACGTTCACCAAAGGCATTATAACGCTTCAGCGCAATATTGGACTTCATGCCACGCATTCTAGTTTGAGTTGCTTCTAATACGGTTTTTTGCTCACGTTGTTCTTCTTCCAGCATGTCGCTTTGGTTCTTCAGATCAATTAGAAGGCCTTCCAGATCCTCCACACCGCTCCCAGCCATCATGGCCTCATATTTACGCCGCATAGCACGCAGCTTAGCCCCCTGGGCGATCACAGTGATTATCAGCACTAACATAATTACTGTAAAACCAAACACAAACCACTGCAACTGCTCACTAATTAATTGATTTAATTCAGACATGAATGGACCATCCTTTTTATTCATCTGCTGCGGGCATTGCCATATAACTCATCCATAGCAGCCAGCATTCTGCTTATATTATGCTCTGTCGTATCTACACCTACACTCGCCCGAACAGCACCACTCTCTAGCGTGTCAACCGCCTTATGTGCCAAAGGGGTACAATGCATACCCGCTCTGACCGCTATTTTATAATCACGATCTAGACGGTGAGCAATATTCGCCGATTCTTCTCCATCTACCACAAAAGATACAATGCCAGTTCTCGGAGCCCCTAGAGAGGGTCCTAATATTCTAATGCCTGGGATGTTGGACAACCCTTCCATTAGCTTTTGAGTTAATGTCCATTCACTCTCATGGATAACGTTCGTCCCTAAAGATTGTACCTTTTGAACACCTGCTAGTAAACCGGCAATCCCTACCGTATTTTGCGTCCCCGCTTCATACCGATCTGGACGAACAGAGGGCTGTTCACTATTTTCAGATTGACTACCTGTCCCTCCATGCATTAAGGGTTCAAGATCCAAATCAGGTGATATATAAAGTCCGCCAGTTCCTTGTGGTCCAAGCAGCCCTTTATGCCCCGGAAATGCCAATAAGTCTATATTCATTTTTTTAACATCAATATCAAGTGAGCCTGCACTTTGAGCTGCATCCAATAGAAACACAGCACCATGCGATTTAACGATATCACCAATATCACCGATAGGGAGTATACTTCCTAGTAAATTGGAGCTGTGATTGCAGATCACCATTTTGGTATTCGGCTGGAAAGCATTTTTGAGTTCTTTTAAATCCAATTGCCCTTCACGATCCACTTTTAGATAGTCAACTTTTATCCCAAGTGTCTTACGCAAGTATTCCAGCGGCCGTCTCACAGAATTGTGTTCTGTCATCGTTGAAATCACGTGATCTCCCGCTTTAAGCGTCCCTCTGATCGCCATATTCAAACTCATCGTAGTATTATGGGTAAAAGCTATATCTTGCGCATTAGATACACCGAACAATCCCGCCAGCACACTCCGCGTCCTTACTAACACTCGACCGCTTCCTATCGCTAGCGAGTAATTACCTCTACCAGCATTTGCTCCTGACTGCAGAGCATTCATCATCGCAGATGCAACCTCTGGTGGTTTCGGCCACGAAGTAGCTGCATGATCCAGATATACGAAGTCTTCCATAACCTCGCTCCTCGTCTATTACCCTTTTTTAATCAACTTATTCAAAAAAACATACCCCTAATTATCCGATTAAGGATATCTCAGGATATGTTCTTGGCATAGATACCCATTTAGTTACCCAATAATTCCAACAATCTTTCTAAATCCTGAGCACTGTAGTAATTCAGTTCAATCTTCCCTTTTTCCTTACCCTGTTTAATTTTCACCGTTGTTTTAAAACGTTCACGCAATACTTCCTCTACATTATCAATATAGGGATCACGTTTAACAACTTTGACCTTAACTCCATTAGTAGGTTTTCGGTCCAAGTTCTTCACTGTTTCTTCTAGTTCTCTTACACTCCACTGTTGTTCCACGCATTGTTCGGCCAGTTGTTTAATTACTTCTGGATCCTTTAAAGCAACAATTGCCCGCGCATGCCCCATTGACATTGTTCCACGTGAAACATATTCTTTTACTTCTTCAGGTAAAGAAAGCAATCTCAGGAAGTTGGCGATATGAGATCTGGACTTTCCTACCTTAAGCGAGAGTTCTTCCTGCGTGAGTGAAAACTGATCCATTAAGCCTTGGTAAGCCACTGCAATTTCCATTGCATTTAGGTTCTCACGTTGCAAGTTCTCGATTAATGCAATCTCCATGACTTGCTGATCACTAAGATTTCTAACGACTGCTGGAATTGTAGCTTTGCCACAATACTGCGAGGCACGGAATCTGCGTTCGCCGGCAATGATCTCATACCCCTTCAATACGCTACGAACAATGATCGGCTGAATCACGCCATGTTGTCTGATCGATTCTGCTAGTTCTTGAATGGCCTCTTCATTAAAGTCTTTGCGCGGTTGATATGGATTAGCCCGAAGTTGAGCTAAAGGGATCTCAACTACCTTGTCATCTTCATTAATTGATAAAGATGGAATTAGCGCATCCAGACCTTTTCCTAATCGTTTACTCATAAGAAATCACTTCCTTTGCCAACTCTAAATACACTTCCGCTCCTTTAGAGCGAGGATCATAAGTAATAATGGATTGTCCATGTGACGGCGCTTCACTTAACCGGACATTCCGAGGGATAATCGTTCGATATACTTTTTCTTGGAAATACTTCTTAACCTCTTCTATCACTTGAATTCCCAGATTGGTCCGGGCATCAAGCATAGTCAATAATACTCCCTCTATCTTCAGATGCGGGTTGAGATTTTTTTGCACCAGACGAACGGTGTTTAAGAGCTGACTCAAACCCTCAAGCGCATAATATTCACACTGGATCGGGATGATTACCGAATCCGCTGCAGTAAGGGAATTGATTGTTAAAATGCCAAGTGAAGGAGGACAATCGATGATAATATAATCATAATTGTTTTTAACCGCATTCAGCGCCTTTTTTAGCTTTAGCTCTCTGGAAATCGTCGATACTAACTCGATTTCCGCACCCGCTAATTGAATGGTCGCC
This sequence comes from Paenibacillus sp. FSL R5-0470, assembly GCF_037975205.1. Taxonomy (NCBI): domain Bacteria; kingdom Bacillati; phylum Bacillota; class Bacilli; order Caryophanales; family Paenibacillaceae; genus Paenibacillus; species Paenibacillus sp. FSL R5-0470. Next base: position 6,836,907 of record NZ_CP150238.1, read on the forward strand.
GGAATGATATGCAGTCCTTCATTTTGAGTTTCCAGTATGGTTTCTAGAGGATTTACCTCATTTATAAGAATGTCATATATACAATTCGCCACGTCCGCCTTGTTGACGCCAACGCCGCTAGTAGTGTTACCTTGAGGATCGATATCAACTAGAAGCACTCTTTTTCCTAATGTAGCCATACCGGCACCTAGGTTCACGGAGGTTGTTGTTTTACCGACACCGCCTTTTTGATTTGCTATGGCAATAATCTTGGACACTTATTTCACCTCGAATAGTTAGGAAGAATCTTCTCGTAGATCGCAAGTACAAATGTTCCTGACGCTGAGATAGCGTCACACTTTATGAAGAATATAGACAACTATTATATACTGGAACTTTAAATTACAGGCCTGGCCAACACATCCCGGTTCTAGCCACACCAAAGGCGGCCAATCACCTCAAGGCCGCCTTTAGCTTTTGAAACAATTTATCTTTTGGGGATTTGGATTACAATCTCGTAATGGTCACCACGGTCATTTTCTGACGTTTTGATTTCCATCCCTGAGCCTGACACCATATCAATAGATTGACGAATTGTATTAAGAGCTAGACGAACATCCTTGGTATAGGAGACCCGCTTTGATTTTTTAGTTTGTGAGACTTGTTTGTAGAAAGCAATACGAGCTTCTGTTTGTTTAACATTTAAGCCTTTTGAAATGATTTCTGCCAACACTTTCAGTTGCATCTCCACACTATCGAGTGATAATAATGAACGTGCATGTCTTTCAGAAATCTGACGCTCCATTAACGCCGTCTTAACCTCTTCAGGTAAATTAAGTAAGCGAATTTTATTAGCTATGGTAGACTGACTTTTACCTAGTCGTTGTGCTAAGCTTTCTTGCGTCAATTGATGAAGATCAATTAACTTTTGATAAGCAACAGCTTCCTCAATAGAGGTCAAGCCCTCACGCTGTAAGTTTTCTATAAGCGCAATAGATGCGGCTTGTGAATCATTGAATTCACGAACAATGGCTGGAATCGTCTCTAAACCAAGCTTTTTGACCGCACGCCAGCGTCGTTCACCTGCGATGATCTCGTACACGGAATCTCGCATGCGTACAACTATGGGTTGAATGACCCCATGAGTTTTAATCGTCTGGCACAACTCATCGATCTTGTCGTCATCGAATATCGTCCGTGGTTGGTAAGGACTGCTAATGACCTCATGAACTGGTATTTGTTTAATTTCTTCTCCGCTGCTCCGCTCGGTAAATCCAAATAGCTTGGTAAATTGTTCTTTCATTCCGTTCATAACCACCTAATTTCGTTATAGTACGATCTTCTTGACCTTCTTCTCGGAAAGCGTATCGTACAGCAATAAAAAACATTCTGATATTATGAAATGGCCTGCAGCTATCAGGCATCATAATCTCTCCTTCTTTCGAACAAGAGTACAGAGAAGGAGTTATATACAAAATTAAAAGTCTACTATGCTATTCTATCACTTTTCTCTACATAATCATATTCTCCGTAAAGACCTATTTTTCCTGCATTTTCATAATGATAGCCGCTTAATAAACATATCAAATTAGTTTATCTTTTAATTAACGTTCATTTAAGATCGTTATCGCAATTCCACTCAAAAAAGGTCATCCTCTAAAAAGAAGATGACCTTAAATATATTTGCCAATCTATAATGTTTCACGTGAAACATTATTTGATAAGTGGTGTTTTGGCAGGAATTCCCGCTTTTCGTGGGTACTTAGCAGGAGTGGCACCTGTCTTACGAATAATGACAATATGTCGCGCCGACTCTTCCACAGGCAAGCTGAACGACTCTACTTTACCAAGTTGAGCACGAAGCTCTTTTAAGCTGTACTTCGCCTCACTTAATTCTTCTGATGGATCGCTTCCCTTCATGGCAGCGAAAACTCCATCCTTACGTGTGAAAGGAAGACAAAACTCATTCAACAAGGATAATCTTGCCACCGCACGCGCAGTCACCAAATCATAGGCGTCACGATGCTTGAATTGCCGGGCAATATCCTCCGCACGCCCATGAATCAATTGCACATCAGTTAATTTCAACGTAGTACAGACATGCTGCAGAAAAGAGATTCTTTTACTTAATGAATCAATGATCGTAAGTTTCAAATGTGGAAAACAAATCTTAAGCGGAATACCTGGAAACCCGGCTCCCGAACCGATATCTGCCAAATTGTTTATCTCATTGATATTAAGGAAAAAGGCTAGAGAGATCGAATCATAAAAATGTTTCGTGTAAACCTGCTCACGCTCTGTTATTCCAGTGAGATTCATTTTTTCATTCCAGGATACGAGTTCCTTATAGTAAAGATCGAATTGCTCCAATTGTTCTGCTGTAAGTGTAATGCCTCTTTCTTGTAAAAGCTGTGTGAATTGAACTTCCGTATTATCCATAGATTATCCTTTCGCCGCGGTTACCCGGTTGTAATGCTCGAGATATACGAGGAGAATAGAAATGTCGGCAGGTGTGACTCCCGCAATCCGAGAGGCCTGCCCGATAGAGATTGGACGGATCTTAGTCAGCTTCTGCCGTGCTTCCATCGCTAATCCATGGATTTCATTATAATTAATGTCATCTGGAATTTTCTTCTTTTCCATCTTTTGCAGGCGCTCCACATGTTGAAGCTGTTTTTCAATATAACCGGCATATTTAATTTGGATTTCAACTTGTTCCTTCATTTCTGCATCGAGCAGCTCCGGTGATGGAGAGACTTGATCTACGAAGCTATATACAAGCTCTGGACGACGCATCAGAACAAGCAAATTGCTGCCGTCTACAATAGGTGCCGATTCATATTGTGCTAGTACATGATTTACCTCAACAGGTTTAACCTTTGTCTCTTGCAGACGAACAATTTCACGCTCCACCCGTTCTTTTTTATCCGTGAAGTTATCAAATCGTTCCTTTGTGATCAAACCAATATCGTAACCAATAGGTGTAAGTCTTAGATCTGCATTGTCATGGCGAAGCAATAACCGATATTCTGCACGTGAAGTAAGCAGACGGTAAGGTTCATTAGTGCCTTTAGTCACCAGATCATCAATGAGCACACCAATGTATCCCTGTGAACGATCTAAGATTACGGGTTCTTTATCTTGCACTTTGCGCGCTGCATTAATTCCAGCCATTACACCTTGTCCAGCGGCTTCTTCATAACCGGAAGTACCATTGATTTGTCCAGCAGTGAAAAGACCTGGTAGACGTTTAGTTTCAAGAGATGGCCATAGCTGTGTAGGAACCATTGCATCATATTCAATAGCATAGCCGTTACGCATCATCTCTACCTTTTCCATACCAGGGATGGAACGCAGAATCGCTAGCTGTACATCCTCAGGAAGACTAGTCGACAGACCTTGTACATAGTATTCCGATGTATTTTTTCCTTCTGGCTCTAAAAAGATCTGATGCTTAGATTTATCACTAAATCTTACTACTTTATCTTCAATAGATGGGCAATAACGTGGACCTGTTCCTTCAATAATACCCGTAAACATCGGCGCACGATGAAGGTTGTCATTAATAATCTGATGAGTAACCTCAGAGGTATAAGTTAACCAACAAGGAAGCTGTTCATTGTTCGATGATTTCGTTTCAAACGAAAAGAATTTAGGCTCATCGTCGCCGGGTTGAATTTCTGTCTTCGAGAAATCGATCGTATCGCGATGTACACGTGGTGGTGTACCTGTCTTAAAACGCACCAATTCAAAACCAAGCTCCCGCAAATTCTCAGACAGCTTCACTGATGGCTGCTGATTGTTAGGTCCACTCTCATATGTCAGTTCACCCATGATCACTTTACCACGCAGGTAAGTACCTGTAGTCAGGATAACTGTCTTACTATGGTATTCTGTTCCTGTCTTCGTAACTACACCTGCACAACGTCCATCCTCAACGATTAAACGCTCAACCATCCCTTGACGAAGCGTCAAATTAGGCGTTTTCTCCATCGTTTCCTTCATTGTATGTTGGTACAAGAACTTATCAGCTTGTGCACGCAATGCATGCACCGCAGGTCCCTTCCCTGTGTTAAGCATACGAAGCTGAATAAAAGTCTTATCTATATTACGGCCCATTTCTCCGCCTAGCGCATCAATCTCACGCACCACATGTCCTTTGGCAGGTCCGCCTATGGACGGATTGCAGGGCATGAATGCAACCATATCCAGGTTAATTGTGATCATCAACGTGCTGCAGCCCATTCGTGCTGACGCTAGAGCTGCTTCGCAACCGGCATGACCGGCGCCAATGACGATTACGTCATAGTTGCCTCCATCATAACTCATGTCCTGTTTCCCCCTAAATGTTATATTAAAATGTAAAACCTATTTTCCTAAACAAAATTGTGAGAATATTTGATCTAACAACGAATCCGCTGCCGTATCGCCAATAATTTCACCGAGTTGTTCCCATGCTAGCCGTACATCAATTTGAATCATATCAATTGGAATATACTGTTCCGCCGCATCGTATGCATCCTGTAGTGATTTATAGGCTTTTTTAAGCAGTGCAATATGTCTCACATTACTTACATATGTCAAGTCACCCGATTCCAGCTTTCCACCAAAAAAGAGTGTCGAAATGGCATCTTCAAGTTTGTCTAGACCTTCCTCTTCCAGAACAGACATCGGTACGATGTTGGACTCCTCAAAGAACGAGAGCAACTTATCCTTATCCAGTTTGGGCGGTAAGTCCATTTTATTCATGATCACTAGGCATTGTCTACCGTGGATTTGTTCCATCAATGCCAATTCGTCCTCATGCAGCTCTTCGTTAGCATTTAGCACAAGTAGAATCAGATCCGCATCACTAACTGCCGCCTTGGAACGTTCTACGCCAATCTTCTCCACTACGTCCATCGTTTCACGAATTCCCGCCGTATCAAGCAGCTTAAGCGGAATGTTGTTTATCGTTATATATTCTTCGATGACATCACGTGTTGTACCAGGAATATCTGTTACAATCGCTTTGTTATCACGTGCTAACGCGTTTAATAAAGAAGATTTACCAACATTGGGACGACCAACTATAGCTGTCGTTATCCCCTCACGAAGAATTTTTCCTTCATTAGAAGTCTTAAGAAGCTTTGTGATTCCTTCCATCACTTCACTGCTTTTATCTTTAATAAATTCAGCTGTCATGGATTCTACATCATGCTCTGGATAATCTATATTCACTTCGATATGGGCCAGCATCTCAATAAGTGTATGGCGCAAAGCATGAATTCGATCCGACAAGGATCCACTAACCTGCTTTAAAGCCACAGAAAACGCACGATCCGACTTCGAACGAATGAGATCAATAACCGCCTCAGCCTGTGATAAATCAATACGTCCACCCAAGAAAGCACGCTTGGTGAACTCACCCGGCTCGGCTAACCTTATCTCCTGCTGAAGAAGTAAATCCATCACCCTTCTTACAGAAATTACACCCCCATGAGCACTGATCTCTACTACATCCTCGGTCGTAAAAGAACGTGGGCCCTTCATTACGGTTACAAGTACTTCTTCCATCTTCTCTCCGTTATCCGGACTAACGATATGCCCATAATGAACGGTATGCGATTCCGCTTCAGTTAACGGAACTCGGCTACGAAACAAAGGCGCCACTTGGGTAATAGCCTGAGGGCCACTTACCCGAATAATAGCAATTCCTCCCTCGCCTAATGCCGTCGATACGGCAGCAATGGTGTCACTAAGCATGCTGTTTTTCACCCCAAAACCTATATTTTTTTGATCATAAACGGTCTTATATTGTTAAAAAAGCAATGACCCCTTACATTGGTCAAGGAGTCATTGCATCATATAGTCTTTACTTCAAAGTTATAACGACGCGGCGATTTGGCTCTTCGCCCTTACTAAGGGTATTCACTTGCCGATGATCCTGTAATCTGGAGTGAATAATTTTCCGCTCCTGAGGTGACATCGGTTCCAGTACTACCTCTTTACGAGTCCGAATGACACGACTGGCTAAACGATCAGCCAGCTCTTCGAGAGTTTTTTTACGCCGCTCACGGAAGTTCTCCGCATCTAGCACAAGCCGTATAAAACTGTCGGAGTAACGATTAGCTACGATATTAGCCAAATACTGCAGAGCATCGAGAGTTTGTCCTCTTCTACCAATCAACAGTCCCAAATCTGGACCTGATATCTGCAGAATCGTGGATTCCTTAGTGTGGACGATTTCGACTTCCACTTCGAGCCCCATGCTCTTAGCGACATCCACAATGAAATGAACGGCTTCTTGGTAAGCTTCCTCCACCGGTTGTCCGGAATCTTGGCGTGGCACACCGCCGTTAGCCTCCTGTTTGCTCTCTCTTGTTGACTGCTGAGGCAGTGACGGAGCACTCGCCGCTGATGCCGGTGCGGCTTCGGCTATCAAGGTTAACTCAACCTTGGCACCTTTCGCACCGATCAATCCCAGGAATCCTCTTGATGGCTGCTCAAGTACGTTGACCGTTACCCGGTCCTTTTGAACTCCAAGCTGGGTTAGTCCCCGTTCTACAGCTTCTTCAATGGTTTTCCCTGTTGCGACGACTTTGCTCATTTTGACTTTTTGGCTCCCTTCGATGCTTTACTGCCGCCTTTGCTCTTCACAGCAGTTGAGTCATCTGTACTTTTCACAGCACTTGCGATTGCCAATTTATGTTTATCGTTGTTGCGATATAAGAAATAGTTCTGAACAATAGTATAAATGTTACTGTAAACCCAGTATAGCGGCAATGCTGCTGGGAAGTTGTAGGACATAACGAAAATCAGAACTGGATAGATCATCATCATGAACTGCATTGGCCCTTGTTGTTGCATCGGGTTCATTTTAGTCATCATTCTAGTTTGTATAAATGTTGTTAATGCTGCAAGCACTGGTAAGATAAACAGATGATCCGGCTTACCTAGCTCCAGCCATAAGAAGGAGTGCTCCCGTAGATGTGGATTATAGTAGATCGAGTTGTAGAGAGCGATAAAGATAGGCATTTGTACGATCAGCGGTAAACAACCCGCCATTGGATTAACCTTATTCTCTTGGAACAAACGCATCGTTTCTTGCTGCACCTTTTCAGGTGTGTCTTTATATTTTTTCTGGATCTTTTGGAGTTCCGGTTGAATGGCTTGCATTGCCCGCGAGCTCTTCACCTGTTTAATCGTAAGCGGAAGAATCAACGTGCGGACAATAATAACCATCACAAGTACGGCTAAACCATATTCTCCGTTAAACCAATCAGCAAACTTGTCCAAGGCAATGGCGAAATAATACACTACATTACTTTGCCAGAAGCCTCCATTCTTTAAATCCTCCGTAGTGTGCGTAACAGCAGCTGACGGAGCGCATCCCGACAGAACAGCTAACGACAACACCATCACTGTGATGAGGAGAAACCATTTTCCCCGTCTAGTCTTCATTAGAGACACTTCAAAACCCCTCTCTTGAACATTCCATTCCACCGTAAATCATACCATAATTATGAATACAAATAAACAAGCCTCTTATGCGTCCTTTATTTGCGGGAAGCCTTGAGTAGCTTGGCTTTGCGCAGTACATGCAGCACGCTTTTTTCGAGCTCTGCGTATTCCATGGAAAGCGCTCCTTTTCTTACGATAAACACCATATCGAGTCCACCTGCAATTTCAGGTTCATGATGACGAACGATTTCCTTCACCAATCTTCTCATTCGGTTACGGACAACCGCGTTTCCAACCTTTTTACTGACCGATACCCCAACTCTAAATCGCTCTACCTCTTTTTTGCTAAACCAATACACTACAAATTGATGATTCGCAAATGACTTCCCATGGCGATATACACGACTGAAGTCGGCACGGTTTCGTAATCGTAACTTTTTGTGCACGGGAATCTCCTTCATAAATCCGGTTAAAAGTATCGTTCCGAATTTTTTTCTTCTAATAGTATAGTCATTTGGATGTCGCCATAAACGACCGCGACTACAACGCTGAAATTTCCCTTCTATATTATAGAAAGAAAAATATTCTCAACTTCTCACAAAATAATTCTGTATATACGTTAAATAGCCCCGCAAAGTGTAGCTAGCGCATTAAGCGAGATCCTAGTCGTTTGCAGAGCAAATAATAATAAAAAGCAGTAAAAAAAGACCACCGGAGTGGTCCCTTAGTGGCCTAACTTACGCACTCAAAACTTTTCTGCCTTTCAAGCGGCGAGCTGCCAGCACTTTACGGCCGTTTTTCGTGCTCATTCTTTTACGGAAACCGTGAACCTTCTTGCGTTTGCTCACATTTGGTCTAAATGTCGGTCTCATAATTGCACCTCCCTTACAGGAACTTAATTACTGTCATATAAGCAGAAACGGTCTAAGCCGTCCTTATAGTAGGGACAGTATCTACATGAATCATCATTTAATTATCGAGACATATCCTTACAGAAAACACCTTTATATATTTAAACATATTTTATGCGCAAAAGTCAACCTACTGCTGGCTCCAGACCCTCCCTCTAATTCAAGCCGCTTATCCACAACTCCCATTAGAAAAAAAGTAATCCACAAGATATGACAGTTATCCACCTGTGATCAAAAAATAAAGTCGACTACTCACAGATGAGCACAACCTGTGTATAAAATTATCGAAGCTTTGGCGTAAAGTGTCGAACCGTAAACAAATTATCAACAATATGTAGTGGTGTTCCTAATAATTGTACACAAGTGCTTGAATTTGTGGATAAAATAGCCCTGCTCATTGAAAAATAAGGGGCGTTTTGCTATGATGGTATTACTTTTGAATGTGAATAGATTTGTTTGTTCTCTTAATTATCAACAAGCTGTGGATAAAGTTGTGAACAAATCAAATTTATCCATATTTTTTTGTCTCTTCATATTGCCTACTGGGGATAAATATCAGCACCAACCTATTTTCTTCGACATTTCCACTTCATGGCTGATGCCACATTTGGAAGATTTAAAGGAGTGACAGTCT